>NZ_JBWVQS010000001.1:0-1553161 GCF_056642115.1 Aeromonas sp. 130281 | reverse complement strand
CGTGACCGGGACTGTGGGCGGTGACGTGAAGGTGGGTGACACCGTCACCCTGACGGTCAACGGCAAGCCCTTCACCGGTCTGGTGCTGGCAGACAAGAGCTTCAGCATCAAGGTACCGGGGGCGGACCTGGTGGCCGATGGCAACAAGACCATCGACGCCAAGGTCACCACCACCGACGCGGCTGGCAACAGCACCACAGTGACCGATACCGAGGGCTACAGCGTCGACACCCAGGCGGCTGGCGCCCCAACCGTGGTCATAGTGGACGATGTCAACAACGACCAGCTGCTGACCAAGACCGAGATCGGCAATGATCAGATCCAGGTACGCGCAGGGATCAATCACGCCGACCTGGCTGCGGGTGGCAAGGTGACGCTGACCATCAACAATGGCGGGGTGAACAGCACTGTCCAGTTGATGCTCAAAGCCGATGGCACCCTGCTGGCAAGTAATGGCAAGAGCTACGGCTATCAGAACGGCACCATCAGCTGGACGGAGACGACCCCGGCCAATGGCAAGTCGTTGACGGTGACGGCGACCCAGACCGACAAGGCGGGTAACGTATCTCTTCCGGGCAGCGACAACGCTCAGATCCTGAATGAAGCGCCGGAGACGGCGAACAAGCAGGCAAACGGTCTGGAAGATGCAGCCAGCATCGCCATCCCGACCCTCAGTGGCAGCGACATCGATGGCAGTGTGATGAGTTTCACCATCAAGAGCCTGCCGGCCAACGGCATCCTATATCTGAACGGGGTGGCTGTGACGGTGGATCAGAGTATTGCGGTGGCGGACGCCGGCAAGCTCACCTTCACTCCAAATGCCAACTGGAACGGCAACACCAGCTTCAATTATGCGGCGGTGGACAACGACGGCGCCGTGGATGCGAGCCCAGCAACCGTGACCATCAGGGTGGATGCGGTCAACGATCTGCCGACGCTGACCATCTCCAACGGAGCTGCCGTCTCCGAAGAGGGGCTGGCAAACGGCATTGCCGACACAGTCGGCAACCCGGATACCACCAACGCCATCAAGGCCTCCGGTACCCTCTCGGTGGGCGACATCGACAGCGGCACCCTCAACATCTCCCTGAACGGGCCGACCGGGCTGACATCCGGTGGTGCTCAGGTCCAGTGGAGCTGGAGTGCGGGTAGCAAGACGCTGGTCGGATACACGGGCACCTTAGGCGGCGCCGATTACAAGGCTGTGGTCGAGGTCAAACTGACCGCGCCCAATGCCAGTGGCAAGGGGGACTGGACCTATGAGGTGACCCTCAAGGGCCCGCTCGATCACGCTGATACCACTCGGGAAGACAAGTTGTCGTTCCAACTGGATGTGGAGGTCTCCGATGGCAGCGGCAGCACCAAGGACAAGCTGGATGTCAGCATCGAGGATGACTCCCCCATCGCTGGCAATGCCGACGCCGTGTCCGTCGCCAAGACCAATATCCCGAACACCTTGACCGGGTTCTTCGATCTGACCCAGTTCAGTGGCAACCATTCGACCCTGGACATGACGGGCTTCACCATCAGTGCCCTGGGCTTCACCTCGGACAAGGATTCGACACTCAAGGGTGCGGATGTGAACGGTTCCAGCGCCGGGCTCGGTGTGGCCAGCGAGAAGGGGCCCTATCACAACATCGCCAACGAGATCGACTTCCGTCACTTCGCCGATGGCACCTCTGCCTCCGAGCAGCTGGTCATCAAGCTGGATGCGGGCAAGGTCGCCTATGGTGCCAACATCAAGTTCAGCCAGATGTTTGGCGGCGAGCTGGAGAGCGGGGTCGTCGAGTTCTATCGCGGCGGTGTGCTGATCAATACCCTGGTATTCAGCTCGACGGCGGCAGGCGGGGAGTTCAACCAGAACTTCCAGGTGCAGCAGGGTGGCTTCGATACCATGGTGATCAAGGCGACCAACAACGGCAACACCAACACCCAGGATAACAGCGATCTGACGGTGAAGAGCATCGAGTTCCTCGGTGCCGACACGGCGCAGGCCATCGCCTATGGCTCCGGCACTGTGACGCCGCAGTGGGGTGCGGATGGCAAGGGCTCCATGGCACTGGTGCTGGATCCGAACGCCTTCGAGAGTGGCCTGCGGACTGCCGCGGGTTCCCTGGTCACCATCAGCTCAAGCGGGGTCAACACCCTGCTCGGCAAGGATGCGGGCGATAACCTTGTTTTCCGGCTGGAGTTCACCCCGGCCACCGGCAAGTGGGAGTTCTTCCAGTACCAGAACATGTCCAAGCCCCAGGGAGATGGCGACATCGATTTCCGGATCCAGGTGACGGATGGCGATGGGGATGTGAGTATCGGGTCGTTTGCCACCAAGCCGCTCTTTACGCCTATCGTTCAGGGGATCTCTGTCGACAGCGTGACCGAAGGCGGTAGCCTGGAACATACGGTGACCCTGTCCGACGCGACCCAGGAGGCGACGCAATATGACTTCGCCATCAGGGGCAACGGCAGCAATCCCGCATCCAACCTGGATTGGGGGACTGCCCAGTTCAGCAACGGGGTGACCTACAACAGCACCACCGGCAAGATCACTGTGCCAGCCGGGGTTTCCGGTTTCACCGTGACCATACCGACGGTGAACGATCGTCTGGTCGAGGCAAACGAGACCCTCTCGGTGACCATAGGTGGCCAGAGCGGCACAGGTACTATCGTCGACAACGATCGGGCG
This sequence comes from Aeromonas sp. 130281, assembly GCF_056642115.1. Lineage (NCBI taxonomy): Bacteria > Pseudomonadati > Pseudomonadota > Gammaproteobacteria > Aeromonadales > Aeromonadaceae > Aeromonas > Aeromonas sp. 130281. The sequence goes on along the minus strand of NZ_JBWVQS010000001.1, from coordinate 1,550,478 downwards.
CCGACGGCGGCCGGGGGCCATAGTGCCGGGCAGGAAGACAAGCCCCAGGTGCTGACCTGGGCCCAGTTTGGTGCCAGCGACGATCAGGCCGCGACCGATCTCGGGGTGCAGATCAACACCCTGCCCCTGAACGGCACCCTCGAATACCTCAATGCGGCGGGGCAGTGGGTTGCGGTGCAAACCGGATCCCTCATCTCCTACGCCGAGGTGAATGCGGGCCATCTGCGCTTCGTGCCCGGTTTGAATGAATCGAGTACCAATGCCGCCAACGGAAATGGCGCCCTGGCCGGCAATATGAAGGGCGACTATGCCAGCATCGGCTATCAGATAAGCGACGGTGCCAACCTCAGCAACGGCAGCAAGCTGGTGATCGATGTGACGGCGGTGGCCGACAAGCCGACCGTCAACCTGAGTCTGGTGGGCAACGGCATTCCCCTTTACAACCTGAGCTTCCCGAGCGCGGGGATCACCACGGGCCAGTTCCAGTCAGGCAGCTTCGACAAGGGCGCCCTCGGGATCACCAAGACCCTGACCGATAGCTCCTCTGGGCAGGATCAAGTCAATGGCTCCAGCGGTAACGACTACATCGTGAGCCAGAAGGGGGGCGGCGACAGCCTGGTCGGCAATCAGGGCAATGACATCCTGGTGGGCAGTGATGCCATCCAGGGCGATTCCCTCTACGGCGGTGAAGGCAACGACATCCTGGTGTCCGGCCTTGGTAATGACGGTCTCTATGGCGGGACTGGCACGGATATCGCCGTGCTGCCTGGTAATCGTGCCGACTACTCCATCAAGAAGGGCGAGGGCTACTCGAACAACGACAAGTGGTTCGACTTCGTCGTGTCCGAGCGGGGCGTCGGGGTGACCAAGGCCCTGCACGACATGGAATATGTCCAGTTCGCCGACGGCATCTACCAGATCAACCAGACCACGGGTGAGCTGACCCTGGTCCCGCCGACCAAGGTGGATTACCCGGTCGAGCTGACGGCCTCCCTCACCGACAGGGATGGCAGCGAGGTGTTCGACAGCCTGGTGCTGAGCGGCATGCCCAAAGGCTCCGAGCTCTACAAGGGCAGCCAGTTGCTTGGTACCGTCGGTGACGATGGCAAGCTGACCTTCACCGCGTCAGACAAGCTGTGGAGCAGCAATGCCCTGGATCTGAACCTGAGTGGCCTGACCCTGCGGGTACCGGGTGACAAGGCGGGTCTGGTCAACCTCAAGATCGATGTCGTCGCGAAGGAGGTCGGGACCGATCTGACCAGTACCGCCAGCGACGAAGACAGCATCCGCCTGAGCTACTTCAACGCCACCGAAGGGGAGCCGGGGGACCAGAACCGGACCTATGGCAGCGAGCACAATATCGTGGTGGGGGATCTCGACGGCAGCGTGATGTTGCCGGGCCAGAACTACAACCTCGCCTTTATGATCGACACCTCGAGCAGTATCGGTTCGTCGGCGATGAAGACCATCAGGGATCAGCTGACCCAGGTGTTCAAAGAGCTCCAGGCGAGCGCGGGTAAGGATGCGGCGGGCAAGGTCAACGTCTTCCTGGTCGATTTTGATACTCAGGTCAATCGCTCCGTCAGCGTGGATCTCAAAGATCCCAATGCGTTGAAGCTGCTGGGTGATGTACTGGCCAACATGGATGGTGACGCCGGGCTGACCAACTACGAGGATCCGCTCAAGGCGACCTCCAACTGGTTCAGCAGCGACGTGGCCAAGAACAACACTAATGCGAAGAATCAGGCCTATTTCATCACTGATGGGGCACCGAACTCCTACTTCTACAACGAAGAGACCAATCCGGTTGTGAACACCACGACCCAGGAAGGTCTGGATACCTTTGTCGACGTCAACAACTACGTACCGGGAGTGGCCTTCTACGCCAACATCGGGGGCACACAGCAGGTGATTGTGGATGCCAGCGGCAACGTCAAGCAGTGGTCACAAAACTGGCGTGGTAACTGGAGTTCCCAGAGCATCGGCAAGATCAAGGCACAAGGGGATGGCACCTTCGAGATCTCAACCAATTACAACTCGGGGTCGACTAACAGCACGGCAAAGAACAATGCGTTGGATGTGCTGCCGCTGCTGGAGGCAAACAATGTGGTGCTGGCGGCCATCGGGATCGGCAGCGGGGTATCGAGCGATATTCTCAAACTGTTTGATAGCGATAAGGTCGTGCAGTCCAATGTGTCTGCCTCCGATCTGGCCAATGCCATCCTGGGGACGCCGGTCAGCAACCTGCCCGGTGCCGACAGGCTGGATGGCGGTGCGGGCGACGACATCCTGTTTGGCGACGCGGTACGCTTCACCGGTATCAGCGGGGAAGGCTATGCGGCCATCAAGCAGTATGTGGGCGGCAAGCTGGGGGCCGGGTCGGTGACCGATGCCCAGGTGCATTCCTATATCACGGAGCACGCCAGCGAGTTCGATCAGTCGTCGACCAACGACAAGGGCGATACCCTCTACGGCGGGGATGGCAATGACATCCTGTTCGGTCAGGGCGGTGACGACTTCCTGTATGGCGGCGCCGGCAACGACATCCTGTTCGGTGGCAGCGGCAACGACACCCTGTTTGGCGAGAGTGGCAGCGACGTGTTGAGTGGTGGCAGCGGCAACGACACCCTGTACGGCGGTACTGGCAACGACATATTGAGTGGCGGGCTGGGCAACGACATCCTGATCGGTGGGGGTGGCGACGACATCCTGAAGGGGGATGCGGGATCCGATACCTTCACCTGGCTGAAGGGGGATACGGTCGCAGGCTCAGTTGCCAAGGACTATGTCGTCGATTTCAGCAAGTCGGAAGGGGACAAGCTGGATCTGAGCGACCTGCTCGACAGCGATGGCAGCAAGAACCAGAGCTCCCTGAAGAGCCTGCTCTCTGTGTTCCAGGACAGCGAAGGGGTGCACCTGCAGGTGAAGGAGAGCAGCGCGGCACCTGTGACCCAGGAGATAGTGCTGGTGAATCACACCTTCGACACTCTGACCGGGGGATCGGGATCCACGGCCAACCAGGTCATCGACTACATGTTGAACAACAATCTGCTGGATATCGACAAGTAACCCAGCAAGATGGACACAAAGCGGCAGAGCAATCTGCCGCTTTTTTTATGTGCGTCATTCGGTCTGTGGGATGGGGGAAAGAGGGGACAGCAAAATGGAGGGGGCGCCGGTCCTGTGTTGCCGCATATAAAAAAGGGCGCCACCTCGAACGAGGGGCGCCCCGAGGTCATCCGCATTGGGTGCTCAAGGATCAGGCATTGACCTGGGCCAGGCGGGAATCGCGCTGAAAGCAGTTCACCAGCAGCAGCAGGGTGGTGACGCCGACGGTGCCGAGCACCAGCCAGGGCAGCCAGGGCTGGCCCTGGGCCATGGCGTAGTCGTGCAGGGCGCCGCCCCCCACGTAACCCGTCATGCCACCCAGCGCCAGACCAAGGCGACTGAAGCCCATGTAGCTGCCGCGCGCCCCCGGCTGGGCCAGCTTGGTCATCAGGGTTTCCCGCGCCGGTTCGGCGATGACGATGCCGAGATAGAAGCAGGCGAGCAGCAGGAAGACAGCAGGCAAGGTGGTGGCAAAGGCCACCAGCCCGATGCCCGCCGTCATCAGCAGCACCCCCGCCATCAGGCGGTTCTCCAGCTTGAAGTGGCGCTCGCCGTAACGGGCAAGGGGGTAGAGCAGGGCCAGGGAGATGGCGGTCTCCAGGGTATACATCCAGCCCACCGCCGTGGTGCTGCCCGCCATCTGCTTGACCAGGATGGGGAAGATCAGCATCACCTGCACCCAGAGCGCATAGTAGCCGCTCAAGATCAGCACCAGCCGGCAGAAGGCCTTGTCCGCCAGCACCTGGCCGAGGCCTGTCCGGATCGGGGTCGGCCGCACTGAGAGCTTGTAGGGGGGCAGGATCAGCAGGTTGCACAGGGCGGCGCAGACGAACAGACCGGCCCCCAGCAGGCAGACATATTCAAAGTCGAAGTTGAGCAGCCAGCTGCCGAGCAGGGCCCCCACCACGGCGCCGGCGCTCTCCAGCATCATCAGCAGGGAGATGTAGCGGCCGCGCTCCCGCGGGCGGGTGAATTTGATCACCAGGGCGGCGCGGGGGGGATCGAACAGGCAGCCGCCGAGCCCCGAGATGATGCAGGAGACGATGAGTTCCAGCCCGCTCTGGGCATAGGCCAGGCTGGCAAAGCCCAGCGCCCGCAGCAACATGCCGCAGACGATGAGGGGGCGAGCCCCGAACTTGTCGGCGAGGGAGCCGCCGAAGACCCCCAGCCCCTGCTGGGTCAATTGACGCAGCCCCAGCGCCAGCCCGACCACACCGGCGGCCCAGCCAAGCTGATCCACGAATCGCAGGCTTATCATGGGCATCACCACGAAGAACCCCAGGATCACCAAGAGGGAATCCAATGCCAAGAACCACCGCCCCAACCGCCTCGCCCGCTCCACCATGACCCTTATACCCCTGCTTGCTTCGATGACATTATTTGTTGTGTACTCATTATCCGAATGGCGCCGTCACCAAACAGAGCCAAGGGCGACGATAAGTCCCTGACTCGCTGGCGTTCTGCCATTTCACGACGATTGATGCTGCTATTCTGGTGGGGCTCCAGATATAGTGGTAGCCGACAACTGGCTATATTTCATATTGGATTTGGTTATGGCTGTGACACTCGATGATTTGCAATTGCTGCTGGATGTGGCCAACCGTGGCAGCTTCAGCAAGGTGGCGGCCATTCGCGGCTGGTCACAACCCATGGTGAGCCAGCGGATCGCCGTGCTGGAGCAGGAGCTGGGTCAGTCCCTGTTCCGCCGTCACCGCCGTGGCGCCACCCCCACACCGGCCTGCGAGCAGTTCCTGCCGGCGGCCACCAGTGCGTTGAGTGCCCTGGAGGGGGGGCGACTGGCGATGCAGGGGGCGCCCGCCTTGCCGCGGATTCGGCTCTCCTGTCTCCCCTCCCTGACCACTGTGGTGTTTGGTCCCCTGCTGCTGGCCCTGGTGGACGAGGCGTTCGAGATCCGCTGCAGCACGGATCACTCCGGCGTCATCATGCAGGAGCTGCTGACCGGCGAGACAGACGTCGGCTTCATCCTCAAGTGTCCCGCCATCGCGGGCATCCAGCTCGAGCTGCTCTATCGCTCCCCCATCATCGCCGTGGCCTGTGCCACCCATCCGCTGGCCGGACGGCAGGGGCTGACCCTGCAGGACATCGCCAACGAGCGGCTGGCCCCCCAGCAGTGGGGCACCGGCTGTGACGAGCTGATCCTGCAGCTGCGGCTGCTGCGCCAGGTGGCGAGTCCGCTGCACGCCATCCAGCCCGCCAGTGCGGCGCGGGAGCTGGCGCTGGAGCATGGCTTCATCACCCTGATGCCGGCGCTCGCCATCACCCGGGATCTGGAGTTTGGCCGGCTGGTGAAACTGGATGTGACGGATCTGCCGCCGGATCACTGGGACGTGATGATGGCCTGGCGCAGCGGCAAGCGGCCCAATCCCGCCAAGGAGCGGGTGCTGGAGGCGGCGCGCACCCTGGCCCGGCGCTGGTCGGGCAAGCCCGCATGAAAAAAAAGCGCCGGACAAGTCCGGCGCTCTCCCTTCACTGACATTCGGGATCAGTAGCTGGCCTTGAGGCTCACCCCCGAGAAGGCACTGAAGCCGCTCAACTGCACGTGCCAGGTGCCCGCCTTGGGCGAGTTCAGGGTGCAGGTCTCGGCGTTGCCGCTCTTGTAGGGGCGGCAGTCATAGCTGCTGCTGGTCGGCACGCTGCCGAACTTCACGTAGAGATCCGCATCCCCGCTGCCGCCGCTGCTGGTCACCACCAGCTGGCTTCTGCCGGCGGGCACCTCGATGGTGTAGTTCAGCTTGCCCCCCTTGGTGGCGGTGAGATTGGTCACGGCGACCCCGTTTTGCAGCACGTTGCCCGGTTGGGGCGTGGCGCCGCAGCTGGCGTTGACCCCGACCGCACTGAAGGCAGCCGCCACGTCGCTCAGGCTGTAGCCGAGATCGGTGGCCGCCCTGGTCACGCCGCAGGCGCCCTGGTCGAAGCTGGTGTTGGGGCCCCAGTAGAGGCGGTTGGCCAGCACGAACACCTCGAATGCCTTGCGGGTTTGCCAGCCGCTGGTGTTGGCCAGCAGGTAGAAGGCGCGGTTGTAGACCCCGGAGCTGTGGTGCACGTCGATGCCGTCATAGTAATCGCTGGCATGGCCGATGGAGCTGCCGTCCCGGGTCGGATCCTCGAAGTAGCGCAGGGAGCCGTTGCCCTTGAAGATCTGGGCCCCCACCAGCCAGTCGTTGCTGCCCTTCATGTAGTTTTCTGCCGCTTCCCCCGCCATGTCGGAGAAGGCCTCGTTGATGCCGCCCGACTGACCGGAGTAGACCAGGCCCGAGTTCTGCTCGGTGAAGCCGTGGCTCACCTCGTGGGCCGCCACGTCCAGGCTCACCAGGGGGTAGAAGGTGGTGGCGCCGTCGCCGAAGGTCATCTGGCTGCCGTCCCAGAAGGCATTCTCGTAGTTGCGGCTGTAGTGCACCCGCATCTTGAGCTTGAAGCTGAGCGGCGCCGTGTTGTACCAGTTGCGGTACATGTCGAATACCACGTTGCCGAAGTAGTGGGCATCGTTGAGGGGGGAGTAGGCGCCGTTGATCTCCTTGACGGTGTTCTCCGGGCAGCTGAACTGGTGCACCGCCCCCCCACTGGTGGCGTGGTTGAGGTTGATGGTGTCCACGTTGGTGCTGCTCATGCGGCAGCTGTCATCCACCTTGAGGGGACCAAAATCGGCGCCATAGAAGTACTTGCCGGTCTTGACGTTACCCCCCGGGCCTGTGGCGTCCTTGTGGTTGATCCCCTCCCAGCGCTTGAGCTCGCTGCCGGTCTGGGCGTCGATCATCACGAAGGGGCGGCTCGGCTCCTTGCTGGCGGCGAGCCAGGAGACCAGATAGACCAGCCTGGCCTGGCCGGTCTCATCCTGCATCACGAACAGCTTGACCTGTTCGTTGCTCCCCTTGGCGCCGCTGCGGGCCTTGAGGGCGGCGTCGCTGGCAGAGAGGGCGACGGCCGGGCCCGTCAGGTCGGCATCGATCTTGCGCAGCATGGTGCCGGACACCTGGTTGACCTGGCCCCCCAGGGCCTGATCGGCCACCAGCACCTGGCCCCACACCGGAATGCCCTGCCAGGTCTGCTCATAGCGTATCCGCTGCTGGCCATTGGGCAGCGTCACTGCCCGCACCTTGCGAAACTCGCCATCCCCTGCGGGGAGGGCGCCGATCCTGGCGGCGCCGCTCACCGCGCCGGGCAGGTCGGAGACCTGGTTCACTTCCACCTGTTCTGCCGCCATGGCGGCGCTTCCCCAGCAGGCCAGCATGACGGCCAAATAGACTTTGTTCATCTCGTCTTTCCTTAGTCGATGAAGATTACACGCCGGGTCCGTTGCCCGGCGCTCTTACACTAGTGCGCCGGTCTGAAATAACTGCCTGTCATTTGTGACAGAGCAGCATAAAGGCGTAGCAGATCTGACTGTTTCCATCCGTGGCTGCTGAAAGTCGTCATTAATCTGGTGACTTGTGCCAATGAAAGGGCTGATTGCTGCAAGGCTGAAAATAGTGCCCAAATGGGCACATCCATATGGGGATTGCCTGCCGGTGAAAGGCACCGAAAGTCCTTGGCAAACAAGGGATTGATTGACTACATTGGCTCCCATGACGGCGGGTGCCGGACCAAAGGCGGGGGAGGAGCAATGTTTTCATGGCAACTGGATGACGAGCTGGCGCTCCTGTTCCTGCAACCCGACATGGCCAGCGAACTCTTTCGCCTCTGCCAGCGTAATCGCGACTATCTCTCCCAGTGGCTGCCCTGGGTGCCCCATATCCAGCAGCCCTCTGACAGCGCCACCTTCATTCGCCACGCCATCGAGAAATTTGCCCGGGGCGAGGGGCTGACCACCGCCATCGAGTATCAGGGGGAGGTGGTGGGTGTCATCGGTTACAACCAGATCGATCAGGGGCTGGCCAAGGTCAGCATCGGCTACTGGCTGGCGGAGCGCTGGCAGGGCAACGGCATCATCACCCGGGCCTGTCAGGCCCTGATCCATCACGCCTTCGAGGAGATGGGGATGGAGAAGGTGGAGATCAGCGCCGCGCTGGAGAACGAGCCCAGCCGGGCGGTGTGCGAGCGGCTCGGCATGCAGCAGGAGGGGATCACCCGGCGGGCGGAGCGGCTGGCGGACAGGGTGGTGGATCACGTCCACTACGGTCTGCTGCGGGATGACTGGCTCAGGCTGCGGGAAAGGGATCACTGATGGGGTCCAGGCCCTGCCAGGTCGCTGGCGCCATGCCTGGCCAGCATGGGGAGGCACAGTGCTGACCCTGCCCCATATCACCACGGCCCGCACCCGGCTGACCGTCCTTCCCCCGGAGCGGGCCGAGCTGATGCTGGATTTCTACCTGCGCAACCGCACCCATCTGCAGCCCTGGGAGCCGAGACGGGACGAGAGCTTCTACACCCTGGGTCACTGGCAGGGGCGGCTGCGCGACGGTTACGGCCAGTTTTTCGACGGCAGCGCCGTGCAACTGGTGGCGCTCGATCCCAAAGGGGAGCGGGTGCTCGCCACCTGCAACTTCACCCACATCATGATGGGCATGTTCAAGGCATGCCATCTGGGCTATGCCATCGACCAGGCCCATGAGGGGCAGGGGCTGATGCAGGAGGTGGTGACCGCCGGCATCGACTACCTGTTCCGGGAGCGCGACCTGCACCGCATCATGGCGAGCTACATGCCGGTGAACCGGCGCAGCGGCGCTCTGCTGGCGCGTCTCGGGTTCGAGCGGGAAGGCTATGCCCGGGACTATCTGATGATCAACGGCCGCTGGGAGGACCACGTCCTCACCGCGCTGCTCAATCCGGCCGGTTGAGGAGTCGGTGGCTTTCTCCGGGCGGGGCCAGCCCCTCGCCAAGCCGTCGGCGCAGGCCGTCCAGGATCCTGGTTACCCAGGTTCTCTCGGCTTTTTCACGGCAAGATCGCACTATCTGTATGCCTCTCATACCCCTGACCCCAAAAGCGTGTAAAATTGCGCCCTGAATTTTCCCGGCCAGCAGCAGCTGGTCGCGACTCCATACATGCAAGGCTGACATTGTGACAGAAGTAGATAGATTCGCGGACATTCGCCCCTATCGCGATGACGAAGTGCCGGCTGCCATCGAGCGGCTGATCCAGGATGACGAGTTTATCGGCGCCATCGCCAAATACCGTTTCGGTTCCCTGATGAGCTGGCTGGGCTGGGCCATTCGCCCGCTGATCCGCCAGTTCCTGCGCCACAAGTGGGCGAAGGTCAGTACCGTTCATCAGGTGCAGATGGGGGTGACCCGTTACATGAGCCGCATGATCGCCACCTCCACCCAGGGGGTGAGCTTCTCCGGCCTAGAGCATCTGAAGAAGGAGCAGGGCTATCTGTTCGTCTCCAACCACAGGGACATCGCCATGGATCCGGCGTTCGTCAACTGGGGGCTGCACACCCATGGCTTCGACACAGTGCGCATCGCCATCGGTGACAACCTGCTGCGCAAGCCCTGCGCCACCGAGCTGATGAAGCTCAACAAGAGCTTCATCGTCAAGCGCTCCGCCAAGGGGCCGCGGGAGATGATGAAGGCCCTCGGCGAGCTGTCTGCCTACATAGGGCAATCGGTCCACGAGGGGCACTCCATCTGGATCGCCCAGAAGGAAGGGCGCGCCAAGAACGGGGACGACAAGACGGATCCGGCCATCCTCAAGATGTTCTACGTGGACGGCAAGAAGCAGAAGATCGACTTCGTCGACTACATGCGCAGCCTCAACATAGTGCCGGTGAGCATCAGCTACGAGCTGGACCCCACCGACAAGGCCAAGGCGCGGGAGCTCTACGAGAAGTCGGTCAACGGCAGCTACGAGAAGGGCGAGTTCGAGGACATCGAGAGCATAGTCGCTGGCATCGTCGGCCAGAAGGGGCGGGTACACGTCTCCTTCGGTGCCCCCATCACAGAGGGCTTCAGCGATCCGGACGAACTGGCCGCGCTGATCGACAAGGCGATCTGGAGCAGCTACCGCCTCTTCCCGGGCAACTACCTGGCCGCAGATGTGCCCGGCAAGGCCAGCACCATAGAGCAGACCGCCTTCCTGACCCGTCAGTCGGAGGTGCCGGAAGAGCACAAGGCCATCTGGCGTGCCATGTACGCCAAGCCGGTGGAGAACGCCAGCAAGGTTTGAATGACGCCGATTCGGTGAAAAAAACGGGAGCAGATGCTCCCGTTTTTGCGTCTGGTCAAAGTCGGTGGCAATGGAGTAGTGAATAATATTGTTTCAACTGGTACGATCATCGGGTGAATGAGCGGGTATCTCTTGGCAAGGGGCGGGCGACTGTGCAACAGTGACCCGGCGCCAACAAGATGGATAAGGCGCTTTTCGAGTCTGCACGGATGGCAGACGACGCTGAATAAGGACCTTTAGGGGTCCTTTTTCATTGATGGACAAAGATAGACGGCAGATATACCTAAGGATGCGAACCCCATGATCACCGGCAGTCTGGATACCTTGCAACGCACCCCCTTGCCCGCGCCCCTGGCCCGCATCATGGCCGAGGTGGTGAAGAGCCTTGCCCACTGGCGTGAGGCGCCGCTTGGCAAGCAGGAGATCGACGGCCTCAAGCTGTTCTGCCTGGTGAGCGAGGCGCTGACCGAGCCGGTCGCGGATCGCCGCGGCGAGTTTCATGAGCAGTATCTGGACATCCAGCTGCTGCTGCGGGGGGAGGAGTGGATCGGCGTCGGGCCCCATGCCTATGTGAGCGACGGCGCCGATCATCCCCACCCCGATCTCTGGTTCGTCGATGACGACCAGACCAGTTATCTGGCGTTGCAGCCCGGCGACTTTGCCATCTTCTGGCCGGGAGAACTGCATCGCCCTCTCTGTACCCTGACCACCCCGGGCTTGGTGAAGAAGCTGGTTGTCAAGGTCCACCAGTCGCTGCTGACCTCGGTCTGAGCGGCAGCGCCGGGTGCTCGGGCACCCGCCACGGCAGGGCCGCCGCTCGGTCCGTCCCGAATCGATGATTCGACGAGAGTGCCTGCCGAAAGGTCGGCGCCAGAGAGTTTGAAAGGATGAGCGCGCCAGGCCCAGAGTTGGCGGTCGGCGCCAGACAGTTTGAAAAATTGGGCGCACTTTCCTGCGACCATAACGCCCCCGGCAGGGGAATCCCATCCATGTTGGATGACACGACACTGTCGGCATAAAGCCGAAGCACAGGAAGATGTAGAACATGAGCAAGTTGGTATTGATCCTTAACTGCGGTAGCTCTTCCCTGAAATTTGCCGTAATGGACGCCGAAACAGGTGAGGACATGCTGTCCGGCCTGGCCGAATGCTTCAATCTGGATGACGCACGTATCAAATGGAAACTCCACGGAGTCAAGGGCGAAGCCATGCTGGGCGCCGGTGCCGCGCACCAGGCCGCCCTTGACCACATAGTGGGTCACATCCTGCCCCAGGATCCGACACTCGCCGAGCAGCTGGTCGCCATCGGCCATCGCATCGTGCACGGTGGCGAGCAGTTCTCCCGCTCCGTTCGTATCGATGATGGCGTCATCGCCGGCATCGAGGCCGCCATCCCGTTCGCCCCCCTGCACAACCCGGCGCACCTCATCGGCATCCGCGCCGCCCTCAAGGTCTTCCCGGCCCTGGCCGAGAAGAACGTGGCCGTGTTCGACACCGCCTTCCATCAGACCTTGCCGCAGGAAGCCTACCTCTACGCGCTGCCCTACAAGCTCTATCAGGAGAACGGCATCCGTCGTTACGGCGCCCACGGCACCTCCCACCGCTTCATCGCCGAAGAGACCGCCAAGGCGCTGGGCAAGCCGCTGTCCGAGCTCAACATCATCAACTGCCATCTGGGCAACGGTGCCTCCGTCTGCGCCATCCGAAACGGCGAGTCCGTCGATACCTCCATGGGGCTGACCCCGCTGGAAGGGCTGGCGATGGGCACCCGCTCTGGCGACATCGATCCCGCCGTGGTCTTCTTCATGCACGACCAGCTCGGCTACAGCGTGGACGAGATCAACCAGGTGCTGACCCGCGAGTCCGGCCTGCTGGGCATGACCGAGGCGAGCAGCGACTGCCGCTACGTCACCAGCAACTACGCCACCGACGCCGGCGCCAAGCGGGCGCTGGATGTCTTCACCTACAGAGTTGCCAAGTATGTGGGGGCCTATGCCGCCGCCATGGACGGTCGTCTGGACGCCCTGGTGTTCACCGGCGGCATCGGCGAGAACGCCGCCATGGTGCGCGAGATGGTGCTGGCGCGGCTGGCCCTGTTCGGCTTCAAGGTCAACAAGGAGGCCAACAACGCCGCCGTGCTGGGGGGTGAAGGCCCCATCACCGCCGAAGGCAGCCGCCTGGCCCTGGTGATGCCCACCAACGAGGAGCTGGTCATCGCCCGCGATGCCCTGAGCCTGGTCGGTTAAGGCCACCTCGCAGCGAATCAACGCCCGGCCTCTGCCGGGCGTTGTCGTTTCGGGGGCTCGTTGAGAAAGCTGTCATTTGACATGGGGGGCCAGATACGTACCCTGACCGCAGTTTCACGTCGCAGAGGTAGAGATGAAGGAGATATTTTTCAACTGGTTGTCCGGTCTCGGGGTGGAGGTCACCGCCATGATGGCGCTGGTGATCGCCCTGGGCTTCATCGTGCTGACCGGGTTGGCACTGCACCTGGTGCTGCACCGCATCCTGCTGGTGCGCCTGGTGGGGCTGCTCGGCAAGACCAAGCAGGTGTGGCTGCCGCCCCAGTTGCAGCAGCGGCTCTTCTACCGGCTCGCCCTGGTGCTGCAGGGGGCCGTGCTGCTCGGTCAGGCGGAGATCTGGCTGCCCAGGGAGTCCGACAGCCTGCAGCTTATCGAGATGCTGGCCCAGCTCTGGATCCTGCTGTTCCTGCTGCTCGCCCTGTTTGCCCTGCTCGACTGCCTGCTGTCGGTGAGTCGCCATACCCGGCTCGGGCGGGATCTGCCCCTGCGCGGCATCTTCCAGGGGGTGAAACTGGTGGCCAGCATCCTGGTCGGCATCCTGATGATAGCCCTGCTGCTCGGCAAGTCGCCGCTCTTCCTGTTCAGCGGCCTGGGGGCCATGACAGCGGTGCTGATGCTGGTGTTCAAGGACCCCATCCTCGGTCTGGTGGCCGGGATCCAGCTCTCCGCCAACCGCATGCTGAGCGTCGGTGACTGGCTGCAGATGGACAAGTACGGCGCCGATGGGGAGGTGACCGACATCGGCCTCACCACGGTCAAGGTGTCGAACTGGGACAAGACCATCACCACCATTCCCACCTATGCCCTCATCTCCGACTCCTTCAAGAACTGGCAGGGGATGACGGAATCCGGTGGCCGGCGCATCAAGCGCAGCGTCAACATCGACATGACCAGCGTGCGCTTCCTCACCGCCGAGGAGCAGTTGCAGCTCAAGCAGGCCAGGTTGCTGGCCCCCTATCTCAGCCGCAAGGAGCAGGAGCTGAGCAGCTACAACCAGCAGCTGAGCGACGCCATCAGCTGCCCCATCAATGGCCGTCACCTCACCAACCTCGGCACCCTGCGCGCCTATCTGGATGCCTACCTGCGTGCCCATTCCGGGATTCGCAAGGACATGACCCTGATGGTGCGCCAGCTGGCACCGACTTCCGACGGCCTGCCGCTGGAGATCTACTGCTTCACGGCGACCACCGCCTGGGCCGATTACGAAGGGATCCAGGCCGATATATTCGACCATATATTCGCCATTATCGGGCAGTTTCATCTGCGGTTGCATCAATCTCCGACCGGTTATGACATGCACGCCTGGAAGAACGGGTGATTTGATTCTTGTTGCAGGATGAGGGCAGGGGAAAACGCCATATTAATCATCGACCCGTCACCACGTGTCGGTTGAAATTTGCGGTGCAGAGGAGAAAAATGGCGGCCTTCTCTTCGCCCCGGGCGCGCACGCCCCGGCCAGAGTGCTGAATCACCCCAATATCACAGGAAAGTTATGAAGCTCCTCCACAACACGGCGGCTGCACTGTGCTGCAGCCTGCTCCTGACCGCCACGCCCGTGCTTGCCGTCGAATATGCCCTGCCTGCGGCCAACAGCCGCCTGGTGGGCGAGAACCTGGAATACGTGGTGCCAGCCGAAGAGGCGGGCCAGCCCCTGGAAGCGGCCGCGGCCAAGTTCCAGCTGGGATTGACCAACATGCTGGAAGCCAACCCCAAGGCGGATCCCCTGCTGCTGCAGGCGGGCGAGAAGCTGGTCGTGCCGCACCAGCTGATCCTGCCGGATGCCCCCCGCGAGGGCATAGTGCTGAACGTCGCCGAGATGCGCCTCTACTACTACCCCAAAGGCAAGAAGGTGGTGGAAGTGCTGCCCATCGGCATCGGCCAGCTCGGCACCGACACCCCGGAAGACTGGGTGACCAGCGTGCAGCGCAAGAAGGCGGGCCCGACCTGGACCCCGACCGCCAAGATGCACGCCGAGTACGCCGCCCGTGGCGAGACCCTGCCTGCGGTCTGGCCGGCCGGCCCGGACAACCCCATGGGGCTGTTTGCGCTCTACATCGGCAAGATGTACGCCATCCACGGCACCAATGCCCAGTTCGGCATCGGCCTGCGGGTGAGCCACGGCTGCGTGCGGCTGCGCAACGATGACATCGAGTATCTGTTCAAGCAGGTACCGGTCGGCACCCGTGTCCAGTTCGTGAACCAGCCGATCAAGGCCTCGGTCGAGCCGGATGGTCGTCGCTATCTGGAAGTGCACCAGCCGCTCTCCCGCAGCCAGGAGGAGTTCAACTCCAGCCTGCCGGCACCCTTGCCCATGTCCACCGCGGTGACCCGTTTCATCGCCCACGCGGACAGCGACTCCCAGCTGGTCAAGCAGGCCCTGGAGCAGCGCAGCGGCATGCCCATCGCCATCAACCGCTGATCCGGTTGTCCTCGATGTCGAGCCCCGGCCAAGGTCGGGGCTTTTTTATGATGCGTAAAGGAGGGTAAGTCTTTGCAGTGTCGGGATAAAATCCGGCCTAACCGCTCTTGATTGGTTACTTGATTAGGTGTGAAACGTTTTCTCTGTGTTTTTTATTTGTTAAAAGTGGTTGTGATCAGGCGATCTGCTGATTAATCTAGGCCGGTTTTTTAAGGAAGAGCCCGTCGCGAGAACGGGTACAAGAGTCACATAACGGAGTTTTGAATGACAGCTAGCACCCCAATGCTCATCACCTTTCTGGTGTACATCCTGGGTATGGTCCTGATCGGCTTCATCGCCTATCGCGCCACCCAGAACTTTGACGACTACATTCTCGGCGGCCGCCGTATGGGGAGCTGGGTGACAGCCCTCTCCGCCGGGGCCTCCGACATGAGCGGCTGGCTCCTGATGGGCTTGCCGGGCGCCGTCTTCATCGGCGGCATCTCCGAGAGCTGGATCGCCATCGGCCTCACCATAGGTGCCTACTTCAACTGGCGCTGGGTGGCCGGTCGGCTGCGGGTTCACACCGAGAAGAACCGCAACGCCCTGACCCTTCCGGACTACTTCACCTACCGTTTCGAGGACAAGAGCCGGGTGCTGCGCATCCTCTCCGCCCTGGTGATCCTGCTGTTCTTCACCATCTACTGCGCCTCCGGCGTGGTGGCCGGTGCCCGCCTGTTCGAGAGCACCTTCGGCATGAGCTATGACACCGCCCTCTGGGTCGGTGCCGCGGCTACCATCACCTACACCTTCTTCGGCGGCTTCCTCGCGGTGAGCTGGACAGACACGGTGCAGGCCACCCTGATGATCTTCGCCCTGATCCTGACCCCGGTGTTCGTCATCATCGCGGTGGGCGGCATCGACACCGCCATGGTGCAGGTGGCGGCGCAGAACGCCAGCAACCTCGACATGTTCAAGAACCTGGACTTCATCGCCATCATCTCCCTGATGGCCTGGGGCCTGGGGTACTTCGGCCAGCCCCACATACTGGCGCGCTTCATGGCGGCGGACTCCCACCACTCCATGGCCAGCGCCCGTCGCATCAGCATGACCTGGATGGTGTTCTGCCTCGGCGGCGCCGTGGCCATCGGCTTCTTCGGCCTCTCCTACTTCTCTACCTTCACCGAGCAGGCCGCCGGCGTCACCGGCAACCCGGAGCGCGTCTTCATCGAGCTCTCCAAGATACTGTTCAACCCCTGGATTGCCGGCGTGCTGCTCTCCGCCATCCTGGCGGCGGTGATGAGTACCCTGAGCTGTCAGCTGCTGGTCTGCTCCAGCGCCATCACCGAGGATCTCTACAAGCCCTTCCTGCGCAAGAACGCCTCCCAGAAAGAGCTGGTGTGGGTCGGCCGCGCCATGGTGCTGGTGATCTCCCTCATCGCCATCGCCGTGGCCGTGAACCCGGAGAACCGGGTGCTGGGGCTGGTGAGCTACGCCTGGGCCGGCTTCGGTGCCGCCTTCGGTCCCGTGGTGCTGCTCTCCGTGCTCTGGTCCCGCATGACCCGCAACGGCGCCCTGGCCGGCATGCTGGCCGGTGCCCTGACCGTCATCGTCTGGAAGCAGTTCGGCTGGCTGGGTCTGTACGAGATCATTCCGGGCTTCGTCTTCGCCACCCTGGCGATAGTGGTGTTCAGCCTGCTGGACAAGGCGCCCTCCAAGGCGATGCTGGATCGCTTCGCCGAGGCAGAGCAGGAGTTCCAGACCCCGATGGCCGAGGCTATAGCGGTGAAATAACCCCTGTGACCGCTAACAAAAAGCCCCGCAACTGCGGGGCTTTTTCATGGGAGGGGTGGGCTTATTGGCCGCTGACGCGGCACTGCCGGGCGGCTTGGTCATAACGCTCCAGCCTGGCTTCGTTCCCCTTGGTCAGCAGCGTGAGATTCTGCCCCTCGTAACGGGCGCCGCTGGCGCTGGGGGCTTCAAAGGCGAGCACCTGCGACTGCTGCGCCCCCTCGCTCAGGTTGATCACGGCGGCGGGCCGCTTGGCCTCGTTGTAGAAGTAGGTCGAGAGCCGGATCCCGCCGTCGCACTGGTAGTCGACCGGGCTTGGCACTCTCAGCTGGCCCCCCTTTATCTGCAGCTCTGTGATGCGCAGCTGGTAGCTCTCCTCCACGCATTGGCGCGAGTCGCTCTCTTTCCAGCACTCGTTGCGCCCCTTGATCCAGCCGCGCTGCATCGCCTTCTCCGTCTTCTGCTGCTCGGCCGACAGCTGGCTCAGCGCCTTGGGGTAGAGGGCGGCGAGTTCGTTATCCAGCGCCGCCAGCCCGGCGTCCTGGCAGACAAGCTGCTCGGCCGCGCCGTGGGCCTTGGCACAATCAAAGGAAGGGGTGGCGGCACTGGCCAGCAGCGGCATCAAGGCGAGGGTGCCCAGCAACATCTTGGTCATCGAAAAGGCTCCAGCAAGAGGGGATTCCCACTTACTACAGCACAAGGGCGCCGGACCGCCGAGGACTTTTTCACCCCAGACTCCCTTGCCCGCCTCTTTGGGCAGCGCTGCCGACAACAATGGTCATCAGGTCGTCGCCGCCCTGGCTCAGGGTCGCCGCCGCGCCAGCCGCTGCGCATCACTGCGGGCGGCGGCGGCGGTACGGCCCAGCCAGCGCTGTCGCTCCCGCTCGCTGGCGGTATGGACTGGCCCCAGATGCTGGCGATGGGTCAGCCTTATGCCGCACAGCCCCAGCACCGGCTTGGCGAGGGTGCGCTCGACGGGGGAGCCCAGCCACCAGCGGTAGTACCAGACAGGGCTGTCCATGGTGAGCAGCAGGCGCGCCGTCTTGCCGGCGAGCAGGCGCTCGGGAAGCGCCTTGCCTTTCTGATATCGAAAGGCAAACCCCGAGAGCAGCACCCTGTCCAGCAACCCCTTGAGCCGGGCCGGCAGGTGGCCCCACCAGAGGGGGGCGACGATCACCAGATGGTGAGCCTGCTTCAGGCTCTGCTGCAATGCCTGCAGATCGGGCTCGAGGGGCTGCGCCTCGTCATAGCCATGGTGCAGATCCGGCTCGAAGGCGAGCTCCCCCACGTGATGCAGAGTGACCTCTGTGCCGCCCTCCTCGGCGCTGCGGGCGTACTCCCTGGCCAGGGCATGGCAGAGGCTGTCGGGTTTGGGGTTGCCGTTGATGATAAGCAGCTTGGGTGTCATGGCGTGGCTCCTGATGAAGTGAGCCCCCATTACACCCCTTGTCCCATGGGACAGAGTCAAGCCACCTTGTGCGCCCGCCCTGCATCCCTCTGATGAAGCTGCGATTCGGAGTCGCGCGGGATGGGAGCGCCATAGCGGCAGGGGTGCTGCGCGAGCAACTCGGCGCACTGGCTCAAGGCCTGGTGCTGGCGTTGCAGCCTGGCCACCTCGGCCTCGATCTGCGCCAGCTTGCCCGCGATAAGCTGCTCAACCTTCTGCCAGGGAAACTCGGCGAGACTGGTGAGGCCTGCCAGCAAGGGAACCAGCTCCCCCAGCTTGCAGCCGAGTCGCTGGGCCTCGCGGATAAAGTCGACCCACTCCAGATCCTCGGCCCGGTAGACGCGATACTTGCCGCGCCGCCTGGGTTCTGGCAGCAGCCCGAGCTGCTCGTAGAGACGGACTGCCTTGGGAGTGGTGCCCGCCAGCCGGGCAAATTCGCCGATATACATATTGCTGCTCGCAAAGGTGGTGTGAAAGGGGCTCACTATAGGCCAGTGGCAGGGGGGAATGAATCCCCACGGGGAAGAGGCAGTCGGCGCGGCGATTTGCGCAGCAGCGATCCGTATGCGGCTTTCCCCATCGAATGCGAGGGCTTTGCCCTCGACGGGGTTTCGCCCGCCCTTCGGGCCTGGGCGAGTGACTTTGGAAAGACCCAAAGTCACCAAAGGTCTTCTCCCCCGGCAAGCCGTCCGCTTCGCGGATTCCCTCTCCTCCTTCATCGGGTCGGACGGATCGCCGCACACGGCACATCCCTGTGCCGCCTGCGGCTGCGCCGTCGTCCATGACGGCGCTCCTGACCCGCTAAACTCGGCTCGGCGGCTTTCAGGGGGAAATAATACCCTGCCTGTCTGCGGCGCAGTGAGGTGTGCCGCAGGGGCGGGATATGGCCGAGCTGACCCGTGATGGGGCCGCAGCAGGTGCTGGTGGACTGGTGATCGCCAATATAAGCAAATATGGGGTCATCAACGGAAAACTCATAAATCCAGCTTATAGTGACTCCGGCGAGCCAGACAGGGCCACTAGGTGGCCAAAAAGGGCTCCCCAAGGAGATTTCCCGATCCTTGCTTATATAGCGGCTGGGTTATAGATGATGGTCAGAATACGCTGCGCTAATCAAACCTACTTGCTTTGCCAAAGGAAACCCCTATTCACACTGCTTATAACAATCTCCTATGGAGTGGTTGACAAAATGTCAAAAATTAATTTTTTGCTAAGTACATTATGGACTCATCATCTTTTTTAATTCATCAATTGTTACTGGCTCTGTAATATTCAATTGCCCAACATATTGTTTTGATGACTCACGCCAATTTACACCAAAGGAAATTTTGTAATTATCAAGCCAATATTTATCTGTGATGACTTGGAATTTATTGTGAATATTTACCTCTAGAGTGGACATGATTTTTTTTGATATTAAATGAATTTCATCAAGGATGTTTTTTGTTGTTTTATGCTCAATCCCATCAATGTTTGGTATTATATTAAAATGAAATAGTTGTTTGCTTTTTTCTACTTCTATCTTGAGCTCATCAACTTTATCCATGCCTGATATTATGCATTTTATGTTTTCCATTTCGGCGTCAGAAACATTATCTGTATTTATTATAAACTCGATCAAAAAAAGACGAGAGTATGGCAATATAGGGCTGGGTATGTTTTCAGGATAAGAAATAATTTCACCGCAAATATATTTCACTTTTTCTGGTAATTCAAAAGGATCAGAACCTTTTATAGCAATCATATGCCTTGCTGTACTCGGAGGTATTATTTTGACGTCATTTATTTTTGATAATTCATGAGAGATTGAAGATCTCTTTTCTAACCATTCTTCTTCGCTTGGCATTTTTAATATATGGTCTAATGATTCAGAATTTCTTTGTCTTGGAATAGATAGATAGCCAAGTAGCGCATGATGTAGCCAACCACATATCATTTCATTATCAACATACCATTCTGACTTTTCATCTGGAGTTGGTATGTTTTTATATGGCCAAACATCAAATTTTTTGATTACGCAAAAAATGGATTGTTGCCATTGCAATTTTCTCTGTTCAATAATGGCCAGTTTTGTAAGCTGCTCACTCCATCCAATACGACTTATTAGTATATGGTCGAGGCAAACATTTAATTCTTTATTAAATAATCTAATGTATTCAGCTTCTGAAACTCTAGCATCGTTAACACTGGTCCAATTCTTGGAACTATCAGTATCAATAAACTCATATTCGGTGCCAAAAAATGATTTTGTTTTTACGAAGCTAATTGGTTTAACATCAAGCTCTAACCTTGAACCGTCCTGAGTATTAGGCCTATTGACTATATGAGGTGTGCCAAATCGAATAGTAAATGAACTTAAACTTAGTTGTGTCCATGTTGATAGAATGTTTGCTAAGTTCTGTATTAAATCATTGATTTCTATTAATGTGTTTAATCCTTCAACTGTTATCGCTGAAAAAGAGAATAATGAGTTGGCACCCTCTTCACATGTTAGTGGTACTGGCGCTTTATATGGCTCAAATATCCTTGTATCTAGTAATATTTTGTTGATGGAAAACTTTAAATGGTTTAACGAATTTCTAAAATCGGTTAGAAGAATTGTGATATCTTGCTCTTCTGCATGATCATTAATAATGTATGGAAGATCATTTTCATGCTCTCTTATCAAGATTGGGAAGTTAATGGTTAATAATTTCCTTATAAATGACTCGCCATCAAACCAAATTGATCTTAACAAAGGATTATCTAAAACAATAGAACATAACATATCGCCATCTATAAAATTTAGATTAAAAGTTGGATAGTTGTCTAGATATTCTCTTTTGGCTTGTGGTGAAATTTTAGCATTTGTAATAAAAATACCATTTTTATAGTTGAATTTAATTAAAGCCATTGGGAGTTCGGATAACTCTCTGCTACTACAGACTAACTCAGAGTTATTATGATACTTACATTGCACTAGTAACTTTTCGCCTGATTGGTTTTCCGCATATAGATCTCTGCCACCATCACCGGGACCATCCATTTTTTTTGTATTAGTACAGCCTAAGGAAAACAAAATGTCTGCACTTAAATCAACTAAAAGTTTTGGGTCTAAAATTTCAGTTAATTTCTCTTTAGGGTTTTCTGGACCTTTATAGCTCATATTTCACTACCTATTGGCTTATGTACTTAATAGTGACTAGAATGAAAGTAGGACTAATTTTATAATTAAATTCCATGTATGATTCCGTATCGACGCTTTTACCGTGATGGAGTATTTATTTAAAAGCATCATATTACCATTTTGGCTCTGTATCTGTTCATATTCGAATGACTTCCTTTCTAGGATTTTCCTTTATCACTGTAAAAGTACAGTAATAAGAAAATCAGGGCATCACTATGTTGGGCAAGGCGTAGCCACCTCGTTGCACCATGGCGAAGTCCATATCACCGGTGTTCTGTTATTTGCTAAAACCGAATTTCCACCGACTCAGCACTGCGTGTTGCCTCGCCGTGATATACCGCTTCGATATTATTGCCGTCCGGATCGAGCACAAAGGCGGCGTAATAGCCGGGGTGATAATTGCGCTCGCCGGGGGCGCCGTTGTCCTGACCGCCGTGGGCCAGCGCCGCCTGATAGAAACGTTCCACCATTTCCCTGTCTTGCGCTTGGAAGGCGAGATGGTGGCGGCCAGTCAGTGCACCGAGCGCAGCCGGGCTGTCGATGGCAGTGACAAAGAGCTCGTCTGCCCAGAAGTAGCCGTCACCCGCGCCGCCTATGGGAATATCGAGGGCGGCTAGGGTGGCGGTGTAAAAGCGCTGGCTGGCAGCCAAGTCTTTTACCACCAGCTGGAGATGGTCGATCAGTCGGCCCCGATGCAGTGTTTGCGTTTCCATGCACAGCCTCCACTCAGAAATTTTTGGACAAGAAACAGCTCTGTTTGCTGGCTACCGTTTTTGGGCAAGCTACCGCCCCTGAATGTCAGCTTCCAGTGTGCTGCTATTTGGCTGCGCTTGAGGGTTGGCGTGGCTCATGGGTGACTCCAACGAGGCATATATTGCCATTCGGGTATGTTAGCGGGGGTGGCGCCGAGGGGAAGGGCAGGGTGATGGATTTTCGGGCGGGATCAAAGAATGAGTCGGTATGGCAAGGGATGCGTCGGCGATCCGGGTCTGTGGGAGGGGGCTATGCCCCCTCATTGGGCTCATGGGGCCCAGGGGTTGGCGGCTGTTATGGCAGCTCGTGAAGGGGAAGGGCTGTCCGCCCTCCCTTATGCCAGTACCAGTGGCTGGCGGCTGCGCCACAGCCGCTCGTGGAAGAAGAAGACGACTGTGTTGATGGCGGGCTCGATCAGTGCCATCACGCCGCCGGTGAGCAGCTCGCCGCTCAGCAGGTAGGCGACGCCGAAGGCCACCGAGAAGTGCACCAGGGCGAAGCTGCTGGTCTTGGCCTGCAGGCTGTGATTGGGCTTGAGCTTGTGCCAGCCAAGGTCGTGGAAGTAGAAGGCGACCGTGTTGACGGCGGGCTCGATCAGGGCGATCAGGCTGGCGGTGAGCAGTTCGCCGGTCAGCAGATAAGCCACGGTGAAGGCGACACTGAAGTGCAGGACGGCGAAGCTGATGGTCTTTTTCATGATGGTGTCTCCTCTGGCGATGAAGGCAGTATCACCCAGAATCACATCAAATGAAAACCATTCTCATCTATTGGCTAAATAGAAAAAGCCTATCGACCGGGGAGAAGCCACCAGATTGGGAGTTGCCTGGGGCCATGGCGGCGCTAGAGTGTGCCTTTTGCCATGAAAAAGGAGCTTTCATGACCCTCAATGCCAACATCTATGTGCTGTTCATCCTGCTGCTGATGATCCTTGTCGGCGTCGTGGCCTGGCGATTGGCCCGGCGCAAGAGCCGCCACCCCGTGCTTGTCACCGTTCTGTGCGTACTGCTCTGCCTGGTGCCGCCCTTCGCCCTGCTGGCGTTGCTCATTCTGGCGCTCTGGCGGGATATGCCCGTGAGGGCCTGAGGCGAGCGGCGTCATCCCGGCAACGGCAGAGAGAGAAAAGCCCCTTTCGGGGCTTTGTCATGTTTGCGGTCGGTAAGGGGTTCAGTCGGCTGCCTTGTTGAGCCACTCCACCCTGTACTGGGCACCGGCGCCCTGGGCCAGCCTGGCGCACAGGGGTTTGAGGAAGGCTTCGATCTGCTCGTCCAGCATCCAGGGGGGACTGACGATCAGCATGCCGGAGCCGTTCATGCCCCAATCGGCGGTCTGGCCGGCGACTTCGAGCTCAACCACCAGGACGTTGCCGAAGTTTTCCCGCTTGATCGCCTTGAGCATATCGCGGGACTTGTCCGCCTCCTGGCCGAGGATGGGATACCAGAGGGCGTAGATGCCGGTGGCCCAGCGCTTCTGCGCTTTTTTAAGGGTATCGACCACGGCGAAGTAATCTTCTTTCAGCTCATAGGGGGGGTCGATAAGCACCAGGCCCCGGCGCGGGGTGGGCGGCAGCAGGGCCACCAGCCCCTCAAAACCGTCGCGATGGTGGACGGCGACGCGGGGGTCGTAGCCCATGTTGGCGCGAAGATCCTCCACCTCGTTGTTGTGCAGCTCCATCAGCGCCAGCTTGTCCTGCTCGCGGATAAGGCGGCGGGAGAGCTCCGGCGAGCCCGGGTAGTAGTGCAGCTCGCCGCTCTGATTCATCTCCTCGATGACGCCAAGATAGGGGGCCATGGCAGACCATTGGGCTCGCTCGTCCCACAGCCGGCCGATGCCGTCGGCGTACTCCGCCTTCTTCTGGGACCAGTCGCCGCGCAGGTCGTAGAGACCGCCGCCGGCATGGGTGTCCAGCACGATGAAGGGCTTCTCCTTCTTCTTGAGGGACTCGATGATCAGGGCCTGGACGGCGTGTTTCAGCACGTCGGCATGGTTGCCGGCGTGAAAGGCGTGGCGGTAGCTCAGCATATTAGGTCTCTGAGGGGGCCCTGCTGGGCACCCAGTAACGATAGATAGTTCAACAGGTTGTGGCTCTTGCCACGAAACAGGGAGAGGCCGCGCAGGGTCTGCAGCAGGACCCCCTGTTGCAGCCGCTCCAGCTCCAGCTCGTGGGCCAGCATGGCCTGATACTCCTCCTCGGCCAGCCGTGACTTGGCTTGCTGGCGCAGGGTGCGCCAGGGGAGCAGCACGGCCTCGGTCTGGACCAGGGCCGGTTGCAGATCGGTGAGGTCGACCGGGATGCCGAGCAAGTCCAGATGATGCAGCAGGAGCGCCAGGTTGACGTTGCCCCCCTGGCTCTGCACCTCGAGCCAGTCCTGGCTGCGCTCACCATAGACCTTGCCGCTCCAGTGCCAGAAGCCGAGCGGCGTCGGCAGCTCGTGCACGGCGACCCGCTCGCTTGCCATCAGCTGTTCGTCACGCAAAGAAGGCCTGCTCCATGGTTTCCAGCTCCTCAGAGAGGCTCATCCACTCCAGCTCCACCTCTTCCAGCTGCTCCTTGAGGGGGCCCTGGGACTTGAGCAGCTCGGAGAGCTTGCCCTTGGCGCTCTCTTCGTAGATGGCGGGATCGGCCAGCTGGCTCTCGATGTCGCCAAGCTTGCCCTGCAGCTTCTCCATGCTGGCCTCGAGTTTCTCCAGCTTCTGGCGCAGGGGCCGGGTCTGCTGGCGGAACTGGGCCTCGAGCCGCTTCTGATCCTTGCGTGCCACCGCCGAGTTGGCGGAGACGGGGCCGTCCACCGGCTTGGCGTTGGCCTCTTTCTCCTGCTCGCCGAGCCACTTGTGGTAGTCGTCGAGATCGCCGTCGAACGGTTCGACCCGGCCACCGTGGACCAGATAGAAGTCATCCGTGGTGGTGCGCAGCAGGTGACGGTCGTGAGAGACCACCACCATGGCGCCCTCGAAGCCTTGCAGCGCCATGGTCAGGGCGTGGCGCATCTCCAGATCCAGGTGGTTGGTCGGTTCATCCAGCAGCAGGAGGTTCGGCTTTTGCCAGGTGATGAGGGCCAGCACCAGCCGCGCCTTCTCGCCGCCGGAGAAGGGGGCCACCTTGTCCAGCGCCTTGTCGCCGTGAAAACCGAAGCTGCCGAGGTAGTTGCGCAGCTCCTGCTCGGACTTGTCCGGCGCGAGGCGGGCCAGGTGATCGAGAGGGGTATCGTCCAGGCGCAGGGTTTCGAGCTGATGCTGGGCGAAGTAGCCGATGCTGACCCCGGCGCTTACCTCCAGCTTGCCCGAGAGTGGCGCATTGGAGCCCGACAGCATCTTGATGAAGGTGGACTTGCCGGCGCCGTTGCGCCCCAGCAGGCCGATGCGCGAGCCCGGTACCAGGTTCATCTTTATCTTCTCCAGGATCACCTTGTCACCGTAACCGGCAGAGAGGTTCTCCATGGCGATGAGGGGGGTCGGCAGAGCCGAGGGCTCGCGAAACTCGAAGCTGAACTCGGAGTCGGCGTGGGCGGGCAGGATCTTCTCCATCCGCTCCATGGCTTTCAACCGGCTCTGGGCCTGACGCGCCTTGGAGGCCTTGTAGCGGAAGCGGTCCACATAGGCCTGCATGTGGGACATCTCCCGCTGCTGCTTCTCGTACATGGATTGCTGCTGGGCCAGCTGCTCGGCGCGCTGCAGCTCGAAGTCGGAGTAGCCGCCGGTGTATTCGTTGAGCTTGCCGTTCTCGATGTGGATGATGCGGTTGATGACCGAATCGAGGAAGTCGCGGTCGTGCGAAATCAGCACCAGCGTGCCCTGATAGCCCTTGAGCCACTTCTCCAGCCAGATGACGGCGTCGAGATCCAGGTGGTTGGTCGGTTCATCGAGCAGCAGCAGATCGGAGCGGCACAGCAGGGCCTGGGCCAGGTTCAGGCGCATGCGCCAGCCACCGGAGAAGCTCCTTACCGGCGAGTCGAGCTGATCGCCACCAAAGCCCAGCCCGTGCAGCAGCTCGGCGGCGCGGGCGCGGATGCTGTAGGCGCCTATGGTGTCGAGCCGGCCGTGCAGCTCGGCGACCAGGAGGCCATTGTCATCCGCCTCGGCCTGGGCCAGCTGGGCTTCCAGGGCGCGGAACTCCTTGTCGCCATCGACCACGTATTCCAGCGCGGAGCAGTCCAGCGCCGGGGTCTCCTGGGCCACGCCGGCAATCTGCCAGCCGGCGGGCAGGCTGAAGCTGCCGTTGTCGATGGCCAGCTCGCCCCGCACCAGCGCAAAGAAGGTGGACTTGCCACAGCCGTTCTTGCCCACCAGGCCCACCTTGTGGCCGGGGTGTATGGTGGCGGACGCGTTGTCCAGCAGCGTGCGGCCGCCGCGGATCAGTTCGATTTGACTGGCAACTATCATGGATGGATCTGCTTGGCTCAATGAAGGGGAGAAACTGGCGCGGATCTTACGTGAAATGACTCGGATTTGCACTTGAGGCAGGCGGGCATGGCTGGCTGCGGCAAGAAAAACGTGCCATAACAGAGACATCTGTCAGGGGGCAGGAGGCTTCCATGTTGATTAAAGAGATCATGACGACCCGGGTTGCGACCGTTTCCATGGATGACAGGCTGGGTGTCATCAAGGCGATCTTCGAGCAGGCCCACTTTCGCCACCTGCTGGTGCTGGAAGATGACATGCTGGTGGGAGTCATCTCGGACCGGGATCTGCTGCGCGCCCTCAGCCCCTATCTCGACACGGATGCCGAGATGAACCGCGACACCGAGACCCTCAACCGGCGGGCCCATCAGATCATGAGTCGCCAGCCTATCACCATCTCTCCCGACTCGTCCTTGCCGGAAGCCGCGGCCATCATGCTGGAGCAGCATGTCTCCTGCCTGCCGGTACTGGAAAACGGCGCCCTGGTCGGCATCGTCAGCTGGAAAGACCTGCTGCGCGTCATGCGGGACTGGCAACCTGTCTGAGGCGTTCCTGGGAGCGACTGGATCCCGCTTCGCCAGGTTTTCATTGACTCTTCCTCGATACAAACGTCTGCCATTTAGATGTATGGCATTTTTGTTGTTCTGATATTTTCATTTATGTGGTTTAAAATTCCGCATTAACCTATGTTTGTGACACTTAGTGTCGCGACAAACGGGATAAATAGAGTATTTCTAATTAATCGACCCCAGCTTCAGTTCCCATCAAGGTTCGCAGATCTACCCTAGGTCATCGGAAATGAACCCGATTCAAAATGACAACGACCGAGCACAGGTCTGGTTTACACCTCAGAGGAACGAACAATGAAAAAGACAGCATTGACGATGGCCATCTCCAGCCTGCTGCTGGCCGGTGGTGCACAAGCTTCTACCGTTTACAACCAGGATGGTACCAAGCTTGACATCGGTGGCCGTGTTCAAGGCATGTACTACGGTAGCGACAACGACGACGAGAGTGGCGATCAGAGCTACCTGCGTCTGCGCATCGGTGGTGAGACCCGCATCAACGAAGAGACCGTCGCCAACGGCTTCGTCGAGTACAACGTACCGACCAACAGCTCCGACAACGAGCTGCGTTATGCCTACGTTGGCATCAAGAACGATCGTTTCGGCGCCTTCAGCTACGGTCGTCAGGACGGTCTGATTGCCAAGGCCGTCAACGATTACACCGACGTTCTGCCGGAGTGGGGCGGAGATGGCCTGGGCAAGGGTACCGAAGTCTTCGGTACCGGTCGTACCAACGGACTGGCTCAGTACCTCTACACCTTCGACGGCCTGGTGCTGGGTGCCCAGTTCACCGGCGAGAACGAAGCGCAGAACGAGAGCGCGTCCAGCTGGACCAGGGGCTCCGAAGAGGGTTACGCCCTGTCTGCCAACTACAACTTCGACATGGGCATCAGCCTGGGTCTGGCCTATAACCAGGCTGGCAAGACTGCCGATCAGGCTGCCAACGCCAACTTCGGTGGCAGCGAAGACGCCAAGCTGACCGCAGTCGGTATCAAGTACAACGCCAACAACCTGTACGCTGCCGCGACCTACGCCTACGGCGAAAATCACGTCTATGTGAACCAGGCTGGCAACGACGGTTATGCCTCCGAGAGCAACGGTTACGAAGCCGTGGTTCAGTACACTTGGGGTCAATGGAAGCCGTCCCTGGCATATAACCGCCTGGACGTGAAAGATTCCGACCAGAACCTGGATGACACCCTGACCGAGTACGTGTCCATCGGTGCCTGGTACAACATCAACGACAACTTCGATGTCTACGTTGATTACAAGGCCAACCTGCTGAACAGCGACGGCACTGACGGGTACAACAAGTTTGGCCAGAACACCGACGACGTCGTTGGCGTGGCCATGCAGTACCACTTCTAAGTCGTTCCCTGACTGCCTACTGTATTTTTTGACCGGCCGCCTCGCGGCCGGTTTTTTTATGGGCGCAAAACCAGACGTGCCCTTTCTCGGCCATCAGGCCAATCCCGGGTTCAGCATTCTCCCCTGCTGGTCGATAACTCTCTTTGTCGGGCCGATGGAGATGAGGGCTGCTGGCATGGGGCTATGGGGTGAGGATCACGCCCCGTGGTCAAGATCCTATCTTTTCTCGACCCTTTTCATTATTTCTATAGAGACTTGCGTTGCTCCTGCCGGGGGAATGCGGGTCTGGTTGGCATGCTGGCGCCCCTCTGGCGGGGCGGCACTCGGAAAACGGACGTAAGGGCTTTATATGGCGAGCATATTGGATTCAGTGGATCAACGTACCCAGCTGGTGGGGGAGAATCGCCTGGAGTTGCTGATGTTCCGGTTGGGATCCCAGCAGCTGTTTGCGATCAACGTCTTCAAGGTGCGGGAGGTGGTGAAGCTGCCCCATCTCAACAAGATGCCGGGCTCCCATCACAACATCAGCGGGGTGGCGAACATCCGCGGCGTCTCCATTCCCGTCATCAACCTGCGCGGTGCCATCGGCATGCGTCCCATGGCGGTCGACAACGAATCCAACCTCATCATCACCGAATACAACCGCACCATTCAGGGATTCCTGGTGGGGCAGGTGGCCCACATCGTCAACATGACCTGGAAGGACATACTGCCGCCCCCCCGTTCGGCGGGGCGCGCCAACTACCTCACCGCCATCACCCGCATCCCGGAGGGCGGGGTCGACCAGATTGTCGAAATCATCGACGTGGAGAAGGTGCTGGCGGAGATAATCACCTATGACATCCGCATCTCGGCGGAAGTGCTGGACAAGGAGATCCTGCCCCAGATGCAGGGGCGCCGGGTGCTCATCGTCGATGACTCCAGCACGGCACGCAATCAGGTGCGCGAGACCCTCGCCCAGCTCGGCCTCGAGGTGATCGAGTGCCAGGATGGGCTGCAGGCGCTCAAGCTGCTCAAGGGGTGGTGCGATGCGGGCAAGAAGGTCACCGACGAGATCATGCTGATGATCACGGACGCCGAGATGCCGGAGATGGATGGTTATCGCCTGACCCACGAGGTGCGCAGCGATCCGCGCATGGCCGATCTCTTCATCACCCTCAATACCTCACTGAGCGGCAACTTCAACGAGGCCATGGTCAAGAAGGTGGGATGCGACCGCTTCATCTCCAAGTTCCAGCCTGATCTGCTGGTCGGAGTTACCCAGGAGCGGATGCGCCAGATCCTGGGGGTTTGAACCCGACTCAAGGGCTTATCGCCTTAAGCCAGCCTGATAACAGAACACCCGCCTTGGCGGGTGTTCTGTTTTGGTGGGCAGGGGGTCAATGCCGTCCCCTGGGGTCACTGGGTCAGCAGGGGCTCGATAAAGCGGGCGACCCGGTCGCGGATCTGGGGCTGCGCCGCCGCCGTGGGGTGGAGCCCATCGTTCATCATGAGTTCAGGGCGCAGCACAATATCATCGATAAAGAAGGGCATCAGCGGCAGGTCATTGGCCTGCGCCAGCTCCGGGAAGATCTGCTCGAACTGCTGCAGGTAGCGGGCGCCATAGTTGCGGGGCAGCTGGATCTGGGTCAGCACCGTCTTCGCCTGGCTGGCCTTGGCCAGCTCCACCATCTTGGTGAGGTTGGCCCGGGTGATGGCGGGGGCGAAGCCGCGCAGGCCATCGTTGCCACCCAGCTCGATCAGTACCCAGTCAGGCTTGTGCTCCTCGAGCAGGGCGGGCAGGCGAGCCAGCCCCCCCTGGGTGGTTTCACCGCTGATGCTGGCGTTGATGAGTCTGTGCTCGCCACCCTGCTGCTGCCACTTTTCGTTGAGCAGGGCAGGCCAGCTCTGTTCGGCCTGCATCTGGTAGCCGGCACTCAGGCTGTCCCCCAGTACCAGCAGGGTTTGCGCCTGGACCGATGAGATCCAGCAACACAGGCAACTCAAGACGAACAAGACACGAGTCATGCATTCAACTCCCAGGATCTATTGTCATTACAGGTTAAGGCAAACAGGAAACGCATCATGAGTTCAACGCCCATTATCACCGTCAGGGGGCTCGGCAAAACCGTTCGCCTCGGCCAGGAAAGTCTCACCATCCTTGAAGGGATCGATCTGCAAGTCAATACCGGCGAGACGCTGGCTCTGGTCGGCGCCTCCGGTTCCGGCAAGTCCACCCTGCTCGGCCTGCTGGCCGGACTCGACCTGCCGAGCAGCGGCGAGATAGAGATCCTGGGCCAGTCCCTGACCCGGCTGGACGAGGAGGGGCGGGCCAGACTGCGCGCCGAGCAGGTGGGGTTCGTGTTCCAGTCCTTCCTGCTGCTGCCCACCCTGAGCGCCCTGGAGAACGTCATGCTGCCGGCCGAGCTGCGCGGCGAGACCGACTGTGAGCCCAGGGCTCGCGAGCTGCTCACCCAGGTCGGGCTGGCCGAGCGGCTGCACCACCTGCCGCCGCGCCTGTCCGGGGGGGAGCAGCAGCGGGTCGCCATCGCCCGGGCCTTTATGACCAGGCCCAGCCTGCTGCTGGCGGACGAGCCCACCGGCAACCTCGACAGCAAGACCGGGGAGACGGTGATCGAACTGCTGTTTCGTCTCAACCGCGAGCACAACACCACACTAGTGGTGGTGACCCACGATCATGAGCTGGCCCAGCGCTGTCAGCGGCAGCTGGTGATGGCGGCGGGACGGCTGGAGGCGGATGCGCCAGCATCCGAAGCCACCTTGGCTCCCCGTGTCAGGGAGCTGTCATGAATCAATGGAAGAAACGGGAATCCAAGCTGCTGCGCCGGGAAGGGTTCAGCAATGATCTGTGGCTCTGGCTTGTGCAGGCGCCGGGCATGGGGAGCAAGTCATGAGTCAATGGAGACTGGGTTTCAAGCTGCTGCGCCGGGAAGGGTTCAGCGGGGAGCTGTGGTTCTGGCTTGTGCTGGCGCCGGGCATGGGGAGCAAGTCATGAGTCAATGGAGACTGGGTTTCAAGCTGCTGCGCCGGGAAGGGTTTAGCGGGGAGCTGTGGTTCTGGCTTGTGCTGGCGCCTGGGATGGGGAGCAAGTCATGAGTCAATGGAGACTGGGTTTCAAGCTGCTGCGCCGGGAAGGATTCAGCGGGGAGCTGCGCTGGTTCGTGCTGGCGCTGGCGCTGAGCGTGGCCTGCGTGCTGAGCGTGGCCCTGGTGGCGGATCGGCTGGATGCGGGGCTCAAGGCCTCGGGCCGCGACTTCATCGGGGCGGATCGGGTGCTGCGCTCCGCCACCCCGGCGCCCGAGGCCTGGCTCGCCCAGGCGAAGCAGGAGGGGCTCCTCGTCCAGACCACGGTCAGCTTCAACAGCATGCTGTTTCACGGCGACGGCCTGCAGCTGGCGTCCATTCGCGCCGTGCCGAGCGATTTCCCCTTCTATGGCAAGCTGGAGCTGATGCCCCAGCGCGCCCCTGCGCCCGGCGAGATCTGGCTCTCTGCCCGGGTGATGCAGTTGCTCGGTGCCAAACTCGGGGACGAGCTGGAGGTCGGCAACACCAGATTGACGGTGGCGGGGGAGCTGGGCCAGGAGCCGGATCAGGGCTTCAGCCCCTTCCAGATGGCGCCAAGGGCGCTGATCCACAGCGCCGATATCGAGGCTACCGGCGCCCTCTTGCCGGGCAGCCGCCAGCAGTGGCGCTATCTCATCAAGGGATCCCGGGAGGGGGTCGCCCGCTATGAGCGCTGGCTCAAGCCCAAGCTGACGGCGGGGCAGAAGCTGATCAAGCCCGACGATCAGGGCTCCCAGGTCGGCAAGTCCCTGGCCAATGCCGAGCGCTTCTTCCGCCTGGCGTCCCTGGCCGGCGTGCTGCTGGGGGCCCTGGCCATGGGCATAGCGGTGCGTCACTTCGCCGAGCGCCAGACCAACATGGTGGCGCTGCTCAAGACGCTGGGGGCGTCGCGGCGTACCCTCTGGCAACTGATGGGGACGCTCCTCGCCTCCCTGACCCTGATAGGTGCCCTGATCGGCCTGGTGGCGGGGAGCGCCATGCAGTGGCTGACGCTGCAACTGCTGGGGGATCTGCTGCCAGCTGATCTGCCGCCGCCCTCCTGGCGCCCCTTTGCCCTGGGTCTGGCGGTCGCCTTCTTCATCACCCTGCTGCTGGCCTTCATCCCCTTCCTGCGCCTGCTCAAGGTGCCGCCGCTACGGGTACTGCGCCGGGAGCTGGAGGCGGGCATTCCCCCCTGGCTGACGGTGCCCGTGGGCCTGCTCGGTCTGTTTGCCCTGGTCTGGGGTTTTACCGCCGATGTCAGGCTGGCGCTCGGTCTCATCGGGGGCATGGGGCTGCTGATGGTGCTGCTGGCGCTGCTGGCCTCCGGGCTGCTGCGACTCGGTGGTCGGCTCAAGGGCCCTCATGCCCTGCGTCTGGCCATCAGTCACCTCTCCCGCGAGCGCGGCAGCGGCCTGTTCCAGCTGGCGGGCTTTGCCCTGGCGCTCATGCTGTTCGGGCTCTTGTGGGCGGCGCGGGTCGATCTGCTGGATGATTTTTCCGCCCGTCTGCCCGCGGATGCCCCCAACCGCTTCCTGGTCAATGTGGCCGACGGGGAGCGCGACGGCATACTGGCGGATCTGCACCAGGCCGGTGCCATCACCTCGGACTTCTACCCCATGGTGCGCGGGCGTCTGACCCGGATCGCCGGTCAGGCGGTGGGTGAGGATGCGGCCCGGGAGGGGGTGAACCGCGAGCTCAACTTCACCACCACGGCGACCCTGCCCCCCGACAACCAGGTCACCTCGGGCCAGTGGCTCGGCGGCAAGGGGGAGGTCTCTGTCGACGAGGTGCTGGCGGGCCAGCTCGGCATCGCCCTGGGGGACGCCCTCAGCTTCACCATAGAGGGGCGCAGCTTCGAGGCCAGGGTGACCAGCCTGAGGTCCATCAAGTGGGACAACATGCGGCCGAACTTCTACATGATCTTCTCGCCGGACGTGCTGGCCCCCTTCTCCCAGACCTGGCTTGGCAGCTATCGCCTGCCGCCTGAGGGGCGCAGCGCCGAGGTGGAGCTCATCCGTCGCCACCCCACGGTGAGCCTCATCGACGTGGAGGATCTGATAGGG
Source organism: Aeromonas sp. 130281 (assembly GCF_056642115.1). Classification (NCBI taxonomy): domain Bacteria; kingdom Pseudomonadati; phylum Pseudomonadota; class Gammaproteobacteria; order Aeromonadales; family Aeromonadaceae; genus Aeromonas; species Aeromonas sp. 130281. Next base: position 1,516,953 of record NZ_JBWVQS010000001.1, on the reverse strand, counting down.
CGGCTGACCCTGGTCTCGGATCAGGTGAGCCGGGCGCTGGGGCTGATGCTGGGGCTGGTGACGGTGGCCGCCCTGCTGGTGCTGCTGACCCAGACCCAGGCCAGCATGGCCCATCGGCGCCGGGAGCTGCTCTTGATGCGCACCCTGGGGGCGGGCAGCAAACTGCTCGAGAAGATGCTGCGCTGGGAGCTGGTGGCGAGCGGCACCCTGGCGGGGCTGTGCGCCGCCATGGTGGTGGAGCTCTGCTCCTTTGGCCTGCAGTGGTGGTGGTTCGATGGCCAGTGGCAGTTCCACTGGGCCATCTGGGCCGGCCTGCCCTTGCTGGGGGCCCTGCTGGTGACCCTGGCCGGTCAGGGCATGCGCCGTCAGCTGCTGGCGGGCACCCTGAGCGACCGGCTAAGAGGCCTGGGGCAGGGGCTGCTCTGACGGCCGCTGGCGAGGCACCGATAGTGACAATCCCGACCCAGGTCGGGATTTTTCATGGTGGTTTCAGCGCGGGGGCTGCAGCAGGTTGCCGAGGGCCTCGGGGAGGGCCGGATAGGTGAAGTGGAACCCCGCCTCCTGCAGGCGTGCGGGCAGGATCTGCTGGCCGGTGAGCAGCAGATCCGCCGCCTCGCCCATCAGCAGCCGAAGCACCCGGGCTGGTACGAAGAAGAGGTGCGGGCGATGCAGCGTGCTGGCCAGGGTCTGGCTGAACTGGCGATTGCTGACCGGCTGCGGGGCCGTGCCATTGAAGATCCCCTCACACTCGTCGTGCTCGAGGAGAAACAGCATGGCCCGCACCAGATCCTGCACGTGGATCCAGCTCATCATCTGGGTGCCCGGGCCCATGGGGCCGCCGAGCCCCAGCCGATAGGGGGGCAGCATCCTGGGCAGGGCGCCCCCGTCGGTGCCGAGCACTAGGCCGATGCGCACTATGCAGACCCGGGTCTGGGGGCTGCGGGCCTGCAGGGCCAGCTGCTCCCACCGCTGGCAGAGGCGATGGGTGAACTCGTCGTGGGGATGGTGGCAGCGCTCGTCCAGGGGCTCATCCCCCTGGCGGCCATACCAGCCGATGGCGGAGGCACTCAGCAGCAATCTGGGGGGCGTGCTGGAGAGCTTGACGAGATCCACCAGCTGCTCGGTCAGCAGCCAGCGGCTGTTGCACAGCAACTGCTTGCGGGACTCGCTCCAGCGGCCACTGGCGATGGGCTCCCCGGCCAGGTTGATGACGATGTCCACGTCGTTGAGGTGATCCAGCCGGTCCAGGTTGTCCAGCAGAGTGACGTCGTGACCGAGCAGCTCATAGGCCCGGCTGCCCTGGCGGGTCAACACCACCACCTCGTGCGCCACCTTGAGGTGTGCCACCAGGCGGCGGCCGATAAAGCCCGTTCCCCCCGTGATCAGTATCTTCATGTGCTGCCTCCCTGATGGCTGTTGGCTCTACTCTAGAGGCTGGGCACTGGATGGACAAGCTCCTGTTTTTATGAGCATTATAAATTCATGATGGCGCCGCCTCGCGCGCCTTGCGCCAGGGTGCAGGTGCTGGCCCAATGCATGGGCGCTGGATGGGAAGGGGGGCTTGCCTCCCAGAGCGGGTGCCATCTGGATTTCACCCGAGCGCATCATCATTGCTTGCCAAGCGGGCAGCAGCGGGTAAACTCGCCTGCTTTTTCGCCGTGACCATGAGGACGGTTATGCCATTTCGTCGTTTAAGGGTGCGTCAATTCTATGTCCGGCTGGCCTGTGCCCTGCTGGCGGGTCTGCTGCCCATGGTGCTGGGGCTCGCCGTCATCACCTGGCAGACCGCCGCCGGAGTGCAGCAGGATGCGGTGGAGCGGCTGCAACATGCCAGGCTGATGTTCGACCGCACCCTGGACAACGCCCTGCTGGCGGCATCGGCCCTTGCCGGCAGTCTGAACAAGCCCTGCCTCGAGGTGGTTCAGGGGCTGCGGGATCAGGTGGCGACGGTGCCGGATGTGCGCAGCGTCAACTTGGCAGAGGGTACGACCATCTACTGCACCTCCCTCTATGGCCCGGTCAGCGGGGAGATCCAGCTGGGCGACTACGTGGGTGGCAAGCTGGATCTCATGAAGGGTAACCCCGTCACCCCGAATCGCCCCCTCATCGTCTACCGGGAGGAGATGGGCAGGTTCAGCGTGCTGGTGGGGATAGACGGCTACTACCTGCTCAACATTCTGGACATGCTGAGCCGCAACTCCCCCCTCGGGCTGGTGGTCGGCCAGGAGATGCTGCTGCGAGACAGCCAGCTCACCGACCGACTCATCCCGTCGGACAGTCCGGGCTACCTGGAGGAGGCCTCCGGCAAGTATCCGTTCAAGGTGGTGACCAGGGTATCGGTCGATGAATACAGGGCTCACATCTGGGACTACTCCAAGGTCGGCATCATAGTCTACCCCCTGCTGAGCGTGCTGTTCGGGGTGGGGATCTTCTGGCTGATGGGGCGCTCGACCTCCCCGACCCAGGAGCTGAAGCGGGCGCTGGATCAGCAGGAGTTCATCCCCTATCTGCAGCCCGTGGTGACAGGGGAGGGGGCACACTGGAGCGGCTGCGAGGTGCTGATGCGCTGGCAGCATCCCCGTCAGGGGATGATCTCGCCGGATCGCTTCATTCCGCTGGCGGAAGACAGCGGCCTCATCGTCCCCATGACCCGGCTGCTGATGGCCCAGGTGCGGGAGACCTTTGCCCCCCTGGCGGATCAGTTGCCCAGGGGGTTCCACTTCGGTTTCAACATCAGCGCCAGCCACTGCAAGGATCTGAGCCTGCTGGACGATTGCCGGGACTTCATCGACGCCTTCCGGCACAACCCCATCAAGCTGGTGCTGGAGCTGACCGAGCGGGAGCTCATCGTAGCGGACGAGACGACAGACCGGCTGTTCGCCGAACTGCATCAGCTCGGCGTCTTCATCGCCATCGACGACTTCGGTACGGGGCACTCCAGCCTGACCTATCTGCAGGCCTTCCAGGTGGACTTCCTCAAGATCGACAAGAGCTTCGTCGGCATGATTGGCTCGGATGCGCTCTCCAGCCACATCGTCGAGAACGTCATCGATCTGGCGACCCGGCTCGGTCTGCTGCTGGTGGCGGAAGGGGTGGAGAACCAGGTGCAGGCCGATTACCTGAGGGAGCGCCAGGTGGATTTCCAGCAGGGCTACTTCTATGGCAGGCCCATGCCAATGACGGCCTTTGCCAGCCTGCTGCCCACCCAGCAGCCCCCGTCAGCCTGAGGGGCTACGCCAAGGTGCTCGGCGCCCATGGCTTGCTCGCCCGCTGACAAGGGCTGAGAGCGAGGCATAAAAAAACCAGCGACCCGGGTCGCTGGTTTTTTTTCATCCCCAGAGGGGTCAGAGCATGCGGGACAGGGCGCGGCAGAGGCGCTTGATGCCCTCTTCCGTGGTGGCCTCATCCACACAGGAGAAGCTCAGGCGCAGGGTGTTCTGGATCTCGGGGCGCACATAGAAGGGGGCGCCGGGCACGAAGGCGACCTTCTCCTTGATCGCCTCGTCGAACAGGGCCATGGCGCTGATGCTGGGCGGCAGGGTCAGCCAGAGGAACATACCCCCCTCGGGGCGGGTGTAGCTGACGCCGGGCGGGCAGTGACGGCTCAGGGCGGCCTCCATGGCGGCGCGCTGGCGGCCATAGACCTCCTTGATCTTCTCCAGATGAGCGTCGAGGGAGTGATCGGTCAGGAAGCGGTGCAGCACCTGCTGGCTGAAGGCGTTGCTGTGCAGATCCGTGGCCTGCTTGGCGATGGTGACCTTCTTGCGCAGCCAGTCCGGCACCAGCATCCAGCCCAGACGGAAGGCGGGCACCACCGTCTTGGAGAAGGAGCCGAGCAGTACGGTATTGTTCGGCGCCAGCTTGGCGATGGGGGGCAGGTGCTCCCCCTCGAAGCGCAGCTCGCCGTAAGGGTCGTCCTCCACCATCAGCAGATCGTGGCGCACCAGCCGCTCGGCCAGGGCCTCGCGGTTGGCACGGCTATAGGAGACCCCGCTCGGGTTCTGGAAGTTGGGCACGCCGTACAGCAGCCTGGCGCTGGAACCCTGCTCCAGCAGCGCATCCAGCGCGGCCAGATCCAGTCCCTCTTCCCCGAGCGTGATGGGCCTGAAATTCGGTTGATAGACGGAGAACGCCTGGATGGCACCCAGGTAGCCCGGCTCTTCGATGATGAGATCCTGCCCCTCGTCCACCAGTACCTTGCCCAGCAGATCCAGCGCCTGCTGGGAGCCGCTGGTGATCAGGATGTTGTCCGGGTTGACCTCCATGCCGTGGCGGCTCTGGTAGCGATCGGCGATGTACTGGCGCAGCGGGGCGAACCCTTCGGTGGTGGCGTATTGCAGCGCCGCGGCGCCCTGCTCGCGCAGCACGTCCTGGCAGGCTTGCTCGATGGCCTTGACCGGGAACAGGTGGGGATTGGGCAGGCCGCCGGCGAAGGAGATGATCTCCGGATTGGCGGCGACTTTTAGGATTTCACGGATAAAGGAAGGCTCGACCTTCTCGAAGCGCTGGGCAAAAAACGGCTGCATAGGGTTCTCTCTGACTAGGTGGCGGTCGCTCCATTCAACCGCCAGGTTATCCGTTTGTATCAGATTTCAGAAATGAGGCAATGGCTGTCACAAAAATCCATAAAAAAGGGCAGGTTTGGCACCTGCCCGAATTTTATCGTCTCTACCCTGGCCGGGGGCGCCAAAACCCCTGCCAGGCGTTCATCTGCCCTGAGCTCAGAGCCCGGGATCTTTCAAGAAGCTGATCATCAGATCCGTGTTGGCACCGAGTTGCTGCTGGACCCGACCCGGGAACAGCTCCGCCATCTTGTCGAGGCGGTCGTGCTCCGTGTGCCAGATCTTGCCCCACTGGGTCTCGCTGTCCCGATCGCAGGCGCTCTTGCCGGCCTCGTCGTAGCAGTCCCACAGCGCCCGGTTGGTGCTCTGGGAGTAGCCGTCATAGCCATCCTCCCCGTTGATGGTGAAGTTGGTGGCCTCCACGTAGGCGATGGGCACCCCCAGGCAGGCAAAAGGCGCATGATCCGACCAGCTGCCGGTCTCCCCTTCCGGGTAGCCGTCGTAACTGGGGTGAATGGCGAACGGGGTGGTGCTCTGCTTGGAGATGGCCAGCAGGCGATCGCGCACCTTGGGATCGAAGCTGTAGCGGCCCGGCTCGGCGCAGTTGTACTCGGCCACGTCCGAATGGGCGGAGTGAACGTAGACGATGTCGCCCCCGGCTATGGTGTCGTAGTTCACCATGGCCAGCAACTTGGCGACGGCGTCGCTGTCGAGGCTGGCGGCATAGGCCTTGGAGCCGTTGAGGCCGTTCTCCTCCGCCCCGAAGAAGGCGAAGCGCACCGTGTAGGGCAGGCTCTCTCCCTTGAGCGCCTCGGCGACCGCCAGCAGGGCCGCGACACCGGCACCGTTGTCGGTGGCACCTTCGGAGCCCTTCTTCTCGCCGGTGCTGTCGTAGTGGGCACCGATGAGGATCACCTTGTCACTCTGGCCCTTGAGCTCGGCGACCAGGTTCTGGGAGTGCTTCTCGGTGCCGCTTCGGGTGTAGCTGAAGGGCTGGTTCTGCACCTCGTAGCCCCAGCCGGTCAGATGGTCCTGGATCCAGGCCGCGGCACGGGTTTCGGCCTCGGTGCCCGTGGGTCTGGCACCTATGCCTTCGGCACTCGAGCTCAGCTGCACCAGGTATTCATAGGCCTGGGTTTCGGGGGCGGGGGGTTGGGAGTCATTGTCCGAGGGGTTGCACCCGGCCAGCAGGGCCGAGATGGCGAGGGTCAAAAGGGCTCTTTTCATACTGCAATCCTTTGTTGTGTATGGTTTTATTTTTCCGCGTCAGGATGCACCTGACGCCCGGCAGATTCTGTGAGGGGGGTGGCATTTGTCAACCGCAGTGGCGGAATTGGTCAGTCAGGGGGGATTTGTTGTGCGAAACACTTGCGCCTTGGGCCTATCTTGGGATAATTCGCTCCCCTGTTTTTGCCGATTGATGAAATAACGAACCACCAGGTCGGCCTAAACCCGGATTGACCCCGGTTCTGTTACCCGGATTGATGAAATAACGAGACAAATATGCCTGTGACCCAAGATGTATTTAACGAAGACGGCAAGTTCATGCGCAAGATCCGCAGCTTCGTCCGTCGCGAAGGCCGCCTGACCAAAGGGCAGGAGAAGGCCCTGGAAGAGCTCTGGCCGGTCATGGGCATCGATTTTGCACCACAACCCCTGGACATGGTGGCGCTGTTTGGCCGCGAGGCCCCTGTGGTGCTGGAAATCGGCTTCGGCATGGGCGCCTCCCTGGTGGAGATGGCCAGGAATGCCCCCGAGAAGAACTTCATCGGTATCGAGGTGCACTCCCCGGGCGTGGGGGCCTGCCTCGGCACCGCCCAGGAAGCGGGCGTCACCAACCTGCGCGTGATCTGTCACGATGCGGTGGAGGTGCTGGAGCACATGATCCCGAACGGTTCACTCTCCTGCCTGCAGCTCTTCTTCCCGGATCCCTGGCACAAGAGCCGCCACCACAAGCGCCGCATCGTACAGCCGGCCTTCGCCCAGGACATCCGCCAGAAGCTCGCCATCGGTGGCGTCTTCCACATGGCCACCGACTGGGAAAACTACGCCGAGCACATGCTGGAAGTGATGAGCGCCGCCGAGGGGTACGAGAACACCTCCGCTACCGGCAACTGGGTGCCCCGTCCCGACTGGCGCCCGCTGACCAAATTCGAGCAACGTGGCCATCGTCTGGGCCACGGGGTCTGGGATCTGATTTTCAAGCGTGTCAGCTGAGCTGGCACGTCAACTCCGTATCCACTAACTTGAGGAGCTATCATGGCCAATCGTAGCCGCCGTCTGCGTAAGAAACTGCGCGTCGATGAATTCCAGGAAATGGGTTTCGACATCAGTTTCAACTTCCCGGTCGGCACTGCCGAAGAGACCATCGATGCGGTAGTCGATGCGATGATCGATGAGGTTGTTGAACCCCGTAAGCTGGCCTTCGCCGGTTCAGGCCACCTGGCCTGGGAAGGGATGATCTGCACCCAGCAACTGGGCAAGTGCACCGAAGAGGACCGCGCCGCCGTCAAATCCTGGCTGGAAGGCAAGGGGATGGAGGCCGTGGTGGTCACCGAGCTGTTCGATCTCTGGTACGGTGAGCCGGCCTGATATCCGACTGCCTCTCGGGCAGATAGAAAATCCCGCCGCCGGCGGGATTTTTGTCGGTGAGCCTCGCCTCACCTCGTCTCATCTCATGGAATCGTCGATGGTGTTGTCATCCGAATTACTGGCCAGCATCCTGGAAGAGGTGCGCCCGCTGCTCGGGCAGGGCAAGGTGGCCGATTACATTCCCGCGCTGGCGCAGGTGCCGGCGGACAGGCTCGGGATCGCTGTCTGCACCGTGGAGGGGGAGCTGTTCACCGCCGGTGACGCCTGCGAGCCCTTCTCCATCCAGAGCATCTCCAAGGCCCTGAGCCTGACCCTGGCGCTCACCCTCTATCAGGAGGAGGAGATCTGGGCCCGGGTGGGCAAGGAGCCCTCAGGCCAGCCGTTCAACTCCCTGGTGCAGCTGGAGTTCGAGCACGGCATTCCCCGCAACCCCTTCATCAATGCCGGCGCCCTGGTGGTGAGCGACCTGCTGGAGACCCGGCTCACGGCCCCGCGCCAACGGACCCTGGAGCTGGTGCGTCGCCTGTGCGGCAATCCGGCCATCATGGCGGACCAGGTGGTGGCCCGCTCCGAATATCAGCACGCCGCCCGCAACGCCGCCATCGCCTACCTGATGAAGGCCTATGGCAACTTCGAGAACGAGGTGGACAAGGTGTTGCAGAGCTACTTCAATGCCTGCGCCATCCGCATGAGCTGCGTCGATCTGGCCCGGGCATTCATCTACCTGGCCAACCGCGGCGTGCCGCTCGGCGAGAGCTCGCCGCTGCTGCCTGCCCGCACCACCAAGCAGGTCAATGCCCTGCTCGCCACCTGCGGCCTCTATGACGAGGCGGGCGACTTCGCCTACCGGGTCGGCATGCCGGGCAAGTCCGGGGTGGGGGGCGGCATCATGGCGCTGATCCCCGGCGAGCTGGTGGTCTGCGTCTGGTCCCCCGAACTCAACAAGGCGGGCAACTCCCTGGCGGGCACGGCGGCGCTGGAGCTGCTGGCCGAGCGCCTCGGCCGCTCCATTTTTTAACTTTGTTCACTATGCATCGAGACAACATCATGAAACGAATGACTGGACTGTGGCGCAGCGGCCTGGCCGCCCTGCTGCTCTGGTGTGCCTGGCCCGCCCTGGCCGCCGAACTGCCCCCTCTCTCCCTGGCCGATGCCAAGGCGAAGCAGGCCGTGATCCTGGATACCCGCCCCAGCTACTTCTACCAGGGCTGGCCCATGGCGGGCGAAAAGCAGGGGGGCCACGTGGCTGGCGCCGAGAACCTCTCCGCCGAGTGGAAATACAGTGACGAAGAGTGGCCCAAGGCGCTCGCGAGCAAGGGGCTGAAGGCCGATCTGCCGGTCGCCCTCTACGGCGCCCCGCGGGAAGTGGCCGAGGTGGCCCGTCTGCTGCGCCAGCAGGGCATCAAGCAGCTGTTCGAGCTGCAGGGCTGGCAGAGCGCGCCGCGCGAGCACCTGGCCCGCTGGCAGCAGCTGGTCTACCCGCTCTGGCTCGCCGATCTGCAGGCCGGCAAGCCGGTGGCGGCCGCCCCCAAGGGGGACTGGAAGGTTTTCGAGGTGGACTGGGGCTCGCCCAAGGCCTACTTGCTGAGCCATATCCCGGGGGCCGGTTACATAGACACCAACCGTCTGGAAGAGGAGCCGCTGTGGAACAAGGTCTCTGACGAAGCCCTCAAGCAGCTGCTGTTGGAGAACGGCATCCGCCACGACACCACCGTCATCCTCTATGGTCGCAACACCATGGCGGCGGCCCGTGCCGCTCACCTGATGATGTATGCCGGGGTGGAAGACGTGCGCCTGCTGGACGGCGGCCTGGATGCCTGGTTCGTGCAGCACCTGCGCACCGAAACCGGCCTGGCCAACAAGTTTGAGCCGGTGAAGGAGTTTGGCGTGGCCATTCCGGCCCATCCCGAGTACTACACCAGCCTGGACCAGGCCAAGGCGCTGCTCAAGCAGCCCGATAGCGCCCTGGTCAGCGTGCGCACCTGGGACGAGTTTGTCGGCAACACCTCAGGCTACAGCTACATCAAGCCCAAGGGCGACATCCCGGGGGCCAAGTGGGGTCACGGCGGCGTGGATGCCAACAGCATGAGCGACTTCCACAACCCGGACGGCACCATGAAACCGGCCCGCGAGATCCTCGCCATGTGGGATCAGTGGAACATCGAGCCGACCCAGCAGGCCGCCTTCTACTGCGGCACCGGCTGGCGCGCCTCCGAGGCCTTCTTCTACGCCTGGCTGATGGACTGGAAACGGATCAGCGTCTACGACGGCGGCTGGTACGAGTGGAGCTCAGACCCCAAGAACCCCACAGTCACCGGTGAGCGCAAGCCCAAGGGCTGATCGCAGAGACCCATGTGCCAGAAACAAAAAAGCACCTTCATGGAAGGTGCTTTTTTTATCTGCGACGTGCAGTCACTTCATGTCAGAAGGAGGCGACGCTGCTCTGGCTGTAGAGCCCGTACTTTCTGGCCAGCATCTGGCCGCCGTCCCGGGTCAGGGGGACCCAGCTGATGGTGCCGCTGTCTATGGTGGACTTGAACATCATCAGATCGAACGGGATTGTGATGTAGAGCCCCTTGGTAAAGCTCCCCTCGCCATACTCTTCTGCCGACACATTGGTGAAGGTGGCAAAGAAACCGGCGCTGATCCCCGAATCAAACTGCTTGGCGAAGTTGACGGTGGCGCCATAGTCCCCCGCCAGGTAGCGACCCACCGAGATCTGGGCCGTCACCTTGTCCAGAAATTCAGGCTGCCAGTAGGTGGTGACATGGCCGGTCGCCACCTGATAGTCGGCCAGTTGGAGGGTGTTTTCCCAGTCCCGCTGCTTCACCAGGTTGATGTCTGCCCCTATGGCCCAGGTTTGGTTGAAGGGGCGATACAAGGTTTCACCACCGACCCCGGCGTACATCATCTCCAGATAGCCGCCATAGGCCTGGGCGTACCAGGCATCATCATATTTATCCATATGGGTGAGCTGAAGGTTATTCAGGAGCACATCCGAGGAGGTGACATATTCCCGGATCCAGGTTCTGACCCGGGGCAGGGCCTCGCCGTCGGGTGGGGGAGCCGTGTAATTGAACTTGTCGTAGTTGTTGAACAGATTGAAGAAGATGGTGCTGCTCAGCCAGTTGCGTTCGGTCATGTACCAGTCGGTATTGGCATTCAACCCGACCTGATACATGTAAAAACTCTCTGAGCCTCCGATGGACTGGTTCAGTTTGGGCACAATCTTGAAGCTCCATGAGCGGGGTTCCGCCTCATGGCGCAGTTTCCCTGCCACCTGGGTCGGCGCCTGACGGCTGACCTCTATCTCCTGTGTCTGGCCGAGAGGAAGGTCGCTGTTGGCGCGGCGTACGGAGTCCAGATCGACGCGGGTCTCCTGCAGTGGCATTCCTTGCTTCTGCTCGATGATCCGCAACTGCTTCACCGACGCAGGGACCTCATTGATGGCGAGCATGGTGGCCCTGTGCTCGCCCTGAGCCTGCTCCCGGAAGCGGGTCTGCTCACCCACCAGGGTAAGGGTATCGTCATCACCGTAGAGGGAGACCTCTTGCCAGCCTGCATTGGCGGCAAGCTGAGAGGACAAGTCCTGCCAGTCCACTTCATTCAGAGAGGCAGTTTCGCTGACCTGATAGGCCGGAACCGGGGGGTCCATGAGTTTGGGCAGCGACAAGGAGGGATCGTTGAAATTGGTATGCAGTGTCACCCCCCACATCAGCGTATTGCCGCGCTGATAACTGAGGTGCATGTCGAGAGCATCATAGGGCTGGTAGACTATGCCCACATTGATGGGGGTGCTTTGTGTTATGACGCCCGCCGACTCGTGACTGTAGTCATTGCCATCGTATTCAAGCTTCAACCTCAATGGTTGCCAGGGCGTCTGGTACTCGATCCCGCCAAAGAGTGCGGCAGGTCCATGGAACAGGCTGCCAAATTCAAATTTGCCACCACTGCCAGAGAAACTGTCGTCGCGCTGGCACCAGGCCTCACGGGCTTCACAGAAGGGGTTCTTGATATTGCCGCTCTGCCCCATATTTCCCCATGCCATCCCGATGGTGAAATCCAGGTTCTTGTAGCGTTTGCTGGCGACTATGTACTCGCTGTCAAAGAGTCCGGTCCCCATGACATCGCGAAGTCCGACAGAGACATGAGGGCGCCAGGTGGATTCATTCCAGAGTCTGGCTTTGACATCCATGCCCTTGTCTTTATAGGTTTGATCGCCACTGAAGCTCTCGTCATTGCTATACAGGCGGGTGCGAATGTCGGTGTATCTCAGGGTGGCTTCCAGCCAGTCGAATGGCTGCATGGAGATAGACCAGCGTCGATATTCCTGGTTATCCATGTAGTTGAATGAGAACTCACCTTCTGGCGCCATGCGCGCCGTTGGCATCTGGAGCAGACCGACGCCACCAAAGTCACTCTGGGTGGGAAAGGTAGGGGAGAAACTATCCGTATTGGCGCAAGCGATAGGAGAGACAAGAATAGAGAGGGTGGCGATTCTGGTTAGCATTACTCGGGTATCCGATTAGCAATCATTTCGGCAATACGGAGATTGATGTTTTTAAATTTGGCCGGCAGTAACTCGGGAGCTAACCCGGCAAACAGGGTTGCACCGGGCATGGGCTCTATATGATATTCATTCCAGACGGCCACGGGTGATAACTGGATGCTGCCATCTGGCTGGATAAGATATACCTCGCCCGGGTTGGCTCCGGCCAACAAGCTATGGCCTTGCCAATATTCAGCCAAACCTTTTCCATGTTCATGAGGCAATGACTTGCGGCTATTGATTAACCCCATCAAATATAAACGGGATGGCCGAGGAGAAACATAGAGTGAGTAATTCCCGGTCAAACGAGGGTTGTTGTCAGGTTCAACTCTGCTGAGATCGGGATCCAGTTTTATGTCAATCCGGCCTGTGACATCAAGCTGATCCAGCTCTCGCAACAGTTGCTGGGTTGTTTGGACCAGGCCACCTTGATGCTCTCTCATCCACATCACCTGGAGTGATTTCACATCGGCGAGCAAACGCTCCTTGGCTTGCTGGGCCACACGCTCTTCCGTGGGGGATGAGATGATGGCGGCAGGCCAATAGATATGGCTAGGTAGCTTGGAATTATTTAGTAGCTGTTCAAGACGCTGGCTATTCGAAAGGGAGATGGTGGTGCTATTGACATTACCGAAGACTACTTTAGTAACGCTGTCTGCGTGAAGCAAGGGCACATAGCCTATCAATAACGAGAGTATTATTTTTTTCATGGTGCGTAAGGCTTGGTAAAGACCATTTCTATGGTGCTGTTGTCAGGGCCTAGCTTTTGAATGGTTTTTCTGACCAGGCCAGACTTTTTGTCCAACCAGTAATAATTCTTCCATGTTTGACCATCTTTTATCGACTGCACAGTTTCCTCATAGAGGGAGGTCACAATGATGACGCCGTTGATATCCAGGTCTTCATTCGCCAGTTGCCGGAATACACTGTGCAGGCTTCTCCCGCTGCGGCGATTTTTTGCCCATTCCGCGCTGTAACTGAACTGTGCACCCGAAGTGATGGAAGATTGGGATAATGGGTCTGTCATCGAGTCTGCAAAGTAATCAAGATCATTATCCAACTTCAGTGTTCTGGTTATACGACCATGTTTGGTCACAATCATGCCTCTGTCGCTGCTGACCCATGACAGTCGATTATTCTCTGCAAATGCAAGAACGACGAATATTCTGGGCCTGTCATCGACAGTTACAAATGCACTGGCATAAGGTAGTTTATTGATTGCTTCTGGGGAGATGGTTATTTCTTCATCCCCGGAAAAAAGAAATTTAAGTTGCTGATAGCTATCAAAGTTGTTGTCTGCACAGCCAAACAACAACATTGATAGCACTATGAAAATGCGCTTAGTTAGCATGCAAGCATCACTGAATAGATAAGTATTAAAATAAAGACTGCCCTGAGGCAGTCTTTAAATCTTAATATCAACGAGCTGTGCTGGTCACAGTCGAAGTGGAGCTGTTGCTGTTGCCGTCGTCATTGCTGGCAACGGCGACGGCAACACCAATGGCAGCAGCAGCGGCTACGCCAACGGCCAGAGCACCTGCGGTGATGCCACCGACAGCAGCGCCAGCAGCACCGGCACCGGCAGCAGCGCCACCGGTACTAGCACCAGCGCCTGCAGCTACTGTTTCTGCAGCCATGGTCGGGGCGGACAGCGCCAGCAGGGCAGTCATAATCAAAACACTCTTCTTCATATATTTCCCTTATAAAATCAGAATAGTCGACGATCGTTCTATTCTATTATGATGGCAAGCCATCGTTTTTGATCAGTTTGCATCCATCATCTTTTATCATGACGGAATGCAAACCGAACCAAAACTATCATCACTCCCAGCATGCCGCCCAACAGTGCACCCAAGACAACAATCAGTGCCCGTTTTGGTTTTATTTTTTCTTCGGCTATGACGGCAGGATCAAGGACCTTAAAAACGTATTCCTGATTGACTTCGGCGAGCATCAAGGTTTTGGTCTGCTCTTCGATCAGTTGATAAAAAACCTTCTGCATATCGGCGACGGAGGTTTTGGATAACTGCTCGGTCAGATAGGAAATATTGCGCTTTGCCTCTTCCTGATCTCGTTTTTTCATGGTGTGGTTGAGATCATCGATCAACCAGTCCACCCACTGTTTGGCCAGTTGCGGTGAATAAAAGTCGATGGTGACAGTCAATAATTCAGTTTTGGGATCGCTGTTGAGGGTGACCAGATTCTTGAAAGCCTTGATCAGTTCCCAGTCAGTGGGCTCGGGAGACCTGCCGGGCGGCATCTCGCGGACCCACTTCTGATCCTGGGTATCATAGACCTCAGGGTCGATGAGCAGCTCACCCGTGGTCTTATCTATGCCGGTGGCGGCGATCAGAGGGACAGCCAGCTGGTGCCGGCGGATGAAATCCCCAAGAAACAGCCGTGATTTGCCCACTTCGATGGCTATCGAGGCCTTATCCCCGCCTTTGTTGCCAAGATCGACGCCAGCCAGGCTGGCCAGCCCGCCGAAGCGGGAGGCCAGCGCGGAGAGCCCGCCACCTTGCTGCTCAAGGGAGGGGGTCAGGAGCGCTTCGGCACGATAGATATTGGGGCTTAAAAGTGCGAAGGCGACGGCGAAGCAAGTGGCAATGACGGTGGTGGAAAAGATCCACCACTTGCCGTGCCACAATGCAATCACCAGTTCCCGCAGGTCAATTTCATCACTCACCGGAGACATATCTCTCGGTAAGGGAATGACATTCACTTTTTGTGCTTCCATTGTGATGTAATGAGTCCTATGGAATATAAAATGATGCGTTCAATGGCATTATTTGATTGCGGACCAGGCTACGCCCAACTGATACATGATCTGTGTGGCGGAAGACATGATGCTCAGGTTATCCAGATAATCAGAGTCCACCGGGACTATGATAGTGTCACCAGGTTCAAGGCTCTTTCGTCCGCCAAACCAGCTATCATTGGGTAACATCACACTGCCATTGGCCTTTATCACATAGACGCGATCGGTATCGGCTTGCTTCTTGGTACCACCGGCAAGACTGATGTACTCATTGATGCTGGTGTTCTCTTTATAGATATGCGAAGAGGGGAATTGCACCATGCCTGCGATGGAGACCACATTCTGCATGGTCGGGATGTATAATTTATCGCCATCCTCCAGCAATATATCGGATTGCTTTTCTCCAGAGAGCAAGGCTGGCATATCTATGGTCATCCGACCAATTGCCTTGCTGTTCTCCAGTTGATTCACAACCGTCATGGCCTCGGCAGGAGAGCTGCTGTAGTTGGCAATGGTGCTCTGCCTGCGCAACGTCATGGTCGATATCTCTTGGCGAAGTTCATCCCGTAGCATCACCAATCGCTCCTCTTCCTGCTGGCGCAGGGCTTTACGTGCAAATATTGCACCGTTGGGATTGGCGTAGGCAGTAATGCCACCCACCCGCTCGATCAGATCGTGCAGGCTTTCTCCGCGACGCACGGTATAAGTGCCGGGGAATTTCACTTCACCGAAGACCTGGACGGTCGCCTCTTCCCGCCACTGGGGATGGGGCAGAACGTTGATATTGTCTTTGGATTGCAGGAGTGGCGAATTGTACGGGCTATTGGCTGTGTCCAGGGAGAATCGCTCATTCTGGACCAGGATGCTGTCACCACGCTCATTGACGCGGGACAGCTCGACAATGTTGGCCTGCTCATTGAACCCGCCGGCGGCGAGAATGGCATCGGACATACGACTGCTCTCGGTCAGTGGGTAGAGGCCCGGGTATTTCACTTCCCCCCTGACTTCCATGATTTTGACCGGCTGGCCCTGAGTCGACTGCGCTTTCAAGCGTTCGATGACTGGCGCCAACAAGACTTGCCTGGAGTCAGCCACAACGGCATCTGTTGCCGTTTTATCGGAAAGTGAGGAGAGCTTGACCTGACTATCGGTATTCAATTCATCACTTTTGACATTGGCGCCGGTGGATGCATCTGTGCGCATCATGGCAGCGTTGCTCAATTCTTGCGACTTGGTTCCGAGGTCTTTTACTTTTGTATTCGTCGCCGCAGTCTCTCTGAGGCGGTCAGTAGCATCGTTGCGGAACACCAGCACCTGATCCCTGGCCTGAAGCAGGACATCATCCTTGCCGCCTGGGTGTTGCAGAGCATTGCCCAAATTGAATTGAATCACGCTGATATTACGCTGGGAGTCAATCTCTCTGACCACCAGAGCGTAACTCAAATCGGTAGCCGAAATGAGGTCTCGCTCAACACTCTGCAATATAGTGCTGACTCGAGTACCGGGAGAGAAGCTGTAGACGCCGTCACGAACGACTGCACCTTTGACCACAATGGCCTGGCTATATTCGGTGCTGCTCGGTTTCACCGATATCTTGTCCCCGTCCCGAATACTGAAAAGGCGATCATGGGCGTTTGCCAGGGTCAGGTTGAATACCCTGAGACCGCTATCGGAGTGGCGCTCTACGGAGACTTCTTGCAACGCGGCGGCTTTGACGCCGCCAGCCAGTGCGAGTACATCCGCCAGGGGCGCCGAATTTCTCAGCTCGTAAATGGCGGGGCGCTTGACCAGCCCGTTGATGGCGACCTCACTGCCCTTGGCAGGAACAAACACTGTATCTCCGGCCTGTAAACGGATGTCTTGGCTGGTATCACCCCAGACAAGCATCTTGTAGAGATCCACATCTATGACGTTTTGCCCTGCGCGTTTCACCTGGATTTTTCGCAAGGAACCGACTGTGTCTATGCCACCAGCGGCCTGCAATACCTGAGTCACGGTCGCCATGCCACTGACATTGTAAGCGCCCGGGCGGTAGGCGTCTCCCATGACAAACACCTGCATGGAACGCATTGAACCAAAGCTGATGAAGGAATTTACACCTATCATCTGCTCCTTGATCCTGGATTCAAGGTCACTTCTGAATTGCTGGAAGGTTAAGCCACTGGCGGAGATAGGGCCGAGACTGGGAAAATCAATAAAACCTTCCCGGCCGACACTCAAATCATAAACAGCATTTTCTTTGCCGTAGAGTTGAACATGAATTTCATCTCCAGGGCCAATAACATAGTCATCCGCAACAGGCATGTCGGTAATAGGAGCATCCAGGATGGGCTCACCGGCAAATACATTATACCCAAATGGTTGCAAATCCCCTGGTTGTGCCACTCCGGCTACGAGAGGGCGCTGGGATACCTGGCTATAATCCAGTTCACGTGGTGCGGCAACAGGAACCGATGGTGTGACAGGGGTAATAGCACTGGCACTATTTAGCTGTTCAGTGGATATACCATACTGCTTTGCCAGAGCCTGCTGTTCTGCCGGTGGCAGCCGCTTGAATTGCTCCATCATCTGCGGGCTTATCTGCGGCGCAGCGAATATATTCAAACTAATCGCAGCTAAGATCCATGACGCTGTTATAACTTTCATTTTACGTAAAGCCTTGCAATGGGTTTGTTTTGACTGCTACAAATGATCGACATAAATTAAATCATGCTCACTCATAAATTAAGTGGATGATCTCTTTATGTGATATTTCCTGTAAAAGGATTGGGCTCTCTCATTGCAATATCTGTGTATGAATTCTTATGTTTTATTGTTGGCAGTTAATTTAACTGCTCACTGACTCGTGTACTGTGCAATCAGTACGGGTTGTGACCACCATATATTGGCGACATAAGGGCATCACACAAGCAGCAGCAAATTGCTGCTCTGTCACAGTATTGTGAATTGACTCAATGAGGGGCTCATCGTGGTGTCCATCTGGACTGGAGGTAAAACAGACATAGCTACCGCATCCGAATGACATATCGGCATGAAATGTAATTTTTTTGTTATGGATCTTGATCGCCAGACAGAAGGTGTCGCATCCGATGGGGCGAAAAAGATGAGTTATTGATGGATTTAGTAATTAGGTTGCCATTTGAATTCAGTGTCGGAATCTATCAAAAGCGTATTTTTTTGCAACATATATCAGACAATTCTCAGTCTGAATGTCGGATGATTCTCAATCTCTGATTTTTTGAGTGAGAAACGATGCATTGTGTAGTCAATTTGTTTCTTTTGTGGTGTTTCTGTGTTTGTTTTTTTGTGTGATCTTTTTTTGTTGAATCTGAATGGAAGTACTTGCTTGGGTGTTGACTTTAAATTTCATTTTCTATCCATCTGTTGCTCGTCGCGCCGCGGCCCTGAATCCGCCTGAGCTAGGCTTCACTTATCAACCTAGTGGTGAGAGTGAAGGGGGGATAGGCAATGAAACGACTGATGATGATCCTGGTGTGCATGCTGGGGCTGGTGGCGTGCAGCTCCCAATACATCATGAGCACCCGGGACGGGAAGATGATTACCACCGACAGCAAGCCCAGGCTGGATGAGGACACGGGCATGTACCGCTACTACGACGAAGAGGGGCGGGAGATGTTGATCAACAAGGATGACATCACCCAGATCATGGAGCGTTGAGACGCACGACGAGCAGGGCTGCCCGCGGGCAGCCCTTTTTGTTTCAGCCCGTCAGCTCCCCCACCTGGCGGTTCACCTGACCGGCGAACAGCTGGTGGAAGCGGGAGCCCGGATTGGCCAGCAGGCTGACCGGAGAGCCCTGCTCCACCACTGTGCCAGCCTCCATCACCACCACCTTGTCCACCGACAGGAGCGGCTCCAGATGGTGGGCTATCACCAGATAGCTGGCCTGTGGCCGGTAGCGATAGAGCAGCTCCGCCATCTTGCGCATGCCGCCGTGGCTGAGATCCGAGGTGGCCTCGTCCAGCACTATGAGGGGGCGGCGCGACAGCAGGATGCGGGCGATCACCAGCAGCTGGGTCTCGCCGGCGGAGAGTTGTAGCCGGTCGAGATCCTCGTCCAGCCGGCCGGCGCAGCGCTCGGCCAGGCCGACCCGGGCCAGCGCCTGCTCCAGCGCGGCGTCGCTCTGCTCGCTCAGGGGGGCGAGATTCGCGCGCAGGGTGCCGAAGAAGGTGAGGGGGATCTGGGAGACGGTGTCATAGAGTGCGCGCACCGCCTCCGGCGCCAGGGCAGAGAGCGGCTGATCACCGTAGTAAATCTCTCCCTGGGAGGCCGGATACATGGCCTGCAGCACCCCGAGCAGGGAGCTCTTGCCTGCCCCGGTACGCCCGCACACCCCCACCTTCTCGCCGGGGGCCAGCTCGAAGTTGACCCTGTGCAGGGCCCACTGGCTGGCGCCCGGGTAGCGCAGCCCCAGGTTGTCGAAGCGCACCGCCGGATGGGGGGTGGCGAGGGCCTCTCCTTCCTGACGCTCGCTCTCTATCTCGCTGTATTCACGCACCCGCTCCACCGCATTCATCACCTGCTCCACTTCGGCGAAGGTACGGATCAGGGAGTTGAGCATGGCCGAGGCGGTGAAGGCGTAGGTGATGGCCACGGCCCCCAGCAGCGGGCTGTTGCCAAAGGCCACCATCAGTGCCACTGCCCCCACCAGGGCGGCGGAGAGCAGGGTCTGGTGCATGCCGAGCCAGCGGTTGATGGAGGTAGTGGTGTACCAGCTGCGCAGGTTGTTGTCATAGTGATGCAGCACCTGATCCAGCGCGAAGCGCTCGGCCCCGGCCAGACGCAGGGCGGGGGCGCCGCGAATGGTCTCGCTGATGCTGATGTAGAGCGGGGAGCGCAGCACCGAGGACTGGCGCCGCAGCTTGAGCTGCACCGCCCGGTAGCGCCGTTGCAGCACGTAGAGCGCCCAGCCCACCAGGGGGGCGATGAGCAGCAGCAGGGGAATGTTGATGCCGATGACCACCACCTGCAGAGCCACAGAGACCAGCATGCCGAACAGCCCCATCAGCATGGACAGCAGCACCTCCTGGGCCTCCCCGAGATCCCGGTCGAAACGGTTGAGGATGCGCCCCTGGGGCACCTTGTCGAAGAAGGCCATGGGGGCGCGGCTGATGCGGCCCAGCATGCCGTCGAACAGGGTCCAGGCCAGCTTGAGGCCGAGTTTGTAGTTGATGACCCGCACCACCATGATGCAGACCAGCGATCCCGCCCCCAGCAGCACATAGATGCCGAGCAGGGTGTTCACATCGCTCACCTCGGCCTTGCCGCCGAGCCAGAGATCCGAGGCGATGCGCAGCCCCTCCTGTCCCAGGGTGAGCAGCAGGGCGATCAGGATGGCGCCGGGGGCGGCCAGGCGCTGCCACATGAAGCCGAACAGCCCCCAGTCCACCTTGCCCTCCACCACCTTCTCCTCGCTGAACTGCTCCGCCTCCTGGGGGGGGACCGGAGGAGTGGGCTGCGGGTGCTGGATAAGATCCGCCAGCTGGTGGGCGTCGAGCTCCACCAGGCGGCCCTGCTCGATGCGGATCACCCGGTCGCAGTGGGCCAGCACATCCGGGTCGTGGCTCACCAGCAGCCGGGTCGGCCCCGGCTTGAAGGCGAGCCCTTGCTCCAGCACCTGGGCCGAGACCATGGGATCCAGCGCAGACAAGGGGTTGTCCAGCAGCAGGATGTCGGCCTCTGCATAGAGCGCGCGGGCCAGGGCGACCCGCTGCTGCTGGCCGCCGGAGAGGCGGGTGCCGAGCTCACCCACCAGGGTCTGATCCCCGTGGCTCAGCAGCCCCAGATCCGTGGCGAGGGCGCAGGCACCGAGCACCCAGTGGTAGCGTGCCTCGTCCCAGGGTTGACCGAACAGAATGTTGTTGCGGATGCTGTCGTTCATCAGCCAGGGCTTGTGGCCCAGATGCGCCACCCGGCCGTTGCGACGGACAGTCCCCTCAAAGCCGTTGTCAAAACCGGCGACCAGGTGCAGCAGGCAGCTCTTGCCCGCCCCGGTTGCCCCCGTGATCCCCACCAGCTCCCCCGGCTCGATGTGCAGACTGACCCCCTGTAGCACCGGTTTTTGCTGGTGCAGGGCGGTGACCTCTTCCAGCCGCAGGCTGCCGACCGGCAGGCTGGGATCGCCGAGATCCCGATGCTGCTCCGGGCTGCTCAGAAACTCGCACAGCCGGTTGAAACCGGTATTGAAGTTGATCAGGGTGCGGATGAGGTAAGGCAGCCGCATCATGGGGATCCGCAGCACGGCGAACAGGGCTATGGTGGTGAACACCTGGGGCAGGGTCAGGCTCTGGCCCGAGGCCAGATAGGTGGTGAAGGTGGCGAGCGTCACCAGCAGCGGGGTGCTCATCATCAGGAAGCTGTTGATGGCATCGAGCTTGAGCACCCGGCCGAGCACCCCCAGCTCCTGCTGGCGCTTGGCGTTGGCCGCCCGGGTGAAGAAGGCGCCGAGGCCGTTCTGGCGCACCAGGCGCAGCTTCTTGATGTATTCCGCCAGTATGCCGTTGCGCTCGTCCTGCTGGCGCTTGAGTTGCTGCTCCTGCTGATTCATGCGGCGCACCACCCGGGTGGAGAGCAGCAGCAGCAGGGTGAGCACAGCAAAGCCCACCAGACCGGCGCTGCCCACCTGCCACACCAGCAGGGCTATGGTGCCCGCCAGTTGCAGTGCCATGGTGAGCGGCATGGCGGGATCCGCCAATATCCAGGTGATGTCCCACACGTCCCGGTTGATGAGGTTCTGTACCCGGCCACCGGCCCTGTCATCGAAGCTCTTGCCGCCGAGCTTCATCACCTTGGCGAGCAGGGATTCGGCCAGCAGGCGGCGAATGGGGACGTGCATCTTGAGCGCCAGCTGCAGGGAGTGCTCCGCCAGCATGCCGGCGGCGAGCACCGAGGCAAACAGGGCGAAGGCGAGCAGCAGCTTGTGGCCGGTGCTGGCATCGGTGCCGAGCTGGGTCATGCTGTGGTTGAGCAGCCAGGGGCTGGCCAGGGTGGCCAGCATGCCGATCAGCTGCAGCAGGGTGAGCAGGCCGATACGGCGACGGTAGTGGCGCCAGATAAAGGCCATGATGGGCCAGGGACGCACCGGCGCAGCGGCGGTGAGCGCGAGGAAGGCATCGGCCCGCGCGTCGCGCCTGTCTTCCGGCAGCAGGGGGTAGAGATCGTCGAGACCGACCTGGGGCTCGGTCAGCCCCTTGCGTTGCAGCGGGCCCGTCCAGTGATAGAAGAGGCGGCTCAGCCAGCCGGCCGAGGTTTCCGGATGATCCAAAGGGTGTCCTTGTTGTTTTGTGTTGCTTCCGACAGGGCGGGGCGGCTCATGGGCCGCCCTCGATATTCTTTTTATGGCGGGCTCGTCGCCCGAGCGGGATCAGCGATCCCGATTCATGCGGATGAGCCTGTCCAGGATCTGCTCGCCGTCGACTCTCAGGCCGTTGTGCTCGTACTCGTTGGTGATCCAGGCGCGGCTGTTGCCAAGGCCCCTGAGGGTGTCGCGGCTGTAGTCGAACTCCACGTACATGTCCTCGGCATAGACGGCGCAGGCGACCGGCACGGGGTTCTTGGCCAGCTGCGCCGGGTCGTAGAGGGGGCCCCAATCGGCCTTCTTGGCCAGCAGGTGGGCGGCCTCCTTGAGCGGCATCAGCTCGCGAAACTGCTCGAACATCCAGGGGAAGATCATCTCGCCGGTGAAGGCGAAATCCTTGCCGGGCGCCCAGGCCAGGGCCGGGTACTCCCCCCTGATCCGCTCGGCCGCCCAGTTGCTTGCGCTCCCCTCGCAATAGATGGACTCGTGCAAAATGGCGAACACCGGATTGGTGTTGAACGGCTGCATGGCCTGCATCTTGTAGAGGAAGGCGGGGTTGATCCGCTCGCCGATGAAGGCGTCCTCCAGCAGGTAGTAGAGCTCCTCGAAAGCGCCGCTGGCGCCGAGATCCAGCCCCTGCTGCTGCAACTGCTCCACCGTCAGGCGCTGGCCGTTAGGCAGGCGCACGTCGTGGCGGTGCAGGTGGGTCGCCAGCCGGTTGGCGATGGCCTGGACATGGGGGAAGCGGGCGAAGAAGGCGCGGTTCTTGTCCGCCACCCGTTGATAGGTGGCGCGGTAGACCTCGTCCGCGCTGCGACCTATGGGGGCCACGCCGCCGGTGAGGTAGACCTCGTGCAGGCTGTCCGGGAACAGGGAGAGATAGGTGAGGCTGCAAAAGCCGCCGAAGCTCTGGCCAAGCAGGCTCCAGGGCCGGTCCGGGCTCAGGGTCTCGCGAATGTATTCGGCATCCCGCACTATGCTGTCGGCGCGAAAATGGCCGAGGTAGCCGGCCTGCTCCCCCGGGGTGAGCCCGGCCAGCGCCTCGGCGTTGATGGGGCTGGAGTGGCCGGTGCCGCGCTGATCGAGCAGCAGCACCCGAAACTCCTGCAGGGCCCGCTTGATCCAGCCGCCGCTCGCGGTCGGGCGCGGCGCGCCAAAGCCCGGCCCCCCCTGCAGATAGAGCAGCCAGGGCAGCTCGTCATCCAGCCTGTCCTGGCGACAGAGGGTGCGGCCAAACAGGGTGATGCTCTCCTCGTCATCCGGTTTCTGGTGGTTGAGGGGCACGGTGAAGAAGTGTGGCTCGCAATGGATGCCATCCAGCACATAGTGCAAGGGGCTGCTCATCTGGGGTCTCCCTGGGATCGGAAATCGTCGGCCTCATCATAGCCCCGGCTCGCAGACGGGTCACGCCGGTTTTCCCGATATTGGGCGGACCCATGACGAGGCTCTCTCCCGAGCGCCCGGCCGCTTTATTGTTGCGGACCGATTGACCTTGAGCTGAACCGGGATCAAGATGAGCGGCCTGCCGAGGAGGGCAGGGGAGCTGGACACAACAGGATGAGGTGGGCTCGATGAGGCCGCGATGGATAAGGTTCAGAAAGAGAAGAAAAGAGACGGATCCTGAGGGCGTGCTGCAGGCAGGGTTGCTGGTATTCAGCGCCACCTGCGGGGCGACCCTGTTACTGGCGGCCTGTAACGGCGGCTAGCAGTCATGAAAGGCCCACCCGACAGGGTGGGCTTCTTCATTTGTCTCCCTTTTTTGGCAGGGGTGGACCGGCCTGGAGCCCTTTGCTGGCGCGGGTTTGCGGTAGTCTGATACCTGCTGCTATGGTCAATTTACGACGGGATCCACAGAGGGAGGCGATCATGAATAGTCGTGAAAGGGTACTGGCTCATTTGGCCACAGATCACCGGGTTGCAGGATTGACCGCTGGCGAGGCTCTGGCCGGTATCAGCCACTCGATGAGTTCGCTCCTGCTGCAACAAGATCAGCACTTCTTCCGCTCTCATGCCGATGATCCTTGTCACGAGGTCGCCCGGGCATGTTCTGCCGGTCATGTCTGGCACGGTGACGAGAATCGCTATTAGGGGATGACATTTCGGGAAGGGGAGATGCAGAAAGGCCCGCTCAGATGAGCGGGCCTTTCGAATTTGGCTCCTCCTGCTGGACTTGAACCAGCGACATACGGATTAACAGTCCGCCGTTCTACCGACTGAACTAAGGAGGAATTATTGGTGCCCAGAGACGGAATCGAACCGCCGACACGGGGATTTTCAATCCCCTGCTCTACCGACTGAGCTATCTGGGCAACGGCGCGCATTAAACCCTTTCTGCGCCGAGGTGTCAACCGCCGGGGGCAGATTGTGGCATCGTTCGCTCGATAACCGAACAATCGGCCCTGTTTCATCCGTTTTTCCGCCTTGTCGCGCCGTTTTCATGGGCAACCCGGGCAAAAGGGGGGGCGTATTCCCCCTGGACGGGCGTCATGACTCAGTGGCTACCATGACCCAGGCCCATCATAGGGGGCGAGCCGATGAGCGGGCGCCTTGCTTCTGAGGGTGTGTCATTCAAACGAGCTCTGTCATGCTCCCGGGCTGACCCTCTGTCATCGGCACCTCCAGGGTGGAAAACACCGACTCCCAAAGAGCCTGCAATCTGTCTTGCTTGCCTCAAGCCGGAGGGGGCTGTGCCTGTCAAAGGCGGGTTATTGCACTTTTTGACCTTTTTACGGACACCCCCCTTTGGTGGGGAGCGGGCAAGGCAGTTATCTTGGTCCGCCGCATTGAGCCCGTTGCGCTCTGCGGGTATGCTTTGCCGCAACCATCCCCCTGGCGGCGACCCGGGCCGACGCGGCCGCAGCGTGCCTGCCAGCAGGGGCTGACATCCATCCAATACCGCCTGGGGTTTATATGAGTATCAACATGCAAGAGTGGCGCGACGAGACCACCGCCATCGTCAACGAGCTGCTGGCCGATGGCAGCAACCCGAGTCTGGACTACGAGATTGAGCACCACTTTGCCTGCCAGGACTTCGATCTGCTGGAGAAGGCGGCGGTCGACCTGTTCAAGGCCGGCTTTGAGGTGACAGATGCCGAGGAGATGGAGCTGGATGATGGCGCCACCATCTTCTGCTTCGATGCCACAGTGGAGTGCAAGCTGGATATCGAGACCATAGTGGCCGACATCGAGAAGATGCTGCCTATCCTGGAAAAATACGGCGTGGACTACGACGGCTGGGGCACCTACTTCCAGGAGTAAGCGCGCCAGAATCGATGCGTCTGCAAACACAACAAGGCCACCCTAGGGTGGCCTTGTTGTTGGCGCTGCCTCAGGCCGGCAACTGGTAGTTGCGGGCAAACTCGGCGGGAGGCAGGGGGCGGCTGAACAGGTAACCCTGCAGGCGATCACAGCCCGCCTGGGCCAGCCAGGCCTGCTGCTCCACGGTTTCCACCCCTTCGGCGGTGATCCTGATGCCGAGCTCATGGCCGAGCCCGATGACGGAGCGCACTATGGCGGTGGTGGCCTGGTTGCTGGCCAGCCCCTGGGTGAAGCTTCTGTCGAGCTTGAGGGTGGCCACCTGCAGCCTCGGCAGGTAGGCGAGGGAGCAGTAACCCGTGCCGAAGTCGTCGATGGCGAGCTGGAAGCCCGCCTCGATGAGGCAGGCCAGGTTGCTCTCTATCTCGTCGGCATTCTCCATCAGCACCCCTTCGGTGATCTCCAGCTCCAGCTGCCAGGGGGCCAGCCCGTGGCGCTCGATGCAGTCGAAGATCTGCGGGCAGAGTTCGGGGTCGCGGAACTGCAGCGGCGACAGGTTGATGGAGAGCACCAGATCCGGCGCCGCCACCTGCCAGCGGGCCAGCTGGGCACAACCCAGCTCCAGCATCAGCTGGCCGAGCTGGCCGATGAGGCCCAGCTCTTCCGCCAGGGGAATGAACTCGTCGGGGGAGATCATGCCGAACTCAGGATGAGGCCAGCGGCAGAGCAGCTCGGCCCCGTGCAGCCGGTTGCTGTGGGTGCAGATGATGGGCTGGTAGACGGCGGTCAGTTCGGCCGACTTGATGGCCAGCGGCAGCTGGGCGGCGATGTGCTGACGGCGCTTGAGCTTGGCGTCCAGCTCGGGGTCGAACAGGGTGCAGTGCTGCTGCTGGCGCTTGCCCTGGGCCAGGGCGGCTTCCGCGTGGCTCAGCAGGCGCTCGGCCTCCTTGGCCTTGCCGTGGGCGATGCCGAGGAAGACCGGGATCTGGATCCTGTGCTCCTCGACCTGATAGGGGGCCATCAGCTCCTGTTGCAGGTTGCGGCTCCACTCATCCAGGGAGAGGGGAAGCTCGGGCAGCAGCAGGGCGAAGTCATCGGCGGCGACCCGGCAGAGCAGGGACTGGGGCGGCGCCAGCCGTTGCAGGCGGCGCGCCACCTGGCTGAGCAGGCGGTCGGCGACCCGGATGCCGAAGCGATCGTTGATCTCGCGAAAATGTTGCAGATCCACCAGCAGCAGGCTGGCCTTGCGGGCGCCGAGGTGGCGGCTGGTCTGCAGAAAATGGGAGAGCTTGAGCAGGCCGGTGAGGCTGTCGTAGTGCTGCTCCTGTTGCAACTGGGCCTGGGTGGTGCGCAGCCCTGTGATGTCGCGGCTCAGGGTGAGAATGCCGAGGGAGTTGCCCTCGTCGTCCGGCACCTCGACTCGGGTGACCTCCAGGTGGCGCCCCTTGCCCTGGGCATCCACCACGCAATATTCCCCCTGTCCCAGGGTCTGCTCGACGGGCAGGCGGGGGGGCACTCGCCGACCCAGGGCATCGCTTGCCGTCAGCCCCATGAAGTCGAGGAAGGCCTGATTGCAGTCGATGAGCACGCCCTGGTGATCTTCGAGGCGAATGAGGTCCGGAATGGCGTCAAGCAGGCGGCGTTGCAGCAGTTGCTGCTGGCGGAAGGTCTGCTCCAGCTCCTTGCGCTGGTCGATGGCGCTGACCATGGCAAAGAGGGCGAGGGGGTTGCCCTGCTCGTCATAGAGCGGCACCTTGTGGATCTCCATCCAGTTGGCGCCGGCGCCACCGTGGCAGTGCAATTGCTGGTGCAGCAGGGGCTTGCCTTCGGCCAGCAGGCGCCCGTCCTCCTCGCGAAACAGATCGCCCCAGGGCATCTCGGCGTCCGTCTTGCCGATGAGATCGCTCGGCTGCGGCAGCCCGGCCTCCCGGGCGAAAGCCTTGTTGGCAAACAGGTACCGTCCGGCCGTATCCCGGCAGAAGATATTCATGGGTAACTGGTCGATGATCTGCTGCAGCAGCGCCAGGGAGAGCGAAGAATTCACGTGAGCACTCACGGGGGAGACTTCGAGCAAATCTATGATAACAGGTCAGTTTTGTAAAGCTTGGGTTAAGAATCCGCCATTTATGAGGATCCCTGCTGACAGTCTGTGTCGTGATCGCCATAATAGCCGCCGGTTGGCCTATGGCCTTATGGACGAGAGAAGCAGCATGAAGAAGATAATGGGGGGCGCCCTGGCCCTGTTGATGGTGGGTTGTGCCAGTGACAACAATGGTGGCGAGCAGTACCGCTATACCCCGCCGGTTGCCAAGGCGACCAACAACACCCAGGAGATGGCAATTCCGGTGGATCTGGTGTGGGCCCGCGCCGAGAAGTGGTTTGGCGATCACGGTCTGAACATCGAAAACAGCCAGCGTGGCTCAGGTCTGATGACCGCCAACGTCGAAAACTCGGCCGAGGGGCTGGAGTGGCTGGATTGCGGCACCATGGGTTCCAAGGTCGCACTGGGCAACCCCAATCTGCAGATCAACCTGATCATCACCCAGAGCGGCAACAACAGCGTGGCGACCGTCAACGTCAAGGGCAACACCCAGCTCTACTTCGTCGAGTCCTCCGGCGAGCGCGTGCTGGCTCCCTCCATCACCCCGGTCTGCGTCTCCCGCGGCAGCCTGGAGCAGAGTCTGTTCGCCACCCTGGGCAACTGATCCTGCCCTGCCTGTGCGCATGAAAACCCCGTTGCCTGCAACGGGGTTTTTGTTTTTGGCCCGCTAGCCGGGCAGGGCCGGCCAGCCCTGCTGGCGAAAGCGGCCAGGCGCCATCCCGCTCGACTGCTTGAATGCCTTGGCAAAGGAGGCCTCCGACTGATAGCCGACCCGCTGCGCCACCTCGGCAAGGGGGAGTTGATCCGGGTGGCGCAGCAGCTCGGCCGCCCGCACCATCCGCACCCGCACCATGAACTCCCAGACGCTGCAGCCCAGCCGCTGGCGAAAGTGGCGAAAATAGGTGGCGCGGGACATGGCGGCCAGCGCCGCCAGTTCATCCACGCTCCAGGGGTGGGCCGGGTCGGCCAGCATGGCCTGCAGCGAGCGGCCCAGCCTGGGGTCTTGCAGGGCGCCGACCAGCCCTCGCGCCCCGTGTGGATCGCTGGCATGGGCCCGCAGCCCCATGGCCAGCAGCACCTGACTGAGGGCCGTCAGCACCGCCCCCGAGCCCTGCTGTTCGCGGGCCAGCTCCTGCTGGATCAGGCTCAAGACCAGCTCCAGCGCCTGACGGGACTCGCTGGCGAGCAGCGGGATGCAGAGCGGGCTGGGCAGGGCATCCAGCAACAGCGGCCGCAGCGGTCCCTGATAGCGGTACTCGCCGCACAGAAACTCCACCTGATCGCCGCCATCGCCCCTCTGCGGCAGCAACCCGTCGCCCGGCTCGGCCAGGGTCAGGGGGTCGCCTTCCCGCCAGATGGTATGAGGCTCGCCAGCGGGCAGCAGCAGCAGATCGCCCGGGCGCAGTGCCACGTCGTCTCCCTGCACCGTGGTGACCCGGATCTCTCCCCTCATCAGCAGGTGAAACGGCATCACCCCGGCCGGGCTCTGCGCGTGGGGCAGCCTGAAACCGCCGCGATAGAGGCAGCGCACATCGAACGTGCCCTGGATGCCGGCCTGGCTGATCAGCTGGTCTATCTGGTTCATGATTCTATTTGACTGTTATTTGCGTCTTTAAAGTATTAAACGACTCAATCCTCGATGCAATACTGGCTTCATCGAGCAGGCAGGGGCCTGTTCTGTCACACCGGAGAGTCAAGATGCAAGACTGGGATCAATACCGCAAACAGTTGATGGGCCGCGTCATGGAGCTGGGCACCCTGAGCCCGGATACCCTCAAGGGTTATCAGCAGCTGTCGTCCGCCGGCAGCAAGAGCGGCGTACTCGATGGCAAGACCCGCGAACTCATCTCGCTGGCGGTGGCCGTCACCACCCGCTGCGATGGCTGCATCGCCGTCCATGCCGATGCCGCCCTCAAGCAGGGGGCCAGC
Source organism: Aeromonas sp. 130281 (assembly GCF_056642115.1). Classification (NCBI taxonomy): domain Bacteria; kingdom Pseudomonadati; phylum Pseudomonadota; class Gammaproteobacteria; order Aeromonadales; family Aeromonadaceae; genus Aeromonas; species Aeromonas sp. 130281. The sequence continues at coordinate 1,487,889 of NZ_JBWVQS010000001.1, read as the reverse complement.
CGGGCGGAGATTGCAGATGCACTGGGGGTTGCCGTTGCCATGAATGCCGGGGCCGCCATGGTCTATTCTGCCCGGGTGCTGGATGCCATCGACCGTTGAGCCAGGATGGGGCGGCTCTGACGCCGCCCTGCCGCCCTGCCGCCAGGTTGTCGGTCTGCCGGCCAGTCCCTGTCGGTTCCAGCAAGTTGAGTGACCCTGCCTACCTTTGCCGCGCCCCACGGGCGTGGCTTTTTTGTCTGCGGGCTGGCCTGCCGGCAATGGTTCGCGCTTTCCAAAAACAAAACCCCCGGCTGGGCCGGGGGTTGGATGCTTATCTCAGGGGATCAGGGCTGGAGTGCGCTGTCACCGTGAAACAGCGCCCGCTCGCCGGACTTGAGCACATAGCCCTTCCAGGGGAAGAGCTGGTAGGCCCCTCCCTGCCAGGACCAGTTTCCCTCCTCGCCCTGGCGGTCAAGGGGGATCAGCTCGCCGCTTGGCAGGGTCAGCTCGGCCTTGCTCCGATCGGCGTTGAACAGCACGAAGGCGCTGCCGGTCTCGGTGGCCTCGAGGGATTGCAGGCGCACCCCCTGTTCGAACAGGCGTACGCACTGGCCGAGCAGGGGGGACCACTGGTAACCTGCGCTGGCACGGCAGCCGTGGGCATCCTGATCGTTGCCGACCAGCTGGGGAGTCTGGGTGCTACAGGCCGCCAGCAGCAGGGAGGCGGCCATCAGAGTCAGGGTTCGCATGCTCACTCCTGCTTGTCTTCGAGATTGTCCCGTTCGATCACGACATTGGAGAAGCCCAGCTCCTTGAAGTAGTTCTCCCTGTAGTCCTTCACGCTCTTCTTGTCGCGGCGGCACACCTGGGCCAGCTGGGCCTCCATGGCGTGGAAGCTGGAGAGATCCAGCCCCTCGGCCGCGGCGATGGCGTCATAGATGCTGTTGAACTTGTCGTTGGCGTAGCCTATCTCTTTGGCCTGCTTCTTGTAGGTGTAGGTAATCTTAAACGCCACTGGGGTCTTCCTTCTGTTTGGCCTGTTTGCGCTGAACGTAGAGATAGAGGCTCTCTACCTTCTCTCGCGCCCAGGGAGTCTTGCGCAGGAACTTCAGGCTGGACTTAAACACTGTGGGATCCTGCCTGTTTCGCCTGCTTGCGCTGGACGTACAGATAGAGGCTCTCGACCTTTTCCCGCGCCCAGGGAGTTTTTCGCAAGAATTTCAGGCTGGACTTGACGCTGGGATCCTCGGTGAAGCAGCGGATGTTGATCTGCTGCCCCAGGGCTTCCCAGCCGTAGTGCTCGACCAGGGCGGTGACGATCGCCTCCAGGGTCAGCCCGTGCAGCGGGTTGTTTTTCTGCGAGCTAGCAGGCTTCGGCTGGTCACTCATGCCTGCTCCGCCAGCTTGGCAAAGGGCTGACCCATGCGGGTGGTGACGCCGTTGGCCAGGTGGGGTTCGAAACCGGCCAGCATGCCCGGGCCAAACAGGCAGACGACTGTGCTGCCGAGCTTGAACAGCCCCATCTCGGCGCCCTTTTGCAGGGTGATGGCCTCGTCGCCGGTGTAATCCCAGCGCACCACTTCCTTCTGTCTGGTCGGCGCTATGTTGCCGGCCCAGATGGTCTCGATGCTGGCGACGATAGTGGCGCCCACCAGCACCAGCGCCATGGGGCCGTGCGGAGTGCGGAAGGTGGCAACCACCCGCTCGTTGCGGGCGAACAGGTTGGGCACGTTCTCGGCGGTGAGCGGGTTGACGGAGAAGAGATCCCCCGGCACGAACACCATGCTCTCCAGCACGCCGTCCAGCGGCATGTGGATGCGATGGTAATCCTTGGGCGCCAGATAGATGGTGGCAAAGTCCCCATCCTTGAACGGCGCCACCAGATCCTCGAAGCCGCCCAGCAGCTCGCGGGCGCTGTAGTCGTGGCCCTTGGCCTGGATGATGCGGCCCTGGTTAATGGGGCCGAGCTGGCTGACGGTGCCGTCCACCGGCAGGGCCAGGGTCATGGCATCCTCGACCAGGGGGCGGATCCCCGGCTTGAGCTCGCGGGTGAAGAAGGCGTTGAAGCTCGCGTAGTGGGCCGGATCCTCGTGCAGCGCTTCGCTCATGTCGACGCCGTACTGCTTGATAAAGGCCTCGATCACCCGGGTGGTGAGGTTGCCAGCTTCGGCGGCGGCAAGCTTGCCGACCAGGCGGGAGAGGGCATGTTTGGGCAGGCAGTATTGACCGGCAATTTTCAGGTTGTCAGTGATGCTCATGATCTTCATCTGCTCTTTCTAAAAAGAGGGAGGTTGATTGGGTCACAGCCGGGCTTGTTGCCGACCGTGGCGGGCTTCCTGCATGGTTTCCAGGATGCGGTGATAGTTGTGGAAGCGGTCAGGGCTGATGGCGCCACTGCTGACCGCCGCCCGCAGGGCGCAGCCGGGATCGTCCTTGTGGGTGCAGTCGCGGAACTTGCAACTGCCGAGGTAGTCGCGAAACTCCACGAAACACCAGGTGATGCGATCGGCTTCCAGGTGCCAGAGGGCGAACTCGCGGATCCCGGGGGAGTCGATGAGATCGCCGCCGCTCGGGAAGTGATAGAGCCGCGCCGTGGTGGTGGTGTGGGTGCCCAGCCCCGAGTTTTCGGAGATCTCGCCGGTGAGCACGCCGAGCCCCGGCATCAGGGCGTTGGTCAGGGACGACTTGCCCACCCCGGACTGGCCGACGAAGATGCTGATCTTGTCGGTCAGGGCGGCTTTCAGCTCATCGAGCCCTTCGCCGCTCTCGCAGCTCACCAGGATCACCGGGTAGCCGAGCTTGCGGTAGGCGGCGAGCTGGCCCTCGACCCGGGTGCGGGCCACCTCGTCCAGCATGTCGACCTTGTTCAGCACGATGAGGGGGGCGATCTCCACATCCTCGGCGGCCACCAGGTAGCGGTCGACGATGTTGGTGGAGAACTCGGGCATCACCGCCGAGACGATGACTATCTGGTCGATGTTGGCGGCGATGGGTTTGACCCCGTCGTAGAAGTCCGGCCGGGTCAGCACCGAGTGACGGGGATGCACCGCCTCGATGACGCCGGCGGTCGCGGCATTGAGACCGGGACGCCACACCACCTTGTCACCGCACACCAGGCTGTTGATGCTGCTGCGCCTCAGGTTGCTGCGGTGGATGGTGCCATCGACGGCTTCCACGTCCGCATGCTGGCCGAAGCGGCTGATCACCACCCCTTCGATGGCCGGGCCAAACAGGGTGTCATCCACCACAGTGGTGTGATCTTTTTGCAGCCGCCGCTCGCGGTTGGCCTGAACGCGCCTCTGTTGACCCAGATTGAGTTTTGCTTTCTTTGCCACTCGATTCGCCAGTTTATGAACAGATCCAAAGCCAGTATGATACATGCAAATTGGCAAAATTCCGCCATTCCTCCCAATAGAGAGAGCAATCATGACAGTCAGCGCGCAGAACCTGGTATGGATCGACATGGAGATGACGGGGCTGGACCCCGAAGAGAACGTGGTTCTGGAGATTGCCACCATCATCACCGACAAGGATCTGAACGTGCTGGCACAAGGGCCCGTCATCGCCATTCACCAGAGCGATGAAGAGCTGGCCAAGATGGACGAGTGGAACGTCAACACCCACACCAAGAGCGGGCTGGTGGCCCGGGTCAAGGCGAGCGAGCACGACGAGGCCCGCGCCGTGGCCGAGACCCTCGAGTTCATCCGTCAGTGGGTGCCGGAGCGCACCAGCCCCCTGTGCGGCAACAGCATAGGCCAGGATCGCCGCTTCATGGTCAAGCACATGGGGGAGCTGGAAGCCTTCTTCCACTACCGCAACGTCGACGTCAGCACCATCAAGGAGCTGGTGCGCCGCTGGCAGCCGGAGCTGCTGGAAAAGTTCACCAAGAGCGGTTCCCACCAGGCGCTGGACGACATCCGCGAGTCCATCGCCGAACTGCAGTTCTACCGCAGCCACGTCTTCAAAATCTGAGTCCCCGGCAAGGGGTTGCCGTCGCCCGGTTGCTAAAATCGGCAGTTCGGCCAGCTTTTGAGCGAACGGCTGCACAGTGACAAAAAAGCCCTTGCAATTGGAATGACTGCTCTTATAATTCGGCTCCCGTACAGTAGCGCAAGCAACCAAATGCTGTACGGCTGTTTTAAGGTAGTTGCGGGAATAGCTCAGTTGGTAGAGCACGACCTTGCCAAGGTCGGGGTCGCGAGTTCGAGTCTCGTTTCCCGCTCCAAAAGTTTGCAGATGATATTCCGATGCGGGAATAGCTCAGTTGGTAGAGCACGACCTTGCCAAGGTCGGGGTCGCGAGTTCGAGTCTCGTTTCCCGCTCCAATCATCAGCACAGCCTCAAGACACATGTAGCGGGAATAGCTCAGTTGGTAGAGCACGACCTTGCCAAGGTCGGGGTCGCGAGTTCGAGTCTCGTTTCCCGCTCCAATACGTATTAGTAAGCTACTGCAGATGATTATTCCGATGCGGGAATAGCTCAGTTGGTAGAGCACGACCTTGCCAAGGTCGGGGTCGCGAGTTCGAGTCTCGTTTCCCGCTCCAATCACTTGCAGAAGACATCCTGTTGCGGGAATAGCTCAGTTGGTAGAGCACGACCTTGCCAAGGTCGGGGTCGCGAGTTCGAGTCTCGTTTCCCGCTCCAATCTCTCTTCAAATTCAATCTCTCTCCCCCAAGCTCACGAATCCAATCTCTCTTCGAAGTCCTCATCATCCATTTGAATTGTCCATCACATCGCGCCGCGATGATTTGTCGTATCCGGCATTCAGCCAGATCAGACCCATGTCTTCTGTAGCCGCTTTGTGCACAGGTGTTGGGGAGGGTGGTGGTTGCTGCGGACAGGCTTATGAGCGTGGCGGGGAAGGGGAAACGGCGGGCAAAAAAATAGGAGGGGCCTTGGCTCCTCCTGCGAGTTCACGAGTGCGGCTTAGAGCAGAGTCACGTTCTCAGCCTGGGGGCCTTTCTTGCCCTGGGTCACGGTGAACTGGACTTTTTGACCTTCAGCCAGGGTCTTGAAACCAGTGCTCTGGATGGAGGAGAAGTGAACGAAAACGTCCGGTCCCTGGGATTGCTCGATGAAGCCAAAACCCTTGGTTTCGTTGAACCATTTTACTTGGCCGGTGCGAATGTCAGACATGTGGTAAGTCCTATCTATAACAAAATGAAACTAACGCCTTGTTGGGCAGCATTTGCCTAGAATGCAGGGGCCTACCCATGACTGACTACGTCAATTTGTTCCAGTGGCATGCAGTACAATCCCTGTCTAAAGCACAATCGATTGTACTGGAGCCCGATCCCTTGTCAATTTGGCACTTTTCATTTTTTGAGCGAGCTAAAAGTATTGGGAAGTCAGCGGCTTGTTTCATGCTTCTGGTCAAAAAAACGGGAGGCCATGGCCTCCCGTTTTTTATTCCTTGAGGGCGAACCCTTCACCCTGTCGGTCGTAGCGGTAGTTTGCCTGACCGAAGGAGCGGATCTCGACCCGCTGGATGCGGCGGCCTGTGTCCACCAGGATGAACACCGACTTGCCCGATTGCAGCCGGGTCAGCGGCCTGTCCGGCCCCTCTATGGCGATCAGGCGGCTCAGCTCGGCGCCGGGCAGTTCAAACTTGCGCCAGATGGAGTAGAGGGTCTCGCCAGCCTGCACCTCGTGCTGCAGCCAGGTGCCATCCACCTTCTCCTCGACCGGTTTGGCCGCGACAGGCGCACTGCCTGCGGCCCCGTTGCCCACGGTCAGCGCCTGGGTCGGCACGGCCAGCGGCACGGCGAGCGAACCGGAAGGGGCCGCCCTGGGGGCGGCGGGGGCGGGTTCCCAGGCGAGCAGCAACAGCCAGAGAGGCACCAGCACCAGCAGGCCTATGGTGTGCTTGCGCGGCAGCGGGCTCGCCAGCTTGAATGAGCTGGTTCTGGGTTCCTTGTTGCGTTGACCAAGGCCGCTCATGCCCTGACCGAGGCGCTGACGCAGGGGCAGGGTAGCGGCATTGATACGATGGAGCAGGGTTCCTTGTGATTCGTCCTGGCGACGCTGCTGGGCTCGTCTGTTATGGCCACGTGGGCGACGGTCCGGGGTGGGCACGGCATTTACCTCTCACTACATTGCCTGCCATCAGGCAAATATAGCGCCTATGGTAAACGGACTCGCCCCCGAGGGGGAGAGCCCTGAGCATGAAAATTATCAGCTGAGACGAAATTGCCCCAGCAACTGCTGCAAACGCTCGGCCGCCTGGCGCAAGGCCTGGCTGGCTTTCGCCGTATTGGTCGCATCCTGGGCGATGTCGTTGGCCAGTGCGTTGGTTTTTGACAGGTTGCCTGAGACTGTCTCGGAAACCGAGCTCTGCTCCTCGGCGGCGGAGGCTATCTGATAGGTCATGTCGTTGATGGTGGCGATGGCCTGGAAGATGCTGTCGAGGGCCGCCTCCGCCAGATCGGCCTCGCCCACCGCCTGATGGGTCAGCTGCTGGCTCTGCTGGATGGCGTTGACTGCATTGGCCGAGCTGTGGCGGATCTTCTCGATCAGCTCCTGGGTGTTCTGCACCGCCTGCTGGGTGTTGCCCGCCAGCTTGCGTACCTCGTCGGCCACCACCGCAAAGCCGCGCCCCTGCTCGCCGGCCCGGGCCGCTTCGATGGCGGCGTTGAGCGCCAGCAGGTTGGTCTGATCGGCGATGCCCTGGATGACGGTGAGTATGCTGGTGATCTGCTCGCTGTCGTGGGCCAGCCCCTCGACCACCTCGGCCCCCTTGCCCGCCTCGGCCGCGACCTTGTGCATGGACTGGATCACCTGCTGGAAGCGTACCTTGCCCTGATCCGCCGCCCCCTGTGCCTGCTTGGCGGAGTCGGCGGTGTTGTTGGCGTGGGTGGCCACCTCCTGGCTGACATAGGACATCTCCTGCACCGCGGTCAGCATCTGCTCCATTTCCGCCTGGTGATGCTGCAGGTTGCTGTCGGTCTGGCCGGCGATGCGGTCGGTATCCCCCGCATGGCGATGGACCTCGCTCGCGGTCTTCTGCACGTCCCCGAGCAGCACCTGCAACTTGTCGATGAAGCGGTTGATGCCGCGGGCCAGTGACCCCAGCTCGTCCTGGGAGCGGGTGTTCAGGCGCTTGGTGAGATCCCCCTCGCCATCGGCGATGTCATCCACCAGGCTGACCATCTGGCGGATGGGGCCCGTGATGCTGCGGGCGATCACCAGCATGGTGGCCAGGGCCAGCACCAGAACGATGAGGGCACCGATGAGCTGCTGGGTCATGGCGGCCCGGTTCATCTCGGTGAGCTGGCTCTCCAGCTGATCGGCCCCCGCCAGCACCACCTGGTAGGGCAGGGTGACTATGATGGCCCAGTTGCGGGCCATGCCCGGCACAGCGATGGGCACAGAGATGCGAAACGCCTCGTCAAGCTCCTGGCGTTGCAGCTCGGGCTTGAGGTATTGCTGCCAGCCGTCGCCCAGCAGCTTGTCGGCGCGGCTGCCGAGCAGGCTGGGGTCCCCGCTGGTGCCTGTGATGACGCCGGCGGCGCTGACGATCAGGGTCTCTCCCTTGCCGTCATAGATGTTGCTGTTGAGGGACTGGGCCTGGCGGCTGATGGAGTCCACCGCCAGATCCAGCGCGGCAATGCCCTTGAACTGACCGCCCACCAGTATGGGGGTGGTGATGGTGCTCACCAGCACCTGCTGGCCGTTGATGTCCACCTTGAAGGGATCGATGAGGCAGGAGCGCCCCTCCCGTTTCGGGCAGGCGTAGTAGTCGTTGGCCGGATTGCCGAATTCGTCCGGGTCGCTCTTCTCGATGGAGAGCAGCAGATCCGAGCCAATGTTCTCCTTGTCGCGATAGAAGTAGGGGACGAAACGCCCCTTGTCATCGCTGCCAAGGGCACTCTGGCCTGCGAAGGCGCTGTCCTGGCCGTCGAAGCCGTTGGGCTCGAAGCCCGCGAAGGCGCCGTAGAGCTGGGGTTCCAGGCCGAGCTGCGCCTTGAGCAGATCCGTGGCCTGCTGGCGATCCAGCGGCAGCTTGCCCCCTTGCTGTTGGGCGAAGACGCTGGCCATCTGCTGGGTATAGGAGAGTCCCTTTTGCAGCAACTGGGTGATGGTGGCGGCCTCGGCGCGGGCGTTGGCACTCACCTTCTGCCAGGCCTCCTGCTGCAGGGCGGCGCGGCTGGAACTGATGGTCAGCTGCTGGGACTGCTTGCTCGAGTATTGGTTGAGCAGGATCAGGATGACCAGGGCCGTGGTCATGGCGACCCCCGCCAGTACCAGGATGCGATTCTGGATGGAGCGAAACTGCATCTCGTGTTCCTTGTGAGTAGAAAGTTGTATGAATTATCGGCATGGCGGGAGATTCCTCCAGCAATGTTGATCAGCAAAGCTGAAAATGAGGGGCGGTTCTGCGATCCCTCTCAAAGAACGGTACCCCGGCGGAATCAAGACCTGTTTAGGCCCCGGCTATTGCATGGTTTTCCCATCCGTGATTCTGAGTGCTAAAATGCGACGGTTTTTTCTAACGCATTGGCCCAAGGCCCTCTACACAAGGCTTAAAGATGAAAGTCAAAACCCGTTTTGCTCCCAGCCCGACCGGCTTTCTGCATGTCGGCGGTGCCCGTACCGCACTCTATTCCTGGTTGTTCGCAAAGAGCCAGGGCGGCGAGTTCGTGCTGCGTATCGAGGATACCGACCTGGAACGTTCCACTCAGGAGGCGATCGACGCCATCATTGAGGGCATGGAATGGCTGGAGCTGAACTGGGATGAGGGCCCCTACTACCAGACCAAGCGCTTCGATCGCTACAACGGCATCATCGACGAGATGCTGGCCGATGGCCGTGCCTACAAGTGCTTCTGCTCCAAGGAGCGCCTGGAGGCGCTGCGCGAAGGCCAGATGGCGAGCGGCGAGAAGCCCCGCTATGACGGCAAGTGCCGGGATGCCGCCCACGATCACCCGGCCGATGCGCCCCACGTCATTCGCTTCCGCAACCCCACCGAAGGCTCAGTGGTGTTCGATGACCACGTCCGTGGCCGCATCGAGTTCGCCAACACCGAGCTCGACGATCTCATCATCCGCCGCACCGACGGCGCCCCCACCTACAACTTCTGCGTGGTGGTCGATGACTGGGACATGGAGATCACCCACGTGGTGCGTGGCGAAGACCACATCAACAACACCCCGCGCCAGATCAACATCTACAAGGCCCTGAACGCGCCCGTGCCTGAGTTTGCCCACGTCTCCATGATCCTGGGTGACGACGGCGCCAAGCTCTCCAAGCGCCACGGTGCTGTCTCCGTGATGCAGTACCGGGACGACGGCTACCTGCCGGAAGCCCTGCTGAACTATCTGGTGCGTCTGGGCTGGTCCCACGGCGATCAGGAGATCTTCAGCCTGGAAGAGATGATCAAGCTGTTCAGCCTGGACGCCATCTCCAAGTCCGCCTCCGCCTTCAACACCGACAAGCTGCTGTGGCTCAACAACCACTACATGCGCAGCCTGGATCCGGCCTATGTGGCCAAGCACCTGGAATGGCACATGGCCACCCAGAACATCGACACCAGCAAGGGCCCGGCGTTGCCTGCCGTGGTGACCCTGCTGGCTGAGCGCTGCAACACCCTGGTGGAGGTGGCCGCCCAGAGCCGCTACCTGTTCGAAGAGTACGAGGCCATCGACGAAGCGGCCGCCAAGAAGCACCTGCGCGGCGTCGCGGCCGAGCCGCTGACCCTGGCCAGGGCCAAGCTGGCGGCGCTGGAGACCTGGACCACCGAGGCGCTGCACGAGCTGATTGAAGCGACCGCCGCCGAACTGGGTCAGGGCATGGGCAAGGTCGGCATGCCGCTGCGCGTGGCCGTGACCGGTCTGGGTCAGTCCCCTGCCATCGATGCCGTGATGGCGCTGGTGGGCAAGGAGCGGGTGCTGGCCCGCATCGATCGTGCCCTGGCCTATATCGAAGCGCGCATGGCCGCCGAGTAAGCTTGCCGTCGCACATTGCCGTCACCGGTCTGGGGTAATCTCTCCCCCGCCATCGACGCCGTGATGGCGCTGGTGGGCAAGGAGCGGGTGCTGGCCCGCATCGATCGTGCCCTGGCCTATATCGAAGCGCGCATGGCAGCCGAATAAGCCTCTGCCATTGCTTGAAAAAGGGCTCCCGCAAGGGGGCCCTTTGCTTTTGTGCGGCGCTCAGATTCATGACATAAAACAGCGACATAGCGACGCAGTTGGCGGTAAAAACAGCTAACTGGCTGAATTTTGACTAAACGCTCCAACGGGCGTTATTTTTGGGTTGACAGCAAAGCGGGTGATGCCTATCATGCGCCTCCGTTGCCAGAGATAACTTTGGTAGCGCCGAGGTGAGTTGGGGTTATAGCTCAGCTGGGAGAGCGCTTGCATGGCATGCAAGAGGTCCGCGGTTCGATCCCGCGTAGCTCCACCAAATTCTCCTCGAGCAATCTGGAATCCAAGGGGTTATAGCTCAGCTGGGAGAGCGCTTGCATGGCATGCAAGAGGTCCGCGGTTCGATCCCGCGTAGCTCCACCAGGTTCCCGATTGAAATGAAGTACCCAGGGCAGTGCGGTGTGTAACACCCAGGCCGACCTTTGTGGGGTTATAGCTCAGCTGGGAGAGCGCTTGCATGGCATGCAAGAGGTCCGCGGTTCGATCCCGCGTAGCTCCACCACTATTTAGCAGTAAGGCAACTGGCCGCCAGAACCCGTTGTCTAATGAAGAAAGAATTTGGGGCTATAGCTCAGCTGGGAGAGCGCTTGCATGGCATGCAAGAGGTCCGCGGTTCGATCCCGCGTAGCTCCACCAAATTCAGAGTGAAGGTCTTGACCTTGATTCGCCACAACTTGGGGTTATAGCTCAGCTGGGAGAGCGCTTGCATGGCATGCAAGAGGTCCGCGGTTCGATCCCGCGTAGCTCCACCAAACACTTAAGGCCACCGCATTGCGGTGGCCTTTTTGTTTGTTTGGGTATTTGCTTTTTTCATGATGACGGCCTCTTCATTTACAAATCAAATGACCAAAATGAAAAAGCCCGCGGCTGTCGCGGGCTTTTGGCGTTATTCAATGCGGATCATGACGAGTGCCGACGCCGCCAGGCCAGCGGCAACAGGGCCAGCAGCAGGGCCCCCATGGCCCCGCCGCCCCCCTTGCTCTCTTCCTTGAGCTTGAGGTCGACGATGACGGGATCGTGATCCGAGGCGCTGAAGGGGTTGTCCGACTTGATGAGATCGCCGCTGAAGGCGCCGCCATATTCGAACAGGTTGCTCTCGAACGAGTTGATGTGCCAGTCGGCCACCGCCACCACCTTGTCAGCCAGCGCCGGGTTGGCGAGGGCGTAGTCCAGGGTGCCGAGCTCGGCCTCGTAGCTGTAGGAGATGGCTTTCGCCTGGTTGAACTTGACGTTCAGATCCACCAGGCCGTAACCCTTGCCCACCGCCTGGCCTATCTGCTCGTAGGGCTGCTCGCCGATGAAGGTGTGGGAGGCGGAGCGGATCTGGCGCTCCCCCGCGACCGGCGCATAGTCGGTCAACACCCGGATGGGATCCTCCTTGGCGTAGGAGTTGAAGTCCCCCACCAGCAGCACCTGGCCCGGCATCTTGCTCACCGCCTCCCCCAGTACCCTGGCGGCGCTCACCCGAAACTCGGTGCACTTGCCCTGCAGATCCGCAGGCTCCGTCTTGCCATCCCCGTTCTCGTAGCAGCCCGATCCCTTGGATTTCAGGTGGTTGACCACCAGGGTCAGGGGGGCGTCGCTGCCCGCCACCGTGAAGCGCTGCACCAGAGAGTCCCGCTGACCGGCGCTCCTGGGGACGCCACCCGTGGTGTAGCGCTGCTCAGGCAGGGGGATGACCTCGGCATCCCCGCTCGGGGTGAGCAGGGCGGGGCGGTAGATCATGGCCACCATGATGGCGTCGCCGCCGAAGAAGCGCTCCTCGGTGAGCAGGGCCTTGGGCAGGGTGACGAAGGCGTAGTGCTTGCTCGCCTCTTTCTGGCGGGCGTTGAGGCTCTGCACCAGATCGTGGAGGGCGGCGTGCTCGTCGAAGCCGTTGTTCTCCATCTCCATCAGGCCGAGCAGATCGGCGTCCATCTCGGCGATGGCGTTGACTATCTTGGCGCGCTGCAACTGGAACTCCTCCAGGCTCTTGGCGCCGCGGTTGCAGCCCTTGGCGCTGTCCGCATCCGCCTGATCCGCGCAGAGCACGTTGAGGGCGCCCCCCACGCTGGAGTGGCTGGTGAAGTAGTTGAGCACGTTGAAGCTGCCGATCCGCAGGTCGCTGTCATGAGCGCGGGCCGGAGCACCCTGGCGATCGTTCTCGTCGGTGCGCAGCAGATCCCCCGCGGTGATGCGCTGCTCCTTGGGCACGATCAGGCGGTACTCGTCATAGCTGTAGCCCACCAGGGCCTCCAGGTTGAGCGGGGCATCGCCGATGCGCAGATAGCCCTGCTCCGGCTCCCAGGCCGGCAGCCAGGGGAGCTTGCCGTTGGCGGCCTTGAAGTCCGATTCGAGGAAGACGCGGTTGCCGGCGTTGGCCTCGGCCAGCGCCACGGCCTCTGGGCTGCCCGCCACATGGAGCTGGGTCGGCTTCATCAGCGGGGCGCCGTGGGCGAGCACCAGGTTGTTGCGCTTGGCGGCGTAGTCGTAGCTGAAGTTGCGGCTTATCTTGAGCGCGCTGCCCTCATCGAGGCGCACCCGCATCCCCTCGTGACGCTCCAGGGCCCGGGCCAGGGTCTCCCCTTCCTGCACCCGCAGCGCCGTGGCGGCCGGTGCCGCGCCCTGGGCCAGCACCGCCAGGCGCGGGGCGTTGCCGTCAACCAGTGGCTTGAGCTGGGTGTGGCCGTAGAACTCCTCGACCCTGGCCTCCAGGCAGACCAGGGCCCCCGGCTGGATGCCCGGGTACTTGCTGGCGAACTGCTTGTCGTTGAGGTAGACGAAGATGCCGTCCGATGTCTCGGGGTTGCCGTCCCCCTGCAGATCCTGCAGGTAGAAGCCTCTGTTCAGGCTCTCGCCGAGGGCGGAGACCAGAGCCTTGACCTTGACAGTCCCGGGGCTCTCGAACAGATCGCCCGGAACGAGGGGGCTCTTGTCGCCGCTGCCCTGGATGGCGGGGATGGGGGTGAGGGCGCTGTCGGCCGGGCAGCTGAAGCCGGCGGCATGGAGAGACGGGGACGCGAGGGCGAGCCCCACGGCCAGGGACAGCAGGGTAGGTCTTCCTTTCATGGGTATTCCTTTTTTTATTTTTGCCAGTGTTTCCATAGCCTTGGCGCTTTGGCCAAGGGCGCGCATTGTCACATTTCTGGCAGCTCTGACCAGTGAGGCAACGCACATTATGGGGAGACAAAAGAGGCTGAGTCCGTTTTTTTGACGTGGCTAACAGATTGATATTAATGACTTAATGGTTAGTTGGCCGATTGAGGGGAAGTGTGAGCCGGCCGGCATTCACATATTTTCCTTAGAGAATAAAGATTGAGCGGTTGCCACTTGCTTCCTATACTCGAGCCGTTCCTCACGGAACCCAGGCAAAGGGCAAACCGGCAGTGATGCCGGGACGCAAAGCCTCCGATCTGCCCCAAGCGGGCCAGACAGCGGGGTTACCCAGGGTGACTTGAGGGTTTGTGGCCCGTCCATGGCCTGTTGTCGCTCCCTTGTTCCCTGTTGCGATTGCGCTTTTCCCGGTCTTAGAAGCCAAGACAAAACAAGGATGATAACAATATGCAACAGATCTTGAGGCCCAGCAGGCTCGCCATGCTGGTCGCCCTTGCGGCCGTCCCTGCCTGGGCGCAGGCCGCCTATCCCGCCTATCAGGCCGGCACCGCCTACAAGGCTGGCGACATCGTCAGCAACGCAGGCGCCCTCTATGAATGCAAGGAATTCCCTTACTCCGGCTGGTGCGGCGCGTCGCCTTACCACTACGAACCCGGTGTCGGCGCCGTCTGGGCAGATGCCTGGAAGCTCTTTGGCGGCGAGGTGCCGCCGCCGGCCCTGGTGGTCGCCATCGGCTCCCCCGCCGTGGGCAGCAGCGTCAGCGAAGGGGCCAGCCTGGCCCTGGCGGTGACCCTGAGCGGCCCGGTCACGGCACTCGCCCGGGTGGAATACCTCATCGACGGCACCCTGGTCGCCACGGCCATGGCTTCCCCCTGGAGTGCCAGCTGGTCTGCCGCCGGCGTGGGCAATCACGCCCTCAAGGCACGGGCGCTGGATAAAGACGGCAAGGTGCTGAGCGAGGCGGATTCGAGCTTCCAGGTCGCCGCCGTGGTGGCGCCAGAGGCGCCCAGGGTGAGCATCGCCAGCCCCGCCGCCGGGGCCAGGGTGACCCTGGGCCGCGCCCTCACCGTGACCGGCAATGTGACCGACGCCAATGACGACGTCGCCAAGGTCGAGCTCTTCGTGAATGGCCAGAAGGTGGGCGAGGACAGCAGCGCCCCCTGGCAACTGAGCTGGACGCCCCAGAACAAGGGGCTGACCGGTCTCAAGCTGGTGGCGACCGACAAGGCAAATCTCTCTGGCGAATCGGCCCAGGTGGATGTCCAGGTGGAGGAGGCGGCCCTGCCCCCCACCGGCGGCAATCTCTCCTGCGACGTGCGCCAGATCTACCGCGCCGACGGCAGCGAGTGCATGGGGGATGACCACGGCCGCCGCGTCATCGGTTACTTCACCTCCTGGCGCACCGGCAAGAACGGCCTGCCCGCCTACCTGGTGGGCGACATCCCCTGGGACAAGATCACCCACATCAACTACGCCTTCGCGGCGGTGGACGAGCAGAGCCACACCATCAAGGTGGATGACGCCGCCACCAAGCTGACCTGGAACGGGGTGCCGGGCGCCGAGATGGATCCCGAGTTCGCCTATCAGGGCCACTTCAACCTGCTGTCCAAGTACAAGAAGCAGTACCCGGACGTGAAGACCCTCATCTCCGTGGGGGGCTGGGCCGATACCCGCGGCTTCTACGCCGCCACCACCAAGGGCGACTGCTCGGTCAACACCGCCGGCATCAACGCCTTCGCCGACTCGGCGGTGGGCTTCATCCGCCAGTACGGCTTCGATGGGGTGGACATCGACTACGAGTACCCCACCTCCATGAAGGATGCGGGCAACCCCAACGACTTCCCGCTCTCCAACCAGTGTCGCGGCAAGCTGTTTGCGAACTATGAAGTGCTGATGAAGACCCTGCGCAACAAGCTCGACAGCGCCGGGACCGAGGACGGTCGCAAATACATGCTGACCATCGCCTCGCCGGCCTCGGCCTACCTGCTGCGCGGCATGGAAAACTTCCAGGTCACCCAGTACCTCGACTACGTCAACCTGATGACCTATGACTTCCACGGTGCCTGGAACCACTTCGTCGGCCACAACGCCGCCCTGTTCGACAACAAGGCGGATCCCGAGCTGTCCCAGTGGGGTGTCTACACCCAGGCCCAGTTTGGTGGCATCGGCTATCTCAACTCCGCCTGGGCGGCCCACTACTTCCGCGGCGCCCTGGCGGCGGGCAAGATCAACATAGGGGTGCCTTACTACACCCGTGGTTGGCAGGGGGTCACCGGTGGCACCCACGGCCTGGGGGGCAAGGCGGCGCTGCCGAGCCAGAGCGATTGCCAGCCGGGGACCGGTGGCAGCACCATCCCCTGCGGCAACGGGGCGGTCGGCATCGACAACATCTGGCATGATCTGGACAAGAACGGCAAGGAGATAGGCGGCGGCGCCGTGCCCATGTGGCATGCCAAGAACCTGGAGCACGCGGCCAGCCTCGGCATCACCACATTGCCGAGCTACGGCCAGGCCTGGGGTCTGGATCCCAACAACCCGGCCCACGTGATGCAAGGCCAGTACGTGCGTTACTACGACGACAAGGCCCATGCGCCCTGGCTGTGGAACGAGCAGAAGAAGGTGTTCCTCTCCACCGAAGATGAAGAGTCCATGGGTCACAAGCTCGACTACATAGTCAAGCGGGGCCTGGGGGGCGTCATGTTCTGGGAGATGGCGGGGGACTATGACTTCGACGCCGCGAAGAACGAGTACGTGATGGGCAGCACCCTCACCAGCCTCGCCTACGAGAAGTTCAGCAAGGCCGACAAGGCGGCCCTGAAGCAGAACGATCTGCCGGCCCCGGCCGCCCAGCTCGACATCGGCGTGAGCCTCTCCGGCTTCAAGGAAGGGGACTCCAACTACCCGATCAACCCGACCCTCAAGCTCACCAACAAGTCGACCCAGACCATACCGGGCGGCACCCGCATCGAGTTCCTGATGCCCACCTCCACCTCCGACACCATCACCGACCAGAGCGGCATGGGGTTGAAAGTGGTGGAGAGCGGCGGCAACCAGAACTCCGACGGCATCGCCAATGAGAAGGACTTCCACAAGGTGGCCCTGACGCTGCCGGCCTGGAAGGCCTGGGCGCCGGGCACCGAGGTGGAAGTGGCCATGACCTACTACCTGCCGGCCGCCGGCGTGCCGAGCGGCATGCGCCTGATTGCCGGCAGCCAGACCATAGGCCTGAAGTCCGACTTCCCGGCCCTGGCCGAGGCGGTGCTGGGGGGCAGCAGTGGCGGTGACGGCGGCAGCGGTGGCGCCAGCTGCGCCAGCCAGAACGTCAACCCGGCGGACTACAATGCCTATCCGACCTGGCCGCGCGGGGATCACGCCAATGGCAACGACCGCATGACCAACGGCAAGGCGGTGTGGCAGGCCAACTGGTGGACCAGCAGCGAGCCCAAGGCGGGTGACGGCAGCTGGAAGCTGGTGTGCAACTATTGAGTTGTCCCGGCTGCTGTACCAGCAGCGAGCTCAGAGCGGGCGATGGCGGCTGGAAGCTGGTGTGCAACAATTGAGTTGTCCCGGATGCTGTACCAGCAGCGAACTCAGAGCGGGTGACGGCAGCTGGAAGCTGGTGTGCAACTACTGAGTTGTCCCGGTTGCTGAAGCGGGTGTGCAACTATTGATAATCGGTTGAGGGGTTAACCCCGCATCAACCCAATGACCCAATCCGGAGCCCAGGCTCCGGATTTTTTTCGCCTCATACAAGGAAGGGATCTCGTGACAACCGGGGGAGGGGACCATAAAAAAGACCGCTCCGAAGAGCGGCCAATTGCCACCAGGCAAGCTGCGGGGCTGACCCCCTTGTGGATGGGCTGTCGCCATGGGCGGATGCCTGCCCATGGTGTGCCGGTTTATTGAGTGACGGCGCCGCCCTGTTGCTCCTTCAGGAAGCTGATCCAGGGGGAGGCGCGGCCACTGACGTTGCCATTCTGGGCGGCCTGGGTGAAGGCGCTGAGCGCCTCCTTCGGCTTTTGCTGCTCGAAGTAGGCGACCCCGGTCAGGAACTTCAGATCCGCCCGTTGCTCGCCGCTGGCATTGGCGGCGGGCTTGGCGGCCAGGGCGACCAGATCCTTGTAGCGCTTGCTCTGGATCATCATGCGCGCCATCTTCAGCTGCAGCTCGGCACTGGGGGCCAGCTGGTAGGACTTGGCCAGGGTGTCGATGGCCGGATCCAGCTCCTTGGCCTGATGCCAGTAGTTGGCGAGCGTCTTGTAGTTGGCCGCGCTGCTCTCGATGGTCCCCTCCTTCATCGCCTTCTCCATCACGCGGGCGGCGCGGTGGGGAATGCCGGCGAAGGCCAGGTAGTTGGCGAGCCGCTGCAACTCGGCCGCCTCGGTCAGCATGCCGAGGTTGTAGGCGCCTTCCAGCGCCGCCAGGGCCTTGGCATCGTTGCCCGCCTGCATGTGCATGGCGGAGAGCTGGGTCCAGTACTTCTTCTTCTCCGGGTATTTGTCCACCAGGGCGGTCAGCACCTCGGTGGCCGGCTTGTACTGTTTCAGCTCGTAGTGGGCCGCCATCTTCAGCAGATACCAGGACTCCGGCGCCTTGCCCGCGGAGAGCTTGATCGCCTGATCCACCGCCGGTATGGCCTCCCGGTACTGCTTGAGCTGCACATGGGCGTTGGCCAGGGTGATGTAGGCGTGCGGGGTCGGCTTCTCCTCCTTGCCGAGGTTCGCAAACCACTCCTTCATGGTGCTGATGGAGCCCTTGAAGTTCCCCTCCGCCATATAGAGCTGGGCCAGGTTGTAGCGCACCTGCTGGGCCACCGGCTGCGGCAGGCCGCCGGTGGCGATGGCATCGGCGAAGTATCTGGTCGCCTGACTGTATTTCTCCTGCTGGGCGGCCACGAAGCCCAGGGTCTGCAGGATCACCCCCTTGTCGTAGACCCGCTCGCCTGCGCCGGACAGCGCCTCCTGCAGCTTGGCATTGGCCTCGCCGTATTTCTTCTCGGTGATCAACGCCTGGGCCTTGTTGACCGCGCGGTAGGCGCGATCAGACAGGGCGGGTTGCTCGGCGGCCCAGCCGGCGGTACTGAGCAGTACCGCCATGGCCACCGGGGCGAGGATCAGGGTATGTAACTTTTTCATCGCCACCTTCCTTAGTTGACCGCGAACTCGATCTCTTGCTGCATGCGGCTTGCCTGGGGCTTGCCGTCCACCATGGCCGGCTTGAAGGTCCACTTGGCAATGGTCTTGCGCGCCTCCTTGCCGAGGTCGTAGCTGCGGGGCTCTTCCTTGACGATCCGGATGTTGCTGACGGTGCCGCGCTCGGTGACGGTGAACTCCACCAGTACCTTGCCGGAGGCGAGACCGGCCAGCGCCGCCTTGCGGGGCATCATGGGCTCGAAGGTCGCCATGGGCATGGCGCCGTTGTTGCCGCCCATGCCGCCACCACCGCCGCCGGTGCTGTAGGCACCCAGGGCGTTGCCGCCGCCGATGTTGACCGGGATGTCGAGCTTGGGCATGTCCATGGGGGCACTGTCCATCTTGGGCCTGTCCGTGCTCGCCACCTCCATCTCGGGTGGGGGCGGCGGGCGGTTCGGGGGCGGCGGTTTGGGCAGTTCCCGTTGTTTCTCTTGCAGGGTCTCCTGGGGCTTGAGGCGAATGAAGTCGGTCATGGTGACGTCTTCTCTCTCCGTCAGCTCCCGGTGATCCGGTGTGATGAGCTTGTTCATTCCCAGAAACAGGAAGAAC
The DNA here is from genome assembly GCF_056642115.1 of Aeromonas sp. 130281. Lineage (NCBI taxonomy): Bacteria > Pseudomonadati > Pseudomonadota > Gammaproteobacteria > Aeromonadales > Aeromonadaceae > Aeromonas > Aeromonas sp. 130281. Next base: position 1,468,930 of record NZ_JBWVQS010000001.1, on the reverse strand, counting down.
ACCACCACACAGGAGACAGCTATCGCTATCAGGTATCTCATGGTGCTCGCTCCGGCATCAGCTGCTCTTGCTCGCCGCGATGGAGATGTTCTGGACACCGGCCATGCGGATCTGATCCATGACCTGGACGACCAGCCCGGAACGGGACTCGGTATCGGCCTGGATCACCACGGCGCTCTCCGGGTTCTCCGCCCGCAGCCGCTCGATGTTGGCACGCACGGCGCCCACCTCGACGACCCGTTTGTCGACCCAGACCTGGCCGTTCTCGCGGACCGCGACCATGATGTTCCCCTTCTTCACCGTCTCGGCCGTGCTGGCGCTCGGGCGGTTGATCTCCACGCCGGACTCCTTGACGAACGAGGTGGTGACGATGAAGAAGATCAGCATGATGAACACTATGTCCAGCATGGGGGTCAGATCGATGGCCGCCTCATCGGCACCGCTGTCGCTGTGACGTTTTCTCATGGCAAAAAACTCCTTGCTTGTTCTGTGCCCCGGCGGGCCTGGGCCTGCCGGGGATGTGCATCCTGCATCAGCCGTGTTTCAGGTTGTCTTCCAGCTTCTGCACCGCCAACTTGGCCTTGTGATCGAGCTGGTTGACAAAAAACAGGCCGGAAAGGGCGGCAATCATGCCCGCCATGGTCGGTACCGTCGCCTTGGAGATCCCCGAGGCCATGGCCCTGGGGGAACCCGTGCCCGTGATGGCCAGGGTGTCGAACACCTGCACCATGCCCACCACTGTGCCGAGCAGCCCCATCAGCGGACAGAGGGCGATCAGCACCTTGATGACCGGCATCCCCTTGTCCACCGCCATGGCGACCCGGGAGACCAGCTCGCGCCGGATCTGCTTGGCAGACCAGGAGAGGTGATCGCTGCGGGCCAGCCAGGTCGCCTTGGTCTGCTTCACCTGTTTGGGATAGACCGCCATGAAGTAGAACCAGCGCTCCAGCAGCAGGGCCCACATCATCAGGGTCAGGAAGAACAGGGCGACCAGTACGTCGCCCCCCAATCCCAGAAACCGGCGGACCGACTCGACTTCTTCAATCAACCAGAACCACATGGGTGACTCCTTAGGCTGCGGCTTTGGCGGCGTGCAGACGTTCCTGATAACGGGCGACGAAACCGGCGCTCTGCTCTTCCAGGACCTGGATCAGACGACGGCTCTGGGTCTGCACTATGGTGTAGAGGAACAGCATGGGCACGGCGACCACCAGACCCTGCATGGTGGTGACCAGGGCCTCGGAGATGCCGCCCGCCATCAGCTTGGGATCCCCGGTACCGAACAGGGTGATGGCCTGGAAGGTGGCGATCATCCCCACCACGGTACCCAGCAGACCCAGCAGCGGCGCGACCGAGGCGATCAGCTTGATGATGCTGATGCCCTTCTCGAACTTGGGCACGTTGCGCAGGATGATCTCGTCGAGCTTGGACTCCAGATCCTCTATGTTGTCACCGCGGTGGGACTGATAGGCCCCCAGCATCTCGCCGATGGGGTTGCCCTTGATGATCTGCTCGGATTTCAGCTGCTTGCGCATGGACGAGCCGATCAACGACAGGCGGATACCGCAGAAGATGGCCAGCAGGGTGCCGAGCACGCCAAGCACCATGATGACGTAACCCACTTCACCCCCCTGATCGATCCGCTCCTTGAGGGTTGGCGACTGCACCAGCAGGGAGAGGATCACCCCGCGGGACGGGTCGATGAAGATGGGCTCGACGGCGCCGTTGCCCTGTTCAAACTCGGCGATCGGCTCCAGCACGCTCTTCTCCGGTTGACGGGAGAGCTGCTCGAACTTGCCGGTCTCCGGCACGAAGGTGAGGTACTTGCCCTCGGAGACGGTGTTGAACTCGCCTATCTGGGTCACCGTCTTCTCGGCCTGGTTGCCCTCGCCGTAAACCACGGTCGCCGGGATCTGGCTCACCTTGCCACCATCGACCATGCGGCCTAGGGTGGTGGTCCAGAAGGCGGTCAGATCGTCGCTGGAGGGAAGCTCCTTGCTCTCCGCCAGACGGGTCAGCAGTGCCGTCTGCTCAGGGTGTTCGACCCGGCGGGCGGAGGCGTTGAAGATCCCCTTGAACTCGCCGGCGAACTGGCGCAGCACGCCGAACATCTCGCCCATGTTGCCGGAGCGCTGGCGCAGGGTCTCGGTCAGCTCGGTGAGCTGCTTGTCGTTGGCATCGAAGGTGGCCTTGAGCTGCTCGCCCTTGGCGGTCTCGGCGGCCAGCTCCGCCTTGGCCTTGGCCAGCAGGGCCCCTTGCTCGTTCTTGTCAGCCAGGAAGCGGGCCTCCCGCTCCTTGTTGAGCTGGGATTCGCTGGTGCTGGCGGCCTTGACCTGGCTCAGCAGGGCATTGAGATCCACCGGTTTCTCGGCGGCGGTCACCGGCAGGGTGATCAGGGTGGCTCCCGCGATCAGGGAGGCAATGGCGAGTCTGATTCCTTTCATGATGCTTTCTCCGCAGTTTGAACCGGCAGCTTGATGAGGGCGGGGGGCGCCTGCTTCTTGGCGATGCGAAGGCCCTGTTCAACCGCACTGCGATACTCCTGGGGTAGCTCTTCCCACTGGCGGGTCTTCTTGTTCCACATGCCGGTCTCGTTGCCATCCGGGGACTGGTAGAGCAGGGCGATACGGCCGACGCGCAGGAACTCGTAGGTCTTCTCGCCGCCGTCCTTGTCCAGGCTGGCCTTGTAAGATTCGATGGTGCGGCTGAAGCCCTCCTCGATCTGGTAGGCCTCGAGGATCTTGCGGTACTTCTCGGAGATGGTGACGTCGGCCCGGTTCATGAGATCGGTCAGGGCCGCCACGCGGTCCTCCCGCTCGACCTTCTGGAACGGCAGGTCCAGGGCGACGAACTGATCGAGGGAGTCGATCATCTTGAGCATCAGGGGCACCACCTCGGTGCTGGTCTGATCGATCTGGGCTATCTGACGCTGCATCGAGGCTAGTTCGGCACTCTGGGAGTCGACCATCTTGCCCACTTGCTCGTTGTAGGTGCGCAGGCTGTCGACCTGGCGCAGGGCGGCCTTGTACTGGGCCAGGGCAGACTCGGCAGACTCGGCGTAGCTGTCGATCTTCTGCTGGGATACTTTGGAGGCATTGTCGGTGGCGGCTTGAGCGTCCACTGCCTGACCGGCAGAGGCGGCACTCAGATTGAAGCTGGTCAGCAGGGCAGCCGAAACCAGGCTGCCGAGGAGCGCTTTCTTCATTGTAATAGTCCTTGTTTTCATAGGATTACCCTATCTCCGTGACTTCCTTGGAACCTTGGGCAGAGCCGGCCCGAGGGGGCCGGCTCGTCACTTTCCTGGTGGATCAGAACTTCTGGGCGTAGTCGAGGTAGTAGATGCGACCGTCGATGCTGTAGAGCTCCTCGTCATAGGTGAAGCCATCGCTCTCGAGGGACGGGCCCGCGTTGAACATGTTCTTCACCCCGACCTGGATCTTGCCGTTCCAGGGGGCATCCACGCCGACGTTCAGGTTCCAGGTGGTCTGGGACGCGATGTGGCCCACTTCCTCACCGGTGTCGGCGATGTAGTCCTGGCTCTGGGAGTCGATGTAGTTCGCGCTCAGGTAGGTATCCATGTTCCACCACTGGGGCACATTGACACCCACGCCGGAGCTGAAGCGCATCTGCGGCTTGCCGTTCTGGCCGATCTTGTCGATGACGGGGCCACCGGCGTACAGGCCTTCCTTGTACTCCAGGATGTAGGTGCCGCCGAGGTCATAGCGGATGGTGGCGGAGGTCAGGTCGTAGCGGTAATCCAGCTTGAGATCCAGGCCGCTGGTGTTCAGGGTCCCCCGGTTGACCATGGGGGCGATGGCACCGCTGATCTTGCCCTGGCTGTTGCGGGTGACGTTGCTGGAGCCCCCGTTGTTCAGCTCGTCATAGATGACGGACTGCAGGGTGTTCAGCTGGATCACGTCCTCGATCTTGATGGTGTAGTAGTCCAGGGAGAGGTTCAGGTCATCCAGCGGGCTGTAGGCCACCCCGAAGTTCCAGGTGTCTGCCGTCTCTTCCTTCAGCTCCTCGTTGGAGGTGCGGGTGGTGTCGTACTGACGGTTCGGGCAGTCCGCCGCCGAGATGCCGTTGGCCTCGCAGTAGACATAGTCCTTGGCCCAGTCGGCCGAGAAGGAGTCAGCCGCGTAGAGATCGCTCAGGCTGGGGGCGCGGAACGAGCGGGACCAGGAGGTGCGCAGCATCAGGTTGTCCAGCGGCTGGTAACGCAGGCTCGCCTTGGGGGAGAAGGCGCTGCCGAAGTCGCTGTAGTCATCGAAGCGACCGGCCAGGTTCAGCTCGATCTGATCCGTGATGGGCACCAGGGACTCGATGTAGGCGGCGGTGACGTCGCGCACCCCGCCTGAGGAGTTGCCGGAGGAGCCGATGATGTTGCCGGCCTCGGACTGGGCATCGTACTTGTCGGTATAGACCCAGTCGTTGTACTCGGCGCCCGCATACCAGCTGACCGGACCGGCCGGCAGCTCACCCATGTCCCACTGGACACCGGCGTACCACTGGTAGAAGTCCATGGTGGAGCGGCGGCTGGTGTCGGCTGCCATGGCGGCAGTGCTCTTGGGATCGAACTCGCCCCCGACGAACTTGCCGTCAGCGATGGCCTGCTGGGCGGCGGATTGCAGCACGTAACCGGTGCCGTTCTCCTTGTTGTCGGTCTTGGAGTACATGTAACCGGCGTTCCACTGCATGTCGCCCACGGATTCTGTGGTGACAGTGCCCTCGAAGCCGAGGTTCAGGCTGCCGGTCATGTCGGTGACATAGTTGTCACGGGGACCGACGTTGCTGAAGCGGTAGTAGGCGTAGGCGGCTTCACCCAGACCCTGGGTGGCGGCGGCGTCCAGGCCGTTGTCGGTGAAGAACTGGGCGTTGTTCGGGTTGGACGGATCTATGGCGAAGGCACCGGCGGCGGGGGCGAAGCGGCCGAAGCTCTCGACCCGGGAGCCGATGATCTGTGGCACGAAGTCGACGGTGTCGTTGATGTGGTAGCGACCGTTCACATAGAGGGTGTCACGGCTGCGGGAGGCCGTGGTGGCCGCGACCTGACCGTAGTTGAAGTTGCAGCCGCCCTCGAAGCCGATGAAGGGCTCCTTGCAACTGCCGTCGGCATTGGTGGCACCGGCCAGGGGGCCGTATTTCCAGATGGGATCCCCGTTGGCGTCGAGGCCGGTGATCCCCTCCACGTTGCGACCGTAGGCGCTGGGGGCATCGTTGCCCTGCTTGGCCAGATAATCGCGATCACGGCTGTAGATGACGTCCTTCTTGTCGTGCTCGTAGACCGCCATCAGCGAGCCCTTCTCGCCATTGACGCCTGCCACGACGGAGCCACTGCTCTCGTCACCGCCCTCTTCGGTCGGGGAGCCGAGGCGTCCCTGGAAGGTCAGGCCGTCATAGCCCTCTTTGAGCACCACGTTGATGACACCACCGATGGCGTCGGAACCATAGATGGCGGAGCCGCCGTCCAGGTTGACTTCGACCCGCTCAACGGCGGCCATGGGGATGGTGTTGAGGTTGATGGAGGTGCCGCCCATGGTGGGGGAACCCGCCACCCGCTTGCCGTTCAGCAACACCAGGGTGCGCTCTGACCCCAGGCCGCGCAGGCCGACGGTGGATTGGGACTGGAAGGAGCTGCCGGAGGCCGGGGAGACGCCACCGAAGGAGTTGTAAGAGGCTTGTTTGAGGTAATCGGCGACGGTCTGCTGACCGGATTGCTCGATCTTTGCCTTGGTCACTGAGACGACCGGGGTGGATCCTTCCACATCGACCCGGGAGATCCGCGAGCCGGTGACCTTGATCTTCTGCAGTTTTTCGACATTCTGGCCCTCTTCGGCCAGGGCAGGGGTGCCCACAACTGCCGCGCTCGCCAAGGCAAACGCTACGGCAGCAGAGAGTCTGCTTTTCCTAAGCATCGTTAGTATCCTTCCTGATTGTTTTTTTGTTTGCTTCCCTTACCGCCCTCGTTGGAGCGGTGCGTAAGGCTTATCAAGGTTTGATGATTGACGTCAAATGGCACGACGAGGATGGGGACGACAGGGGGAATTAGAAGACTATGCAGGATAGCGGCATTTTTTTTGGCGTTTTATTCCGTAAAGAATGCGCCACTTCGTGTAAAGATGTTGTTAATTTTGTATTTTGCCATTTTATTGATTATTTTTGAACTTATCGATAAACCGCCTGTCTCCATGGCCTCGGTATCGTGGAATGACATTTTTGCAGTATTTAACTCTATCTTTGGTGGCCGGGGGATTTCAGTTCAGGTTCAGGCAGGAGGATATTTCCCTCTTCTTTAAGAGGTAAAATGAGATCAGGGGGTGTTTGATTTTATCTATATGTTTTTATTTGTGTTTTGTTGATTTTAAACGGTTGTGTAATTAATTTTTTAATAATTAAAAACAAGTTAAATGAGAAGGCGTAGCAGTTTTTTATATTGAAGTTGGATTTTTTGGAAAAAAACGTCAGCGAGTTATGCTGCGGACATCACTGACGATTGACGGGCTTAGTTCTACTTGATTTTTGTTGCAGAGCTTTTACAGTGGCCGAGCGGGATTGTCTGCCAATACCAGTCAATTCAGTGAGTAATGCCAGGAAGGAGAGGCCGGTCACCGGATGTGACTGACCATAAAAGAACAACAAGGACGAGGTTCCACCATGCTGTCGTATTTCTTACGTCGGATGCTTTTGATCATCCCGACGTTTCTCGGTATCACCCTGCTCGTCTTCACCATCACCCGCTTCGTGCCGGGCGGCCCGGTCGAGCGCATGTTGCTGCAGGCGCAGGTCTCACAGAACGAGACAGGTCGCTCCAGCGGCAGCAAGGGGGCGCAGGCGCTCTCCGATGAGCAGATCGAGGAGCTCAAGGCGTTTTACGGCCTCGACAAGCCCATGCTGATCGCCTACTGGGAGTGGCTGCAGAAGCTGGCGGTGCTGGATCTCGGGGAGTCGACCCGCTACTACGAGCCGGTGTGGGATCTCATCAAGGAGAGGCTGCCGGTGACCGCCTTCTTCGGGCTGGCGACCTTCCTGCTGAGCTACGCCGTCTCCATCCCGCTCGGGGTGGCCAAGGCCCTCAGGCACAACACCCGCTTCGATTCGCTCAGCTCCATGCTCATCTACATGGCCTATGCGCTACCCGCCTACGTGGTGGGGATCTTCCTCATCACCGTCTTCGCCTTCCACCTTGAGTGGCTGCCCATGGGGGGCTTCCCGGGGGAGGACTTCGAATACATGGAGAGCAGCTGGGATCAGATCCGCACCGTCTTCGCCCACGCCCTGCTGCCGCTCATCGCCTACGCCATCGGGGATTTCGCCATCCTCACCATGACCATGAAGAACAGCCTGATGGAGAACCTGTCGGCGGATTACGTGCGCACCGCCGTGGCCAAGGGGCTGCCGTTTCGCAAGGCGGTCACCGATCACGCCATGCGAAACAGCCTGATCCCCATCGCCAGCCACTTAGGATCGGTGCTCACCGTCTTCTTCGGCGGTTCCTTCCTCATCGAGACCATCTTCAACATCGACGGCATAGGTCTGCTCGGCTACGAGGCCATCGTCGAGCGGGATTACCCCACCGTCATGGGCATACTGGCCATCACCTCCATGTTGATGCTCATCGGCAATATCGTCTCCGACATCTGCGTGGCCCTCGTTGATCCCCGCGTGCGGTTTGGAGACTGACCATGAACCTGAACCCGGTAACGCTGAAAAAACTCAAGCGCTTCAAGTCCATCAAGCGCGGTTACTACTCCTTTGTCATCTTCTCGGCCCTGGTGGTCATCTCCCTGCTGGCGGAGCTGCTGGTCAACAGCCGGGCGCTGGCGGTGAGCTATCAGGGAGAGCTCTACTTTCCCACCTATGGCGACGTGATCCCGGGCCAGCACTTCGGGCTCGACTACGAGTACGAGACCAACTACCGCCAGCTCAAGGGCAAATTTGCGCAGGAAGGGAAGGGGGACTGGGTGCTGCTGCCCCTGGTGCCCTGGAACCCCTATGAGCAGGACTTCAAGGAGGAGGCCTACCCGCCCTATGCCCCGAGCCTGGCGGAGCGCCACTTCCTCGGCACCGACACCAGCGGTCGCGACGTGCTGGCGCGGCTGGTCTACGGCTTTCGCATCGCCATCGGCTTCGCCTTCATCACCCTGGTGGCGAGCTATGTCATCGGGGTCAGCATCGGCTGCATGATGGGCTTTCTCGGCGGCCGTTTTGACCTCATCCTGCAGCGCTTCATCGAGATCTGGTCCCAGGTGCCCTTCCTCTACGTCATCATGATCCTGGTGTCGCTTGCCAAGCCGAACTTCGGCCTCTTCGTCGGCATCAACGTGCTGTTCGGCTGGATGGGGATCACCTGGTACATGCGCACCCTCACCTACAAGGAGCGGGCACGGGACTACGTGATGGCGGCGCGGGCGCAGGGGGCGACCACGGGGCGGATCATCTTCCACCACATACTGCCCAACACCCTGATGATGATAGTCACCCTGGCTCCCTTCGCCGTGGTGGGCAACATCTCCACCCTGACGGCGCTGGATTATCTGGGCTTCGGCCTGGCCCCGCCGACCCCGAGCTGGGGGGAGCTGCTCTCCCAGGGGATCAACAACCTGGATGCCATCTGGATCGTGAGCTCTGTGGTGGCGGCGGTGAGCCTGGTGCTCATCATGGTCTCCTTCATCGGGGAGGCAATCCGCGAGGCGTTCGATCCGCGCAAGTTTACCCGTTATCAGTGACCCGGGGCCCGCCTCAGGGCCCTGGGTATCCAACCCTTAATTGAGACGCCCCCGGTGCAGGGGCCAGACTTGGAAGTCAAACATGAACAATAAAATCAAATGGATAGGTGCTCTCTTCGTGCTGGTGAACGGATCCTGGGTGTGGGCCGCCAGCCTGCCTGCGGATCTCAAGTGGGAGACCAACGACACCGACCCCACCTTCGCCTCTCCCAAGGCACTGCCCGGCGGTACCCTCAACCTCTTCATCGACAGCTTTCCGCTGACGTTTCGCACCGTGGGGCCCGACTCCAATGGCTCGTTCCGCTCCTTCATCCTGGACAACCAGCTGAGGCTCATCAGCTTCCACCCCAATACCGGCAACCCCATTCCCTCGCTGGCGAGCGCCTGGGCCATAGCACCGGACAGCCAGACCGTCTACTTCAAGCTGGATCCCCGCGCCAAATGGTCTGACGGCAAGCCGGTCACCGCCGACGACTACACCTTCGGCTACGAGATGATGCGCTCCAAGGACATCAAGGGTCCCTGGTTCAACAACTACTACACCACAGAGGTGGTGGCGGTGGAGAAGGTCGACGATCACACCATCCTGGTGAAGGCGGGCAGCCGCAAGGCCAGGCTGGATCTCCTCAACACCACCGAGCTGTGGCCCCAGCCGAAGCACTACTACAAGATGGGGCCGAACTGGGTGAAGCAGTACAACTGGGCTGTGGTGCCGACCACTGGCCCCTATGTGATGAGCGAGGTGAAGAAGGGCAAGTCCATCACCTTCAGCAAGCAGAAGGATTGGTGGGCCCAGCAGGATCGCTACAACCAGCACAGATTCAACCTCGACCGCATCAAGGTGCAGGTGATCCGGGATCACAACATAGCGTTCCGCCACTTCCTCAAGGGGGAGCTGGACACCTTCGAGATGATACTGCCCAACTGGTGGCATGAAAAAGCCGTGACCCCGGAATACAAGAAGGGCTATGTGCAGAAAGTGATGGCCATGACAGACACCAAGCAGGGGGGGCAGGGGGTGCACCTCAACGTCAGCAACCCCAAGCTGGCGGACGTGAATGTGCGGCTCGGCATCCAGCACGCCATGAACCTGGACAAGATGATTGCGACCGTGCTGCACGGCGACTATGACAGGGCCACCACCTTCGGCTCCGGCTTTGGCGAATTCACCGACATCAAGCTGCCGGAGCGGGCCTATGACATCACCAAGGCGCGGGAGTACTTCGCCAAGGGTGGCTACAACAAGCCGGGGCCGGACGGCATCCTGCAAAACGACAAGGGGGAGCGGCTGACCCTGGCGCTGACCTATACCAGCCAGGAGCACTCCAAGCGGCTGACCGTGCTCAAGGAAGAGGCCAAGAAGGCGGGCCTGGATCTGGAGCTCAACCTGGTGGATGGCGCCACCGGCTTCAAGGTGATGCTGGAGAAGAAGCACGAGGCGGCCTGGCTCGGCTGGGGCGGCGGCGGTCTCTACCCGCAATACTGGGAGTCGTTCCACTCCGACAACGCCAACAAGCCCCAGACCAACAACCTGTTCAACGTGGCCGACAAGGAGCTGGACGCCCTGATCGACGCCTACAACGTCGAGTTCGACATGACCAAGCGGGCCGGGATCTCCCGCCAGATCCAGCAGCGCATCTATGACTTGGCCATCTTCGTGCCCGGGGTGCAGCTCAACTACGTGCGGGCCAGCAGCTGGCGCCACCTGATGCTGCCCGAAGTGCCCGCCACCCGTAACACCCCGGATCTGCTCTACTGGCCCATGGATGGCTACCCCCACAGCAGTGGCGGCCTGCTCTGGCTCGATCCCAAGGTGCAGGAAGAGACCCGAAAGGCCAAGGAAGCGGGTGAGTCGCTCGCTCCCATTACCCTGATCGACAAGACCTATGCGCATCATTGAGAAGGGGGAGACGATGGCAGAGACAGAGACCCCCATCCTGAACGTTCGAGAGGATGGGGGAAAGTTCACCGCCGATAACGACAAGGGCAGGGCTCCCATCCTGGAGGTCAGGGATCTCGAGGTGGAGTTCACGGTCGATGACGGCAAGATCAAGGTGCTCGACGGGGTCAGCTTCCAGGTCGCCCCGGGTCAGACCTTAGGCATAGTCGGCGAGTCCGGCTGCGGCAAGAGCGTTACCTCGCTCGCCATCATGGGGCTGCTGCCCAGGCCCCACGGTCAGGTGGTGGCCGGCTCCATCCGCTTTCAGGGGGAGGAGTTGCTCACCCTGGCGCCGGATCAGATGTACAGGGTGCGTGGCAACCGCATCTCCATGATCTTCCAGGAGCCCATGACGGCGCTCAATCCGGTGCAGACGGTCGGGGATCAGCTAATGGAGGTGTTTCACCTGCACAGGCCGGATTTCAGCAAGGCCCAGCGCAAGGAGGCGGCCATCGCCATGCTGCAGAAGGTGGGGATCCCGGAGCCGGCCCAGCGCTTTGCCGTCTATCCCCACAACCTCTCAGGCGGCATGCGCCAGCGGGTGATGATCGCCATGGCGCTGGCCTGCGAGCCGGACTTGCTCATCTGCGACGAGCCGACCACGGCGCTGGATGTCACCATCCAGGCCCAGATCCTGGATCTGATGAAGGCGCTGCAGGCCCAGACCGGCATGGCCATCATCTTCATCACCCACGATCTCGGGGTCGTGGCGGAGCTGTGCGACGAGGTGGTGGTGATGTATGCGGGCCGCGCCGTGGAGCGGGCCGACATCTTCGAGCTGTTTGACCACCCGCGCCATCCCTATACTCATGGTCTGATGGCCTCGATCCCGCGCCTCGAAGACGTGCCCAAGAGCCTGCTCAAGACCATCAAGGGCCAGGTGCCCGCCCTGCACGAGATGCCGGCGGGCTGCCGCTTCTCCAACCGTTGCCCCCACGCCACCGAGCTCTGCGTGGGCACCAACCCGGTGACAGAGCAGTTGAGCGATCGCCACGCGGTGGCCTGCCACCACTGGAAGGAGTTGAGCATATGAGCATCTTGTTGTCGGTACGGGAGCTGAAGCAGCACTTCAGCAACAGGGAAGGGGCTATGTCGGCTCTTCACCAGGATGGACGGGAGCGGCGGCGATGAGCATCTTGTTGTCGGTAAGAGACTTGAAGCAGCACTTCAGCAACAGGGAAGGGGCTATGTCGGCTCTTCACCAGGATGGACGGGAGCGGCGGCGATGAGCGTCTTGTTGTCGGTAAGAGACTTGAAGCAGCACTTCAGCAACAGGGAAGGGGCTATGTCGGCTCTGCACCAGGATGGACGGGAGCGGCGGCGATGAGCGTCTTGTTGTCGGTAATAGACTTGAAACAGCACTTCAAGATGGGGGGCGGTTTCTTGCGCAAGCCCTACACCGTCTACGCGGTGGATGGCATCAGCTTCGATCTCAAGCAGGGGGAGACCCTGGGGCTGGTGGGGGAGTCCGGCTGTGGCAAGTCCACCCTCGGCCGCTCCCTGCTCAAGCTGTTTGAGCCCACGGCGGGGCAGATAAGCTTCGAGGGGCGCGACATCACCCGGTTGTCATCCGGGGAGATGCGATCCCTGCGCCAGGAGATGCAGATAGTGTTTCAGGATCCTGCAGAATCCCTCAACAGCCGCCACACCGTGGGCCAGATCCTGGAAGAGCCCTTCATCATCCATGGCAAAGGCAACACAGTGCAGCGGCGTGGCTGGGTGCTGGAGCTGCTGGACAAGGTGGGGCTGCCGAAGAGTGCGGTGGATCGCTATCCCCACGAGTTTTCCGGCGGTCAGCGCCAGCGCATCGGCATCGCCCGCGCCATCGCCCTCAAGCCCAAACTCCTGGTGTGTGACGAGGCGGTGTCGGCGCTGGATGTCTCGGTGCAGTCCCAGATAGTGAACCTGCTGCTCACCCTGCAGCGGGAGATGAACCTGGCCATCATCTTCATCGCCCACGATCTGTCGGTGGTCAAACACATCTCGGACCGGATTGCGGTCATGTACCTGGGCCGGGTCGTCGAGCTGGCCGAGGCCCAGCAGCTTTACCTGAGCCCGCGCCACCCCTATACCCAGGCGCTCATCTCGGCGATCCCGGTGCCGGATCCCCGCAGGCGCAACCAGCGTATCCTGCTGACCGGGGACGTCCCCTCACCCATCTCCCCCCCGAGCGGCTGTCACTTCCATCAGCGCTGCCCCTATGCCACCGAGCTGTGCCGCACCACCTCGCCGAGTCTGGAGAGCTGTGGCACAGAGGCCCATCAGGTGGCCTGCCACTTCCCCTTGCCCGTGGTGGAGGCGGCGCCGCTGGGAAAGGCGATCTGATGCCGGCGTCCACTGCGCCAGGGCCGGTATCACAGCAAGGTGGCGTCGGGGACGAGCAATAAAAAAATGGGGCCTGTGGGCCCCATCTTCATGGTTGGAGTTCAGGTTTGGCCGTGGAACATCTGGCCCGGGCAGGACAGCGCCCCGAGGGGGTGGCTGTGGTGTGAATTGCTGAGTTGTTTTGTGGTTTTATTACGTCGTCAATGTCGACTTCCGGACGGGCGACATCAGGCGCCATAGCGGAAGTAGTAGTTGCGAGTCGAAGGCGCATAAGTGTCTTTCTCTTGTGTGCCTTTCTTGCTGGATGCACCTTTCAGGTGGAACAGCACTGCCAGGTTCTCAAACATAGTCTTACCTCTTCGCTCTGTTGATTATTGTTTCCTGTGACCTTGGTCACACTTTGATGCTAGAGGCTTTCGTGATCTCGATCAACTTATTGTGTTGTAAATTTACATAAATCATGGAAAAGGTTTTCAAATCCAGGGTTGCTTATGGATACGATTTCAAGGGAGAGCGGCAGGGGCTGTGAAGAGGCAACGCAGGGAGAGCAAGGGGGAGCACCAATGACATGCCCCGCACTGGGCGGGGCATGAAGCGGCAGGGGAGGCTGTGCTTACTTGGCCGGGATCTGTTCCAGCACGTGGACCAGCAGTTGCCAGAAGCGCTCGACCGCCGGGATGTGTACCTTCTCGCCCGGCGCGTGGGCGCCGCGTATGGTCGGGCCGAAGGAGACCATGTCCCAATCCGGGTAGGCGCTCTTGAACAGACCGCACTCGAGGCCGGCGTGGATCACCATGACGTTCGGCATCTCGCCGAACAGGGTCTGGTAGCTGTTGCGCACCAGGGCCATGACGGGGGAGTCCACGTTCGGTGCCCAGCCCGGGTAGGCGCCGGTGAATTCACAGCTGGCGCCCGCCAGGCTGAACAGGGAGCTGGTCATCTGCTCTACGCTCTCGCGACCGGAGTCGATCAGGGAGCGGATCAGGCACTGCACATACACCTCGCCGTCGAGGGTCTTGATGACCCCGAGGTTGGTGGAGGTCTCGGTGACGCCCGGGATGGCGTCGCTCATGCGCATCACCCCGTTGGGGCAAGCCACCAGGGCGTCCAGCAGGCGGGTCTGGAGGGATTCGCTCATCAGCTTGGCGGGCGTGTCCCGGCCGCTTAGCAGCACGGTCAGGTTCGCTTCTGTGGCGGCCAGCTCGCTCTGGTAGATGCCGGCGTAGCGGTCAACCAGGGCCTTGAATTCGCTGACACTGGCGGTGGGCACCAGCAGGGTAGCGCGGGCTTCGCGGGGGATGGCGTTGCGCAGGGTACCGCCGCTTATCTCGGCCAGACGCACCCCCAGCGGCTCGGCGGCCTTGAGCAGGCGCACCAGCAGCTTGTTGGCGTTGCCACGACCGCGGTGGATGTCGACCCCGGAGTGACCGCCACGCAGCCCCTTGACCTGCAGCTCGAAGCCTTCCCCTTCAGTGGCGGCAACCAGCTCAAGCGGGAAGCGGATATTGGCATCCACGCCGCCAGCGCAGCCCATGTAGACCTCGCCATCCTCTTCGGAGTCGGTGTTGAGCAGGATCTCGCCCTCCAGCCAGCCCGCCTCCAAGCCGAAGGCGCCTGTCATGCCGGTCTCTTCGTCGGTGGTCAGCAGCACTTCCAGCGGGCCGTGCTTGATGGTCTTGTCCGCCAGCACGGCCAGGCAGCCTGCCATGCCCATGCCGTTGTCGGCGCCCAGGGTGGTGCCACGGGCGGTGACCCATTCACCGTCGATGTAGGCATCGATAGGGTCTTTGGTGAAGTCGTGCTGGGTATCGGCATTGGCCTGGGGCACCATGTCGATATGGGCCTGCAGTACCACGGCCTTGCGGTTTTCCATGCCCGGGGTGGCCGGCTTCTTGATGATGATGTTGCCCACGGCGTCCTGCTTGACCGCCAGGCCTTCTCCCTGGGCCCACTGCACTATCCAGGCGCTCAACTTGGCCTCGTGCTTGGAGGGGTGGGGAATGGAGCAGATCTGCTCGAAGAATTGCCAAATCAATTTGGGAGACAGAGAACTAAGCTGTGCCACGTCGGGACTCCTTACCAGCACGGAAATGGACAGGGCCCAGTGGGCCGCAGAAGAGGGTAACGATAATACAGTCAATCACACAAAAATGTGAGCGATCTGCGCAAATTGCGGTCTGCTTGTGCTGATAAAGGGGGCTTGAATGGCGGACATGACTGCCTTGCCCATGTGTACCAGCAGAAGATGAAATTCGTGATGCGCGTCACAAAAATATTGTCTTTTTGCCGCCGGGTGGTAAATTAGCCGCCGTGGGTCAACCACTTGTCAGGATGACAATCAATGCCTCCAGGGAACCGAAGCAAAGCAAGTGCGCCTCCACGGAACCGAGTGTCTGTTCAAGGATCTGAACCCGCATTATAGGTACGTAACTTGTTAAGCAATCAGGAGTTTTAATATGTCAGGCAGCAATTCAACCTATTGGTTTGCCCAGTCTCTCTATACCCAGGGTTTCAACTATCCGAACCCCTACGCCGGTCGCCGTTAAGACGGGCAGTCAGCCAGGCTGACAGAGAAAGCAGCAGGTGTGTGAGGATTCCATCCTCCCCCTGCTATTTTTTTGCCCGAAATTCGAGGTTTGCTCTTCAAATGAGCACCCTGTTGATGAGGACTGGGCCCGAAGGGGAGGCGAAGCAGACAGGAGATGACCGACTTTTCCTGTTTTTCGCATACGTTTGCCAGTCATTTTATCTGCAAAGGGTGCTATCATACCGGCCCAACAGCTGGCCTGAGGTCTGGGTTTCGATCGATATGGCCGCCAGCCATGCCCGTCCTGCTTTCAATGCATCTGCTTTTTGCTGCCGAGGGTTCACCCCTGAGGCCGCAAAAGTGCAAGCAAAATTCAGGAAACGGGGGCCAGAATTTACCGGATCCCGTGTGTCTGCCGGGACTCTTACGTCTTAAGTGATTGCCTTTATAACTCGTTGAGATCGATAGCATGCCAAAAAAGTTCTATGTATCGTGGGATAACCTGCAACGTGAAGCGCGCCGTCTGGCCCGTCGTCAACTGCCCGTCAGCCAGTGGAAAGGGATCATCGCGGTCAGCCGTGGTGGCCTGGTACCGGCTGCCCTGATGGCCCGTGAACTTGGCATTCGCAACGTCGAAACCCTCTGCATCTCCAGCTATGACCACAACAGCCAGCGTGAGCTGGTGGTCGTCAAGGCTGCCACCACCGCCGGTGACGGCGAAGGCTGGCTGGTCGTGGACGATCTGGTGGATACCGGTGGCACCGCCAAGGCGATCCGTGACCTCTACCCCAAGGCCAAGTTCATCACCATCTTCGCCAAGCCCATGGGCGAGCCGCTGGTGGATGACTTCGAAGTGGCCATCCCGCAGGACACCTGGATTGAGCAGCCCTGGGACATGGCGCTGGAGTTTGCCAACCCTATCTGCGACGAAGAGTAATCGGCACCTGCCTTGGCGCACCGCCCCTGACTGCTGCGGGGACGGGTTGCTCGCGCCTATGGCAAGACGGTTTCATAAGGCCCCTGTTTGGGGCCTTATGTGTTTATGATGTGGCTGCCCGCGGTGAAAAGTGGTTAAGATGGGCCATTGTTTGAGACAGAAGAGTCACCATCTTGGAACCAAACGACGATACCAACCTGACGGAAAAGCTGTTCACCCGGGTCAAAAAGGTATTGGAAACCTCCGAAATATCCAACTCCAGCCCGGTCGAAGAGCAGGACAGCTCCCTGGCCGAGAGCTTCATCGACGGCGCCCTGTCGCCCCATTGGTATCGCCTGCTGCGCCGGCCGACCTGGGCCTGGCAGGGGGCGGATCCGGTGGAAGTGGAGCAGACCCTGGCCCGCATCGCCATGGGGCAGGGAGAACGCAGCCACGAGCGCTATCTGGATACCATCAAGGGCTATGTGCCCGGCAACTGGGTCTATGAGTGGAGCCAGCTGGCTGGCCGCTATTTCAATGCCGGGCGCGAGCTGGTCGGCCAGGGCGATAGCGCCGGAGCGCTGAAGAATCTGCTCAAGGCGGTGCGCTACTACTCCATCGCGAGCTACCCCCACCTCAAGAATGACGAGCTGGCGGATCAGGCCCAGTTGCTCTGCAACATGGCCTACCGCGAGGCTGGCAGGCTGTTCAAGGTGCCTCTCAAGGAGCTGCAGGTCCCGTTCCGGGGCAAGACCATTCAGGGCTATCTGCACCTGCCCACCACCGACAGGCCTGTGCCTCTGGTCATCGTCAGCGGCGGCATCGACGCCCTCCAGGTCGACTTCCTCAACTTCTACTTCAAGTGCCTCGAGCCCCACGGCATCGGCATGCTGTCGCTGGATATGCCGGGAACCGGCTATGCGGAGCACTGGCCGCTGGTGCAGGACACCAGTCGCCTGCACCAGGCGGTGCTCAACCACCTCTCCGAGGTGGCCTGGGTCGATCATCAGCGCATCGCCATGGTGGGGTTCCGCCTCGCCGGCAATGTGGCGGCGCGCCTCGCCTTCATCGAACCCTTCAAGCTCAGGACTGTGGTCTGCATCGGGGCCGGCATCAATCAGGTGTTTACCAATCAGGAGATGTTTGCCCGCTGTCCGCGCATGATGCGGGACGGGCTGGCGAACCGCCTGGGGGCCGATGCGGCCCAGTGGGATCTGCTGCGCACCAAGTGCCAGGTCTTCTCCCTCAAGACCCAGGGATTGCTGGGGAGTCGCACCTCTGTGCCCATCCTGAGCATTGGTCACAAGCGTGATTTCATCTGTCCCGAGCAGGATGTCCGGGCTCTGGCCTCCGCCAGCCGCAATGGCAAGGCGGTGGTGTTTGACAAACAGCCTCTGCTAGAGGTGTATGACGAGGCGCTCAAAGAGACGGTAGATTGGCTAAAGAAACACTTATGTACATGATATAGAACTAAAAATGTAACATCATCATGTGATGGTATGGCTTGTTCAACAGGGAGGTTAGCATGTCAGAAAGAGTGACCTACAAGCGATTGTTGCGGCAATTCGCGGCCATTGGCCCCTATCTGCGCGAGGATCTGTGCGAGGAGGGACGCTACCGCTTCGACTGCCTTTCCGTCTGCGTCAGCGCCAAACCGGCGCCGGACAAGCGGGAGTTCTGGGGTTGGTGGCTGGTGCTGGAGCAGGAGGACCACAGCTTCAGCTATTACTATCAGGTCGGCTTCTACAATGCGGACGGGGAGTGGATCGACAAGCCGCTGCCCAAGAAGCATCAGGCCGAAGTCGAGCGTACCCTCAACCACTTCTACAAGCTCATCAGCGCCAAGCTGACCCTGCTGGAGTGCACCTTGTCTCCCGCCAAGCAGGTCACCGCCGAGCTGAATGTGACGGCGGCCTGATCCGCCCGGGCCCTGCGGTCATGGATCCGCGGGGCCTCCTTCTTTGCCATGACAGCGGTGAGGCTTAATTGCCTTGCAGGGCAACAGGGCCGTGGGTATAAAGGGATTCCTTACTTTTCTAACCCTTTGTTCCCATGGAAAACAGAACCATAGTCGTCAAATTGGGCACCAGCGTGCTCACCGGGGGATCTGCCCGTCTCAACCGTGCCCACATGGTGGAGCTGGTCAGGCAGTGTGCCGCCCTGCATCGACACGGGCACCGTGTCGTTCTGGTGACCTCTGGCGCCATCGCCGCCGGACGTGAGCACCTGGGGCACCCTCCGCTGGCGCCGACCCTGCCCAACAAGCAGATGCTGGCGGCGGTGGGCCAGACCCAGCTCATCCGGGTATGGCAGGACCTGTTCAATCTCTACGGGCTGCACATCGGCCAGATGTTGCTGACCCGCGCCGATCTGGAGGACAGGGAGCGTTACCTCAATGCCCGCGACACCCTGCGCACCCTGCTCGATCATCGCATCATCCCGGTCATCAACGAGAACGACGCCGTGGCCACCGCCGAGATCAAGGTGGGGGACAACGACAACCTCTCCGCCCGCGCCGCCATTCTGGCGGATGCGGATCTGCTGATCCTGCTCACCGACCAGAAGGGGCTCTTCACCGCGGATCCCCGCACCAACCCGGATGCCCAGCTCATCGAAGAGGTGCAGACCATAGACGACACCCTGCGATCCCTCGCCGGTGACAGCGTCAGCGGTCTGGGTACCGGCGGCATGGCCACCAAGCTGCAGGCCGCCGATGTGGCGCGCCGCGCCGGGGTCAACGTGGTGATCGCCACCGGCCAGATCCCGGAAGTGATCGGTCGCCTCGCCGCCGGCGAGCGTGTGGGCACCCTGTTCCCGGCCCTGGCCTCGCCGCTGGAAGGGCGCAAGAGCTGGATCCTGGCAGGGCCGCCCCCCCACGGGGAAGTCCAGGTGGATCAGGGGGCCGTGGCCGCCATGCAGGAGAAGGGCTCCAGCCTGCTGCCCAAGGGCATAGTCGCGGTCAAGGGAGACTTCGTCCGTGGCGACGTGGTGCGGATCCTGGGCCCCCAAGGGAGCGAGCTGGCCCGTGGCATCTGCCGTTACGATCATCTGGAGCTTGAGAAGCTGCGGGGCGTACACTCGGATCAGATAGAGGCCGTGCTGGGTTACGGCTATGGCGCCGTTGCCATTCACAGAGACGACATGGTGCTGCTGTGAGCAGTCGGCCCCGATAGACCCTGCCGCTACGGCTGCGGCCATGGCTATGGGGTCATGGGCCAGCCACCGAGACGACATGGTGCTGCTCTAAGCAGCACCTATGAAAGAGAAAAAGGATGACGTTATGAGTCTGGAGAAAATGGGGCAGGCGGCCCGCGAGGCCGCCTATCAGCTGGCGACCATCAGCACGGTGCAGAAAAACCGTGCGCTGGCCGCCATCGCCGATGAACTGGAGGCGCACAGTGCGCAGATCCTGGCTGCCAACGAGAAGGATATAGCGGCAGGCCGCGACGCCGGCTTGTCGGAAGCCATGCTGGATCGCCTGCTGCTCAACCCTGCCCGTCTCGCCGGCATAGTGGCGGACGTGCGCAAGGTGATCTCCCTTGACGATCCGGTCGGCGCCGAAATCGACAGCCGGGTGCTGGAGAACGGCCTGCGCCTCTCCCGCCGCCGGGTGCCCATAGGGGTCATCGGCGTCATCTACGAGGCACGCCCCAACGTCACCATCGACATCGCCAGCCTCTGCCTCAAGACCGGCAACGCCAGCATCTTGCGCGGTGGGCGCGAGACCTTCCACTCCAATCTGGAGCTGGTACGGGTGATCCAGCGCGCGCTGGCGGCCTCGGGCTTGCCTGGGGATGCGGTGCAGTACATCGACAACCCTGACCGGGCCCTGGTGGGCGAGCTGCTGCGCCTCGATCGCTATGTGGACATGATCATCCCCCGCGGCGGCGCCGGGCTGCACAAGATGTGCAAGGAGAACAGCTCCATCCCCGTCATCATCGGCGGCTTTGGCATCAGCCACATCTTCGTGGACGAGAGCGCCGATCTGGCGCGCTCCCTGGCGGTCATCGACAACGCCAAGGTGCAGCGCCCCTCCGCCTGCAACGCCCTCGATACCCTGCTGGTACACGAGAAGGTCGCTGCGACCTTCCTGCCGCAACTGGTGGCACTGATGAACCAGCGCAAGGTGACCCTGGTGGGGGCGCCCAACGCCATGGCGCTGCTGGCAGGCGGCGACAACCTGTGCGAGGCGGGAGCGGAAGATTTCGACACCGAGTGGCTGGGGCTGACCCTGGGGATCAAGCTGGTGGCGGACGTCAACGAGGCGCTCGCCCACATGCGCGAGCACAACGCCGGCCACTCCGACGCCATCCTGACCAACGATCTCGCCAATGCGGAGCGCTTCGTCAACGGTGCCGGTTCGGCGGCGGTCTACGTCAACGCCTCCACCCGCTTCACCGATGGCGGCCAGTTTGGCCTGGGGGCCGAAGTCGCGGTCTCGACCCAGATGCTGCACGCCCGTGGCCCCATGGGGCTGACCGAGCTGACCAGCTACAAGTGGGTCGGTCAGGCGGACTATCTGATCAGAGCCTGAGCCAGGTCGTCAGCACAGTGCCGTCAATGCCGACTCAGGTCGGCATTTTTGTGGTTTTTTATTGCGCACTATCAGTGGCTTGCATATAACTATCCAGCGAGACATGGCGTCATTCAGAGCGCCAGTTCAGGAAGGGGAGCGACTTCAAGGATGAAGCGACAGTATTGGATGTCGCGGCTGGCCAGCCTCTGGCTGGGGCTGCCGCTGCTGCTGGGGGCCCTCTGCTTCAGCAGCCAGGGTCACGCCAGCTGGGATCAGGATCTCTATCGCCAGCTGGGTCTGGCGGGCAAGCTGGACAAGCAGGTGTTCCGCAAGGCCCTGCAGGGCTATCAAGATGTGCGCCACAAGCGCAAACCCATACTCACCATCATCGACTACAGCAAGCCCTCGACCATGCGCCGCCTCTTCGTCATCGACGTGAAGCGCCACAAGCTGCTCTACCACACCTGGGTCAGCCACGGTCGCAATTCGGGGGAGCTGGCGGCGCGCCAGTTCTCCAACCAGCTCAACTCCCGCCAGAGCTCCCTCGGGGTCTATCGCACCGCCGAGACCTACCAGGGCAAACACGGCTACTCCCTGCGCCTGGACGGACTCAGTCCCGGCAAGAACAGCAATGCCCGCAAGCGCGCCATCGTGGTGCACGGTGCTGACTACGCGAGCCCGAGACACCTGCAAAAATATGACAAGCTGGGCCGCAGCTGGGGTTGCCCGGCCCTGCCAAGGGAGCAGTCCAGGGCCATCATAGACACCATCAAGGGGGGCAGCGTCATCTATGCCCACGGTTGAGGGGGCATAGAGAGCAAAAAGGCCAGCATGGGCTGGCCTTGTGATCGGGGGCTGGAGTTACTTGCGCACCACCAGCACCGGGCAGGGGGCGTGGCGCACCACGGATTCCGCCACGCTGCCCACCAGCAGGTGGCTGATGCCGGAGCGACCGTGGCTGCCCATGACCAGCAGATCCACCTTGTCTTCCTTCGCCTGGATCACTATCTCGTCGGCGGCGCGGCCGAAGCGCACCTCGAATTTGGCCGGGATGGGCAGGCTGGCGACCAGCTCCTTGAGCTGGCTCTTGGCCTGACGCTCCATCTCATGGGTGATCTCGATGGCGGTCATGTGCAGGATCTTGTAGCTGTCGAAACCGTGCAGCTGATCCACCACGTGGACCAGCTTGAGCTCGGCCTGATGGCTCTGGGCCATGAAGACGGCGTAGTCGAGCACGGCCTTGGACATCTCGGAAAAATCGACGGGACAGAGCAGGGATTTGATGGTTGGCATGAGAAGGCTCCCCTCAGTTAGGTCACTAATGAATCTTATGGTTCATGATACCGATCGAGGGGGCAATAACCCTCGACCCGCTCGCAAAATCGGGAAAAATGTCACCGGGCATGCTGGCTTTCTATGCTATCAGTATGCCTGAACGGACCGCCTGGCGATGAGCGCCTGCCGACGGTCATACCACTGAGGAAACCCATGGTTCGTCTTTTTCTGTTCTGCTGCCTGCTGCTCATCTGGCCCGTGCGGGCCGATACCCTGCATGTCTATTGCGATGACTGGCCCGGCTTCTGCCAGCAGGATGGCGAAGGTGTCTATCTGGACATAGTGCGCGCCATCTATGAGCCCGAGGGCTATGTGGTGCGCCCCCACCTGGTCCCTTACAAGCGGGCGCTGGCGGTGGTGTCCCAGAAGGCGGGGGACATGGCGATGGGGGTCTATCGGGGAGAGGTGAAAGGCACCCATCAGCCCGATTACCCCGACTCGGCGGACTACGTGAGCGTGGTGATGCAGAGCCGCTGGTTGCCGCACTGGGACGGTGAGCACAGCCTCAAGGAGCAGGAGGTGCTCTGGCTGCGGGGCTGGGCCTTCGACAAGTTCATCCCGGTGCCGATGCGCTGGTTCGAGATAGACAGCCATGAGATGGCGCTGCAATTGCTGCTCAAGGGGCGCTATCGCTACTACCTGACCGACGGTGCCCTCTACCCCAGGGACGCCCTCCCGCCCGAGCTGGCACAGGTGTTCCTGCGCTGGATCCCGACCTACCCCATCTTCGCCGACAACGAGAAGGGCAGGCAGTTGCATGGGCTCTGGGATCCCGGCATGTGCACCCTGATAAGGGAGGGGACACTGGCACGTATCTATCGGGAAAACCGGCTCTACGACGACTACCAGGACTTTATCAGGGAGCAGGAGGCCAAGGTGCGCAGGGAGGCGCCATCACAGGATTGAAGCGGCCTGCTGGCTGGCCATCCGGATCATCTTCTTGCTTGGCCTTCAGCCTTCAGCCCTCAGCCCTCAGCCCTCAGCGTCTTGGCCAGCCGGTCGTAGAGGATGACATTGACCGAGGCGGCCAGGTTCATGCAGCCATTGGCTGTGGTCACGTAGATCACCGTCTTGCTCAGCCTTCAGCCCTCAGCGTCTTGGCCAGCCGATCGTAGAGGATAACATTGACCGAGGCAGCGAGGTTCATGCAACCCTGAGGTGTGGTTACGTAGAACACCTGCTGCTTACTTGGTACGCAGCTGCTTGGCCAGCCGGTCGTAGAGGATGACATTGACCGAGGCCGCGAGGTTCATGCAGCCGTGAGTCGGTACATAGATCACCTCCTTCACCGCCGCGAAGCGGGCGGGCTCCAGGGTGCCATCCTCAGGGCCGAAGATGTAGAAGGCCCGCGCGGGGTGCTCGTAGTCCGGCAGGGAGGTGGCTCCCTCGATGAGATCCACCAGCACAGGGGTGCAGCCCTCGGGGACGAAGTCCAGCAGATCCTCGACCCCGAGCAGGGGGATCTTCTCCACCATCTGCTTGGTGTCGGTGGCAAAACGCCGTGCCAGCTCGAAGCGCTGACCCGTGTAGTAGACCTCTTTTGCCCCGTAGCAACCGGCGGCCCGCATCACGGCCCCCACGTTCTCCGGTGACTTGGGATTGACCAGCCCGATGGCGCAATACCCGGGGGCCGCATCCGGCCGCGCATCGACCCGCTGCGCGGCGTCGTAACCTGACTCTTTCATCTCGTTCTCCTCTGTGGCGGCGCATTATACCCCCGGCGCGCCCCTTGCCCAGCCTGTGGGCCGACTCCCGCCCGTCGGGCCCAACAAGGGAGCAGTTGCACCGCCCTGGCGCAGCCCTGCACCCTGGCGCCCAATGGCGGCGCACCTGGCATCCTGGCGCGGGGTTTGCAGTCCCTTCCCCATACAAGATGATCCAGGCTCATCCGGACAAAGGCGTCCGTCCCCGCAGGGGGCGGACGCTTTTTTTATGGGCCTGCCATCAGACGGGACAAGGGGCGGCCCCCGGGGGCTGCCGGCGACAAGGAGCGAGGGAATGAAGACCACCTGTGCCTATTGTGGAGTGGGATGTGGCATCCGGTTGAGCCGGGAGGGGGAGCGCTGGCAACTGCAGGGGGATGAAGATCATCCGGCCAACGGCGGCGCCCTGTGCGTCAAGGGGGCCAGCCTGCTGGAGAGCCTGGCCTTCCCCGATCGCCTGCTCTATCCGCGCTGGCTGGGGCAGCGCATCGGCTGGGAGGAGGCCCTGGACACTCTGGCGGAGCGCCTTGCCGCCATTCTGGCCGAATCCGGGCCACAAGCCATCGGCATCTATCTGTCTGGCCAGCTCACCACCGAGGATTACTACGTCGCCAACAAGTTGATGAAGGGGTACCTCGGCAGTGCCAACGTGGACACCAACTCCCGGCTCTGCATGTCGTCGGCGGTGGTGGCCCACCAGCGCGCCTTCGGGGAGGATCTGGTGCCCGCCTGTTACGAGGATCTGGAGCTCGCCGATCTGGTGGTGCTCACCGGTGCCAACACCGCCTGGACCCATCCCGTGCTGTTTCGCCGCCTGCAGCAGGCCAGGGCGCGGCGCCCCGAGCTCAAGCTGGTGGTGCTGGATCCCCGCCGCACCATGACGGCGGAGCAGGGGGATCTGCATCTGGCCCTCAAGCCCGGCAGCGACGTGGCGCTCTGGAACGGCCTGTGCCGTTATCTGCTCGACAGCGACGGCTGGGACCAGGCCTATGTGGCGCAGCACGTGAGCGGCTTCGAGGCGCTGGCGGCGGCGCTGGACGACCCCGCCTGGCAGCTGGACGAGGTGGCCCGCAGCTGCGGCCTCTCTCGCAGCGATCTGCTCGGCTTCTACCAGCTGTTTGCCCGCACCCCCAGGACGGTCACCCTGTTCTGCCAGGGGATAAACCAGTCCAACCAGGGGGTGGACAAGGCCAACGCCATCATCAACGCCCACTTGCTGTGCGGCCGCATCGGCAAGCCGGGGGCGGCCCCCTTCTCCATGACGGGGCAACCGAACGCCATGGGGGGGCGCGAAGTGAGTGGTCTGGCGACCCAGCTCGCCGCCCACATGGGCTTTGGCGAGGAAGAGTGCGATCGGGTGCAGCGCTTCTGGGGAAGCCCGACCATGGTGCGCGGGCCGGGGCACAAGGCGGTCGATTTGTTCGAGGCGGTGCACAGGGGGGAGATCCGCGCCCTCTGGGTGCTCGGCACCAACCCGGCGGTCTCCCTGCCGGACGGCAACCGGGTGCGCGAGGCCCTGAGCCGCTGCGAGCTGCTGGTGGTCTCCGAGGTGACGGCCAACACCGACACGGCGCGCCTCGCCCACCTGCTGCTGCCCGCCGCCGCCTGGGGGGAGAAGAGCGGCACAGTCACCAACTCCGAGCGCACCATCAGTCGCCAGCGCGCCTTCCTGCCCCTGCCGGGGGAGGCCAGACCCGACTGGTGGGCGCTGACCCGGCTCGCCCGCCGACTCGGCTTTGGCGAGGGGTTCGCCTATGAGCATGAGCACGAGATCTTCTGCGAGCACGCCGCCCTCTCCGGGTTTGAGAACGAGGGGGCCCGCCAATTCGACATCTCGGGGCTGGCCGGCCTCAGCCGCGCCGAATTCGAGGCGCTGGAACCCTTGAGCTGGCCCGTCAACGCCGACTGGCCCCGGGGCCGTGCCCGCTTGTTCGAGGACGGACGCTTCGCCACCCCGGATGGCCGGGCCCGCCTGCTGCCCCTGGCCCAGCACTTCCCCCCGCAGCCCGAGGCCGGGCCAGGGGAGGATCTCTCCCTGCTCCTCAACAGCGGCCGGCTGCGGGATCAGTGGCACACCATGACCCGCACCGGCCACGTGCCCAGGTTGCAGGAGGCCGAGCCCTGGCCCAGGGTGCGGGTGGGGGCCGCCAGCCTGCTGGCGCTCGGTGCCAGGGAGGGGGATCTGGTGCGTCTTCACAACGAGCTCGGGGAGGCCCTGCTGCTGGTGGGGCTGGACGAGGGGCTCAGGGAGGGGGAGGCCTTCCTGCCCATGCACTGGACCGACAGCCAGTGCAGCCAGGGGGCGGTCAACCGCCTCATCGCCGCCGTGGTGGATCCCCTCTGTGGCCAGCCCATGTTCAAGCAGGGGCGGGTGCAGGCCAGGGCGCAGCCCACCCGCTGGCAGGGGCTCTGGTGCGGCCGCCATGACTGGCGCGAGCCGGTGGACTGGTGGGCCAGGCGCCCCCTGCCCGAGGGCAACTGCACCCTGCTGGCTTCCTGGTCCGACAGCCCCCAGGGGCTGTGGCAGCGGTTGGGGTCGGAGGGGCACTGGCTGCGGCTGCCCCTGAAGGAGGGCTGGCTCGCCCTGGCCCTGGCCGGGGATCGCATCGAGGGCATCTTGCTGGTGGGGGAGCGGCGTCCTGACATCAAGGTGGATCTGCTGGCCAGCCTGCTCGGCACGCCGCTGCAGGCGGGGGCCCTGAGCCAGACCCTGAGTCTGGCCCTGGCCGGGGAGAGCCGGCTGGTCTGCTCCTGCCTGCGGGTGTCGGAGCAGCGCATCGTCGATGCCATCACCCGGCAGGGGGTGGGCGAGCTGGCGGGGCTGCAGGCCCTGCTCGGCTGCGGCAGCAACTGCGGTACCTGCCTGCCAGAGATCGACAAGCTGTTGATCAAGCATGTCTATATCGCCCAGGCCTGAGGTCTGGGCAGCAACACAAGGAGTGTGCGATGAGCCAAATCAGTCTGGTAGGAGCGGGCCCCGGGCCCCTCGAATTGTTGACCCTGCGCGCCCTGCAGCGCATAGAGGCGGCAGAGGTGGTGGTCTATGACCGCCTGGTGGGGAGCGAGATCCTGGCCCGGATCCCCCAGGGGGCTGCCCGCTTCGACGTGGGCAAGCGCTGCGGCGAGCCGAGCCCGACCCAGGAGGAGATCAACGCCCTGCTGCTGGCCCTGGCCCGCACCGGCAAGCGGGTGGTGCGCCTCAAGGGGGGGGATCCCCTGGTGTTCGGCCGGGGCGGGGAGGAGGCGCTGCACCTGGCCCGCCACGGCATAGAGGCCGAGCTGGTGCCCGGCATCACGGCGGCCCTGGGCTGCGCCGCCAGCACCCTGATCCCCCTGACCCACAGGGGATTGGCCCGCTCCCTGACCCTGGTGACGGGCCACCTGATGGACGAGGGGGACTATCGGGGCTGGCAGGGGCTGACCCGGGCCGGTCACACCCTGGTGTTCTACATGGGGCTGGAGCGGGCGGCCCAGATCCGGCAGGGGCTGCTGGCGGCGGGGGCATCCGGGGATCTGCCGGTGGCCCTGGTGGTGGCCGGGTGCAGTGCGCGCCAGCAGGTCCATCACGCCAGGCTGGAGGGACTGGAGCAGGCCGCCCGTACCCTGCTCGGCCAGAGCCCCGTGCTGATGATCATGGGGGAGGTGGTGAACCTTGGCGCCGAGCTGCAGGCCCTGCTGAACCAGACCATGGAGCGGGTGGCCTGAGCCGGTTTTCCCCTCTACCCCCACTACCTCCTGATGGATAAAAAGGAGGTAGATTCAAATAGTTGGCCTTCATGTTGCGGCATTTTCGGCAGACACGTTGCGATAGCCGTTGGCAAGGAGCGCCATGACTACTCTTCCCCGGGGCCAGGACGGCCCCCCCTCCCGCCTGCTGATCCACGCCGATGATCCGGGCCAGGCCAATCGCCTGGCCCTGCTGGTCAGCCACTACGGCCATCAGCCCAGGATACTCGACACCCGCCAGCTGCTGACCCCGATGGAGCAGGGGGACGCCCTGCTGGTCAGTTGCCGCCAGTTCGGCGCCGAGGTGCGCCTCGGCCTCTCCCTCTGGCCCGGCTTGCCGCGCCTCTTGTTCTGCGAGCGGCTGGGGGGCGACACCCAGCTCGCCCTGTTGCAGCAGGGGGTGCTGCTGGTGCCTCATCCTTGCGGCGAACGGGAGCCGGTGGAGCAGTGGCTGCGCCTCGCCCGCAGCCAGCTGGCTATGGTGAAGGCCCTGATGCAGACCGAGAGCGAGCTGCGCCAGAAGCTGGAGGAGCGGCGGCTCATCGAGCAGGCCAAGGGGCGCCTGATGCGCCATCAGGGGCTGGACGAGGAGCAGGCCTATCGCCTGATGCGCAGCACCGCCATGAGCCGCCACCTGAGCCTGGGGGAGCTGGCGCGGCAACTGCTGCAGGCATTGCCCGCCTGAGCGCCCCGCTGGCAAACCGTTTTGGTGCAATTGCGCCTAATTGAGGCAAGTGGGGGACAAAAGCAGGAAGACAAAGACCGGAAAAGGCCGTCCGATGCGGCTTGGACGAGCTGGCACGGAAAGTGAATAACAAAATAACAAGAAGACGAGTGCAATGAAGTGAAGAGACGCAGTGAGGGGCCAGATCGGCCACCTCGCTGCAACAGGGCAAAGAGGCCCCACCGATCCCGGATCGGTGGGGCTTTTTTTTGGTCGCAACACGCTGTCCGGGTCGCAGCGCTGCAACGAGGCAGCACAGCGATCCCCCGACGGCCTGGCGCGAATGCCCGGACCCTGAACCGAGCGAGGAGATGCAATGAAGGGACGACAAGGATGTGCGGGGCTGCTGCTGGCGGCGCTGTCGCTGCCGGTGCTGGCGGCTGTGGGTGCCCCCGAGCAGGAGGAGCTCAGGCTCGGCTTCATCAAGCTGACCGACATGGCGCCGCTGGCGGTGGCCTACGAGCGGGGCTACTTCGAGGATGAGGGGCTCTACGTGACCCTGGAAGCCCAGGCGAACTGGAAGATCCTGCTGGATCGGGTGATAGACGGCGAGCTGGACGGCGCCCAGATGCTGGCGGGCCAGCCCCTGGCGGCCCACATCGGCATCGGCACCCAGGCCGAGCTGGTGACGGCCTTTGCCATGGATCTCAACGGCAACGCCATCACGGTGGCCAACAGCGTCTGGGCCGCCATGGCGCCCCAATTGCCCAAGGCGAAGGCGGGCCAGGTGCCGCCCCCGGTGAGCGCCGCCGCCCTCAAGCCCGTGGTAGCGGAATACCGCCAGGGGGGCAAGCCGTTCAACATAGGGATGGTGTTCCCCGTTTCCCCCCACAACTACGAGCTGAGGTACTGGCTGGCGGCGGGCGGCCTGCACCCCGGCTTCTATGCCCCCCAACTCGGCGACAACTCGGGCCAGCGCCAGGCAGACGTGCTGCTGTCGGTGACGCCGCCGCCCCAGATGCCCGCCACCCTGGAGGCGGGCACCATAGCGGGCTACAGCGTGGGTGAGCCCTGGAACCAGCAGGCGGTCGCCAGGGGCATAGGGGTGCCCGTCATCACGGATCAGGAGATCTGGCGCAACAACCCGGAGAAGGTGTTCGGCGTCACCCGGCAGTGGGCCGAGCGTCACCCCAACACCCATATCCGGCTGGTGAAAGCGCTGCTGCGGGCGGCCTGGTGGCTGGATGCGGAGCAGAACGGCAACCGGCGCGAGGCGGCCAAACTCTTGGCCAAACCCGAGTACGTGGGGGCCGACGAGGCGGTGATCGCCAGCTCCATGACCGGCACCTTCGAGTACGCCAGGGGGGACAAGCGCCAGCTGCCTGACTTCAACGTCTTCTTCCGCCACCACGCCACCTATCCCTACTACTCCGACGCCATCTGGTATCTGACCCAGATGCGGCGCTGGGGCCAGATCCCCGAGGCCAGGCCGGACGCCTGGTTCGAGCAGGTGGCCAAGGCGGTCTATCAACCGGGCGTCTATCGCCAGGCCGCCGAGGCACTGATCGCCGAGGGCAAGCTCAAGGCCACGGACTTCCCGGACTTTGCCAGCGAGCAGGGCTATCGCGGCCCCCAGGATGGCTTCATCGACGGCCTCATCTATGACGGCCGCCACCCCAACGCCTATCTGCAGCAGTTCGCCATCGGCCTCAAGGGCGATGAGCGGGTGCAATGAGCGAGGAGAGCGCAATGAAACGACTTCAGTGGAAAATCATTGATTGGAAAACCCTGGTGCAGCCCCTGCTCGGCGTGCTGCTGTTCCTCGGCCTCTGGCAGTGGGGGGCGAGCCAGGTGCAGACCAGTCTGGGCACCCTGCCCGGGCCGCTCGCCACCGCCAGCCAGCTCTGGTCCCTGGGTCAGGAGCATCTGGCGGAGCGGGAGAAGGCGAGCGCCTTCCTCGAGCGCCAGCAGGTTCGCAACGCGGCAAGGCTGGCGGCGGATCCGGCGGCCGAGGTGAAGCTGCGCCCCTACACAGGGCGCCCCACCTTCTTCGATCAGATAGCCACCAGCCTGCTCACCGTGCTGTGCGGCTTCACTCTGGCGACCCTGATCGCCATCCCGTGCGGGGTGCTGCTCGGCATGAACCAGGGGCTCTATCGCGCCGCCAACCCGGTGATCCAGCTGCTCAAGCCGGTGTCGCCCCTGGCCTGGCTGCCCCTCATCACGCTGGTGGTGAGCGCTCTCTATGCAAACCCGAGCCCCTGGCTCGCCAAGTCCTTCCTCACCTCGGCCCTGACGGTGACCCTCTGCTCCCTCTGGCCGACCCTGATCAACACCGCGGTGGGGGTGGCGGGGCTGGATGGGGATCTGCACAACGTCAGCCGGGTGCTGCGACTGTCGTTTGTGACCCATGTGCGGCGCATCGTGCTGCCCGGGGCCCTGCCCATGATCTTCACCGGGTTGCGACTCTCCCTGGGGGTGGCCTGGATGGTGCTGATCGCGGCGGAGATGCTGGCCCAGAACCCCGGGCTCGGCAAGTTCGTGTGGGACGAGTTCCAGAGCGGCGGCTCGGCCTCCCTGGCCCGCATCATGGTGGCGGTGATCACCATAGGCCTCATCGGCTGCGCCCTGGACAGGGGCATGCTGGCCCTGCAGCAGTGGTTGTCCTGGGACAAGCGCCAGGTACTGCGTTAATCACATTCCTATTCAGGCAGGAGAAGAGCCAATGAAGAGTTATCTGCAGTTAAGCGACGTCGGCATCTCGTTCGAGACGGAGCAGGGCAGCTTCGAGGCCTTGAGCCGGGTCAACCTGCGCATCGAGAAGGGGGAGTTCGTCTCTCTCATCGGTCACTCGGGCT
This sequence comes from Aeromonas sp. 130281, assembly GCF_056642115.1. NCBI lineage: Bacteria > Pseudomonadati > Pseudomonadota > Gammaproteobacteria > Aeromonadales > Aeromonadaceae > Aeromonas > Aeromonas sp. 130281. The sequence goes on along the minus strand of NZ_JBWVQS010000001.1, from coordinate 1,437,695 downwards.
GCGGCAAGAGCACCGTCCTCAACCTGGTGGCCGGGCTGCTGGAGCCGACTCTCGGCGGCATCATCCTCGATGGCCGCGAGGTGGCGGGCCCGGGGCCGGAGCGGGCCATGGTGTTCCAGAATCACGCCCTGCTGCCCTGGCTCAGCGTCCAGCAGAACGTGGCGCTGGCGGTGGGCCAGGTGGAGTCTGACAAGCGGGCGGTGGCGGAGCGGGTGGACTACTACCTCTCCCTGGTGCAGATGGATCACGCCAGCCAGAAGATGCCCCATGAGCTGTCGGGGGGGATGAAGCAGCGGGTCGGGATCGCCCGCGCCCTGTCGCTCTCCCCCAAGGTGCTGCTGATGGACGAGCCGTTCGGCGCCCTCGACGCCCTGACTCGGGCCCATCTGCAGGATGCCCTGATGGCCATCCAGGCGGAGCTTGGCAACACCGTCATCATGATCACCCACGACGTGGACGAGGCGGTGCTGCTCTCCGATCGCATCGTCATGATGACCAATGGCCCCGCCGCCACCGTCGGGGAGATCCTGACCGTGGACTTGCCAAGGCCCAGAGACAGGGTCGCCCTAGCGGACGATGGTCACTATCACAAGCTGCGCCAGCAGGTGCTGCGCTTCCTCTACGAGAAGCAGCGCAAGGTGACCCCCCTCAAGGCGGCCGAGAAAGTGCGCAGCAAGCTGCGCGCCTGAGCCCAAACGGATTCAAGGAAGAGAGACATGACTGACAAAGAGCAACAGTGGGTGACAGGGGATGGCATGGGTCTGCTCGATCGCCAGAGCGCCGGATCCGCCAAACAGACCGCAAAGCAAAGGCTGCTGGTGGTAGGCAACGGCATGGTGGGCCATCACTTCGTCGAACAGCTGGTGGCGGCGGGCGGCCTCGATCGGTTCGAGGTGACGGTGTTCGGGGCCGAGCCTGACTCCGCCTACGACAGGGTGCACCTCTCCGAGGTGTTCGGCGGCAAGGCCCCGGAGGCGCTGCGCATGGCGGATCCCGCCTGGTATGAGGAGAACGGCATAACGCTGCGGCTGGGGGCCGAGGTGGAGGTGCTCGACCGGGCCGCCCGCACCCTGACCCTGGCCAACGGCGAGCAGTTCCCTTACGACCGTCTGGTGCTGGCGACCGGCTCGGTTCCCTTCGTGCCCCCCATCCCCGGCCATCAGCGGGAGGGGTGCTTCGTCTACCGCACCCTGGGGGATCTTGCCGCCATCCGCGATGCTTGCGCCCAGGCCCGCAGCGGCGTGGTCATAGGTGGCGGCCTGCTGGGGCTGGAGGCGGCCAACGCCCTGCGGCTGCTCGGCCTCAAGACCCAGGTGGTGGAGTTCGCCCCCAGGCTGATGCCGGTGCAGCTCGACGAGAGCGGTGGTGCCGTGCTGCGAGACAAGATCCAGGCTCTCGGGGTCGAGGTGCTGGTGGAGAGGGCCACCGAGTGCATAGAGCAGGGGGAGCAGGCACGCCACCGGCTGCGTTTCAAGGACGGTTCCCACCTTGAGACCGATGTCTTGTTGTTCTCGGCCGGCATCCGCCCCGCCGACGCCCTGGCCCGCCAATCCGGACTGGAGGTCGGGGAGCGCGGCGGCATCTGCATCGACGACGGCTGCCACAGCTCGGATCCTGCCATCCTCGCCATCGGCGAGTGTGCGCTCTGGCAGGGGCGCATCTTCGGCCTGGTGGCCCCCGGCTACCAGATGGCCCGGGCCGCCGTGGCCAGCCTGTGCGGTGGCGAGACCCGTTTTGTCGGGGCCGACATGTCCACCAAGCTCAAGCTGATGGGGGTGGACGTGGGCTCCATCGGCGATGCCCACGCCGCCACCGCCGGTGCCCAGGAGCTGCTGCTGCTGGACAGGGTCAAGGGCATCTACAAGAAGCTGGTGACCGACGGCGAGGGGAGCCGCCTGCTCGGCGCCATTCTGGTGGGGGACGGCGCCGACTATGAGCGGCTGCTGCAGTACTACCAGAACGGAGTGGCACTGCCCCAGCCGCCGCTCTCCCTGCTGGTGGGGGAGGCAGGCGCCGCCCCCGCACCCCTGGTGCTGCCGGACAGCGCCATCCTCTGCTCCTGCCACAACGTCAGCAAGGGGGAGGTGGTGGCCGCCGTTCGGGCGGGCAACCACGAGCTATCGGCGGTGAAGAGCTGCACCAAAGCGGGCACCGGCTGCGGCGGTTGCAGCAACCTGCTCAAGCAGGTGGTGGATCAGACCCTGACGGACCTCGGTGTGGAGGCGGACAAGGGGCTGTGCGAACACTTCGCCTACGGCCGCCAGGAGCTCTATCACCTGGCCCGGGTCGGCGAGCTGAAGAGCTTCGAGGCGCTGCGGGACAAGCACGGCCAGGGGCTGGGGTGTGACATCTGCAAGCCGACGGTGGCCTCCATCCTGGCGTCGCTGTGGAACGAGCACGTGCTGGAGAAGCCCCACCGCGCGTTGCAGGACACCAACGACGCCTTCCTCGCGAACCTGCAAAAGGACGGCACCTACTCTGTGGTGCCGCGCATCCCGGGGGGGGAGATCACCCCGGACGGCCTCATCACCATCGGGGAGGTGGCGCGCAAGTACGGCCTCTACACCAAGATCACCGGCGGCCAGCGCATCGACTTGTTCGGTGCCCGGGTCGACCAGCTGCCCGCCATCTGGGGCGAGCTGGTGGCGGCGGGGTTCGAGACCGGCCAGGCCTACGGCAAGTCGGTGCGCACCGTGAAGTCCTGTGTCGGCTCCACCTGGTGTCGTTACGGGGTGCAGGACTCCATGACCCTGACCCAGACCCTGGAGCACCGCTACAAGGGGCTGCGGGCGCCCCACAAGCTGAAGTTTGCGGTCTCCGGCTGCACCCGGGAGTGCGCCGAGGCCCAGAGCAAGGACATCGGCGTCATCGCCACCGAGCGGGGCTGGAACCTCTATGTGTGCGGCAACGGCGGCATGCGGCCGCGCCACGCCGACCTGTTCGCCACCGATCTCGACGAGCAGACCCTGATCCGCTACATCGACCGGCTGCTGATGTTCTATGTGCGCACCGGAGACAGGCTGCAGCGCACCTCGGTCTGGATGGAGAACATGGAAGGGGGGCTCGACTACCTCAAGTCGGTGATCATCGAGGACAGGCTCGGCATCGGTGCCGAGCTGGAGGCCATGATGGGGGAGATAGTCGGCACCTGGCAGTGCGAGTGGAAGAGTACCTTGGCGGATCCGGACAAGCTCAAGTTGTTCGAGGCCTTCGTCAACCGGCCCGAGGACCAGACGCCGCCGCGCCGTGAGGAGCGGGGGCAATGGGTGCCGGATATCGCTATCAAGGAGGTGGTATGAGCGACATAAAAGAAGAGACCTTGCAGTCAGCGACCGGGGCCTGGCATCGGGTGTGCGAGCTGGCGGCGCTGCCGGAGCAGGCCGGGCGCAGCGCCTGGCTGAATGGGCGGGTGCTGGCGCTGTTTCGCCTCGGGGAGCATGTCTATGCCCTGGACGGGGTGGATCCCCTGGCCGGGGTGGCGGTGCTGGGGCGCGGCCTGGTGGGGGATGCCGGGGGCGAGCCCGTGGTCGCCTCGCCCCTCTACAAGCAGCGCTACGCCCTGATGGACGGTCGCTGCCTGGATGATCCGGCCCTGAGTGTCGCCTGCTGGCCGGTGCGGCTGGAGGGGAGCGAGGTCTGGGTAAAGCTGGGTTGAGTGGCATCATCTGAAAACCGTTTTTCTATCACCGGGCTTGCCCGGTGATTTTTTGTGGCTGACCCGACATTTCTTGCACGAGAGGATGGCGGGAAAACGTTTTTCGGAAATAATGGACAAACGTTTATAACTGGATGTTTGTCTATGACGGAACGTGAACAGGAGATCCTCGCCCTGCTGCGACAGGATCCCATGATTGCCCAGCAGGAGCTGGCAGACAGACTGGGTATCAGCCGCTCGGCGCTGGCGAGCCACATCTCCAGCCTGATGCGCCAGGGCTATGTGCAGGGGCGAGGCTATGTGCTGCGCGAAGGCCCCTATGCCGTGGTGATCGGCGGTGCCAACATGGATATCTGCGGCTGCAGTCACGACAACCTGCGCATCGGCGACTCCAACCCGGGTCGGGTGCGCACCTCCGCCGGCGGGGTGGGGCGCAACATCGCCGAGAACCTGGCGCGGCTCGGCACCGACACCCGGCTGCTGACCGCAGTGGGCAACGATCAGTACGGCCATCACCTGCTGGAGGTGAGCCAGCGCGCCGGGGTCGACGTGCGCCAGGTGCTGGTGCTGGAGGGGCAGGCGACCTCCTGCTACCTCAGCCTGCACGATGGCAGCGGCGAGATGAGCTGCGCCGTCAACGACATGGGCATCATCGACGAGCTGACTCCGGCCAGGCTCACCCCCTTGAGCGGTTTTCTGCAGGCGGCGCGGCTCTGGGTGCTCGACACCAACCTCGCCACCCACACCCTGGACTGGCTGTTCGAGCGCCAGGGTGAGCACATCATCTTCGTCGATACCGTCTCTGTGGCCAAGGTGGAGAAGATCCGCCCCTGGCTGCACCGCATCCACACCCTCAAGCCCAACCGCAGCGAGGCGGAGCAGCTGTGTGGCTTCCGCATCGCCGGGCCAGATACCTGGCCCATGGCGGCGGCCTGGTTCCACCGCGCCGGGGTGCAGCGTCTGTTCCTGAGCCTCGGCGATCAGGGGATCTTCTACAGCGACGGGGCGTGCCAGGGCCATCTGCCCGTGCTCGGCAGCCCTGTCGTCAACGTGACCGGCGGCGGCGATGCCTTCATGGCAGGGCTTGCCCACGCCTGGTTGCTGGAGCAGGGCATCATGGAGGCGACCCGATTCGCCCTCGGCTGCGCCGCCCTTACCGTCAATTGTTCCGATACCGTCTTTTCCGGCCTATCCAAGGCCGCCGTTGAACGCATGCTGGAGGAGTACCCATGTTGAACGCTTACCTCGATATCCAACCTGTCGTCGCCGAAGCCCTGGCCGCCGGTAAACCCGTCGTTGCCCTGGAGTCCACCATCATCTCCCACGGCATGCCCTATCCGCAGAACGTGGAGACGGCGCGCCAGGTGGAGCAGGTGGTGCGGGACAACGGCGCCGTGCCGGCTACCATCGCCATCATCGATGGCCGCCTCAAGGTGGGTCTGGATGAGGGGGCCCTGGAGGCGCTGGGCCGGGCCGGCCACGCCGCCACCAAGTGCAGCCGTCGCGACATCCCCTTCGTGCTGGCCAACAAGGGTCTGGGGGCGACCACAGTCGCCTCCACCATGATCATCGCCGCCATGGCGGGGATCCGGGTGTTCGCCACCGGCGGCATCGGCGGCGTGCACCGCGGCGCCCAGGAGACCTTCGACATCTCCGCCGACCTGCAGGAATTTGCCCAGACCCCGGTGGCCGTGGTCTGTGCCGGCGCCAAGTCCATCCTCGACATCGGTCTGACCCTGGAGTACCTGGAGACCCAGGGGGTGCCGGTCATCGGCTACCAGACCGAGGAGCTGCCCGCCTTCTACACCCGGGAGAGCGGCTTCAAGGTGGATTACCGCCTCGACACCCCGGCGGCCATCGCCGAGGCGCTGCGCCTCAAGTGGGAGCTGGGGCTGGCCGGTGGCGCCGTGGTGGCGAACCCCATCCCGACCGAGTTTGCCATGCCCAAGGCGGACATAGACGCGGCCATTGCCCAGGCGCTGCGGGAAGCGGACGAGCAGGGGGTCAAGGGCAAGGAGTCCACCCCCTTCCTGCTGGCCCGGGTGTGCGAGCTGACCGGCGGCAACTCCCTGGCGGCGAACATCCAGTTGGTGCTGAACAACGCGGCCCTGGGGGCAAAGATTGCCGCCAGCCTGTAACGGTCAGTCCGGGTGTGCGAGCTGACCGGGTGTGACTCCCTGGCGGCGAACATCCAGCTGGTGCTGAACAACGCGGCTCTGGGGGAAAAGATTGCCGCCAGCCTGTAACGGTAGGTGAATGAACGCAAAAAGAGGGCCAGAAGGCCCTCTTTCTATTGCGCAAATCGGTGAGATAACCCCCTTATTGCAGCACCTGACGCCCGTTGAGGGGCTGGACTGGCCTGTTGTTGGGGTGGTGCATCACCGCCTTGAAGGCGTCGATCTGGGCCTGGCTCACCTGCACCGGCTGCTTCATCACCAGCCAGCGCACCCCTTCCGAGCAGGGCGGCGTGGTCAGGGAGCCGCTGAAGCGGTAGTAGTCGCGCTGGGCGGGCAGCAGTTGCTCCGCCGAGATCGGTTCCTTGAAGGCGTGGATCTCTCCCGCCTTGGCTGGCAGGGTTTGCCAGGCCTGGCTCAGGGCCGGGTTGGCGCTGCCCGGCTCGAACATCACGGCGACCACCGCCAGCTCACCCTTGGCGTTGGCATGCACCAAATGTCCCTCAAGCGGATAGGATCTGCCCTCGATGAGGTTTTCGCTGGGGGCGTGGAAGTGGAACTGCTTGAGCTCGAAGCGCATGCCATCGAGCTCCAGGCTGCTGCCGGGGGCATAGTTGACCTGCACCGTGTGGCCGTTGTTGACCAGCGTCTTGCCGCCCGGCAGGTAGTGGAACTGCAACGGCGCCAGCTCGGCCTCCACCAGACCCGAGAGGTTGACCGGCGACTGGTTGCTGCCGGCGCACTGGCCATATTCCGGGGTCAGGCTGGCCCATTTCGCCGGGCCGCCCTCGCCGCTGTATTCCCAGTGCACTGTGGCAGCGAAGGCGGCGGGGCAGAGCAGCAGGGCACCGGCCAGCAGGGACTTTTTCATCATATATCCTTATCTTGATTGAAAAGCACAACCATTCGCCTCCTTAATAAGTGAAGGAGTGACAAATGGCATCGTCTGAAATAAGGGGAACAGCGGTTCAGACCGGCTTATTTATTATGGGTGGCGACAGCTGCTCATATTTATGATGCATATTAAATGGATCTAATTAACGGACGGTCGCCACTGCATATTGAATAATCGCTTTATTCAATGACAGCAATCTAATTAATGGGCTGTCGTTGCTGATGAATTAGCTCATAATTCATTCATCGAAATTCAGCTTGTTTTTACCTCGCAAGTCCCCGCCGTTATTCCGTCTGAAATAAATCAATCCATTGTTTTTGTTGTGGTTTTTTATGACTGGCATTGATCTTGGGCAAATAAAAGACAGCCTTTCCCGGGCAGGCTGAGGCTGCGATTGTTCGCAGACTCAAGGGAGAGAAAAAAGATGAATAAATATTGTCTGCTACTGGCACTGGCCTTGCCCGGGATGGGGTGGGCGAGTGAACCGATACAAGCGGTCGAGGCCGCCAGGGCGAAAGACCCGGCGAAAGTCGAGCTGGGCAAGATGCTGTTCTTCGAGCCTAGACTGTCAAAATCCAATGCCATCTCCTGCAACTCCTGCCACAACCTGGCAACCGGCGGGGTGGATAATCAGGTCAGCTCCCTCGGCCACAAGTGGAAGGAGGGACCGATCAACTCCCCGACCGTGCTCAACTCCAGCCTCAACTTCGTGCAGTTCTGGGATGGCCGCGCCAAGGATCTCAAGGAGCAGGCGGCCGGGCCCATCGAGAACCCGCTGGAGATGGCCTTCACCCACAAGCTGGCGGTGGGCACCCTGCACACCCTGCCCGAGTACCGCGCCCGCTTCGATGCCGTCTATGGCAAGGCAGACTTCGGCATAGATGAAGTCACCGATGCCATCGCCGCCTTCGAGGAGACCCTGATCACCCCCAACGCGCCGTTCGATCGCTGGCTGAAGGGGGACGGCAAGGCGCTGACGGCGCAGCAACTGAAGGGGTACCAGCTGTTCAAGGAGAAGGGCTGCACCGCCTGCCACAACGGGGTCGCCATAGGTGGCAACTCCTTCCAGAAGATGGGATTGGTGAAGCACTACCAGACCGACAACCCGGCCCAGGGGCGTGGCGCCGTGACCGGCGAGTCGCAGCTCATCGGCTGGTTCAAGGTGCCCACCCTGCGCAACATAGAGCTGACCTACCCCTACTTCCACGACGGCGCCGTCTGGGATCTCAAGGAGGCGGTGCAGATCATGGCGGACATCCAGCTCGGCCAGCGCCTGAGCGAGCAGGAGGCCGACGACATGACCGCCTACCTCAAGAGCCTGACCGGGGAGCAGCCGCAGATAGTGCTGCCGATCCTGCCGCCGTCCCGGCCCGATACCCCAAGGCCTGAGGTGAAGAGCTGAGCAGTACGATAAGCGCAGCGGAGCCGGTGGCTCCGCTTTTTGTCTGCCTATCTATCTGATAACCAAGTCAAAGTCCTTTTCCTGTCACAGGGAGGGAGGGATGGCAATCCCCCAGCTGGCGACAGGGATTTCACCGATCTGCCGCCCCCCTCACATTTCCGAATTGCTCGCTATTTGTGCGATTGCCTTGCTCGTCCGACCTGGTGTCAAATCACTCCGCCTAACACAAGGAGTGGCATAATGATGAATAATATCAATAAATTAGTTCTGGCTATCGGATTTACTCTCAGCGCTTTCCCGACCCTGGCGGCGGGCTTCCAGTGCAAGGATCACGTCACCCTGGGGGTGCCAGGTCAATCCAGTCAGCTGTTGTGCCGGGAGGGCTATGCCGCCGGTTACAACTATGACACCAAGGTCTCTGACTGGGTCTCCTACCGGATGACGGCGGCCAGCGCCCAGGGGCAGGTGCCGCGCAAGGATGCCTTCGCCGAGGACAAGGAGGTGCCGGTGCAGTACCGCGCCACTCTGGCGGACTACAAGGGCTCGGGCTTTGATCGCGGCCATCAGGCGCCCGCGGCGGACATGCGCACCAGCGCCACCACCATGAAGCAGAGCTTCCTGCTGACCAACATGACGCCGCAGTTGCCGGCACTCAATCAGGGGGCCTGGCGCATCCTGGAGGAGAAGACCCGGCAGTGGGCCATCGCCTATGAGAATGTCCAGGTGATCACGGGCCCCATCTTCACCAACTCCGATGGCGCCATCGGCAACGGCGTGACTGTGCCCCACGCCTACTACAGGGTGGTGATGGATGTGGCCAATCAGGAAGCCATCGCCTTCATCCTGCCCCAGGAGAATGTGTCGGCCAGCAAGCTTGCGGACTACATAGTGACGGTGGATGCGGTGGAGGAGCAGACCGGGCTCGATTTCTTCACCGCACTGCCGGATGAGCCGGAAGAGGCCATGGAGTCACAGCTGATGACCATGTGGGGCAACTAGTCTCCCCGGAGGTGATGACGGGGGCCTGAGCCCCCGCCATCACAGGCCCGGCGCCTGAGGTGCCATCGCCTGTATGAGCCTCGCCTGGCTATTGTCTTGCCCCCTGGTACAGCTCCAGTACAGCTTGGGTTTGGCTATGGACCCTTATCATGCCCCCTTTTTTCAGGAGGCATAATGTCAGGTCTGTTTTCACTTCATCTCTCATCCCCCTTTACTCGCGCCTTGCGCATCCTGGTGCCGATGGCGCTGCTCGGCGGGGTGGTGTCCCCGGCCATGGCCGACGATGAATTTCGGCTGGGTAACACCCTACTGCTGGGGGTAGGCGATCACCCAGCCATTATCCCTATCATCATCTGCCGACCGGCCAGGTCCATCATGGTCAAGGCGGGGCGGGAGCTGACCCTGGACAGGGTCAAGGTGATCTACGGCAATGACCGCAGCAAGACGCTGCACTTTGACAAGGGCCTGAAAGAGGATCAGGAGTCGGGCTGGAAGTCCCTCGGCAGCCGGGTCTGCATCAAGCGGATCGAGGTCTATGGCAATTCGGAAGGGAGCAAGGCGGGGGTCAAGGTGTACGGCCGCAAATAGGGCGGAAATAACGGTGGCCGGGGAGACCCGGCCACCGTGTTCATGTTCTGGGGAATGCCTTATTTCTTGGGTCTGAACGGCTTGATGACGGCTTCGTCGCACTCGAGATAGGGGCCGTCCATCAGGTCGATGCAGTAGGGAATGGCGGGGAAGACCGCATCCAGGCACTCGCGGATGGACTTGGGCTTGCCCGGCAGGTTGACGATGAGGGAGGTGCCGCGCAGGCCGGCGGTCTGGCGTGACAAAATGGCGGTGGGCACGAACTTGAGGGACTCGGCCCGCATCAGCTCGCCAAAGCCCGGCATCATGCGATCGCACACGGCTTCGGTGGCTTCCGGTGTCACATCCCGCCTGGCCGGCCCTGTGCCGCCCGTGGTGACGATGAGGCAGCATGACTCCTCATCCGCCAGTCGAACCAGGGTCGCCTCGATCTGATCCTGCTCATCCGGGATCACCTGATAGACGGGCTCCCACTCCGAGGTCAGATAGGCGTTCAGGGTGTCGATGATGGCCTTGCCGGAGAGATCTTCATAGATGCCCGCGCTGGCGCGATCGCTGACGGTGACGATACCGATTCTTGCCTTGCTCATGCTCAACCCTTGGTCATTGGAAAAAGTGGTAAATAAAATAACATAATCAGTGAGATATGTTAAACCACCGGCTCGGGTACGAGATGGAAAGGCGTAAATTGAGAGTCGAACGAAAAGCAGATTTATTCGCTATCGATGAATAGGGAATAAGAAGAGCCATAAAAGCCTTTAAAATTTATAAAAAAAGTGACGCATGTGACATCACGATAATTTCATGAATCCTAAAGAATAAATCTCTCCTCTCGCCCAATATCCGCCAGCTGGATGAAAAAGTGGACTCCTGTGGCTCGGAGTCGACTGACCCAAAATCCCCACTATCTTATATAACCTTCCTGTGGACGGCGAAATGATGTGCCGGGCGTGGTCGTACCGAGATGTGCGGGGAGTCTGGCCAGGAGGGGATATGGAGCTGCCAGATTTTGATACGCTCAAACACTGGGCCCTGGCCGAGCCGGAGCGGCTCGATGCCTTGCTGCACCAGCAGATAGAGGCGCTGATCGCCCAGGTGGGGCCGGATCAGCAGCGAAGGTTGCGGGGCCTGCAGTTTCGCATCGATTGCCAGCGCCGCCTGGCCAGGAACAACCTCGACAGCTGCATCCGGATTGCCAACATGATGCACGACTCCGTCTATGCCATGCGCCGTCACATGCTTCACCTGCAGGAGGAGTCACTGGCGCAAGCCGAAGAGAGCCTGCCGCCAGACAATGTGATAGTGCTGGCGGATCATCCGAGGATTAAATAATTTATTGGCCGCCATCCTGTACCGTTATTTTCAATATTTCCTTCGGCGCAAACCACCCAATGTTAATAAACAGGGTGGTTTGTTTTTTATTTGCTGCAAACCCCAGTCGCGCACTCATTTAATTCCATGACGGCCCGCTAAATCCACAGATATGGATGAAGGAATATAACGCTTGGGGTAATATCTCGGCACAATTCATCTTGCTACGACTCTAAGGGATTATGAGAAGTATCACTCCAAGAAGGGTGCTGTCGCGGGAGCAACAGACAGAGATCACCCGGATCATCGTCAAGGTGGGCCAGTTGCTGGCCCAGCATGGTGCCGAGGGGCGCATCATAGAGCAGACCACGGTCCGGCTCGGGTTGGCGCTGGGGCTGGAGAGCGTCGAGATGGCCATCTCCGCCAGCGCCATAGTGCTCACCAGCCTCTATCAGGGGAGTTGCGTCACCACCACCCGCCGGGTGCGGGATCAGGGGATCAACATGCAGGTGGTGTGCGAGGTCCAGCGCATCTGCATCCTGGCGGAGAAGGAGCTGATCGGTGTACGGGAGGTGCGCCAGCGGCTCGACGGCATAGTGCCGTTCCATTATCACCCCTGGCTGGTGGTGCCCATGGTGGGGCTCTCCTGTGGCGCCTTCAGCGTGCTGTTCGGCGGCGACTGGCCCATCTTCCTGGTGACCTTCGTCGCCTCTTCGGTGGCGATGCGAGTGCGCCAGCTGATGGCTCGCCATCACCACAGCCCGCTCATCAACTTCGCCGCGACCGGCTTCGTCGCCACCCTGATCGCCTCCTGCGCCACCTACTTCCAGTGGGGAGACCAGCCCTATCTCGCCATGGCGGCCAGCGTCTTGCTGCTGGTGCCGGGTTTCCCGCTCATCAACGCGGTCTCCGACATGGTGAAGGGCTACTTCAACCTGGGGCTGGCCCGCTGGGGCATGGCGACCCTGCTCACCATCAGCGCCGTCATCGGCATAGTGCTGGCCATGTCGGTCACCGGGATCTGGGGCTGGAAGCTGTGGTGGAACTCCATATGAGATGCAATGACACTACCCGCTCCCGGAGCGGGACAATCGGGCTTTGCCTCTGTGCCGCGAGCTTGAACCCTGGGCCGGCGCCTTGCCCGGTCGCCTTGGCGGGAGGGACGCAGCCATGATGGAACTGCTCTTGCTGCTGGCCAGGGATGCGTTCTGGTCTGCCATGCCGGCGGTCGGCTTCGCCATGTTGTTCAACGTGCCGCCGAGGATGCTGAAGTATTGCGCCATGGGGGGCGCCCTGGCCCACAGCCTGCGCACCCTGCTCATTCATTACGGCATGCCCATCGAGTGGGCCACCCTGGCGGCGTCCACCACGGTGGGCTTTGTCTGCGTCTACTGGTCGAAGCGCCTGCTGGCACCGCGTCCCGTGTTCAGCGTCGCCTCCATCATCCCCATGATCCCAGGTGCCTATGCGTTCAAGACCATGATCGCCGTGGTGGAGCTCAACATCTCGGGGGTGACCACAGAGCTTATCCACCACGCTGTGACCAACGGCCTCAAGGTGCTCTTTATCGTGGGGGCCCTCAGTTTCGGTTTGGCGATCCCCTCCCTGGTCGTGTACCGTAACCGGCCCATTGTCTGAGACAGGCTGCAAGAGGCTGAACCCATGCACATTTCCATGATTGCCGCCATGGCGCACGATCGCGTGATTGGCCTGGACAACCAGATGCCCTGGCATCTGCCCGCCGATCTGGCCCACTTCAAGCGGGTGACCCTCGGCAAGCCGGTGCTGATGGGGCGCAAGACCTTCGAGTCCATAGGTCGCCCGCTGCCCGGGCGCCGCAATCTGGTGATCAGCCGCAATCCCGACTATCGCGCAGAAGGGGTGGAGGTGGTCGATTCGGTGGAGGCCGCGCTCGCCTTGCTGGCAAGCGGCGAGAAAGTGGATGAGCTGATGGTCATTGGGGGCGGCTATCTTTATGAACAGCTGCTGCCCAAGGCGGATTGCCTCTATCTGACCCGGATCGATCTGGCGGTGGCAGGGGACACCCGCTTCCCCGCCTTCGACGAGAGCGACTGGGTGCGCACCGAGAGCGATCCCCATCAGCCCGACGAGAAGAACCCTTATCCTTACTGCTTCGAAACCTGGCGGCGACGCTAGTCCCTCCCGTCGGCAAGGCCCCTCCACAGCGAGGGGCTTTTTTTGCGACCTTGCCGCCGCGCCCCGCATCGGTTCCTGCTCCGCTCACCCCTCTCCTGAACTCTCCCCTGCACAGGGATTAAATATGGTTAGCTCTGTAATCATTTCATGAGTGCCGATGGAGGTATCCTCTGCCCGGGAACCACCCTCATTCATGCCTCTCACTCGCTTGATTTTACTCATTAAATGGATGTGGTATGGACTCTTTATGCAGTTTATTCATATTTTCCCGATCTTTTTCGGTCATCTGTTGAATTTTTGTTGCTTTAAATAAGTGATAAAAATCATATGCTTATGACTTGGCTCGTCATGGCGGACTCTTACGGTTCTTTTGTTTTGGCTCAAAATTACTTAGTGTTAAAAGTAATTGGTGCGCGTTCGGCAGCAGGAACAGCAAGATGCCGGCCATAAAAAAAGGACAGTATGACAGTCAAACTCGAAGTGAAATCGCTCTATAAAATCTTCGGAGAACATCCGGAAAAAGCGTTCAAATTGCTGGCGAAAGGGCACGACCGCGCCAGCATACTGCAAAAGACCGGGCAGACCCTGGGGGTCCAGGATGTCAATCTGGCCATCCAGGAGGGGGAGATCTTCGTGGTGATGGGCCTCTCCGGCTCGGGCAAATCCACCCTGGTGCGTCTCTTCAACCGGCTGATAGAGCCGACCCGCGGCCAGGTGCTGATCGACGGCGAGGACATAGCCGCCATCTCGGAGCGCGAACTGCGCCAGGTGCGGCGCAAGAAGATCAGCATGGTGTTCCAGTCCTTCGCCCTGATGCCGCACCTGAGCGTGCTGGAAAACACCGCCTTCGGGCTGGAGTTGGCCGGGGTGCCCCTGGCGGAGCGCCAGCAGAGCGCCCGTCAGGCGCTCCACCAGGTGGGGTTGGGGCCGTGGATCGACGCCTTCCCCGATGCCCTCTCCGGCGGCATGAAGCAGCGGGTCGGGCTGGCCCGGGCGCTCGCCAACGACCCCGATATCCTGCTGATGGACGAGGCCTTCTCGGCGCTGGATCCCCTGATCCGCACCGAGATGCAGGACGAGCTGCTCAAGCTGCAGGCCAGCCAGCAGCGCACCATCGTCTTCATCTCCCACGATCTGGACGAGGCGATGCGCATCGGCGATCGCATCGCCATCATGCAGGATGGCCAGCTGGTGCAGGTGGGTACCCCGGACGAGATCCTGAACCAGCCCGCCAACGACTATGTGCGCGCCTTCTTTCGCGGGGTGGATCTCGCCAACGTCTTCAGCGCCCGGGATGTGGCCAGCCGCAAGCAGACCCCCCTCATCAAGAAGCACACCACGGACGGGCCGGGCAACGCCCTGCGCCAGCTCAAGGAGCTGGAGCGGGAGTATGGCTACGTGGTGGATCGCAGCCGCCGCTTCCTCGGGGTCGTCTCGGTCGAGTCGCTCGGCCGGGCGGTCCGTGACAAGGGGAGCCTGGAGCAGGCGCTGCTGGCGGACATCCAGCCCATACTGGCGGACACCTCCCTCAACGAACTCATCAGCCAGGTGGCCGCTGCACCCTGTCAGGTGCCCGTGGTCGAGGAGGATGGCACCTATCTGGGACTCATCTCCAAGGCCAATCTGCTCAACACCCTGGACAGGAGTACCCCGGTATGAATCTCAACCACTTTAAGCGTCTGCTGACCGGCTTGCTGGCGCTGTTGCTATTGACCAGCACTCCCGCCTGGGCCGACGAGGCACAGGCCGATCCCTGGGGGGCTGCTGCCACCACCACGCCAGCCGAGGATCCCTGGGGCAGTACGGCCACAGAGGCGGCAGACTGGCAGAGCCAGATCGCAGCGGTCGACAACAGTGCCGCCGTCGACTGGCTGGATCCCTTCCAGCAGGCCCTGGTGCCGCTGGATAGCTGGGTCGAGGGGGGCATCGGCTGGCTGGTGGAGAACCTGCGCCCTGTGTTCCAGCTGATCCGCGCGCCAGTGGAGCTGGCCCTGGGGGCCATGACCCAGCTGCTGCAGACGGTGCCCTCCACCCTGATGATGGGGCTGCTGACCCTGATCGCCTGGCAACTGGTGGGTGGGCGCATGGCACTCGGCACGCTCGCGTCCCTTGTCGGGATAGGCCTTATCGGGGCCTGGTCCGATGCCATGGTGACCCTCTCCCTGGTGCTGACCTCGCTCTTCTTCTGCGTGCTGATAGGCTTGCCGGTGGGCATCTTGCTGGCCCGCAGCGAGCGGCTCTCCACCTGGACCCGGCCGCTGCTGGACGCCATGCAGACCACTCCGGCCTTCGTCTACCTCATTCCCATCGTCATGCTGTTTGGCATAGGCAACGTGCCCGGGGTAGTGGTGACCGTCATCTTCGCGCTGCCCCCCATGATCCGCCTCACCATGCTGGGCATTCGCCAGGTGCCCGCCGATCTGGTGGAGGCGGCCCACTCGTTCGGCGCCAGCCCCTCCCAGCTGCTGTTCAAGGTACAGCTGCCG
Source organism: Aeromonas sp. 130281 (assembly GCF_056642115.1). Taxonomy (NCBI): domain Bacteria; kingdom Pseudomonadati; phylum Pseudomonadota; class Gammaproteobacteria; order Aeromonadales; family Aeromonadaceae; genus Aeromonas; species Aeromonas sp. 130281. The sequence continues at coordinate 1,422,028 of NZ_JBWVQS010000001.1, read as the reverse complement.
CTCGCCATGCCCACCATCATGGCCGGGGTCAACCAGACCTTGATGCTGGCGCTCTCCATGGTGGTGATCGCCTCCATGATCGCGGTCGGCGGTCTGGGGCAGATGGTGCTGCGCGGCATAGGCCGCCTCGACATGGGGCTCGCCTCCATCGGCGGCCTCGGCATAGTGCTGCTGGCCATCGTCCTCGACCGACTGACCCAGGCGATGGGGCAGCCGGATCGCAGCCGGGTCGGCCGCTGGCATCAGCGCGGCCCCGTCGCCCTGCTGCTGCGTCTGTGTGGCCGCGGCAAATCCCTCGATTACCAAGGAGTTAAAGCATGAAACAGATCACCAAAGGATTGACCCTGAGCACCCTGCTGCTGAGTTCCCTCGCCATGGCCAGCGCCGAGTTGCCGGGGGAGGGGGTCAAGGTGCAGCCCCTGCAGAGCTCCTTGCCGGAGGAGGCCTTCCAGAGCCTGCTGGTCAGCAAGCTGATGGGGCGCCTCGGCTACGAGGTACAGCCCGCCCAGGAGGTGGACTACAACGTGGCCTACGCCTCGGTGGCGCAGGGGGACGGCACCTTCCTCGCCTTCAACTGGATACCGCTGCAGGACAACAAGTACCAGCAGGCGGGGGGGGACAAGGTGTTCTTCCGTCAGGGCACCTATGTGGCCGGTGCCGCCCAGGGGTACCTCATCGACAAGAAGACGGCGGCCCAATACGGCATCACCAACCTGGGCCAGCTCAAGGATCCCAGGCTGGCGGCCCTGTTCGACGGCGATGGCGACGGCAAGGCCGACCTGGTGGGCTGCAACCCGGGCTGGGGCTGTGAGGGAGCCATCAACCATCACCTGGACGAGTTCGGCCTGACCCCCACGGTGACCCACAAGCAGGGCAACTACGCGGCCCTGATCGCCGATACCCTGGCCCGTTACCAGGCCGGCAAGCCGGTGCTCTACTACACCTGGACCCCCTACTGGCTCAGCAGCGAGCTGGTGCCGGGCAAGGATGTGGTGTGGCTGGAGGTGCCCGCCGATGCCCCTGATGGGGACAAGACCCGGCTGCCGAACGGCAAGAACTACGGCTTTGCGGTGAACACCATGCACATAGTCGCCAACAAGCAGTTTGCCGAGGCCAACCCGGCGGCCGCCAAGCTCTTCTCCATCGTCAAGCTGCCGCTGAACGACATCAACATCCAGAACGGCCTGATGAACAAGGGCCAGAACAAGCCGGCGGATGTGGAGCGCCACGCCGACGCCTGGCTCAAGGGACACGAGGCCCTGGTCAATGACTGGCTGACCCAGGCGCGCGCCGCAGCGCAAGAGCAGTCTGCGGGCTAAACCCCGCCTCGGCCCAGTCCATGGATGTCAGCAAGCAAAACGCCCGGCCATTGCCGGGCGTTTTTTTATGGGCGGGGCGCAGCAACAGGCTGCGCTCCAGGCTCAGATACCGGAGCCGTCGTGCTCGCCGTTCTCTTCGTGCAGGCCGCATTCGCGCTTGAGGCCGAAGAAGCGGGTCTGCTCCTCGCTCATGCCCGGCTCCCACTTGGCGGTGGTGTGAACGTCGCCCACCGAGAGGTAGCCCTGCTCCCACAGGGGGTGGTAGGGCAGGTCGTGCTCCTTGAAGTAGTAGAAGACGTCCTTGTTGCTCCAGTCGATCACCGGCAGGAACTTGAAGCGGCCGCGCTGGATGGCCAGCACCGGCAGCTTGCCACGGCTGCCCGCCTGCTCCCTGCGCAGGCCGGAGAACCAGGTGCGGGCGCCGAGCTCGCTCAGGGCGCGATCCATGGGCTCCACCTTGTTGAGCTGGTTGTAGCGGGTGATCCCCTCCACCCCCTGCTCCCACAAGAGGCCGAAACGGGCCTCCTGCCAGGCCGGGCTGAGCTCGGCCCGATAGATCTTGAGGTTGAGGGCGAGGCGCTCGGTCAGCTCGTCGATGAAACGGTAGGTCTCGGGGAAGAGATAACCGGTATCGGTCAGCACCACGGGTACATCGGCCCGCTCGCGGCTCACCAGGTGCAGCATCAGCGCCGCCTGGATGCCGAAGCTCGACGACAGCACGTGCTGCCCCGGCAGGTTCGCCAGGGCCCAGCGCACCCGCTCGGGGGCGTTCATGGCGTCCAGCTCCCGGTTGAGGGGGGCCAGCGCCTCGGTCTGCTCTTCGCGGCCCAGGGCCAGCAGGGCGTCGAGGTCGAGCCGGCCGTCGGCGGTGCGCGCCAGCCGCTCGGTATCAGTCTGTTCAGGCTGCATAGAAGTCCCTCGCAGAGTCGATGACCGGGGCTATGATCCCGGCGCGGATGACGAAGTCGCCGAAGCACTCGTTCCCGTCACGCTCGCTGGCCCAGCGGCCGATCAGGGCATCCAGCTCCGCCAGGATCTGCGGCTCCGTGATGTTCTCCAGGTGCAGGCGCGGGATGCGGGTCCCCTCCAGGTTGCCCCCCAGGTGCAGGTTGTAGCGGCCCGGGGCCTTGCCCACCAGACCCACTTCCGCCAGCATGGCGCGGCCGCAGCCGTTGGGGCAGCCGGTGACCCGGAAGATGATGGCGTCATCCGCCAGACCGTGCTTGGCCAGCAGCCCTTCGATGTCGGTGACGAAGGCCGGCAGCATGCGCTCGGCTTCCGCCATCGCCAGGGGGCAGGTCGGCAGCGCGACGCAGGCCATGGACTGCTTGCGCTGCTCGCTCACGCCGTCGTCCAGCAGGCCATACTGGCGCGCCAGGGCTTCGATGCGGGCCTTCTCGCCGGCAGGTACCCCGGCGATGATGAGATTCTGGTTGGCGGTGAGACGGAAGTCCCCCTGGTGGATCTTGGCGATCTCCAGCATGCCGGTCTTGAGGGGCTTGCCCGGGAAGTCCAGCAGGCGGCCGTTCTCGATGAAGAGGGTCAGGTGGTGCTTGCCGTCTATCCCCTCCACCCAGCCGAAACGATCGCCACGGCTGGTGAACTCATAGGGGCGAACCTCGCCAAACTGGATGCCGGCCCGGCTCTCCACCTCGGCCTTGAAGGCCTCGACCCCCACTCGCTCGAGGGTGTACTTGGTCTTGGCGTTCTTGCGGTTGACCCTGTTGCCCCAGTCGCGCTGGGTGCTGACCACGGCGGCCGCCACCTCCAGCACGTGGGATAGCGGGATGAAGCCGAAATCGCTCGCCTTGCGCGGGTAGGTGCTGGTGTCGCCGTGAGTCATGGCCAGACCCCCGCCCACCAGCACGTTGAAGCCCACCAGCTTGCCGTGATCACTAATGGCCACGAAGTTGAGATCGTTGGCGTGGATGTCCACGTCATTGTGGGGCGGGATCACCACGGTCGTCTTGAATTTGCGCGGCAGGTAGTTGGAACCCAGGATCGGCTCCTCGTCACCCCCCAGCTTCTCGCCGTCCAGCCAGATCTCCACGTAGGCGCGGGTCTTGGGCAGCAGGTGCTCGGAGATCTTCTTGGCCCACTCGTAGGCCTCCTGGTGCAGCTCGGACTCCACCGGGTTGCTGGTGCAGAGCACGTTGCGGTTCACATCCCCCGCGGTGGCTATGCTGTCGATGCCGGTGCTGTTGAGGGTCTGGTGCATCAGCTTGATGTCGCGCTTGAGCACCCCGTGGAACTGGAAGGTCTGGCGGGTGGTCAGGCGGATGCTGCCGTACAGGCTGTGCTCTTCGGCGAACTTGTCGATCACCTGCCACTGGGCCGGGGTGATGATGCCGCCCGGCAGACGGGCACGCAGCATGACGTTGTGCAGGGGCTCCAGCTTCTGGGCGGTGCGCTCCGGGCGGATGTCTCTGTCATCCTGCTGATACATGCCGTGGAAGCGGATCAGCTGGAAGTTGTCGCCGTTGAAGCCGCCGGTGAGGGGATCCTGCAGATCCTCGGCTATGGTGCCGCGCAGGAAGTTGCTCTCGCGCTTGAGGCGCTCGTTGTCAGCCAGCGGCCCTTCGACCGGTCCCGCTTTTTGGTGAGAGAGAGGTTGTTTGCTCATCAATAGACATCCCTTTGATAACGTTTGGCACGACGCAATTCGCTCAGATACTCTTCTGCTTCCTCACGACTCTTGTGGCCGTGTTCGGCAATCACATCCAGCAGGGCTTCCTGCACATCCTTCGCCATGTGGTTGGCGTCGCCACACACATAGAAGTGAGCGCCTGCTTCCAGCCACTGGTAGAGCTCAAGCCCGGCCTCGCGCAGGCGGTCCTGCACATAAATCTTGTTGGCCTGATCCCGGCTGAAGGCCAGGGAGATCTTCGACAGCAGGCCAGATTTCACATAACGCTGCCACTCCACCTGATAGAGGAAGTCCTGGGTGAAGTGGGGGTTGCCGAAGAAGAGCCAGTTCTTGCCCTCCGCCCCTTGGGCTTCCCGCTCCTGCATAAAGGCGCGGAACGGGGCTATGCCGGTGCCCGGGCCCACCATGATGACGGGGGTGTCGGGGTTGGCGGGCAGGCGGAAGTTGTCGTTGTGCTCCACGAACACTCTGACTTCGGCGTCTTCAGGCAGACGGTCCGCCAGATAGGAGGAGGCGCCGCCAGATCGCACTGTGCCATCTTCCTGGGGGTAGCGCACCACGCCCACGGTCAGGTGCACCTCTTCCTCTACCTCGCTCTGGGCGGAGGCGATGGAGTAGAGGCGGGGAGTGAGGGGGCGCAGCAGGCCGGTCAGCTGCTCGGCACTGAGGGCGGTCGGGAAGCGTTTCAGCACATCCACCACCTGGGCGCTGGCCACCAGGGCGTTGACCTGGGCCTTGTCGCCGGCCAGATCTTTCAGCGCCGCGTTACCCGAGATCTCGGCAAGACCAGTGATAAAGCCGCCGTGCAGCCGAGTCAGCTCGACGTGGCGGGTCAGGGCCGCGCGCAACGGACCCTGGGCGGTGGCCTCGTCACCGGTGAGACCGGTCAGGGCCAGCACTTCCCCCACGAGATCGGCGTCGTTGTCGAACCAGATGCCCAGGGCATCCCCCGGCTGATAAGTGATGCCGGACTCTTCCAGGTTGATCTCGATATGGCGGATGTCCTTGGTGGAGTCGCGACCGGTGATCTTCTGATTGACCGAGAGTCGTGCCGGGAAGGGGTTCTCCTTGTGATACTGGCTATGGCCGACGGCTTGCTGCACCGAGCCCGCCACGCTGGCAGTCGCGGCGCCGGCAGAGAGGGTGGCGGCGACGGCATTGACCGCCTGTTCGCCCCAGGCCTTGGCCGCTTCCTGATAATCCACGTCCAGGCTCGCGAGTTCATGAATGCGCTCGGCCCCGGCTTTTGACAGGAAGTCGTCGAAGTCCTTGCCGGTCTGGCAGAAGAACTCGTAGGAGCTATCACCCAGCCCCAGCACGGCGAACTTGAGCCCCTCGAGTTTGCCAATCTTGCCCTTCTTGAGCTGCTCGAACAGATCCACCGCGCTCTCCGGCGGCTCACCCTCCCCGTAAGTGCTCACTATCACCAGCAGGTGGGTCTCTTTCTTGAGCTGCTTGGGTTTGTAGTCCGCCATGGAGGTCAGGGTCACCGGCAGGCCGTGGGCCTTCGCCTGCGCCTGGATGGCGCTGGCGACACCCTTGGCGTTGCCGGTCTGGGAGCCGTAGAGAATGGTCAGGCTGCCACCGGGGGCGGCCACGGCGGCGCTGGTGGCGACGCTCTGGACGCCTGATTGGGAAATACCGTAGAGATAACCGCTCACCCAGGCGAGTTGCTGGGTGTTGAGGGTCGACAAAACCTGATTCAGCTGGCGCTGCTGCTCGTCAGAGAGCGGGCTTATGTTGGGTATTGGGGCTGTCAATTGCATCACACACGTCTTCCATGGTCTGATTTTTGGTCAGGTTAAGGGGTGCAATGAATAACAACAAAGAATAAAAATATCTTCTTTATGCGATTTATGAATTTATAAAGCCGAAATCCGCCTCAGCGGCTCCCCGGCTGTGGTATAAAAATCGCAATATTGAGTCCCCTTTCAGGATCTGCCGATGTCCAGACTGTTCCATGTCAATGCCTTCAGCCAGCACCCCTTCGGGGGCAATCCCGCCATCGTCGTATTGGGGCCGGAGCGCAGCGATGCCGAGCTGCAGGCCATGGCGGCGGAGTTCAACCTGTCGGAGACCGCTTTCCTCAGCCCCCTGGGGGAGGCGCACTATCGGCTGCGCTGGTTTACCCCGACGGTCGAGGTGGATCTCTGCGGTCACGGCACCCTGGCGGCGGCCCATGTGCTGTGGCAGACCGGGGCCGTGGCCCGCTCCCAGACGCTGCGCTTCGAGACCCGCAGCGGCCTGCTGGAGGCCAGCGCCGAAGGGGAGTGGATCCGGCTCGACTTTCCGCGCATCCCCCTTGCTCCGCTGACATTGGATCCCGCTTATGCCAAAGCCCTCGGCTGCACACCGTTGCAGACCCTGGCCGCCGGCGCCAAGTTCCTGCTGGTGCTCGGCAGCGAGCAGGAGGTGCAGGCCCTCAAGCCGGACTTCCACGCCCTGCGGGCCCTGCCCGGTCGTGGCCTGATGGTGACGGCGCCGTCGAGGGATCCGGACCATGACTTTGTCTCCCGCTACTTCGCCCCCTGGGTCGGGGTGGAGGAGGATCCGGTCACCGGCTCCAACCACTGCGCCCTGGTGCCCTTCTGGGCCGAGCGCCTCGGCAGGGCGCAACTGAGGGCGCGCCAGATCTCCGCCCGGGGCGGGGAGCTTGTGCTGGAGTTGCAGGGGGACAGGGTGTGGATGTCGGGTCAGGCGCTGACCCTGTGGCAGGGGGAGTGGCTGCTGCCGCCCGGCCCATGAGCCGCAAGCCGGTTGTTGTCTTCGCCATAAAAAACGCCCCGCAGTTGCGGGGCGTTTTATTGCTAGAACGCTCGGGCTGGCCGAGCGGCAGGCTTATTTCTGTTGCGGACGCAGGGCCGGGAACAGGATGACGTCGCGGATGGTGTGGCTGTTGGTGAACAGCATCACCAGACGGTCGATACCTATGCCCTGACCGGCAGTCGGCGGCAGACCGTGTTCCAGCGCGGTGACGAAGTCGGCGTCATAGAACATGGCTTCGTCGTCGCCCGCTTCTTTCTGGTTCACCTGATCCTGGAAGCGCTTGGCCTGATCTTCCGCATCGTTCAGCTCGGAGAAGCCGTTGGCCAGCTCGCGGCCGCCGATGAAGAACTCGAAGCGATCGGTCACGTCCGGGTTCTTGTCGTTGCGGCGGGCCAGCGGGGAGACGGCAGCCGGGTACTCGGTGATGAAGGTCGGTTGCAGCAGCATGTGCTCAACGGTCTCTTCGAAGATGGCGGTGATCACGTGGCCCAGCTCCCAGCCCTTCATCAGCTCGATGTGCAGGCGCTTGGCGACGGCCTTGGCGCTCTCCAGGGTGGCCAGGTCGGCCAGGGTCACATCCGGGTTGTACTTCAGGATGGACTCGACCATGGTGAGGCGCTGGAACGGCTGACCGAAATCGATGGTCAGACCCTCTTCACCCTCTTTGGCGTAACGGATCTTGGTGTCACCCAGGATGTCCTGGGCCAGGGTGCGCAGCAGCTCCTCGGTGAGATCCATCAGATCGATGTAATCGGCGTACGCCATGTAGAACTCGATCATGGTGAACTCGGGGTTGTGACGCACCGAGATCCCTTCGTTACGGAAGTTGCGGTTGATCTCGTAGACACGCTCGAAACCACCGACCACCAGACGCTTCAGATAGAGCTCGGGGGCGATACGCAGGTACATGTCGATGTCCAGCGCATTGTGGTGGGTGACGAACGGACGCGCGGAGGCACCACCCGGGATGACCTGCATCATGGGGGTTTCCACTTCCATGAAGCGCTTCTCGTTGAAGAACTTGCGGATACCGGCCACTACCTGGGTGCGGATCATGAAGGTCTTGCGGGACTCTTCGTTGGCGATCAGATCCAGGTAGCGCTGGCGGCAGCGGGCTTCCTGGTCGGTCAGGCCCTTGTGCTTCTCGGGCAGCGGACGCAGTGCCTTGGTCAGCAGGCGGATTTCGCCCACATGGACGGAGAGCTCGCCGGTGTTGGTGCGGAACAGGGTTCCTTCCACGCCGACGATGTCCCCCAGATCCCACTTCTTGAACTGCTCGTTGTAGAAGCCTTCCGGCAGGTCGTCACGGGTCACGTAGATCTGGATCTTGCCAGCCATGTCCTGCAGGGTAGCGAAGGAAGCCTTGCCCATGATCCGGCGGGTCATGATACGACCGGCAATCTTCACCCGTTTATTCAAGGCCACCAGCTCGTCGGCGCTCTTGTCGCCAAACTCGGCGTGCAGATCGCCGGACAGGCTGTCACGACGGAAGTCGTTGGGGAAAGGGTTGCCCTGGGCGCGCAAGGCGGCCAGCTTGGAGCGACGCTCAGTCATCTCGTTGTTCAGTTCGAGAGTCTGGTCGACTTCCGGAGTAGTGGTTTGTTCAGACATGGTGATTCCTGCTGCTCTGTTTACAGGCCTGATTTCAGGCTGGCTTCGATAAACTTGTCCAAGTCGCCGTCGAGTACCGATTGGGTATTGCGGGTCTCGACGCCGGTGCGCAGATCCTTGATACGGGAGTCATCCAGTACGTAGGAGCGGATCTGGCTGCCCCAGCCGATGTCGGACTTGGTCTCTTCGAGGGCTTGCTTCTCAGCGTTCTGCTTCTGAATTTCCAGCTCGTAGAGCTTGGCCTTCAGCTGCTTCATACACTGATCTTTGTTCTTGTGCTGGGAACGGTCGTTCTGGCACTGCACCACCACCCCGGTGGGGACGTGGGTGATACGCACCGCGGACTCGGTCCGGTTGACGTGCTGACCACCGGCACCGGAGGCGCGGTAGACGTCGATGCGCAGATCCGCCGGGTTGATCTCGATCTCGATGTCATCATCGATCTCGGGATAGACGAACACGGAGCAGAACGAGGTGTGGCGACGCCCACCGGAATCGAATGGCGACTTGCGAACCAGACGGTGTACGCCGGTTTCGGTGCGCAGCCAGCCGAAGGCATACTCGCCGGTGAACTTGATGGTGGCGGACTTGATGCCGGCCACGTCGCCCTCCGAGCATTCGATGAGCTCGGGCTTGTAGCCGTGGGCATCGCCCCAGCGCAGGTACATGCGCAGCACCATGTTGGCCCAGTCCTGGGCCTCGGTGCCGCCGGAACCGGACTGGATGTCGATGTAGCAGTCGGAGCCGTCGTGCTGACCGGAGAACATGCGACGGAACTCGAGATCCACCAGCTTGGCTTCCAGCTGATCGGCTTCGACGATGGCCTCGTTGAAGGTCTCCTCGTCTTCGCCCTCGACCGCCAGGCTGACCAGCATCTCGACATCATCGACGCCCTGGGTCAGGGTATCTATGGTGGTGACCACGTTGTCCAGGGACACGCGCTCCTTGCCCAGCGCCTGTGCGCGCTCCGGCTCGTTCCAGACATCCGGCTGTTCCAGCTCGGCATTGACCTCTTCTAGACGCTCTTTCTTGGCGTCATAGTCAAAGGTACCCCCTAAGCAGCTCGGTCCTCTCAGACAGCTCCTTAAGCTTGTTTAATACAGGATTGACTTCAAACATCGTGAAAACTCTCGGGGTCGATGTGATTTAAAAACGGGATATTCTAGCCAATTGTGGAAGGAATAAACAGGGTTGGCTGGCCCCGGCCGCCTTCTGTCGCCGATTTCGGAGGCCATTTTGTGCTTTCTTGTGGAAAATATCGCCGGCCGCGTCATTCTGCGCTTCAGTTCTGTGCGCTTTGGCCGCTAACAACAACATGGAGTGCCGCGCACTTTTCGAGTAATCCTGTTCCTGACCCCACAAGAAGAAAGCACGATGAAAAACCTATCACTCAAGCAGAAGATACTGTTGTCTGTGGTGATCGCCCTCTCCCTGGTGATCCTGCTGCTCTCCTGGCAGAGCTACAGCAGCCAGAAGTCCCTGTTGCTGCAAGGCAGTCAGGAACAGGTACAGCGCCTCGGCAGCCAGCAGGCCGCCAGCGTCAGTGACTGGCTTGCCGCCCGTCGCGATGTGATCCAGGCCCTTGGCAACAAGGCTGGCCCCGACCCCCTCAACGCCCTGCAACAGGCCCAGGTGTCGGGCCGTTTCCAGCTCACCTATTTCGGTGAGGGCAGCGGCAAGATGAACGATTCGGATCCCTCCATCAACCGTGACGGCTATGATCCCCGCTCCCGTGGCTGGTATCAGGAGGCCATGGCCAAGGGCGGCATGATAGTGACCAAACCCTACTTGGACGTGGCCTACAACGTCATGGTGGTGACCCTGGCCCAGCCGGCCCAGGGCGGCGTGGTCGGCGGCGACCTCTCCATCGCCTCCCTGGTGGAGGATGTCACCAAGATGGCCCTGCCGGCGGACGGTGTCGCCATCCTGATGCACAAGGACGGCACCGTCATCGCCTATAAAGATGCGGCCAAGGCGATGAAGCCCGCCAGCGAGATCGACAACGATCTCTCCAATGCCCTGATCGAACAGAGCAAGAGCAGCAACAGCCTGCTCCCCGTCTATTTTGACAACGAAGGGCGCGACAAGCTGCTGTGGGCGACAGACATCCCGAACACCGACTGGGAGCTGGTGCTGGTGCTGGACAAGGCCACCCTGGAGGCGCCGCTCTCCTCCCTGCTGATGACCCAGCTCGGCCTGGCCCTGCTGGTACTAGTGGGCAGCATCATCGCCATCTCCTGGCTGGTCAGCCTGCTGCTGGGCCCGCTTGGCAAGGTTTCCCAGGCTCTGGCCCGCATCGCCGACGGTAACGGCGATCTGACCCAGCGCATCAAGATCGACGCCAACGACGAAGTGGGTCAGCTGGCCAACAGCTTCAACCGCTTCGTCGGCAGCCAGCACCAGCTGATCGGCAACATCCGCCAGCTGGCCAACGAGCTGAATGCCGATGCGGAGCGCAGCCTGGTGACCAACCAGGCCGCGGTGGAAGAGCTGCAGCGTCAACAGCAGGAGGTGACCATGGTCGCCACCGCGGTCACCGAGATGGCGAGCGCCACCATGGAGATCGCCGGCAACGCCGAGAACACCGCCGCCGCCGCCCAGCAATCTGCCCAGAGCAGCGAGCAGGGCAAGATGCTGGTGAACCAGACCCGCCAGTCCATCAACAACCTGGCCGAGGAGGTGGGTCAGGCCACCGGCGTCATCGGCGAGCTGAGCCGCCACGCCCAGGCCATCTCCGGCATCCTCTCCACCATTCAGGGCATCGCCGAGCAGACCAACCTGCTGGCGCTGAACGCGGCCATTGAAGCGGCCCGTGCCGGTGAACAGGGTCGCGGTTTCGCCGTGGTGGCGGACGAGGTGCGGGTGCTGTCGCGCCGTACCCAGGACTCCACCCAGGAGATCCAGTCCACCATAGAGACTCTGCAGCAGACCACGGCCCGCGCGGTCAGCCTGATGCAGACCAGCCAGGGGCTGGCTGACAACAGCGTCAAGGACGCCGATGCCGCCGCCGCCGCGCTCGAAGAGATCACCCAGGCCGTCTCCCTCATCTCCGATATGGCGGGCCAGATCGCCACCGCCGCCGAGGAGCAGACCCAGGTGACCGGCGAGATCACCCAGAACACCACCGCCATCAAGGATGTGAGCGACGAGATCACCGCCGCCGCCATGCGGGATCTGGATCAGGCGCACCACCTCAAGGGACGTGCCACCAACCTGAACCAGCAGGTGTCGACCTTCATCCTGTAAGGCAGGGTCGGGAAGCGGCGCCATCCCGGCGCCCTCCCATGTCAAAGCCCCGCACGAGAGTGCGGGGCTTTTTGTTGTCCACCATCCGGCCAGTGCCTCGATGGGATGCGTCAGGGGACGCCCCAGACGCTATGGAGGTGCAAGGTGCGGGAGCCAGCAAGCAAAGAGCCCACCAAAAGGTGGGCTCATTCATACGGGGTCTGGCGCAGGGCTTACAGGAAGGGCAGGGCCAGGAACAGCTTGATCACCACGGCGTTGATGATGTCGATGAAGAAGGCGCCCACCATGGGCACCACCAGGAACGCCAGGTGGGAGGGGCCGAAGCGCTGGGTGATGGCCTGCATGTTGGCGATGGCGGTGGGAGTGGCCCCCAGACCGAAGCCGCAGTGGCCCGCCGCCAGCACGGCCGCGTCATAGTTGCGGCCCATGACCCTGAAGGTGACGAAGATGGCGTAGAGCGCCATCGCCACCGTCTGAGCGGCCAGCAGGATGAAGATGGGCAGGGCCAGGCTGGCGAGATCCCACAGCTTCAGGCTCATCAGCGCCATGGCGAGGAAGAGCGACAGGCTGACGTTGCCGAGCAGGGAGACTTCCCGATCGCTCACCTCGTGCCAGTTCAGCATGGTCAGCAGATTGCGCAGCAGCACGCCGACGAAGAGCACGCAGACGAACACCGGCAGCTCCAGGGCACTGCCCTTGAGGTAGAGGGAGAGCATCTCACCCCCCTTCAGGCTGATGGCGATGAGAGCCAGGGTCTCGATCACGCTGAAGGTGGTGAGGGGGCGCTCCATGTCAGGCATCTCGAAGCCTTGGGGGGCGCCGTCACGGTTGTGCTCCTCGCCGGGCACCTGCACCTTCTTCACCAGGTAGCGGGCGACAGGCCCGCCGATCAGCCCCCCCAGCACCAGACCGAAGGTGGCGCAGGCGATGGCGAGCTCGGCGGCGGATTGCACGCCGTACTTCTCGGTGAAGATGGAGCCCCAGGCCGCGCCGGTACCGTGGCCGCCGGAGAGGGTGATGGAGCCAGCCAGCAGCCCCATGTGGGGATCCAGGCCGAGCAGGGTCGCCAGACCCACACCCAGGCTGTTTTGCACCAGCAGCAGGCCGGTGACCACCAGCAGGAAGGTGATCACCGCCTTGCCGCCGCGCTTGAGGCTGCCCAGATCGGCGGAGAGGCCGATGGAGGCGAAGAAAGCCAGCATCAGCGGGGTTTGCAGTGTGGTGTCAAATTGCAGTTCAAGCTGCATGGTGGAGCGCAGCAGCAGCAGCACCAGGGCGACCACCAGGCCGCCTGCCACCGGTTTGGGGATGTTGAAGGTACGCAGGGGGCCAATCCGGTTGACCAGCAGACGGCCGAGCAGCAGCACCAGGGTGGCGGCGACCAGGGTGGCGTAGGAATCAAGTTGTATCATGCGGTACTCCCATGTTGATCGGCTGTGTCTTTGGCGAGAAAGACTCACAGATTCAGCCGGGATAAAAACAGTGTGGCGCAGGCGCCAGTTCAAGAGGGGGCCACAGGCCCAGTCCCAGGCAAAAATGGGATCGATGCGAGCCCGATTTCATCAGGCATCCAGATGACATTCATGAAAAATCCGCCGGATAGTAGCAAAAATCACCGTTTATATCCATGTTCATCATATTAATGCTCAAAACAGTGCATTAACCTAGCATTTAACACTATGTCCTGGGTGTGCTCCGGCCCGCAACAATGACTGCTGTCATTTGCAGCGGCAGTCTCTATAATTCGCCAGTTTCCCGCCCATGAGCGGCACCGGAATAGGAAGTGAAGGAACCGGTTGAACCTTGAATTGTCTGCCGGTTGTCAGTCCAGAGAGAGGAGAGGGTGTGAAGAAGTCTATCTATATCGCCTACACGGGCGGCACCATAGGGATGCAGCGTTCCGACCACGGTTATGTGCCGATGGCGGGTTTCATGGAAGATTGTCTGGCCCGGATGCCCGAGTTCCACCGGCCCGAGATGCCGGATTATCATATCCACGAATATGCCCCCCTCATCGACTCCTCCGACATGACCCCGGCGGACTGGCAGCGCATCGCCGAGGACATTCGTGACAACTACGAGCAGTACGACGGCTTCGTGATCCTGCACGGCACCGACACCATGTCGTTCACCGCCTCGGCCCTCTCCTTCATGCTCGAAGATCTGCACAAGCCGGTCATCATCACCGGCTCCCAGATCCCGCTTGCCGAGCTGCGCTCCGACGGCCAGCAGAACCTGCTCAATGCCCTCTATATCGCGGCCAACTACCCGATCCACGAGGTCACGCTGTTTTTCAACAACCAGCTCTATCGCGGCAACCGCAGCAAGAAGGTGCACGCGGACGGCTTCCACGCCTTCGATTCACCGAACTACCCGCCGCTGCTCAATGCCGGCATCGCCATCTCCCTGGAAGCGGGGGAGCTGGGCGTGCCGTCCGAGCGGCCGCTGGTGCTGCACGACATCACACCCCAGCCCATCGGTGTGGTGACCCTCTATCCGGGCATCTCGGCGGAGGTGATCGCCAACATACTGCAGCAACCGGTGCGGGCGCTGATCCTGCTCTCCTTCGGGGTGGGCAATGCGCCCCAGAACCCGGCCATGCTGGCGCTGCTCTCCGAGGCGTCGGCCCGGGGCGTCATCATAGTCAACCTGAGCCAGTGCCTGCACGGCAAGGTCAACATGGGGGGCTATGCCACCGGCAACGCCCTCTCCCGGGCCGGGGTCATCTCGGGCTTCGACATGACGGCCGAGGCGGCGCTGACCAAGCTGCACTTCCTGCTGAGCCAGGATCTGCCCGCGCCGCGCATTCGCGAGCTGATGCAGCAGTCCCTGCGGGGTGAGCTGACCCCCTGAGAAACTGCCCACGATCTTACTGCGAAGCCGTGATCAAGGCTCATGTGCTGCTCGGAATCCTCACGTATATCTATACGCTCCGGTTCCTGCGCTGCTTTCACCTTGCTGACGCCTTCTCGCTACAGGTCGTGAACAGCTTCTGACCTCCCCACCATGGGGGAGAGTGGAAAAAGAGGGGAGCCATGATGGCTCCCCTTTTTAGTTGTGGCGGGCGGGTCAGTCTCAGTGGTTGAGGTCAATCCGCACTATCTCTTCCTCATCGCGATACTGGCGCTTGAGCTCGCTCTTGCTCTTCATCACGATCTCGCCGTCGCGGCCTATGTTCATGTGCTCGGGATCGGCAAGGTGCATCGCCTGCCAGGCCATCACGGCCTGCAGCGAGGTGGCCTTCTGCTCCTCGGTGAGGGGCTGGCCGTCCGGCCACTTGCCCAGCTCGACCGCGGTCTTGAGCCGCTCGTACACTTCCTTGGGCATCTGCCCTATCACTTGTTGAAACGACATCGGCCTCTCCTTGCAAATTGAGCCATGAAGGGATCAGGTGGGCAGATCCTGGCGGACTATGCCGGTAGATCCTCGCGTACTATGCCGGTAGATCCTGACGGACTACGCCGGCCATCTGCTCCATCACCCGCACTACCTGACAACTGTACCCGAACTCGTTGTCATACCACACGTACAGCACGCAGTGATCCCCCTCGGCTATGGTGGCCTGGGAGTCCACTATGCCCGCGAAGCGGGAACCCACCATGTCGGAGGAGACCAGCTCGGTGCTGGCGCTGAAGTCGATCTGGCGGTGCAGGGCCGAGCTCAGCGCCATCTGCTGCAGATAGGCGTTGAGGCTCTCCCGGTCGGTGGCCTGCTCCAAAGACAGATTGATGATGGCGAGCGACACATTGGGGGTGGGCACCCGGATGGCGTTGCCGGTCAGCTTGCCCTTGAGCTCCGGCAGCGCCTTGGCCACCGCCTTGGCGGCGCCCGTGCTGGTCATCACCATGTTGAGGGCCGCGCTGCGACCGCGCCGCTCCCCCTTGTGATAGTTGTCGATCAGGTTCTGATCGTTGGTGTAGGAGTGCACCGTCTCCACGTGGCCGTGGCGGATGCCGTACTTGTCCTGCATCACCTTGAGCACAGGGGTGATGGCGTTGGTGGTGCAGGAGGCGGCGGAGATGATCTTGTCATCCGGGCCTATCACTTCGTGGTTGACCCCGAACACCACGTTCTTCATCTCCCCCTTGCCGGGGGCGGTCAGCAGCACCCGGGCGGCGCCGCGCGCCTTGAGGTGCTCGGACAGACCCGCCTCGTCACGCCAGACCCCGGTGTTGTCGACGATCAGCGCATTGTCGATGCCATGGGCGGTGTAGTCGATGTCGGCCGGGCTGTTTGCGTAGATCACCTGGATGAAGGTGCCGTTGGCGATGATGGCGCTGCGCTCGTTATCCACCTCGATGGAGCCGTTGAAGGGGCCGTGCACCGAGTCGCGGCGCAGCAGGCTGGCCCGCTTCTCCAGATCCCCCTCGCGACCGCCGCGCACGACGATGGCGCGCAGGCGCAGGGAGTTGGCGGCGCCGGTGCGCTCGATCAGCAGCCGGGCCAGCAGGCGGCCGATGCGGCCAAAGCCGTAGAGCACCACATCGGTCGGGGCGGGCACGCTGTCCCGGTTCAGGGCCGGGGCCAGCCTGGCGCGCAGGTAGTCGTCTATGCCGGCCTCATCCTGGTGATCCTGCCAGTAACCCACCGCCAGCTTGCCGAGGTCCACTTCGGCGGCGGTCGGGTTCAGGGCGACCATGGCCTGGAGCAGGGGGAAGCTTTGCTGGATGGGGAGGGGGGTGCCCTGGTGGCGGCGAACGACCCGATGGGCCTTGAGGATGTCGATGGTGGAGGCGTTCTGCAGGGGGCGCCCGTAGACGGTGATTTCTATCCCTTGCTGGCGGTAGAGGCGACCAATCAAGGGCTGCATGGCTTCGGCGAGCTCCTGGCTCTCCTGCCACGCCTGCAAGTAGTGCTCGTGGGTCATTAACCAGATCCTTTATTTCACGTTGTTGAAGCAAGTTGCCTGGGCAAATTGAAATTCGTCGAATGCAGATCAGTGTAGGGCTGACGGTTTCGTTATATTATTCTGCAGTCGCGGCCTTATACGGCGCGCGCATTGTAATGGATATGTAGCCTGTTTGCTAGTTGGCGGTGGCCAGGGCGGGTTGCGATTGTTACCAACCAGATGTGAACCATGACCCTATTCTCACAGCGTCCGTTACTGCTCCCTCTCGCCTGTTGTCTGACGCTGATGGCCTGCGATGACGACAGGATCCACAACATTTGCTCCCAATATCCCGCCCTGTGCGCGGACCTGGTGGACGACGGCTGGTGTCGCCATGAGCGCAGCGATGTCATCCGCGCCCGCTACTACCTCCAGGAGGAAGGGACGGACAGGCAGAGGTACGAGCTGATGCGCGGCCTGGAGCGTTACCTGCAGTGCGCCGAACACTCCACCAACATCGAATACAAGCGGGCCCGGGAGCAGAAGAGCCCCAGGGTGGAGGGCATGCTGGCCGCCGGCACTCAGCTGGAGCAGCTGGATGCGCAGACCCGTGGCTCCCAGGATCCCTATCTGCTGCTGTGGCACTGGACCAACAACACCAATCCCGCGGCCCGTGCCAGCTTCCTGGCGCTGGAAGGAACCCCCGCCCTCGAGGAGCCTGAGTTGCAACTGGCCCTGGGGGGCATCTATGCCAAGAGCGAGCCCCAAAAGGCCATCGCCCTGATGCATCATGCCCTCTCCCTCTATGGGGAAGGGGACAAGGTCAACAGCCGGATCCTCACCGCCCTCAGCACCCTCTACATGGGGCAGAAGGCGTTTGATCAGGCCTATCTGTGGGGCAAGGTGAGCGAGTCATTCCAGGAGAGTCCCGAGGTCTCGTCCACCCGTCTCGGGATCTACCACGCCATCGGCAAGGCGCAGCAGGAGGGGCTGGACGAGCAGGCCGCCACCATAGTCGACGCGCTCAGAGCCGGGAGCTACCAGGCCCCATGATACCGCTGCCATCCGGCGCCCCCGAGTGGGCCCATGCCTTCGACATCCGCCTCGTCCATGGTCAGGTGCCCTGCGAGGGGCGGGTGCTCGAGCGGACCACGGTCAGGGCCGTGGTGATGCGCGGGGATGAACTGCTGCTGGTGCATTCTCGCGTCAACGGGGATCTCATGTTTCCCGGGGGCGGCATAGAGGCGGGGGAGTGTCACCATACGGCCCTGGCCCGGGAGCTGCGGGAGGAGTGCGGCGCCGAGCTGGTGGCCGTGGGCCTGCGGCTCGGGCAGACCCGGGAGTTTCGCGCCGCCCGCGAGGCCGACTACGACGCCTACTGCATCCGCTCCTTCTACTACCTCTGCCAGGTGGGGGAAGCCTGGAGCGAGCCGCTCCCCCAGCCCTACGAGATACGGCTTGGCTTCACCCCGGGCTGGTTCGCACTGGAAGAGGCCCTGCAGACCAACAAGACCCAGCTGGCCGGTCCCTGCCCCCAGTGGACGGTGCGGGAGACGAGGGTGCTGGCCGAGCTGCAGCACTGGGTGGATGCGGGCCTGCTGGGCTGACCGCCATGGAGTGCTGAGGATAAAAAAACCGCCATTCGGCGGTTTTTTTATTCTCGCTGCCGGATCAGGGCACGCAGACCGGGCAGAAGGCGTAGGTGCCTTGCGGGTCATTGAAGCGGGTCAGCGGGTCCAGGCTGCGGTTCATCTCCACCAGCGCCTTGCCAAACCCGGCGGGCAGCCAGCTTTGCAGGTGCGGGGCCAGCGCCTGGGCGCTGCTGTCAAACAGCTCGCGCAGGAACTTGTCCCTTGCCGACTCTTCCGGCGCTATGGGGGTGACCTGCCAGCTCTTGAGGTTGGCGAGCTCGGCGGCGGCCTTGAGGGCGTCGTCCAGGTTGCCGAACTCGTCCACCAGCCCCAGCTCCTTGGCATCCTGACCGGTCCAGACCCGGCCTTCGGCGGCTTTCTCCGCCTCTTCCGGGCTCAGACCCCGGCCCTTGCCGACCAGACCGACGAAGCGCTGATAGGTGTCTTCCACGCTCAGCTGGATAGCCTGACCGACATGTTCCGGCAGGGCCCGGGTCAGCCCGACCCCCACGAAGTCCGTGGTGCCGACGCCGTCGGTGTGCACCCCGTACTGGGAGAGCGCCTTGTCGATGGTGGCGAACATGCCGAACACCCCGATGGAGCCGGTGAGTGTGGTGGGGGAGGCGAAGATCTTGTCCGCATCGGCGGAGATCCAGTAACCCCCGGAGGCGGCGTAGCTGCCCATGGAGATGACCACCGGCTTGCCCGCCTGTTTCAGGGCCAGCAGCTCGGCGCGGATCTGCTCGGCGGCGAAGGCACTGCCCCCCGGGCTGTCGACTCGCAGTACCACGGCTTTCACCTGATCGTCGCGGCGGGCCTCGGCCAGCAGATCGGAGAGACTGTCGCCGCCTATGGTGCCGGCCGGCTGGATCCCGTCCATGATGGCGCCGCTGGCGGTGATGAGGCCCACCTCATCCTTGCCGCTCTGGGGATATTGCTCGGGGATGGCGGCCAGATACTCTTTCAGGCCGACCCCTTTCCAGCTGTGATCCTCGCTCTCGCCCACCTCCTTGATGACCGCCTGGGTCATCTCGTCCCGGGTGGCGAGCTGATCCACCAGACCGTTGTCGAGGGCGTAGCTGGCAGCATTGCCACCGGCCTTGCGCAGCAGTTCGAGGAAGTGATCCTTGTTCGGCGCGACGGCATCGGGCTCTATCTCCCGCTGCTCGGCTACGTCGGTGACATAGGATTGCCACAGTTGATCCAGCCAGCGCTGGTTCGCCTCCTTGCTCTCGGGGGACATCTCGTCACGGGTATAGGGCTCGACGAAGGATTTGTAGGTGCCGACCTTGAACACATGGGGGGTGACGTTGAGCTTCTCCAGCGCCGACTTGAAGTAGGTCTGGTAGACCCCAAAGCCTTCGATCAGCACGGCGCCGCTCTGGTTGAGCAGCACGTGATCGGCATGGGCGGCGAGCAGGTAGGCGCCCTGGCTGTAGTAGTCGGCCATGGCGATGACCGGCTTGCCGCTCTCCTTGAATGCGTCTATGGCGCTCGTCACCTCCTGCAGCTTGGAGAGGCTGGCCCCCTGCAGTCCCTGGGGCTTGATCACCAGCGCCTTGATGCGATCGTCATCCTTGGCACTCTTGATGGCCCACAGCAGGTCGGAGAGGACGATTTCGCTCGGCTGATCGTCGCTCTTCTCCATCTGCCGCAGCAGTTGCACCGTCGGATCGGTCTGGGTGCGTTGCTCCACCAGCACGCCGGTGAGATTGAGGGTGAGGGCGCCCTCTATGGGGGTGCCGGGTGTCTCGCTCTGGTTGAGGCTGAAGGCGATGACCAGCACGACGACGAGAAACAGCAGATTGACCAGCATCAAGCGGGTAAAGTTGAGCAGACGCCAGAGGCTGCGAAACAGCCACCCCAGACCTTTGAAAATAGACATAGCCGTGCTAACGCCCTGTTAATGGGTAGAGAAGGGCATTATTAACCAGTTGACCCGCCAATTGCCATTTTCCCTTGGCCGCGATCGCTCCCCCTGGCTTCGGGACACGGCTGTTCGCTGAAAAAATGTCCAAACATTTGTTTGAAAAAGGATTTTCGATTCTTTACTCTAGCCTCAGTTTGATAACAAAAAATTAACTGGAGGCCCTGTGAGCCGCTACCCCACCCTGCTGATCCCTCGCTCTCCTCTCTTGCGTCACCATGTGCTCGCGGCATCCTGCGCGTCTGCCTCGAAAAGGAGTTCATCATGAGCCTTTATCCAACCTTGCTGACTCCCCTGGATCTCGGCTTTACCCAGCTCAAGAACCGGGTATTGATGGGCTCCATGCATACCGGTCTCGAGGAGGAGAAGGGGGGCTTTGACAAGCTGGCCGCCTTCTACGCCGAGCGCGCCCGCGGCGGTGTCGCCCTCATCGTCACCGGCGGCATAGCCCCCAACCTGCGGGGGCGCCTGGTGCCCCATGGCTCGCAGCTCAGCTTCCCTTGGCAGGTCGCCAAGCACAAGAAGGTGACCGGCGCCGTGCATCAGGAGGGGGGCAAGATAGCCCTGCAGATCCTCCATGCCGGTCGCTATGCCTATCATCCGTTCAGCCTGGCGCCGAGTGCCATCCGGGCTCCCATCTCTCCGTTCAAGCCGCGGGCCATGAGCGAGCGGCAGATCCGCGGCACCATCAGGGACTTTGCCTCTACCGCGGCACTGGCCAAGGCGGCGGGCTATGACGGTGTCGAGGTGATGGGGTCGGAAGGCTATCTCATCAACCAGTTCATCTGCGAGCGCACCAACCAGCGCAGCGACGGCTGGGGCAGCAGCAGCGAAAACCGCATGCGTTTCCCGCTGGAAATCGTGCGGGCCATTCGCGAGCGGGTCGGCAGCGACTTCATCATCATCTTCCGGCTCTCCATGCTGGATCTGGTGGAGAAGGGCTCCTCCCTGGAGGAGGTGATAGCGCTCGGGAAGGCGCTGGAGCAGGCCGGGGTGAGCCTCATCAACACCGGCATCGGCTGGCACGAGGCGCGCATCCCCACCATAGCCACTAGCGTGCCGCGCGGGGCCTTCAGCTGGGTGACCGCCGAGCTGAAAAAGCACCTCACAGTGCCGCTTATCACCACCAACCGGATCAACACCCCCGAGGTGGCCGAGCGCATCCTGGCGCAGGGGGAGGCGGATATGGTCTCCATGGCGCGCCCCTTCCTGGCGGATCCCGAGTTTGTCATCAAGGCCGCCGAGAACCGGGCGGACGAGATCAACACCTGCATCGCCTGCAACCAGGCCTGCCTGGATCACGTGTTCAAGCAGAAGCGCGCCTCCTGCCTGGTCAATCCCCGCGCCTGCTTCGAGACCGAGCTGACGTTTGGCCGGGTGCCCCAGCCCAAGAAGCTGGCGGTGGTGGGGGCCGGGCCGGCCGGACTGGCATTCGCCTGCTACGCCGCCGAGCGCGGCCATCAGGTCAGCCTGTTCGATCAGGCGCCGACCATAGGCGGCCAGTTCAACTTCGCCAAGCAGATCCCGGGCAAGGAGGAGTTTCACGAGACCCTGCGCTACTTCGCCAGGCGGCTGGAGAAGTGCGGCGTCGAACTCTATCTCGGCCAGCGCCAGAGTGCCGAGAGCCTGCTTGGCGGCGGTTTTGACGAGGTGATCCTCGCCACCGGCATACGTCCTCGCACCCCCAACATTCCCGGCATCGATCACCCCAAGGTGCTGAGTTACCTCGACGTGCTGCGCGATGGCAAGCCGGTGGGCAACAAGGTGGCGGTGATCGGGGCCGGCGGCATCGGCTTCGACGTGGCCGAGTTCCTGGTGGAGAAGAAGGCGGAGGGGAGCGCGGATCATCATCGCGATCACTGGCTCAGGGAGTGGGGCATCGACAAGAGCCTCGGTGAGCGCGGCGGTCTGATGACGCCTGTGATCGACGCGCCCGAGCGCCAGATCTGGCTGCTCCAGCGCAAGGAGAGCAAGGTGGGGGATGGCCTCGGCAAGACCACAGGCTGGATCCACCGCACCGTATTGAAGAACCGCAAGGTGCAGATGCTCTCCGGCGTGCAGTACCTGCGCATCGACGACGAGGGGCTGCACATCCAGGTGGGGGAAGCCAGACAGTGCCTGCCGGTGGATCAGGTGATCATCTGCGCCGGACAGGAACCCCTGCGGGAGCTGCAGGCCGGCCTGCAGGCGGCGGGCAAGCCGGTGCACATCATAGGCGGTGCCGACGTGGCGGCGGAGCTGGACGCCAAGCGCGCCATCCGCCAGGGGGCCGAGCTGGCGTCCGTCATCTAGCGCCTTGGCCTGAGCCGACAGCATGAAGATAACCCCCTGACTATCAGGGGGTTTTCATTGGTGGCGCCGAGTGGCCCTGGCTGTGCTCCCCTTCGGGCTGTGCTAAGGTAGCGCCATCATTGCCTCCTGATAAGGAACTGACCATGGATGCCCTCTCCCTGTTACTCAATCGCCACTCCTGTGGCCGTCTGACCACCCCGGCCCCGAGTGGCGAGGTGCTCGACAATATTCTGAAGGCCGGCCTGCGGGCGCCGGATCACGGCACCCTGACCCCCTGGCAGTTCATCCTGTTTGAAGGGGAGGGGCGTGAGCGTCTGGGGGCCCTGCTGGCGGACGCCGCTCGCGCCCGCGGCGAGGATGAAGATAGCATCGAGAAGAGCCGCGCCGCGCCCCTGCGCGCGCCCCTGGTGGTGGCCGTCGCGACCCGCTATCAGGCACACCCCAAGGTACCTAAACTGGAGCAGGAGCTCTCCGCCGGCTGCGCCCTGATGGCGATGCAGATGGCGGCCCAGGCACAGGGGTTCAACGGCATCTGGCGCTCCGGCTGGTTCATCTTCGACGAGGGGATCAATCAGGGGTTGGGGCTGGCACCGGACGATCAACTGGTGGGCTTCCTCTACCTGGGCACCCCCATGCTGGAGGCGCGCAAGCTGCGGGAGTTGCCTGTCGCTGACTTCGTCCGTCGCTTCTGAGTCGAAGATAGTGCAGAAAAGCCCTGATTATTCAGGGCTTTTTTATTTCCCCCCAAATGGTGTCAGGCTGTACTGATAAATGGAAACTTGCCAAGGGGGAGTTCGGGCTTGCCTGGGAATTTTTTGAATAGTGAGAGGCTGTTCTCAATCCTGGTTGATTACCCTATGTAAAACGTTTGCGCCCCGTTATTATCCCATTGCCAGTTTAGAAGGTGACCCCTTCTAATTTTCTGCGATGAGAGTCGCAATTCCGTAGCACCTTTTTACAGCCCAGCGTCGTTATGACATTGGGCTTTATTTTTATGGGCGGTTTTCTGCGCCAGCCCCACGGCGTCTGTGGGCGGCATCTTTTTACACTATCGCTGGGCCTTGGTGACATAGGGCTGTACGTTTATGGGCCCCTACCTCCCGGTCACTGGCATCTAGACTCTGGCGGGCAGGATGCGGGCCGGATTGCCCACCACCCGGGCTCCGGCCGGGACGTCTCTGGTCACCACGGCCCCCGCGCCGACGATGGCCTCCCGCCCTATGGTGATCCCCGGCAGCAGTATGGCGCCACCGCCGATCCAGACCCTGTCTTCTATGGTGACCGGCAGCGCCGTCTCCACCCCCTGGATGCGCTCATCGGCGTCCAGGGCGTGGGCGGCGGTATAGATCTGCACGTTCGGCCCTATCATGACGTCGGCGCCGATACGGATAGGCGCGTTGTCCAGCAGGGTGGCCCCCATGTTGATGTAGCTGCGCTCGCCAAGGTGGATGTGGCGGCCATAGGTGCAGTAGAGGGGCGGGCAGATAAAGGCCTCCTCCGCCAGCTCGCCGACGATCTCGCTGAGCAGGGCCTCTTGCTCCTCCTCGTCGCTGCGATTGAAGTGGCGATAGCGGCGCGCCGTCTCCCGGCGCAGGAGATCCAGCTCGGGGGCCATGCAGTTGTAAGGTTGGCTGGCGATCATCTTTTCGTATTCGGTCATGGCTGGGCCTCAATGGGGTGGAGGAGGAGAGCATAAGCCATCGAGGGGGATAGAAGCGTGAAGCTCTCCCCAGAGTGGGCAGAAGGGTGCGCAGCTGGCGCCGGGAAACGACAAGGGCACCCTGGGGTGCCCTTGTTGGTCTGCATAGCAGGATAACGCTCTCTATCAGCCGTGCTTGCGGCCTGAGAGACGACACCACTCTTCCTTCACCGCAGTCGGGTCCATGTCGAACCACTGGCCGTAGATGGTCTCCAGCTCCGGGGCCTGGCTCTCCAGCACGCCGGAGAGCGCCATCAGGCTGCCGGGCTTGCCGTGGCCGGCGATGAGCGGCGCCAGCTCCCGCAGCGGGCCGGCGAGGATGTTGGCGACGACGACGTCCGCTTCAACGTCTTGCGGCTGGTCGGCCGGCAGGTAGAGCTCGATCTGGCCCGCAACGCCGTTGCGCTCGGCGTTGTCATGGCTGGCCTGGATGGCCTGCGGGTCTATGTCGATGCCGATGACCCGGGCGGCGCCGAGTTTGAGGGCGGCGATACCGAGGATGCCGGAGCCGCAACCGAAGTCGACCACCGTCTTGCCGGCCAGATCCAGCCCGTCCAGCCACTGCAGGCAGAGCGCCGTGGTGGGGTGGGTGCCGGTACCGAAGGCCAGACCCGGATCCAGCATGACGTTGACCGCATCGGGATTCGGCACGTCGCGCCAGCTCGGGCAGATCCAGAGGCGCTCGCCGAACTGCATGGGGTGGAAGTGATCCATCCACTCGCGCACCCAGTCCTTGTCTTCCAGCTGCTCGACCTTGTAGCCGACGTCTTCCCCGAAGATCTGCTGGAAGAAGGCGATGGTGGGAGCCGGGTCGGTTTCGGCATCGAACAGCCCCATCACCTCGGTCTCGCCCCAGAGCGGCGTTTCACCAGGCAGTGGCTCGTAGACGGGCACATCCTGGGCATCCATAAAGGTCACCGCCTGGGCTCCACGCCCCAGCAGCATGTTGCTCACCTTGTCCGCGGTCTTGGCGGTGGCGTTGATTCGAATTTGTATCCAGGGCATGGGGTCGACTCTTCATAAATGTGAAACCGCGGGATTCTATCATCATGGGCCTGTGCTGTCGTGGTTTGCCCATGATGGGATGGGGAAGGAAGGCAACTCTGCCAAGTTGGCACGGTTAATGTATTCCTTACTGGGTGACGGGAAGCAACTTGTTCCCGCTGAATGCTTTGCTCTATGAAGTTCCGTCATCTTTTTCAGCCACCTTCGGGTGGCTTTTTTTATGCCGGCGCGCTGAAAAACGGTCATTTTGCGGGTAAAAGCAGACATTGGCACGCAATCTGCAAAGTTCAATATGTCCTGCATAAGGATATGTGTGTGATTGTTACCCCAACGTTCAGGTTTTGAGGGCCATCCCGGCGGGATGGCCTCTTTTTTTATGATTTTTCGGGGGAAGGGCCTGTCAGGAGCCCAGATCGGCTGCGGGGCTGTGCACTCTTGGGGCTTGTCACTGGTGATCTCACCCCATGATGGTGCATTTTTTACCTATAAGGGAATAGGCAGCATGGCTGCGGGGATCCCTGGCGGCAAGGGCCTCAGCTGGCGAAGCCGCTCATGTCGATCACCAGCTTGCCCACCATGCGGCCCGCCTCCAGCTCGCGATGGGCCTGTGCCAGGCTGGCCGGAGTCAGTTCGGGCAGGGTGCGAGTGAGCGTGCTCTTGAGCACCCCTTGGTCCAGCAGGGCGGCGACCCGGCCGAGCAGCCGGTGCTGCTCGATCATGTCCGGGGTCTGGAACAGGGAGCGGGTAAACATGAACTCCTGACTGAAGGTGACGCTCTTGGTCTTGAGCAGGCCCAGATCCCAGGGCTCGCTGGATTCGGCAATGGTGCAGATGTGACCGAAGGGGCGGATGAGGCTCGCCATGGCGGCCCAGTGCTGCTCGGTGGCATTGGTGCAGAAGATGGCATCGAGCTGGCTGATGCCAAGGCCGGCCAGCTCTTCCTGCAGGTTATGATGACTCACGACCTGGTGGGCGCCCATGGCCAGGCACCAGTCACGGGTTTCAGGCCGGGAGGCGGTGGCGATCACCTCCATCCCGGTGAGCTGGCGGGCCAGCTGGATGGCGATGGAGCCGACGCCGCCGGCGCCGCCTATGACAAGCAGTCGCCCGGTACTTTCGCGGTTGAGGCCGATGCGCTCGAACAGGGTTTCCCAAGCGGTGATGGCGGTCAGGGGCAGGGCGGCGGCTTCCTGGTCGCTCAGGGTCTTGGGGGCGAGGGCGGCGATGCGCTCGTCCACCAGTTGCAGGGCGCTGTTGCTGCCGGAGCGGCTGATGTCGCCGGCATACCAGACCCTGTCCCCCGCCTTGAACAGGGTCACCTCGCGGCCCACGGCCACCACTTCCCCTACGGCATCCCAGCCCAGCACTCGAGGGTTGCTCTCTACCTTGGCCTTGGGGGCGCGTACCTTGGTGTCCACCGGGTTGACCGAGGTTGCCGTTACTCTCACCAGCAGATCCCGTGGGCCCGGGGTCGGATCCGGCAGTTCGGTTTCGATGAAGCAGTGGGGGTGATCGCTTGGCAGATAATGGGTGAGGGCGATGGCTTTCATGGCAGTTCCTTTCAAATCGCTATGAGTGGGATTGCCAGAGAGTCTAGTCTGGTTGATTATTCCGATTAAGATGGGTAATCAGGACAGACTGTTTGTATATATGAACAATGTCGAACTGGAGTTGATGGGGCTGTTCGCCACCGTGGTGGAGCAGGGCAGTTTTACCGGGGCGGCCGAGGTGCTCGGCATGCCCAAGTCCTCGGTGAGCCAGAAGATCTCGCGCCTCGAGTCACGGCTCGGGGTGCGACTGTTGCAGCGCACTACCCGCAGGCTCAGCCTGACCCCCCAGGGGGAGGTCTATGTGGAGCATTGCCAGGCCCTGCTGGCCCTGGCAAGAAGCGCCAATCTGGCCATGGCCAGGTTGCGATCGGCCCCGGCAGGCCGGGTGCGGATCACCGCCCCAGAGGCGACCGGTACCCTGCTGCTTGGCCGGATCCTGGCCCAGTTTCGCGCCCTCTACCCCGAGGTGGTGCTGGAGTTGACCTTGAGTGACGAGCAACTGGATCTGGTGGGGGAGGGCTACGATCTGGCGCTGCGGGCGGCGCCGCTCAAAGATTCCAGCCTCATCTGCCGGCGTATCGGCCAGGTGGCGCGTCACCTGGTGGCGGCCCCGGGTTATCTGGCGAGCCGGGGCACGCCGCAGCAGCTGACGGAGCTGGGGGGGCATGCCTGCCTGGTTCACGGGGCGCTGCCGGTGTGGCCACTGCAGGAGGGGGGCTGGCGACCGCAGGGGGCCTGCCTCAGCAACAGCCTGCTGGCGCTGAGGGAGCTGGCGCTTCACGAGGGGGGGATCGCCCTGTTGCCGGATCACGTCTG
The DNA here is from genome assembly GCF_056642115.1 of Aeromonas sp. 130281. Classification (NCBI taxonomy): domain Bacteria; kingdom Pseudomonadati; phylum Pseudomonadota; class Gammaproteobacteria; order Aeromonadales; family Aeromonadaceae; genus Aeromonas; species Aeromonas sp. 130281. Next base: position 1,394,691 of record NZ_JBWVQS010000001.1, on the reverse strand, counting down.
CTGGGACGATCTGGCGGCGGGGCGCCTGCTGAAGGTGCTGCCGGATCACCCCATCCCCCCCAATCCTTTCTACCTCATCTATCCGAGCCGCGAACACCTGGCCCCCGCCCTGCGCAGCCTGATGGACTTCGTCGCCGAGCGGCTGCCCTTCGCCTGATCAGCGGTGCTGGCTGAGGGGGGCCTGGCCGGGCTCGAGGCCGAGGGGGACCGACTGGCGCTCTGCCAGCATGCGGATCTGCCCCTCGATGAGGCCGGCGTTGGGGCCCAGTACCAGCACCAGCTGATGCTCGTTGAGCTGGATCCAGGAGAGGCAGCCGAGCCTGGCCAGGCGGGACTGATCCACCAGCGCCATCTCCCGCACCCGCAGGCTGAGGCGCGTCAGGCAGACGCTCATGGCCTGCAGGTTGTCCATGCCCCCCAGCATCTTGAGGTACTGGATGGCTAGCATCTGGGGATCCGTGGGGGCCACGGTCGCGAGCTGGGGCAGATCCTCGGCGATGGGCTTGCTCGGCAGGCTGAGGGGGGCGTATTCAAGCAGCCGGGAGAAGACCAGGGCATAGATGACGAAGAACAGGATGCCGAGGGGAATGAGCCAGAAACTGTGCTCGCCGGCGCCATAGCTGAGCACCAGATCCAGCAGTCCGGCGGAGAAGTAACTGCCCACCTGGATGCCGAGCCCGCTGCAGATGGCCAGCGACAGCCCGGTCAGCAGGGCATGGGCCAGGAACAGCCAGGGGGCGGTGAAGGCGAACAGGAATTCGATGGGTTCGGTGATCCCCACCAGGGCCGAGGTGAGCGCCAGGGTGAGCAGCAAACCCCCCTGCGGCAGGCGTCGCATCCGCTGGCGATGGAGCCAGATGGCAAAACAGGCGCCGGGCAGGCCGAACATGATGACCGGATAGAGACCCGCCACATAGCCCTCGTGCAGCGGCTGGGCGGCGGAGAGCGCCTGCAGGTTGCTCTCCCCCAGCCCCATGAGGCTGCCCAGCACCTGGTGCAGGCCGAGGGGGATCAGCAGCCGGTTCAGCACGCCGTAGCAGAAGGCGCCAAACGGCGTGGTGAGCAGGTCGGAGGCGAGCAGGGTGATGCCTTGCTCCAGCAGCGGCCAGAGCAGGGCCAGGGGCACGACCAGCAGCAGGCTGGCCAGGGCCGAGAGCAGCAGGCCGGGCAGCTCCTCCTGCAGCGGCCGCAGCCAGCCGGGGAGGGAGAGGCTGCGGGTCCAGGAGCAGACCATGGCGGTGGTCAGGCCCGCCAGCAGGCCGCAGATCATGTCCGCATGCAGGCCGGGCTGCAGGGTGGCGAGCGCCGAGCTCAGCAGCAGGAAGTTGACCGCGCCGGCCAGGGCCTGCGCCCCTTGCCCCTGTCGGCTCAGCCCGAAGGCGATGGCCACCGCATAGATGAGCGGCATCTGGCTGAAGAGGGCGCGTCCGGCCAGGGAGAGCACCGCCAGATCCAGCACGTCCGGCTGGCCGAGCCGATAGAGCAGGGCCGCCAGCGGCAGAATGGAGACGGGCAGCAACAGGGCATAACCGAGCCGTTGCAGGGACTGGGTCAGGATCTTTCTGGCGTTCTGGACTGGCATAAGGGCGCGGCATTTTGTGACGTGGCGCACATTTTACCCACTCGCACCCATTTGGGAATAGGTGCGAGTCCCTTTATTGGCCCCTTTCTTATTTCTGATCAAACAATCGGCGAACCGACTGATCCGGGGCAGGGGTCAGCAGGCTGACCAGGATGAAGGCCGCAAGGCCGAGCGCCAGGCTTGGCACTATGGCGTGCAGGCCGGCCAGCTTGATCCCCCACTGACTCAAGACCCCGTAGCAGACAATGCCTGACACCATGCTGGCCAGCGCCCCTGGGCCATTGGCCCGCGACCAGTAGAGGCCGAGCACCAGGGGCCAGAGGAAGACCGCCTGCAGGCCGCCGAAGGCGAGCAGGTTGAGCCAGATGATCATCTCGGGGGGCTGCAGCGCCGCCAGCAGCACCAGCGTGCCGAGGATCAGGGTGCAGAGCAGGGAGAGCCGTGGAATGCGCACCTCCAGCTTCTCTTGGCGAGGATTGAGGTAGTTGAGGTAGAGATCCTTGACCAGGGTCGCCGAGGCCTGGATCAGCTGGGAGTCGATGGTGGACATGATGGCCGCCATGGGGGCCGCCAGGAAGACCCCGGCCAGCCAGGGGGGCAGCACCTCCATCATCAGGGAGGGCATGATCTTGTCCGGGCTGTCCATGCCGGGCAGGATGGCGCGGCCCAGGGCGCCGGCGAGGTGCATGCCCAGCATCAGCAGGGCGCTGACCACGGTGCCGATGAGGATGCCTCTGTGCAGCGCCTTGCTGTCCCGGTAGCCGAAACAGCGCAGGGCCGAGTGGGGTAGCCCCACCACACCGACGCAGACCAGGATCCAGAAGCTCAGCATGAAGGGCTGGGTCAGCATGTCGCCGGCGCCGGTCGGGCTCACCAGCTTGGGATCGATCACCTTGAGCTGGTGGATGAGGTTCGGCAGGCCGTCACCGGCAATCAGGATCCCCGCCAGCAGGGCCCCGGTGCCGATCAGCATGATGATGCCCTGCAGGGCATCCGTCATCACCACGGCGCGAAAGCCGCCGATCACCGTGTAGAGCAGCACGCAGCTGGCAAACAGGAAGAGCCCCTGCTGGTAGCTGAGGCCGGTCGCCGTCTCCAGCAGGCGGGCGCCGCCGATAAACTGCACCACCATGGTGGCGATGAAGGCGAGGATGATGGTCACCGAACCCAGCACCACCACCCACTTGCTGCGGTAGCGGGCCCACAGCATGTCGTTGATGGTCACCGCATTGACCCGGCGGGCTATGATGGCGAACTTCTTGCCAAGCACCCCCAGGGTGAGCCAGACGGTGGGCAGCTGGATCATCGCCAGCAGCACCCAGCCCAGGCCTATCTTGTAGGCGGCGCCCGGCCCGCCGATGAAGGAGGAGGCCGAGGTGTAAGTGGCCACCAGCGTCATGGCCAGTACCAGGCCGCCCATGCTGCGGTTGCCGATGAAGTACTCCTGCACGAAGTCCCCCCCGGCGCGGTGGCGACCGGCCCAGAAGCCGACCCCGAGCACCAGTATCAGATAGACGAAGAGTGGCAGCATCAACTCAAGATTCATGGGGTGACTCCTGGGGGGCCAGCGGGACCTCGGTAAACCGGGGATCCGTCATGGGTTCAGTAAGCGGCTCAGGAGTCATGAGGGGGCTCCTCGGTGTCAAGAGGAATGTCGACGAACAGGCGATCCACCATGAGCGCACACAGGCCGATGAACAGCAGTGGCATCAGCATGCAGCTGAGCAGGAACCAGAGCGGCATATCCCAGAGTTCCAGCTCTTCCGGAATGAGATAAGCGGTGCCATACCAGGCAACGAAATAGAGCAGGGTCAGCAGCAGGCAGAGGGCTGCTTCCCGACGGGCGAGCGCGAAACGATTCACCTTGGCCTCCGACAATTTTGAGGGGCGCAAGGATAACAAAAAAGGGCCATGTCGCCATGGCCCTTTTTCAATTGTCGATCCAGATGGATCGGGCAACCGCTCGCTAAATGAGGATCTCTTACAGACCCAGCTTCTTGTGCAGGTAGTGGCTGTTTGTGCTACCACCGTGCGCCAGGTTGCAGGGTCCCGAGACCTCTTACAGACCCAGCTTCTTGTGCAGATAGTGGATGTTGGTACCACCGTGCTGGAAGTTCTCGTCCTTCATGATCTCTTTTTGCAGGGCGATGTTGGTCTTGATCCCTTCCACCACCAGCTCGTCGAGAGAGTGACGCATGCGGGCGATGGCGATGTCACGGTTCTCGCCGTAACAGATCAGCTTGCCGATCATGGAGTCGTAGTAGGGGGGCACCTTGTAACCCGCATAGATGTGGGATTCCCAGCGCACGCCCAGACCACCCGGCGCGTGGAAGCGCTGGATGAGACCAGGAGACGGCATGAAGGTAGCCGGATCCTCGGCATTGATCCGGCACTCGATGGCATGGCCACGGAGGCGGATGTCCTGCTGGGTGATCGACAGGGGCTGGCCGGCGGCGATGCGCAGCTGCTCCTTGATGAGATCCACGCCGGTGACCATCTCGGTGACCGGGTGCTCGACCTGGATCCGGGTGTTCATCTCGATGAAGTAGAACTCGCCGTTCTCGTACAGGAACTCGAAGGTGCCTGCACCGCGGTAGCCGATCTCGAGGCAGGCACGCACGCAGCGCTCACCGATGAACTTGCGCATCTCTTCGGTGATGCCGGGTGCCGGCGCCTCTTCCACCACCTTCTGGTGACGACGCTGCATGGAGCAGTCCCGCTCACCCAGGTAGAGGGCTGTACCCTGGCCATCTGCCAGCACCTGGATCTCGATGTGGCGCGGGTTCTCCAGGTATTTCTCCATGTAGACCATGTCGTTCTTGAAGAACTGGCCCGCTTCGGATTTGGTCAGGGCGATGGCGGCGGCCAGCTCCGACTCGTTGCGCACCACGCGCATGCCACGACCACCACCGCCACCGGCGGCCTTGATGATCACGGGGTAGCCGATCCGCTTGGCGATGGTGGCGTTGCGCTTGGCATCGTTGTCCACCGGGCCGTCGGAGCCGGGTACGCAGGGGACGCCCGCCTTCTTCATGGCTTCGATGGCGGAAACCTTGTCACCCATCAGGCGAATGGTCTCGGCGCGCGGGCCGATGAAGATGAAGCCGGATTTCTCGACCACTTCGGCGAAGTCGGCGTTCTCGGAGAGGAAGCCGTAGCCCGGGTGGATGGCGACGGCACCGGTCACCTCGGCGGCGGCTATGATGGCCGGCACGTTGAGGTAGGACTCACCGCTGGCGGGTTTGCCGATACAGATGGTTTCGTCGGCCAGGAGCACATGCTTGAGCTCCCGATCGGCGGTGGAGTGAACGGCCACTGTCTTGATCCCGAGCTCTTTGCAGGCGCGCAGGATCCGCAGGGCAATTTCACCGCGGTTGGCGATGACTACTTTGTCCAACATGGGTGGCGTCTTCCCTTATTCGATGATGAACAGCGGCTCGTCAAATTCGACGGCCTGACCATTTTCAACCAGGATCGCTTTGATCACACCGGCCTTGTCAGACTCGATTTGGTTCATCATTTTCATGGCTTCGACGATGCACAGGGTGTCGCCGACATTGACGTGCTGACCGACTTCCACGAACGGCTTGGCTTCCGGGCTGGAGGAGCGGTAGAAGGAGCCCACCATGGGGGAGCGCATCAGATGGCCACTCGGGGCGGCATCGGCAGCAGGGGCGGCGGCCGGAGCGGCAGCGGCGACCGGGGCGGCGGCTTGTTGAACCTGGGCCGGCTGCATCATCATCTGCGGGGCAACGCTAACCTGGCCGGAGAAATTACGGCTGATGCGAACGGACTCTTCCCCTTCGGAGATTTCCAGCTCGGCGATGCCGGACTCTTCAACCAGTTCAATCAGCTTCTTGATTTTGCGGATATCCATTAGCATTCTCTTTCTTCTTTATCTGATCAGTGATTATCAAGCCGCGCGCAACTGATGCACGGCCGCGGTTAAAGCGAATTGGTAGCCATCGGCACCCAGCCCACAAATGACCCCCTTGGCGACATCAGACAGATAGGAGTGATGGCGGAAGGGTTCCCTGGCATGCACGTTTGACAGGTGAACCTCGATAAAGGGGATGGCCACGCCCAGCAGGGCATCGCGCAGGGCGACGCTGGTGTGGGTGAAGGCGGCCGGGTTGATGATGATAAAATCCACCTGGCCCATGGCCTGATGGATGCGGCCGACCAACTCATGTTCGGCATTGGATTGCAGGTGTTCCAGGGTGACACCGAGTTCGTTGGCGTACTGGCTCAGATCGGCGACGATCTCATCGAGCGTCTTGCTGCCGTAGATTCCCGGCTCCCGCTTGCCCAGCAGATTCAGGTTGGGACCGTTGAGCAGGAGGATTCGGTGATGTTGCGACATATTGAGTACATCCTCGATGATTATGCTGCTATCTATCAGCTATCTGTGGACCACCAAAAATCTAGCCACTTTCTGCACAATTCGGTGTGCCCTGGCACACAGATTTCGCAATTATATTGATTTCGTGAAAATTAGCAGCATTTTACTGGTCTAATCTCTACATCTGGCTATTTATTGAGCATGTTGGCGCCCGGAGCCGCTCTGCCGCAGCATCCACCTCTTCAGGCTTTCCAGACACGACAAAGCCGGCACAGGGCCGGCTTTGTCGTGCAGCAAGCGAAGGGGATCAGGCCGCTTCCGACTTCTCGCGGATAAGCTTGTCCACGACACCCGGATCCGCCAGGGTGGAGATATCCCCCAGGCTGTCGGTCTCGCCGGTGGCGATCTTGCGCAGGATACGACGCATGATCTTGCCGGAGCGGGTCTTCGGCAGCCCCTCGGCCCAGTGGATCACATCCGGGGTGGCGATGGCGCCTATCTCCTTGCGCACCCACTCCTTCACCTCTTTATGCAGCTCGCGGCTCGGCTCCTCCCCGGCGATCAGGGTGACATAGGCGTAGATGCCCTGACCCTTGATCTCATGGGGCACCCCCACCACGGCCGCCTCGGCGATCTTCGGATGGGCCACCAGGGCCGACTCGATTTCGGCGGTGCCCATGCGGTGGCCGGAGACGTTCAGTACATCATCCACCCGCCCGGTGATCCAGTAGTAGCCATCCTCGTCGCGACGGGCACCGTCGCCGGTGAAGTAGCGGCCCGGGAAGGTGGAGAAGTAGGTCTGCTCGAAGCGCTCGTGATCGCCAAACACGGTGCGCATCTGGCCAGGCCAGGAGTCGGTGATCACCAGGTTGCCCTCGGTGGCGCCCTCCAGCGGTTCACCCAGGTTGTCCACCAGGGCCGGCTGCACTCCGAAGAAGGGACGGGTGGCGGAGCCGGGCTTGAGGGCGGTGACGCCGGGCAGGGGGCTTATCAGGATGCCGCCGGTCTCGGTCTGCCACCAGGTGTCGACGATGGGGCAGCGCTCGTCCCCTATGGTGCGGTAGTACCACTCCCAGGCTTCCGGGTTGATGGGTTCCCCCACAGATCCCATGATGCGCAGGCTCTGGCGGGAGGTGCCTTCGACAGCTTCCTTGCCCTTGGCCATCAAGGCGCGGATGGCGGTGGGTGCGGTATAGAGGATGCTGACCTGGTGCTTGTCCACCACCTGGCTCATGCGGTTGGTGGCCGGGTAGTTCGGCACCCCTTCGAACATGAGCGTGGTGGCGCCGTTGGCGAGCGGCCCGTAGACCAGATAGGAGTGACCCGTGACCCAGCCCACGTCGGCGGTACACCAGTAGATGTCCTCCTCGTGATAGTCGAACACGTACTTGAAGGTGAGGGCGGCATAGACCAGATAGCCGCCCGTGGTGTGCAGCACCCCCTTGGGCTTGCCGGTGGAGCCCGAGGTGTAGAGCACGAACAGGGGATCCTCGGCGCCCATGGCTTCGGGCGGGCAATCCGGGCTGGCAGCGGCGACGGCGTCGTGCCACCAGATGTCCCTGTGGTCATGCCAGGCGACCTTGCCGCCGGTGCGCTTGAGGACGATCACCTTGCTGACCTTGGTATCCGGGTGGGTGAGCGCCTCGTCCACGTTCTTCTTGAGGGGGATGGGGCGGCCGCCGCGCAGACCCTCGTCGGCTGTGATGACGATGGAGGAGCCCGAGTCGATGATGCGACCCGAGAGCGCCTCCGGCGAGAAGCCGCCGAAGACGATGCTGTGCACGGCGCCGATGCGGGTACAGGCGAGCATGGCGATGGCCGCCTCAGGCACCATGGGCATGTAGAGGCAGACCATGTCACCGCGCTTGACCCCCTGGGCTTTGAGCACGTTGGCAAACTTGCACACCTCGGTGTGGAGCTCGCGATAGGTGAGCTTGCGATCCTCGGCCGGGTTGTCCCCTTCCCAGATGATGGCGACCTTGTCGCCGCGTTGGGCCAGATGGCGATCCAGGCAGTTGGCCGACACGTTGAGCAGGCCATCCTCGTACCACTTGATGGAGACGTGGCCCGGATCGTAGGAGGTGTTCTTGACACGGGTGTAGGGGGTCATCCAGTCGAGGATCTTGCCCTGCTCCCCCCAGAAGGCGTCCGGGTTCTGCACCGACGCCAGGTACATGGCTTCATAACCTTCCTTGTCCAGCAGGGCGTCGCTACCTATGTGGGCCTTGACCGGATAGACCTTGCTCTCGCTCATCTCTCACTCCTGTGAATACATTTTTGTAATGATTGAGTAACAACTTATACCTTTGGCACGGGAGGGCAATTAGACTTTTGGATAGCGACGAGAGGGGCCGGTCGACATGGCGGAGGGATCGCGAAGAAGGGAGCCTGAGGCTCCCTTCTTTCATTGGGCTGTCCGGGATCGTCAATGCCCTGTGGCGAGCATGGAGGTCATGTGGGGTTCGGACAGGGGATGGCTGAACAGGTAGCCCTGGCCCTCCTCGCAGCGCAGGGATTGCAGGAACTGGCGCTGGGGCTGGGTCTCTATGCCTTCCGCCGTGACCGCCATGCCGAGGCTGTCTGCCAGGCTGACTATGGTGCGGCACAGCTCCCGGCTGTGCCTGTCGTCGGGCAGCGCCTGCACGAAGGCCCTGTCTATCTTGATGCGGTCTATGGGCAGGCTTTTGAGCAGGCTCAGGGAGGAGAAGCCGGTACCGAAGTCGTCGATGGCGATCTGCACTCCCAGCGCCTTGAGGCGGGTAAAGAGGCGCAGGCTCTGATCCACGCTCTGGATGATGCTCTCGGTGACCTCGATCTCCAGCCGCTCTGCCGGGAAGCCGGTCTGCGCTAGGATGGCGGTGACCCTGTCCACGTAGTCGGGGGAGCGCATCTCCCTGACCGACACATTGACGGACAGCCTGGGCACGGCGAACCCCTCCGCCAGCCACCGCTGTCCCTGCTGGCAGGCGGTGCGCATCACCCATTCCCCCAACTGCTCTATCAGGCCGCACTCCTCGGCCACCGGAATGAAGCGGGCGGGAGAGATGATGCCCTCGCTCGGGTGCTGCCAGCGCACCAGGGCCTCGAGGCCGCTGAGGCTGTCACTGGCCAGATCCGTCATGGGTTGGTACAGCAGGCGAAACTGCTGCTGCTCCATGGCCTTGATCAGCCCCTGCTCCAGGGCCATCCGCTCCCTCATCTGCGTCATCATCTCGGGGGAGTAGAACAGATGGCCGTTGCGGCCCCGGCGCTTGGCCTCATGCATGGCATTGTCCGCCGCACTGATGAGGCTGTCCGGGGTCAGGCCATGATCCGGGTAGAGGGCGACCCCTATGCTGGCGGAGAGCCTCACCCGCTCCTGCCCTATGTCGACCGGATCGTGGAGCCTGTGTTGCAGCCGCTCGATCAGCCCCACCAGCTCCTGGGGCTGCCCGATGTCGGGCAGCAGCACCAGAAATTCGTCTGCGCCGAGTCGGGTGGCGAGATCCCCCGGGCGCAGGCTGTGGCGGATGCGCTCCGCCAGCAGCTTGAGCAGCAGATCCCCGGCGCTGTGCCCCAGGTTGTCGTTGATCAGCTTGAAGCCGTCGAGATCGATGAACAGCAGGGCGAGGGGCAGCCGGTTGAGCCTGGCCGTCTCCATCTCCAGTGCGAGCCGCTCCTGCAACAGGCTGCGATTGCCAAGGTCGGTGAGGGGGTCGTGATAGGAGAGGTGGTGGAGCCTGGCCTCCGCCTGGTAGAGCCGCTGTGCATGCAGGCGGCTGGTCTCCTGGATCTCCCCGGTGAAGCGGGTCAGGCCCAGGTAGGCGCGGGGATCCTGGGTGAGATCGCGGGCGATGAGGAAGATGCCATTGAAGAGCCCTGTTGCGTCCATCAGGGGGCTGCAGCTCATCTGCCAGCGCCTCGGCCCGCCGGGGCGGGAGACATGGATACAGCCGAGATCCAGTTCGGCCCGGGGGGCGCCATCGAGCAATTGCTTGAGCCGGGGGAGCAGCATGGGCGCCTGGGCCGGGGTGATGTCAAACAGCGTCTTGCCGAGGTGATCCCCCTGCGCCAGACCGCTCAGCTCGGTGAAGATACCGTTGACGCCACGGCACCTGAAGTCACGATCGAAGACCCCTATCCCAAAGGGTGCCAGCTCGAACAGTTGTTGCCATTCATGAAGGGATAACGGGCCTGACAAATGCAGTGTCTGAACCGATTCGGGTAGCACTTTTTCCATGGAGGCTCCTGAATTGATTTCATTATCATTTAGATGACTGTGTCAGTATGGCAGGAAGTTTCAGGAGGAAGAAAAAGTCTGGGAATGATGTCAAATCAAGGGGATGTCAGCCTTTCTGGCGGCCGAATGCCTGAATGCCGCGCACCAGTACCAGCCAGCCGAGCAGGTGGAACGGCAGGGCCAGCAGATAGAGCAGCAGGAAATGTGACTCGCTGCCGCTGCTGTTGATGAAGCCTATCCAGGCCACCAGCAGGGTCAGCATGCCCGCTATCTGGAAGCGGCGGCGCAGCACCACCTCCACGCCGAGATTGGCAAGGTAGAGGGTGAGCAGAATGCCGCCAAAGCCGGTCAGCTGGGCGGCGCCGTACAGTTCCCTGTCCGGGTGGAACAGCAGGACGGCGAGGGGGGTCAGGCCCTGATCCAGCGGGATCAGGGCCAGCAGCCAGCATGCAATCAGAAGCAGGGCTGTCTTCATGCGAGGCTTAGTCGGCGGACTGCGCCGGCTTGACCAGGCTGAGGTAGTTGGCATCCATGGTGAGGAAGACCCCCAGCAGACGGGCACTGGCGCCGTAGAAGCCAAACTGGTCGGCGGCGCGACAGGCGGTCTCGAACTTGTCGAACCAGCCCAGCAGATGATGGTGCAAGAGCGCTTCCTGCTCCTGCAGCCATTGCGCCCGCTCGGCGGCTGTGGTCGCCTCGGCGGCGCGAATGATGAGGTTGCCCATCAGATCCAGCTCGATGGCCAGGTGATCGGCGGGCTCCTTGTACTTGTCGCTGACATTGATGCCGAGGCGATCGAGGCGGGCCTGCATCTCGGCCATGGGGGCCTGCATCATCAGCTTGGCCTCACCCCGGTAGAGGGACTCGTAGGGCAGGGCGCCCTGCTTGGGATCCACCAGGAAGAGGCCGGCGAAGTCGGCGGCGAGCTCCAGCTGGCGATCGGTGCGCACCAGCAGGCGGGCGATGGCGTCATTGAGCTCGGTCACGGCCTCGCGCATCGGATCCAGGGTGGAGAGGCTCTTCAGGAAGCTTCGCACATCATAGGTGTCATATTCGGCGATCTGCTCATCACTGAGTTCGGCGGCAAACAGGGTGGAGAACCACCAGTAGAGTTGGGCCCGGCGTTCGCTGGTAGCCATAAATTCCTGCATTTTTCCTCCGTGGATGGCAATCGGGAGCCTTGATGGCTCCCGATTCTAACGACTTTAAAAATAAAGGAAACTCAAGGGGGCGCTTTCGTCCCCCTGGGGTCAGAGCGCCGGGAACATGGGGTCTATGCCCTTTGCCGACTCGGGCGCGCCGAAGGCGGTGACGGCAGGCGCCTGCCCGCGGAACTTCTCGATCTCCACCAGGGCCGTGTGGGCCGTGGTGGCCTGCGCCAGGCTGGAGGAGCCGATGTCGGCGGTCAGCACATTGGGGTCACCATAGGTGCAGAGGGTGCCGACCTTGCCGCCCTCCTGCGGACCATACCAGGCACCTTCCTGAATGCGCACCACGCCGGGGGCGTAGTCATCGCTCACCACCAGACCGGCCAGCACCTGACCGCGACCGTTGAACACCCGCACCAGATCGCCGTCCTTGAGGCCACGGGATTTGGCATCCTGCGGGTTCATGTAGACGGGCTCGCGCCCCTGCACCGTGTAAGTGGCGCGGTAGTTGTCGGAGGAGCAGAGCTGGCTGTGCAGCCGCTTGTCCGGGTGGCAGGATTGCAGGTGCAGCGGGTACTGTTTGCTGCCCGGCCCGCCGTGGGAGCGCTCGTAGGGCTCGATCCAGACCGGGTGGCCCGGGCAATCCCCATAGCCGTAGTCGGCGATGGTCTTGGAGTAGATCTCGATGAGGCCAGACGGGGTGCCGAGCGGTTCCAGATCCGGCTCCTGACGGAACGAGGCGTGGCGCACCCAGGGCTGACCCGCCGGGAAGGTGACGAAGCCTTCCCCGTGCCAGAACTGGCTGAAGCGGGGCAGACGGATGCCGATGCCGCGACCCTGCAGGCGGGCGTCGTCATAGATGCTCTGGATCCACTCCAGCTTGCTCTTGCCACCGGTGAACTCGGCCTCGCGACCGAAGCGGCGGCAGAGATCGGCGAAGATGTCGTAGTCATCGCGCGCCTCGAACAGCGGCTCGACCACCTTGTACATGGCCAGAATGCCCGCGTTGGAGTGAGAGCCCCACTGCTCGATATCATCTCGCTCATAGGTGGTGGTGGCGGGCAGCACTATGTCGGCGAAGCGGCAGCTGGCGGTCCACTGGTGATCGATGCTGACCACGGTTTCCAGCTTGCGCCAGGCGGCGACCATCTTGTTGCGATCCTGCTGGTGGTGAAACGGGTTGTTGCCGCAGAACACCGCCATCTTCATGTGGGGGTAGGTGATGGTCTGGCCGTTGAAGGCGATGGTCTTGCCCGGATTGAGGATGCAGTCGACGAAACGGGCCACCGGAATGAATTTGGAGTAGCCCTTCCAGTCGCCATCATGGCGCGGCTTGACCCCGGGAATGACCGAGCTGAAACCGGACATGATGGGGCCGCTGGAGGTGATGGTGCCCGCCCCGTTGTAGTGCCAGCCAAAGCCGTAACCGCCCCCCGGCAGGCCGATCTGGCCAATCATCGAGGCCAGTACCACCAGCATCCAGGCGTACTGCTCGCCGTGGTGCATGCGCTGCACACACCAGCCGCCGATTAGCTGGGTACGGCCGCTGCTCATGGCGCGGGCCAGCTCGCGGATGGTCTCGGCAGGCACGCCACAGATGGCGGCAGCCCACTCGGCATCCTTCACCTGACCGTCGCTGGTGCCCAACAGATAGGGCAGGAACTTGTCAAAACCGGTGGTGTAGTTCTTCAGGAACGCCTCGTCGTGACGCTTCTCGCTGTAGAGGGTGTGGGCTATGCCCAGCATCAACGGCACGTCGGTCTGCGGATTCAGGGTCACCTGATCGCAATTGAGGTACTTCTGGGTCTTGGATTTGACCGGGTCGACGCTGATGACCCGGATCTCGCCCTTGGCCACCTTCTCTTTGAGCTGCGCCCAGTAGTCGTAGACGCTGTGATCCGGCACCAGCCAGCCCACCTGCAGGTTCTTGATGGGATCTGAACCCCAGATGACTATGGTCTTGCTGTGCTCCAGCACCAGTGGCCAGGAGGTCTGCTGCTCGTACACCTCCATGGCCCCTGCCACGTGGGGCAGGATCACCTGGGCGGCGCCGGTGGAGTAGTCGCCGGCCTTGGCCAGATAGGTGCCGTGCAGGTTCATGGCACGCCCCAGCATGGCGCCGGCGGAGTGCAGCTTGCCCACCGACTGCCAGCCGGAGTGACCGGCATAGAGGGCGCTCGGGCCATAGGTTTTCTGCACCCGCTCCAGCTCGTGATAGAAGAAGTCGAGCGCCTGTGACCAGGTGACCCGCACGAAGCGGTTCTGGCCGCGTTCGCTGGTGTCGGACTGGTGGCCCTTGCGCAGCCAGTCCAGCCGCACCATGGGGTAGCGGATGCGGGAGGGGTTGTAGACCACTTCACTCAGGGCCTTGAGCATCTCGGTGGGGTGCTTGTCATGCTCGAACGGCAGGGTCTCGACCCAGCGGCCATCGACCACCCGGGCGCGGAAGGCACCCCAGTGGGAGCCGGACTGCACCAGCTTGTCGCCGGACTCGGCGGCCATCACGGCGCGACCGAGCAGGGAGGGGCCGATCAGGGCAGAGGCACCGCTGGCCAGCAAGCCACCCAGAAAACCACGACGGGAAATATTGATCATCTTGTTATTCCTCTCTCGGATCCGGAACTCGAATCCGGAATTAGTGGCTGCCCTGACCACCGGTATCGGCGGCATGGTTTTGCAGGTATTTGAGCAGGGTGCGCTCCTCTTCCTTGCTCAGGCGATAGTAGGCAGACATCGCCTTGAGCCCCGAGATCCAGCCGTTGGCAGTGAAGTGAGCGGGATCCGGCGCGCCGTGGCAGGAGTTGCAGGTGGATTTGTACATCTCGCCAGCGTAATCCCAGATCGGTTTGAGCGAGGACTCAAAGCCCTTGCCATCGACCCAGGCCTGCACCTGAACCTGCTCCCACTTGATATGGGTGGCGCTGTCTGTCTCCTGCTTGAGCACTTTCTCGCTCGCTTTCAGTTCATCACGGATGGTAGCGACGAAGACCCGCTTGCCCATGTATTCGCTCAGCACCCGGCCCTTGCCGTCGCTCTCGCGCCACCCTTCGATGGTCACCTTGAGGCGATCGCCGCTGCGGTCCACCACGTCTATACGGGAGGCAGGCAGCAGTTTGCCGACCGGGTCGCTGCTCTGTTCGCTGGCATAGAGATCTTTTTCACCCAGGTTGTAGAGGGTCTTGGCGGCTGGCGCCTCTTGCGCGTCGTTAACCAGGGTGGCGTAAGTGGCCCGGAAGCCGCCTGCCATGTTGGGCAGTTCGTGGGCGATGCCCTTGTGGCACTCGATGCAGTTCATGTTCTTCGCCGCCGCGTCTTTCATCGCCAGCGCGGCCGCCGGGGACTGCTTGGCGTGATCCATGTTGTCGTAGCTGTGGCAGGACTTGCAGGTCTTGGAGTTCTGGCTGCTCATCCGTGCCCACACCTTCTCGGCCAGATGCAGGCGCCTGTCCTCGAACTTCTCCTGGGTGTCGATGCTGTGGCCTATGTACTCCTGATAGAGGTCGTTTGCCGCCTCCATCTTGCGGGCCACCTTGCCGACAAAGTCCTTCGGCTGGTGACAGTCGGTACAGACCGCCTGTACCCCTGAGGCATTCTTGAAGTGGATGGACTCCTTGTACTCCGGATAGACGGTGTCTTTCATGGAGTGGCAGGAGATACAGAATTCGAGGCTGCTGGTTTTCTCAAAGCCGTAGTGCAGGCCGACGGTGCCCGCGAGGGTGACGCCGACGCCCACCAGAAGCAGCGCCAGTACCGACCAGCGGCGGCTGGGGGTGCGCAGGAAGTGCCACAGTTTTTTCATCATGCTCTCTCACATCACTTTTTTGATGGGAGCCATGATAGGGAGGCGTTGTGAACAGGGCTGCCGCCACAAATTAATGAAATAGGGGTATTTATGACAAAATGTGAATAGAATAATCCTCCCTTGTCGACCATCGTGAACCCTGCCCATGAGCTACCACATTCTGGTTGTTGAAGATGATGCGGTGACCCGCGAGAAGCTGACCGGCTATTTCGAGCGGGAGGGCTATCGGGTGACGGCGGTCGAAAACGGCCAGGAGATGCGCGCCGTGCTGGCGGAGCAGACGGTCGATCTGGTGATGTTGGATATCAACCTGCCGGGAGAAGATGGTCTGCTGTTGACCCGTGAGCTGCGGGCGCGCAGCACGGTGGGGATCATTCTGGTCACCGGCCGCAGTGATGCGGTGGACCGGATTGTCGGCCTCGAGATGGGGGCCGACGACTATGTCACCAAGCCGTTCGAGCTGCGGGAGTTGCTGGTGCGGGTCAAGAATCTGCTGTGGCGGATCTCGCTGGCGGCCGCCGCGCCGAGCGAGCCTGCGGTCGCTGACGATGCGGTGCGCTTCGGCCCCTGGCGCTTCGACATTCCCCGCCGCCAGCTCAGCAAGGACGGGGTGCCGGTGCGCCTGACCAAGGCCGAATACGAGGTGCTGGTGGCCTTCGTCGCCCACCCCGGGCGGGTGCTCAGTCGGGAGCGGATCCTGACCCTCATCAGCCATCGTGGCGATGGCCCGAGCGATCGCACCATAGACGTGTTGATCCGGCGGCTACGGGGCAAGATGGAGCTGGATCCCCGGGATCCCCAGCTGTTTGTCACCGTGCACGGGGAGGGCTATCTGTTTGCCGGTGAGCTGGCTCCCTGAGTCAGCAGGCTTGGCTATTGGCCGGCTGGGGCGGCACCGACCCGGTAGACGGGGCGAAAAGCCCCATCGGAGAGGGAGTCGCCGGTGTCGGCCAGGGGCCCATCCAGAGTCAGAATAGGGGGGCCCATCACCCGGGGGCACTGCTGCTCGTCCGCCTCGGGATGCTGTAGCAGGCAGACGGCCTGGGCCACGGCGAGGCGGCCCTGCAGCCGCATCTGATCGCTGTTGGCCGCCAGCATCTTGCCCCGCAGCAGGCCGCGCTGCACCCCGTGACTGAAGTAGGTACCGAGCACTCTGGGGTGGTCGAGCCGGCGTTGGGCCAGCTCGTTGACCGCCACTTCGGCGGCAATCGCGCCCCCCACCAGATAGTCGAGGTCCGGGTGGCGGGCCAGGGTCTGCTGCACCAGGGTGCGCTGGATCTCGCGGCTGTTGTCGCCGCGGGCCGTGGTCACCAGCCTGATGGCGCTCCCCCGGATGGCATCGGCAAAACCGGGCTCGACCACGTTGTTGCCACCGCTGCTCTTGGGGCCCGGGAACAGGGCAACCGAGACGGGTTTGCTGCCCGCCGGGTGACGCAGTGCCAGCCAGTGCCCCATCTGCCAGCCCATCTGATACCAGGAGACCCCCACCTTGGCACGCACCAGGCCGGCGGGCAGATCGTTGACCAGGCCGAATACCGGTAGCGGGCTGGCGGTGATTGCCTCCCTCAGCCCCTCATAGCTCACGGCGCCAAGCAGAATGGCGTCGCTCCCCTCCCTCACGCACTGCTGCAACTGCTGGCGCTGCTCGGCCAGGGCACCGTAGCCCCCCGCCTCGTGGATCCGCAAGCTGACCCCAAGCCGTGTCGCCTCTTCCACCATGCCCTGATTGACCGACAGCCAGTAGGCATCCCGCAGATGGGGATAGAGGGCGCACAGGGTCAGGGGAGATGGAAGAGGCGCTGGCCCTGGCCACAGGAGGCGCACGGGCTGGCCGCTGAAGGCGCCACCTGGCCAGTGATCCACCTCGAAGGCGAGGAGGGGGCCAGGGAGCAGCATGAGCAACAGGGAGAGATAGACGCTTCGCATGAGCCGGGGTTTTGTTAAAGTGTGGGCCCACATTATCCGGTCAAAGCCGACCACAACCAAGGTGCCGAGCGTGAGAATCTTTTCCGGCCTGGGGGGCAGGCTGCTGCTGGCCTTCTCCCTGATGGCGCTGCTGACCCTGAGCGCCTCCCTGCTCGGGTGGATTGGGCTCACCCACCTGCGCCAGCTGGAGCAGGGGGTGCAGCAGACCCTGGCCGATCAGGAGCGGGCCCGTACCCTGGCGCGCCTGAGCGGCGAGATCCAGAGCGCCTCCCATCTGCTGGCCACGGCGACCAGCGAGGCGGAGCGTGAGCATCAGGGACGCTTGCTCACCCTGCAGGGGCAGCAGATGCAGCGCCTGCTGGCGCAGCTCGGCGGTGAGGGGGACAGGCAGGTGCAGGAGCAGCTCCATCCCCTGAGCCAGAGCATCATCGGCAACCTGGGGCAGCAGGGCTGGCTGGTGGGGGAGCGCCTGACCCTGATGGCGCAAGGCAACGACCTGCGCGCCCGCCTGGTGGCCGCGGCCGGCGAGGTGGCGGAGCTTGCCCGCAGCCAGATGGAGAATGCCGAGACCGTGATGGTGGCGGGGCTCGGCTCCCTCTACCCCTTGCAGGGGCGCGCCGCCGCCGCAGCGATAGACCGCTTGCTGGAGCAGGATCTCGACTGGCTGGAGCAGATGACCGAGCTGCGTCACAGAACCCTGATGCAGCAGCAGCGCATCGAGGAGATCTGGCGCGGCGAGCGGCAGGAGCGCTTGCAGGCACTGTTGCGGGATGGACAGCGGGAGCTGGCGATATTGCAGCTTCGGGCCGGGGCGGTGACGGATCCGGCCCGCCGCCAGGGGGTGGAGCAGGCCCTCGCCGTGCTGGCGCAGAGCGACCAGCTGGTGCAACTGCGCAGCGACTGGCTCGGCAAGGGGGAGGCCCTGCGGGTGCTGGCCAGCGCCAATGAGGCCTTGATGAGCAGCCTCAACCAGCAGGTGGGTGATCTGGTCAACCGTGCCCGCGATTCCCTGGGGCAGAGTCAGCAGGCACTGAGCCAGCGTCTCAGGCTGCTGGAGCAGGCACTGATGGGGATAGGTCTGCTCACCCTGGTGCTGCTGATGCTGCTGATGTGGCGCATGGTCTACGGCCGCATCGTCTGGCCGCTGCAACACGCGGTGGCGGGGATGAGCCGGCTGGCGCGGGGGGATCTGGCCCCCCTTGACCCGATCGCCAGTGCCGGCCGTGACGAGCTGGCGGAGCTGGGACGGGCCCTGCAGGTGTTTCGTGACAATGCGGTCGAGCTGGGCCGCTATCAGCGGGAGCTGGAGTCGCGAGTGGTGGAGCGGACGGAGCAGCTCAGCCATGCCAATCTGCGCCTCAACGAAGAGGTGGAGAAGCAGCGCCTGGCCCGTGCCGAGGCGGAACAGGCCAATCGGGCCAAGTCGGTCTTCCTCGCCACCATGAGCCACGAGATCCGCACCCCCATGAACGGCATTCTGGGGGGCCTGACCCTGCTGGAAGATACCCATCTCAGCGAGACCCAGCGGCGCTATCTCGCCGCCATAGAGCACAGCGGCGAATCCCTGCTGGAGATCCTCAACGACATCCTCGACTACTCCAAGATCGAGGCGGGCCACGTGGAGGCGCGCCGGGAACCCTTCCCGCTGCATCAGCTGGTCGATGAGCTGAGCGCCCTGTTCCGGCCCAGGGCAGAGGCCAGAGGGGTGGCCCTGGTGCTGGAGTACGCCCCCGCCCTGCCTCCCGTGGTGGAAGGGGATCTGGGCAAGCTGCGCCAGGTACTCGCGAACCTCCTGGGCAACGCGGTCAAGTTCACCGCCAGGGGCCGGATCTGCCTCGAGGTGAGCCCCCTCCCATGCGGCGGCCCCTGCGCCGAGCCCTGCATCCTGTTCGTGGTGAGCGATACCGGCCCCGGCATTCCTGAACAGGAGCAGGAGGCGGTGTTCGAGGCGTTCCGCCAGCGCAAGCGGGACATGGGGCACCAGGGGGGCACAGGGCTGGGGCTTGCCATCAGCCGCAGGCTGGTGGCCGCCATGGGGGGGGAGCTGTGCCTCGCCAGCCGGCCCGGGGAGGGTTGCCGCTTCAGCTTCAGCTTGCCCCTGCAACGCTCGGCCGCCCAGCTGCCGGCCGCGGCCCAGCCGCTGCACCTCGGCCAGCCTCGCGAGATCCTGCTGGTGGAAGACAACGAGATCAACCGGCTGGTGGCGCAGGGCATGCTGACTCGCCTGGGCCATTGCGTCACCCTGGCGGAAGACGGGCGTTCGGCGCTGGCGCGGGTGACTGAGCGGAGTTTCGATCTGGCGCTGCTCGATATCAATCTGCCTGACATGGATGGCCTGACCCTGCGCGAAGATCTGGCCGCCATCAGCGAGGAGGTGCACGAGCGCCCCCTGCCTGCCATCGCCATCTCGGCCCAGATGTACCCCGAGGATATCCGTCTCTGTCTGGAGGCGGGCTTTGCGGACTTTGTCGGCAAACCGGTGCGTCTGGCGGCGTTGGCCAGCGCCATCGACCGTCAGTTCCAGATAGAGACAGCGCAGGCCCTGCCGGACGCGAGGGAGGGCACCGTCAGCCTGCCGGCCCCCCAGGCCGCCAACCCCGTGCTGGACGCCGACCTGGCCTTGCTCGGCAGTCAGCGCATCCGTCAGCTCATCGGATTGTTTGAATCCCAGGGGGCGGCCCTGGTGGCCGCACTGGTGCGGTGCGAGGGGGAAGAGCGCAAGGGGATGGCCCACAAGCTCAAGGGCAGTGCCCTGGCGCTCGGGCTGGATGATTTTGCCGCGCAGTGCGCCGCCCTGGAGGCGGGAGACGCCGATCCGGCGGGGCTGGCCGGGGAGTTTGATGCGGCGGTGGCGACGCTCAAGGCGTGGCAGGAGAGGCAGCTGTCGGCCCCGGCATGAGCCTCAGCCTGGTCTGCTGCCGACGACTGATCCGCCGCTTCCTTCCTGCTCCTCGTCTCTGTAGAGCGCCTGCTTGCAGCGGGGGCAGATGTGCTGGCGCCGGTAGTCGGCCTGGTGCACCACCCCCACCTCGAGCTGCTGATGGTGGCCGCAATGGATGCAGAAGATGATATCGCCATCGACGGCCTCGGGGTGGGCCGCCAGGTACTGCGCCCGGGTGGGCAGCGTCTCCCAGCGGGTGGTGCAGGCGCCCTTGCGACTGCCGGTGTAATAGACCCAATAGAAGATGGCAAAGACGGCGACAATCACGAACAGCATCAGATGATCCATGGAATTCCCCCTTGTGGTGAGAGAGGCAAATGCAGGGCTCTGGTGCGACCCTGTGCGCCAAAGGGCCCTGCCGTTGCCAGCCGATGGCCGCTCGCCAGGCTTCGCAGCCCCTGTGCCGTCTAAAGATGTTATCTGTTAGTAAATGCTATATCCATGATCTGGCTCTGGTTTTTGCCCTCCATAGGGGAGGATTCAGGGGGCGGGTCAGACAGGATTGCCGGGCGCCCCAGGAGGGGCCGAGCCGACGGAAGGGGCGCCGGCCCCGCGAGAGGCAAGGGGAAAGAGGGGCGTCCGGCTTCGAAAATTGCGACGTATTTTACATTTTATAAACAAGTTTTTGGGTGGTTGGACTGTCTCTTTGATCCAGCTCACGTTACAATGCGCGGGCCCACTTCACCTATCGCGCAAACGATTTTCAGGAGATAAACGGATGTTGAAACGTGACATGACCATCGCCGGCTATGATCCAGAGCTGTGGCAGGCCATCACAGACGAAACCCGTCGTCAGGAAGAACATATCGAGCTGATCGCGTCTGAGAACTACACCAGCCCCCGCGTCATGGAAGCCCAGGGCTCCCAGTTGACCAACAAGTACGCCGAAGGCTATCCGGCCAAGCGTTACTACGGCGGTTGCGAGTACGTCGACGTGGTCGAAACCCTGGCCATCGAGCGCGCCAAGGAACTGTTTGGTGCCACCTATGCCAACGTGCAGCCGCACTCCGGCTCCCAGGCCAACAGCGCCGTCTACATGGCCCTGCTGCAGCCGGGCGACACCGTGCTGGGCATGAACCTGGCCCACGGTGGTCACCTGACCCACGGCTCCCCGGTGAACTTCTCCGGCAAGCTGTACAACATCATCCCCTACGGCATCGATGAGTCCGGCAAGATCGACTATGACGAGATGGAGCGCCTGGCGGTCGAGCACAAGCCGAAGATGATGATAGGTGGCTTCTCCGCCTACTCCGGCATCGTCGACTGGGCCCGCATGCGCGAAATCGCCGACAAGATCGGTGCTTACCTGTTCGTCGACATGGCCCACGTGGCCGGTCTGATTGCCGCTGGCGTCTACCCGAACCCGGTGCCCCACGCCCACGTGGTCACCTCCACCACCCACAAGACCCTGGCCGGTCCGCGCGGTGGTCTGATCCTCTCCGCCGCCGACGACGAAGATCTGTACAAGAAGCTGAACTCCGCCGTCTTCCCGGGTGGTCAGGGCGGCCCGCTGATGCACGTCATCGCCGGCAAGGCCGTGGCCTTCAAGGAAGCGCTGGAGCCCGAGTTCAAGACCTATCAGGCCCAGGTCGTCAAGAACGCCAAGGCCATGGCAGCTACCTTTATCGAGCGCGGTTACAAGATCGTCTCCGGCGGTACCGACAACCACCTGATGCTGGTTGACCTCATCGGCCGCGAGCTGACCGGTAAGGACGCCGACGCCGCACTGGGCAAGGCCAACATCACCGTCAACAAGAACTCCGTGCCGAACGACCCGCGCTCTCCGTTCGTCACATCCGGCGTGCGGATCGGTACCCCGGCCATCACCCGCCGCGGTTTCAAGGAAGCCGAGTCCATCCAGTTGGCCAACTGGATCTGCGACGTGCTGGACAACCACGACAACGACGCCGTGCTGGCCACCGTTCGCGAGAAGGTGCTGGATATCTGCCGCCGTTTCCCGGTTTATGCCTGATACGCCAGAGACTCTGGTATAAAAACAATGCCACCCCAGGGTGGCATTGTTGTTTCTGCTCCGGCCTTGCCATAGGGCTGTACTCATCGACCGACAGAGGAGGCACCATGCCAAATCAGACCGCGCTCAGTGATGAGGAACTCATCTCTGCCCTCCGCGCCCAGTATCATTTTCGCCCCAGCCCCGAGGGCCTGCTGGCCTGGGATGTACGCCGTCTGGTGCGGCTGAGCCGCGGGTTGCCGGTGCGCGCTGTGCCACTCTCGCAGCTCGCGGAGCTCGATAGCGAGCACTGGTACGGGCATGGCAGCGTGAAACCCACGGTGCGCAGCATAGTAGAACACTGCCAGCTGATGCAGGCCGCCGATCTCGCCTATCCCATCATTCTGGACAGTGCGGGGCGGGTGATGGATGGCATGCACAGGGTGGGCAAGGCGCTGATGCAGGGCCATACCCATATCGATGCGGTGCAATTCGAGCTAGATCCGGCCCCCGACTATGTGGATTGCGATCCGGATCTGTTGCCCTACGACGACTGAATCGGCGCCATTTCTGCCCCAATGCCACCCACAGGTGGCATTGTTTTTTCTGGGCTTTTACCGGCTTTGGATGGCCGTGCTACACTGGCCGGCCAAGATCCTGACCCCGCGGGGCAGGTGCCTTTTCCGTTAACGCCGGAGGTCCGATGCATTGCCCTTTCTGTAGTGCGGTTGATACCAAGGTGATCGATTCCCGTCTGGTGGCAGAAGGCCATCAGGTGCGCCGCCGTCGTGAATGCCTGCTCTGCCATGAGCGCTTCACCACCTTCGAGATGGCCGAGCTGGTGATGCCCCGTGTCATCAAGTCCAATGGCTCCCGCGAGCCCTTCAATGAAGACAAGCTGCGGGCCGGCATACTGCGGGCCCTGGAGAAGCGGCCGGTGAGCATGGAGGCCATCGAAAAGGGGGTCAATCACATCAAATCCCGGCTGCGTGCCACCGGCGAGCGCGAAGTCGCGTCCCAGCTGGTGGGCAACCTGGTGATGGATGAACTCAAGAGCCTGGACAAGGTGGCCTATATCCGCTTCGCCTCCGTCTATCGCAGCTTCGAGGACATCCGCGAGTTCGGCGAAGAGATCGCCAAGCTGGAGAAGTGAAGAGGGTCGGGTGAGCAAAGCAATATCCGCTTCACCCCTCTCTACCTCAGGACTCGAGGACATCCGCCTTGTTTGTAACAAGAAGCGGTGAAGAGATCGCCAAGCTGGAGAAATAAGCCAGCCACCCACGGATTGCGTTAGCACCCCTATTTTCTCGCGTTGAACGGGAGCCCAGATGTTTAGTCAAGATGATTACCAATGGATGAGCCGGGCCCTCGAGCTGGCCCGTCGCGGCCGTTACACCACGGCCCCCAATCCCTGTGTGGGCGCCGTGCTGGTGAAGGCCGGCGTGGTGGTGGGGGAGGGCTGGCACCAGCGTGCCGGTGAACCCCATGCCGAGGTCTATGCCCTGCATGCCGCCGGGGAAGAGGCTCGCGGCGCCACCGCCTATGTGACCCTGGAGCCCTGCTCCCATCACGGTCGCACCCCTCCCTGTGCCGAGGCGCTGATCAAGGCCGGGGTGACCCGGGTGGTCGCCGCCATGGTGGATCCCAATCCCCAGGTGGGGGGACGCGGCCTGCGCATGCTCTCCGAGGCGGGCATCAAGACCGACTTCGGCCTGCTCAGCGCCGAGGCCGAGGCCCTGAACCCCGGTTTCTTCAAGCGGATGCGCACCGCCTTCCCGCAGGTGACGGTCAAGCTCGGCGCCAGCCTCGACGGTCGCACCGCCATGGCGAGCGGCGAGAGCCAGTGGATCACCTCCCCGGAGGCGCGCCGGGACGTGCAGCGGCTGCGTGCCCGCCACGATGCGGTGCTCTCCAGCGCCGAGACGGTGCTGGCCGACGGCGCCTCCCTCAATGTGCGCTGGGACGAGCTGCCGGCCTCGGTCAAGGCCAGCTATCCCAGGGAGGCCCTGCGCCAGCCGCTGCGGGTCATCGTCGATTCCCAGAACCGGCTGACCCCGGACCTGCCCCTGTTCCAGAGCGAGAGCCCTGTGCTGCTGGCCCGTCACAAGGTCGACGGGGAGTGGCCTGCGTGGGTGCAACAGCTGGAAGTGCCGCTGCTGGATGGCAAGCTGGATCTGGTCAGCCTGTTCATGTTGCTGGCCAAGCAAAACGTCAACTCGGTGCTGGTCGAGGCGGGGCCACGGCTGTGTGGCGCTCTACTGGATAAGGGGTTGGTGGATGAGCTGGTGCTCTATCAGGCGCCCAAACTGATGGGTGACGAGGGGCGTGGCCTGTTCCATCTGCCCGGTCTGACCCGGCTGTTCCAGGCCCCCAAGCTCGCCATCAAGGATGTGCGCATGGTGGGGCCGGATATTCGCATTACCGCCAAAATAGCCTGATTTATCAATGTTCAAGGGGGCATGATCAGCCCCCGTCATCAGCAAGGTGATCTGCATGTTTACCGGAATTATCGAAGCGGTGGGAACCCTGGCCGAGCTGCGCCGTCAGGGCGATGACATGGCCCTCACCGTCCACGCACCAGGTCTGGATTTTAGCGACGTTAAGCTGGGCGACTCCATCGCCACCAACGGCGTCTGCCTCACCGTGGTGGCGCTGGGCGACAAGAGTTATACCGCCGACGTGTCGCTTGAGACGCTCTCTCGCACCGGCTTTGCCGAGGCCAAGGTAGGGGATCCGGTGAACCTCGAGAAGGCGCTGATGCCGAGCTCCCGCCTCGGCGGCCACCTGGTCTCGGGCCACGTGGATGGCATCGGCGAGGTGAAGAGCAAGTCCAGCAGCGGCCGCGCCATCGAGTACTGGATCGAGGCGCCAAAGGAACTTTCTCGCTACATCGCCGAGAAGGGGTCCATTGCGGTGGATGGCATCAGCCTGACGGTCAACGCCGTGCAGGGGGATCTCTTTCGCCTGACCATAGTGCCCCACACCGCCCAGGAGACCACCATAGCCCGCTGGAAACCGGGCCACAGGGTGAACCTGGAGGTGGATCAGATCGCCCGCTATCTGGAGCGGCTGATGCAGGGCAGGGCGCAGGAGCAGGGCGGATCCAGCCTGACCCTGGAGACCTTGGCCCGATCCGGGTTTATCTGACAGGCAGGGGAGCGGGCAAAACACGGTTCTGTGATCCCGCTCCGATTGAAATGGGGCCCCGTGCCCCCATCTAGCACACAATGATGCAGTATCAAGCCGAGCCGGCAGGCTCAATTCCCCAAGCATGTTGATGGAGTAGCCCATGGCGCTGAGCACAACCCAGGAAATCATTGCCGATATCAAGGCGGGCAAGATGGTGATCCTGATGGATGACGAAGACAGGGAGAACGAAGGGGACCTCATCATGGCCGCTTCCTGTGTCCGTCCGGAGGATATCAACTTCATGGCCCGTTACGGCCGTGGCCTCATCTGCCTGACCCTGACCCGGGATCGCTGCAAGCAGCTGGCGCTGCCGCTGATGGTGGACAGGAACAATGCCCAGTTCTCCACCGCCTTCACCGTGACCATAGAAGCGGCCGAAGGGGTGACCACGGGCATCTCCGCCGCCGATCGCGCCGTGACCGTCCAGGCCGCCGTCGCACCGAACGCCAAGGCCGCCGATCTGGTGCAGCCCGGCCACATCTTCCCGCTGATGGCGCAGGATGGCGGCGTGCTGACCCGTGCCGGCCACACCGAGGCGGGCTGCGATCTGGCCCGTCTGGCCGGTTACGAGGCGGCCTCTGTCATCGTCGAGATCCTCAACGAGGATGGCACCATGGCGCGTCGTCCCGATCTCGAAATCTTCGCCGAGCAGCACGGCATCAAGCTGGGCACCATCGCGGATCTCATCGAGTACCGCAACCAGCACGAGACCACGGTGGAGAAGGTAGCCGAGTGCAAGCTGCCCACCGAGTTCGGGGAGTTTGATCTCGTCACCTTCCGCGACACCATAGACAACCAGGTGCACTTCGCCCTCAAGAAAGGCGAGGTGAAAGCCGACCAGCCGACCCTGGTACGGGTCCATCTGCACGACGTGCTGAGCGATCTGCTGCTGACGGATCGCCACAGCGCCCGCAGCTGGCCGCTGCCCAAATCCATGGCCCGCATCGCCGACGAGGGCGGTGTGCTGGTGATCCTGGGGGCGGAAGCCCAGGGCGCCGAGCTGCTTGCCCGGGTCAAGGGCTTTGAAGCCGCCGACAAGGGACTGGCACCGGAAGGGGCCAAGTGGCAGGGCACCTCGCGCCGGGTCGGTGTGGGCTCCCAGATCCTCAAGGCATTGGGGGTCGGCAAGATGCGCCTCTTGAGCTCGCCGAAGAAATACCATGCTCTCGGCGGCTTCGGCCTCGAGGTGGTGGAGTACGTCGGCGAGTAAGCGCCCTGGTGCTCGCTTGACGACATACCATGCTCGCCAGTGGCTTCGGCCTCGAGGTGGTGGAGTACGTCGGCGAGTAAGCGCCCTGGTGCTCGCTTGACGACATACCATGCTCGCCAGGGGCTTCGGCCTCGAGGTGGTGGAGTGCGTCGGCGAGCAAGCCCCTGACGGGTTGAATGACTATCCTGGCCGCTCGTTGCGGCCATGGTTTTTTGTCGCGGCTCTGTTGTGCTAGAATGCGTGCACTTTTGGCCCCGGCCCCTATTGATTGCACAGAGACAGGATTTCCAATGAAGATTATCGAAGGGAATATCGCCGCTCCCGAGGCGCGTGTTGCTATTGTCGTTGCCCGTTTCAACAGCTTCATCAATGACAGTCTGGTGAACGGTGCGGTCGACGTACTGAAGCGTCAAGGCCAGGTCCAAGACAGCAATCTCACCCTGGTGCGCGTGCCGGGTGCCGTCGAAATTCCCCTGGCAGCCAAGAAGCTGGCCAAGAGCGGTCAATACGACGCCATAGTTGCGCTCGGTACCGTCATCCGTGGCGGCACCTATCACTTCGAACTGGTGGCGAGCGAGAACGGCAAGGGGCTGGCCCAGGTGATGATGGAGTATGAGATTCCCGTCGCCTTCGGCGTACTGACCACTGAAAACATTGAACAAGCCATCGAGCGCGCCGGTACCAAGGCGGGTAACAAGGGTGCAGAGGCTGCACTGAGTGCGCTCGAAATGATCAACGTCCTGAAACAGCTGGACGTGTAACGAGGAGAAGTACATTGAAACCGTCCGAGCGCCGTAAGGCCCGCCATTGCGCCACCCAGGCCATCTACCAGTGGCAGATGACCCAGGCCAACGTGGGCGACATCGAAGAGCAGTTCAAGATCGATCAGGACACCAAGGGTGTAGACCTGAGCTATTTCCGCGATCTGCTGTTCGGGGTAGCGGTCCACTGCAACGAGCTGGACAAGGTGTTCTCGCCTTTCCTCTCCCGTCCGCTGGAAGAAGTGGACATGGTGGACAAGGCGATCCTGCGTCTGGCGACCTACGAGCTGACCCGTCGTGATGATGTGCCGCCGCGCGTGGTGATCAACGAAGCGATCGAGCTGGCCAAAGCCTTCGCCGCCGATGACAGCCACAAGTTTGTCAACGGTGTACTGGACAAGGTGATCAAGACGCTGACCAAGCGTTGATCCTGACGTCCATCAGCATTAAGAGAGGAGCCAGCCTAACCGCTGGCTTTTTACTGTATGGGTGAATTTGAGCTGATTGAGAAGTACTTCAAGGTCCCCCACGCCCGCAAGGACGTGGTGATGGGCCCAGGGGATGACTGCGCCCTGCTGACCCTGCCCGCCGATACCATGCTGGCGGTGAGCACCGATACCCTGGTGAGCGGCGTGCACTTCTTCCCGGACATGGATCCGGTGGATCTGGGCTACAAGGCGCTGGCGGTCAACCTCTCCGATCTCGCCGCCATGGGGGCCGAGCCGCGCTGGGTCTCCCTGGCGCTGACCCTGCCTGCCGTCAACGAGGCCTGGGTCGCGGGCTTTGCGGAAGGGTTCCTCGAGCTCGCCGAATATTACAATGTGGCCCTGGTGGGGGGGGACATGACCCGCGGGCCACTCTCCATCACCGTCTCGGTGAAGGGATCCGTGCCGACCGGTCGTGCCCTGATGCGCAGCGGCGCCAGGGTGGGGGACGGCATCTATGTCACCGGCACCCTGGGGGATGCGGCCCTGGCCCTCTCCCATCTGCTGGGCAAGCGCACCCTCAACGAGAACCAGCTGGCGGCCGTGCTGCCCAGGCTCGATCATCCCCATCCCCGCATCCTGGCCGGTCAGGCCTTGCGCGGGCTGGCGAGCAGCGCGCTGGATCTCTCCGACGGCCTGGCTTCCGATCTCGGCCATATCCTCAAGGCGTCCGGTGTGCGGGCCCAGATAGATCTGGACCTGCTGCCCCTCTCGCCCGTGTTGCAGGACGCCGTGCCCGCACGGGATGCCTGGCAGCTGGCGCTGGCCGGTGGCGATGACTACGAGCTCTGCTTCACTGTGCCACAAGAGCATCACGGTGCCCTGGACACGGCGCTGGCCAACTGCGGCGTCAGGTTCACCCGCATCGGCCGCATCCAGGCCGGCGACCCCGGCATCGACTATGTGCAGGATGATCAGCCGGTCGAGCTTCATCTCAAGGGCTGGGATCACTTCGCATGAGCTTTTTCAAGATAAGGCCCGAGCTGAACAGCCTGAGCCTGAAGAACCCGCTCCACTGCCTGGCGCTGGGCTTTGGTGCCGGTCTCTCCCCCAGGGCGCCGGGCACCATGGGGACCCTGGTGGCCATTCCGCTCTACCTGCTGGTGAGCGGCCTGCCGACCCCCTGGTTCATCTCCCTGCTGGCGGTGGGCTTCGTGGCGGGTATTCGCATCTGTCAGGCGGCCACCGATGCCATCGGCATGCCGGATCACGGTGCCATCGTCTGGGACGAGGTGATAGGCTTCGGCGTCACCATGATTGCCGCTCCGGCTGGCTGGGAGTGGGTGCTGGCCGGCTTCGTGCTGTTCCGGCTGTTCGACGTGCTCAAGCCCTGGCCCATCTCCTGGTTCGATCGCCGTATTCACGGCGGGCTCGGCATCATGCTGGATGATCTCATCGCCGGTCTGTTCGCCCTGCTCTGCATGCAGTTGCTGGCTCGCTGGTAAGGCGGGATCGGCGGTCGCGGCGGGCTATCTCATCGCCGGTCTGTTCGCCCTGTTCTGTATGCAGTTGCTGGCCTGCTGGCCTGCTGGCCTGCTGGTAAGGCGGGGTGGCGGTTGCGGCCGTCATGGCGGGCTTGGCCCTCGATGCCGCGCAGTGTCATCCTCTGCCTGCCCGCTCTTTCCATACAATTAAGCTTCAGGCGCAGTTCCTTGGTGGGACTGCGCCTTTTTGTATGCAATCCCCCCGGCTTGTCCGGTGACGGCGCGCCGGGCTCTGGCAGATCATTCTGAGTTGACCCTATTTATCTCTGCTTAGTTTTCCTTCATCCAGATATGCTGCCGTTAAAAAATCATTTCACATAAATATTCACTACTCATTCGAAGCTGCGTAGTCTGTATTGAATAGTGAATTCGATTGCTTGTTACATCTTTGTTGAAATTTAAATAAGCTAATCTCTCGCATTGCCATCACAATCTCTGTTAATGTGATTTTTATCGACATTTTGCGCCAATGGCGAGTGCGTTATCTGCGCAAAGTATTGCGAAATTGTATAACTGGATCATTTACACCCGCGGGCAAACCGACTAACTTACTCGCGGGTTATTCCAAAAAAATGCAAAAAACCCGCCCGGATCGCTGGTTTGGCTGCCTCATGGATTGAGCGTTTATTACACAAGACAAGCTCTCAACATAAGTACCAAGGCACAACCAGCATCTGCGGCTGATTTACGGACGAATTATTTGGGACGGATGTCCCCCGCAGAGGTAACCATGTCCTTGCTCGAAGTGAAAAACTTGCGGATCGAGTACCCCTCCCGCTATGGGGTGCTGGCCGCGGTCAAGGATCTCTCTTTTTCCGTGGAAAAAGGCGAGATCGTCGGCGTAGTCGGTGAATCAGGTGCCGGCAAGTCCACCATAGGCAATGCCGTCATCGATCTGTTGAGCCCGCCCGGTCGCATCGCCCGTGGCGATATCTACCTCAACGGCGAGCTCATCTCCGGCAAGAGCCAGAACGAGATGCGGGCCATCCGTGGCTCCCGTATCGGCTTCATCTTCCAGGATCCCATGACCTCCCTCAATCCGCTGTTCACCGTTGAACAGCAGTTGGTGGAGACCATACTGGCCAACACCGATCTCAATCGCGAGGCCGCCTTTGCCAAGGCCCTCGAGTTGATGGGGGCGGTCGGGATACCGCAGCCGGAAATCCGCATCAAGCAGTACCCGCACCAGTTCTCCGGTGGCATGCGCCAGCGGGTGGTCATCGCCATAGCGCTGTCGGGGGATCCCGAGCTCATCATCGCCGATGAGCCGACCACGGCGCTTGACGTTTCGATTCAGGATCAGATCCTCCAGCTCATCCGCAACCTCTGCAAGGAGCGTCAGGTGGGCTGCATGCTGGTGACCCACGACATGGGCGTGGTCTCCAACGTCACCGACAAGGTGGCTGTCATGTATCGCGGGGATCTGGTGGAGTTCGGCACCACAGAACAGGTGCTGGGTCGCCCCAGTCACCCCTATACCCGCAGCCTCATTTCGGCGGTGCCCCGCTCGGATGTGAAGCTGGTGCGCTTCCCCCTGGTCTCCTACATAGAGGATGCCGGTGCGCCGGATCTCAGCATAGATCTCAAGACCCACTGGCTCGGCCAGAGTCAGGACGAGCGCAGCTATGAAGGTGCCCTGCTGCGGGTGGAGAACGTGGATCTGAAGTTCGTCACCAAGGATTCCATCTTCCCGAGCCGTCGCCAGTACGTGCGTGCCTGCAACAACATCAGCTTCGAGATCTTCGAAGGGGAGACCTTCGGTCTGGTGGGGGAGTCGGGCTCCGGCAAATCCACCATAGCCCGTGCCATCACAGGCCTCTATCCGCCCGATACCGGCAAGATCTTCTTCGAGGGGATCGACCTCACCGCCCTGAAAGGGGAGCATGAGCGCCGCCCGCTGCGCCGCCAGATGCAGATGGTGTTCCAGAACCCTTACTCCTCGATGAACCCGCGCATGAAGGTGCGTGACATCATCGCCGAGCCGATCCGCTTCCACAAACTGGCGAGCAGCGAGAGCCAGATCCAGGGCATAGTGAGCGATCTGCTGGATCACGTCGGCCTCGGCCGCGGGGCAGGGGTCAAGTATCCCCACGAGTTCTCCGGTGGTCAGCGCCAGCGCATCTCCATCGCCCGCGCCCTGGCGACCCGACCGCGCTTCCTCATCTGCGACGAGCCCACCTCGGCGCTGGATGTCTCGGTACAGGCCCAGATCCTCAACCTGCTCAAGGATTTGCAGCAGGAGCTTGGGCTCACCATGCTGTTCATCAGCCACGATCTGCCGGTCATCCGCCAGATGTGCGATCGCATCGGCGTGATGCAGCACGGCCACCTGGTGGAGGTCGCGGAGACCGAAAAACTGTTTACCAATGCCGAGCATGAGTACAGCCGCAAGCTGATCTCCCTCATGCCGGAATTTAAGGGAATGTCCCGCGAGGGGCTGGAAATCGCAAGCTAGGAAAGCACCGGTTCGCCGGTTTGTCTGTCAATAAAAAGCCAAAAGCATGGAGAAAGACATGAAGAAAGGATTATCCAAGATCGCCATGGCGCTGTTCGCCGCTGGTCTCGCGTTCAACGTTTCTGCCGCCGACATCAAGGTTGCCGTCGCCTCTGACGCCACCTCGCTGGACCCGCAGGAGCAGCTCTCCGGTCAGACCCTGGAGATGTCTCACCTGGTGTTCGATCCCCTGATGCGTTACACCCAGGATCTGCAATTCGAGCCGCGTCTGGCCGAGAAGTATGAGCGCATCGACGACAAGACCGTCCGCTTCCACCTGCGCAAGGGTGTCAAGTTCCACTCCGGCAACGACTTCACCGCCGATGACGTGGTATGGACAGTCAACCGTCTGAAGGCCTCCCCGGACTTCAAGGCGATCTTCGACCCCATCGCCGAAGCCAAGAAGGTGGATGACTTCACCGTGGATCTCGTCACCGCCAAGCCGTTCCCGCTGGTGCTGCAGACCGTCACCTACATCTTCCCGATGGACTCCAAGTTCTACAGCGGCAAGGATGAAGCCGGCAAGGACAAGGCCGCCATCGTCAAGAACGGCGACTCCTATGCCTCCACCCATGTTTCCGGTACTGGTCCGTTCAGCGTCAAGTTCCGCGAGCAGGGCGTGAAGCTGGAGTATGCCCGCAACGCCAACTACTGGGACAAGGCCTCCAAGGGCAACGTCCAGAACCTGACAGTGGTGCCGATCAAGGAAGACGCGACCCGAGTAGCCGCCCTGCTGGGTGGTGACGTGGACATGATCTACCCGGTTGCCCCGAACGATCTGGAGCGCGTGAAGAACGGCAAGGATTCCCAGCTGGTGACCCTGTCCGGTACCCGCGCCATCATCATCGAGCTGAACCAGAACACCAACCCGGCGCTCAAAGACAAGCGCGTGCGTCAGGCAATCAACTACGCCATCAACCAGGTGGGCATAGTCGACAAGATCAACAAGGGCTTCGGTACCCCCGCTGGCCAGCTGAGCCCGAAAGGCTATGCCGGTTACAACGAGGCGCTCAAGCCCCAGTATGATCTGGCCAAGGCCAAGGAGCTGATGAAGGAAGCCGGTTACGAGAAGGGCTTCAAGATGACCTTCATCTCCCCGGCTGCCCGCTACGTCAACGACGTCAAGATCGCCCAGGCCGTCTCCGCCATGCTGTCCAAGATCAACATCAAGGTGGATCTGAAGACCATGCCGGTTGCCCAGTACTGGCCCGAGTTTGACAAGTGCGCCTCCGACATGCAGTTGATCGGCTGGCACTCCGACACCGAAGACAGTGCGAACTTCTTCGAGTTCCTGACCTTCACCAAGGATGCCAAGACCGGCATGGGTCAGTACAACTGCGGCGGTTATGCCAACGCAGAGGCTGACAAGATGGTGATGGAAGCGAACACCGAAACCGACCCGGCCAAGCGTGCCGCCATCCTGCAGAAGGTGGAAGCCATGCTGATCGACGACGCTGCCTATGTGCCCTTGCACTGGGAAGACCTGGCCTACGGTGCCAAGAAGAACGTCGACATCAAGCCTGTGGTCAACGTGATGAACTTCCCTTACCTGGGTGACCTTGTGGTCAACAAGTAAGTGAAGCGCTAAGGAAGGACCTGGCGGGGCGCCCATGGGTGCCCCGTCATTAACAGAAGCCTGTGCCAAGACACAGGCCACGTAGAAGGACAAGCATGTTTACATTCCTGCTGAAACGGTTCTATCAGGCCGTGATAGTGATGTTCGTCATCAGCCTGGTCGCCTTCTCCATCCAGGACAACCTGGGGGATCCGCTGCGCGAGCTGGTGGGACAATCCGTCTCCGAGTCCGTGCGCCAGGAGCTGCGCGACAAGATGGGCCTCAACGATCCCTTTTTGGTGAAATACAGCCGCTTCTTGCAGAACGCGGTGCAAGGGGATCTGGGCACCTCCTATTTCTTCAAGCGACCGGCCCTCGAGGTGATCCTCGACAAGCTGGTGGCTACCCTTGAGCTGGTGTTTGCTGCCGCGCTCATCATCGTCGTGGTCTCCATTCCGCTGGGGGTTTATTCGGCGATAAGACCACGCAGTTTCCTGACCAAGCTCATCATGGCGGTGAGCAGCATCGGCATCTCGATCCCGGTCTTCCTGACCGCCATCATGCTGATGTACCTCTTCTCCATCCAGCTGGGCTGGCTGCCGGCCTATGGCCGTGGCGAGACCCTTAACCTGCTGGGCTGGGAGTCGGGCTTCTTTACCTGGGACGGCATACTGCACCTGATCCTGCCTGCGGTGTCGCTCTCCTCCATCATGCTGCCGCTGTTCATCCGGCTGGTACGCTCCGAGATGCTGGAGCAGCTCTCCTCCGAGTACGTGAAGTTCGCCCGTGCCAAGGGGCTGGATAACAACAAGGTCTACTACAGCCACGCCCTCAAAAACACCATGCTGCCTGTCATCACAGTCGGCGGCGTGCAGATCGGCACCATGGTGGCCTACACCATACTGACCGAGAGCGTGTTCCAGTGGCCGGGGACGGGTTTCCTGTTCCTCGAGGCGATCCACAGGGTCGATACCCCGCTGATCACCGCTTACGTCATCTTCGTGGGCCTTATCTTCGTGGTGACCAATACCCTGGTCGACCTGCTCTACGGGTTCATCAACCCGACCGTCAACCTGACCGCCAAGGGGTAACAGATGACTAATGCTGTAACTGCAAGCCCAAGCCGTTGGGCGCGATTCAAGAACTCTGACATCGTCTACTACTTCCTGCGGGACAAGGTAGCCATGTTCAGCTTTGCGGTGTTTGTGGTGTTCGTACTGGCGGCGCTGCTGGCGCCCTGGCTGGCACCGCACAACGTCTATGACCAGACCAGCTTCGATCTGATGGATGCGGAGCTGCCTCCCTCCTGGCTGGAAGGGGGCGAAGCGCGCTTCTGGCTCGGCACCGACAACCAGGGTCGTGACATCTGGAGCACCATCCTCTATGGCGCCCGCATCTCGCTGACCATAGGCCTGTTCGCCGTCGGTCTGCAGCTGGTGCTCGGCATCGTCATCGGCCTCATCGCCGGTTACTTCGGTGGTCGTATCGACAACCTGCTGATGCGCTTTGCCGACGTGCAGCTGTCGTTCTCCACCATGATGGTGGCGATCATCATCTCCGCCATCTTCCAGGCGACCTTTGGCTCCGAGTTCTACTCTAAGTTCGCCATCCTGATGCTGGTGGTGATCATCGGCATCGCCGAGTGGCCCCAGTACGCCCGGACGGTACGCGCCTCCGTGCTGGCGGAGAAGAAGAAGGAGTACGTGGAAGCGGCCCAGGTGATGGGGTTCCGTGCCCCGCGCATCATGTTCCGCCACATACTGCCGAACTGCCTGTCGCCCATCCTGGTCATCTCCACGGTGCAGGTGGCGAACGCCATCATGAGCGAGGCGGCACTCTCCTTCCTGGGGCTGGGCATGCCGGTGGATCAGCCGTCCCTGGGGTCGCTCATCAGCGTGGGCTTCAACTACATCTTCTCCGGCTCCTGGTGGATCACCGCCTTCCCGGGCATCTGCCTGGTGGTGCTGGTGCTGGTCATCAACCTGCTGGGTGACTGGCTGCGGGATGTGTTTAACCCCAAGATCTACAAGGGCTGATGGAGGGCGATTCACGAGTGCGCTGCGGCGGCCCGTGAACCGGTTTGACATCATGAATGACAGGAAGGGCGCCTGATGGCGCCCTTCTTTATTGCTCGTGTTTGCCCTTGTCGGGCCTGCCGTTCTGCGTCAGGCCTTCAGCCAGGCCTCGATGCTGGCCTGGATACCTGCGGCATCCAGCCCCAGCTGGGCATAGATCTCCTCCTGGGTGCCTTGCTCCACGAAGCGATCCGGCAGCCCCAGATTGAGCACAGGCTTGCACTGCTTGGCATGCATCAGCAGCTCGTTCACCGCAGAGCCGGCCCCGCCCATGATGGCGTTGTCCTCGAGAGTGACAAACTGATCGTGGGAGGCGGCAAGGGATAGCACCAGGGCCTCGTCCATGGGCTTGACGAAGCGCATGTCCACCAGGGTGGCGTCCAGCGCCTCGGCGGCGGCCTTGGCCTGATGCAGCAGGGTGCCGAACGCCAGTATGGCGGTGCCCTTGCCCTGGCGAACAATCCGGCCCTTGCCGAGTTCAAGTGCCTGCATCTCGCTCATGATCTCGCTGCCGCAGCCGCTGCCACGGGGGTAGCGCACCGCAGCGGGCTGGTTGCACTGATAGCCGGTGTAGAGCATCTGGCGGCACTCGTTCTCGTCGGAGGGCGTCATCACCACCATGTTCGGCACTGTGCGCAGGAAGCTGATGTCGAACGCCCCCTGATGGGTGGGGCCGTCGGCGCCTACGAGACCGGCCCTGTCGATGGCGAACAGCACCGGCAGGTTCTGCAGCGCCACGTCGTGGATCAGCTGGTCATAGGCCCGTTGCAGGAAGCTCGAATAGATGGCGACCACGGGTTTCTTGTCGGCGATGGCAAGGCCGGCGGCGAAGGTGACCGCATGTTGTTCGGCGATGGCCACGTCGAAGTAGCGATCCGGGTACTGCTGGCTGAACTTGACCAGGCCGGAGCCCTCGCGCATGGCGGGGGTGATGCCGACCAGTTTCTCGTCTTTCGCCGCCATGTCGCACAGCCACTGGCCGAAGATGGCGGAGAAGGTCGGCTTGCCGCCGGCGCTCTTGGGCAGGGCGCACTCGTCCGGGTTGAACTTGGGGACGGCGTGATAGCCGATGGGGTCTTTCTCGGCAGGCTCGTAGCCCTTGCCCTTCTTGGTCTTGACGTGCAGCAGCTGGGGACCCTTGAGGTTGCGCATGTTGCGCAGGGTCTCGACCAGAGCGTGGATGTCGTGGCCGTCGATGGGGCCTATGTAGTTGAAGCCGAACTCCTCGAACAGGGTGCCTGGCACCACCATGCCCTTGAGGTGTTCCTCGGCCCGCTTGGCCAGCTCCTTGACCGGCGGCAGCCCAGCCAACACCTTCTTGCCGCCTTCGCGGATGGTGGTGTAGAGCTTGCCGGACATCAGCCTGGCCAGGTGGTTGTTGAGCGCTCCGACATTTTCGGAGATGGACATCTCGTTGTCATTGAGCACCACCAGCATGTCCTTGTGGACGTCGCCTGCATGGTTGAGGGCCTCGAAGGCCATGCCCGCCGTGATGGCGCCGTCACCGATGACGGCCACCACCTTGCGGCCCAGCCCCTCGCTCTCGGCGGCAACCGCCATGCCGAGGGCGGCACCTATGGAGGTGCTGGAGTGGCCCACGCTGAGCACGTCATACTCGCTCTCTTCCCGCCAGGGGAAGGGGTGCAGGCCATCTTTCTGGCGAATGGTGTGAATGCGCTCGCGCCGACCGGTCAGGATCTTGTGGGGATAGGCCTGATGGCCCACGTCCCACACCAATCGATCGAAGGGGGTGTTGTAGACGTAGTGCAGCGCCACCGTCAGCTCGACTGTGCCGAGGCCGGAGGCGAAGTGGCCGCTGGAGCGGCTCACCGAGCGCAGCAGATACTCGCGCAGCTCTTCGCACAGAATGGGCAGCCGCTCTTTGGGCAGGGATCGCAAC
Source organism: Aeromonas sp. 130281 (assembly GCF_056642115.1). Classification (NCBI taxonomy): domain Bacteria; kingdom Pseudomonadati; phylum Pseudomonadota; class Gammaproteobacteria; order Aeromonadales; family Aeromonadaceae; genus Aeromonas; species Aeromonas sp. 130281. Next base: position 1,357,627 of record NZ_JBWVQS010000001.1, on the reverse strand, counting down.
TCGACCGGCGTATCCGCGAGGGCCAGGTTGGGGAAATCGCTAATATCAACGCTCATATTGTTACTGTTATCCAGCGTTTAGTGGGTTCGCTCGATGATGTAATCGGCAAACGCTTCCAGAATGTCGGTATTGTAGGGCAAGGATTGCAGGGCTGTTAAGGCCTTGTCATGCAGTTCGCGAGCCAGCTCACGGGCAGGATCGAGACCGAGCAGGGCCGGATAGGTGCTCTTCTCCTGCGCCAGATCCGAGCCTTGCGGCTTGCCCAGGGTGGCGGTGTCGCCCGTGATGTCGAGGATGTCATCCTGCACCTGGAAGGCGAGCCCGATGGCGGCGGCATAGGTTTGCAGCGCGGCCAGGGTGGCGGGTTCCACGTCGGCCTTGCACAGGGCCCCCAGGGTGACGGCGCACTCGATGAGCGCGCCCGTCTTGTGGCGGTGCACCTGCTCCAGCTCGGCGAGGCTGATCCGGCGGCCTTCGGCCTCAAGATCCAGCGCCTGACCGCCGCACATGCCGAGATAACCGGAGGCGCGGGCCAGGGCACTCAGCATCCGTACCCGGTTGGCCAGCAGCTCGTCGGGGAGGGGATGATCCGCCAGGATGGAGAAGGCCAGGGTCTGCAGGGCATCACCGGCCAGGATGGCGGTGCCTTCATCGAATGCCTTGTGGACTGTCGGTTGGCCGCGGCGCAAATCGTCGTTGTCCATGGCGGGCAGATCGTCGTGCAGCAGGGAGTAGGCGTGAATGCACTCCACCGCGGCGGCAGGGCCGTCGAGCCGCTCGCTTGGCACCCCCAGCATCTCGCCCACGGCGTAGACCAGGAAGGGGCGTACCCGTTTGCCGCCGAGCAGCAGGCCGTATTTCATCGCGTCCCGCAGGCGCGGCGCCATGGCGGGCAGAGCCTCAAGCTGTGCCGAGAGGCAGTCGTCGATGCGGCGCCGGTGCAGGCGGGAGAAATCGTCCAGGGTCACTCACTCCTCTCCTTGCTCTGATCGAAAGGGGACCGCCTGTTCGCTGCCGTCGGCCTGGGTCAGGAGGATCTGGATCTTCTGCTCGGCCTGCTCCAGCTTCTGCTGGCCGGCCCGCACCAGATGGATGCCCTGTTCGAATTGTTTGAGTGCCTCCTCGAGGGGGAGCGACCCCTGTTCGAGTTGATGCACTATGGTTTCCAGCTCTTCCAGGGTGGCATCAAAACTCAGACGGTCGATTTTTTTACTGGCCATGTCCATCCTCGGGGATTGAAAAAAACGGCTCATCTTAACATCGACCGGGCACAGGGGGGAGGCAGAAAAGTGTGCCGTCCTCAAACTATCCTGACCGCGGCCGATAGAAAGGGGCTGGCATCCATGTACTGCCGATGGGTTATTGAGGTGTGCCGGGCTTGCTGCCAGGGGCGCAATAGCAGAAAATTCAACAAAATATAAATAGATGGCAAGTTCGGTGACAGGAGTAGGGATGTGGATTTAGGCAGTCTGATAGGCATAGTGCTGGGATTCGGGGTGGTGGTGTACGGCATGCTGCTGGGTGGCCCCATGAGCATGTATGTGGATATGCCCTCGGTCTATATCACCATACTGGGTTCCCTCTTCATCTGCATGATGAAGTTCAACCTCAGCCAGTTCCTGATGGCGTTCAAGGTTGCGGGCAAGGCCTTCATGTACAAGGGCGACAAGCTCGACGATCTGATTGCCAAGGCAGTGGAGCTGGCGGACGCGGCCCGCAAGGGAGGCTTTCTGGCGCTGGAGGCGGCGGAGATCCCCAATCCCTTCATGAAGAAGGGCATCGACATGCTGGTGGACGGCCATGACGCCGACGTGGTGCGCGCCGTGATGGAAAAAGACATAGAGCTGACCTCGGAGCGCCACGTCATCGCCGTCAAGGTGTTTCGCTCCCTGGGTGACCTCGGCCCCGCCATGGGGATGATAGGTACGCTAGTGGGGCTGGTGGCCATGCTGGCGAACATGAGTGATCCCAAGTCCATCGGCCCGGCTATGGCGGTGGCCTTGCTGACCACGCTGTACGGGGCGATCGAGGCCAACATGATCGCCATCCCCATCGCCGACAAGCTGGAGCTGCGCAGCGGCGAGGAGCAGCTGAGCCGCACCCTGATCCTCGACGCCATCATGGGCATTCAGGATGGTCAGAACCCTCGCGTGATCCAGGCCATGCTGCAGAACTACCTGAATCAGTCCAAACGCAACAACGGGGTTGAATAGGAGGCCCCATGGCAAAGTGCAAGTGTCCGCCACCCGGCCTGCCCGGTTACATGGGTACCTTCGCCGATCTCATGTCCCTGTTGATGTGCTTCTTCGTGCTGCTGCTCTCCTTTGCGGAGATGGATGTGCAGAAGTTCAAGCAGATCGCCGGCTCCATGGAGAAGGCGTTCGGGGTGCAGAACATCCTGGAGGTGAAGGATATTCCCAAGGGGACCTCGGTCATCGCCCAGGAGTTTCGCCCCGGCCGGCCTGAACCGACGCCCATCGACACCATCATGCAGCAGACCATAGACATGACCCAGACCGAGCTGGATTTTCAGCCCGGGGATGCGGATCAGGCGGGAGGCCATGACAAGACCGAGGGGCAGCAGAGCGGCGGCGACACCGCCCAGCAGGCCCAGAAGGCGCAGCAGCAGTCCAACGAACTGGCCAAGGCGCTGGCCGAGCAGATGCAGGCCCAGATCCAGGACGGGGCCATCGAGATAGAGGCGCTGGGTCAGCAGATCATCATTCGCATCCGCGAGAAGGCGGCGTTCCCGGCGGGTTCCGCCTTCCTGCAGCCCCAGTTCTGGCCGGTGATCCGTAAAGTCGCGACCCTGCTCAAGGATGTGCCGGGGGAGATCACCGTCTCCGGTCATACCGATGACGTCGCCACCGAAGACGAGCTGTTCCAGTCCAATTGGGAGCTTTCGTCCCAGCGGGCGGTGGCGGTGGCCCACCAGATGATCAAGGTGCCCGGCTTTGACGGCAACCGCCTGGTGGTGCAGGGCATGGCGGATTCCCAGCCGCTGGTGCCGAACAACAGCCCGGAGAACCGGCGCATGAACCGGCGGGTGGAGATCGCCATCATGCAGGGCAAACCGACGGTATCTGCCCCTATCGGGGTGGCGGATCCCAAGTAGCTTTCGCCAGGAAGCGCGATCCCGCTCGCAGGGGCTGACATGGATTTTGTGACGGCTTCATATTAAGATGCCTCATCCGAACCGATAGCTGCGGCTCTCTTTGATTGCCGCAGCTTCTCTTTATAAAGCAACCCAGGTTTCGACTATGAATCATACTCCGATGACTGTTCGCGGCGCTGAAAAGCTGCGTCAAGAGCTCGACTATCTGAAGAGCGAGCTGCGTCCCCAGATTATCGAAGCGATTGCTGATGCCCGTGAACATGGTGATCTGAAAGAAAACGCCGAGTACCATGCCGCTCGCGAGCAGCAAGGTTTCTGTGAAGGCCGCATTCAGGAGATTGAGAGCAAGCTCTCCAATGCCCAGGTGATCGATATCACCAAGATTGCCAACAATGGCCGCGTCATCTTCGGTGCGACCGTGACCCTGCTGAAAAGCGAGACGGAAGAGGAAGTGGTGTACCGCATCGTGGGTGACGACGAGGCGGACATCAAGCAGAACATGATCTCCGTGAACTCGCCCATTGCCCGTGCCCTGATCGGCAAGGAAGTGGACGACGTGGCCATCGTCAAGACGCCGGGTGGCGACGTGGAATACGAGATCCTGGAAGTCGCCTATCTCTGATTGAGTTCTGACAGAGACAGACAGGGGAGCCCCGGCTCCCCTGTTGCATTTAGTCCCCCTGATAGGTCTGGACGAAGGCGTCCTGATGACGCTGGAAGAGCCAGTCCCGCAGTTGCTCCTGGTCTCCCTTGTCCAGCTGGAATTTCAAGGCCCAGTCATGGTGCTTCTGGTGGGACTGGACATGCCTTATCAGGGTGCCGCTCAGTGCCAGGGGGGGCAATCCCTCTATGCCGAGGGTACCGTGCAGCCGGTCGCCCTTGGCCAGCGTCGGTGGCAAACCGGCCACAATGAGACCACCGAGGGAGAGGCTGTGCACCTCATACTCGGCATCGCTGGTATGCAGGACGGCTTTCTCATCGAGTCGCCAGGCGCGCAGGTGAGGGGAGCCCAGCTCAGTGATGGTGGGGGCGGCGATGCGCAGCTCGGTGTGGCCTTCCGCCGCCAGGGTACAATGCAGCGGAAAACGCAGTTGGTGGCCGGCGATGCGGGCCTCGATCGTCAGGGGGTTGGCCCGTTGCAACAGGCTCTGTAGGGGAAGACTCAGGTTGCCTCGCAGGAACTGGCCGGCGGCCATGTCCTCGGCATCTCCCAAGTCCTGCAGCATGGCCAGCTCCTCGTCGGTGAGAATCTGATGCTTGTCCATAGTGGGTGTCCGCAAGTATTCATCGCAGGTTAAGGGCCTGACGACTATTTTGGCAAGCGACTTGGGAAGAAGGGAAATGAAGGAAAGAGCGAACGCTCTTTCCTGTTACTTGCGGGGCAACTGGATCTTGGGTTCTGTGGCCTGACGATAGATGGTCAGTACATGGCCCATGCTCTGTACCTTGATGGCGCCTGTCTCACGGACGATGGCTTCCATCACCAGCTGTTTCATCTCACGATCTTCAGACGACACCTTAACCTTGATCAGCTCGTGATGGTTCAGCGCCAGATCGATCTCGGCCAGCACCCCTTCGGTCAGGCCGTGTTGTCCCAGCAGGACGACCGGCTTCAGGCTGTGGGCGAGGCCCTTGAGGTACTGTTTCTGTTTATTGTTGAGAATCATGGCAATTTCTTCATAAGTCAGGGTTGAAAGGGGCGTATTCTACCCCCACTTAGCCCTTAATACTAATAACCCTTGTGGTTTTTTAAAGTCGACAATCATGACCCAGAAAAAACATTCCCCCAGTTCAACCCGCTGGTTAAAAGAACATTTTGACGATCATTACGTCAAAAAAGCCCAGAAGTTGGGACTGCGTTCCCGCGCCGTGTTCAAGATCGATGAGATCCAGGGCAAGGACAAACTGCTCAAGCCGGGCATGACGGTGGTGGATCTGGGGGCGGCCCCCGGTGGCTGGTCCCAGTTCGCCATTGAGCAGGTGGGTGAAAAGGGACGAGTGATTGCTTGCGATATTCTGCCGATGGATTCCATTGCCGGTGTCGATTTCCTGCAAGGGGACTTTCGGGAGGAAACTGTGCTTGCCGCCTTGCTGGCCCGGGTTGGCCCGGACAAGGTCGATGTGGTCATGTCTGACATGGCCCCCAACATGAGCGGGACCCAGCAGGTGGATCAGGCTCGCTCCATGTATCTGATCGAGCTGGCGCTGGACATGTGCAATCAGGTCTTGCGCAGTAATGGCAGTTTCGTGGTCAAGGTATTCCAGGGGGAGGGGTTTGACGCCTATCTCAATGAAATTCGTAGACTTTTCTCTGTCGTCAAGATTCGTAAACCAGACTCCTCCCGTGCCCGTTCACGAGAAGTCTACATTGTGGCTACCGGTTTTAAACTGTAGTACCCTAACCCTCATCGTTAACTGTCAGTCTGCGAGGTCATTGATTTGAGTGACATGGCGAAAAACCTAATCCTGTGGCTGGTCATCGCCGTCGTGCTGATGTCGGTGTTCAATAGCTTCAGCCCCAGCGATACCACCAGTCGCCAGCTGGACTATTCCAGCTTCGTGAAAGAAGTGACCCAAGAGCAGATCCGTGAAGTGCGGATGGATGGCAAGGTCATTAATGGCGTCAAGCGCACCGGTGAACGTTTCACCACCATCATCCCTGCGCCGGATCCCCAACTGCTCAACGACATGCTCAACCACAACGTGAAGGTGATGGGTGAGAAGCCGGAAGAGCCGTCTCTGATCACGTCCATCTTCATCTCCTGGTTCCCGATGCTGTTGCTGATCGGTGTCTGGGTCTTCTTCATGCGTCAGATGCAGGGCGGCGGTGGCAAGGGTGCCATGTCGTTCGGCAAGAGCAAGGCTCGCCTGATGAGTGAAGATCAGATCAAGACCACCTTCGTCGACGTGGCGGGTTGTGACGAGGCAAAGGAAGAGGTCAAAGAGCTGGTCGACTATCTGCGCGATCCGACCAAGTTCCAGAAACTGGGCGGCAAGATCCCCACCGGCGTGCTGCTGGTTGGTCCTCCCGGTACAGGTAAGACTCTGCTGGCCAAGGCCATTGCGGGCGAAGCCAAGGTGCCCTTCTTCACCATCTCGGGTTCCGACTTCGTCGAGATGTTCGTGGGTGTCGGTGCCTCCCGGGTGCGCGACATGTTCGAGCAGGCCAAGAAGTCCTCCCCTTGCATCATCTTCATCGATGAAATCGACGCGGTCGGTCGCCAGCGTGGCGCCGGTCTGGGTGGTGGCCACGATGAGCGTGAGCAGACCCTGAACCAGATGCTGGTCGAGATGGATGGTTTCGAAGGCAATGAAGGCGTCATCGTCATCGCCGCGACCAACCGTCCAGACGTGCTGGATCCCGCTCTGCTGCGCCCGGGTCGTTTCGACCGTCAGGTCGTGGTCGGTCTGCCGGATGTCCGCGGCCGTGAGCAGATCCTGAAGGTGCACATGCGCAAGGTTCCGTTGGCGGATGACGTCAATCCGGCGCTGATTGCCCGTGGTACGCCCGGTTTCTCCGGTGCCGATCTCGCCAACCTGGTCAACGAAGCCGCCCTGTTTTCCGCGCGTGAGAGCCGCCGCGTGGTGTCCATGAACGAGTTCGAGAAGGCCAAGGACAAGATCATGATGGGGGCGGAACGTCGCTCCATGGTGATGAAGGAGTCCGAGAAGGAGATGACGGCTTATCATGAAGCCGGTCATGCCATCATCGGTCGGGTCGTGCCGGATCATGATCCCGTCTACAAGGTCTCCATCATTCCCCGTGGCCGTGCCCTTGGGGTGACCATGTACCTGCCGGAGCAGGATCGCTGGAGCCACTCCAAGCAGCATCTGGAGTCGATGATCTCCAGCCTGTACGGCGGTCGTCTGGCGGAAGAGCTGATCTACGGTGCCGAGAAGGTATCGACCGGTGCCTCCAACGACATCGAGCGTGCCACCGACATCGCCCGCAAGATGGTGACCCAGTGGGGTATGTCCGAGCGTCTGGGCCCCATGCTCTATGCCGAAGAAGACGGTGAAGTCTTCCTTGGCCGCAGCATGGCCAAGGCCAAGCACATGTCCGACGACACCGCGCGCGTCATCGATGCCGAGGTCAAGCAGGTCATCGATCGCAACTATGCTCGTGCCAAGCAGATCCTGCAGGACAACATGGATGTGCTGCACACCATGAAGGATGCCTTGATGAAGTACGAGACCATAGATGCCAAGCAGATCGACGATCTGATGGCTCGTCGTGAGGTACGTGCTCCCAGCAACTGGCACGATGAACACGGTGACACCCCGCAAGGGGGCGCCAGCGTGAGCAGCGAGCCCGAGGTCAAGGCGCAGGCCGATGACAACAGCGCACCGCGCAATGACATCGACAAGGCGAACGATGTGCCGGCCAAATAAGCTTTCATGATCCAAACCCCGGGCTTGCCCGGGGTTTTTCTTTGTGCGGATATCCAGATTTTCTTGTGACAGGTAGATGTAAAGATGCAACTAATCAGCAAGGGGCGCAGCCTCTCCCTGGAGCGTCCCCACGTCATGGGGATCCTCAACGTGACGCCGGACTCCTTCTCCGATGGTGGCCGCTTCAAGCAGCTTGAACTGGCCCTGGCCCATGCTCGCCAGATGATGGAGGAGGGGGCCACCCTCATCGACATCGGCGGCGAGTCGACCCGCCCCGGCGCCCCCGACGTGAGCGAGCAGGAGGAGCTGGACAGAGTCATCCCCGTGGTCGAGCGGATGGTGCAGGAGCTGGATGTGATGATCTCCCTCGACACCTCCAAGGCTGCTGTAATGAGGGCGGGCTGCGCGGCAGGGGGCCACCTCATCAATGACGTGCGGGCCCTGCTCGAGCCCGGAGCCCTGGCTGCCGCGGCAGAGGCTGACGTGCCCGTGTGCCTGATGCACATGCAGGGGCAGCCGAGAACCATGCAGGCGGAACCTCATTACGAGGACTTGCTGGGGGAGGTGAGGGCCTTCTTCGACGAGCGGATAGCCGCTTGCCTGGATGCCGGGATCCCGCGCCGGCACCTGCTGCTGGATCCGGGTTACGGCTTTGGCAAGACGGTGGCACACAACTATCAGTTGCTGGCCGGGCAGCAGAAGTTGCTGGATTACGGTTTGCCGCTCTTGGTGGGGATGTCGCGAAAGTCTATGATAGGCAATCTGCTTGGCCGCCCAGTTGATGAGCGGCTGGCCGGCAGCCTGGCCTGCGCCCTGATCGGGTTGCAACATGGCGCCAGGATCATCCGGGTGCACGACGTGCGAGCCACCATGGACACGCTGCGTGTAGGCTGGATGACCATGACGGGACAAGATTTCGTATCCAGATAAAATAACGAGAACAGACAATGACCAGAAAGTACTTCGGCACAGACGGTGTGCGCGGCAAGGTGGGTGAATACCCGATCACCCCGGATTTCGTGATGAAGCTGGGCTGGGCCGCCGGCAAGGTGCTCTCCAAGAAGGGCACCAGGAAGGTGCTGATAGGCAAGGACACCCGGATCTCCGGCTACATGCTGGAATCGGCGCTGGAAGCGGGCCTCTCCGCTGCGGGCCTCAAGGCCATACTGATGGGCCCCATGCCGACGCCGGCGGTGGCTTACCTGACTCGCACCTTCCGTGCCGAGGCCGGCATCGTCATCAGCGCCTCCCACAACCCCTATTACGACAACGGCATCAAGTTCTTCTCCGCCGACGGCACCAAGCTGCCCGATGAGGTGGAGCTGGCCATCGAGGCCGAGCTGGATCACGAGCTCAAGTGCGTGGAGTCCGCCGAACTTGGCAAGGCGCAGCGCATCGACGATGCCGCCGGCCGTTACATCGAGTTCTGCAAGAGCACCTTCCCCACCCATCTGAGCCTGGAAGGGGTGAAGATGGTGGTGGATTGCGGCCATGGCGCCACCTATCACATAGCCCCCTCGGTGTTCCGCGAGCTGGGCGCCGAGGTGATTGCCATCGGTTGCAGCCCGGACGGCCTCAACATCAACGATGGGGTGGGCTCCACCGCACCAGAGGCGCTGGCCGCCAAGGTGCTGGAGTGCAAGGCCGATCTCGGTGTTGCCTTCGATGGTGACGGCGATCGCCTGGTGATGGTAGACAGCACTGGCTACATCATCGACGGGGACGAGATCCTCTACATCATCGCCCGAGATGCCCTGCGCAACGGCCGCCTCAAGGGCGGCGTGGTCGGTACCCTGATGGCCAACATGGGTCTGGAGCTGGCATTGCAGACGCTCGGTATTCCGTTTGCCCGTGCCAAGGTGGGTGACCGCTACGTGCTCGAGATGATGAACGAGAAGGGCTGGCGCATCGGTGGCGAGAACTCGGGTCACATCATCTGCCTGGATCAGACCACCACAGGGGATGGCATAGTCGCCGCCCTGCAGGTGCTGACGGCGGTGTGCTCTGCGGAGATGCCGCTGGCCAAGCTGCGCTCCGGCATGAGCAAGTTCCCCCAGGTACTGGTGAACGTACGTTTTGCCGAGGGCAAGGATCCGCTGGCGGCCGAAGCCGTGCAGCAGGAAGTGACCAAGGTGGAACAGGAACTGGGCGGCCGTGGCCGTGTCCTGCTGCGCAAATCCGGCACCGAGCCCCTGATCCGGGTCATGGTGGAAGGGGAGCATGAGCAACAGGTGCGTGACATGGCACAACGCATCGCCCAACAGGTCGAATCGGCGTTTTAATGAGCAACCAGGGCGATTTTTTAATCGCCCTGGTTGTATCTTGTTCAAACGATTCGAAAATTTGAAAATAGCACTTGTCAGCTGATCATCCTCTGGATATTATCAGCCCCGCTTTCGCAAGGGAGTTGCCGATGGGACATCGCAAGCCGTTTGTAGCCGCCAACTGGAAGTTACACGGTAGTAGGTCGCAGTTAGAGCAGTTTACGAGTCAATGCCTGAAGGGTGTTGGTGATGATGTAGATGTTGTTCTCTGTCCTTCCCATGTGCATCTCGACTTTACCGCACGACTGCTCGATGAGCAGAAGGTGATAAGGTTGGGGGCTCAGAATGTGAGCCAGCACAGGCTGGGCGCTTATACGGGTGAAGTCTCGTGTGAGATGCTGGTCGAGGCAGGGTGCCGATACGTACTGGTCGGTCACTCCGAGCGCAGGCGTCTCTTTGGTGAGACCAGCTTTATCGTCGCAGAGAAGTTTGCGGCAGTCAGAGCGGCAGGTTTGATTCCCATCCTTTGTCTGGGGGAGTCAGGTGCGGCGAGACAGGCGAGAAGAACCTTCGAGGTGATCGCCGAAGAGCTGGATATCGTCATAGAGAAAAATGGCGCGATGGCTTTCGATAATGCTATCATCGCCTACGAGCCGATTTGGGCTGTAGGTACAGGTAAATGCGCCACACCCGAGCAGGCACAAGAGGTTCATTCCTTTATACGTGGTCGCTTGGCGGAGGATACTCCGGTAATAGGTGAGAAAGTCAGAATCATCTATGGTGGGAGCGTGACGCCGACCAACGCGAGAGATTTGTTTGCCCAGCCCGACATTGATGGCGGACTGATAGGTGGAGCAAGCCTCGACAGCGATGCGTTTTTAGGAATTGTTGAAGCGGCAAAGGGTGCAAGTTAAATGTACGAGATTCTTTTAGTCGTTTATCTGCTGGTGTCACTGGCTCTGATCGGTCTGGTGATGATTCAGCAAGGTAAAGGGGCTGATATGGGCGCCTCCTTCGGCGCAGGGGCATCGAATACCGTATTCGGCTCCGGTGGTTCAGGCAGTTTCCTGACCCGCACAACTGCAATTTTGGCCACTCTGTTCTTTTTGATCAGCCTGGTGCTTGGCTCAATGTCAAGCAACAAGGTAAAACAGGGTAGCGAATGGGAAAATCTGCAACAGACTCAGCAAGTTGAGCAGACCAAAGCGCCAGTGAAGAAAGACACTGACGTTCCCGAGTAAAGAGTTTTTGCCGTGGTGGTGGAATTGGTAGACACGCTATCTTGAGGGGGTAGTGCTCTAGGGTGTGCGGGTTCGAGTCCCGCCCACGGCACCAATTAAGCAGTGAACCCGGGTAACCGGGAAGTTATAGCCAGTCAGTCTTGTGTGATGAGAATGAAGTGGCTATAATCTCGCACGATTTCGGACGCGGGGTGGAGCAGCATGGTAGCTCGTCGGGCTCATAACCCGAAGGTCGTCGGTTCAAATCCGGCCCCCGCAACCAAATTTCACGCATTTCCTACGCTCAGGAAGGCGGTCGCTGCGAGGCGACAATCAGGGTAAAGCGCCAAGCCCCGATTTGACATCGGGGCTTTTTGTTATGTGCGATTTACTCTGAATCGATCTCTATCTGGGCTATATGCCCTTTTTTTGTTTTTCGGAGGGTGACTTTGGCTACGTTGGAACAACGTTTGACCGATCTGCTCGAGGCTCCGGTCGTTGCCTTGGGTTTTGAACTTTGGGGTGTCGAGTTTATCCGTGCGGGTAAGCACTCGACCTTGCGCGTCTTCATCGACTCGGAGCAAGGCGTGACGGTGGAAGACTGTGCCGAGGTGAGCCGCCAGGTTGGCGCCATCATGGACGTCGAAGATCCCATCACCGAGGAGTATTACCTCGAGGTGTCCTCCCCGGGCCTGGATCGTCCGCTGTTCAAGGTTGCCCAGTTCGAAAAATACGTTGGCCAGGAGGCGGCGGTTTCGCTTCGGATGGCAACAAACAACCGCCGCAAGTTCAAAGGCGTAATCAAAGCTGTGCAGGGGGACATGATCACCCTGACAGTAGATGGTAAGGACGAGGTGTTGGCTTTCACCAATATCCAAAAAGCGAACATAGTGCCGAACTTTGGTTAACGAGGCTATCGGATATGAATAAAGAGATTTTGCTGGTCGTTGACGCTGTGTCCAACGAGAAGGCTGTCCCCCGCGAGAAGATTTTCCAGGCTCTGGAGACTGCGCTGGCGACTGCGACCAAGAAAAAATACGAAGGCGAGATTGAAGTTCGGGTCGAGATCGATCGCAAGACCGGTGACTACGACACCTATCGCCGTTGGGTCGTGGTGGCCGATCAGGCTTCCATGGAGAACCCGTACGGGGAAATCACCCTCGAAGCCGCTCAGATCGAGCAGCCGGATATCCAGATCGGCGACTATGTTGAAGACCAGATTGACTCTGTCACCTTCGACCGCATCACCACCCAGACCGCCAAGCAGGTTATCGTGCAGAAAGTGCGCGAGGCCGAGCGTTCCCAAGTCGTTGACCAGTTCAAGGACAAGGAAGGCACCATCATCAGCGGCGTGGTCAAGAAGAGCAACCGCGACAACGTGATCCTGGATCTGGGCAGCAATGCCGAGGCCGTGATCTTCCGCGACGACATGCTGCCCCGTGAGACCTTCCGTCCCGGTGACCGCATCCGTGGCCTGCTGTATGCAGTCCGTCCGGAAGCCCGTGGTTCCCAGCTGTTCGTCAGCCGCTCCAGCCCGGACTTCCTGAAAGAGCTGTTCCGCATCGAAGTGCCGGAGATCGGCGAAGAGATGATCGAGATCATGGGCGCTGCCCGTGATCCGGGTTCCCGCGCGAAGATCGCGGTGAAGACCAACGATCGTCGTATCGACCCGATCGGTGCCTGTATCGGCATGCGCGGCGCCCGCGTTCAGGCGGTCTCCGCCGAGCTGAGCGGTGAGCGTGCCGACATCGTCCTGTACGATGACAACCCGGCCCAATACGTGATCAATGCCATGGCGCCTGCCGATGTGGCCTCCATCATCGTTGATGAAGACAACCACACCATGGACATCGCCGTGGAAGCCGCCAACCTGGCCCAGGCCATCGGTCGCAACGGTCAGAACGTACGTCTGGCCTCCCAGCTGACCGGTTGGGAGCTGAACGTCATGACCGTCGAGGACATGCGTGCCAAGCACCAGGCCGAGAACGATCGCATCCTGACCCTGTTCACCACAGCGCTGGACATCGACGACGATTTCGCCGGTCTGCTGATGGAAGAAGGTTTCTCCACCCTGGAAGAGATCGCCTTCGTGCCCGTCAATGAGCTGCTGGCCATCGACGGTCTGGACGAAGACATGGTGGAAGAGCTGCGCAAGCGTGCCAAGGATGTCCTGACCACCAAGGCCCTGGCCAAAGAAGAATCCTTCGACGGCGTAGAGCCTTCCGAAGAACTGCTCAATCTCAACGGCCTTGGCCGTGACATGGCGTATGCCCTGGCCGCTCGCGGCGTCGGCACCCTGGAAGATTTGGCAGAGCAAGGTATCGACGACCTTGCCGACATTGAAGAGCTGACCGCTGAGAAAGCCGGTGAGCTGATTATGGCTGCTCGCAATATCTGTTGGTTCGGAGAAGAGCAGTCTGAATAAGGTCAAACGGAGGAAAATGAATGGCAGAAGTATCAGTCAAACAACTTGCCACTGACATCGACACGCCGGTTGATCGTCTTCTCCAGCAGTTTGTCGATGCCGGTATCAGCAAGAGCAAGGCCGACGACCTCGTCAGCGAGTCTGAGAAACAGACTCTGCTGGCTCACTTGAAAAAACAGCATGGAGGTGACGAGATCACCGCACCAGCCCGCATGACTTTGCAGCGCAAGACCAAGAGCACCCTGAGTGTTCAAGGGACTGGCGGCAAGAACAAGGAAGTGCAGGTTGAAGTGCGCAAAACTCGCACCTATGTAAAACGCTCGGCGCTGGAAGATGAACAGCGTCAGGCGGAAGCCGAGGAAAAAGCGCGTTTGGAAGCAGAAGAAAAAGCTCGTCACGAGGCCGAAAACAAGGCCCGTCTCGACGCTGAAGAGAAGGCTCGCCGTGAGGCTGAGCAGGCTCGTCGTGAAGCTGAGGAAAAGGCGCGGATCGAGGCACAATCAAAGGCTCGACAGGCTCCACAGCCCGCCAAAGTAGCCGCTAGCACAGCTCAGCAAGAGGCAGAAAAGATGGCCAAGCGCGAAGCAGAAGAACTGAAGCGCCAACAGGAACAGACAGCTTTGCAAAAAGCTGAAGAACTCGCCGCGAAGAAAGCCGAAGAGGCTCGTGTCATGGCGGAACAGAATGCGGCCCGTTGGGCCGAGGAAGAGGCCGCTCGCGCCAAAGAGAGCAGCGATTACCATCTGACCACCAACAAGCACGCGCAAGCGGCCGAAGATGAGTTGGATCGTAAGGAAGAGACCAGCCGTCGCACGGCTGCCGCTGCCAAGGCCCCGAAAAAGGCCACTCGCCGCGAAGACGACCGTGACTCCCGCAACCCCCGCGCCCGCAAGGGCAAGCGTGGCAAGATGGCCATGCCGAACGCCATGAAGCACGGCTTCAACAAGCCGGCTGCCGTGGTGAACCGTGACGTCGTCATCGGCGAGACCATCACCGTGGCCGAGCTGGCCAACAAGATGGCCGTCAAGGGCGTCGAAGTCATCAAGGTAATGATGAAGATGGGTGCCATGGCCACCATCAACCAGGTGATCGATCAGGAGACCGCTCAGCTGGTCGCCGAGGAGATGGGTCACAAGGTGGTGCTGCGCCGTGAGAACGAGCTGGAAGAGGCGGTACTGTCCGATCGTGACGAGACCTCCGAAGCCAAGCCGCGTGCCCCTGTCGTGACCATCATGGGTCACGTCGACCACGGCAAGACCTCGCTGCTGGACTACATCCGTAAAGCCAAGGTCGCCGCAGGCGAAGCCGGTGGCATCACCCAGCATATCGGTGCCTACCACGTCGAGACCGACAGTGGCATGATCACCTTCCTGGATACCCCGGGTCACGCCGCGTTTACCTCCATGCGTGCTCGTGGTGCCAAGGCGACCGATATCGTGGTTCTGGTGGTTGCTGCCGATGACGGCGTCATGCCGCAGACCATCGAAGCCATCCAGCACGCCAAGGCGGCAGAAGTGCCCCTGGTGGTGGCGGTCAACAAGATCGACAAGCCTGAAGCGGATCCGGATCGCGTCAAGACCGAGCTGGCCCGTTACAACGTCATGTCCGAAGACTGGGGTGGCGATTGCCAGTTCGTCCACGTCTCCGCCAAATCCGGCGAAGGCATCGACGAGCTGCTGGAAGCCATCCTGATCCAGTCCGAAGTGCTGGAGCTGAAAGCGGTCGTCGATGGCATGGCCAACGGCGTCGTGATCGAATCCTTCCTGGACAAGGGTCGTGGCCCGGTTGCCACCGTACTGGTACAAGAAGGTACCCTGCGTCAGGGTGACATCGTGCTCTGTGGTCTCGAATACGGCCGTGTTCGCGCCATGCGTGACGAACTGGGTCGCGAGATCAAGGAAGCGGGTCCGTCCCTGCCGGTGGAAATCCTGGGTCTGTCCGGTGTTCCCTCTGCCGGTGACGAAGCCACCGTCGTGCGTGACGAGAAGAAGGCCCGTGAAGTGGCTCTCTATCGTCAGGGCAAGTTCCGCGAAGTCAAGCTGGCTCGCCAGCAGAAGGCCAAGCTGGAAAACATGTTCGCCAACATGACCGAGGGCGAAGTGTCCGAAGTGAACGTGGTGATCAAGGCCGACGTACAGGGTTCTGTGGAAGCGATCTGCGATGCGCTGGTCAAGCTCTCCACCGACGAAGTCAAGGTCAAGATCGTGGGTTCCGGGGTCGGTGGTATCACCGAAACCGACGCTACCCTGGCGGCTGCTTCCAGCGCCATCCTGGTGGGCTTCAACGTCCGTGCCGACGCTTCTGCGCGCAAGGTCATCGAATCCGAGAGCCTGGATCTGCGTTACTACTCCGTCATCTATGACCTGATCGACGAAGTGAAGCAGGCCATGAGCGGCAAGCTGGCCCCTGAGTATCGTCAGGAGATCATCGGTCTGGCTGAAGTCCGTAGCGTCTTCAAGTCACCGAAGTTCGGCGCCGTTGCCGGCTGTATGGTCACCGAAGGTGTGGTCAAGCGTTCCAACCGTATTCGCGTTCTGCGTGACAACGTGGTTATCTATGAAGGCGAGCTGGAATCCCTGCGTCGCTTCAAGGATGACGTCAACGAGGTCCGCAACGGTTACGAGTGTGGTATCGCGGTCAAGAACTACAACGATGTGCGTGAAGGCGACCAGATCGAAGTTTACGAGACCATTGAAATTCAGCGGACTCTGTAAGCCGAGCGTTAGAACAAATAGGGGGCTGCGGCCCCCTTTTATCGCAGGATAGAATATGGCCAGAGAATTCAGCCGGACCCGTCGGGTCGGGCAGCAGATCCAGCGTGAAATCGCGCTGATCCTGCAGCGCGAGGTGAAAGACCCGCGCATCGGCATGGTGACCGTCTCCGACGTGGAAGTGTCCAAGGACCTCAACTATGCCAAGATTTACGTCACCTTCCTGCAGCTGGAGAATGACGCCGAGCGCATCGCGGAAGGGCTCAAGGGCCTGACCGAGGCAGCCGGTTACATTCGCAGCCTGCTTGGCAGCGCCATGCGTCTGCGGGTGGTGCCGGAGCTGCGCTTCTACTACGACCAGACCCTGGTCGAGGGGATGCGCCTCTCCAACCTGGTGACCAACACTGTGCGTGAAGACAAGCGTCGCATGACCGAAGCCGGTCGTGAAGAAGACGAAGCCGCACCGGATGATACTACTGAGGACAAAGCCTGAGATGTCTCGAAGACGTCGTTTCAAGGGCCGTGACGTACACGGTATCCTGCTGCTGGACAAGCCGACCGGTCTGACTTCCAACGATGTGTTGCAGAAGGTCAAGCGGATCTACAACGCGGCCAAGGCCGGCCACACCGGCGCCCTGGATCCCCTGGCGACCGGCATGTTGCCTATCTGCCTGGGCGAGGCCACCAAGTTCTCCCAGTATCTGCTGGAGGCGGACAAGCGCTATGAGGTGACCGCCAAGCTGGGCGAGCGCACCAACACCAGCGACTCCGACGGCGAGGTGGTCTCCACCCGTCCGGTGAACGTGGCCGTGGGTACCCTGATCGAGGCGCTGGACCAGTTCCGCGGCCCCATCATGCAGGTGCCGTCCATGTACTCCGCCCTCAAGCACAACGGTCGTCCGCTCTACGAGTACGCCCGCGAAGGCATAGAGATCGAGCGGGAAGCCCGTCCCATCACCGTATTCGAGCTCAAACTGCTGAGTTTCGAAGGGGATGAGGTGCGCCTCGAGGTGCACTGCAGCAAGGGCACCTACATCCGCTCCCTGGTGGACGATCTTGGCGAAGTGCTGGGCTGTGGCGCCCACGTCACCCAGCTGCGTCGCACCCAGGTGGCCAGCTATCCCTATGATCGGATGCTGACCCTGGAGCAGCTCGAGTGCATCTTCGAGCAGGCCAAGGCCGAGAGCATTCCGCCACGGGAGCAGCTGGATCCCCTGCTGCTGCCGATGGATACCGCAGTGGCGTCCCTGCCCGAGGTGAACATGCTGACGGCCGTGGCCGCCTATGTGAACCAGGGCCAGGCCGTGCAGGTGGCGGGTGCGCCGCACAGCGGCCAGGTCCGCATGACGGTGGGCCCTGAGCGCGAGTTCATCGGCGTCGGCGAGATCGACGACGAAGGACGGGTCGCCCCCAAGCGGCTGGTGCGTTATCACGACGATCGCGACGAGGAGTGATCCTCTGGCGGTATCGCCCTGGCTCACCGGCCAGGGCGCATGCAGCTCGCTCCTCTTTATCGTTGCGAAAAGGGGCGGCTGCGATTATGATACCGCCCTCATTTCACGGCTGAATTAGAGATTGGCTGTGAACCTTTAAACACTCTACTGGAGTAATACCATGTCTCTAAATGCTGAGATCAAAGCTTCCATCGTTGCTGACAACGCTCGTTGCGCCAACGACACCGGTTCCCCCGAAGTGCAGGTTGCCCTGCTGACTGCCCAGATCAACCATCTGCAAGGTCACTTCAAGGAGCACGCCAAGGATCACCACGGTCGTCGCGGTCTGCTGCGCATGGTTTCCCAGCGTCGTAAGCTGCTGGACTACCTGAAGCGTAAAGACGTTCAGCGTTACGCTGCTCTGATCGCCAAGCTGGGTCTGCGTCGTTAATCGACCATCAGATTTCGCGAAAAAGGGGAACCGTGAGGTTCCCCTTTTTTATGGATCATTTTTATCGCGCGACAAACCGTTGCCTGCCTCACAGAATGCGTGCCACCGCTTACCTTTTGATGCGAATCAAGTATACTTGCACGCGAATTTAAAGCGCCAAATTGTAAAAAGGAAATTCACGTGAATCCTATTGTAAAGTCATTCCAGTACGGTCAACACACCGTCACCCTGGAAACCGGTGTGATGGCCCGTCAAGCCACTGCGGCCGTCATGGTCAGCATGGACGATACCTGCGTATTTGTGACCGTCGTCGGCAAGAAAGAGGCCGATCACGGCCGTGATTTCTTCCCGCTGACCGTCAACTACCAGGAGCGTACCTATGCTGCTGGTCGTATCCCGGGTGGTTTCTTCCGTCGTGAAGGCCGTCCGAGCGAAGGTGAGACCCTCATCTCCCGCCTGATCGACCGTCCTATTCGTCCGCTGTTCCCGGAAGGCTTCCTCAATGAGGTTCAGGTGGTTGCCACCGTCATGTCCGTGAACCCGGCCGTGTCCCCCGACATCGTTGCCATGATCGGTGCCTCTGCTGCCCTGGCCATCTCCGGTATCCCGTTCGGCGGCCCGATTGCTGCTGCCCGCGTGGGTTACATGAACGGTCAGTACGTGCTGAACCCGACCACCACCGAACTGCCCCAGAGCGATCTGGACCTGGTGGTTGCCGGTACCGCCAACGCCGTGCTGATGGTGGAATCCGAAGCGGCCATCCTGTCCGAAGAGGTGATGCTGGGCGCCGTGGTCTATGGCCACGAGCAGATGCAGGTGGTGATCAACGCTATCAACGAGTTTGCCGCCGACGTGGGTACCCAGCCCTGGGACTGGACCCCGCCTGCCGTCAACGAAGCGCTGAAAGCCAAGGTTGCCGAGCTGGCCACCGCCGAACTGGGTGAAGCCTACCGCATCACCGAGAAGGCCGTGCGTTATGCCGCCATCGGTGCCATCAAGGCGCGCGTGGTCGAGCAGGTCATCGCCTCCGGCGTGGAAGAAGATGCCAAGAAGATCGGCGAAGAGTTCCACAGCCTGGAAAGCCGTATCGTCCGTGGCCGTGTGGTCCGTGGCGAGCCGCGCATCGATGGTCGCGATCCGGAGATGATCCGCGCCCTGTCCGTCGGCACCGGCATCCTGCCCCGTGCCCACGGCTCTGCCCTGTTCACCCGTGGCGAGACTCAGGCCATCGTGGTTGCGACCCTGGGTACCGAGCGTGACGCCCAGAACATCGACGAGCTGTCTGGCCACCGTGCCGACCGCTTCATGCTGCACTACAACTTCCCGCCCTACTGCGTCGGCGAGACAGGCATGATGGGCAGCCCCAAGCGTCGTGAAATCGGTCACGGTCGTCTGGCCAAACGCGGCGTTGCTGCCGTGATGCCGAGCGCCGCCGAGTTCCCGTACGTGGTGCGCGTGGTCTCTGAAATCACCGAATCCAACGGTTCCTCCTCCATGGCCTCCGTCTGTGGTTCCTCCCTGGCGCTGATGGACGCGGGTGTGCCGATCAAGGCCTCCGTTGCCGGTATCGCCATGGGTCTGGTGAAGGAAGAAGAAGGTTTCGTGGTGCTGTCCGACATCCTGGGTGACGAAGATCACCTGGGCGACATGGACTTCAAGGTGGCCGGTACTACCCAGGGTATCACCGCGCTGCAGATGGACATCAAGATCGAAGGCATCACCAAAGAGATCATGGAGATTGCCCTCAAGCAAGCTCGTGGCGCTCGCCTGCACATCCTGAAGGTCATGGACGAAGCCATCCAGGCTCCCCGTGCCGAAATCTCCGATTTCGCCCCGCGCATCCACACCATCAAGATCAATCCCGAGAAGATCAAGGATGTCATCGGCAAGGGCGGTTCCGTGATCCGTGCCCTGACCGAAGAGACCGGCACCAACATCGAGCTGGATGATGACGGCACCGTCCGCATCTCTGCCGTTGCCAACGAAGCCGCCATGGAAGCCATCCGTCGCATCGAGGCCATCACCGCCGAGATCGAAGTGAACCGCATCTATGAAGGCAAGGTTGTGCGTCTGGCCGATTTCGGCGCTTTCGTCAACATACTGCCGGGTAAAGACGGTCTGGTGCACATCTCCCAGATCACCGATGCCCGCGTGCAGAACGTGGCCGACTTCCTGAAGATCGGCGATGTGGTGAAGGTGAAGGTACTGGAAGTGGACCGTCAGGGCCGCGTGCGTCTCTCCATCAAGGAAGCGAATGCACCGACCGAAGCCGTCGCCCCGGTTGCCGACGTGGCCGTTGCTGAAGAGCCGGCTGCCGAATAAGGCACCCGTACTGTGAAGAGCCGACCTCAGGGTCGGCTTTTTTGTGCCTGTCTGCCTGTGAAGACCAGAGAGAAGATGCCTTGTTCCTTTTGGCGCCAGTTGCTATAAGGGACGACTCGCCGTCACGTTGTCAAAAGGAAGTGCAGCATGTCATGGGCCTATCTCAGGCAGTTTCCCCCGTTAGTCTGGATCGTCATCCTGGGCACCTTCATGGTGCGCACCACCTTCTTCATGGTCTGGCCCTTTCTCTCCATCCTGCTCTATCACGACTACGGGCTGTCGGCGACCCTGATCGGCCTCATCCTGGGGGCCACGGCGGCCCTCTCCACTCTAGTCAGCTTCTATGGCGGCTGGCTGTCGGACAAGTGGGGGCGGCGCAACATACTGCTGTTCGGCTGCCTAGTGTCCGCCCTGAGCGTCGCCTTGCTCGGCCTCTCCCATCAGGTGATCTGGCTGGCTCTCGGGGTGATCGGCAGCGGGCTCTCCTACGGGCTCATCGATTCCCCTGGCAAGGCGTTGATGGCCGACAGCCTGGCCGAGCCCAAGGCCCGCGAGCTGGCGCTGCACCTGCGTTACTTTCTGCTCAACCTGGGGGCGGCCATAGGTCCCCTGCTCGGGGTCAGCTACGGCCTGAGCGCACGGCAGGAGACTTTCCTGCTGCTCAGTGCCAGCTATCTGCTGCTCGGCTTCATCTTCTTCGTCGGTTTTCGACTGGCCGCCTGTCAGCCAAGCCATGCCACCGGCCCGGGCATGCGCGCCGTGCTGCGGGTGCTCTGGCAGGACAGGGGCTTCCTGCTGCTGACGATGGCCAACATGTTGCTGATGCTGGTCTATGCCCAGTTCGAGTCACCGCTCATCCAGTACCTGACCCGGGCGGGGACCCCGGAAGTGGAGCGCCTCATCGGCTGGCTGGTGAGCACCAATGCGCTGACCATAGTGATCCTGCAGTTCCCGCTGCTGCACCTGACCGCCAACTGGTCTATCAAGCGCCGACTGCAGCTCGGGGTCGCCTTCTTCCTCAGCGCCCAGCTGCAGTTCGCGCTCGGGGATACCGCTATCTGGTGGCACTGGATAGTGGCGGTGATCCTGCTCAGCATCGGCGAGTGCATCCTGTTCCCGCTGCTCAATGTGCTGGTCGATCAGATGGCGCCGGAGCACCTCAAGGGCAGTTACTTCGGGGCGGCTTCCATGTCCGGGCTCGGGATTGCCATCGGTGCCCTGCTGGGGGGCTGGATCCTGGCCAACTGGGGGGGCAGCTGGCTCTATGGCTGCATGGCGCTGCTCTGCCTGGCGATCCTGATGCTCTATGGCCTGAGTACCCGGACCTCACGCCCTGCGCTGGTCCGGGCCGAGCCCTGATCCCTAGAAGGTCAGCACCTTGTCGGCCGCCAGTGTCCACTGGGCCAGCAGGGGCAGGGTGCCTACCTCTATACCCTCGATGAGGGGAAGGGCCGTGATGCCCCGCGCGTCCGTGCAGCTCTTGCACAGCCGGATCCGGGTGCCCTGTGCCAGCAGGATCTCCAGCATCTGGCGCAGGTTGTAACCCTCGGCGGGGGATTGGCCCGCCAGGGCGGCGCTGACCGCGTCTGACATCAGGAAGAGTTTCAGGTCGATGTCTTCCTGCTCGTTGAGGGCTATCCCCAGGCGCAGGGCATTGAACAGGGTTTCGCTGCCATAGGGGGCACCGTTGGCGATGATGACGATCTGTTGCTTCATGGGACTCTCCGGGTTGAAAGGGGCATTGTAGCGTCGCCGGCATGGCGGCGGCATGACCCAGTGCAAACTCTGTCGTAGCCCTTTCCCTGTGCCTTGACCTCGGGGTATGAGTCAGGTTTCATAGGCGGCCATCCAGTATGACAGAGCAAAGAGGTCGTTATGTGGAAGATCGCCGGAATAGGATTATTGCTGTTGGCCGGACAGGCCTATGGCAGTGAAAACGTCGGCTGCAAGGCCAGGCATCAGGCAGTGACCGAGCAGTTGAGCTTCGCCCGGGCGCACGATAACGCGCAGCAGGTGGCGGGTCTGGAGCAGGCCCTGCGTAACATCGAGACCCATTGCACCGATGCCGGGCTCCTCGAGGAGCAGCAGCGAAAGGTGGCCAAGCAGAAGCAAGAGGTGGAGGAGCGTCTGGCGGATCTGCAGAGCGCCCGGGTCTCGGGCAAGCCGGACAAGATCGCCAAGAAGCAGGCCAAGCTGGAGGCATCCCAGGCCGAG
This sequence comes from Aeromonas sp. 130281, assembly GCF_056642115.1. Classification (NCBI taxonomy): domain Bacteria; kingdom Pseudomonadati; phylum Pseudomonadota; class Gammaproteobacteria; order Aeromonadales; family Aeromonadaceae; genus Aeromonas; species Aeromonas sp. 130281. The sequence continues at coordinate 1,335,080 of NZ_JBWVQS010000001.1, read as the reverse complement.
CTGCTGGAGGCCCAGCGCGAGCTTGAGGCGCTGCAGAAGCTGGTCAAGCCCTGAGTGGGCTGTAGCGCAATAGAAAAAGCCGGGCATGCCCGGCTTTTTCTATTTCTGGATGGCCCGCAGGTCCGGCACTACTGCCGGTGCATCAGCACAAACTGGTCCATCAGCTCTTCTTCGGTCTCCACGTGAGCGGGATCCCGGAGGATACAGTCCACAAGGTGCAGACGCCGATGCACATTTTACTGCCTGTGCATCAGCACAAACTTGTCCATCAGCTGCTCTTCGGTCTCCACATGAGCGGGATCCCAGATGATGCAGTCGATAGGACAGACGCTGATGCAGGTGGGCTTCTCATAGTGGCCGACGCACTCGGTGCAGCGATCCGGATCTATCTCGTAGATCTTCTCCCCCAGGCTGATGGCCTGGTTCGGACACTCGGGATCGCACATGTCACAGTTGATGCACTTGTCGGTGATGAGCAGCGCCATCTCAGGCCGCCGAGTGGGGCTGACGGGTGTCCTGACGATCGCCCAGGTTGCGCAGCAGTATGCCGTAGTTGACGTCGATCTCCTTGGGGACGGGCACATAGACCACGTGGCCGTTGCCCGGCGCGGTGTCGATAAGCTCGCCCTTGCGGTTCTGCATCTGCTCCAGGTTGAAGCTGACGTTGCCCTGGGGCGTCATCAGCTCCAGGCTGTTGCCCACCAGGAACTTGTTCTTCACTTCCACTTCCACCATGTCGCCCTGGCGACCGGTGATCTCGCCGACGAACTGCTGGGTGTCGGAAACGGAGTAGCCGTAGTCGTAGTTCTGGTACTCGCTGTGGTTGTGACGGCGCAGGAAGCCCTCGGTGTAGCCACGGTGGGCCAGGTTCTCGAGGGTGCCCATCAGGGTCGGATCGAACGGACGACCGGCGACCGCATCGTCGATGGCCTTGCGATAGACCTGGGCGGTACGGGCGCAGTAGTAGAAGGATTTGGTGCGGCCTTCGATTTTCAGCGAATGCACGCCCATCTTGGTCAGACGCTCCACGTGCTCGACGGCGCGCAGATCCTTGGAGTTCATGATGTAGGTGCCGTGCTCGTCCTCGAACGCCGTCATGTACTCGCCGGGGCGGTTGGACTCTTCCAGCAGCACCAGGGCATCGCTCGGCTTGCCGAGGCCCAGGGTGTTGTCCGGGCGCACGGCGATGGGCTCCTGACGGTGGACTATCTGGCCCACGTCGTCTTCCTTGCCCTCGTGCACCTTGTACTCCCAGCGGCAGGAGTTGGTGCAGGTGCCCTGGTTGGGGTCACGCTTGTTGATGTAGCCGGAGAGCAGGCAGCGGCCCGAGTAGGCCATGCACAGAGCGCCGTGGACGAAGACTTCCAGCTCCATCTCGGGCACCTGCATGCGGATCTCTTCGATCTCGTCGAGCGACAGTTCGCGCGACAGGATGGCGCGGGTCAGGCCCATCTGATGCCAGAACTTCACCGTGGCCCAGTTGACCGCGTTGGCCTGTACCGAGAGGTGAATGGGCATGTCCGGGAAGGCTTCGCGCATCATCATGATGAGACCGGGGTCTGACATGATCAGCGCATCCGGCTTCATGTCCACCACGGGGCGCATGTCGCGGATGAAGGTCTTGAGCTTGGAGTTGTGGGGCTGGATGTTGGCCACCACATAGAACTGCTTGCCCAGGGCATGGGCCTCGTTGATGCCGAGCTGCAGATTCTCGTGATCGAATTCGTTGTTGCGCACCCGCAGGCTGTAGCGCGGCTGGCCCGCATAGACGGCGTCGGCGCCATAGGCATAGGCGTAACGCATATTCTTGAGGGTCCCGGCGGGGGAGAGCAATTCTGGTCTGAACATGTTGGACTCTTTCTGTCTGATTGCAAATCAGGACGGCGCCACCTGATGGCGCCGTATAGGGTCATCGGCATGGTGCGACCGTACTAGACGCACGGCCACCCGATGAGGTACACCCAGAGCACGAGATGACTCGATACTCCTGATAAAAGGGGTGCGAGATTGTACTCGTGACGGCGCCATCATGCAATTTGGCGCTAGGGTGGCGGGCCGGATGCATGTTCATTTTGTGCTCAGATTGGCGATGTTAGGGTAACAGGCACCCGATACGGTCGATTGTTGGGGGGAGAATGGATCTTTTCCGTGAAAAAGCCCCCTCTTCAAGTTGAAATTTTGTCCGACTCGGGAAAGAATGCGCGCTCGGTATTGGCCTCGGGCGAGCGTGACTCGTGACAAGGGACAGACCGAGGATGAACCGGCTTCAGGCCAACAGGTACAGGAAACCATACAGGAATTTTATGAATCCCCTTCGCATTGCCGCTTCGGCCCTTTTTTGCACTCTGACCCTGGTCAGCCAGCAGGCCGCCGCCGTTGAATACGCGCTGCCGGCCGCCAACAGCCGTCTGATCGGTGAGAACCAGGAATACGTGGTGCCCGCGGACAACCGTCCGCTGGAGCAGATCGCCGCCGACTTCCAGCTGGGCCTGACCAACATCATGGAAGCGAACCCGGGCGTCGACCCCTATCTGCCGACGCCGGGCAGCAAGCTGACCATTCCGCATCAGCTGATCCTGCCGAATGCGCCGCGCGAGGGGATCGTCATCAACGTGGCCGAGATGCGTCTCTACTACTACCCGAAAGGCAAGAACGTGGTGCAGGTATTGCCCATCGGCATCGGCCAGCTGGGGGTCAACACCCCGGAGAACTGGATCACCAAGGTGGAGCGCAAGCGCGCCAACCCGACCTGGACTCCGACCGAGAACATCCGTCGCCGCTACGCCGCCCAGGGCAAGATACTGCCTGCGGTCTGGCCGGCTGGTCCGGACAACCCCATGGGCCTGCACGCCCTCTACATCGGCAACCTGTACGCCATCCACGGCACCAACGCCACCTTCGGCATCGGTCTGCGGGTGAGCAGCGGCTGTGTGCGTCTGCGCGCCGATGACATCAAGTACCTGTTCGACAACGTGCCGGTCGGTACCCGCGTCCAGTTCGTCAACCAGCCGGTCAAGACCACGGTCGAGCCGGATGGCGGTCGTTACATGGAAGTGCACGAGCCGCTGTCGCGCACCGAGGAGGAGTTCAACTCCACCGCCTCGGTGCCGCTCCCCATGACCCCGGCCACCACCCGCTTCATCGCGCACATGGACAGCGACTCCAACGTGGTCAAGCAGGTGCTGGAACAGCGTACCGGCATGCCGACCCGCCTCAATCCCGAAGCCTGATCGCTTCTGATTGGTGTCAGGTAACAATAACGGCGACCCCAGGGTCGCCGTTATTGTTTATGCGGCTCAAGGGGCGGGCGGGGCATAGAGGGCCAGCCAGTTGCCTTCGGTATCCTCGATGATGACCCGGGAGCCGTGGCCGCTGCCGATGGAATGCAGGGGTTCGAGCACGCGCCCGCCGAGCCGGGGAACCAGCTGCTCGGCCTCCTGCAGCCTGTCACCCAGAGAGAGATAGATGAGGGGACCGGCGCCACCGGGCTGGTGGTATTTGTCCATGGGGCCGAGACAGGCCGCCGCGTTGCTGCCATCGTAGCGCAGCATGGCAAAGCGCATCTCCTCCTCCTGTATGGGGGTGACCTGCACATCGAGCAGGGCCGAGTAGAAGTCCATGGCGCGATCCAGATCCCGTGTCGGAATGTCGGCCCAGACCAGGGTGTTGTCCATCTTCGTATTCTCCAGCATGTTCCGGCCGATGCGACCGGCGGCTCTTGGAATCAATCTGCGATCTTGCTGCGAGACCGTGATCAAGGCTCATGCGCTGCTCTTTACCTTGCTGACGGTCTCGCGACAGGTCTTGGACTGGTTCTTAGAGGTTAGGAGTGGGGGATGAGAGATGCCATCAATGAAAAAGCGGCACCTGATGGCGCCGCTTTTGGATGGGGAAGATAACCGATTTTCCCGCTAGATACAGTCACTTGCCTGCGACATTCAAGCCACCGAAACGGATGAGGGGGGCATAAAAGCCCTTGCCATCGTTGTGGTGCAGCAGGTTGCCGACCGCTTCCAGCTCCCCGAGCAGACGGTAGAAGTTGCCCGCGACCGTGATGCCGCGCACCGGCTGGACGCGTACACCGTCCCGGCACAGGAACCCTGACGCGCCAAACGAGAAGTCGCCGCTCACCGCATCGGCACCGGAGTGCAGGCCGTCCAGCTTGAGCAGCTCCAGATAGTCGCCGCTCTGCACCTCGCCCTCGCTGTGAGGGCCTGTGCCAAACACCAGGTGGCGGGCGGTCACATCCAGGGCGCTGCGGGCACTGCGGGCCGCCGAGCCATTGCTCGTCACCCCAAAATGGCGGGCGGTGGCGCTGTTGTGCAGCAGGGTCTTCAGCTCCCCTTCGCCAATGAGCAGCAGATCCGAGGTGGCGGCACCCTCGCCATCGAACGCCTTGATGTTCATGCCCCCCGGCATATAGGCCCGGCTCTCCAGGGTGAGCCAGCGGGAGGCCACGCTTTGCCCCAATTTGCCGCGCCAGGGGTTGATCCCCTGCTGGGCCCACTTGCCCGACAGCGCCCCCTGGAAGCAGCCAAACAGGCTGGCAAAGCAGTTGGTGCTGAAGATCACGCTGTAGCGACCGCTTGGCACCGCCTCACCCATCAGCAGGCCGTCGGCCACGGCGTGGATCTGCCGGATGAGGGGCTGGCTCTCCAGCTCGTCGAAGCGCCGTGCGTATTGTCCCTGGTAGTGCATGGACTGGCGCCCCTCCCGCTCGATGAGGGCGGAGCTGTGGCAACCGACGCTGAATTCCTGATGTTCGCAGAACGAGCCCTGGCTGTTGGCGAGCCAGAGGCGGCTCTCCCCTTCGAAGAAGCCGTTGTAGGGGGCGCCGGTCACATCCGGCAGGGCCAGCATGTCCGATTCGAGGCGCAGGGCCAGGGCGATCTTCTCTTCCACCGCCGTGGTGTCGGCCTGGTGTATCTCGGCGCAGTCGGTGGTGAGCCGGCTCTGCTGCACTGTGATGCGCTGATCCGGGTCCACCTTGGCGAAGCGGCTGGCATCCAGCGCATCCTGCACCATGGCATCCAGCGCCGGCTCATCGAGGGACTCGGAATAGGCGATGCCGACCCGGCCCTCCTTGATGAGGCGAATGCCTATCTGCTGGCTGCTGGTGACCTTGTATTCGCCGAGCTCGCCCTTGTCGGCCTTGAGGGAGAAGGCTTTCTCCTGGTTGGCGATGACGTCCGCCTCGGCGCCCAAATCGGCGACCTTGTCCAGCAGGCGTGCAAGCAGTTGGTTCATGTCGAGCTGGCTCATCAGGCGTTCCCTCCCACCAGAATGTTGTCCACTTTGAGGGCCGGTTGGCCCACCGAGGTGGGCACAGAGCCCGAGATGGAGCCGCACATGCCGGCGGCCAGCGCCAGATTGCGTCCCACCATGGAGATCTCTTTCAGCACCTGCGGGCCTGTGCCGATCAGGGTCGCCGACTTGAGGGGCCGGGTTATCTTGCCGTGCTCGATGAGGTAGGCCTCCTGCACGTTGAAGTTGAACTCGCCCGTGCCCGGCTGCACCGAGCCGCCCCCCATCTTCTTGGCGTAGATGCCGTGTTCCACGGTCGCCAGCATCTCCTCCAGGCTGTGGTTGCCCGGCTCGATATAGGTGTTGCGCATGCGCGAGGTGGGAGCGAACTTGTAGGATTCGCGCCGCCCGGAACCGGTGCGGGCATGGCCGGTCTTGATGGCCCCCATTCTGTCCACCAGGAAGCCGGTGAGCACGCCCTCCTTGATGAGCTGGGTGTGCTGGGTCGCCATCCCCTCGTCATCGACGTTGATGGAGCCCCAGGCGTTGCTCTGCAAGCCCTCGTCCACCGCGCTGACCGCCGGATTGGCGATGAGCTGGCCCATCTTGTCGTGGAATACCGAGGCCTTCTTGGCCACCGAGGTGGTCTCCAGCAGGTGGCCGCAGGCCTCGTGGAAGATCACGCCGCCAAAGCCGCTCTCCATGATGACCGGCAGCTTGCCGCTCGGGCAGGGGGCGGCACCCAGCTTCACCAGCGCCTGACGGGTGGCGGTGAGGGCCAGCTCCCGCGGATCGATGCGATCGGCATGCTCCCAGCCCATCAGGGCTCCGGGGGCCTCGTAGCCCACGCTCTGCTCGCCCCCGTCCAGGGCGATGGTCTGGGCCATGATGCGGTTGTAGTGGCGGCGATCTGCCACCTGGAGCCCTTCGCTGTTGAAGATCTCCACCTCCTGCTCCCAGCCCAGCACGTTGCCGGAGAACTGGCTCACCTTGCTGCTCTCGGCGCGGGCCACGGCATCCATGGCGTGCAGGTAGGCGATCTTCTGCTCCAGCAGCTTGTCGGCCGAGAGCGGCAGGGCCACCGGATTGCGATCGGTCAAGCGGGTGAAGTCGAAGGCGGTGGCGGTGACCACGGGGTCACGCCTGTCCTTGGCCGCCAGCAGGGTGACGATGCGCAGCAGCTCCTCGCGGCTGGCGAGGTTGGTGTAGCCGTAGAGCACCTTGTGGCCGTAGCACAGGCGCACGCCTATGCCGAAATCGAGGCCGCCGCTGATGTTCTCTATCTGGCTGGAGAGCAGGCTGAGCTGGCTGCGGCGCTTGCGCTCCACAAACAGCTCGGCGAAGTCGGCACCCAGCGCCAGGGCGTGATCGAGCACGTCGCGGGCTATGGTGGGGGCCAACAGGGAGAATGAGGTCATAGAATTTCCTTTTCTGGTCTGTTTCCTGTTTGCTTCCGACACCCGTTCTGATTGTGTTATGGGGTGTCGGTTGCATTGTTGCAGACCAGCACAAAAAAGTCGCTATAGCGTCATGCGATGATACCGATTGAGAGAATCGGTGCGATAACTGCGACCGGCAGCCAGGGTGGCTGGCTGCCGGCAGGGGAGATCAACGTCGCTTTCGAAGAGCGATAAGGGAGCCGAACCGTCGATGCTATTTGGTACCACTTGGCGGGATCACAGCAGCTCGTGGATCTCATTCAGGATCTGATCGACCCACTGCTCGATGCGGGATTCGGTCTGGTCGTACTGGTTGGCGTCGTCGAGGGCCAGGCCGACGAAGTGACGGCCATCGTCGATCAGCGCCTTGGAGGCATCGAACTCGTACCCTTCGTTGGGCCAGTAACCTACCAGCCTGACCCCCTTGGGTACCAGCTGATCGTGCAGCAGGCCGAGGGCATCCTGATACCACTCGCCGTACCCCAGCTGATCGCCCATGCCGAACAGGGCGATGATGCGCCCTTCCAGAGGCACATCCTTGATGTCTTCCCAGCGGGATTCCCAGTCTTCCTGCAGCTCGCCGAAGTCCCAGGTGGAGATGCCGAGGATCAGGATGTCGTACTCCTGCATGCGGGCCAGGGGCACGTCCTTGATGTTGTGGAGATCAACCAGCTCGGGGCCAATGAGGGCGCGGATCTTCTCGGCGGCCATCTCGGTGTAGCAGGTGGTGGAGCCGTAAAACAAACCTATCTTCATCGCTCTTCTCTTGATCGCAGTAGGCAAGGGGGTGTCGGGCAACCATGGGGTCGGACCGCCCGAGTGAGGGCGCCAGTCTAGCAGATTGCCCCTCGCGCTTCACCGCCTGGTGTGCCTGCTCCTGGTGTATGCGCCGGCCTGGCAGGCTACAATGGGCCACCGTTTGCCCAAGACCGACACCCAATGACCAAGCCTGCCCCTGCCGTGCACAACCATCCCCTGATCGAGCCCTTCCTCGATGCCCTCTGGCTGGAGCGGGGGCTGTCCGACAATACGGTCAGCTCCTATCGCACGGATCTGGAAAAGTTTGCCCTCTGGCTCGATGGTCAGGGTGGCTCCCTGCTGCTGGCGGGGATGGATGACATCCAGCACTACCTCGCCTGGCGGGTGGACAAGCAGTTTGCGGCGAGCAGCACGGCCCGCTTCCTCTCGGCCCTGCGCCGCTTCTATCAGTATCTCAATCGGGAAAAATTGCGTAGTGACGACCCGACAGTGCTGCTGGAGGGGCCCAAGCTGCCCAAGAAGCTGCCCTCGGATCTCAGCGAGGCCGAGGTGGATGCGCTGCTCACGGCGCCCCTGGTGGACGATCCGCTGGAGCTGCGGGACAAGGCGATGCTCGAGTTGCTCTATGCCACCGGGCTGCGGGTCTCCGAGCTGGTGGGGCTCACTGCCGAGCATGTCAGCCTGCGCCAGGGGCTGGTGCGGGTGGTGGGCAAGGGCAACAAGGAGCGGCTGGTGCCCATGGGGGAGGAGGCGGTGTACTGGCTGGAGCGCTACTACAGAGAGGGGCGTACCCTGCTGCTGGGGGGCACCAGCTCGGACGTGGTCTTCCCCTCCAAGCAGGCCAGGATGATGACCCGCCAGACCTTCTGGCATCGCATCAAGCTCTATGCCCAGCGGGCGGGGATCAGGGGGGAACTCTCCCCCCACACCCTGCGCCACGCCTTCGCCACCCATCTGCTCAACCACGGCGCCGATCTGCGGGTAGTGCAGATGCTGCTGGGGCACGCGGATCTCTCCACCACCCAGATCTACACCCACGTGGCCAACGAGCGGCTCAAGGCGCTCCATGGGGAGCACCATCCTCGGGCCTGATCCGTGCCGCCGCCAATAAAAAACCGCCAGATGGCGGTTTTTTCATCACTGCACGACAGGAGATGGCGTCTATTTCCCCTGCTGGGATTTGAGCAAGTCGCGGATTTCGGTCAGCAACTCCTGATCCTTGGTGGGGCCGGCCGGGGCGGCGGCCTCTTCCTGCTTCTTTTTCAGGGTGTTGATGGCCTTGAGCCCCATGAAGATGGCGAAGGAGATGATCAGGAAGTCGATGATGGTCTGGATGAACTTGCCGTAGGCGATGACCACGGCAGGGATGTCACCTTCGGCGGCCTTCAGGGTGACTGCCAGATCGCTGAAGTCCACCCCCCCCAGGATGAGGCCGATGGGCGGCATGATGACGTCACCCACGAAGGAGGAGACTATCTTGCCGAAGGCGGCACCTATGATGATACCGACCGCCATGTCGATGACGTTGCCTCTGGCTGCAAAGGCCTTGAACTCTTGAATCAGACTCATTTTTCCCCCTAAAAATGGACGGCGTGAGGTCAGGCCGCACGTCGAATCTGGATAATAAAACATCAATAAAACAGAGGGATGACCATGATGTCTCCCGTCCTCCTGATTAGCTTGCGGGGCTCAAGCCCGATTGGCAACCTGTCAGATCGGGATTTTTTTGCGATCCACTCTATTAATCAATCGCTAATTAAGAGGTTGGGACAAGGATGTGCACTGAGTTACCTTATGAATCCATTCAATCATGCCAGGTGAGTCATCAAGTGCGATATTTACTGCTGGGAATGATGCTGCTGTGCACCTTTGCTGCCAGCGCGGGGATGGATCCCCAGCTGTTGAAACAGACCATAGGGCAGCGCCTCGGGGTGCAGGTCTTCCTGGTGGACGAGACCCCGGTGCCCGGGCTCTATCTGCTGGGCACAGCCCAGGGGCTGCTCTATAGCGATGCCAGGGGAAACTATGTGCTGCAGGGCTCCATGCTGGATCTGGCCCACGACATGCAAAACCTCACTCGCCTCAGCCAGCAGCAGCAACGCCGGCTGGCGCTGGCGCAGGTAGGCGAGGCGCGACTCTGGCTCAAGGCGCCGAACGAGCGCTATCAGGTGACCCTGTTTACCGATCTCGGCTGTCGCCGCTGTCACGCCGTGCTGGACGAGCTGCCCCAGTTGCAGGCCAGGGGGGTGAGCGTGCAGTTGCTGCCCCTGGCTGCCCCCTTCGCCGAACTGGCCGAGACGCAGGCGCTCTGGTGCGATCCCGCGCTGCTGGGTGAACTCAGCCTCAGTGATCGTTTGCCTGCGGCCGGATGTAATGAGATCCTTGCCCATCATATCGGCCTGAGCCAGTGGCTCGGGATCAAGGCGTCACCGAGCTGGGTCCTGCCAAACGGGGATCTGGTGCGGGGATATCAGAGCCCCGAACAACTGCTCAAGATACTGGATCACATCAATGCCCCTGCAAATCCGTCGTCGTCCGCGAGTTGATGATTCCCATCTGCCCGCCACCCTGCACCCCCTGCTTCGCCAAATCTTCGCCAGCCGCGGGGTGGAAGATCCCGCCCTGCTGGAGCGCAGCGCCAGCCAGCTGCTGCCGCCCCAGCGCCTGTTCGGTATGGAGCAGGCGGTGCCCCTGCTGGCGGATGCCCTGACGGCGCAGCAGCGCATCCTCATCGTCGGCGACTTCGACTGCGACGGCGCCACCAGCTCGGCCCTGTGCGTGCTGGCCCTGCGGGCCATGGGGGGACGCCACATCGATTTTCTGGTGCCCAACCGCTTCGAGTTCGGCTACGGCCTCACCCCCGAAATCGTCGAGCTGGCGGTGGCCAGGGGCGCCGAGTTTCTCATCACGGTGGACAACGGCATCTCCAGCATTGCCGGGGTGGCGGCGGCCAAGGCGGCCGGGATGCGGGTACTGGTTACCGATCACCACCTGCCGGGCCAGGAGCTGCCTGATGCCGATGCGATAGTGAACCCCAACCAGCATGGCTGCGATTTTCCCTCCAAGTCTCTGGCCGGGGTCGGGGTGGCCTTCTATCTGATGGCGGCCCTCAACACCCACCTGCGTCAGTGCGGCTGGTATGAGCGCCAGGGCATTCGTGCCCCCAACGTGGCGGATTATCTGGATCTGGTGGCCCTCGGCACTGTCGCCGACGTGGTGGCGCTGGATGGCAACAACCGCATCCTGGTGCATCAGGGCTTGCAGCGGATCCGGGCCGGTCGTTGCCGCCCCGGCATCCAGGCGCTGGTGGATGTCTCCGGCCGCGACGGTCGCCGCCTGTGCGCAGCCGATCTCGGCTTTGCCCTGGGGCCCCGCCTCAATGCGGTGGGTCGCCTGGATGACATGTCCCTCGGGGTCGCCTGTCTGCTCAGCGATGACATCAACCTGGCGCGCCAGCTTGCGGCCGAGATGGACAGCCTCAACCAGGAGCGCAAGGAGATAGAGCAGGGGATGCAGCAGGAGGCCCTCGCCACCCTGGAGCAGATCCGTTTTCGTGATGGTGAAGTCCCCTCCGGCATAGTGCTGCACAGGGACGAGTGGCATCAGGGGGTGGTGGGGCTGGTGGCCTCCAAGATCAAGGAGAAGTACTACAGACCCGTGATCGCGTTTGCCGAGAGTAGCGACACCGAGCTCAAGGGCTCGGGCCGCTCCATCCCCGGAGTACATCTGCGCGATGCCCTCGAGCTGCTCGATACCCGCCATCCTGGCCTGATGGGCAAGTTTGGCGGCCACGCCATGGCGGCCGGGCTGACCCTGCCCAAGGCCAATATAGAGGCGTTCGGTCGCGCATTTGAGGCGGTGATCGGCGAACTGGTGACCCCTGAGCTGCTGACCGGGGTGCTGCTTACCGATGGCGAGCTGCTGCCGGACGAGCTCAGCCTGGAGCTGGCGGAGCTCATCCGCGCCTCCGGCCCCTGGGGCCAGGCCTTCCCCGAGCCGCTGTTCGACGGCGAGTTCGTGCTGGTGGCGCAGCGGCTGGTGGGGGAGAAGCACCTCAAGATGATGCTGACCACGGATTCCGGCCATGCGGTGGATGCCATCGCCTTCGGGGTGGATCTCAAGCGCTGGCCCGATGCCTCGGTGAAACGGGTGCGGCTGGTCTACCGGCTCGATGTCAACGAGTGGCGCGGCAACCGCAGCGTCCAGCTGCTGGTGGAGCATCTGGAGGCCGCCGGTCTCTGAGCCGGCGGCGACTCCACCCTGTCGATGACAACGGCCACCCTGGGGTGGCCGTTTTTGTTGCCGGAGCGGCTATGCCCTCACCGAATGGGGCTCAAGTGTCGAGGATGGGAGTCGTTCCCCGCGGTTTTCATTGAGGGCGTTAAATGCCTTCTTTGCGGAGAAACCAGGTTGTTTGTATCGAATTTTCCAGGTTAGTGGATGCCAAAATTCAATATGAAGGGGAATTGTGATATATTCGGCCCCGTTCAACCCCTTGCCTTTTCAAGGAGCCCGTCCCTTGCCACCTCTTGGCCGATCATTGCGCTGGCCGATGGCGCTCGCCGTTGCCTGCCTGCTGTGGCTTGCCGCCTCTGCCGCGGCAGGGCCAGGTGCGCCCGCGCTGTCGACCCAGGGGACATCGACATCCTCGATGCAGCTGCACGAGCCTCCCGCATCGGAGTTGGCCGACAGCGTCAGCCTGCCTCCCGCCTCCCAGTGGCGGCTCAGCGCCGAGCAGGGGCGGCGGCTGGAAGGGACCAGGGACCCGGATCTCTACCAGATGCTGCTGGCCTGGTTCCAGCACGAGATCCTCGGCCTGCTCTGCGGCCTGCTGTTTTTCCTGCCCCTCATCAATCTCAGGCAATGGCCGAACTGCCTTGGTCATCTGCACCAGCGGCAACTGCTCTGCCACCACCTGCAATTTCGCTTCTGCCAGGGCGACTAGCACTGCTCGCCTCGCCGGGCGCACGCCGACGCCGTCTCTGCCGCTGATCCCTTTTTGTTGATCCGCCGACCCCGTCGTCTGCGATCGCGCCCGTGCTGACTGTCATCCGGTTTCTGCCGCTGGCCCCTGGCCAGGGGCGGACTCTCTCTTTGCACAATCTCGTGGTGAGCTGCCTTCATGGACTATTACGTCAATTTGTTTATTCAGTCGATCTTTGTGGAAAACCTGGCCCTGGCCTTCTTTCTCGGCATGTGTACCTTCCTCGCGGTGTCGAAGAACATCAACACCGCCTTCGGCCTTGGCATGACGGTGCTGGTGGTCATGGTGATCGCCATCCCCCTCAACAACCTGATCTACCGCCATATACTGCGCCTGGACAGCACCTTCCTCGGGGAGTTTGACCTCAGCTTTCTCGATTTCATCATCTACATAGGCGTGCTGGCGGCCCTGGTGCAGGTGATGGAGATGGTGCTGGACAAGCATTTCCCGGCGCTCCATCAGGCCCTGGGCATCTATCTGCCGCTGCTGACGGTGCACTGCGCCATCTTCGGCGGTGTGATGTTCATGGCGCAGCGGGACTACGACTTCATCGAATCCGTGGTCTACGGGGCTGGCTCCGGGCTCGGCTGGCTGCTGGCCATCGTCGCCATCGCCGGCCTGCGCCAGAAGATGAAGTATTCGGACGTGCCAGAGGGATTGAGGGGCATAGGCATCACCTTCATAGTGGCGGGGCTGATGTCGCTCGGCTTCATGTCGTTTTCCGGGATCTCGCTGTGAGCGTCGGCTCGCCATGGCATGACGGAAGAGGGTTGATGACGAGGGCCATCAACCCAGCGTCTTGGCCATGTTGTAGCCCGTGATGTGAAAGCCTACCTCTTCGTAGAGCGCCCTGGCCCTGGGGTTGTCATGGGCGACCCTCAGCTTGATCTGGCTGACGCCAAGACACTTCAATTCGGCCTCCAGCACCGCCATGGCGGCCTTGCCATATCCCAGTCCGCGATGGGTCGGGAATATGTAGAAGTCATAGATGAAGGTGGTGCGGGCGGCGCTGTCGATGCTGTGCCAGAGATAGCCGGCGATGGCCGTCGTCGGTGCGACGGCGCCCCCGACATTGTCATTCACAGGGAGGATGCAGAGCAGGCTCTGGCCTGGCGTGGCGGCCCCTTGGGGCAGGTGTTGCAGCAAGGAGGCCTCGGCCTGTTGGCGGGCATCGGCCAGGGTCAGCCCGTGATTGCTGGCAAGATCCTGGGCGTAGTCGTCGATGAAGTAGTCGCGATAGGCGGGGAATGCCGCCTCATCCATGGGGATCAGCCGAACGATAGGGGTTGGCATCTGAGTGTCACTCAAGGGAAGGGAGTCGTCACCTTAACCCCGGGGCCGGGAATTAGCCAAGGGATTGGCCGGGCGTGTCGAGTCAGACAGGTTCAACAAGAAGAGCGCCCTTGGGCGCTCTTCTTTTAGCAGGAGAGGTTATTTGACCCCTCTTTCGGGGGAGGTTATTTGACCTCTTCGCCCTTGGCTTGCAGATCCGCGTGGTAGGAGGAGCGCACGAAGGGGCCGCAGGCGGCGTGGGAGAAGCCGAGACCCATGGCGACGTCTTTCAGCTCGTCGAACTCTGCGGGCGGCACGTAGCGCTTCACCGGCAGGTGGTGACGGCTAGGCTGCAGGTACTGGCCCAGGGTCAGCATGTTGACGCCGTGCTCGCGCAAGTCCTTGAGCACCTGGACAATCTCTTCGTTGGTCTCGCCCAGACCCATCATGACGCCGGACTTGGTCGGCACATGGGGGTGCATCTCCTTGATGCGGCGCAGCAGCTCCAGCGACCACTTGTAGTCGGCACCCGGGCGGGCGACCCGGTACATGCGCGGGGCGGTTTCTAGGTTGTGGTTGAACACGTCAGGGGGCGTCTCGCGGAACACCTCCAGCGCCTGCTCCATCCGGCCGCGGAAGTCCGGGGTCAGGATCTCGATGCGGGTCTGCGGGCTGTGCTCGCGGATCTGCTTGATGCAGTCGGCGAAGTGCTGGGCACCGCCGTCCCGCAGATCGTCGCGGTCCACCGAGGTGATGACCACGTATTTCAGCCCCATCTCCTTGATGGTGAGCGCCAGCTTCTTCGGCTCTTCGGGATCCAGCGCCAACGGGCGGCCGTGGGCCACGTCGCAGAAGGGGCAGCGGCGGGTGCAGATGGCGCCCATGATCATGAAGGTGGCCGTGCCGTGGTTGAAGCACTCCGCCAGGTTGGGGCAGGAGGCCTCTTCACAGACCGAGTGCAGCTTGTTCTTGCGCAGGGTGCTCTTGATGTGCTCGATCTTCTGGCTCGACGGCGGCAGCTTGATCCGCATCCAGTCCGGCTTGCGCAGCACTTCCTCGTTGGGATCCGGCATGAATTTCACCGGGATCAGGGCCATCTTGTCGCCATCGCGCAGCTTGACGCCCGGCTCCATACGAACGGGTTTGCTCATGATTCACTCTCGGTGTTTGTTATTGTCTGATTGGTAGCCATCAGGGTCTGCTCAGAGCCCTCATGGTTGCACGGCATGGGGTTGCTCATGCGGCTTCTTCGCTATTGATGATCGTTTGGTAGCCAATCAGGCGGGCCAGTTCGGCCACCAGAATGGATTGCGCCTCGGCCACGCTCTGCGGGCCGCCCAGGGCGCTGGTCTGGGTCATGGCCATGCCCGCATAACCGCACGGATTGATGCGCAGGAAGGGGGTCATGTCCATGTTGATATTGAGGGCCAGTCCGTGGAAGGAGCAGCCCTTGCGGATGCGCAGTCCCAGTGAGGCGAGCTTGGCCTCCATGCCGAGGTCATTCTTCACGTAGACCCCGGGGGCATCGGCCTTGGCATAGGCCTGGATGTCGCTTCTGGCCAGGGTGTTGATGATGGCGGTTTCCAGGCAGGTCACCAGCTCGCGCACCGAAAGCTTGCTGCGGCGCACGTCCACCAGCACATAGAGCACCAGCTGGCCGGGACCGTGATAGGTCACCTGGCCGCCGCGATCGCTCTGCACCACGGGGATGTCACCGGGGGCGAGCAGATGTTCGGCCTTGCCGGCCTGGCCCTGGGTGTAGACGGGATCGTGCTCCACCACCCAGAACTCGTCGGGGGTCTCGCTGGTGCGGTTGTCGGTGAAGGCCTTCATGGCGTCCCACACCGGCTGGTAGGGGCGACGGCCCAACTGTCTGACTAACAGCCGTGGCTGGGCGGGGATCTGTGATGACATCTTTCCTCACTGACTGGCGCTTGCGTCGGCAAAACAGAATGGCAAATAATCACTCGCCCCGATGGCGGGGCGAGAGAGGCGACTCACAGGACGTAGCGAACCAGCTCGATCTTGCCGAGTGCGGTGTACATGGCTTCGATGTGCTCCTTGCTCTGGGCTGTGACCGTCACTCGTACCGAGTGATAGTTGCCCTTGGTGCTGGGCTGAACGGTCGGGCTGTAAGTGCCCGGGGCATGTTGCTGCAGCACTTCAACCACCTGATCCGGCAGGGCGGGATCGGCCACGCCAAGCACCTTGAACGGGAACTTGCAGGGGAACTCCAGCAGCTCATCAAACTTGGTATTCATCTCACTCACCTTTAGCGTCGTCACGAAACGACTTCATCTTGCATCTTGTCTGGCCGAGGTACTCGGGCCGCCAGTCGCGTCAACCATGGGCACGGCTCCATCTTATATGGGCACTGCCCGGCGCGGGATCAAGCCCGCCAGGTCGACAGGACGTGGGAATGCTGCTTTTTACCACAAATGGAGCGTCGGCGGAACCTGCAGATTGCAGGGTTATTCACTGCCATGATGCGGTAAAGACAGCTGCGGCGCCTGTTGGCGCCGCTGTTTGGTCAGGATCGTGCGCAGGTTACTTGAACCAGCTGGCGACCAGCATCACCAGGTAATCCCACAGACGGCTCATCAGGCCACCTTCCTGCACCTCTTCCAGGGCGACCAGCGGAACCTGCTTGATCTCCTTGTCACCCTGCTTGAGGAACACGGTACCGACGCGCTGACCCTTGGCCAGCGGGGCCTTCAGCTCGCTCTCGAGCTGGAAGTCCGCCTTGAGGTTGTTGCCCTGGCCACGGGTGACCAGCACGGAGACATCCTGATCGACGCCCAGTTTCACTTCGGACTTGTCGCCCATCCAGATCTTCTGGGTCACCAGCTCGGTACCTGCCTTGTAGGGGGTCAGGCTCTGGAAGAAGCGGAAACCGTAGGTGAGCAGCTTCTTGCTCTCGGCGGCGCGGGAGCCTTCGCTGCTGGCGCCCAGCACCACGGCGATCAGGCGCATGCCCTCGTTGTTGGTGGCGGAGGAGACCAGGTTGTAGCCGACCTGGCTGACGTGGCCGGTCTTGATGCCATCCACTTGCAGGGACTGATCCCACAGCAGGCGGTTGCGGTTGTGCTGGGTGATGCCGTTGAACACGAACGACTTCTGGGAGTAGATCTTGTACTCCTCCGGCAGGTCGCGGATCAGCGCCTGACCCAGGCGGGCCATGTCATGGGCGGTACTGTAGTGGCCTTCCGCATCCAGACCGTGGGGGTTCATGAAGTGGCTGTCGTTCATGCCGAGCTTGGCGGCCCAGGAGTTCATCAGGCTGGCGAAGGAGTCGGTGCTGCCCGCCAGGTGTTCGGCCATGGCGACGCAGGCGTCGTTGCCGGACTGGATGATGATGCCCTTGTTGAGATCATCGACCGAGACCTGCTTGCCCACTTCGATGAACATCTTGGAGGAGTCGGAGTAGTTCTTGGACCAGGCGTTCTGGCTGATGGTCACCATGTCGGTGCGCTTGATGTTCCCCTTCAGCAGCTCCTGGCCGATGATGTAGGAGGTCATCATCTTGGTCAGGCTGGCGGGGGGCAGACGCTCTTCGGCGTTCTGCTCGGCCAGCACCTGACCGGAGTAGTAGTCGATCAGAATATGGGCCTTGGCGGAGATCTCCGGCGCGGCAGGCACCACCATGGGGGCGCTGTTCAGGGTGGGGACCGGCTGGGCAGTCGGCAGCGCCGAATCCGGCGTCGGTACCGGCTGGTTGGCCTGGGCGGTCGCGCTTAGCAGGGAGGCCAGAATAACGGAACGGGCAAATTTGGACATCTTGAAATTCCTGGTGCCTGGATGGGGATTACCCAAGTTGAAAAAAAGCGGGCTCCACTATACCAGATGTGCCGGTCGGTCATAGTCCGGTGTGCCATCTGGTCTGGTTTTTTATCCATCGGTTGTCGGCGTCACGCCGGGAAACGACGTGACGCCTGGATAAGGTTGTGTTCCGTTGCTATCAAGGAACGATAAAGGCCTGCTCCAGCCCTCCCTGCCGGATCTGTTCCAGCAGGCTTGCCTGCTGATCGGCGGCGACCGGTCCCAGCAGCACCCGGAAGATGGCGTCGTGGGCCACCACCTGGTAGGGCACGCCGTAGCGCTGGGTCATCACCTTGCCCATGGCCTCGGCCCTGGGTTGGGAGCCGCTGGCCAGCACCTGGATCATCTTGCCCTGGCCGGTTGCGGCCTTGGGCGTGGAGAGGGTGCCGGTCGCCGTGGCGGCCGCCGCGGGAGCGGCCTTGGCCGGGGTGACTGTGGTTGCAGCCTCAGGCTGGGCCTCACCCAGGAAGGCGGCCTCCTGGGCAGCTGGCTGCATGGGTTGCATCGGCGTCATGGGCACCATCTCGACCATCTGATCCGGCTGATCGGTGATGAGCTCGAGACGCACCCTGGCCTCGCCCCCATCGACCATCTCCAGCTGCTTGGCCGCGGCATGGGAGAGATCGATCAGGCGCTCGCTGCCGAAGGGACCGCGATCGTTGACCCGCACTATGGTCTCCAGCCCCTTGTCCAGATTGGTGACCCGCACATAGCTCGGCAGCGGCAGGTTGCGGTGGGCGGCGCTGAACAGGGTGCTGTCCTGCACGTCGCCGTTGGCGGTCTTGTTGCCATCGAGATCCTGGGACAGCCAGCTGGCGGTGCCTTCCTCGCTGTAGTGCTTGATGTCGCGCCACACCTCGTACTTCTGCTTGCCAATCCAGTAGTCCCGGTTGCCGCTCTCGCTCATGGGCTCGGGGCGCGGGATGGCGCCGGTCGCCTGCGGTATCTCGATCACCTGGGGTTTTTCCGGCTGCACCTGGACCGGCGGCGGGGGAGCCTGCTCCGGTTGGCTGCTACAGGCGGCCAGCAACAAGGTCAGCGTGAGGGGGAGAAGTTTGTGGCTGTAATGCATATGCGTCCTGGATGGCTTGACTGAGTTGATGCACCGCCATCGCATAGAGAGGGCTGCGGTTGTAGCGGGTGATCACATAAAAATTGTGGCGCGCGACCCAGTATTCCGGTCCATCGGCCTGCTCCAATGCCAGCAGTTTCACCGGCGTGTCCGGTGCCAGCGGGGTGGCGAGCTCAATCCCGGCGGCAGCCAGCTCGGCCCAGCGCTGCTTGAGCTCGGGCTCGGGCGCAAGCAGGGTACCTACAGGCGCCAATCCGATCAAGGCGGGTTCCACCACAGACTCCCCCCAGCGCCAGCGGTGCTCGGCAAAGTAGTTGGCCACGCTGCCGATGGCGTCCGCCGGGTTGGCAAACAGATCCCGCTTGCCGTCGCCATCGAAATCGACGGCGTAGTGGCGATAGCTGGAGGGCATGAACTGCCCCATGCCCATGGCGCCGGCATAGGAGCCCTTGAGAGCGGTGAGCGGCCACTTCTCTTCCCGGGCAAGCAGCACCAGCTGGGCGAACTCCTTGGCGAAGAACTCCTCGCGGGCGGGGTAGTGGAACCCCAGGGTATAGAGGCTGTCGAGCACCGGGTGGCGGCCCATCTGGCGGCCATAGAAGGTCTCTATGCCGATGATGGCGACGATGAGGGAGGCGGGCACCCGGTAGTGCTGCTCGGCCCTGGTCAGGGTGGCGGCGTGGCGTTGCCAGAAGCCGACCCCGTCCCGGATCCGCTCCGGGGTGACGAACAGCGGCCGGTAGCGATGCCAGGGCTTGGCCTCCCAGGGGCGGCTGATGGTGTCGAGCACCTCCTGGCGCAGCCGCGCCTGGACGGTCGCGGCCTGCAACTCGGCCAGCGGCACGGATTGCTGCTCGGCCAGCAGGCTCAGCCGCTCGGGGGAGACGCTCGCCCCCGCCGTGAGCGAACAGGCGCAGAGCACCAGCCAGCCAGCTCTCATCAGGCTAGCAGTCGTCTGTGGGTCTGGATGGACATCAGGATGCCGAAGCCCGCCATCAGGGTCACCATGGAGGTGCCGCCATAGCTCACCAGGGGCAGGGGCACCCCCACCACAGGAAGGATGCCGCTCACCATGCCCATGTTGACGAACACATAGACGAAGAAGGTGAGGGTCAGGGCACCGCCGAGCAGGCGCTCGAAGCTGTTCTGGGCCTGCATGGAGATGAAGAGGCAGCGGCTGATGATATAGAGGTAGATGACCAGCAAGAGGGCCACCCCCACCAGGCCGAACTCCTCGCTGAACACAGCGAAGATGAAGTCGGTGTGGCGCTCGGGCAGAAACTCCAGCTGGGACTGGGTGCCCTGCAGCCAGCCCTTGCCGAACACGCCGCCTGAGCCGATGGCTATCTTGGACTGGATGATGTGGTAGCCGCGGCCGAGGGGGTCCTTCTCCGGGTCCAGCAGCATCAGCACCCGCTGGCGCTGGTAGTCGTGCATCAGGAAGAACCAGAGCACCGGCATGAAGGCGCAGATGAGCAAGACAGCGAGCCCGATCAGCCACCAGCTGATCCCCGCCAGGAAGATGACGAAGAAGCCGGAGGCCGCCACCAGGATGGAGGTGCCGAGATCGGGCTGGGCGGCGATGAGCAGGGTGGGCAGCAGCACCATCACCAGGGCTATCATCACATGGCTGAACTTCGGCGGCAGCGAATGCCGGCTGAGCCAGGCGGCCACCATGATGGGCATGGAGAGCTTCATCACCTCGGAGGGCTGGAACTTCATGAAACCGAGATCCAGCCAGCGCTGGGCCCCCTTGCCGATATGGCCGAACACGTCCACCGCGATGAGCAGCAGCACCACCAGGGTGAACAGGGGCACGGACCAGCGCGCATAGAGGGAGGGGGGCAGCTGGGCCAGGCCTATCATCAGGCCGAAGGCGAGGCCGCCACGCACCAGCTGGCGCACTATGGAGTCAAAGTCCTGGCCCGAGGCGGAGTAGAGCACCACCATGGAGAGGGTCATCAGCGCCAGCAGGCCGAGCAGCAGCGGCAGGTCGATGTGCAGCTTGTACCAGATACTCTGCTGGCGGGCGGAGTTACTCATGAGAGAAGACCTCGTTCTGCATGGATGGCCTCGGGAGGAGAGGCAAGGTGCGCAGCAGGCGTGCGGCGTTATTCATTGGGCACGGCCTCGCTCTGATCCGGGCTTTGGGTGGACGGCTTGTCGGGCGCCGGCGGCAGCTGGGGTTCTGGCGGCAGCAGGTAGGCATCCAGCATGTGGCGGGCGACCGGCGCCCCCATGGCACTGCCGCCACCGGCGTTTTCCAGCACCAGGGCCACCACGGCCTTGGGAGCCTCGAACGGTGCGAAGGCGACGAAGAGGGCGTTGTCACGGTGCTCCACCTTGGTGGTGGCCGCGTTGTAGACCTGGTTCTCCTTGAGGCCCACCACTTGGGCGGTGCCGGACTTGCCCGCCGCCTTGTAGGGGGTATTGGCAAAGGCGCGGCGGCCGGTGCCCTCATGGCCGTTGATGACGCGCCACATGCCGTCCTTGGCCACCTGCCAGTAGGTGTCGCTCTTGGCGGCGATGGCCACGTTCGGGTTGATGGGGGCGTTGACCACGCCATCCGCCGAGGCGGTGCTCTTGAGCAGGTGCGGCGTCACGTCGTGACCGTTCTGGGTCAGTATGCTGATCGCCTTGGCGAGCTGGATGGGGGTGGAGCTCCAGTAGCCCTGGCCGATGCCGATGGAGATGGTGTCCCCCTGATACCAGGGCTGACGCCAGCGCGCCATCTTCCAGTCGCGGGACGGCATGACCCCCTTGGTCTCTTCATAGAGGTCGACGCCACTGTACTGACCGAAGCCGAACTTGGTCATGTAGCTGTGGATCTTGTCGATGCCGACCCGGTAGGCGAGATCGTAGAAGTAGGTGTCTGCCGATACCTCGATGGCGCGATAGACGTCGAGCCAGCCATGGCCCCAGCGGCGCCAGTCACGAAACTTCTTGGTGGTGCCCGGGATGGAGAAGCTGGGACCGCCGAAGTAGCGATAGTTGGGGGTGATGGCCCCCTCATTCAGCCCCATCACCGCCATCATGGGCTTGACGGTGGAGGCGGGGGCATAGATGCCCTGGGTGGTGCGGTTCACCAGCGGGCGCGCCGGATCGTTGAGCAGCGCCGAGTAGTTGGTGTTGGAGATGCCGGTCACGAACAGGTTGGGGTCGTAGCTCGGGCTCGACTCCATGGCCAGGATGGCGCCGGTATTGGGATCCATCATGACGATGGCACCCCGACGGCCGGCCAGCAGCTCCTGCGCTTTAAGCTGCAGGCGGATGTCGATGTTGAGGTAGATGTCCTTGCCCGGCTCCGGCGGCTGGAACTTGAGGGTGCGCACCACCCGGCCGCGGTTGTTGACCTCGACCTCCTGGTAGCCCGCCACGCCGTGCAGCTGATCCTCGTAGAACTTCTCCACCCCCTGCTTGCCGATGTCCTTGGTGGCGGCATAGTTGGCGAGCTTGTCCTCCTTGTCGAGGCGCTCCACGTCACGGGTGTTGATCTTGGCCACATAGCCCAGCGCATGGGTCAGGGTATCGCCAAACGGATAGTAGCGCTTGAGATAGGCCTCAATGCTGGCGCCCGGGTAGTTGTGCTGGTTGACCGAGAAGAGCGCGACCTGGTACTCGGTCAGCTTCTCGAACAGGGGCACCGGCTTGAAGCGGCGCTGGCGCTTCACCTCGGCCAGGAACCGCTCCTTGGTCCCCTCCGGCAGGGCCAGCAGGGTGATCAGCTCGTCGGCCGTCTTCTCCAGATCCTCGGTCTCTTCCGGCACTATCTCCAGGCTGTAGACGGGGCGGTTCTCCGCCAGCAGCACCCCGTTGGCGTCATAGATGAGGCCCCGTGGCGGTGCCACCGGCACGACCCGGATCCGGTTGTCGTTGGATCGGGTCTGGTAGGTTTCGTAAGACTCTACCTGCAGGTAGTAGAGATTACCCAGCAGCACCAGCATGAGGACGACCATGCCGATGTAGGCTACCAGGGTGCGCCGGAAGAACAGACGTCCCTCGGCACTGTGATCGCGCATTTCGATGCGATTCTTCAGCATGCCGTTACCTTATGGCTGACGGGGAGCAAGGGCGGGTACCACATGGACTATTCCCTGTGGTACTGGGTGTATGGGGGCGTGATGTGCCAAGGGATCATGGCTCATTCCCTGTGATACGGATGATTGGTGGTAATGCTCCAGGCCCGGTAGAGGCTCTCGGCCACCAGCACCCGCACCAATGGGTGAGGCAGGGTCAGGGGTGACAGGGACCAGCTCTGTTCGGCGGCGGCCTTGCACTCGGGGGACAGGCCTTCAGGCCCGCCCACCAGCAGCGCCACATCCCGGCCATCGAGCTTCCAGGCTTCCAGTTGCACGGCGAGCTGCTCCGTGGTCCAGGGCTTGCCGGGAATGTCCAGGGTGACGAGGCGCGAGCGGCCGGCGGCGGCCAGCATGGCTTCCCCCTCCTTCTGCAGGATGCGGGGAATGTCGGCATTCTTGCCGCGTTTGCCCGCGCCTATCTCGACGAGTTCGAACGGCATGTCTTTCGGGAAACGGCGACGGTACTCTTCGAAGCCATGCTCTACCCAGGCAGGCATCTTGGTGCCCACTGCAATCAACTGGATCTTCATCGTTCGTTACGCTTGCACCTGGGTGCCACCCCAGAGTTTCTCCAGTTGGTAGAAGTCGCGGTACTCATCCTGCATCACATGGACGATGACGGAACCCATGTCCACCAGCACCCATTCACCGGTGAGCTGACCTTCCACGCTGAGCAGATCGAGCCCCGCATGGCGGGCCTCGCTGGCCAGGTGGTGGGCGATGGCGCTGACGTGGCGATTGGAGTTGCCGGAGCAGATGATCATGGTGTCCGTGATGCTGGATTTGCCGCGTACATCCAGGGTGATGATGTCGCGGCCTTTCATGTCATCGATCTTGTCGACGATAAAGGCGAGCAGTTCTTGGCCTTGCAATGTCTTCTCCTATCTTCCGGCGCCAGAGGGCGGCGGATTATATCATGGTCACTCCCGTTTCCCAGTCTGGCAAAGGGGAATGGATCCGGGGCCGCCGCCCGTGGGCAAGGCAGGCCCCTGTTGATCACTATAGTGCGCAACCGGGCGGGACAATAGTCAAGCCTGTGCCGGGTGCGCCTCAGGGTGTCGGCTGACAAACCCGCGTGGCGCCGCTCACCGGCCTGGCGATGGCTGATAGAGCCGGTGCTGCCGGATGTAGTCGGCGACCGGGGCCGGCAGCAGGTACCTGGGATCCTGCCCCGCCGCCAGCAGAGCCCGCAGCCGGGTGGCCGACAGCTCAATGGGCAGGTTGTCAGCGATCCAGACATGGCCCTGACGGTGTCGATGCAGATCCTGCACATCCCGGGTCTGGTGGCGGGCCAGCAGGCTGGCCACTTCGCCCGGGTAATCCGGTTGCCAGCCCGGGCGCTTGCTCACCACCAGGTGGGCATGATCGAGCAGCTCCTGCCAGCGATGCCAGCTCGGCAAGCCGAGCAGGGAGTCCATGCCCATCAGGAAACAGATTGGGGTATCCGGCAGCTCCTGCTTGAGCTCGATGAGGGTGTCTATGGTCCAGGAGGGCTTGTCCCGTTGCAGCTCCCGCTCATCAACCACGAAGCCCGGGTTCTCCGCCGCCGCCAGTGCGACCATGGCGAGCCGCTGCTCGCTGGAGCAGAAGGGGTTGGCGCGATGGGGCGGGATATGGTTCGGGAGCAGGCGCACCTCGGCCAGGCCCAGGGCGTCGCGGGCCTCGATGGCGGGCCTCAGATGACCGATGTGGATGGGGTCGAAGGTGCCGCCCAGGATGCCGATGGGAGCCTTCAGCATGAGACTCTCCCAGTCAGATCATGGAGGGTCCCCAAGGGGCCGGCCCTGCGTTCAACCGGGGCGCTCAGCATGGTTCCGCCTCCAGCAGGGGCAACGGCGTGCCATCGCGAAAACCCAGGGCTATGGTCTGCAACATCAGCCAGGCCTGCTCGGTGTCGAACCGGCGCTGGGCGTCGTCGAGCCGGGCCATCAGTTGCCACAGCTGCTGTATCTTGCCAACGGGCAGCCGGGTCAGGGCCTGCTGAATGAGTTGCTGGCGGCTCTGCCAGATGCGCAACCGGCTGAAGTGTTCCACCAGCGGCTGACCGGCGCGGGCGGCCAGGGCCAGCTCGGTGAGCTGCTCCAGCTCCCGGCACAGGGTCCAGGCCAGCATGCCGGGCTCGGTGCCCTCGGCCCGCAGCGCCAGCAGGATGCGCTGGGCCCGGTTCACCTTGCCCTCCAGCAGGGTATCGACGAGCTGGAACGGGGTGAAGTGGGCGTGCCGTATGATGGTCTCCTGCAGATAGGCGACGCTGATGGGCTGGGGCGGGCCGAGCAGGGTCAGCTTCTCTATCTCCTGGCTCGCGGCCAGCAGGTTGCCCTCAAAGGCGTGACACATGAAGTTGACCGCATCCGGCAGCGCCTTGAGGCCGAAGCGTTGAAACCTCGCACTCATCCAGCGCGGGAAGAAACGGGGCTCGGGGTGATTGACCGGCACATAGGTGCCGCTCTGGCTCAGCTTGTCGAACCAGGCTGCCTTCATCTGGGTCTGGTTGAGACGCCCCCCCGAGAGCACCAGCAGCAGGTCGGGATGAAGCTGCTTGCCGATCTCCGTGATGCGGGCGGCGAGATCCTTGTCGACCTTGGCGGGCAGCTCCAGCTCGATGATCTGGCGGGCCGAGAAGAGGCTCAGGGCCTGACAGGCGTCATAGACCTGATTCCAGTCCAGCCCGGCTTCCACCACGAAGCTGTGGCGTTCATCGAACCCCTGTTTGCGGGCCACCTGGCGCACGGCGTCGATGGCCTCGAGCTTGAGCAGCGGCTCGTCACCAAAAACGAGATAGCAGGGCTTGAGCCCTGCCTTGAGATGATCGCTGAACTGCTCGGGATAGACTCTCATCAAGAAGCTCGCATCAGAACTTGACCTGGCTCAGCTGACGGATCACCAGGTTCGCGGCCTGCTCCTGCATCTCCTTGCCAAGCTGCTCCTGCTCGCGGGAGGAGGCCAGCGCCGCATCCGGCTTGTTCAGGAAGCTGCGGTTGAAGGTGATGGGGAAGACCTGGGTCGGTTTGCCCGGCATGGAGACGGTGAACTGGGTGCTGTAACCCAGCAGGTACTCGCGGTCCTGGCCGATGGAGTCGACCGAGGCAACCTGGCTGCTGCTGCTCACCCCGGACAGGGTCAGCACCGGAATGCCCTCCTTGTCCGCCAGGGTCACCCCGGAGGCCTTGAGGCGGGTGGTCACCAGCCGATAGAAGTCGCTCTTGTTGTCACCGACCACCTTCATGGTCATCAGCTCCGGGGGGATGGCGGTTCCCCGCATCTGAAAACCGCAGGCCTGCAGCAGCAGGCCCGTCAGCATGATGGCAATCCAGCGAGTGAGGGACATGCCCATGTGAATTCCTCTTTGCATCAAGTGAAGAACGGCGGGCGCTTGCCCGCCGTCACATATGGATTCAGACCCCTGCAGCTCTCCTCCCCCGACAGGGGGAGGAGGCCGGGAGTGCTGGTCATCCTCAGTTTGCGACTATGTTGAGCAGCTTGCCCGGTACGTAGACCACCTTGCGCACGGTCAGGCCTTCGGTGAACTTCTGCACCGAGGCATCGGCCATGGCAAGCTTCTCGACGTCGGCCTGGCTTATCTCGGCCGGGACGGTCAGCTTGCCGCGCATCTTGCCGTTGATCTGCACCACCACCAGCTTCTCGGTCTCGACCATGGCCGCTTCATCCGCCACCGGCCAGGCCGCGACGTCGATGTCCCCTTCCTTGCCCAGCATCTTCCACAGCTCGAAGCCGATGTGCGGGGTGATGGGGTAGAGCATGACGACCACGGCTTCCAGCGCTTCCTGCATCAGGGCGCGGTCCTGCTCGTCAGAGCCCAGCTTGGCCAGGTTGTTCATCAGCTCCATGATGGCGGCGATGGCGGTGTTGAAGGTCTGACGGCGACCCACGTCATCGCTCACCTTGGCGATGGTCTTGTGCAGCTCACGGCGCACAGCCTTCTGCTCGTTGGAGAGGGCGGCGGCATCCAGTACCGGTGCTGCACCTGCCGAGACGTGCTCGAAGGTGGTGCGCCACAGGCGACGCAGGAAGCGCTGGGCGCCCTCTACGCCGGAGTCGGACCACTCCAGGGTCATGTCGGCCGGGGAGGCGAACATCATGAACAGGCGGACGGTATCGGCGCCGTAACGCTCCACCATCAGCTGTGGGTCTATGCCGTTGTTCTTGGACTTGGACATCTTGGTCATGCCGGAGTGGATCACTTCACGACCTTCGTTGTCGATGGCCTTGGTGATGCGACCCTTGTCGTCACGCTCTACCTTGACGTCGGTCGGGCTGACCCAGACGTTGCCACCCTTCTCGTCCTTATAGTAGAAGGCGTCGGCCAGCACCATGCCCTGGCAGAGCAGGCGCTTGAACGGCTCGTCGCTGTTCACCAGGCCTGCATCACGGAGCAGCTTGTGGAAGAAGCGGGCGTAGAGCAGGTGCATACAGGCGTGCTCGATACCGCCTATGTACTGATCCACCGGCAGCCAGTGGTTGGCGGCCGCCGGATCCAGCATGCCCTTGTCGTAGTCCGGGGAGCAGTAGCGGGCGTAGTACCAGGAGGACTCCATGAAGGTGTCGAAGGTATCGGTTTCCCGGAACGCTTCCTGGCCGTTGTAACTGGTCTTGGCCCACTCGGCGTCGGCCTTGATGGGGCTCTGGATGCCGTCCATCACCACGTCTTCGGGCAGCAGTACCGGCAGTTGATCTTCCGGGGTCGGCACCACTGTGCCGTCGGCCAGGGTCAGCATGGGGATGGGGGCACCCCAGTAACGCTGACGGGAGACGCCCCAGTCGCGCAGGCGGTAGTTGACGGTACGCTTGCCGTGACCGAGGCCTTCCAGCTTGCTGGCGATGGCATCGAAGGCGCCCTGGAAGTCCAGACCATCGAATTCGCCGGAGTCGAACAGCACGCCCTTCTCGGTGTAGGCGGCTTCGCTTACGTCCACGTCGCCATCAATCGGCTTGATCACCGCCTTGATGTCGAGGCCGTATTTGGTGGCGAACTCGAAGTCACGCTGGTCGTGGCCCGGCACCGCCATCACGGCGCCGGTGCCGTAGTTCATCAGCACGAAGTTGGCGACCCAGACCGGCACCTTGCGGCCATCCAGCGGGTGAATGGCGTAGAGGCCGGTGGCCATGCCCTTCTTCTCCATGGTCGCCATGTCAGCCTCGGCGACCTTGGTGTGCTTGCACTCCTCGATAAAGGCAGCCAGCTCGGGATTGGTTGCGGCAGCCTGGGCGGCCAGCGGGTGACCGGCGGCTATGCCCACATAGGTCACGCCCATGAAGGTGTCCGGGCGGGTGGTGTAGACCTCCAGCTGCTCGTCCTGACCCTCGATGGCGAAGCTGATGTTGACCCCTTCGGAGCGGCCAATCCAGTTGCGCTGCATGGTCTTGACCATCTCCGGCCAGCCTTCCAGATTGTCGATGTCGCTGAGCAGCTCTTCGGCGTAGTCGGTGATCTTGATGAACCACTGGGGGATCTCTTTCTGCTCCACCGGGGTGTCGCAGCGCCAGCAGCAGTTGTCGATCACCTGCTCGTTGGCCAGCACCGTCATGTCGTTCGGGCACCAGTTGACGGAGGAGGTCTTCTTGTAGACCAGACCCTTCTCGTAGAGCTTGGTGAAGAACCACTGCTCCCAGCGGTAGTAGTCCGGCTTGCAGGTGGCAAGCTCTCTGTCCCAGTCATAACCCAGACCCAGCATCTTCAGCTGGTTCTTCATGTATTCGATGTTTTCGTAGGTCCAGGGGGCCGGTGCCGTGCTGTTCTTGATGGCGGCGTTTTCCGCCGGCAGACCGAAGGCATCCCAGCCGATGGGTTGCAGCACATTCTTGCCATTGAGCCGTTGATAACGGGAGATCACATCACCTATGGTGTAGTTACGCACGTGCCCCATGTGTAGACGACCAGACGGATAAGGGAACATGGAGAGGCAGTAGAACTTTTCCTTGTCTACTTTCTCCACGGCCTTGAAGGTTTTCTTGGCATCCCAGTGCTGTTGCACTGCTGGTTCTATGGATTGGGGAACGTATTGCTCTTGCATTGGTGACATCCGGATCTGTGAAATGAATAGATAAATCAGCTGGGAAATCCCGATAGAATACCCATATCCTGCGGCGGCAACAACCGCCAGCATCCGCCCAGTCTCAGGCCGACCCGGGCAGCATCGAGGTTTCACGGAGCAGCAGGGGTGACAGAGGGCGGCAACCACCGCCAGCACGGCTCAGTCTCTGGCTCAGGCCGGGCACGATCAGGGTTCAGCAGAGGAGTAATGGCCATGGACAAACGTCGACAAGGGTATGAAGCCTTCATCGCCCAGCTCAAGAAGCAGTGGGAGGAGACCGAAGAGTTTCAGGGAGAGCGCCTCAACCGGATGATCGCCAAGGTACAGGCCTATCTGGAGGCGGCCGGCGATCTGACCCAGGACGAGCTGGCGCTGATCGCAGAATACGTGAAGCGGGATCTCGGCAACTATGACGAGAGCCGCGCCGAGGTGCCCGAGTCCGCCTTTATGCTGGCGCTCAAGGACACCGTCTGGTCCTGGCTGGCGGACGTGACCGACCGCGCCCAGGTGGAGTGGAGCGAACTGGCAGACGAACTGGAACACAAGGGCGTCTATCGGGCTGGCGACTGGGTGGGGCTGGGGGTGCTGGTGTGCGATCACTGCGAGTGGCGCCAGACTGTGCTGCACCCGCAACAGCTCGGTACCTGCCCGGAGTGCGGCGCCAACGAGTATCATCGCGAACCGCTCTCACCTTGACATAGGGTGATGAGGTTATAAAAAAGAGGCGCCCAAGGGCGCCTCTTTTTATGTTCTTAACATGCTCAGAGCTTGCGCGCCCAGGGGTGGGCGCGGGGCCGCAGCACCAGTGCCAGGCCGAGCAGCAGGGCGGCCAGCGCGTACATGGGCCAGCTGCCAAAGCGCAGGTAGGGGGTCGCGCCGTGGGCGGGACGCACCTCGGTTCTCAATACCCCCGCCTCGAACTGGGGGATCTGGGCGATGATGCTGCCGTCTATCTCGGTGACTATGGTGATGCCGGTGTTGGTGTCTCGCAGCAGCGGACGTGCCAGCTCCAGGGCGCGCATCCGGGCGATCTCCATGTGCTGCCAGGGGCCTATGCTGGTGCCGAACCAGGCGTCGTTGGAGACGGTCAGCAGGAAATCGGTGTCCGGCTGCACGTTGCGGCGCACCTCGTCCGGGAAGATGATCTCGTAGCAGATGGCGGCGGCGAACTTGAGCCCCTTGGCGATCAGGTTCGGCTGCACCGCATCTCCCGGGCTGAAGGAGGACATGGGCAGGTTGAAGAAGGGGGCTATGGGGCGCAGCAGATCTTCAAACGGCACATATTCGCCGATGGGCAGCAGGTGGTACTTGTAGTAACGGTTCTTGTGCTCGTAGTGATAGGACTCCTTGCCGTCCAGATCCTGCACCCCCATGCCGAGCACTGTATTGAAGAAGCGCTGCTGCTTCAGATCGTAATGGATGATCCCCGCCAGCAGGCCGGTGTCATTCACCTTCATCGCCTTGTCCAGGCTCTCCAGATAGGTGCCCATCTCCTTCTCGATGGCCGGGATCGCCGATTCAGGCCAGATGATGATGTCGGCGTCCTGATTCTCGCGGCTGAGATCCTGATAGGTGCGCACCGTGGGGATCAGGGCCTCGGGATCCCACTTGAGGGACTGGGCTATGTTGCCCTGCACCAGGGCCACCTTGACCGGCTCGCCCCGGGTCACCCAGTTGAGCTGCATCAGCCCCTGGGCGGCACCGACCAGCACGACGGGCAGCAGCAGCCAGGCGGGCTTGCGGCTCTGCCAGGTGAGCCAGAGGGCGGAGGTGGTGAGCAGCAGGGCGAGCGTGATGCCCTGCACCCCGAGGATGGGAGCGAAGCCCTTGAGGGGGCCGTCTATCTGGGTGTAGCCAAACCAGAGCCAGGGATAGCCGGTCATCACCCAGCCCCGCAGCCAGTCTGCCATCAGCCAGAGCGCCGGGAAGGCGAGCAGCCAGCGGCTCCAGTGGCGGCCGCCAAAGAAGCGGGCGAAGACCCAGCAGGCCAGGGTCGGGTAGAGGGAGAGATAGGCGCAGAGGCCGGCCAGCAGCACGAAGGCGGCGGGCAGCGGGATGCCGCCAAACTCCGTCATGCTGACATGGATCCACCACTGTCCGGGCAGAAACAGCCCCATGGCATAGCCGAAGCCGCGCCAGGCCGCCTGCTTGGGGTTGGCCTTGTCCAGCAGGGCATAGAGGCCGAGCAGGGAGAGGATCACCAGAGGCCAGTAGCCGAAAGGGGAGAAGGCCAGCACGGCGATGGCGCCAGAGGCCAGGGCGAACAGGCTTGTCAGAAGTTTCGATTTCACGGGGGATCGGGGCTCGAATTGGGCTGAATAATGTGGAATGGCCGACATCTTAACCGCAAACCGCGCCAACGGCGAGCCTCCCGGCCAGCCGGATGTCGAAGGGGCGCGCAGCAAGAGAATGGGAAGGCGCAAGGGCGGCAGAATGACAAACGCCCCTGAGAGCAGGGGCGTTGATTGACGACGCGGGGAGGGCGGGATCAGGACTCCGGCTGGGCCGCCGCGTGATTCTCCGGGATCTTCACCTGCAACTGCTGCAGGCGGCGCCTGTCCGCGTGCATCACCTTGAACAGGTAGCCGTCCAGCTCAATCTCCTCGCCCTTCTTGGGCAGGTGGCTGAAGGCGTGCATCACCAGGCCGCCCACGGTATCCACCTCTTCATCGCTGAACTGGGTGCCGAAGAAGTCATTGAAATCCTCGATCTCGGTCAGGGCGCTGACGGAGAAGACCCGCTTGCTGATGCGGCGGATCTCTTCCGGCTCATCCTCGATGTCGTCAAACTCGTCGTCGATCTCGCCGACGATAAGTTCCAGTATGTCTTCTATGGTCACCAGACCGGAGACGCCGCCGAACTCGTCCACCACTATGGCCATGTGGTAGCGCTCTTCGCGGAACTCCTTGAGCAGGCGATCGACCCGCTTGCTCTCCGGCACTATCACAGTGGGGCGCAGGATCTTCTCGAGTTGCAGCGGCTCGCTGGCGTGATGGCCGCCAAAGCCGAACGGCAGCAGATCCTTGGCGAGCAAGATGCCCTCCACGTGATCCTTGTCTTCGTTGATCACCGGGAAGCGGGAGTGGCCGGATTCGATGATGACGGGCAGGAAGTCGTCCACCGGCTGGGACTTCTCTATGGTCACCATCTGGGAGCGGGGGATCATGATGTCACGCACGCGCAGCTCGGCAATTTCGAGCACGCCTTCGATCATGTCTTTGGTGTCCTGATCGATGAGGTCACGTTCTTCCGCATCGGCGATGACTTCCACCAGATCGTTGCGGTCTTTTGGCTCGCCCTGGAAGAGTTGGCTGAGCTTGTCGAGCCAGGTTTTCTTCGGCGAGCCGGTACTAGGGTGATCGTCGGTCATTTTCTCTCTTGGTTACTCGTGTGAACACAGGGGATATTGTCTTGGTTATATAAGGATGACAGCGGCGTGTTTCAATGCCGTGATCGCCTCGTCAGCCCTTACTCTTCATCATTTAGATAGGGGTCGGGGAAACCGAGTTCCTGCATGATGTCGCGCTCGAGCGCCTCCATCTCCTCGGCCTCCTCGTCCTCGATATGGTCATAACCTAGCAGATGCAGACTGCCGTGCACAACCATGTGAGCCCAGTGGGCCATGAGGGGCTTGCCCTGTTCGACCGCCTCGGCCTCGACCACCTGGCGACAGATCACCAGATCCCCGAGCAGGGGGAGTTCCATGCCGGGGGGGGCTTCGAACGGGAAGGAGAGCACGTTGGTGGGCTTGTCCTTGCCGCGGTAGGTGTGGTTGAGCTCGCGGCTCTCCGCCTCATCCACCAGACGCACCGTCACCTCGGCCTCGTCCTGGAAACCCGAAATGGTGCCATCGAGCCAGCCTTGCAGCTGGGCTTCGGTCGGCAGGCCGTCGGTGCTGGCGCAGGCCAGCTGCAGATCCAGGGTCACGCTCATTGGGCACTCTCTTTGCTGGTGTTCTCGTTGCGGGTATTGGGGGCGCTCTTCTCGGCCGCCTGCTGGGCGTCGAACGCCTCGTAGGCCTGCACTATGCGGGCCACCACGGGGTGGCGGACCACATCTTTGGATTCGAAGAAGTTGAACGACAGGCCATCGACCCCCTGCAGTACTTCCAGGGCGTGGCGCAGGCCGGATTTGGTACTGCGCGGCAGATCCACCTGGGTTATGTCGCCGGTGACCACCGCCTTGGAGTTGAAGCCGATGCGGGTCAGGAACATCTTCATCTGCTCGGTGGTGGTGTTCTGGGCCTCGTCCAGGATGATAAAGGCATCGTTCAAGGTTCTTCCGCGCATATAGGCGAGCGGCGCCACCTCTATGATGTTGCGCTCCATCAGCTTCTCGACGCGCTCGAAGCCCAGCATCTCGAACAGGGCGTCGTAGAGGGGGCGCAGGTAAGGGTCCACCTTCTGGGAGAGATCCCCGGGCAGGAAGCCGAGCTTCTCACCGGCTTCCACCGCCGGGCGGGTCAGCAGGATGCGGCGGATCTCCTGGCGCTCCAGGGCATCCACGGCGGCGGCCACCGCCAGATAGGTCTTGCCGGTACCGGCCGGGCCTATGCCGAAGCTGATGTCGTGGCGCACTATGTTGGCGATGTACTGGGCCTGGTTCGGGCTCCTCGGCTTGATGAGGCCGCGCTTGGTCTTGACCGTCACCTCCTTGCCATAAGGCTGGGATGAGACCGCATCATCGTCCTGCTCCAACACACGGGACTCCTGCACCGTCAGGTGCACCATCTCCGGGGTGATGTCATTCACCTTGCCCCCCTTGAGGGGCTGGGTCTCCACATAGAGGTGCTTGAGGATGGCGGCCGCCGCATCAATCTGGGCCTGCTTGCCGAGCACCTGAAAGTGGTTGTCACGGTAGCTTATCTCGATGCCGAGACGGCGCTCCAGCTGCTTGAGGTTGTCGTCAAAGGGGCCGCACAGGCTGGCGAGACGCAGGTTGTCGGCGGGCTCCAGGTGCAGATTCAGGGTCGAGATGTGTCGGCTCAAAATGTCCTCGTATCGGCTGTTCCCCCCGCCCTCGGGAGGGGGGAGAAAATTAATGGGGTCTGAAGGCCGCCACCCCGAGATCATCGGGGACGTTGTCCGGGCGGCGAGCCAGGATTTCGCTCGGCGCGGTGGCGATGCGCAGATTCATCTCGTCCTCGCCGCGGATGAAGCGGCCACGCAGGGAGTAGGGGCGCACGTCGGTGATCTCCACGTCGGCGAAGCCGCCGATGAGGCGGTGCGGCCCCTCGAAGTTGACCACCCGGTTGTTCTCGGTACGGCCACTGAGCTGCATGGGATCCATCTTGGAGGGGCCCTCCACCAGGATGCGCTGCACCGAGCCCAGCATGGCGCGGCCGATGAGCATGGACTGGTGGTTGATCTGGTTCTGCAGGCGGGTGAGGCGGGCCTTCTTCACCTCCATGTCGACGTCGTCCGGCAGATCGGCGGCCGGGGTGCCGGGGCGCGGGCTGTAGATGAAGCTGAAGCTCATGTCGTAGTTGATCTCCTCGATGAGCTTCATGGTGGCCTCGAAGTCCTCGTCCGTCTCGTTCGGGAAGCCGACGATGAAGTCGGAGCTCATGGTGATGTCGGGACGGGCGGCGCGCAGGCGGCGGATCTTGGACTTGTACTCCAGCACTGTGTGCGGGCGCTTCATCATGATCAGGATTCGATCAGATCCGCTCTGCACCGGCAGGTGCAGGAAGCTGACCACTTCCGGCGTGTCCTTGTAGACCTCGATGATGTCGTCGGTAAATTCGATGGGATGGCTGGTGGTGTAGCGAATGCGGTCGATGCCGTCGATGGCGGCCACCAGGCGCAGCAGCTCGGCGAAGGTGCAGTCATTGCCATCGAAGGTCGGGCCGCGGTAGGCGTTGACGTTCTGGCCGAGCAGGTTCACCTCGCGCACCCCCTGCTGGGCGAGCTGGGCGATTTCGTAGAGCACGTCGTCGAGCGGCCGGCTCACCTCCTCGCCGCGGGTGTAGGGCACCACGCAGAAGGAGCAGTATTTGGAGCAGCCTTCCATGATGGAGACGAAGGCGGTGACCCCCTCGGCGCGGGGCTCCGGCAGGTTGTCGAACTTCTCTATCTCGGGGAAGGCGATGTCCACCTGGGCGCCGCGTCCCTCCTGGACCTGCTTGATCATGGCGGGCAGGCGGTGCAGGGTCTGGGGGCCGAAGACGATGTCCACATAGGGCGCCCGGCTGCGCAGGGCTTCCCCTTCCTGGGAGGCGACACAGCCACCTACGCCTATCACCAGTCCCGGTTTTTTCAGCTTGAGCTTCTTCCAGCGACCGAGCTGGTGGAACACCTTCTCCTGGGCCTTTTCACGGATGGAGCAGGTGTTGAGCAGCAGGACGTCTGCCTCCTCGGGCTCTTCGGTCAGCGTGTAGCCATTGCTGGCGTCCAACAGGTCGGCCATCTTGGACGAGTCGTACTCGTTCATCTGGCAGCCCCAGGTCTTGATATGAAGTTTCTTGCTCATTGCTACTCTTGACTGTGTTTGAGATCGGCAGGGTCAAAGGACCGGCCATTTTACTCCGCAATCCCGGTGCTGACCAGTCTGGGGCCGCGCCGCCGCCATATGGCCTGGCCCGTCGCGGCAATTGCCCGCCTGACGCACTGTTTATCCGGTCTCCTTGCGTTATCATGCCCCATTCGGTTCGCCCCTCTCTTCCTTGTTCGGGGCGACCCCTTGCAGGAATCAAGTCATGGAACAGTGTGATATCGCCATCGTCGGCGCCGGCATGGTGGGCGCCGCCACCGCCTGCCTGCTGGCGGCAGAGGGTCTCAACGTGCGGGTCATCGAGACCCGGTTGCCGGAACATTACGCCCCGGATCAGCCGCTGGATCTGCGGGTCTCCGCCATCAGCCAGGCCTCGGTGGTGCTGCTGGACAAGGCCGGTGCCTGGTCGCATCTGCAGCAGATGCGGCTGTGCCCCTACCGCCGGCTGGAAACCTGGGAGCTGGACGGCTTTGCCACCCGCTTCGACGCGGCGGATCTGGGGCTGCCCCAGCTCGGCTACATCATAGAGAACCGGCTGGTGCAGCTCGCCCTGCTGAGGCGAATGGAGGATTTCCCCAACATCCAGACCCACACCCCAGCGGCTGTGGTCCGGCTGCAGCAAGGTGCCGAGCACGCCAGCCTGCAGCTCGATGACGGCACCGAGCTGCAGGCGCGCTGGGTGCTGGCCTGCGACGGCGCCGAGTCGCTCACCCGTCGCCTCGCCGGGATCGGGGTGTCGCGCTTCGAGTACCGCCAGCACTGCATGCTGATCAATATCGACACCGAGTTCGAGCAGGATGACATCACCTGGCAGCAGTTCACCCCGCAGGGCCCGCGCGCCTTCCTGCCGCTGCCCGGCCGGCACGGCTCCCTGGTGTGGTACGACAGCCCGGCCCGCATCCGGGCCCTGGCCGCCATGAGCAACGAGGCCCTGGCCGCCGAGGTGCGTCGCCACTTCCCGGCCCGGCTCGGCGGCTTCCAGGTGACTGGCAAGGGGAGCTTCCCCCTGGTGCGCCGCCACGCCAACCACTACCACGCCGGACGGGTGCTGCTGCTCGGCGACGCCGCCCACACCATCAATCCGCTGGCGGGGCAGGGGGTCAACCTCGGCTTCAAGGACGTGGCCTGCTGGGCCGAGCTGCTCGGCAAGGCGGGGGCTGACTGGCACGACATCACCCTGGCCAGCCGCTACGAGCGGCGTCGGCGCCCCGACAACCTGCTGATGCAGTCTGGGATGGATCTCTTCTACGGGGTGTTCAGCAACGACATAGGGCCGCTGCGCCTGACCCGCAACCTGGCCCTGACCCTGGCGGACAAGGCGGGCCCGCTCAAGGAGATGGCGCTGCGCTATGCTCTGGGGCTGGTGTAAGGGGCCGGATATTGACGCCGAGGAGGCAGACCCATGAACAAGGCATTGCTGGTGATCGACTTTATCAACGACATCGCCCACCCGGACGGGCGCATCGCCGCCTCGGCGGCCCATGTGCAGGAGCAGGATGCCATTCTCCATGCCAACCAGGCGCTGGCCCATGCCCGAGCCAGGGGCTGGCTGGTGGTGCTCATCAAGGTCGGCTTCGATGGCGGCTATCTGCTGCAGCCCAAGGGCTCCCCCATGTTTGGCCGGGCCCACCAGCTCGGCGCCCTCTCCCTGGCTGAGGCAGGCACTGACTTTCACCCCGAGCTCGACGTGCAACCCGGGGATCTGGTGCTGACCAAGCCCAGGGTCAGTCCCTTCTACGGCACGGCGCTGGAGCCCGCACTGCGGGCCAATCACATCGATCACCTCTATCTGTGCGGCGTCAGCACCGGCTGGGCCATTCAGGCCGCTGCCCGGGATGGCCACGATCGGGACTACGCCATCACCATACTGGAAGATGCCTGCGCCGCCGCCGATGCCAATGAGCACCATGCCTCCCTGCGCCAGCTCGGCCGCATCGCCGAGGTGATCAAGGTGGCCCGGCTGGCCTGATCCCCGCGGCAGGCGGAGCTTGTTCACTGTTTTGACATTTTGTCTACGGCCCCCTGTCGGGCCGCATGCATTTTGGGCAACATGAAACGAGTATCTCTGGCCACAAGGATGGGGACATGCGTTATCAGGGACGGATAGTGCGCTGGAACGAGACGCGCGGCTTTGGTTTTATCGTGCCCGAGAAAGGGGAAGGCGAGCCGAAAGGTGCCGAGCTGTTCGTGCATATCTCGGCATTGCAGTGTGATGGCTTGCCTCCCATGGCGGGAGAGCGGGTCTCCTACCTGATTGGTACCGGTCAGGATGACAAACCCAGGGCAGAGCAGGTGTACTTCCCCGATCGGCCCCTGTCACTGGTGCCGGGAGCCAGCGCCGTCAGGGGACGGTCCTCGCCTGCGCGCGATGAATCCATCAGTACGCCAAGACCTCGCACCCAGCCCTCCTATAGGCGCAAGGGCAATTGGCGTGGCAAGCTCATCCTCTTGCTGGTGCTGGCGGGCCTGTTTTCCATCTACTCCCGCTTCTCGGACGAGTCGGTCTTGCCGCTACCAGTCTCCTCTTTCAGTCAGGATGACGTCAGCTCTCCCCATAGCGTGTCGCAGTCATCCACCTTTCTCCGTCAGTGCGATGGCAGGCAGCATTGCTCCCAGATGCGCTCCTGCGAGGAGGCAACCTGGTTCCTGCAAAATTGCCCGAATACCAAGATGGACGGGGAGGGCGATGGCATTCCCTGTGAAGATCAGTGGTGTGGTCATTGAGTACTCCATAACGAACCGAATCACATGACTTGGGAAGTCTCCCCCTTCCTTGATGTAGGCTCGAATATGTTGGCCCCAACTTCCATCAAAAGCGTCATGTAGTCGCCGCCTCCGGGTGCATGGCCCTGACCAGGGTCAGGAAGCGATCCCGAATGGGATCCGCAAAGTCGGGGTTCCACACCAGGCTTATCTCCCACTCGGACCAGGGGCCGGACAGGGGATAGAGGGTCACGTCCTTGCCCGCGATGAAGCCGACGCTGCGGGGCAGTATGGCGTTGCCTATGCCGGCGGCCACCAGGGCCACCAGGGTCTGGATGTCTTCCGCCTCCTGGATCATGCCGGTCAGCCGGTTGGCGCCGAGGAAACGGGCGATCTGCTGGCTGAGGCCGGGGCAGCGGTGGCCCACCATCTGCAACAGCGGCTGCGTGGTCAGCGCCCGCTCCACGTCGAACGCAGCCGGATCCGGCCCCGTCATCTGGCTCGGCACGGCCAGCACCAGCCGATCGGTCAGCAACCTGTGCTCCCGCAGCTGTGGCGCCTGCGGCCTTCGCATAAAGCCGATCTGCAGCCGCCCCGCCAGCAGCAGATCGTGCTGGACGGCGGAGGTCATGTCCTGCAGGTGCACCATCACATCCGGGGCCTGCTGCTTGAAGCGGGCCACCAGGGAGGGGGCCAGTGCGAAGCTCGACAGCCCGAACCCTATCTTGAGGCGCCCGGCTGCGCCACTCGCCAGCGCCAGGGCGTGGTGCTCGAATCCCTTGCCGTGTTCCACCAGGGCGCGGGCCTGGGGCAGCAACTGGGTGCCGATGGCGGTCAGCTCGGCGCCGTGGCGGCCCCGGTTGAACAGGGTGCTGCCGAGCGCCAGCTCCAGCCCCTGGATCTGCTTGGTCAGCGCCGGTTGCGTGATGAAGAGCCGACTGGCGGCCTCCCGGTAGTTGGCGGTCTCGGCCAGCATGACGAAGGCCTGCAGCTGTCTTAAGTCGAATTTCATTCCATTTGGTTATCCAATGTGGCGATTTATTGATTATAAATTATCTAACACCCTTGTTCTAATGGTCTCGAAACGGGCCTTTGGCCCTCTGACCAGCCACAAGGAGTCATGTCATGTCGAGCGGACGCTATCTGTTCTTGATCAAGGGAAGCCTGGTAATGGCCCAGCCACTGGCGGCGCCGGAGACGGGGGAGCTTCTGACCAGCCTGTTGCAGCAGGGATTTGCCGTCGGACCCCTGCCGGTGTGGGCGAGCAATACCGAGCAGGCGCTCGCCTGCTATGAGCAGTCGGCCCAGCGACAGGCCTTCGTCGACGTGCTGGCGGGGAGAACCGCATGACCATGCTCACCCTGAGGGCCGAGGCCCTGCTGCTGGACATGGACGGCACCCTGGTGCACTCCACCACCGAGGTGGAGACCGTCTGGCGGCTCTGGTGCCAGGGCCATCGGCTGGATCCCGCGCCTGTGCTGGCCATGTGCCACGGGGTACGCTCGCGGGAGGTGATACGCGCACTGGCGCCACAGCTGGATCTGGCCAGGGAGGTGGCCCTGCTCGACGAGCTGGAGATCCAGCATGCGGGGGTGGCCGAGCCGATCGCCGGGGCACGCACCCTGCTGGCAGCCCTGCCGCCGGCGCGCTGGGCGCTGGTGACCTCCGCGAGCCAGCGGGTGGCGCGGCACCGCCTGGCCAGTGCCGGGTTGCCGTTGCCGAGATGGTTGATCGGGGCAGAAGATGTGGTGCGGGGCAAGCCGGATCCCGAGCCTTACCTGCTCGCGGCGCGCCGACTTGGCCTTGCCCCCGCCGACTGCCTGGTGTTCGAGGATGCCCCGGCGGGGATACGCAGCGCCCTGCAGGCCGGTTGTCAGGTGGTGCAGATCGGGGGCGACAAGCGGTTCGATGGCGGGGTCAGGGCGCGGCTGGAGGACTGGCGGCAGATCCGGCTGACCGAGGACGAGGCTGGCCTGCAGCTTTGCATGGCAAGCCTGCTGCCGGACTGAGGCTGCCCTCTTTGAGTCAAGGGGGATCCGAGTCCATGGCGGGCGCCGCATCCCCCGAGCACCTGTCTGCCTCGTGCAGTTCCACCCGGTTGCGGCCATGATGCTTGGCCCGATAGAGGGCCTGGTCGGCGCGGGAGAGCAACCTGTCCAGGTTGAAGTGACCCTGGTGCTGGCAGGCTATTCCTATGCTCACAGTGACCGAGACCGGTTTGCCTTCCCCATCCAGAACCTTCAGCCGGGCAACCGCCTCCCGTAGCCGCTCGACCACGTCCAGTGCCCGGGCCCCGGTGGCATCGGGCAGCAGCACCGCAAACTCCTCGCCCCCCAGCCGGCCGAACAGGTCTTCCTGGCGCAGATGCTGGTTCACCGTGGTGGTGAAGGACTTCAACAGCCTGTCGCCCGTCTCGTGACCATGGCGGTCGTTGATGCCCTTGAAGTTGTCCAGATCCAGCATGCAGACCGCGAGGGGGCGTTTCCCCCGTTCCAGCTTCTCCGCCATCTGTTCGGCACCGGGCCAGAAGCCGGCCCGATTGAGGACGCCGGTGAGGTGATCGTGGTGCGCCAGGTATTCCATCCTGCGCAGCAGGTTATTGCGTGTCGCCATTATGCTGGCGGCGGTGAGCGGGGTGAGGGCAATCAGCATGACGCCGATCCGCACCGAGAACATCCAGTACTGGGTCTGGACATCCTGACTGATGGTCAGGTAGCCGTTGGAGAGGGCGAGCAGGATCAGGGTGCTGAAGGAGAGCGAGAGCAGGCTGGTGGCAAAGATGGAGTAGTTGATGGCGCACCAGAGCAGGGCCGGGACCGGGAAGGCAATGGAGCCAGGCCCCTCGATCAGCAGGGTCAGCAGCAGGGTGCCAACCAGGCTCAGCAGGGGCAGCAGCCTGCGCCAGGAGATATTCGTCTGATACAGGAGGCGGCGCCAGTCCGGCAGTGTACCCGGCGGGGGCAGGGTCAGGATCACCGGCAGTATGGCCATGTAGTTGACCAGTTCGCTGGCGAACCAGAAGCCGAGCCCGTAGAGGTGTGAGCCCTGAAACAGCATGGGGTTGATCGCCGCCCCCACCAGGCCGGCGGCGAGGGAGGCCGCCATGGCGATCAGCAGCAGATAGACGATGGAGGCGGGCCGCCGGAGCCGCTTGTCTTCGAGATCCAGCCGGCGGAACAGCAGGTAGCCGACGCTGACGCCAGCCAGGTTGCCGAGGGTGAGCAGTGCCGTCTTGAGGGGGGGATCCTCGGTGAACAGGGAGGCGAGCAGATAGCCCAGCAGGCCCCCCAGCCAGCCTGGGGCCGAGGCCAGGCGCGGGTAACGCAGCAGCATGCCGAGCAGGACGGCATTGGCGGGCCAGAAGGCCGCCAGCAGGCTGGGAGGCCGGGTGAAGATGCCGACAAGTGAAAACAGCAGGATGATGGTGGCGACACAGAGCAGGGCAAACAAGGGATAGAGAGTGGACAAGATACGCTGGCGTCTGGCTTCTCCCATGCGTCTCTCCTGAGGGCGGTTGGCGTGATAGCCCTGAGTATGGTTGCACACCATGGAAAATGCGGGGGGAAGCTGGGGCAAAGGCCCCCTCGGCGAGGGGGCCTGAGGGGTTAGCCGAAGACCCGGAAACGGACCTCGTCATCCATGAAGGTCTTGTCACCGGCCGGTTGCTCTATGCTGCCAAAGGGCATCTGGGCACGGAGCAGCCAGCTGGCGGGCAGGTCCCACTCCTTGCGGACCGCCTCGTCGATCAGCGGGTTGTAGTGCTGCAAGGAGGCGCCGATGCCTTCCTGGGCCAGGGTGGTCCAGACCGCAAACTGGGCGATCCCGGTGGCATGTTCGGACCAGATGGGGAAGTTGTCGGCATAGAGGGCGAACTTCTGCTGCAGATCCTGGATGACGGCGGTGTCCTCGAAGAACAGCACGGTGCCGAAACCGGCGCGGAAGCTGCCGTTGACCTTGGCTTCGCTCTGGGGATAAGCCTCTGGCGGTACAATCTTTTTCAGTTCAGCTTTGACGATGTCCCACAGCTTGTGGTGCTGCTCGCCAAACAGGATGACGGCACGGGAGCTCTGGGAGTTGAAGGAGGAGGGGCTGTGCTTGACGGCATCCTTGATGAGGGCCGTCAGCTGGGCCTCGGAATGGGTCACCTGGTCACCCAGGGCATAGATGGTACGACGTACTTTGATCTGTTCGATAAACGGACTGCTCATAACATCTCCTTGGTTGATGAATCGTGGCTGCCAGCGTTGCCGACAAAGGTCATCTGGCTCCGATTTCTCGAGTGATGGACTATAACACCTTCTGTGCAAGAAACCGTCAACGCTGGGTGATGACTGTTTCTACTTTTTATGGATATTCACATGACCAAAGCGGGTATGACCCCTTGATGTCTTTGTTGTCATTAACGGTGGGGTTAATGACTTCAATCAATATGTTGATGGTGTTTTCAACTATAAAATGCATCTCGAGCGACATTTTATAGAGAGTGGCATGGCTGCAACCATCATCAAGGAACGCTACTACATACTGACGCCGCTGTCGTTTCTGCTCGGTGCCCTGGTGCTGGTCGCCACCCTGTTGCTGGCGGCGACCAGCTACCTGCGCAGCATCGACAAGACCCTGGCCGGCTATAACCACATGCTCACCTCCATCGATGCCACCCTGATCCACGAGATGGTGCTGGCCAATCGGCGGCAGCTCGGCGTGCTGGAAGCGTCCCTGGACAAGCAGGCCATTGCGAGGGGCGGCTCGGCCATCAACGGGATCTGGGCCATAGCCCACCAGTTCAAGCACGACGCCCACTTCCTCTACTTCTACAACACCCGCTTCGACCGTTTCGACAGCTATCCCGACTGGCAGATGCCGACCGGCTACCAGGTGCAGAAGCGCCCTTGGTATCAGACCCTGGCCAGCGACAGCGACGAACTGGTCTGGTTTGGTCCCTACCAGGAGTTCGGCGGCAACGCAGAGGTCCTGACCCTGATCAAACGGGTCAAGGATGACGAGGGGCAACTGCTGGGCCTGCTGATGGTCGACATGTCGTTCAACTCGCTGCAGGCGGCGCTGCGACGGGCGATGGGCAGCGATCAGGCCGCCATCTACATCACAGAGCGCAAGGGCGGCCGGCTGGTGGTCGGGCACAATCTGTCACTGCTGCCCGCGGTGTCCGGCACGCCGAGCCAGGGCGCCGTGTTGAACGTGATCCGGGAGGGCTGCTACCTGAAGCAGCCGCTGTCGGATATCGACTGGGATCTCAACATCTACCTGCCTCCCGCCCACTTTCATGGCAACCTGCAAGATACCCTGCTGATGGTGGTGCTGCCCGCACTGGCGCTGCTCGGTATCTGGCTGTGCAGCCTGCTGTTTCTGGTGCGGATCTTTCGTCAGGAGCAGACCCTGGTGCAGCGCTCCCTCAGCGGCCTCGTTCAGGATGAGGCGTTGATGGAGATCCAGCTGCGCCAGCGCACCTGGTTCGTGCACGGCAGCCTGGGGGAGATCCATCAGGTGAGAAACAGCCTGCTGCAGGGGCAGGATGCCCTGCTGCACGATCCTCTCACCGGCATCATGAACCGGCGTGCCTTCGAGCAGGACAGGGCCAGGCTGGCGCAGGAGGAGAGGCCTCACTGGCTGGTGCTGTTTGATGTGGATTGCTTCAAGCGCGTCAATGACAGCTGGGGGCACGGGGTGGGGGATGCTGTGCTGTTCCGGGTGGCCACCATCATGGCAAGAACCCTGGGAGAGGCCCAGGTCTACCGCATCGGGGGGGATGAGTTCGCGGCCCTGCTGCCCTGGGAGCGGGAGGAGGTCGAGGATCGCCTGACCCGTCTGCTGGCCCGGGTGCGGGCGCTGCAGTGGCGCGAGTTTGAGGAGTCCATCACCCTGAGTGCGGGCGGAGCACGCTATCCGGATGACGCCGCTGCCCTGCTCGATCGAGCGGACGAGTGCCTGTACCAGAGCAAGCGGCAGGGACGTGACTGCTGGCATCTGTCCGCCACTGCGCCTCCCTCCAAAGGGGCTGTAGTGACAGTATCTGTCTGACCGCCATCAGGAGAAAAAGGGCCTGAATGGCCGGGAAAGGGGTCACGGTGGGGATAATTTCCCATGTGACCTTTTTTTTTAATTCATTTTCAGTCGGTTAGCCCATGTGATTGGGCAATGTCGCGAAGGAGAGACAGTCCGCCTGTCGGCGAAGACGCCGTAATCCCGGTAGCGGAGTCCGGGGCGCTTTGTATAGTGCAGGGAAAAATAATCAAT
This sequence comes from Aeromonas sp. 130281, assembly GCF_056642115.1. Classification (NCBI taxonomy): domain Bacteria; kingdom Pseudomonadati; phylum Pseudomonadota; class Gammaproteobacteria; order Aeromonadales; family Aeromonadaceae; genus Aeromonas; species Aeromonas sp. 130281. The sequence continues at coordinate 1,290,912 of NZ_JBWVQS010000001.1, read as the reverse complement.
CAGACATCAGGTTTGACAGGAGTACCCCATGGAGATGAACAAATACGGCATGAGCGCGGTGGCGCTGCTGGGCGCGCTGCTGTTGGGCAATGGTCAGGCGCAGGCGTCCGAGACCCTCAACACCATACTCGGCGGCGGCGTCGGCGGGGTGGCGGGCACCATGATAGGCAAGCAGCTGGGGGGCGACACCGGCGCCCTGGTGGGGGCCGCCGTCGGCGGCGCGGCGGGCGGTGCGGCCACGGCCGACAGGGGCAACAAGAATGAGGCTGCCCTGGGGGGCGCCGTCGGTGCCCTGGGTGGCGCCGCTATCGGCAAGAGCGTGGGTGGCAGCACGGGCCAGCTGATCGGCGCCGGCATAGGCGGGGCCGGTGGCTCCGCCATCGGGGCCAGAACCGGCGATAGCCACGAGAGCAAGAACGAACGCTATTACGACGACAGGCGCTATCACAAGCACCACAAGAAATACAAGAAGCACCGCAAGCACAGATGGCATGACGACGACTGAGATCTGCCAGGAGAGAGAAAGGGGCCCAGGGGCCCCTTTTTCGTGTCCGTCCTCTAGACCAGGCGGTGCTGGCGCCTGCCGAGGGCGAAGGCGTTGATGTTGTCGATCAGCTGATCCGCGAGGCGCTGCATCGACTCCTCGCTGGCCCAGGCCACATGGGGCGTCAGGATGAAGTTGGGGTAACGCAGCGCCTGCATCAGGGGGTGGTCGGGGGGCGGCGGCTCCACGCTTGCCACGTCGAACCCGGCACCGCCGAGGCGACCGTTGCCGAGCGCCTCCAGCAGCGCCTGCTCGTCCACCAGGCCGCCACGGCCCACGTTGATCAGTAGGGCCCCCGGTTTCATCATGGCCAGCTCCCGCTCCCCGATGAGGTGGCGGGTGTAGGGAGTGAGCGGGCAGTGCAGGCTGATCACATCCGAACTCTGCAGCAGGGCCTCCAGGGGCAATCTGTCTTCATCCCCGGGGGCGCCGACCTGGCTCTGGGCATAGAAGACCTCCATGCCGATGGCGCTGGCCCGCTGCCCCAGGGCCTGACCCAGGGTGCCCTTGCCTATGATGCCGAGGCGCTTGCCGTGCAGATCCATGATGGGGTGATCGAAGAAACAGAACTGGCCGCTCTGCTGCCAGCGCCCCTCTTGCAGGGACTGGCGCCAGGCGAACAGGTTGCGTGACAGGGCCAGCATCAGTGCCATGGCGTGTTCGGGAACCGAGGGGCCCGAATAGTTGCGGATGTTGCACACGGCGACATTGGCGGCGCGACACGCCTCCAGATCCAGGTTGTCGCTGCCGGTGGCCGCCAGGGCGATCAGGCGCAGCTCCGGCAGCTGGGCCAGCTCGTCCTTGCCGATGCGGATCTTGTTGATGATGGCGATGCTGGCGCACCTGAGCCGCTCCACCACCTGTTCCGGTCTCGTCTCGGGGTAGCTTTGCCAGTGATGGGGGAAATCGGGGCGACGCAGATTGATGCCGGCGTCCAGGGTGTCACTGTCGAGAAACACGATTTGCTGCATGAAGCCTCCTGCCGTTCGCTGCCGCGTGGGAGTCGCCATGATGCCAAAGATGGGGGGCGGCTGACCAGCCCGGATGCAGACGGGCCGGGTGGCCCAATCCCATGCTCTCTAGCAGTTCGGGTCAGATCCAGCCCAGATGGGTCAGCCAGCCCTGGATGCGCCCAGGCGTTTCGTCCAGCGCCATCAGGGCATAGGGGCGGTAGTTGAGCTTGTGGCTGCGGCGGCTCTCGCTCTGGCGCGCCTCGGCCGCCAGCAGGGGCCAGCGCCCCCCGTCTTCCTGATAGAGATCCAGGGTGGGAATGCTGGCCTGGGCCACCTGCTTGGCCAGGGTCTGGTTGCTCAGCTGGTTGGGAAAGAAACCGTCGAGCAGCACCAGGGCATCGGGGGCGGGCAACTGTTCGCTGGTGATGAGGTTGGCGGCCCAGGCCGCGCTGGTGCCTTGCGCCAGCAGCAGCTTGAAGCCGCCCTCCTGCAGCTTGGCGTCACCTAGCTTGACGATGCGCTCGGCAAATTGCTGGCGAAATGCGTCAATGTTCTCCTGCTTCTTCTCGGAGGCCGGATCCAGCTCTGTCTGCTGGGGGGAGGGGAGCAGCAGCAGGGTGTCGAAGCCGAGTCGCCCCAGCTCCCGGGTCAGCTGCCACAGCTGACCGCTGCGCTGCCAGTCCGGCAGCAGGATGGCGAGCCCCAGGTAGCTGTCGCCGTCGTGCTTGGCAAAGAGCACCCGCTGCTTGTCGATCCGGGTACTGTCAGGCATCCCCTTCCAGTCGCTCTCCTGCCAGTGATCGAGCGGGGCTGGGGGCGAGATCTCGTTGGCCGGCAAGGTGGTGCTCGCCAGCAGGGTCAAAAACAGCAGTGGTAAGGATAATCTGGCCATGATGCGCTCCCCGGTTGACTGGGTTAGCGGCGGCGTGCCGGATTTCTGAAGGGGGTCGGGGGAATCCACGAGAAAGAGGGAAGGGGCAAGCCCTTCCCTCGACGGGCTCAGGGCCGGGCAAGCCTGCCGAGCTGGCGGTCGTGCAGGGGGGAGAGCAGCAACAGGGCGCTGACGGCCCCCACCAGGGCACAAAACATGTCGGACTGGGTATCCCAGGGATCCCCCTGGGTGCCGAGGAACTCGTCGGCGCCCTGACCCAGTGCCAGTGCGGCGCCCCACTCGATGAGCTCATAGCTGGCGCTGACGGCGAGCACCACGCAGATCACCAGAAACACCAGCATCTTCTTGCCCTGCACATGGTGGCCGCGCAGCAGTATCTCGCGACAGGCCAGGGCGGGCACGAACCCCTGGAAGAAGTGGCCAATCTTGTCATAGGGGTTGCGACTGAGATCGAACCACTGCTGCAGATCGAAACCGAGCGGCACCCGGGCATAGGTGTAAGCGCCCCCCAGCATCAGCACGGCCCCGTGCAGGAAGATGCACAAGTAGAGCAGGCTGGTGAGGGGGTAGCTGCGCTGGCTCAGCAGCAACAGCGGCACGACGATGAGCACGGGGGCGACTTCCAGCAGCCAGGTGACCCTGTCATAGGGTTGCCAGCCGGAGAGCACCAGCAGTACCAGGGTGAGCAGCAACAGCAGGAGTTTTTGATGAGATGTCATAGGGAGCCTGTGGCGAAGGAAGAACCTGACTTCATGGTGTAGCCCCAAACGGCGCGAGACGAAAGGGGGCAGGGGAATTCTCTCTCAATGGGCGGGCCGCTGTCACTGACCGGGGCTGAATGATCGCAGGGCCGGTGCCCATAAAGAAAAAGCGAGCCTGGGGCTCGCTTTTTTCAACACGGGCGTGAAGCCGTCAACTCAGTTGACGCGACGCTTGAACTCGCCGGTGCGGGTATCGATTTCGATCTTGTCGCCGATCTCTACGAAGGCGGCAACGGCCAGCTCGTAGGTGGTGCCCTTCAGGCGGGCCGGCTTGGTCACTTTACCGGAGGTGTCGCCACGGGCGGCCGGCTCGGTGTACTCGACTTCGCGAACGATGGTGGTCGGCAGTTCGACGGAGATGGCTTTCTCGTTGTAGAAAGTCACTTCGCAGATGTCTTCCATGCCGTCAACCATGTAGTTCAGGGCGTCACCCAGGTTGTCTTTCTCGACGTCGTACTGGTTGTACTCGGTGTCCATGAAGACATACAGGGGGTCGGAGAAGTAAGAGTAGGTGCACTCTTTACGCTCCAGCTGAACGACTTCCAGCTTGTCGTCGGCCTTGAATACGGTCTCGGTGGCGCTGCCGTTCAGCAGGCCTTTCAGCTTCATCTTGACCACGGCGGAGTTACGGCCGGATTTGTTGAATTCGGCTTTCTGGACCACCATCGGCTCGGTACCGATCATGACGACGTTACCAGCGCGGATTTCCTGTGCGGTTTTCATGTAAAAATTCCTGTTCGTATACGGGCAGATAAAAACTGCCAGATTATATACGGCTTTCTAAAAATTTCACCAGCCGAGTGACGAGATCCCCATCGGCAAGCAACTTCTGTGACCAGCTTCGCGCATGTTGTTGCCAAACTGTGCCGAATTGCGGCCATTGGGCCCAGAGTTCGCGCACATCCTGCCCATGGTTGAGGGCATGGTTGAAGGCGCGCAGCCACTGGCCGCCATCGGCGGGCAGCGCCCCCAGATAGTGGTCGAGGAAATCATCCAGCTTGGCAATGTGAGCCTGATCGTCCTGGGGATAGATGTGCCACAGGAAGGGCTTTGCCGCCCACTGGGCCCGCACGAAGGAGTCCTCGCCGCGCACCAGGTTGAGATCGCAGCTCCACAGCAGCCGATCGTAGCCCGCCTGGCTCGTCATCGGCAGCAGCTTGATGGCGAGCTGGCCCGATTGCAGCAGATCCCCCGCCCGGGCCGTGCCGATGGCACTCTCAAGCCCGGCGCCGCTGAGCACGTCGGGGAGGGCGCGCCCCATGGGCAGCAGCAGGGTGACCGGGGTGGCGCCCTGGCTCCAGCACTGGACCAGGCTTTTCAGCGCCTCGCTCTCGTAGGTGAAGAGGCTGATCCGCAGCTCGTCTTGCACCCTGGGCGGCAGCCCCAGGCTCGCCCAGTAGGCGGCAAGGCCAGCCTCATCCTGCTGCCACAGTTCCCGCTCGGCGATGAGCCCCCGCTCGCACAGCAAGCCACCGGTTTTAGCCGTGAAGCCCGGGAAGAAGAAGTATTTGTTGAGACTCTGGTTACCCACCCGCTGGGGCGAGGCGAGGCCGTGGCAATCCTCGACCCAGCTCTCCGCCGAGAGATACTCCAGATTGATCCAGCAGGGGGGCGGGCTCTGCTCGGCCATGCGCTCGATGAAGAGGGCGGGCAGCTCGCAGGCAAAGGCTTCTATGACCACCTTGGCCGGGATGGCATCCGCTGGCAGGGGGCCCTGCCAGCGCTGGATGTGAATCCCCTCAACCCACTGGCGATCCCGCGCGGGATCCAGCCCCGGACAGATGCGGGCGAAGCTCGCCAGATCGTCCACCCAGAGCCGCACCTCTCCATGCCCCTCCCGCTCCAGCTGGCGGGCCAGCCGCCAGGTGACGCCGATGTCGCCGAAGTTGTCCACCACGGTGCAGAAGATGTCCCAGTCAAAGGGGGGCAGGGGGCTTGTCATGGCTCGGGGTTCCAGATGCAAAAAACCGGTGCGCAGGGTAGCACACCGGTGACTTGGCTTCTAACTGTCAGCGCGTGACGGTGGCTGCGGCAGGTTACTCCTTGCCGTAGACATTGTTCTCCTGCTCGCGGACCCGGATAAAGGTGGTGCGCTTGGTGAGCTCTTTCAGCTGGCTGGCGCCGACATAGGTGCAGGTGGATCGCACGCCGCCGAGGATGTCGCGCACGGCGTTCTCGACCGGGCCGCGGTAGGGCAGCAGCACCGTCTTGCCCTCGGAGGCGCGGTACTCGGCGACGCCGCCGGCGTGCTTGTCCATGGCGCTGGAGGAGCTCATGCCGTAGAACTTCATGAAGGGGGCGCCATCGACCTCCACCACCTCGCCGCCGCACTCCTCATGGGCCGCCAGCATGCCACCCAGCATCACGAAGTCGGCGCCGCCGCCGAAGGCCTTGGCCACGTCACCCGGGCAGGTGCAGCCGCCGTCACCGACGATCTGGCCGCCGAGGCCGTGGGCCGCATCGGCGCACTCTATGATGGCGGAGAGCTGCGGATAGCCGACGCCGGTCTTGACCCGGGTGGTGCAGACCGAGCCCGGGCCTATGCCCACCTTGACGATGTCGGCGCCGGAGAGGATCAGCTCCTCCACCATCTCGCCGGTGACCACGTTGCCCGCCAGGATGACGTGGTTCGGGCAGGCTTCACGGATCTTGCGCAGGAACTCGACGAAGTGCTGGGAGTAGCCGTTGGCCACGTCCACGCAGATGAAGCGCAGTGCCTCGGACATGGCGAGGATCTGGCGAGTCTTGATGAAGTCCTCTTCCGAGGTGCCGGTGGAGACCATCACATGGCCGAGCAGGGCCGGATCTGTGTCGTTCACGAAGGCTTGCCACTGCGCGAGGCTGTAGTGCTTGTGTACCGCCGTCATCATCTCGAAGCCCGCCAGGGTGCGCGCCATGGCGAAGGTGCCGACGGTGTCCATGTTGGCGGCGATGACGGGCACCCCCTGCCACTGGGTCCGGGTGTGCTTGAAGGTGAACTGGCGGGTCAGGCTGACCTGGGAACGGCTCTTGAGGGTAGAGCGCTTGGGACGAAACAGGACATCCTTGAAACCTAGCTTCAAGTCTTCTTCGATACGCATTGCAAATTCCTTATTGAGCCTTGTGAACGTCACTTTGCAGTGGTTTATTTTCGGCAGGCACAAAAAAACCGCAGGTTTTCAAGGCCTCCGGTTTACAACAGTCTAGGCAAAAATCCCGCCAGAACAAGACTGATAATTCGCTCATCATTGTGGTAGCCTTTGGCGTCACAACCCGAGGTTGGCCACCAGCTTCATCCAGCACCTCGTAATGGCCCCTCTCTCCCCTCTTTTTGCCCCCTGCCTCAGAGTCAACTGCTGTCGGATCCCCCATGCCGTGAACGCCAGAAGCCCGGGTTCTGGGCGCCTGCGCCACGTTTGCCAGTTGACAGGGGCCTGCGTGCTGCCCACTCTGGCGCAGAGGGCCAGCGTGGGCCCGCTTCGACGAGGAGAACACATTGTCCGTATCACACAAAGCCGGCTGGTTGCTGCTGGCCAGCCTCTGCCTCTCATCGGGCGCCTGGGCCGCCCCCACCGTCTATGGCTGGATAGAGAAGGGCGTGCTCATGCCCGGTGGGGTGGCGGTCAAGATGAAGCTGGATACCGGCGCCCTCACGTCCTCGCTGGATGCGCGAGAGCTGCACCACTTCAAGCGTGACGGCAAGCCCTGGGTGCGCTTCACCCTGGCACTGACCGATGCCAACACCGACAAGGAGGTGCGCCAGACCCTGGAGCGGCCGGTGGAGCGCAGCGTGACGGTGCGCGGGGCCGGTGGCATGGAGGAGCGCCCCACGGTCACCATGTCCATCTGTGTCGGTGACAAGGTCTACAAGGAGTGGTTCACCCTGCGGGATCGCAGCGACATGATCTATCCCGTGCTGCTCGGTCGCCGCCTGCTGGCGGAGCTGGGGCCGGTGGACTCTTCCCGCACCTTCACGGTACAGCCGAGCTGCGGCTAGGGAGGCCGCGTTGGGATCATCTATGGTGCGCGGGGGCTTGGGCCCCCGCGCTTTTTCTTTGCTGAGGCCTGCGCCGCCTATGCCGGACGCGGCGGGGCGGGCAGCAGCACGCTCACCTCAAGGCCCCCCTCTGGCCGGTTGTGGATGTCGAGATCCGCGCCGTGCAGCTGCACTATGCGCTGGACTATGGCCATGCCAAGGCCCACCCCGTCCCCCTGCTGGGGGTTGACCCGGAAGAAGCGCTCGCACAGGCGCGACAGGGCGGCGGTGGGGATGCCGGGGCCGTTGTCCCGCACATCCACCCTGACCCTGTTGCCCTCCTGGCTGATCACCACGGCGACCTCGCCGCCCACCTGGGTGTAGCGCAGCGCGTTGTCGATGAGGTTGCCAAACATCAGCTCCAGCAACATGGCCTGCCCCATCACCTGCAGATGCTCGTCCCCCTCCAGGGAGAGCTGCAGATCCTTCTTCAGGGCGATGGGGGCCAGGGTGGCCAGGGTGCCCTGCAACAGCAGGCTCAGATCCAGCTTGCCGAGCGCGGGGGCCTGCTGGTTGTCGATGCGGGCCTGGGTCAGCAGCTGGCGGATCAGGCGGTCGCTGCGATCGAGCGCCAGCAGCATCTTGCGCAGCGCCTGCTCCCGGCTCTGCTCATCCTCGGCGGCCAGGGCGTTCTCGCTGTGGATGCGCAGCACCGCGAGCGGGGTGCGCAGCTCGTGGGCCGCCTCGTTGGTGAACTGTTTCTCCCGCTCTATGGTGTCTGCCAGGGTGTGCATCAGCCGGTTGATCTCCGCCACCAGGGGCGTCAGCTCCTCGGCCTTGATGGCCAGGTTGAGCGGGCTCAGGTTGGCGGGATGACGCTCCCCTATGGCCTGGGTCAGCTGGTGCAGCGGGGCCAGCCCCCGGGTCACCAGCCACCACAGCAGGGCGAGCAGGAAGGGCAGGGTGATGAAGAGCGGCAGCATGGTCAGGGTGGCCATCTTGCTGGCCAGCTCTCCGCGCTCGTCATCCCGCTCCGCGACGATGAGCCAAGTGCGCTCATCCTCGTTGTAGAGGGTGAAGGTGCGCCACTCGTGGTGATCCTTGGTCTCGCTGTCGAAGCCGCGCTCCAGGGTGGCCAGGGGCTGACTCGGCGCATTGGGTGAGCGCAGCAGTATGGTGCCCTGCTCGTCGAGCAGCTGGAAGGTGAGGTTGCGCTCGAACTCGTGGCCGTAGGGGGTGAACTCGTTGTCCCGCCCCAGCTGGCTGAAGCTGCGCTTCTCCTGATGGGGGTCGTCGGGCACGGCCTGCTCCCACTCCTGGTAGACGGCCCCGTTGCTGGGCAGCTCGCCGCGCTGCTTCAGATAACGGCTGAGCAGCTGGTTGGTGATGCGGGCGGACTGGGCGAGACGGGCATCGAACAGCTCCTCCATCTCGTGGTTGGCTTCCAGGTAGCCGATGAGGCCGCTGACGGCCAGGCTGACGCTGACCAGGGCCAGGATGCCGGAGAGCAGGAAGCGGCGGATGGAGCGGACGCGACTCATCGGGCGGGCATCCCTCTGCTGCCCGGGGTATCTGGCTGCGGCACTATGTAGCCGACGCCGCGGATGTTGCGGATGAGCTCGGGGAAGAACTTCTTGCGCAGGTGGTGAATGTGCACCTCCACTGCATTGCTCTCGGCCCCCTCGTCCCAGCCATAGAGGCTCTGCTGCAGCTGATCCCGGCTCAGGACCCGGCCGCTCTGGGTGATGAGCTCCTGCAGCAGCTTGTATTCGTGGGGGGTCAGTCTGACCACTTCCCCCTGATAGGTGACCTGCTGGGACTCGGGGTAGATGAGGATGTCGCCATACTCCAGCACCGCCTGGGCCTGCCCCTTGCTGCGGCGCACCAGGGCGCGCAGGCGGGCGTTGAGCTCCTGCAGGGCGAAGGGCTTGACCATGTAGTCATCGGAGCCCGCATCCAGCCCCAGCACCCTGTCGTCCAGGGCATCCCGGGCGGTGAGGATGAGCACCGGCAGCGTCTGCCCCTCCCGGCGCAGCTTGCGCAGCAGGCTGATGCCGTCGATGTCCGGCAGGTTGAGATCCAGGATTAAGGCGGCGAACTCCTCGCTCTTGAGCACCGACAGGACGGGCAGCCCCTGCTGCAGCCAGTCCACCGTGTAGCCGCTGCTGCGCAGGGCATCCACCATGCCATCCCCCAGCATCACATCATCTTCCACCAACAGGATCCGCATTGTTCTCTCCCTCAAATGACGCTGCCCACCAGTATGCAAGTTGGTGGGCAGAGTTTAAATAGCGCACTGATCTGCTTGTGTTTATAGCTTGGCGAGACGCTCGCGGATCTCCGTCCTGCGCCCTTCGTCCGCCAGCTCGCGGCCCGGTCTGGCCGGGGCGGCCAGGGCCTTGTCCAGATAACGCTTCGCCTGGGCCTTGTCCCCCTGATCCAGCAGGAAGTCGCCGTAGAAGAAGTTGGGGTCGATGCCGTTGGGGTTGATGGCGAGCGCCTGCTTGAGCAACTGGTCGGCCTTGTCGTCATCCCCGAAGCCGACCGGCCAGCCCGGCACCTGGTAGTAGAGCGAACCCAGGCTGGTGTAGGCGGAGCCCTCCAGCGCCTTGGGATCCTGCTTGATGGCGATCTCCAGCCTGGCCTTGGCCTCCTTCACCAGGCTGAGGGCCCCGAGGCCGCCCTTGGCGCCGGCCCAGGTGCTCTTGACGATGGCGGACCAGATCAGCAGATCGGTGCGAAAGGCCTCCTTGGCACTGGCCTGATCCGCCTGGGCGCTCAGGGCCTCCAGGCAGCTCTCCTTGGCCTTGCCGGTCTCCTGATACTGGCAGTGGGCCCACTGCTGCTGAATGGTGGGCAGGGCATCGGCGGCCTGAACCAGGCTGCTTGCCAGGGCGAGCAGCAGGAGGCTGTGACCAAATCGGGGGCGCAAAGTGGCGTGTTTCATCTCAATGTTCCTTCTCGTTCGTGGCACAGGCGGAGTTGTCCCCGTGATCTGTGGCCAGGGGGGCGGGGTGGCGGGCATGGCGTTCGATGATGGGCAGCTGTCTGGCCAGCGCCTGGTCGACCAGGGCGGGCAGCAGGGCATTGAGCCGCACGAACAGCTTCTCCGGCCAGCCGAGCCAGCGGCGGCGCGTCTCGTTGCACAGGGCGATGACGGCCTCCTCGGCCACGTCCTGGGGGCTGTCGGTCCGGGTGCCGAGCTCGGCGTTCATGGCGTAGGCCGCCTCGGAGTTGAGGTGGGTGCGGGTGGCGCGGGGGGCAAAGTGCAGCACCTTGATGCCGGTGCCCTCCAGCTCCCGCCCCAGGGCCTCGCTAAAGCCGCGCAGGGCGAACTTGCTGGCGCAATAGACGCTGTAACCGGGATAGCCGATGGCCCCGAGGCTGGAGCCTATGTTCATGATGACGGCGGGCTTGCGCAGCCGGGGCAGCAGGGCGCGGGTGAGCTGGATGGGGGCCTCGATGTTGAGCAGCAGCTGGCGCGTCACCTGCTCGCCGCTCTGATCTTCCAGCCAGGCGAACTGGTTGCAGCCTGCGCTGTTGATCAGCACATCCAGCCCCTCCTCCAGCGCCGGGTGCTGCAACAGCCTGGCCCGCTCCTGGGGCGAGCCCAGATCGGCGGTCACCGTCTGATGGCGCTCCGAATGGGGCAGCTCCTTGCGCAGGCGCTCCAGAGCGCTGGCCCGGCGTCCGTGCAGCAGCAGGTGCGCCCCCTGGGCCGCCAGCTCCATGGCCAGGGCTTCCCCTATGCCGCCGCTGGCGCCGGTGAGCAGTATGCGTTTCCCTTCAAGCTTCATTGGCAGGATCCCGTGAGCTGATGGAGCATGTCGCCATAGAGGCGGTAGACCACCCTGGCCGAGTGAATGATGGCCGCCTGATCGGCGGCGTCTTCCACCCGGTTCATCAGGGACTCGAAGAACTTGAGGTGCTCCTGATCCAGGGCGCCGTGGGAGCTCAGGTAGCTCATCGCCTGGGGCGGCAGCCCCAGACCGTGCTTGAGCTGGTCCGCCACCGTCAGGGCGATGGCGACGCTGGTGCCTTCCAGCACCTGTACCATGCCGAAGAAACCCATGGGGTTGCCGCGCTGGATCTGGTCGTAGAGGAAGGCCACCATCAGCTCGATGGGCAGGCCGGGCCGACCGTGGCGCACCGCCTCGGCGTCACCGCCGCAGGCGCGGATGTCGTTCAGGATCCACTCCTGGTGGCCGTACTCCTCGTCGATGTACTCCCGGATGGCGCCGCGCACCCATTCGTACTCCTGTCCCAGCTTGCCGCCGGTGGCCATCAGGAGCGGCACAGTGTGGCGCACGTGGTAGTAAGCCTCTGCCAGGAAGGCGAGGTAGGTCTCCCGGCTGATGTCGCCGCGGCGGCAGGCCTCGATGATGGGGGCATTGAACAGGTGCTCGCGCTCGGAGGCGGTGGCTTGTTGCAGGGTCTGGTAGAAGCTCATGAGGTCTCTCCTGTGAGGCCTTGGGTCAGGCATTGGTCGATCTGCCGGGAAAAGTGGTGATAAATCTCGTTGCGGCGGGGGCGGCCGTTGGCGGTCAGCAGGCCGGGGTGCTGATCCAGCGCCACCGGCAGCCAGTGATGGATGCGGGCGTAGTCGGGCAGTTGCTGGTTGAGCCGGGCAATCTGCTCGGCCAGCTGGAACTGGGTGCCCGGCAGCGGCTGGATCAGGGCCACGTTGGCGGGCTGGCCGTCACCGAAGATCACGATGCGGGCGATGGCCGGGCAGAGCTGGGCCTGGGCCTCCACCCATTCGGGGGAAAAATTGCGGCCAAAGGCGGTGATCTGCACGTTTTTCTTGCGCCCCGTGATATGGAGATAGCCCTCCTCGTCGAGCCGACCCAGATCCCCTGTGGCGATCTGGCTGCCCGTCTCGCCCTCTTCCCCCAGATAGCCCAGCATGGCGCTGCCGCTCACCATGACTTCGCCGTCTGCGGCGATCGTCACCTGGCAGTGGGGCAGGGGGCGGCCGACGCTGCCCGGACGGTCGGTGTCCGGGCCGTTGAGCGCCACGACAGAGCCGCATTCCGACAGGCCATAGCCCTCATAGACAGGGAGCCCCAGGGCGCGGGCATGGGCGATGAGCTCGGGGGCCACCTTGCCGCCACCGACGGCGACGAAGCGCAACCCCTTGAGCCGCTCGGCCAGTGCCGGGGTATTGGCGCACAGCGCCAGCAGCAGGCGCAGCAGCTCGGGCACCAGCACCAGGCTGTGGCTGGGCCAGCGTGCCAGAGCCTGGCCCAGCATGGCCGGGTTGAGGGTGCTGGAGCCGGTGAAGCCCAGCTCGCCGAGGGAAGGGATGCGGCTGCAGGCGCCGGTGAGCAGCGGCACGTACAGACCGGTCAGATTCTCCAGCAGGGTGGCCAGGGGCAGCAGGCTCAGGTGCTGCTCGACCCGGGCAGGGGCGACCCGCAGGGCCAGGGACTCGCAGACCGCCGTCATCTGGGCAAGGGAGAGGCAGACCCCCTTGGGCTGGCCCGTGGTGCCCGAGGTATAGGTGATCTTGGCGGTGCCCGCCGGCAGCTCGGGCAGGCTGGCCGGGATGCGGCGCCACAGGGGCAGCGCCTGTTCATCCGGCCTGCCCGTCATCAGGATGAGGGGGGCGGCGGCCTGCCAGCCCTCATGCTCGGGGCCCACCAGGGCATCGGCCCCGCTGCTCTCCAGCAACCAGGCCTGCTGGGCCGGGCTGAAGAAGTGGGGCACCGGGATGACCACTATACCGGCCCGGGTGCAGGCCAGATCGATCAGCGCCCAGGGCAGGCCGTTGTCGAGCTGGAGGGCCAGGCGGCGAATGCCAGCTTGTCGCAGGCGGTCGGCCAGGTGCTGGATCTGCTGCCACAGGGTCTGGTAATCCAGCTCCCCCTGGCTGCCTTGCAGCGCCGGTTGGCGCGGCGTCAGGCCGGCGTGGCGGGCGATGGCGTCGAACAGGCTCATTGGGCGCACCTCTTGTCATGGCCAGCCTGGTTAAAAAGCATGGGCATGGGCCCCAGCAGGTTGAGCAGCAGACTGCTCTGGGCGAGCACCTCGCGCCCCTGGTTGATGTCCCCGGCCATCACCTTGGGCTGGCAGCGGTAGTACTCCCCCCAGGCGCTGGCGTCCTCACCCACCTGATGGGCCTGGGCAGGGGCCAGCTCCACCGGGTTGAGGCGCAGCCGGGCAAAGCTGTTGCGCAGCTTGGCGGTGCCGGTGAACACCACGTAGTCGAGGGCGTTGTCGCACAGGAGCCGGCACAGGGCGGCAAACATCAGGCGGGCATTGCCCGGCTCGCTGCAGGCCAGGTTGCCCACTTCGATGATGCGGCTGCGGGCCGGACATACCCCGAGGCGGGTTTCGATGGCGGCCTCGATGGGTTGCTCCAGATACTGCTCCAGATAGAGGGGCTGCTCGCCCTCGCCGTTGCAGGCCTGGTTGAGACCACAGGCGCCGACCAGCACCCCATCGGCCCGGTAGAGCCCGAGCAGGCAGGGCAGAAAATGGGGGATGCGGGCGTTGAATTCGAGGGTGTAGGCGGCCTGGATATAAGCTTGCAGCGCCATGACCTGCTGCGGGGAGTCGGCCAGGATCAACCTGTAGGGGGCTTGGATCTCTATGGTCATGGTTGGCTCCTTCTCTTGGGATGGCTTGAGAGTAAAAGGGCAAACTTAAGAAACCCTTAAGGAGTAAAAAAAGTTGTCAGGGAGGCGGCGGGCAGGCAATCTGCGCGGCTGTCACTCAGGAGGATCCGTCATGTCATCAAGCGCCAGCTGCCCCCTCTGCTCGGCTCGCCACAGCTACCCCCTGCCGGTGGCGGGCAAGCGCTATCACCGTTGTCTGGACTGCGAGCTGGTCTGGCTGGATGAGGCGGATCACCTTGACGAGGGCGCCGAGAAGGCGGTCTATGACGGGCACGACAACCAAGTGGACGATCCCCGTTATCGCGGTTTTCTGATGCGGGCCTTCGGCGAGGTGCTCTCCCGGGTACCGGCGCCGGCCAGCGGCCTCGATTTCGGCTGCGGTCCCGGGCCTGCCCTCATCGCCATGGGGCGGGAATCGGGTTACGAGATGGCGGGTTACGACAAGTTCTATGCCGACCAGCCCGAGCTGCTCACCCGTCGCTACGATTTCATCACCAGCACCGAGGTGATAGAGCACCTGGCCGCCCCCCGCGCCGTGCTGGACGGGCTCTGGGCCTGCCTCAACCCCGGCGGCGTCCTGGTGTTGCAGACCCAGCGGGTGCTGGGGGACGAGCGTTTCAAGAGCTGGCGCTACCGTCACGATCCGACCCACATCGTCTTCTTCGCCGAGGCCTCGTTCCGTGCCCTGGCAGCCCGCTGGCAGGCGCGGCTCGAGTTTCCCCACGCCGATGTGGCCGTGCTCGTCAAACCCTGAGACGGGCGTTTTCATTTGGCCATGAGTTGGGCATGCTGGTGGCCTGAAACCCAGGAACGGATGCCCCTATTTCCATGTCGATCCCCCATTTGTCATTGCAAGACGCCCGCCACCTGCAACTCGCCGCCCAGGGGCTGCTGACCCCGCGCCGCGCCAAGGCTTCTCCCTCCGATCTGCTGGCCTGCATCAGGCGCATGGCGCTGCTGCAGATAGACACCATCTCTGTGGTGGCTCGCAGCCCCTATCTGGTGCTGTTCAGCCGGCTCGGCCATTACGATCCGCGCTGGCTGGAGCAGTTGCTGGCCGATGGCGAGATCTATGAGTACTGGGCTCACGAGGCCTGCTTCGTCCCCCGGGAAGATTACCGGCTGCTGCGCCATCGCATGCTGGATCCCGCCGCCATGGGCTGGAAGTTCTCCGCCCAGTGGCTCAAGACCCACGGCGGCGAGATAGAGCAGATAGTCGAGCGCATTCGTCGGGATGGCCCGGTGCGGGCCAGCGATTTCGAACGCAAGGAGGGCAAGGGCAACGGCTGGTGGGACTGGAAGCCCGAGAAGCGCCACCTGGAGGTACTGTTCACCGCAGGGCGCCTGATGGTGCGCGAGCGGCGCAACTTCCAGCGGGTCTACGATCTCGCCGAGCGTGTCATGCCGGAGTGGAACGACGAGCGGGATCTGCCGAGTGTCGAGCAGGCCCAGCGGGACATGGTGCGGGCCAGTTGCCGGGCGCTGGGGCTGGTCAAGACCGGCTGGGTGGCGGATTACTATCGCCTTAAACGGGGGAAATACGATGCCCTGCTCCACCAGCTGGCGGATGAGGGGGAGCTGTTGCCGGTGCGGGTGGAGGGGTGGCAGCACGGCGCCTTCGTGCACGCATCGCTCTTTGATGAGCTGGCCCTGGCCCAGGCTGGCAGCCTCAAGGCGACCCACACCGCCGTGCTCTCCCCCTTCGATCCCCTGGTGTGGGATCGCAAGCGGGCCAGCGAGCTCTTTGGCTTTGACTACCGCATCGAGTGCTACACCCCGGCCCCCAAGCGCCAGTACGGCTACTTCGTGCTGCCGTTGCTGCATCGCGGCAAGCTGGTGGGCCGGATGGACGCCAAGGCCCATCGCAAGGAGGGGGTGTTCGAGGTCAAGAGCCTCTATCTGGAGCAGGGGGTCAGGGTGACGCGCACCCTGGCGCAGGATCTGGGGAAGGCGCTGCAAAAACTGGCCGACTGGCACCAGACCCCGACCCTGAAACTTGGCGCCATCCCCGCGCCCCTGCTGGCACAATGGCAGGAGGCTACTCGCTGAGGAAGGGCGCCTACCCTCGCATCAAGCCGGGCAGCACCAGCGCAACGGCGGCGGCTATACGTTCGCAAATGTCGCTGCCCGGCGCCAGCAAGCCGAGCGCCATCTGGCGCAGCGGCTCCGCCATGGTCATCGCCAGCAGCAGGTCGCTGGTCTGGGCGGCGTCCAGCTCGCGCAGCCAGCCCAGTTGCTGCTGGCGTTGCAACCACGCCGTCAGCGTCGCCCTACCGCGGGCAATGCCGTTCTCCTGATAGGTCGCCAGCAGGGCATCGCGCCCCACAAATTCATGTTGCAACAGCCGGAACATGCCGACCGCCGGTGCGCTCAGTACCTGGCTCGCAATGGCCTGCAATCCCCGCTCCAGCATCTCCCCCAGGGCGTCGGGGCTATCGGCATCCTGTTCGAAGGCCGGCTGAAAGGCATCGGTCCAGCTGCGCACCGCCTGCGCCACCAGCTCGTCGCGATTGGCGGCGAAGCGGTACAGGGTCTTCTTGGCAACCCCTGCCTCTTTGGCCACAGCATCCACGGTCGCTGCGCCGTACCCCCCCTTGAGCAACAAGGTCAGCGTCGCCTCGGCGAGGGCAGCGCGCAGGTCGGATTCCGGGGTGGCCGGCCGGCCCCGTGAGCGTGTCTCTTCATCGGTTTGGTGCGACATGATGGGCTCCTGTAAAGCATTGACAGACCCAGCATACAGGCATAGCGTAATTTAGGAAACGAACTTCGTTTCCTAAATTTATCGGAGTCACATCATGCATCCTTCTGCCTTGCTTGCCCCTTGGGGCGTCAATGACATCAACGAGTTGCTCAGTCCTCAACCCCTTCGCCTTGAAATGGGCCTGACCCGCAGCACCGACGGTCTGCTGACGGTCGCCATCCGCACCGATCTGCACGGGTGCAAGGGGCGCATGCTGGACTGGTGGTTTACGTTTTTCGAGACGACCCAGCACATCAAGTGGTGGCACCCCCACGATCACGTCGAACACCGGGGCTGGGATCATCACTGGAAAAAGGGAGAGCGTTACGTGGGGGCCAGCATAGATGCGGTGGAGTGGCTTGCCGAGCTGCCGCCGGTGGCGGCTCGCCTGAAGTTTCACGGCGCCGAAGAGGTGTTCGCCCCGCAATCGCTGCACGAGGCGAGGGAGACGCAGGTATTGTCTGCCGCCATCTGCGCCCGCATCGGCTTTGGCGATGAGGTGGCGCTGGATCAGCAGGGGGCGCCGCTGGATGGTGAGATGTTGCATCTGGCGCGTGATACCCCCTATGGCTGCGTGCTGCGCAGCCGCTTCCTGCTGGGCAAGGCCTGCGCCAATCCGTTTGATGAGGTACCGGACGAGGTCGGCTTCAACCTGATGCGCCACTGCTACAGCGAGTTCAGCTATCTGGCGCAGTTTCTGTCGTCGCTCTATTACGCGGAAAACGGCCGCGAACCGGCGCCGCGACTCTGGTGAAGCGGCGCTCAGAGTGCGCCTTCGGCCGAAGACAGCCTTGTCCCATGAGAGGGCCGGAGTGGTCGTCGACGTGACGCCTGACCGTTGGGGGAGTGATAAAAAACCGGGCACTGGGCCCGGTTTTATCATCTGTTGCTGGCAACTTAAGGATTACTGGAGTACCAGCACCATCAGCAGGCCGACCGTGATGGCGGACACCAGGAAGGCGAAGCCATAGAACACATAGTGGTGCAGCTTGGTGGTGTGGATCCCGAGATCATGCAGGCCGTGGTAGATGCGGTGCATGCCGTGCCAGATGGGCAGGGCTATGATGACCAGCAGGATGCAGGCACCCCACCAGGAGCTGGCGAAGGCGAGCACGCGCTCGTAGCTCATGGTCTCCACGTCCATGATGCCCATGGGCACCAGCAGACCGGTAATGAGGACAATCACCGGCAGCAGCATGGCAACCACCATGCCACCGGCACCAAAGAGTCCCCAGTAAATGGGTTCGTCAGAACGTCTCATCATTAATCTCCTCAAGCCACGATGATCAGGATCAGCAGGGATACCGCCGCCAGTGCCACATACTGGGCGATGACGATTGGCTTCTCCGGCACCAGGTCTTCGCCACGGAAGATGCGCATGGCTTTCGGGGCCAGTGCGAACCAGGTCTTGGCGTGGAACAGGCAGGCGGCCAGGGCGATGACGTGGAACAGGATGGCGATGGGGCTCTGCAGGGACTCCAGCCAGCCGTTGAACGCCTCCTGACCCTGCACCAGACGCATCAGACCCCACATCAGCACCACGGCGTAGATGGAGACGAAGATGCTGGTGCCTTCGCGGATCATGTAGCCGGTGTAGAAGGCATTCTTCAGCCACCAGTCTTTCTTCATCTCGCGCACGTAGGGCTTACGTTTGCTCTCTGTGTTGTTCATGGTCTCACTCCTCAATCCGGCTTGAACATGGCGATCATGTAGTCCTTGGCGCTCTCGACCTTGCCAAGCTGGATGGCGGCGGCCGGGTCCACGCCCTTCGGACAGACATCAGAGCAGTAACCCACGAAGGTACAGCCCCAGACGCCCTCGTCCTGGCTGATGATCTTCATCCGCTCCTTGGACGCGCTGTCGCGGTTGTCGGCGTTGTAGCGATAGGCCAGCGCCAGGGCCGCCGGGCCGGTGAACTTCTTGTTGATGCCATACTGCGGGCAGGCGGCGTAGCACAGACCGCAGTTGATGCACATGGAGAACTGGTGATACTTCGCCATGTCGGCCGGGGTCTGGGTGTACTCGCCGTCGCACAGGCTGCGCGGCTCGCTCGGGATGATGTAGGGCTTGATGCTCTCCAGCTTCTCGATGAAATCGGACATGTCGACCACCAGGTCGCGCTCGATCGGGAAGTTGTTGAGGGGCTCTATGGTCATCTTGCCCGGCAGGTAGTCCCGCAGGAAGGTCTTGCAACCCAGCTTCGGAATGCCGTTGACCATCATGCCGCAGGAGCCGCAGATCGCCATCCGGCAGGACCAGCGGAAGCTCAGGGTGGAGTCCAGCTGATCCTTGATGTATTGCAGGGCATCCAGCAGGGACATCTCTTTCAGGTAAGGCACCTGGAAGGTCTGCATCCAGGGCTCGTTATCCTGCTCGGGACGGTAGCGCAGGATTTCAATTTCGATCATCTCAGCCATTCTTCTTAGCCTCGTCTTGTTTCTCACCCTCGGAACCGTACACACGCTTGGCCGGTTGGGATTTAGTGATCTTCACATCGGAGTAATCGATGGTCGGGGCGCCTTCCTGGTTGTAGAAGGAGAGGGTGTGCTTGAGGTAGTTCACGTCATCCCGCTCCTCGTAACCGTCCAGACGCTGGTGGGAGCCACGAGACTCTTTGCGGTTGAGGGCGGAGTGGGCCATGGCTTCGGCCACGTCCAGCATGTAGCCCAGTTCGATGGCGTACAGCAGGTCGGTGTTGAAGACAGAGGACTTGTCGTTGATCTTGACCTTCTTGTAACGGGCCTTCAGCTCGTTGATCTTGTCGATGGTGCCCTGCATCAGCTCTTCGGTACGGTAGATACCGACGCCGGCTTCCATGGACATGCCCAGCTCGTTGCGGATATCGGCCGGGTTTTCGGTGCCGTCGATGTCGAGCAGGGAGAGGTGCTGCTTGATCAGCGCCTCGGCCTTGGCGGCCAGCGCCTGGGTGTTGCCGTGCTGCTGGGTCGCCGCGAATTCGGCTGCCTGCTCACCGGCCACCTTGCCGAACACCACGATCTCGGACAGGGAGTTGGAGCCCAGACGGTTGGCGCCGTGCAGACCGACGGAGGCGCACTCGCCAGCGGCGTAGAGGCCCGGCATGCGGGTGGCGCACTTGCCGTCAGTCTCGATGCCGCCCATGGTGTAGTGGGCAGTCGGACGGACCGGGATCGGCTCCTTGACCGGATCCACACCCACGTAGGCCTTGGCCAGTTCGCAGATGAAGGGCAGACGCTCCTTCAGGTACTTCTCGCCGAGGTGGCGCAGGTCGAGGTGAACCACGTCGCCCATGGGGCCCTGGATCACGCGGCCTTTCTGCTGCTCCTGCCAGAAGGCCTGGGAGAGACGATCGCGCGGACCCAGCTCCATGTGCTTGTTCTTCGGCTGGCCGACCGGGGTTTCCGGGCCCAGACCATAGTCTTGCAGGTAGCGGTAGCCATCCTTGTTGAGCAGGATGCCCCCCTCGCCACGACAGCCTTCGGTCATCAGTATGCCGGTGCCCGGCAGGCCGGTCGGGTGATACTGGACGAATTCCATGTCACGCAGCGGTACGCCGTGACGGTAGGCCAGCGCCATGCCGTCGCCGGTGACGATGCCGCCGTTGGTGTTGTAGCGGTAGACGCGGCCGGCACCGCCGGTGGCCAGCACCACGGACTTGGCCTGGATAAAGCGGGTGATACCGTTCTGGATGTCAAAGGTCAGTACCCCCTGGACGCGGCCATCGTCCACGATGAGATCCAGACAGAAGTGCTCATCGTAGCGCTTGATGGTCGGATACTTGATGGAGGTCTGGAACAGGGTGTGCAGAATGTGGAAACCGGACTTGTCTGCGGCGAACCAGGTGCGCGGGATCTTCATCCCGCCGAAACGGCGGACGTTGGCCTTGCCATCCGGCTTGCGGCTCCAGGGGCAACCCCAGTGCTCCAGCTGGATCATTTCGTTGGTGGCGTTGTTGACGAAGTATTCGACTACGTCCTGCTCACACAACCAGTCACCACCGGAGACGGTGTCATTGAAGTGGTTTTCGAGGGAGTCGTCATCACGCACGACGCCTGCGGCGCCACCTTCGGCGGCCACTGTATGGCTGCGCATCGGATAGACCTTGGAAATCAGGGCGATTTCCAGCTCCGGGTGGGCTTCTGCAATGGCGATTGCGGCACGCAGGCCACCACCACCGGCACCGATGATGGCAACATCGGTCTTGATAATATCCACATCTGCCTCCTTAGGGA
Source organism: Aeromonas sp. 130281 (assembly GCF_056642115.1). Classification (NCBI taxonomy): domain Bacteria; kingdom Pseudomonadati; phylum Pseudomonadota; class Gammaproteobacteria; order Aeromonadales; family Aeromonadaceae; genus Aeromonas; species Aeromonas sp. 130281. Next base: position 1,270,236 of record NZ_JBWVQS010000001.1, on the reverse strand, counting down.
TAGATTTGCTGGGCACGATTTTGCTCTATGAAAAAAATTCAGGCTTGATGCAAGTCAAACTGCTTTGTTTTAGTGCTTGGCAACGGTGATTTTTATTACAACCACCCCATTCCTTGGATGAAAATGCCGTCATTATCGCCATCCATCAGTGATCTGGATCAGCCGTACTCGCTACTCTGGTGATTTTAACCCCAAGATTGTACGTAGTTTTCTTTCAAAAAAATGAGAAATGCCTCTCTTTTTAGGTATTACCCATAAAGTTTTTAAGTTTTTTATCAGAAATGTTTAATGATAACTATTATCACCTTGGGGGTGCTGAAAAAACATCGAAAAAAGTAATGCGAATATAGTCAGGGCAGGCACCAGTCGCGTCAGAATGATACTCGAATGGAGAGGAAGATCACAGAGTGTCCGGTGTCGAAAGGGAATTATAACCATTGAAACGAAAAGGGTTTATATAAAAAAAGGGGCCTGGACGGCCCCTCTTCATTGGCTCGATCAGATGCGGAACATGCCGACCTGATTGTTGAGCTCACCTGAAATATTTTTAAGTTGAGCCGAGAGATTGCGGGAGCTGTCCGCATCCACCGCCAGCTCGTCCGAGACGTCCTTGACCGCCTGGATGTTGCGGCTGACCTCGTCGGTCACCGCCCGCTGCTCCTCGGCGGCACTGGAGATCTGGGTCGCCATGTCGGAGATCTGGTTGATGGAGGTGGTGATCTGCTCCAGGGCCTGGGTGGCATCGTTCGCATCTTCCACGCTGTTCTGTGCCAGCAGCTGGCCCTCGTGCATGGTGCTGACGGCCCCCTGGGTGTTGCGCTGCAGCGTCTCTATCATGCTGCGGATCTCGACGGTGGAGCTGTGGGTGCGTTGTGACAGCACCCGTACCTCGTCGGCGACCACCGCAAAGCCGCGACCCTGCTCACCGGCCCGGGCGGCCTCGATGGCGGCGTTCAGTGCCAGCAGGTTGGTCTGCTCGGCGATGCCCTGGATGGTGGAGAGGATGGTGTTGATCTCCTGGGCGTTCTTCTCCAGCTCCTGGATGATGCCGGAGGCCTGCTTGACCTGGGTGGCGAGATCCGTGATGGAGCGCTGGTTGCGGGCGATCACCTGCTTGCCGTGCTCGCAACTGCTGGAGGAGCTGCGGGCTGCCTCCGCGGTCTGCTCGGCATTGCTGGCAACCTCGACGGCGGTGGCGGACATCTCGTGCACTGCCGTGGCTATCTGGGAGATCTCGTTCTGCTGGCGCGCCAGACCCTGGTTGGATTTCTCCGCCATGTCGTGGGAGGACCTGGCCTGCTGGTTGAGCTGCCCGGAGGAGTTGGAGATGTCCTGCACCATGACGTGGATGCGCTCGATGAAGGTGTTGACGTGCTTGGCGACGGTGCCGACCTCGTCTTCCCGCTCGATCTTGATGCGGCGGGTCAGATCGCCGTTGCCGCGGGAGAGATCCGCGATCGCCTCGCCGAGGGTCTTCAGCGGGGCCAGGGAGCTGTTGATGGCCACGTAGGAGAAGCCCGCGACGATGAGGATGGTCAGCAGGCCCTGCAGCAGGGCAGAGGTGACCATGCGGGAGACGGACTGGTAGGCGACCGCCTCGTCCACCACTATGCCGAAATACCAGTTGGTATTGGGGATCTCGGTAAGGTCGAACACGCTGGCCTTGCCGCTGATATCCATCTCGGAGATGGTGTTGTCATGGGCCAGCTCGTTGACCTTGGCCGCCGTCAGCTCGGGGGAGAGGGCGGTGGCGGGCTTGAGGGTCAGCGCCTTGTCCGGGTGGGCTATGATGGTGCCGTTGCTGTCCACCAGGATGGCGTAGGTGCCTTCCGAGTTGATGGCCAGCACGTCGCGCACCAGGCCGTCGATGGAGACGTCACCGGCGATGACGCCGTCGGTGTTGCCACGGCTGAAGGGCTCGGCGATGGTGATGATGAGGTTGCCAGACGAGGCATCGGCATAGGGGGCCGTGATGGCGAGCTTGCCGGCGGCCATGGCGTCCTTGTACCAGGGACGCTGGCGCGGATCATAGCCGGCAGGCAGGTTGGTCTGCTTGCTCTGGATCATCCGGCCATCCTTGGTGCCCACATAGACCAGGTCGAAGTTGCCTGCGTTCATGGACTGGGCCAGGTGGCTGAGGGGCTCATCCTCCTTGGTGAAGGCTTCCTTGGTGGCGGTGACGAGATTGATGCGCGCATCGAGCCAGCGGGAGATCCCCTTGACGTTGGAGATGGAGCTGTCGTCGATGAAGCTCCAGATCAGCCGCTGGGTTTCGCTGCGCAGCTGGGTGGTGTTGTACCAGACCTGCAGGCTGGAGATGACCAGGATAATGGCCCCGATGGCGAGGACCAGCTTGTTCTTGATGGATAGATTCATGTTTACATCCTTGTGAGCGTCGGTCTGAGATCTGTGTGGTGTTTATTATTGTTATGAGCCAACTCTGTATCGGCTGAAAGTGGACTTTATGTATCCCGGTGCACAGGAAATTTTCGATCTTTTTTCACCTCCTGATGGGCCGCCAGGGCGCGCCGATACTCAGCTGAATCGATCTGGTCGGTTGGTAAAGATGCCATCGACACCCATGGCCGCCAAGGCAGCCCCATCACTCAGTTCGTCGACCGTGTAAACCAGGATCTTGAGCCCACGGCGATGGGCATCCACCACCAGCCCGGCGTCGACAAAATCCACATCGCAATTCAGGGACCAGGCCCCCAGCTCTTCGGCGAAACGGGCACCGTGCAGCGGCAGGCTGGCGGTCAGGGCGCCAAGCCGGATCTCTGGCCGCAGTGCCTTGAAGCGCGCCAGTTCGGGATGGTGAAAGGAGGAGACGACCCAGTGGGCCGGGGTGAAGCCAAGCTCCGCCTCGGCGCGGAGGGTCAGGGCCGCCACCGGCTCGGCGGTGTGCGCCCCCTTGAGCTCGATGTGCAGCTCGCAGCGTCCCGCCACCAGGCCCATCACCTGCCACAGGGTCGGGATCCGCTCCCCGTCCCCCGCATCCAGGCTCGCCAGATAGTCCCGGGACTGCTCGGCCAGCACCCCGTGGCCGTCGGTGCAACGCTCCAGCCGCCGGTCGTGGAAGACCCAGAGCTCGCCGTCTGCCCACTGCACGTCGAGCTCGATGGCGCCGACTCCGAGTGCGATGGCTATCTCCATCGCCTTGAGGGTGTTCTCCGGCGCCAGTTTGCTGGCACCGCGATGGGCAATGATCTGCATGATTGGCTCCTGCGTTGTCTGGGCTTAGCCCCGGCTCATCCCCGGCTCATCCGAATGTCGATCTGCTGGTGGGGCAGAGGCATGCCGAGCTGGTTGAGTTTATCCAGGATCAGCGAATGGACTTCATGAGTGATCGGCATCCGGTGATCCATGTTGTTGACGTAGAGGCGGATCTCGTAGATGAGGGCCGAGTCGGTGAACTCGATCAGGAACACCTCTGGGGTGGGGGTATCCAGCACCAGGGTGGACTCCTGCACGCACTGCTCCAGCAGCTGCTGCACCCGCTTGGGCTCCTGGGTCAGGCCGATGCGGATGCGCAGCTTGACCCGGGTGATGGCATCGGACAGGGACCAGTTGATGAACTGCTCGGTGATGAAGGCCTTGTTGGGGACGATGATCTCCTTCCTGTCCCAGTCCACGATAGTGGTGGCGCGGGTCTTGATCTTGGTGACAGTGCCGGTCAGATCGCGAATGGTGACGGTGTCGCCGAGCCGGATCGGCTTCTCGAACAGTATGATGAGGCCGGAGACGAAGTTCGCGAAGATCTCCTGCAGACCGAAGCCCAGGCCCACCGAGAGCGCCGCCACCAGCCACTGGGTCTTGGACCAGTCGATGCCGAGCATGGAGAAGCCGGTGAGGGCGCCGATGAGGATCACCAGATACTTGCTGACCGTGGTCAGGGCGAAGCCGGTGCCGGGGGAGAGGCTCAGGTGCTGGAGCAGGGTGAGTTCCATCAGCCCCGGCAGGTTGCGGGCGGTGACCACCGTCAGGATGAAGGCGAAGGCGGTTAGCATCAGATCCTGCAAGGTGATGGCGGAGAGCTGCTCTATGCCGGCCACCTTGCTGCTCACCTGCCACACCTCGATGCTGCTGAGGAAGCTGAAGGCCGAGTTGAGATCCGACCATTGCACCACCACCAGCATGGTGAAGCCCAGCATCAGCAGGGTGCGCACCAGGCCGAGGGACTGGGCGCTGATGGTGTCCAGATCCAGCTCGGGCTCCTCCACCGCGTCCGGGATCTCGGAGCTCAAGTCGTCATCCTCTCGCTCCCGCTGGGCCAGGATCTCGGCCCGCTTGCTCTTGGCGCGATCGAAGGCGAGGCGGCGGCGCTGGATCAGCATCCAGCGATGGGCCAGGTAGTAGATCAGCAGGCAGCCGAGCCCCGCCAGCAGGCTTAGCTCCAGCTGGCGCAGCAGGATGCGGGAGGTATAGAAGTAGCCGAACAGGGAGCCCAGCACCGCCAGCAGGGGGGCCAGCATCAGGCTGTTCCAGATGAAGTGGTGCAGCAGGTGGGGCTTGGTCATGTCCGCCTGGCCCCAGGTGAGCGGCAGCCTCTCCCGGTTGAGGCGGGCGAAGAAGAGCAGCAGCCAGAGGGCACCGATGATGAAGGCGAGGCGACCCAGGGAGTCGTAGACGGCGTGCTCCTGATAGCTGTTGGCCATGCCCTGCACGAAGAAGCTGGGGATCAGCACCAGCAGCAGGGTGCGGAACTGGCCCCAGACCCGCTGTACCGACTCTTTTGGCCAGCGGAAATGGAGGATGAGGATCCCCTTCTCCAGGGTCAGATGGCGGGCGACCAGCAGCGCCAGCAGCAGGAACCAGATCTCGCCAAGGCCCCGGGCCACCGCCACCGCGAAGGGGTATTGCCAGGCGCCGTCCAGCAGGCCGCGCATCATCAGCACCATGGCGGGCAGCGGCAGGGCCGCCAGCAGGGAGCGCACCAGCAGCCGGCTGGTGAGGCTGAACTTGTCCTGGGTCACCTTGCCGATGCGCGGGGCTATGTAGTGGCTGTACTGCACCAGGTGGCGCCCCAGCTTGGCCCAGCACCAGGCCAGCACCAGCAGGCCGAGCCCCGCCAGGGTCAGGGTCATGGGGTTGTTCTCCACTATGGCCCTGGGCAGTTGCAGCCAGTTGACGGGATCGAGCAGCAGGCTCAGGGCGGTGGGCACGCCGAGCAGGACGGCCGGGGTGAGCGGGCGTACGTCCGGCATCCAGAACAGGTGGCTGGCGCTGATCTCGCGGATTTCGTCGATCTTGCTGTTCTGGCGGCTGTAGAGCAGCTTGAGCCGGGTCTGCTCCTGAATGAGGGTATCCGAGGCGTCGTTGAGCCGGGTCAGCAGCTGCCGTCTGGCCTTGAGCAGGTTGTCGAGCACGGCGCGCTGGGCCCTGTCCAGGGTGATCTCATCCCCGCTCAGCAGGTTGTTGCGGATCTGCACGGGATCCTTCAGGGCATCCTGCTCTGTCTCGTACTGGTACTTCGCCATGCGCGCCTTGACGATGTCGGACTCCAGCTTCTCCAGCGGGAAGTAGGCAGGCAGATCCGCCAGCTTGCTGCGCAGGTTTTCGCCGTAGGCGTTGCTTATCTGCAGCCACTCCAGTTGCTCCCGCACCGAGTTGACCAGATCGCTCAGCCCTGACAGGGAGGTGTCGATGCCGCGCTGCTCGTCCTGTACCCGCTCTATCTGATCTTCCAGGGCGCCGAGTTGCAGGGAGAGCGCCTGGTTCTGCTGTTGCTGCTCCTGCAGCAGGGGCAGATCCGAGGTGAGCTGCCGGCGCAGCCGCTCGCTCTCCGCCAGCGCCTGCTCCGTTTTTTCTCGCCGCAGCTGGTTTTGCTGGTTGAGCAGGCTGTTCTGCCACTCGTCCTCGTCCGTGATGGCGAGGTTGAGCTCCTGCAGCTTCAGCTTGCCGAGATCGTTGCGTTGCTGGGCGGAGAGCTGCTCCAGCTCCAGCATCTGGATCCGGTCGGAGAGGCTCTGCTCCTTGAGGCGGGTGGCCAGTTGCTGGGCCTCCTGCAGCCTGTCCGACTCGTTGCTGAAGCTCAAGCGATCGAGCTGGGAGCGGGTCTGCAGCAACTGCTTGCGCAGCTCATCGACCCGCACATGGTACTCCTGGCCCGTGCTCTCCAGCTGGTTGAGGCTGTCGGTCACCGCCTGGCGCTCCTTGCGCAGGTTGATCTGGCGGTTGCTGCTCAGGCTGATGGCCTGGCGCAGCGCCTCCTCCTTGAGGGAGGAGAGGGGCGGGCGGGGCTGGGGCTGATAGTTGTGCAGGCTCTCCTTGAGGCGGGCCGACTCCTTGGGATAGTCGATGAGGATCTGCTGATAGGCCTTGCCCTGCTCCCGGTAGCGCTGGGCATCCCGGGCATACTGCAGCGCCTGCTGATAGCTCTCCCGCAGTTGCTGGTTCTCGGGGCTGTCGGTCTTGGGGACGCTTTGCAGCAACTCTTCCACCTGGGTGACGGCATCATCGGCCTGGGCAGCGGAGAAGGGGAGCAGGCTGAGACAGAGCATCAGGCAGAGCAGGCGTTGCAACATGGCGCACGTTTCCGTTCATGAGAAGTCGCCTTAGCCTAAAGCAGGGGCAGGGGTGGGTAAAGCCTTCCACATTAATGATCTGCAACATAAATAACGGGTGATCCGGGTCTTGTTTGGCTATTATTCTGGCCGTTCCCCTCCCTTGAGCAATTTATGTCCACTGTCGATCTGGGCACGGCGCCCCTCTCTCGTCTCTTTTTGCGTTACGTCACCCCGACGGTGGCCGCCATGCTGGTCACCGGCATCTACGTCACCATAGACGGCATCTTCGTCGGCCATATCCTGGGTCAGGACGGCCTGGCTGGCATGATGCTGGCCTACCCCATCTGCGCCGTGCTCTATGCGGTGGGGGCGCTGATCGGCATGGGCTCCTCGTCGCTCGCCTCGTTCTATCTGGGCAAGGGGGAGCAGGCCAAGGCGCGCCACATAGTCGGCAACGCCCTGGTGATGGTGCTCATCGCCTCCGCCGTGCTCGCCTTCATCGGCATCCGGTACGGCAAGGAGATGCTGACCTGGATGGGGGCCGAGGGGGGCATCTTCGACGCCGGGTTCGCCTACCTGCAGTGGTACGCCTGGCTCGGGGTCTTTGCCGTGCTCTCCATGGCGTTCACCGCCCTGCTGCGCAACGACGGGCGACCCGGCCTCACCACCTGGATCCTGGTGGGGGGCGGCGTGCTCAACGTGCTGCTCGACTACCTGCTGATGGCGGTGATCCCCTGGGGACTGGCGGGGGCGGCGATTGCCACCATGCTCTCCCAGGCGGTGACCGGCGGCCTCTGTCTGTGGCACTTCTTCACCCCCCGCAGCCAGCTGCGCATCCGCTGGGATACCCTGGTGCCGGACTGGCGCCTGATGGGGGAGACGCTGCGACTCGGGGTGTCGAGCTTCCTGATGTACCTCTATCTGTCTGTGGTGCTGGCGCTGCACAACAAGGCGCTGTTGTCGGTCGGCAGCTCCCTGCACGTGGCCGCCTACGGCGTCATCAGCTACAGCGAGGCCTTTTTCTATCTCATCTTCGAGGGGATCGCCATGGGCATCCAGCCCATCGCCAGCTTCAATGCCGGGGCGGGCAACTGGCAGCGGGTGCTGCGGGTGCGCAACCTGGCGCTGGGGGTGACCCTGGGGGTGGCGCTGTGCGGCATGATACCGCTCTATGTCTGGCCCGAGGGGGTGGTCTATCTGTTTGCGGGGGACAACGCGGCCCTCCTGCCGGTGGCGACGCTCGGCATCTGGCTCTACTTCTGGGGGCTGCCGATGGAAGGCTTGCTGCTGGTGGGGGCCACCTATTTCCAGGCCATCAATCGGGCCCGCATCGCCTCCCTGCTCACCGGGGGCAAGCTGGTGCTGATTGGCGGCTTCCTGTGGGGCTTCTCCTCCCTGTGGGGAGTGGCCGGGGTCTGGCTGGCGCTGCCCACCTGCAGCACCCTGCTGGTACTGGTGATGTGGCGGGCCATGGGCAAGGAGGCCGGGCAGCATGTCGCAGCCCCGTGACTAGCCCCCCTCTCCATGAACGAAAAAAGGCAGCCCGGGCTGCCTTTTTCGTTTCGTGCTGCCCGGATCAGGGCTTGAAGGCGCCGATGAAGATGGCGGGGTCGACGCGGGCATCGTTGAGGCTGACGTTCCAGTGCATGTGGGGACCCGTGGCGCGACCGGTGGCACCGACCCGGCCGACGATGCCGCCGCGGGGCAGGCTCTGGCCCAGCTTCACGTCCACCTTGGACATGTGGCAGAACATGCTGATGAGCCCCTGACCGTGATCGACGAACACCGTATTGCCGTTGAAGAAGTAGTTGCCGATGAGGATCACCTTGCCGGCGGCCGGAGCCTTGATGGGGGTACCGGCGCCGACCGCGAAGTCGAGACCGGAGTGGGGGTTACGCTCCTCGCCGTTGAAGAAGCGGCGCAGCCCGAACGGGCTGGAGAGGGGGCCCTGGACCGGTTTGTCGAACAGCAGGTTGCTCGGCTGGGCCGGGCTGAAGGTCTGGTAGGCCTCGTTCTGCTCGGCCAGCTCACGGTTGATGCGCGCCATGTCCTCGGCCAGCGGATTGACCTGGCGGGTGTTCTTCAGCTTGATGTGCTGCTCCCGATAGTGCTTGTTGCCGACCGTGAAGCCCAGGGTGCGGCCATCGCTCACCTGCAGCTGATGGGGGCCCGCCTGACTCTTGAGCGGAATGCCGACGATGGCAATCCAGTGCCGCCCCTCTTCCCGCACCACCAGGACCGGTTTGTCCTGATAGCGCGCGGCGGGCGCCTTGGGCCCATCCCCCAGCGGCACCACGGCCACGCCCCCCGGCACCGGGTGGTTGAGCAATCGGCTGATGAAGCCGGGTTCGGCATGAAGGGAGGCGCTGCCGAGCAGCAGAACGAGGAAGAACAGGCGGCGCATGGTGGCTCCATCGAACAAGGCGGTGAGATAAAAGGGGGAAAATGATGCCACATTCTTGCCCGGCTGTCCGTCACCTCGGGTCATGGGGTGCGTCAGGGTTTGCCTGGAACAGGGCAGGAGTGAGAACTCTGTGCTATTTACTAATGTGTTACTAAAGGTGTCTTTGAATGGCACCTATGGCGGCAGGCAGCAAGACACTGGCAGGAGAAAAGCAGTCGCCAGCGACATCCAGGGACAGGTGGAGGTTGTGATGAAGACGAAGGCTCTCTTGATACTCGGACTCACCATGGGGATGTCGGCACCCGTTGCCGCCTTCAACGGGGTCATTACCATCAATGGCGAAGTGACCGCCGGGACCTGTGCCATCGCGGTCAATGGCGGTACGGCGTCGGCGACCGTGACCCTGCCGACCGTCAGCACCAATGCGCTCGGCAGCATAGGCCAGACCGCGGGGGCGACAGGCTTCAACCTCGCCCTCACCAGCTGCCCGACCACGGGGTCGGTGAGGGCCTACTTCGAAAACATCGGGGTGGAGCAGACCACGGGCAACCTCAGCAACAAGGCCGTCGCCTCGGGCGGCAAGAACCCGGCCCAGAACGTCGAGGTGCAGATCCTCTCGGCCAACAGCACTCCCATCGATCTGAGGACCAACACAGGCAACAACGTGCTGGTCAACTTCAGTGCCACCGGGGGGGCAACCCTCTACTACAGCGCCCAGTACATAGCCACAGGTGCCGTCGGTGCCGGCCTGGTCTCGGCGGATCTCATCTACTCCCTGGACTACCACTGAGCGCTCTGCCATGAAGGCGCTCCGCATCCATCGGCCCCGCAGGGCGGGGCTGATGCTCATGCTCTGGTGCGTGCTGCTCCTGCCCTGGCTGGCCTGGGGCCATGTCCAGATCTCGGGTACCCGGGTCATCTACCCGGCCAACGCCCGTGAGGTCACCCTGGAGCTGACCAACAAGGGGAGCACCCCCTCGCTGGTACAGGTGTGGATAGATGCGGGCGATCGCCGCATCCGGCCCGGTGCCGAGGCGCTCCCCTTTCTGGTAACCCCTCCCATCACCCGCATCGAGGCCCAGCGTGGCCAGTCCCTGCGCCTGGCCTACGTGGGGCAGGGGCTGCCCCAGGATCGGGAGTCGGTGTTCTGGCTGAACGTGCTGGAGGTGCCGCCGAGCGTGAAGTCGACCCAGGCGGGTCAGAATCTGGTGCAGCTCGCCTTCCGCTCACGGATCAAGATGTTCTACCGGCCATCCGGGCTGCCTGGCAATGTCGAGCGCTCCGCCAAGCAGTTGAGCTGGCGACTGATCCGGCAGGGGGACGGTTACGCACTGCGTGCCAGCAACCCCAGCCTCTATCACGTCAGCATCAGCAATCTGGAGCTGCAGGCGACGGCGTCGTCGCAGCGCTACAGCAACTCAAGTGGCGGCATGGTGGCGCCGGGGGGCAGCTTCGATTTCCCCCTTGAGCCGCTGTCCGGGGTCGTCCATGCCAAGGCCGTGACCTTCTATTGGCTCAACGACTATGGTGCCCGCGAGGTGGGCCAATTCGTCTTCAATTGATCCCGGAAGATGCCGGAGCGGGCCCCAGGGGTCGGTGCTCCCGGTGCACAGGCCGGCGCTGAGGGGGAGGTTTGCCGTGACAGCCAGAATGCCCCTCTCTTGCTGCCTTCATGCCACCGTCCTCTGGCACGCCGCCTGCGGTATCTCTCTGTTGCTCTGGGGCGCCCTTGCCATGGGGGAGGAGCTGGCCGGACAAGCGGTCAGCCCACCCGCTGACATCGAGTTTGACAGCCGACTGCTCGACAGCCTGGGGGTCAACATCGACCTGGCCCGTTTCTCCCGTGCCGACTTCATCCCCCCCGGGCGCTACCAGCTCGACATCACCATCAATGGCAAGGAGAGGATAAGCCAGCAGGTGGAGGTGAGAGCGGGGCAGGATCCCGGGACGCCTCTGTTCTGCTTTCATCCGGATCAGCTGACCCAGTGGGGGCTCTTGGTCGACAAGCTGCCCGACCAGGGGGCGGTGCAGCAGCAACTCCGGAGCGACTGCATCGAGGTGGGAGCCCTGGTGCCCGGCGCCAGCTTCACCTTCGATCTGGCCAGTCTGAGCGGGGCACTCAGCCTGCCCCAGGCTTATCTCGGTCAGGCCAGGCGGGACTATGTGGGGCCTGAGCAGTGGGTGCAGGGGATCAATGCGGCCTTCGTCGGCTATAACGCCAACCTCTATTACAGCGAGCAGGGGAGCACAGGGGAGCCATTGAGCAGCAGCGTCAACCTCAACACCGGCATCAACCTCGGCGCCTGGCGCCTGCGCCACAACGGCTCCTGGCAGGGCAACCAGGGGGGCGGCTATCAACCCCTCAACAGCTATGCGCAGCGGGATGTCACCTCCCGCAAAGCCCAGCTGACCCTGGGAGAGTACTTCACCCCGGGCGACAGCTTCGACAGCGTGCCCTTCACCGGCGTGCAGCTTGCCAGCGACGACGCCATGCTGCCGGATTTCGAGCGGGGCTTTGCCCCCGTGGTGCGCGGGGTGGCCCAGAGCAATGCCAGGGTCACCATACGGCAGGGCAGCGCCCTCATCTATGAGACCCAGGTCGCCCCCGGTGCCTTTGCCATCGACGATCTCTACGCCACCAGCTTTGCCGGTGATCTGGACGTGACCATCACGGAGGCGGATGGCAGCGAGCGCAGCTTCACCCTGCCGTTCTCCTCCGTGGTGCAGATGTTGCGAGACGACACCTCCCGCTTCAGCCTGACCCTGGGACGCTATCGCAATGATGCGGGCCCCGATGGCCCGGATTTTCTGCAAGGCACCTACAGGCGCGGCTTCTCGGACGCCCTGACCCTGTATGGCGGAACCATAGCCGCCGAGGATTACGGTGCCCTGCTGGGGGGCGCGGCCATGGGCTCGGACTACGGCGCCCTGGCCCTGGATGTGACCGGCTCCTGGGCACTGGCGCTGCCCGCCAGCGCGAACGTGCCCGATTCCCTCGCCGGTCAGAGCTATCGCCTCACCTACAGCAAGCAGATGGAGAGGACCCAGACCTACTTCACCCTGGCCGCCTATCGCTTCTCCAGCGAAGGCTATCTCGACCTCAACGACGTGGCGGCGATACAGGTCCAGGCGCTGGACCGGTTGCAGCGGGAGCGCAATCGCTTCCAGCTCAACATCAACCAGCCGGTGGGGGAGTGGGGGGATCTCTACTTCAACGGCATTCGCCGCGACTACTGGGGGGGCCAGGGGGAGAGCAGCAGCTTCCAGCTCGGCTACAACCGGGGGTTTGACTGGGGCAGCCTGACCCTGTCGGCCAGCCACTCCCTGGACGAGGGGGTGGGGGATCAATACGTGCTGAGCCTCAGCATCCCCATCGGGGACAAGCTGGGGTCGCCGCGCCTCGGTAGCACCCTCTCCTATCAGGAGGGACAGGGCGCCAGCGCCAGACTGGATCTCAATGGAGGAACCCGGGACGGGCGTTTCTATTACGGTGTCTATGGCAATCAGAGTCGGGTGAGTGGCAGCTCGGCCCTGAGCTATGGCGCCAACCTGCAATATCAGACGGCGGCCACCCAGCTGGGGCTGAGTACCAGTCAGGGGGAGGGTTACGCCCAGTACGTGGCCTCGGCCAAGGGAACCCTGCTGGTCCATGAGGAGGGCTGGGTGCTGGGGCAGACGCAAGGGGAGACGATGGCGCTGGTGGAAGCCAAGGGAGCCCAGGGGGCCAGGGTCAGCCACGGGATCGGCAGCGAGGTGGACGGGGATGGCTATGCCGTGCTGGCCGGGCTCAACCCCTATCGCACCAACATCATAGGCCTGGATCCCAGCGGCTTGCCGCTGGATGTGGAGATAGATGGCAGCGCCCAGATGGTCGCCCCGCGCCGGGGGGCCATCGTCAAGCTGGCATACGAGACCCATGTCGGCCAGCCCTTGCTGCTCAAGGCCGTGCGTCAGGATGGCAGTGCGCCGCCCTTTGGTGCCGAGGTGGTCGATGGCCGCGGCGATGCCGTGGCCGTGGTCGGTCAGGGGGGGCTCATCTTCGTGCGTGGCGAGCAGGGGACCCTCCATGTCCAGTGGGGCAGGGAGGGGGATGAACGGTGCCGGCTCGATTACCGGGTCCCTCGGCCGGATCCTGCCGTGCCCTATCAGCAGGTCGCCGCCCGCTGTCTCGCTTCGGGAGCAAGTTCATGAGAGACCCCCTTGATTGCCATGGCTGGCGCCGGGCCCTGGAAGGATACGCCATGCTGTCATGGCTGGCGTTGGGATCCCTGCTGTGGTGCTCAAGCTGCGAGGCCGCCCTGAACCTGATGCGTACCCGGGTGATCTATGAGGGGGGCTCTGAGGCCAGCCTGATGGTGCGCAACGACGGCAGCGAGCCCAGCCTGCTGCAGGCCTGGGTCGATGGCGGCAATGAGCAGCAGGGGCCGGCCGATGTCTCGACCCCCTTTCTGGTGGTGCCGCCCATGATGCGGCTGGGGTCGCAGAAGGGGCAGGTGCTGCGCATCCTGGGAGCGGATCTGAGCGGGCTTCCCCAAGACAGGGAGTCCCTGTTCTGGCTCAATGTCCTCGGACTGCCCCCCAAGGCACAGGCCTCGCAGGGGAGCGTGCAGCTGGCGTATCGCACCCGCATCAAGCTGTTCTACCGGCCGTTCGGCCTGGCGGGTTCCCCGGCCGAGGCGGTTAGCCGGCTTGGCTGGCAGGGGCTGGCGGGGGGCGGACTTAGGGTCAGCAATCCTGGCCCCTTTCACATCAGCCTGAGCGAGGTGTTGCTGCGCGCACCGCACCTCGCCTGGCGCGAGGGCGGGGTGCTGCCGCCTTATGGCTCCCTGTCGCTTCCCATGGCGGGCGCCGTGCCGGCGGGGGCCCGCGGGCGACTGCGCTGGATCGACGACGATGGCAATTATCATGAGCAGGAATTTGTCCTGGGCAGGCATGGAGGAGAGCGGGATGAGTGACGGCGTCGGCAACCTGGGCCAACCTTCCTTGCTGGTGGCGGCGCTGCTGTTGCTGGGGAGCTTGTGGGCGGGCGAAGCACGGGCCGTCAATGGCCAGTGCACCAGCCCCTTCGTGGCGACCGGCGCCATCACCGCCGATAGCGGTCTCTATCAGCCAGGAGGGACCAACGCTGCCACCTCCTTCTCGACCACGGGCACGGCCACCTGTGATTGCACCGGCATCTCGGTGGGGTTGCTGGTGACCGTCTATTACCAGGGCACCACCAGTCTGCCCACCGTCTCCGATCCTCTGGGGACTCTCATCAAGCTCAACCCCTATTTCGGCCTCAAGGTCGAGTTCAATGCGGCAGGGAATTATCGGACTATACCTTTCAACGCGACTAGCAGCGGGTTGCTGGCCGTCTGCATCGGCAACGTGTTGAATCTGGCCTTGGGCGGGATTGATGTTAACGGCGGCCGCTATACCCTGAAACTGCTCAAGGGGGTCACGGGTACCCAGACCTTCAGCGGCACCGTCGCCCACCTCTTTGTGCGTCGTGCTAATGTACCGGACACCAGCCCGGTCAATGCCTTCAGCACCCTGGCGATGAACATCAGCGTCACCTCGACGCCGACCTGCCAGTTCCCCGCCGGCACCAGCATTCCCATCGATCTCGGCGCCGTGGCGCAGAGTGCCTTCGTCGAGGGGGAGATCCCCAGGGGTTATGCCCCGCGCAGCGTCAATGTGAGCGTGACCTGCAGCCAGATCCCGAGTGACTACCTGGTGCCGCTGCAGTACAGCTTCGGGGGGGCGCTCAGCAGCCAGAATCGCTTCATCACCACCAGCCTGGCCGGAGTCGGGGTGGGCATGGTCGAGCAGGATACGCTGACCCCTATTCCATTTGATACTGCCATCGCGGTACCCTACTCGGCGGCCAGCCACAACACCCAATATCAGGTGAGGCTGTATCCGACCCGGTTGCCGGGTCAGGTGGTGCGCACCGGTGCTTACACGGGCACCATCATGGTCACGGTGAGCGTGCCCTGATGACAGGGTTATCTGCCCCTATTTTCGACGAGGTCAATGATGAACAGTGACAGCGCCCTGCGCCGCGAACCCAGACGCCACACCATAGGGCAGGGCTGGATCTGGATCCGCACCGGGTTCGACATCTTCAACAGGGGCATGGGCGCCAGCGTGGCCATGATAGTGATCTGGTTCCTGGTGGGCATGTTGCTGGAACAGCTGCCGGCAGGGGGCTTCATCTCCCAGCTGCTTTACATGGTGTGGGGCGCTGGCTGGGTGGCGGTGGCCCGCCGGGGTCATGAGGGTCACCCCCTGCAGTTTGCCGACTTCTTCGCCGGTTTTCGTCACCGGCTGACCCCGCTGATGCTGGGGGGGCTGATGGTGCTCGCCCTGTTCATGGGGATACTGCTCATCTGCGCCTTCATGCTGCATCAGTGGGGCCTGACCGGCCTGCTCTCCCAGGATCCGGAGACCCTGACCCTGACCCCCGAACAGGCGCAGGGGTTCCTGCTCTGCCTGTTGCTGGGGCTGGCCTTGCTGGTGCCCGTGCTGATGGCCATCACCTTCGCTCCCGCCCTCATCTTCTTCCACGGCGTGGGTGCCTGGCAGGCGGCCAGGCTCAGCTTCAAGGGCTGTCTTTGCAACATCTGGCCCTTCCTCTGGTGGGGGCTGCTGGGGGCCGTGCTGATTTTCTTTGGTGCGCTTTTGATGCTGGTGGGTCTGCTGGTGGTGTTGCCGGCCATCAACTACTCCATCTACGCCGCCTATCGCGACATCTATGTGGACGAGGAGGCTTCCGACGACGGCGAGTCGCCGGTCAAGGCGTTTGGCTTCGAGGCATAAGCCGACACAGGATGACAGGGGGCCGACAGGCCCCTTTTTCATGGGCCCTCAGCTGGCCTGCCACAGGGGATCGTCCGCCATGTGCGCGATCAGGAAGTCGAGGAAGCTGCGCAGCAGGGGGGACATCTGCTTGCGGGTGCCATAGACGGCATAGACGCCGAGCTGCTTGGGCTGCCACTGGGTCAGCAGAGGCACCAGGGCGCCGCTCTCCAGGTGGGCCTGCACCGAGTAGCGTGGCTGCAGGCTGATCCCCGCTCCATCCAGGGTTGCCGCCAGCAGCAGGTTGGAGATGTTGGCGCTGAGGTTGCCGCTCACCGGCACGGACTCCGGGCCCCCGGGTCCCTGAAATTCCCACAGGCTCTTGCCGAAATAGGTGTAGGTGAGGCAGTTGTGCAGGGCCAGATCCTGCACCTGCTGCAAAGGCGCATGGCGGGCCAGATAGGCGGGACTGGCGCAGACGACGGAGTGGCAGGTGCCGAGGCGGCGCGCCACCAGGTTGGGATCCAGATCGTTGGTGATGCGCACCGCGAGATCGATCCGCTCCTCCACCAGGTTGACGGTTCTGTCCAGCAGCAGGATGTCGATGGCCGTACCGGGGTAGCGAGCCAGGTAGTCGTCCGCCGCCTTGACCAGCAGGGCTTCCGAGAGGGAGTAGCTGCTGGTGATGCGCAGTTGCCCCTTGGGGGCCTCGTCACTGCGGATGGCCAGATGCTCCATCTCTTCCCCCAGCGCCAGCATGGCCCTGGCCCGGTTCAGTGCCTCTTCCCCCGGTCCGGTCAGGCTCAGCCGACGGGTGGTACGGTGCAGCAGTCTGGCCCCCATCCAGCGCTCCAGCTCGGCCAGATAGCGCGAGACCATGGCGCGGGACATCTCCAGTTTCTCTCCGGCGCCGCTCAGGCTGCCCTGTTCGACCACGCAGACGAAAACCCGCAATGCGGTCAGTCGGTCCATGCTCAGTGCCTCTATATGTTCGATATGTGCAACAGTGATGCGCTTTTTATGCTGTATTTGCACCTTAGGCGATCCAATACACTGTGTCCATCAAGTGAACCCCGAATACTTAATGAGGAATAGATGATGAACAACACCCTGGTCCGCAACCTGACTCTGGCTACCACCCTGCTCGGTGGCGCCGCGCTGGCCGCTCCCCTGAATGTGACCGTCTACAACCCTGGCGAGAAGGCGATCTTCCCGGTCTCTTCCTCACTGGTGACCGGTGACAAGGAGGCGATCCTGATCGATGCCCAGTTCGACGTGCAAAATGGCCAGGCGCTGGTCGACATGATCAAGCAGAGCGGCAAGAAACTGACCACTGTTTATATCAGTGCTGGTGACCCCGACTTCTACTTCGGTCTGGAGCCCGTCATGGCGGCGTTCCCGGATGTCAAAGTGCTGGCCGACCAGCATGTGGTTGACCATATCAACCAGACCAAGGATGCCAAGCTGAGCTACTGGAGCCCGATCCTGGGCAAGGGCGCACCGAAGAGTCTGACCGTGCCGCAGGTGATGACGGCCTCCCACCTGACCCTGGATGGCGAGAAGATTGAAATCAAGGAGATGAACACCCCGAATGCCTACCTCTGGGCTCCCTCCATCAAGACGGCGTTTGGCGGCGTGCCGGTATACAGCGGGGTGCATGTCTGGATGGCGGACAGCCAGACCAAGGCGGCCCGCAGCAACTGGGTCAAGGCGCTGGACAACCTGCTGGCCTTGAAACCCGAGCGCGTGGTACCGGGCCACTTCCTGGGCACCGCGCCCAAAGGCACTGCCGCCGTGACCTTTACCCGTGACTACGTCCAGCGCTTCGAGCAGGCGTTGGCCTCCGCCAAGAACAGCGATCAGCTGATCGACGGCCTGAAGAAGGCGTTCCCGTCCCTGCCGGTGGACGATGGCCTGGCCATCGGTGCCAAGGTCAACATGGGCGAGATGAAGTGGTAATGGACTGAGTCCCTTTCCCTGTGTTTTTGCCGGGCATTGATTGCCCGGTTTTTTGATCAACTGCCGAGGATCACTCAGATGAACGACATCACACTGCACTATGTCTATGACCCCCTCTGTGGCTGGTGCTATGGCGCCGCCCCCCTGCTCGAGGCCGCAGCCGGGATCCCGGATTTGCA
The DNA here is from genome assembly GCF_056642115.1 of Aeromonas sp. 130281. Classification (NCBI taxonomy): domain Bacteria; kingdom Pseudomonadati; phylum Pseudomonadota; class Gammaproteobacteria; order Aeromonadales; family Aeromonadaceae; genus Aeromonas; species Aeromonas sp. 130281. Next base: position 1,252,405 of record NZ_JBWVQS010000001.1, on the reverse strand, counting down.
GATCGCGCTGCATGCGGGCGGCCTCTGGCTGGGCCCGCGCCGCCAGCCCATGGGCCAGGCCCTGCGGGACCATGTCCGCCCCCATGACGAGCGGATCCAGGCCCTGACCGGCCAGCCTTTTGGTGAGCGCTACTTCAACGAGCTCCTGCTCAGGGACGGCCTCCTGCTCGACTCAGAGCCCCCCATCCGGGCCATACTGGCGGTCACCGAGCTGGGTGGTGATGGTTTGAGCCTGCTGCATCGCATTCAGCAGTCCCATTACCTTGACGGTCAGTGGGTTGGCGACCAGGCCCATCTCGCGCGGCTGGCGCAGGAGCAGGGCATAGCGCCGGAGGCGTTCGCCCTGGCCTTTGGTCAGGTGGATCTCGCCGGGCATCTGGCCCAAAGCCAGGGCTGGCTGCGTCGGCTCGGCGGGCAGGGGTTCCCGACCCTCGGGCTGATGCGGGGGGGAAGCCTCATCCCGCTGCCCGTCTCCTCGTTCTTGGGGGAGCCGCAAGCCTTCGCGAGCCATCTCGCCGCCCTGATAGCGGCCTGATCCGGGCCATGCCCGGGTTTGCCGCACCGGCCCTCAGGGTCACGGCAATGGGCATGTCGGGTGAGCGGGGCAGGGGAGAGCGCTCCCCGTTTCGGGCTTCCCTTGTCCCCCGCACCGTTCTTGGGCATGCTAACGGCCTCTTTGATTGGCAGGATGCAGTACCTATGAACCTTCGCGATCTCGAGTACCTGGTAGCGCTGGAAGAGGAGAAACATTTTCGCAAGGCGGCGGAGCGCTGCTTCGTCAGCCAGCCGACCCTGAGCGGCCAGCTGCGCAAGCTGGAAGATGAGCTGGGAGTGATCCTGATCGAGCGCACCTCCCGCAAGGTGTTGTTTACCCCGGCCGGCGATGCCATGGCCCGGCAGGCCCGCAAGGTGCTCAAAGAGGTGCGCGAGCTCAAGAGCATAGGCCAGCACTTCGCCGAGCCCATGTCCGGCGAGATCCACATCGGCTTCATTCCCACCGTGGGTCCCTATCTCTTGCCCCACATCATTCAGGATCTGCGGGAACACTTCCCCAAGCTGGAGTTCTATCTCTACGAAGAGCAGACCCAGGTGCTGCTCAAGCGGCTGGAGGAGGGGGAGCTGGATTGCCTGGTGCTCGCCGAGCTGGAGGGCATGGACGGTTTTGGTTCCATCCCCCTCTATCAGGAGCCCATGTGGCTGGCGGTGCCCCAGCATCATCCTGAAGCCAGTGCCAGGGCGGTGCCGCTTGGCAATCTCAAGGGCAAGAAGTTGCTGATGCTGGCCGACGGTCACTGCCTGCGGGATCAGGCGATGGGCTTCTGTTTTGCCGCCGGCATCGGCGAGGATCAGCGCTTCAAGGGCACCAGTCTCGAGACCCTGCGCAACATGGTGGCGGCCGGCAGCGGCATGACGCTGGTGCCCAGGCTGGCGGTGCCCGCCAACGCCGAGGAGGGAGGCGTCAGCTATCGTCCGGTGATAGACCCGGTGCCGGGGCGCACCATCTCCCTGCTCTATCGCCACTACTCGGTGCGTCGCCCCTGCTTCAATGAACTGGCCTCCCGCATCTCGGCCCTGATGAAGGGACTGCTCGGCTGAGGGCAGATAAAAAAACCGGCGCCAGGGCGCCGGTTTTTTTTGCCTCAACGGGCAGCTTAGAAGATGTCGTCGGTGGAGACGGGGCCATCGCTGCTGGAGCCATCGCCGCCGTAGACCTGATTGCCATCGGAGAGCTGGCTCGCATAGCGGGTCGGTTCAGTCCCCTCCTTGAAGAACTCCTCCATGCTGGCGCCATCGGTGCGGTTGGTCAGCAGACCCGTCTCCCGATCGATGCGTACCTGCATGATCCCTTCGGGAACCGGCATCTTGCGCTCGGGCACTTGCTGCAGGGCCGTCTTCATGAAGTCGATCCAGATGGGCTGGGCGGCGCCGCCCCCGAATTCGGCCCGGCCGAGACCGCGCTGGTGGTTGTCAAAACCTATCCAGGAGGTGGCCACCAGATTCGGGGTGTAACCGGAGAACCAGGCATCCCTCGATTCGTTGGTGGTCCCCGTCTTGCCCGAGATGTCGTGACGCTTGAGGTCACGGGCCGCGCGCCAGCCGGTGCCACGCCAGCCATTGCCACCCCAGATGGCGGTGGTCAGGGTATCGGTGATCAGGAAGGCGCTCTGGGCACTGATGGTCTGGGGCGCCATGTTGTTGGGCACGACAGGGTCAATCGGGCACTGGGCCTTCCAGTCTGGGACTGTGTTGGCGTAGGCATCGGCGCTGTCGAGCCCGGCGGCGGCCAGCACACCACAGTCGCGGCAGGCGGCGGCCGGATTGGCCTGATACAGGGGAGTGCCAAAGCTGTCGGTCACTTCGGTGATGAAGTAAGGCGTCACCTGGAAGCCACCATTGGCCAGTACAGAGTAGCCGCGCACCACTTCCAGCGGGGTGAATTCGGCGGCCCCCAGGGCCAGGGATTCGTTGGCCGAGATGTGCTCGCGGGCGAAGCCGAAGCGGGTCAGGCCATCGATATAGGTATCCAGCCCGATGGCGCGCATCAGCCGGACCGACATCACGTTCTTGGACTTGGCGAGGCCAAGGCGCAAGGTGGTCGGGCCCTCATAGATGGCCGGCGAGTTCTTGGGCTGCCACATGGGGCCCTTGGCGGGATCCCACTGGTTGATCGGGGCGTCGTTGATGAGGGACGCCAGGGTATAGCCCTGCTCCAGCGCGGTGGCATAGAGGAAGGGCTTGATGTTGGAGCCGACCTGGCGGCGAGCCTGATCGACCCGGTTGAACTTGGAGATCTCGAAGCTGAAGCCGCCGACCAGGGCCTCGATGGCACCGTCCTGCGGGTTCATGGCGACCAGGGCGGCGTTGACGTCAGGGATCTGGGAGAGCAGCAGCTCTTCCCCTTTCTCCCGCACCCAGATCTGGGCGCCGACCTTCAGCACGTCCCGTGCCGATTTCGGTGGATAGGTCTGGCGATCGTCGGTGATGAAGGTTCGGGCCCACTTGATGCCGTTCCAGCCGAGTTCGGCCTGCTTGCCATTCTTCAGCACCAGAGTGGCGCTCTTGTCACCGACCTTGGTGACCACGGCGGCCATCAGGGGCTGGTAGGTCGGTTGCTTGGCCAGGTGGGCCATGATCTGGTCGTAGTCCCAGGCCGTTTCCCCGGCCTTCCACAGCAGGGCTGTCGGGCCGCGATAGCCGTGGCGGGTGTCATAGTCGAAGACGCCGTCCAGCAGCGCCTGGTGGGCGGCACGCTGGCGCTTGGCGGTGACAGTGGTGTAGACGTGCAGCCCCATGGTGTAGGCATCTTCACCAAACTGCTCCACCATCTTCTGGCGCACCATCTCGCTCAGGTAAGGGGCGTTGAGTGTCGTCTCGGCACCGTGGTAACGGGCCTTGACCGGCATCTTGGAGGCCTCGTCAAACTGGGCCTGGGTGATCTTGCCGGTCTCCAGCATGCGGCCCAGCACCACGTTGCGGCGCGCAAAGGCACGCTCAGGCGAACGTATGGGGTTCAGCATGGAGGGGGCTTTCGGCAACCCGGCTATGATGGCGATCTCGTCCAGAGTCAGATCCTTGACGTCTTTGCCGAAGTAGACCTGGGCGGCGGCGCCGACCCCGAATGCCCGGTAACCCAGGGGGATCTTGTTGAGATAAAGGGTGAGGATCTCATCCTTGGAGAGATTCTGCTCGATGCGCCAGGCCAGGAAGACTTCCTTTATCTTGCGCACCAGGGTCTTCTCGTTGCTCAGGAAGAAGTTGCGCGCAACCTGCTGGGTGATGGTACTGGCGCCCTGGCGGGCCTGGCCGGAGACGGCCCAGACGGTGGCGGCCCGGATGATGCCGATGGGGTCTATGCCCGGGTGCTCATAGAAGCGAGCATCTTCGGTGGCAAGCACGGCATCTATCATGGACTGGGGAATTTCATCCAGCCGCAACGGGATACGACGAATTTCGCCGAACTGGGAGATCAACTCCCCATCCCGGCTGTACACCTTCATCGGGGTGGCCAGTTTGACATCGCGCAGGGCGCTCACATCCGGCAACTGGGGCTTGATGTAGAAGTAGATGCCGATGAGGCTGGCAACACCCAGCACTGCACCCAGCATCATGACAATAAACAGGCGAACGAGCCATTTCAGCATGGAAGAACTACCAATCGTCTTAAAATTAGCCAACGGGCGCAGAGTATAGCCTTTTTACCCTCGCGGATTCGAGGTTTTCCTGTCCGGGGACATCGACCTCGAGAAGAGGCGGGAGGGTAGCATTCCAGGACGCAATTACCAAGGGGGCCGCAATCAAGGCCGAAAGGAGAGCAGCGTCAACTTTTGACATAAACTTTATGACATTGATAGATAGAGCATTATATTGAGTTAAGTCATCACCTCGTGATGCGCTGTCCTACAATAAGTCCTAAAACCCAATAACGCATGGATGTGTATATGTTTGGGCTATTAAGTAAGGGATCCCTCCTCTCCTTGGCGGGCATTGATTTTGGCAGTCAAACCATCAAGGCCGTCACCCTCAGCGGACGTCCTGGCAAGGTGCATCTCGAATCGGTTGCCGAGATACCCATGCCCAAGGGCACCCTGGTCGATTATCAACTGCAGGACATTGAACGGGTCAGCCAGTCCCTCAAGTCGCTCAAGCGGCTCATTCAAGGGGATTGTCAGCAGGTGGCCACCGCCGTGACAGGCTCCAATGTCATCACCAAGGTTATTCAGGTTGATGCCAACATCAACGAGAACGAGCTGGAGAACCAGGTTCACCTGGAGGCAGAACAGCTCATTCCCTTCCCCCTCGACGAGGTCAGCCTGGATTTCGAGATCCTCGGCCTGACGGCCGACGAGAGCCGCCAGGAGGTGCTGCTGAGCGCGGCGCGCACCGAGAGCGTCAACGGCCGGGTCAGTGCGCTGACGGAGGCCGGCATGAATACCATGGTGGTGGACGTGGGGGCCCATGCGCTGGGACGTGCCGTGCTGGCCTGTCTGCCCGAGCTGCAAACCTGGGACAAGCCGGTCGGCATCGTCGACATCGGCGCCAGTGCCATGACCTTTGCCGCCCTGCTCAGGGGGGAGGTCGTCTACTCCCGCCTGCAGAATTTCGGTGGCGATCAATACAGCCAGGCCCTGGCCTCTTTTTACAGCATGAGCCTGGACGAGGCGGAGCTTGCCAAGGTTCAGGGCAGCTTGCCTGCCGACCATGAAGTGGATGTGTTGTTGCCCCACCTCAGTACCTTGGTGTTGCAGGTCAGGCGCAATGTGCAGCTCTATTGCAGCTCGTCCGGCAACAAGGAGCTGTCAAAACTGGTGCTGACGGGAGGGGGCAGTCTGCTGCCTGGTCTCGTCGGACAGTTGGGCAGCGAGCTCAACTGTGAAGTGCTGCATCCCGACCCCTTCGCCCTGTTTGGCAAGCCCAGGGGGGAAGGCGGTCTCATCCATGGGGCCAAATACATGGCGGCATTCGGTCTGGCACTGCGGAGCTTCACACCATGTCAAATATAAACCTCCTGCCCTGGCGGCTGGCCAGGGCCCAGCGCCAGAAGAAGCAGTTTGGCATCATGATCGGTCTTTTTCTGGCAGCCACCGCCTCTCTTGCCTTTGCCGTCGACTGGCTGGTGCAGCAGCAGATCGGGTATCAGCAACAGCGCAACCAACGTCTGTTGCAGGAGATGGCCACGCTCGATACCCAGCTCGGCGAGATCCGGCTGCTCAAGGAGCGCCGCAAGGAGCTGATTGATCGGATGCAGCTTATCGAGCAGTTGCAGACAAGGCGCAACATACCGGTACGCCTGTTCAACCAGCTACCCGTGCTGGTGCCCAATGGGGTCTATCTCAATACACTGGCCTTGCAGGCAAACAGAATCGATGTCAACGGCAAGGCCGAAGCCTATGGCCGGGTTGCCAGCATGATGAGGCGCATCGACGGGTCTGGCTGGCTGGGACAATCGCAGCTCAGCACCATCTTCTCAGCAGATGTGGCGCCCGTGGCCCTCAGCCAGTTCTCCATGATGTTCCAGATTGCTGGCGTCGCTCCGGTCGCGACTAAGGGGCAACAATGAACCTGCAACAGCTCAATGACCTGGATCTCAATGACATCGCGCGCTGGCCGAAAGTCGCCAAGGGGATCTTCATCCTGTTCTGCTGCGCTCTGCTGGGCGGCGCCATTTACTACTATGTGATTGCCAACTCCCTGACGGCCTTGCGCCAGGAGGCCGCTAAAGAGCAGGGGCTGAAGGCCCAATTCGAGAGCAAGGCCATGCTGGCCGCCAACCTGGAGGCGTACAGGAAGCAGATGGTGCAACTGGAGCATCTGGTGGATACCCAGCTCAAGCAGTTGCCCAACACCCATGAAGTGGCGGGGCTGCTGGATGACATCAGCTTCATTGCCACCGATAACGGGCTCAAATTGAACAGGATCAACTGGGAGGCAGAGGTCAAACACGAATTCTCGACCGAACTGCCCATGCGCATCGAGGTGGTGGGTACCTATCACGAGCTCGGCAAGTTCACGGCAGACATGGCCGCGTTGCCGCGCATCGTGATCCTGGAGTCGTTTCAGCTCAATCAAGGCCCGGGTCAGGACGAGTTGATAGGCATGTCCATGCAGGCCAAGACCTACAAGTACAACGGTAAAACCCTGGAGCAGAAGCCATGAGCATGAGAGTGATCGGACTCCTCTTGCCGGTGCTGTTGTTGACGGCCTGTGGCGGGCAGGAGGACATGGACGAGTACGTACAACAAACCAAGGCGAGGAAACCCATCCCGATCGAGCCCTTGCCGGAGATAAAACCATTCTCCCCCATGGCCTATCAGCGCAGCGATCAACGCAGTCCCTTCATTGAACCGCAACCGGAGACCAGCTCCAGGGTGGATGCCAAGACCAAACCGGACTGCGCCCAGATAGTGGCCAGTCGGGAGAAGGAGGTGCTGGAGCGTTACTCGCTGGCCAGTCTGAGCATGAAGGGATCCATCGGCAAGCAGGGACAGTTGTGGGCACTGATCAGGACCCCGGACGGGCAAGCCGTGCGTGTGGGGCTCAATCAGTACATGGGACTGGATCAGGGAAGAGTCATCAAGATAACGAATACCCATGTTGACTTGATGGAAACGGTACCGGATGGCAAAGGATGCTGGGTCACCCGAGAAACTCAGCTGGCCATGGCCAATCTCGACGCAAAACTATGATCAGGGATGAGCAGAGATGAGAACAACAATAAGAAGGATGAGGGGTGTAGCGCTGCTGTGGCTGGGCGCATGTACTCAGGTGTGGGCGGTGCCGGCGTTGCAGGAGGTCAAGGTGAATCCGCTGCTGGCCGATCAACTCCTGCTGGAGCTGAGCTTCAGCGAGCCAGTGAGCGGATTTACCGACAGACTGTCGTATGAGCCCAATCAGCTCCTGCTGCACGTGCCAGGCGCCATAGGGGCACTGACGGTCAATCCGCTGCCCATCAAGCAGCAGGGGGTGGACAACCTCAAGGTGGAGGGCAAGGGAGAGGGGCTGGATATCAAGATAGCGCTCGATCAACTGACCCCCTATCAGGTCCATCAACAGGGCAACAAATTGCTGGTGTCATTGGGAGAGAAGGCCGGCCAGCCGGTGGCTGCGACGACGAGCTCCCCTGCTGCCAGTCCGTCGGCACTTGTCAGGAGTCAGCCTGTGACCCAGTCTGCACTGATTGATACCCAGCGGGTTGCCCAGAACCAGTCTCAGTACCAGGCTCAGCCCGTCTCTGTCTCCTCTCCCGTGGCGGCTCCCGCCCCCGTTGCGGCCAGCAAACCCGTGCTGTCCGTCTCTCAGGCGAATGCAGGCGGCGCTTATTTCAACTCTGTCAAGGGGGTGGATTTTCGCCGTGGCAAGGAGGGGCAGGGGGAGTTTCTCGTGACCCTGGACAACAGCTCGGCGGCGGTGGATGTGAGCAGTCGTGGCCAGAAGGTGCTCGCCAAGTTCCACGGTACCCGGATCCCGGATGATCAGCTGAATCTTATCAATGTGCAGGATTTTGCGACCCCGGTCTCCCAGGTGGAGGTGTTCCGCCAGGGCAATGACACCCTGTTTGAGCTCTCGGTCAACGGCCAGTTTGATTATCGCTACGACCAGGCCGACAAGATGTTCATCATAGAGGTGAAAAAGCGCGTTGCCACCACGACAGCGAAACAATATCAGGGCAAGCCAATCTCGCTGAACTTCCAGGATATTCCTGTTCGAACCGTGCTGCAGATCATCGCCGACTTCAATAACCTCAACCTGGTGACCACGGATTCCGTCTCCGGCAACATCACGTTGCGCCTCGATGGTGTGCCCTGGGAGCAGGCGCTCGACATCATCCTCAAGGTCAGAGGGCTCGACAAGCGGCTGGACAACAACATACTGCTGGTGGCCCCGGCGGACGAGATTGCCGCACGAGAGAAACAGCAGTTGGAGAGCCGCAACCAGGTGGCCGATCTCGCGCCGCTCTATACCGAATATCTGCAGATCAACTATGCCAAGGCATCCGAAGTGGCGGCCCTGCTCTCCTCCGAGAGTACCAAGCTGCTCTCTCCCAGAGGGGCGGTGAGCGTGGATGAGCGCACCAACGTGCTGGTGGTCAAGGACACGGCGGATGTCATCAGCAACGTCAAGCGGATGCTGGACATCCTCGATATTCCGGTCAAGCAGGTGGTGATCGAGGCGCGCATGGTGACCATAGACGACGGCTTCGACGAGGCATTGGGGGTGCGTTGGGGGGTGACCAAGACGGATGGTCATGGCAATGGCACCTCGGGCACCATAGAGGGCAATGATGGCGCCGGCAATAATGACGGCAGCTCCACCATCACGCGACCTGAGATAGAAGATCGGCTGAACGTCAACCTGCCGGTGACCAATGCCGCCGGCACCCTGGCCTTCCAGGTTGCCCGTCTGGCCAATGGCACTCTGCTCGACCTTGAACTGTCGGCGCTGGAGAAGGAGAGCAAGGCCGAGATCATCGCGAGTCCTCGCGTCACCACGGCGAACCAGAAACCGGCCCTGATCGAGCAGGGGACAGAGATCCCCTATGTGGAGTCCTCGTCCAGCGGGGCGACCTCGGTCACCTTCAAGAAGGCGGTGCTGAGTCTCAAGGTCACGCCACAGATCACTCCGGACAACAGGGTCATCCTGGATTTGACCGTGACTCAGGATACCAAGGGGGAAACCGTCCCGACCGGTACCGGGGATGCGGTCTCCATCAACGCCCAGTCCATCACCACCCAGGTGCTGGTCAACAACGGCGAGACCCTGGTGCTGGGCGGCATCTATCAGCAGACCATCAAGAGCGACGTCAGCAAGGTGCCGCTGCTGGGGGATATTCCCGGACTCGGTTACCTGTTCAAGAAAACCACCAGCGAGAACAAGAAGCGTGAACTGCTGATCTTCGTGACCCCGAGGATAGTCACCGACGCCCTCTGAAAACTTTACATGTGAGGGTAAAACACATATAACCTTACGCCCCGATGAGGCTGGGGCGTAAGGGCTGCGGTTGCCAGTCCTGGTTTCTATTGAGATAATCCCCCTCCTGATCCATCGCAAGATAAGGTTCATAGGTACCCCGGTCGAGTAGTTACCGGGGCCATACAGTTTGTAATTACTAACGAAAAGACATGGCTGAGAAACGCAATATTTTCCTGATAGGTCCCATGGGTGCGGGCAAGAGCACCATAGGTAGACATCTGGCAGAACAACTGCACATGGAGTTTTTCGACTCAGATCATGAGATTGAGCGCCGCAGTGGTGCCGATATCGGCTGGGTGTTCGATGTTGAAGGCGAAGAGGGTTTCCGGATCCGCGAAGAGAAGGTGATCGGTGAACTCGCCGAGCAGCAGGGTATCGTGCTGGCAACGGGCGGCGGCGCCATCAAGAGCCGTGAGACCCGCAACAAACTCTCTGCACGCGGCATCGTGGTCTACCTCGAAACCACCATTGAAAAGCAACTGGCGCGTACCCAGAGAGACAAGCGTCGCCCCTTGTTGCAAACCGAAGAGCCGCCCCGCGAAGTGCTGGAGCGTCTGGCCCTCGAGCGCAACGCCCTGTATGAAGAAGTCGCTGACTTTGTCATCCAGACGGATGATCAAAGTGCAAAAGTTGTAGCTAATCAAATCGTTAAGTTGATTGGCATGTAATCAATAGAGGACGTCCATGGAAAGGTTGAAGGTCGAACTGGGTGAGCGCAGCTACCCGATTGAGATAGCTGCTGGTCTGTTGCAACGCCCCGAGGTGCTGGCGCAGACGATCAAGGGCAAGCGGGTCATGATAGTGACCAACACTGTCGTCGCCCCCTTGTATCTTGAGCAGATCATTCAGTTGCTGCCCGGTTTTCAGGTTGAACACCTGATACTGCCGGATGGCGAGGCCTACAAGACCCTGGCTACCTTCGAGCGGATCATGTCTGCTCTGCTGGAAACCAGTCATGGTCGTGACACCACCCTCATCGCCCTGGGGGGCGGCGTGATAGGCGACGTTGTCGGCTTTGCTGCGGCAAGCTATCAACGAGGCATTCCGTTCATTCAGGTGCCTACCACACTGCTCTCCCAGGTTGACTCCTCCGTCGGCGGCAAGACCGCCGTCAACCACCCTCTTGGCAAAAACATGGTGGGTGCCTTCTATCAGCCCAAGCATGTGATCATCGATACCGATTGCCTCAAGACCCTGCCTGCGCGGGAATTTGCCGCCGGCATGGCCGAGGTGATCAAGTACGGCATCATCTGGGATGCGGCCTTCTTCTCCTGGCTCGAAGTCAACATGGCGCGGCTGCAACGCCTTGACGCCGATGCCCTTTCTTATGCCATTCGCCGTTGCTGCGAAATCAAGGCCGACGTGGTCGGTCAGGACGAGACCGAGCATGGCGTGCGCGCCCTGCTGAATCTGGGTCACACCTTCGGCCATGCCATCGAGGCCGAGAAGGGCTATGGCAACTGGCTCCATGGGGAGGCGGTGGCGGCGGGCATGATGCTGGCGGCCGAGACTGCCCTGGCCCGTGGCGACATGACGGCGCAAGAGGTTGCACGAGTCCGCGATCTGCTGCTGGCGGCGGACCTGCCGGTGCTGGCGCCGCCCGAGATGGATTTTGCCGCCTTCATTTGCCATATGCGCCGTGACAAGAAGGTGCTGGAAGGCAAGCTGCGGCTGGTGTTGCCGATCGGGATCGGACAGGCCCAGGTGGTGGCCGATGTGACGGATGCGCAATTGATGGCGGTGATCGAGTCTGGTCGTGACCAATAACAAATTGCTGAAATTGCCTTCCCAGCGGCAGCTGGTTGACCGGCTGCTGCATCTGATTGAGTTCAATCACCCCTTTATTTTTCTCTCAGGCAAGCCCGGCAGCGGCCGTGGCACCCTGTGTGAATCCCTGCTTGCCCAACTGCCTGACTCGGTTCGGGTGGTGAGCCTTATCGGCAGCCCGACCATGAAGATGGCGGACGTGCGCCAGTTGCTGCTTCAGCAGGTGGTGGCGCGCCCCCTGTTCAATGCGCAGGATGCGCTGGCCGACAGCTTCTTCCGCATGCTGGAGGGCAAGCCTTCCACCCTGCTGCTCATGATAGAGCGCGCCGACACCCTGCCCGCCGAACTGGTGGGGGAGCTGTGGGCGCTCTGTCGCCACAACGATACCCTGGCCTCTCCCCATAAACTGGCCATCCTGCTCTCGGGCAGTGACGTCTGGTGTCGCGATCAGAAGAGTGCCCTCAAGGGGCGTGCCATGCCCGCGCTCGAGCTGGAAGTCGCGCCACTGAGCGCGCCTGAGCAACGGATCTTCCTGTATGAGAAGGCCAAGGAGCTGAAGATCCCGGCGGCCCTCTTGCCCAAGCCGAAAGTGGAAGAGATCCTGAAGGGGGCGGGGGGACACCCGTCCGCCATCATGCAGTCATTGGAGGATGTCATGACCGACAGAAGGCCCAAGAAACGTCAGGCCGAGTTGCCCGTCAAGAAGATTGCGACCGTGCTGGCCCTGGCGGCCGCTGGCTTGCTGGCCCTGAGCTATCTCCCCCTGTTCGAGGAGGCGGGCAAGGAACAACCCCAGACCTCGACCCAGGGGATGGCGTTGCCCGACCCCGTCGCGACCGATCCGCTGAGCGTCGGCGCGGCGAGCGGTGCCCAAGGGAGCCAGGCGAGCAGTGGCGCCGATGCCAGCGTCTCAGGCAACCAGGTCGCCCGGGATTGGCAGCCCGATGCCAAGACCTTGCCCAAGAAGGTCGAGAGCGAGACGGTCACCACGGAATCGAGCAATTACGAGGGGCGCCGGGTCGTCATCTCCGACGAAGTGGTTGAGAAACTGATGACACAGCCCAATGTCAGCGGTGCCCTGCCTACGGCCGTGGTGGACGAGCTGGTCGGAGGTAGTTCCCGTGCCGCTCCGACCGGGGCGGCGGCACAGGCACAGAGCACGGCGCCCGTTGCCAAGACGACGCCCACTCCTGCCGCGACTGCGCCCGCCGCGGCGCCGGCACCCAAGGTGGCCCTGACGCCGGTGGCGACCCTCAACAAGAAGGCGAGGAACCACTACAGCATCCAGCTGATGGGGGCGAGCAACACCAAGGCGGTCGACAGCTTCGTGGCCGAGCATGGGCTGGCGGGCAAGGTCTGGGTCTACAAGACCCGCTTCCGTGGCAGCCCCTGGTACGTGGTGGTGCAGGGCGACTATGCCAACAGCACCCAGGCCAAGGCGGCGATCCGCAAGCTCTCCCCCGCCTTGCTCAAGGGACAACCCTGGCCCAAGTCGTTTGCCCAGATACAAAAAGAATTGAAGCAATAGCCAGTCGCCCGGGGAAGGGGGTAGAATCGTCCCCCTTTTTTGGGCATTGCCTTCTTAACACCGGACTTCCATGAAAAAAACACGCGCGTTTTTAAAATGGGCCGGGGGAAAATACTCCCTGGTCGAAGAGATTGCCGAGCGCTTGCCGGCCGGGCGTGTGTTGCTGGAGCCCTTCGTCGGAGCGGGCTCGGTGTTTCTCAACACGGATTACGATGCCTATGTGCTCAACGACATCAATCCGGATCTGATCGGTCTCTACAATCACCTCAAGCGGCAGCCGGACAGCTTCATCCGCGAGGCGCGCAAGCTGTTTGTGGCCGAGCACAACCACAAGACCGCCTATTATCGGCTGCGCACCCAGTTCAACCAGACCGAGGCCGGGTTCGAACGGGCCCAGCTGTTCCTGTTTCTGAATCGCCACGGGTTCAACGGCCTGTGCCGCTACAACAAGAAGGGCGGCTTCAACGTGCCGTTCGGTTCGTACAAGAAGCCCTATTTCCCGGAGAAAGAGCTGTGGGCCTTCGCCGAGAAGGCCCAGAAGGCCACCTTCATCTGCGAGAGTTATGCCGATGCCATGGCCAGGGCGGAGGAGGACTGGGTGATCTACTGCGATCCCCCCTATGCGCCGCTCTCCACCACGGCGAGTTTCACCACCTACTCGGCTGGCGGCTTCACCCTGGACGATCAGGCCCTGCTGGCCAGGCTGGCCCGTCATACCGCCGCCCACAAGGGGGTGCCCGTGCTCATCAGCAACCACGACATCGAGCTGACCCGGGAACTCTACCGCGGGGCCCGGCTGGACGAGATCCTGGTCAAGCGCACCATCAGCCGCAACGGTGGCAGCCGCAACAAGGTGGCCGAGCTGCTGGCGCTCTACCCGCCCGGCATAGCCCCCGAGCAGGGCCATTACCCCGGTGAGGCCGAGCAGGTCTCTGTCGTCTGAGTCATGAACGGTCCCTGCGGGGACCGTTGTCGTTTCTGCCCGGGCACGGCGCCAGTCTGGTCGGGCAAGCGCGGGTCGTTTTTATTCCGTGTTTGCGGAGAGACTCGCGGTCCGGGTCTTCTGCACTTGCGGGTCGTTTTTATTCCGTGTTTGCGGTGAGACTCGCGGTCCGGGTCTTCTGCACTTGCGGGTCGTTTTCATTCCACGTTTGCGGTAAAATTGCGCCGCTTTTTCTGCCACGCTGCCAATGGATGACGCTGATGAAAGACTTTCTGATTGCCCCCTCTATCCTCTCCGCCGACTTTGCCCGTCTGGGCGAGGATGTGGCCAAGGTGCTGGCCGCCGGAGCCGACGTGGTGCACTTCGACGTGATGGACAACCACTATGTCCCCAACCTGACCATAGGCCCCATGGTCTGTCAGGCCCTGCGTGACTACGGCATCGAGGCCCCCATCGATGTGCACCTGATGGTCAAGCCGGTGGATCGCATCGTGCCCGATTTTGCCAAGGCGGGTGCCAACCTGATCACCTTCCACCCGGAAGCCTCCGATCACGTGGACCGTACCCTGGGTCTCATCAAGGAACAGGGTTGCCAGGCCGGTCTGGTGCTGAACCCGGCCACGCCGCTCACCTGCCTGGAGTACGTGATGGACAAGCTGGACGTGATCCTGCTGATGTCGGTCAACCCGGGCTTTGGTGGTCAGAGCTTCATCCCCGGCACCCTCGACAAGCTGCGTCAGGTGCGTCGCCTGATCGACGAGAGCGGCCGTGACATTCGCCTCGAGATCGACGGTGGCGTCAAGGTGGAGAACATCCGCGACATCGCCGCCGCCGGGGCTGACATGTTCGTGGCGGGCTCCGCCATCTTCGGCAAACCGGATTACAAGGCGGTGATCGACCAGATGCGGGCGGAGCTGGCTCATGTCCGTTGAACGCCCCTTCGATCTGGTACTGTTCGATCTGGATGGCACCCTGATTGACAGCGCCTCCCAGCTGGCGCTGGCAGTCAACCGCACCCTGACCGATCTGGGGCTGGCCGAGGCCGACGAGGCCGTGGTACGCACCTGGGTCGGCAATGGCGCCGACAAGCTGATCCAGCGTGCCCTCGATTACCGCGAGGCGCCCGAGCTGTTTGCCAAGGCCCGCCCCCTGTTCGACCAGCACTATCAGGCCTGCCTGCTGCAAGGGCTGGCCATGTATGACGGGGTGGAGCAGAGCCTGCGTCGCCTGCAGGCGCTCGGTTACCGACAGGCCGTGGTGACCAACAAGCCGAGTCACTTCGTGCAGCCCATTCTGGATGCCCTCGGCATCGGCGACTGTTTCGCTCTCTGGCTGGGGGGCAACTGCGTGCCCGTCAAGAAGCCGAGCCCGGATCCGCTGCTGCACGCCTGCCACGAGCTTGGGGTCAGCCCGTCCCGCACCCTGATGGTGGGGGACTCCGAAAATGATGTGCTGGCCGCCCAGGCTGCCGGCATGAAGGTGGTGGGGCTCACCTACGGCTACAACTATGGCCGTCCCATCGCAGATTCCCGCCCTGACTGGGTATGCGAGCAGTTTGCAGAGCTCGATGCCCTCTTGGCTGAATAACAAGGATCAACACATTCATGGCTAAACCAATCGTATTGAGCGGGGCCCAACCCTCGGGCCAGCTGACCATAGGCAACTACATGGGAGCCTTGCGTCAGTGGGTCAACATGCAGGATGACTTCGACTGCCTCTACTGCATCGTCGATCTGCACGCCATCACCACCCGCCAGGAGCCTGCCGCCCTGCGCAAGGCGTGCCTGGATGCCGCCGCCCTCTATCTGGCGGTCGGCATAGATCCGGCCAAGAGCACCGTCTTCATCCAGTCCCACGTGCCCCAGCACGCCGAGCTCGGCTGGATCCTGAACTGCTACACCCAGATGGGCGAGCTGTCGCGCATGACCCAGTTCAAGGACAAGTCCGCCCGTTTCGAGAACAACGTCAACGTCGGCCTGTTCGGCTATCCGGTGCTGATGGCGGCGGACATCCTGCTCTATCAGGCCAACCAGGTGCCTGTCGGCAACGACCAGAAGCAGCATCTGGAGCTGACCCGCGACATCTGTACCCGGTTCAACAACCTCTACGGCGAGGTGTTCACCCTGCCTGAGCCCTTCATCCCGACCGACGGTGCCCGGGTGATGAGCCTGCAGGATCCCACCAAGAAGATGTCCAAGTCCGACGACAACGAGGCGAACTTCATCGGCCTGCTGGAAGATCCCAAGCAGATCGTCAAGAAGATCAAGCGGGCGATGACCGACTCCGACGAGCCGGCCGTGGTGCGCTTCGATCCCGAGAACAAGCCGGGGGTCTCCAACCTGCTGACCCTGATGTCCGGGGTGACTGGTCGCTCCATCCCCGAGCTCGAGCAGCACTTCGAGGGCAAGATGTACGGCCACCTCAAGAGCGAGACGGCCGATGCCGTGGTCGCCCTGCTGGAGCCCATCCAGGCCCGCTTCCGCGAGCTGCGTCAGGATGAGACTCATCTGCAGGCAATTTTGGCGGCTGGCGCACAAAAGGCGCGGGAAAGGGCTGAAAAAACCCTGATCAGCGTATATGATGTTGTCGGCTTCGTTCCTCGAGCCTGACATACTGGGAAGGTGTAGTTGTAGAGAGCTGGGTATTTGCCTGGCTTTCTTTGTTTTACCCGACCCCTGGTTCGTCATCTCCTCTTCCAATGTCAAACGCGGGCGCTTGCCCCAAGAGAAAGCATGTCTGTCGAATCAAATACAGTGATTGAAGAACTGAGTGACAAGGGCCACTGGCTGCGCAAGTTCCGCAAGGCCAAGAACCTCAACACCCTGCAGCTAATGGTCTCCAATGCCATCGACAAGCACCACAAGACCCCGGCCATCGCCGCCGCCATCTATCTGGCCGAATGCCAGCGCGAGCGCGAGCTGGAGCAGGGGCGTTATCTGGATCGCTGAGGCGCTCCCGGGCTCTGCCCATCTGCCGATGGGCCGCCATTTCACACCCCGCTTTCGGCCCTTGCGCCTTGCTTCGCCTTTTCCCCTGTCCAGTCATGGGCTATCCGGCGTCTTCTGCCTGTTCTCGTTTGCCTCCCTGCTAAAGGGCATGGGTTGCATGGGGCAATGCCGTCGAGCTGGCAGACAGTTAATCTTGTAGAAAAGAGGCCGCCTCCATACCCGTGCGACAGCCCCTCAGCGGTTTATTAACCCAGGCAGACATGCCAGAATGCGCGGCGTTTGTCCGTAGATAGCCACAATGGCTGTCCGATCACCGCCTCGACCTCATTCTCAGGGCTTTTGCATGCTGTTACTCATCGACAACTACGACTCCTTTACCTGGAACCTGGTGCAATATTTCGGCGCCCTGGGGCAGGAGGTGGTGGTCAGGCGCAACGACGAGCTCAGCCTGGAAGAGATAGCCCGGCTTGCCCCCCGTCATCTGGTGATCTCTCCCGGTCCCTGCACGCCGAACGAGGCGGGCATCTCGCTGGCGGCCATCTCCCGTTTTGCCGGTGAGATACCCATTCTTGGCGTATGCCTCGGCCACCAGTCCCTGGCCCAGGCGTTCGGCGCCCGGGTGGTGCGCGCCCGTCAGGTGATGCACGGCAAGACCTCCCTCATCCGCCATACGGGGGAGGGGGTGTTCAAGGGGCTCAAGGATCCGCTGCGGGTCACCCGCTACCATTCGCTCATCGTGGAGTACGAAACCCTGCCCGACTGTTTCGAGGTGACCGCCTGGAGCGAACACGCCGATGGCTCCATGGACGAGATCATGGGGCTGCGCCATAAAACAGTGGCGCTGGAAGGGGTTCAGTTCCATCCGGAGAGTATTTTGAGCGAGCAGGGGCACCAGTTGCTGGCCAACTTTTTGGCCGTTTCCTGAAAAAATCGTGATCCTCGTCTCATAATCGAAATGAGGCCAAAAAAATTTTCCCTGACACTTTATTCACCCTGCTTCCTGCCCAAATTATCTCTTGCCAACACCCCCTGAGCCGTTATGCAATGCGGTTGCCTAAAATCTCACGGGCAATCGAACATTGTTCCTCATTGGCGGTTAAGTTACAGACTTTTTACTTTTTTTCTGTGATAATTCCGCCACGTTTACACGGATTTAACTTTTGGGCGGTGGATTATTCTGCCGCGAGCTAGCAGGAGAGCAATATGTCAGAGTTGTTGGCAGTGACACGTGAAGTGTTTGATGAAGTGATGGTTCCCAACTATGCGCCCGCCAAGATCATTCCGGTGCGCGGTGAGGGATCACGTGTCTGGGATCAGGAAGGCCGCGAGTATGTCGACTTCGCGGGCGGGATCGCGGTCAATGGTCTGGGCCATTGCCATCCCAAGCTGGTCGAGGCCCTGAAAACCCAGGGCGAGAAGCTGTGGCACCTCTCCAACGTGATGACCAACGAGCCGGCCCTGCGCCTGGCCAAGAAGCTGGTCGCCGCCACCTTTGCCGAGAAGGTCTATTTCTGCAACTCCGGCGCCGAAGCGAACGAAGCCGCCCTCAAGCTGGCCCGTCGTTACGCCATCGACAAGTTCGGTGCCCACAAGACCCAGATCATCGCCTTCCACCAGGGCTTCCACGGCCGGACCTTCTTCACCGTCAGCGTCGGCGGCCAGGCGGCCTACTCCGATGGCTTCGGTCCCAAGCCCGCCGACATCACCCACGTGACCTACAACGATCTGGCCGAGCTGGCCTCCGTCATCTCCGACAATACCTGCGCCGTGGTGATGGAGCCGCTGCAAGGTGAGGGTGGCATCATCAGCCCCACCGACGAGTTTGCCAAAGGGGTGCGCGAACTCTGTACCAAGCACAATGCCCTGCTGATCTATGACGAGGTGCAATCCGGGGTCGGTCGTACCGGCGAGCTGTTCGCCTACATGGGCCTTGGCGTCACGCCGGACATCCTCACCAGCGCCAAGGCGCTCGGCGGCGGCTTCCCCATCGGCGCCATGCTGACCACCACCGAGATTGCCTCTCACCTGAAAGTGGGCACTCACGGCTCCACCTACGGCGGCAACCCACTGGCGTGCGCCGTGGCCGAAGCCGTGCTGGACGTGGTCAATACCCCGCAAGTGCTGAGCGGCATCAAGCAGCGCGAGCAGCTGTTCCGTGATGGTCTCGCCGCCATCAACGCCAAGTACCACTGCTTCAGCGAAGTGCGTGGCCAGGGCCTGCTGCTCGGCGCCGTGCTGAACGATGACTACAAGGGACGCTCCCGTGACTTCCTGCTGGCCTCCATCGACCAGGGGTTGATGGCGCTGGTGGCGGGCACCAACGTGGTGCGTTTCGCCCCCTCCCTGGTGATCCCGGAAGCGGACATCAAGGAAGGGCTGGCACGGTTCGAAAAAGCGGTAGCTCAGGTGGTCAACGCCTGATCCAAGTTGAGGTGGGGAGCCCTCCCGGCAGGAGCCGGGACCCCACCTGTCGTCAATGAAAGGGAGTTGTCATTTATGTTGGTTATCCGTCCTATCGAGCAGCGCGACTTCGCCGGCCTCAAGACCTGTGCCATCGAATCCGGCACCGGCATGACCTCGTTGCCGGTCAACGATGAACTGCTGCAACGCAAGATCGATGCCTCGACCCAGACCTTCCTGGACAAGCCCGCCGGCAAGGGCGACTGCCTCTACTTCTTCGTGGCCGAAGACCTGGAGACCGGCGAGATGGTCGGTACCTGCGCCATAGACGCGGCGGTCGGCCTGTCCCAGCCGTTTTACAACTACCACATCGGCAAGGTGGTGCACTCTTCCCCCAAGCTCGGCATCTACAACGTGGTGGAGACGCTCACGCTCTCCAACGACTACACAGGCAACTCCGAGCTGTGCACCCTGTTTCTGCGCGAATGTGCCCGCGAGGGGCTCAATGGCCGTCTGCTCTCCAAGCACCGCTTCCTGTTCATGGCCGAGCACCCCGAGCTGTTTGACAAGACCGTCTTCGCCGAGATGCGCGGCGTCTCCGATGAGAACGGTCACAGCCCCTTCTACGAGTGGCTGCAAAAGCATTTCTTCTCGATGGACTTTCCCACCGTCGATTACCTCACCGGCATCGGCAAGAAGCGCTTCATCGCCGAGCTGATGCCCAAGTACCCCATCTACGTGAACCTGCTGAGCAACGAGGCGCGGGCCGTCATAGGCCAGACTCACGAGAAGACCCGCCCGGCCATCAAGATGCTGCAGGACGAGGGCTTCGTGAACCGTGGCTATGTCGACATCTTCGATGCCGGCCCCACCGTCGAGTGCGATGTGAAGCACATCCGCAGCGTGCGCCGCAGCCAGAAGCTGGCGGTGCTGGTGGGTGAGCCCATCGGCGGTCACACCTACCTCATCTGCAACACCAGGTTCGAGCAATACCGCGCCTGCTACGGCAACATCCGGGTCGATCTGGACAAGCACGAAGTCATCATTCCGCCCAAGATGGCGGCCGCCCTCAAGGTGGAGAATGGCGACATGGTGCGGGTCGTCGATCTGGAATAACGGGTCCATATCACCGCATTGAAGCAGGCTGCCGAGGCGGCCTGTGCACCACAGGGAGTGAATTGATGATGTCTTTAGTCCAGTTTATCGATGGCCAGTGGCTGGCCGGTGAAGGCAAGCCGTTCGAATCAAAAGATCCGGCCAGGAACGAAGTGATCTGGCGCGGGGAGGCGGCGAGCGCAGCCCAGGTGGACGCCGCCGTCAAGGCTGCCCGCGCGGCCTTCTACCATTGGTCCGATCTGGCCCTCGAGGATCGTCTGGCCATAGTGCGCCGCTATGCCGATCTGCTCGGCGAGCACAAGGAGGCGCTGGCCCTGACCATAGCCCGGGAAACCGGCAAGCCCCTGTGGGAGACCCGCACCGAAGTGGCGGCCATGCAGGGCAAGATCGCCATCTCCATCCGCGCCCATGACGAGCGTACCGGCACGGTGGAGAACCCCATGCCCGGTGCCAAGGCGTTCGTGCGCCACAAGCCCCACGGCGTGGTCGCCGTGTTCGGCCCCTACAACTTCCCGGGTCACCTGCCGAACGGTCACATAGTGCCTGCGCTCATCGCGGGTAACGCCGTGGTGTTCAAACCTTCCGAGCTGACCCCCATGGTGGCCGAGGCCATGCTGAAGATCTGGCAGGAGGCTGGGCTGCCCAAGGGGGTGCTCAACCTGGTGCAGGGCGAAGTGGAGACCGGCAAGGCGCTGGCCGGCAATCCGGACATCGACGGCCTCTTCTTCACCGGCTCGTCCCGTACCGGCCACTTCCTGCACCAGCAGTTTGCCGGCCAGCCGGGCAAGATCCTGGCCCTCGAGATGGGGGGCAACAACCCGCTCATCGTCAAGGATGTGAGCGACATCGACGGCGCCGTCCATGCCATCGTGCAATCTGCCTTTATCACTTCCGGCCAGCGCTGCACCTGCTCCCGCCGCCTGTTCGTGGAGCGTGGCGAGCGCGGCGATGCCCTGGTCAAACGGCTGCTGGAGGTGGTCGGCCAGATCAGGGTCGGTCTCTATGACGCCGCCGAGCAGCCCTTTATGGGCGCCATGATCAGCGAGAAGGCGGCGCTCGGCATGGTCGAGGCGCAAGCCAAGCTGCAAGCGCTCGGCGGCGAGAGCCTGCTCACCCTCAAGCACCTGGAGGCGGGCACCGGCTTCGTCTCTCCGGGCATCATAGACGTGACCGCGGTCAGCGCGCTGCCGGACGAAGAGTACTTCGGCCCGCTGCTGCAGCTCATCCGCTACGACGACTTCGATGCCGCCATCGACCAGGGCAACGCCACCAGCTTCGGCCTCTCCGCCGGCCTGCTCGGCGACAACGAGGCGGACTGGAACCACTTCTTCAAGCGGATCCGCGCCGGCATAGTCAACTGGAACAAGCCCATCACCGGCGCCTCCAGTGCCGCGCCCTTCGGCGGTATCGGTGCCTCCGGCAACCACAGGGCGAGCGCCTACTACGCCGCCGACTACTGTGCGTACCCGGTCGCCTCCGTCGAAGACAGCAAGGCCGCCATGCCGGATCAGCTGTCCCCGGGTTTGACGTTTTAATCGTTCATGGAGATGCGATGCAGACGAGATGGCTCAATGCTGACGACTACTGTGTCATATCTCCCGGTCGCCTCCGTCGAAGAGAGCAAGGCCGCCATGCCGGATCAGCTGTCTCCCGGTCTGACCTTCTGATAACAAGAAAATAAAAGAGGGGCACTGAACAGGTGCCCTTGTCTGTACCCGCAATCAAAGGAAAGAGAGATGCAAAAGGATATCGAGACCCTGTTTGGCCATCTGTGGGACAACTACATTCAAGTCACCCCCAGTGCCCACAAGGTTCACCAACTGCTGGGGGGCGGTGCCCCCATCATCAACGATCACGTGGCGTTTCGGACCTACAACCTGCCCAAGCTCGGTCTCGAGAAACTGGCGGCCCACTTCCGTGCCCTGGGGTACGAGGAGAAGGGCGAGTATGTGTTCAAGGCCAAGAAGCTTTATGCCAAGCACTTCGAACATGCCGATCCGGATGCGCCCAAGGTGTTCATCAGCGAGCTGAAGGTGGAAGAGCTCTCGGAAGGCGCCCAGGCCATCATCCACAAGCTGGTGGATCAGGTGCCCGATCACCTTACCGACACCCCGGCCTTCCTCTACGCCGGCGCCCCCTGGCAGGTCTCCCACGCCGACTACCAGACCCTGCTGGCGGAGAGCGAGTACGCCGCCTGGATGGCGGCCTGGGGCTATCGTGCCAACCACTTCACCGTCAATATCAACCGCCTGAAGGACTTCGACACCATCCAGCAGGTCAATGCAGCGCTCAAGGCGGCGGGCTTCGTGCTCAATACCGTCGGCGGCGAGGTGAAGGGGGATCCCCAGGTGATGCTGGAGCAATCCTCCACCATGGCGGACAAGGCCGAGGTGCCCTTCAGCGACGGCGTGCGCACCATACCGAGCTGCTTCTACGAGTTTGCCCTGCGCTACCCCCAACCGGACGGCGTGCTCTACCCGGGCTTCGTCGAGGCGTCCGCCGACAAGATCTTCGAATCCACCAACGCCATGTAACGGCGGTTGTTGGTAAAAACGCCCCGGACGGGGCGTTTTTTTATGGCACTTTGCGCCTGGCCTACGCCCCCTTTACGCCCCCTTGACCCCGAAGCGCCGCGTTATTCGCTAGCATGATCCCGCCCGGACTGCCGGGCCATCGCCGCCCTCTGCCGGTCGATGACACTCGTTGCACGGAGTCATGCCATGAAGATTGTTCTGCCCCTGCTGTTGTCCCTGGTTACCTGCGCCGCCATGGCGGCGGATCAGGGCAGCCGCACCCCGCCCAAGCCGCCCCGCGAGATCTCGGCCGAGATGAAGGCGGCGTTCGAGAGCTGCGAGGAGAGTGGCAAACCGGGGGAGGTCGAATTTGACGGCTGCATGGCCGAGCTGGGCTTTGCCAGACCGACGGGCGCTGCCCCTGGCGGCGACAAGGGGGAAGGGGAGGATGAGGTGACGGCAAACTGAGAGTGAGCTGACTACCCATTCGAGGTGAGCCAGTTTGCAACCGCCGGTGTAGAGTGGGGGTCCAATGCCTCGGAGCCCACCATGTCTCGCTATCACTTCTTCAAACAAGGCCAGTCATTTACCTATCTCGATACCTTGGCGGTCGGTTATGACGATGAGCGTTGCCAACTGGTCGAGCAGGGATTTGTGACTGTCGTTGCCCCCTCTTTTGCCGATACCCCGGCCGAGGCGCTGATGCTGTTGCAGGATCATGAGGCGCTGGAAGAGGAGCGCAGGGTGCACAATCCGTGGTACACAGTCGCCGGCATTCTCGGCCTGCTGGGGATGAGCTGATGGCCCTGTCTGGCAAGGGGGCCGGCGTTGCCACGCTGCTGCGCTGGTCTGTCTTGAAAGGGCCGCTCTGTCGCGGCCTGTTCAGCGTCCTGTTTATCTATCTGGCGTCCCTGCCGGCGGATCTCTATTTCACTTTCCATTGGGAGATGGCCCTGGGCCTCTTCCTGCTCGCCTTCCTTGGCGGACTCTGGCAGCAGTGGTGGGGGCTTAGCTAACCCGGTCTCACACCCGCTGCAGCGCCCCTTCGGTGGCCAGCAAGGTGGTCATGCCGCCGGCCTTGCCCGCCTGGATGCCGATGGGGGTGTCTTCAAACACCAGGCAGTTGGCCGGGTTGGCGCCGAGCAGCTCGGCCACTCTCAGGAAGGTGTCGGGATGGGGCTTGTGGTTGGTCACGTCGTCGGCGCTCACCAGCACGGGGATGAAGGCATCGAGGCCGGTATTTCTCAGTATGTGCGTCGCATGATCCCGGGTTGAGCCTGTGCCTATGCCCATGGGCACCTTGCCGTGGCAGCGCTTGACCAGCTCCCACATGGCGGGGAAGACGCGGACCTTGTCGATCCGCTCCAGGTAGAGGGCTATCTTGCGGCGGGCGAAGGCCTCCACGTCGATGGCCAGTCCGTGCTGCTCGGCCAGCATGGCCACTATCTTGCGGGTGGGAATGCCACCGTACTCGTTGAGCTGTGCCCGATCGAACGGCAAGCCGAACTCGGCGCTGGTGGTTTCCCAGGCATCCAGGTGCAGGGGCATGGAGTCCACCAGGGTGCCGTCCATATCGAAGATCAGGGCGTCGTATTGTTCAAACTGGAACTGCTCGGACATGGGGTACTTCCTCCTCGGCCAAAAGAGCACAGTACCAGATCCGCTCCCCGGATGCCGCGACCGTCGTCATGGCCTGGGCAGGAGGCGGGTTTGACCATGGGCTGCTGATTTATGAGACAATAATGCGCTCTGCGCCTCGGGTGCCGGCAACTCACAGTAGCGAGCCTCTTTTATGTCCCCAAAAACCGTCTTCTCAAGCGTGGCCCTGGTGATCGCCCTGGGCTCACTGGAAAAGAGCATAGTCACCACCCCCTTGCCCATCATAGGGGCCGAGCTGAACGCCGGCGCCGCCCTCACCTGGGTGGTGACCGCCTACCTGCTGGCGGCCACCGCCGCCCTGCCCATCTACGGCAAGCTGAGCGATCTGTTCGGTCGGGTGCGGATGCTCAACATCGGCATCGGCCTGTTTCTGGCGGGGTCCGTGGCCTGCGCCCTGGCCCAGGATCTGCCGACCCTGCTGGCGGCCCGGGTGCTGCAAGGATTGGGGGGCGGGGGCCTGATCGCGCTCGCCTTCACCGTCATCGCCGACTGCATTCCCCCGCGGGAGGTGGGCAAGTATCAGGGCTACATCTCGGCGGTCTATGCGGTCTCCAGCATCGCCGGGCCCCTGCTCGGGGGTTATTTCACCGAGCAGCTGAGCTGGCGCTGGATCTTCTGGATCAACCTGCCCCTCGGGGCCCTGGCGCTCTGGCTGGTGAACCGCAACCTGGGCCACCTCAACGTGCGCCGGCACAGCCGCTTCGACTGGAAGGGGGCGGGGCTGCTCATCACAGTCACCACCCTCTCCCTGCTGCTGCTCTCGCCGGAAACCATGCTGTCCGCCATCTGGCTGGCGGCGGGACTGGCCCTGGCCCTGCTGCTGCTAATCCTGGTGGAGCGACGGGCCCAGGATCCCATACTGCCCGCCCATCTGGTCCGCTTGCCCGGTTATCTGGTGAGCGTGCTGCTGGCGCTAGCCTCGCAGCTGCTGATGTTCGCC
This sequence comes from Aeromonas sp. 130281, assembly GCF_056642115.1. NCBI lineage: Bacteria > Pseudomonadati > Pseudomonadota > Gammaproteobacteria > Aeromonadales > Aeromonadaceae > Aeromonas > Aeromonas sp. 130281. The sequence continues at coordinate 1,227,123 of NZ_JBWVQS010000001.1, read as the reverse complement.
GTGCTGGTCTACCTGCCGCTGCAGATGCAGTGGCAGAAGGGGATGGGGGCCAGCGAGAGCGGCCTCTACATGGTGATCTTCATGGTCTGCATCACGGCGGGGGCCTTCGTCGGCGGCAAGCTGATCGGCCACTCCGGTCATTACAAGCGCTTCGTGGTGATGGGCTTTGCTCTGGCGGCGCTGGCCCTGTGGCAGATCCATTTTGATCTCTTTGCCAATCTGGGGCTGGGCTTCGCCGGTCTGGGGCTGGGACTGGTGCTGCCGGCCCTCTCTGTGGTGGTGCAAAACGCCCTGCCGCGGGAAGATCGCGGCATCGGCATGTCCCTGTTCAACTTCGGTCGCGAGCTGGGGGGCGCGGTCGGGGTGGCCATCTGCGCCGTGCTGTTCCACTCCGCCCTGCCGGCCGGGACCAGCCACAACCTGGCGAGCCTGAGTCCCGCCGAGCTGGCCCCGGGGTTCAGCGCCACCTATGTGGGCATGGCGCTGATCGCCAGCGCCGCCTTCCTCATCACTCTGCTGGCATTGAAGCGCCACGAGCTGGCCAGCATCCCGGCCTGATGTGCTCCCTTGAGACGAAAAAGGGCTCCCGAGGGGGCCCTTGTTGCGTGCGAGCGTGGGGATCAGCCCATCAGACCCTGAGACGGACGGGGCGCAGGGCGACGATGGCCCCGCCAAAGAGCGCCATGGCCAGCAGTGCCAGGGCCACAGGCCCCGCACTGTAGGCAAACCCGGCGACGGCGGACCAGAGCGCCACCCCGAGGTGCATCATGGTCATCGCCAGCGACATCAGCATGCCCCTGTGGGCCGACGAGAGCCCGGCAATGTGGCCTTGCAGGGCGGGGGATCCTATGCCACCCGCCAGCGCCCAGAGCCCGAGCGGCAGCAGCAGGGCAGGCAGTGAGGCGGGAGAGAGGTAGAAGCCGACGCTGACCGGCACGCAGACTACCAGGGCCAGGCGCATCAGGACGCGCCCGCTCTCGACCCGGCCAGACAAGCGGGGCATCAGCAGGTTGCCGATGACGCTGATGATGCCGAGAGCCCCATAGAGGAGCCCCACAGACCCCATCGACAGGCCCTGGGTGTCGCGCAGGTGCTGGCCGACCAGGTTGAACAGGCCAATGCCGCCGCCCAGGCCCAGGCACATGGCCAGCAGGGCGCCGGCCGCCCCCGGGATGGCCAGCAGGCGGACGCCCTTCTCCTCCTGCTGCGCTGCCGATGTGTCTGCCAAAGACCTGCTGGCGGGCAGCAGGGCCAGGGCCGCCGCCACTCCCCAGGCACAGAGGCCGAGCAGGATAAAGGCGGCGCGCCAGGAGTGCCACTGCGCGAGCAGCGCCCCCAGTGCCGGGCTCGCTATCATGCCCAGCGTCAGGCCGGACTGCACCCAGGCAATGCGCTTCATGGCATCTTTGCCCGTGCCGTCTGCCGCCAGGGCAAAGGCGATGGGCAGCATGCCGGCACTGGCGAGGCCGGTGAGCACCCGGCTTGCCAGCCCCCACTCGAAGCTATCGACCAGGCCGGTGGCGATGGAGGCGGCCCCGAACAGCAGGGCGGCGGGCAGCATGATCCTCACCCTGCCGAGGCGATCCGAGAGGCTGCCGAGCAGGGGGGCGATCAGTGCCAGCGCCAGGCTGTAGGCGGTGATGAACAGCGTGACCCGCTCGGGCTGGACCCCCAGCTCCCGGCCTATGGGGGTCAGCAGGGGGCCCAGCATCAGCTCATCGGTACCCACCAGGAACGCAATAAAAAAGAGCAATACTTTCAATAACATGATCTTCACCTTACGCATGTGATACCGAGTTGGTGGCCGCGAGGGCGTGAATGTCCAGCACCCGGTCCGGCCAGCCGGCCACGAAGGCCTGCTCGTGGCAGACCACCACCACAGTCCCGGCATAGTCCTGCAACGCCTGTTGCAGGGCCGCCTTGACGGCGACATCCAGGTGGGTGGTCGGTTCGTCCAGGATCAGCAGGTTGCTGGGTTGCAGGGCCAGTCGGCACAGTTTCACCCTGGTCTGCTCCCCGCCACTCAGGGCGGCGATCGGTTGCAGTGCCAGCTTGCCCGTGATGCCGACCCGGGCCAGATGCTGCCTGGCGCCCTTGTCATCGAGGGCGGGGCAGGCGGCCTTCACCAGGGCGAGCGGGCTGGCATCCGGATGGGGCCAGTGCAGCGCCTGTTCGAAGTAGCCCGCCTTGACCCCGGGGGCGAGACTGAGCCCACCGCCCAGGGGAGCCAGCTCCCCCGCCAGCGTCTTGAGCAGGGTGGACTTACCGACGCCGTTGAACCCGGCGATCACCACCTTCTCCCCCCGGCTGAGGGTCAGAGTCAGGGGCGCCAGCAGCGCGCGATCATGGCCGATGACCAGTTCAGAGGCGGCGAGCACCTGCTGGCCGACGCCCCCGGCGCTGCGAAACGCGAGGGAGACCCCCTTGTCCCGCTCCGGGCTGGTCAGGCGCTCGATGCGCGCCAGCTGCTTCTTGCGGCCGTTGGCGATGCTGGCGTTGACCCCGGCGCCGTTCTTGGCGATGAACCGCTCCAGCTTGTCGATCTGCCTCTGCTGCGCCTGGTATTGCCGGGCGTGAGCGACATCATCCGCCCCCTTCTGGGCCATGGCCTTGTCGAGGTTGCCCTGGTATTTGCGAAGCTGCAGGCGATCGATATCGCAGATGCCGGTGGCGATGCGGTTCACGAAATCCCTGTCGTGGGAGACCACCAGGAAGGCGCCCGCGAAGCCTTCCAGGTAGCTTGCCAGCCAGGCGACGTGGGCGCTGTCCAGGTAATTGGTCGGCTCATCGAGCAGCAGCAGATCCGGCGAGCGCAGCAGCAAGCCGGCCAGCATCACCTTGTGGCGCTGGCCGCCGCTCAGATTGGCCAGGCGGGTCTGCATGCCGAGCTGGGTGAGGCCAAGGCCGGCGGCCACCTCGTCGATCCGGCTCTTTAACTGGTAAAACGACTGGCTCTCCAGGGTGGTCTGGAGGCTGGCGGCCAGGGCCAGCTGATGGGGCTGGGCACAGCGCGCCGGGCTGGCATAGATGGCCATCATCTCCGCCTCGGCCCGATAGAGGGGGGCAAAGGCCGTTTGCAGATATGCCCGTATCGTCAGTTGCCCGTCCAGCTCCGCATGCTGGTCGAGATAGCCCCGGTCAAGACCGGGCTGCCAGAGAATATCCCCGGCGTCAGGCTGGCGCTCCCCCTGGAGCAGCTTGAGCAGGGTGCTTTTGCCGACGCCGTTCCTGCCGGTGATGCAGATATGTTCGCGGGGAAGCAGGGTGAAGCTGGCGTCCTGGTACAGTGTCTTGTCACCGAGGTGACAGGTCAGATGGTGAATGCTGAGCAGACTCATGGTGCTATATCCATAAAAAAACGGGGGCGGTACTTGGCGTACCGGCCCCCGTTCCAAGCAATGTTGAAACTTTGTCCTGAAGATCAGAAACAAAAAGGCCGGCGATGAAGCATCTCGCCGGCCTTTCTCCTGTTCTCATCAGACGCGGGGTCGCCTCCCTCTATGGAGGGCGCAAGCGCTATCTGATGAAGATTCAGAAGAGATGGGCTCCGGGCAACACTTCATCGTGTTAGTGCACGGAGCACAGCCTCCTGACAGAGCATTTGAACAGGATGTACAACATTGCAGAGCAGTCCAACATGAAATCTGGACGCAAAATACGCAGATCCCGGGGGAGAGTCAACCCGAACGCCCCTGACCAGGCCTGCTTAGCTCGGGTCTATGGGGGTCTGGCGGGAGCGCCATGGCGGGCTCCGCGAGAAGCCAGACAGCCGTCTGGTAGGGGGCAAAGCAGCACTCTGGCTGGCCGGGGTAGTTGCCCATCAGCAAGCTGGCACCGCTGGCTAGCTTGTCAAAATGGGGCATGGGCAAGGGGTCTGCGGTGAGATTGGCGAGCAGCAGCAGCACTTGAGTCTGGCCGGTGGCGGGATCCCGCCACCGGCGGCGATAGCCGATGCGCAGGGGATCGTCCCCACCCAGCAGCTCGAAGTCGCCATGGCGAATGACGGGGTGGGTCTTGCGCAATGCAATCAGCCGGCGATAGCAGTGAAACAGGGAGTCGGGGCGGGCCAGCTGCTCGGCGGCGTTGATCTCCAGGTAGTTCCCGTTGAGCGCGATCCAGGGCTCTGCCGTGCTGAAACCCGCCCGGGGGCCCGAGTCCCACTGCATCGGGGTGCGGGCGTTGTCACGGCCGATGGCATCGAGGCGGCGGGCGAGCTCGGCGGGCGCCAGATCCGGCTGGCTGGCGCTGTAGTTGATGGCTTCCACATCGCGCAGCTCCTCTGGCTGCCAGCGGCGGTTGGTCATGCCAAGCTCCTCCCCCTGATAGATGAAGGGGGTGCCCTGCATCATGTGCAGCACCAGGGCCCACTGCTTGGCACTCAGCTCGCGCCATTCGGTGCTGTCGTTGCCGAAGCGGGAGACGGCGCGGGGCAGGTCGTGGTTACCCAGAAACAGGCTGTTCCAGCCCTGGCCGTGCAGCCCGCTCTGGTGGCGGGCCATGGCGCCTTTAAAGGTGAGGGGGTCAAAGCGGGAGGTCCATTTGCCCTGCCCCAGCCCCAGGTGCTCGAAGTTGAACACCATGCTGAACTCGCTGTCATCTGGGTTCGAATAGCGCCTCATCTGGGCCAGATCTGCCCCCCAGGTTTCACCGACCGTGATGATCCCCTTGCCGCCGAAGCTGGCGTCGCTCAGCTCGCGGATATAGTCGTGCAGGCGGGGGCCGTTGCTCATGGCAAGGGGCGACCACTCTTTGCTCACCATGTCGATCACATCGAAGCGAAACCCCTTGATGCCCCTGGCCAGCCAGAAGTTGATCACCTCCGCCATCTCGGCCCGCACCGCCGGGTTGTCCCAGTCCAGATCGGCCTGGCTCGCATCGAAGTTGTGCAGGTAGTAGCTGCCGAGCGCAGGCACGAATTCCCAGGCGCTGCCGCCGAAGATGGAGTCCACCGGGTGGGCATCGACGAAGGCCTGGTCTCGAAAGACGTAGTAGGCCTGATAGCGGGGATCCCCCGCCAGCGCCTGCCTGAACCACTGATGTTCGGTGGAGGTGTGGTTGGCGACTATGTCCATCATGATGCCCATGCCGTGGGCGGCCGCCTCGGCAATGAGCGAGTCCATCTCGGCCAGGGTGCCGAAGGCGGGGTCGATGGCGCGGTAATCCGCCACGTCGTAGCCGTTGTCCCGCCTGGGGGAGCGATAGACGGGGGTGAGCCAGAGCAGGTCCACCCCGAGCGTCGCCAGGTAGTCCAGGCGCTGGCGGATGCCGTTGATGTCTCCCATGCCATCGCCGTCGCTGTCCTGAAAACTCATGGGGTAGATCTGGTAGATAACGCACTGCTCGAGAGCGAGAACGGGGTGAGGATGCATCAGCGCGGCCGGTGGCGAAGTGGTCCTGCCATGTTACGCAGAGGGCGCCGGGGACGACAGGGTGGTGAGGGCCTTGAAAAGGGTTCCATTATTGGCTGATTGCCAAAACTGCGGGCAGGGTCACAACAGCGCCATCCCGGCCTGAGGGGGGGCGGAATGGCGGCGAACTCATATGGTCGCCGCCATGGGCCCTTATCGGGTCGCTTCGGTCTGTCCGGCGCCGGGGGCCTGCTGGCGTTCGGCCTGGGCGTCCAGCTCCTTGCCGAGGAAGTAGTTCAGGAAGGTGCGGATCACCGCGATGATGGCGAGGCGAACGAGCTCCTCCTTGCTCGGCGCGACTGTGGTGGCCAGGATGTCGGCGGCGAGCTGGAACTCCAGGGCCAGGATGAGCCAACTGCCGAAGCAGAGGCGAATGCGCGGAAAACCGGGCTCGTGATCCCGCACCCGCGCCGCCAGCCAGAGGGTCTTGCCAAGTCCAATCACCACGCAGGCGATGGAGATGATCTCCAGCAGCAACTGGAACAGCTCGACCCCGTGCATCATGCCCTCTTTCAGGCTCGCTATCTCAAACACTGGGATTACCTCACTGATTCAAAAGAGACACTTTTAGCACGGCATGGGGCCGGATCCAACTCAGAGCCCCTTGAGCAGCATGGCGACCTGCGCGATGGTATGACGGGCCGCAGGGCTGATGCCCGCCAGCTGGAAGAAACCGTGGATCACCCCGAGCTGTCGCTGACAGGTAGCCGTAACACCGGCTTGCAGCAGTTTGCCATAGAGGGCTTCCCCCTCGTCACGCAGGGGATCGTACTCGGCCGTGAGGATATGGGTGGGCGGCAGCCCGGCAAGATCAGGATGGTGCAGCGGGCTCGCCTCGGGATGGCTGGCGGGCAGCTCGCCCAGATAGGCCTGAAATCCGCTGAGCAGCATGTCGCGAGTGATAAGGTAGTCCTCACCGAGCTGCCGATAGCTGTCACTGTCGCCCGCTGCATCGAGCATGGGATAGATGAGGATCTGGGCGGCGGGCAGTGGCGCTCCCGCCGCCTTGAGCCGCAAGGTGGTGACCAGGGCGAGGTGGCCACCGGCACTGTCGCCTGCGAGTGCGACCCGCCAGGGATCGCCGTGCCACTGCGGCAGTGCGGCCAGGATGGCGAGGGTCGCTGCCAGCGCGTCGTCATGGGAGGCAGGATAGGTATGCTCGGGGGCGAGGCGGGTGTGCACGGCAAACACCAGGGTATGGGCGCTGTTGCACAGCATCCGCATCTGGCGATCGTGGGTCTCGAAATCCCCGCTGACGAAACAGCCGCCGTGGAAATAGATCAGCACCGGATAGGCGGGGCAAGGGGGGCACTTGGGCCGGTAGAGCCGGATGGCGTAGTGATCGGCCTGCCACTCTTCGATGGCGCCCACCTCTGCCCGCTCGCCCCCCAAGACGGCAGAGGCAAGATAGCCCTCACGCCGCTCTTGCCAGCTCAGGCCACTCGCCTTGGGGCGGCCTGCGGCGATGAAATCCGCCACCATGGCCGCAATGGCCGGTTCAAGTTGTGTATCCATAACGCACCCATCAACTGTATATAAAAACAGGTATTGTGCGCTTTTGGCCCGGGAGCGCAACCGGCGTTAGCTGAGGCAGCTCACAAAATCAGGCTTCAATCAGTGTGAATTCAATCACATAGAGCGGCGGCAGTGCGGGGTAGATGTCCCGGATGACGGTTTTGAGCTCGGCAAGGGTCATGTTCTCCTGGCGAGCGTGCTCGTCGGTCAGCTCATCGAAGGCCACGGGGATGACCGAGAGCACCTCTATGGCACCAAAGGGCTGGTGCTCCGGATTGGTGAAGAGCGCGAGCCGCTGGCCGGGCTGCCAGTTGGCCTCGCTCTCGTCGCGGATGGTGATGGTCTTGCGGCCGGACTGAATATCGGCGACGAAGCGGCCGAAGAAGGTGAATTCCGGGTAGGTTGGGGTGTGAACTGACATCTTCTCTCCGAAGGACAAGGGGTGGGCAGGGGCCGGCTCAGCGAGCGGCTGGCCCATTCTAGGTGTGCCGATGAGGGCGCGCAGCACTTTTTGCCCGGGCGTGCGAGGGACGGGCGCCGGCGCCCTTGCTCTGCCCTGCAAAGTGGCCGCAAGTGAACCCGAATGTGCGATGATGTGGGCTCCTCTTTCTTGATATGTAACAAAATGGAGGGGGACTGGCTGTGGTCTGATGGCGTCTGGCGCGGTTCTCCGCCCGGCGGACATGAACGAAAGGAGCGAGTGTGAATTCCGAGTTGATCTGGGTGCTCAGTATGCTGGTGGGCGCCATCTTCCTGTTTATTACCAACAGGGTGCGCATGGATGTGGTGGCCTTGTTGATCATCATCCTGTTCGTGTTGAGCGGCACCCTGACGCTGCCACAGGCGCTGGCGGGGTTCAGCGATCCCAACGTCATCCTGATCGCCGCCCTGTTCGTGGTGGGGGAGGGGCTGGTGCGCACCGGGATCGCCTACCAGGTGGGGGATGCCCTGGTGAAGGTGGCGGGCAGCAGCGAGACCCGGCTGCTGGTGCTGCTGATGGTGGCGGTGGCGACCCTGGGGGCCGTGATGAGCAGCACAGGGGTGGTGGCCATCTTCATCCCCGTGGTGCTGAGCGTGGCGAACCGGATGGGGATCCCGGCGGGACGGCTGATGATGCCCCTCGGCTTTGCCGGTCTCATCAGCGGCATGATGACGCTGGTGGCCACGCCGCCCAACATGGTGGTGAACAGCGAGCTGATGCGCCATGGCATCCAGGGCTTCGGCTTCTTCGGTTTCACCCCCATGGGGGTGCTGATCCTCGGGCTGGGGGTGATCTACATGCTGCTGATGCGTAACCGTCTGGTGCATGAGGGGGAAGAGGGCAAGGGCAAGCAGGCGGGGCGCAGCACAATGCGCGACCTCATCCGCGACTATCGCCTGGCTGGCCGGGCGCGCCGCCTGGCGATCCGCCCCGACTCTCCCCTGATAGGCCAGACCCTGGACGAGCTGCAGCTGCGTGCCCGCTTCGGGGCCAACGTCATCGGGCTGGAGCGCTGGCGCAAGTTTCGACGGGTGATGGTGACCGTCTCCGGCGTCACCGAGTTCCAGGCCAAGGACGTGCTGCTCATCGACATGTCCGACCCCGAGGTGGATGTGCGGGAGTTTTGCAGCGAGGCGCGGCTCGAACCCATGATATTGCGCGGGGAGTACTTCTCGGATCAGGCGCGGGAGGTGGGCATGGCCGAGGTCTCCCTCATTCCGGGATCCCGGCTGCTCGGCAAGAGCATCCGCGAGGTGACCTTTCGTTCCCGCTACGGCCTGAGCGTGGTGGGGATCCGCCGCAACGGCGAGGCGCTCACCGGCAAGCTGGTGGATGAGCCGCTGCTGATGGGGGACAGCCTGCTGGTGGTGGGCAACTGGAGCCTCATTCGCCAGTTGCAGACCCATCACAGGGATTTCCTGCTGCTCGGCCTGCCTGCCGAGGTAGACGAGATGGCGCCGGCCCGCAGCCAGGCCATCCACGCCCTGATCGCCCTCGCGGTCATGATAGTGCTGATGGTGACGGATCCCGTGCCCAACGTCATAGCGGCGATCATCGCCTGCCTGCTGATGGGCAAGTTCCGCTGCATCGACATGGAGAGTGCCTACAAGTCCATCCACTGGCCGACCCTGATCCTGATCGTCGGCATGTTGCCCTTCGCCCTGGCGTTGCAGAAGACCGGCGGGGTGGATCTCATCGTCGGCGGGCTGATCTCGGCGGTGGGGGAGATGGGGCCCCGTGTCATGCTGGCCAGCCTGTTCGTGCTCTGCGCGGCCATCGGGCTCTTCATTTCCAACACGGCGACCGCTGTGCTGATGGCGCCCATTGCGCTCGGCACGGCCCAGCAGATGGGGGTCTCTCCCTATCCCTTCGCCATGACCATCGCCATTGCCGCCTCGGCGGCCTTCATGACGCCGGTCTCCTCACCGGTCAATACCCTGGTGCTCGGGCCCGGCAACTACAAGTTCATGGACTTCATCCGCGTGGGCGTGCCCTTTACCCTGCTGGTGATGGTGGTGAGCGTCATCGCCATCCCCTGGTTCTTCCCGTTCTGACAAGAGGAAACAGAGACAAGCGGCCTGCGGGCCGCTTTTTAGTGGCCATCAATCCCGACGCTGCGGGGTGAGGTCCTGGGCTGACAAGCCAGTGAGCAGGGAGAACGGCAGGGAAGGAGAGGAGACAAGGGCTGAAATCCGGGCACAAAAAAACCAGCATGAGCTGGTCTGTTTGGTACTGCCTTGATGGTGCGGAAGGAGAGACTCGAACTCTCACGCCTAGGGCGCCAGAACCTAAATCTGGTGCGTCTACCAATTTCGCCACTTCCGCAATATTAATGGTGGCTATGACGGGATTCGAACCTGTGACCCCCGCATTATGAGTGCGATGCTCTAACCAACTGAGCTACATAGCCGTCTTGTGACCGACTCTCGTCGAAAACAAGTAAAAATGGCTGGGGTACTAGGATTCGAACCTAGGGATGGCGAGATCAAAACCCGCTGCCTTACCGCTTGGCGATACCCCAACGACGATGCCTGACAGAGACTATCAAACATCTTCTAAAAATGGCTGGGGTACTAGGATTCGAACCTAGGGATGGCGAGATCAAAACCCGCTGCCTTACCGCTTGGCGATACCCCAACTGAACAACTTGTAAATGGTGGCTATGACGGGATTCGAACCTGTGACCCTCGCATTATGAGTGCGATGCTCTAACCAACTGAGCTACATAGCCGTCTTGTGACCGACTCTCGTCGAAAACAAGTAAAAATGGCTGGGGTACTAGGATTCGAACCTAGGGATGGCGAGATCAAAACCCGCTGCCTTACCGCTTGGCGATACCCCAACAGTGCTCCTCGGCAGTCATGAGACTGGCCAAAGAACTTTTAAAAATGGCTGGGGTACTAGGATTCGAACCTAGGGATGGCGAGATCAAAACCCGCTGCCTTACCGCTTGGCGATACCCCAACTGAATGATTAATGGTGGCTATGACGGGATTCGAACCTGTGACCCTCGCATTATGAGTGCGATGCTCTAACCAACTGAGCTACATAGCCAACCGTGCTTCCAGTGAGTCGTTGCCTCGTCACTGTGCGGCCGGAATTATGCGTATCTGGCTCTGGGGCGTCAACCCTTTTTTTGCCAGAAAAACCGAATTTGGGTGCGTTTGGCGAGTTATTGGACGCTGTCGCGCAAAAGCCCAACAATCTGGTTTTTTTTGCGACATTTGGCAGCAGATCCGCAACCTGCGCCCATAACAAAGAGGCCAGCAAATGCTGGCCTCTCATGGGGTTAGACGTTGAACAGGAAGTTCATGATATCGCCATCCTTGACGATGTAGTCTTTCCCTTCGGCGCGCATCTTGCCCGCTTCCTTGGCGCCTTGCTCACCCTTGTAGGTGATAAAGTCGTCGAAGGCGATGGTCTGGGCGCGAATAAAGCCTTTTTCAAAGTCGGTGTGGATCTTGCCCGCCGCCTGCGGGGCGGTGGCGCCGACCGGAATGGTCCAGGCGCGCACTTCCTTCACCCCGGCGGTGAAGTAGGTCTGCAGGTTCAGCAGCTCGTAACCTGAGCGGATCACCCGGTTCAGACCCGGCTCTTCGATCCCCAGATCGGCCATGAACTCGGCGCGGTCGGCGTCGTCCAGCTCGGCGATGTCCGCCTCGATGGCGCAGCAGACCACCACCACAACGGCGTTCTCGGCGGCGGCGATTTCACGCACCTTGTCGAGGAAGGGATTGTTGTCGAAGCCATCTTCCGCCACGTTGGCGATGTACATGGTGGGTTTCAGGGTCAGGAAGTTGAGGTGGGCAACGGCCGCCAGCTCTTCCTTGTCCAGCTTCATGCCGCGGATCATCTGGCCGTTTTCCAGGGCAACCCGAATCTTTTCCAGGGTCTCCACTTCCAGCTTGGCATCCTTGTCGCCGCCCTTGGCGCGCTTGGACTGACGGTGGATGGCGCGCTCGCAGGCGTCCAGATCCGACAGGGCCAATTCGGTGTTGATCACCTCGATGTCATCGGCCGGGGAGACCTTGCCCGCCACGTGGATGATGTTCTCGTCCTCGAAGCAGCGCACCACGTGACCTATGGCTTCGGTCTCGCGGATGTTGGCCAGGAACTGGTTGCCCAGACCCTCGCCCTTGGAGGCGCCCGCCACCAGACCGGCGATGTCCACGAACTCCATGGTGGTCGGCACCACGCGCTGGGGGTTGATGATGGCCGCCAGCTGGTCGAGGCGGGGATCCGGCATGGGGACCACACCCGTGTTCGGCTCAATGGTGCAGAACGGGAAGTTGGCGGCTTCGATGCCGGCCTTGGTCAGCGCATTGAACAGGGTGGATTTGCCTACATTGGGCAGGCCCACGATACCGCATTTAAAACCCATGAATTGTTACCTTACGTGATGGATGCTGTGAGGGGCCACGCGGGCAGCCCTGTCATATTGTGCGAGCCTGACTCAGGTCAGGCATCTGTATTCAGACTTTCTCGGCCTTGAAGCTGTGCAGCCGGTTCATGGCCTTGGTCATGTCCTGCTTGAACAGGATGTCGGTGGCGCGCAAAGACTCATCCAGTGCGGCCTCGATCAGGCTCTGTTCACTGCTGGGCGCCTTGGTCAGCACGAAACCGGCGACCAGCTCCTTGGCACCGGGATGACCTATCCCGAGGCGCAGCCGGAAGAAGTTATTGTTGTTGCCCATCCTGGCGATGATGTCTTTCAGGCCATTGTGGCCGCCGTGACCGCCGCCCTGCTTGAACTTGGCGATGCCGGGGGGCAGGTCCAGTTCGTCGTGGGCCACCAGGATCTCCTCCGGGACTATCTGGTAGAAGCGGGCCAGGGCCGCCACCGCCTTGCCGGAGAGGTTCATGTAGGTGTTCGGGATGAGCAGCCGCACATCCTGCCCCTCCACCAGGAAGCGGGCGGTGTGGCCGAAGAACTTGGGCTCTTCGCGCAGGCTGACATTGTGCCAGCGGGCTAACTGCTCCACATACCAGGCCCCCGCGTTGTGGCGGGTCTTGGCATATTCGGGGCCGGGATTACCCAGCCCGACAATCAGTTTGATTTGATGGGTCACGCTTGATGTCTTCACTCGCTACTTGCCATGAGCGGATGGCCCGGGGCAATGGGACGCAATATTCTAGCCGCCGAGTGGCGATCACTCAACCAAAGCTCGGCGAGCGGGGGGAATAACCCGGGAACCGGGTGCCAACGATCGCCAGAACGGGCCTGGTCAGGCCCGTTTCTGACGCAGCGGCTCAAGGGGCGTCGGCTTGACCGGCACGCAGCAGGGTCACCGTCTCTTCATCCAGGGCGGTCACCAGGGGGCGGGCATGACGCACATAGTCCACGAACGAGGCTGCGTCTGTGCCGCAATCCACCTTGGCCGCCTTGCAGTCGAGGGCCTTGCCCGGCCCATAGACGGCGCTGAGCTGCTCGCCGCGCTGTGCCACTGCCAGCACCGGGAAGGCGGTCAGCTGGCCCGCGACCCAGGCGAGATCCACCCGCTCGGCACTCTGGCTCTCTGGACTCTGATTCTCTGGACTGTGGCGCTGGGCCCGTGCCAGGGCCTGCCAGCCGTCGTTGCCGTTGGCGCTGTAGGCGTTGGTCACCACCCGGTAGCGCTTTGTATCCACCAGATCCTGCCACTGACCCTCGGCCGTCTTCCACTGCAGGCGAGTCAGCTGGCCCGCCTTGCCTGCGTCGGTCTCCTGGAAGCTGTAACGCAGGTGGCCGCCATAGGGGAACTTGCCCGCATGAGCGCTGGCGGGCAGGGTGGCGGTGATGGTCTCGGTCAGCAGGGCCCGCACCTCGGCGCCGGAGAGGGTCAGCACGCTGAGCGGGTTCTTGAACGGCAGCAGGCTGAGGGCCGCCTCCCCTTCACGCAGTTCACCGGCGGGCAAGTCGGCACGCACGCCCCCCACCGCCAGCAGGGCGAAGTCGACCGGGCCGCCGGTCAGGGCCTGCACCTGCGGGGTGTTGGCCCAAAAATATTGGCCTTCCGCCACCAGGGGCGCGACGTCGGAGCCGTGGTTGTCGCTGCCGTTGTCGCCGGGGCGGCGGGCATTTTGCAACGGCGCGGGAAGGGTGCCGATGACGGGGCCGTAGGCCTGCTCCAGCGCCGGTTTGTAGTGGCTGTCGATGATGCCGCGCAGGCGCGGATCCTCATCCACCGTCACCAGGTTGGGCTGGGCGTCGATGAACTTGCCGGCCTGCTGGCTGCGGGTCTTGTCCAGCGTCTGCTGGCGGGCCGGATCGGCGAAGAAGTCGCGGCTGGCCAGCAGCTGGTTCTGACCCTTGCAGGCGATGACCCGGCCCTGGGCGTCGAAGCTGACCCGGGCAAGGCCGATGGCCTGGGCGTAGGATCCCGCCTGCACCACGCAGGTCAGGCCGACGCCGTCCGGATTGGTGACCAGCGCCGCGTATTCCCCCGTCTTGCCCCAGCCGATGTTGCGAAAATCACCGAGCAGGCTGTGGGAGTGGCCGCCGACGATGGCATCGATGCCATTCACCCTGGCGGCCAGTGCCAGATCCCGGGCGTTGCCGATGTGGGTGAGGGCGACGATCCGGTTGATCCCTCTGGCCTGCAGCAGGTCGACCGTGGCCTGGGCCGAGACCACCTCCCTGGCAAAGCGCAGCTTGCCGACGTTGGGGGAGATGTTGGCCATGTCCTCCAGCACCAGCCCGATGACGGCGACCAGCTGCTTGTCTGCGGGCAGATGGTCGAGATCGGTGACCGGGCTCTTCTGGTTGCCATCGAAGGCATAGACCACGAAGGGCTTGAGGTTGCTGGCCTGGCTCAGATCCGGATCGTCGCGGCTGTCCAGATTGGCGGCCAGCACCGGGAAGTTCACCCCCTGGATGAAGCGGGCCAGCTTCTGGTTGTCGAGATCGAACTCGTGGTTGCCAAGGGCCATGGCATCCAGGCCGAACTGGCTCAGCAGCTCGGCATTGGCCATCCCCTCGTTGAGCTTGAAGTAGCCGCTGCCCTGCCAGGCATCGCCGCCGTGCAGCAGCAGTATCGGCTGGTTCTTGGCGAGCGCCTCGGCCTGGAAGGCTTTCGTCATGGTGAGCAGGCGCGGATAACCGCCGAGGCGGGTGTAGAGGGTGTCGGTTTCCCCCTGCCTGCCGAAGAGGGGCCCCTTCAGCTCGGCGTTGACCGGGTCGAACTGGGAGTGGGTGTCGTTCATGTGTGCCAGGGTCAGGGTGAAGGGCGGATCCTGCTGGCCGGTCAGGCAGGCAGAGAGCAGGGCGCACAGCGGGAGGAGAGTGAGGAGACGCAAGCACTTCATGGGGACATCCTTTACCTGCGGGGGCAGGGCATTACATTGACCAGGCTTGAAAAAACAAAAACCGCCAGTTGGCGGTTTTTGTCACAACGGGGTCTATCAATGCTCAAACATGGCAGAGATGGACTCTTCGTTGCTGATACGACGGATGGCCTCGGCCAGCACGGAGGAGAGGGTCAGCTGCTTGACCTTGCCGACGGCTTTCATCTCCGCGGTGAGCGGGATGGAGTCGGTGATGATCAGCTCGTCGATGACCGAGTTCTTGATGTTCTCCACTGCGGTACCGGAGAAGACCGGGTGGGTCGCATAGGCGAACACGCGCTTGGCACCGCGCTCTTTCAGCGCTTCTGCGGCCTTGCACAGGGTGCCGCCGGTGTCGATCATGTCGTCGACGATGACGCAGTCACGGCCAGCCACGTCACCGATCAGGTGCATGACCTGGGAGACGTTCGGACGGGGACGACGCTTGTCGATGATGGCGATGTCGGTGTCGTCCAGCAGCTTGGCGATGGCACGGGCACGGACCACGCCGCCGATGTCCGGCGACACGACCACGGGGGATTCGAGGTTCTTGGACTTCATGTCTTCCAGCAGCACAGGGCTGCCGAACACGTTGTCTACGGGGACATCGAAGAAGCCCTGGATTTGCTCGGCATGCAGGTCAACGGTCAGCACGCGATCCACACCCACGCTGGAGAGGAAGTCGGCGACGACCTTGGCGGTGATGGGCACACGGGCGGAGCGGACGCGGCGGTCCTGACGGGCATAACCAAAGTAGGGAATAACGGCAGTGATACGGCCAGCTGAAGCACGACGCAGTGCATCCACCATGACGATCAATTCCATCAAATTGTCGTTGGTCGGGGCACAGGTGGATTGAATGATGAAGATATCGCCACCGCGTACATTCTCATTGATCTGTACGCTGATCTCGCCGTCGCTAAAGCGACCTACGGCAGCATTGCCGAGTTTGATAAACAGGCGATCTGCGATCTTCTGGGCTAGTTCCGGCGTTGCGTTACCAGCAAACAGCTTCATGTCAGGCACGGTTTGAAACCTCGGGGTTGCATCCAGTATGTGGGGAGTCTGATTCAGACCCGTATCGTTTGGGGGCAAACGATTTATCAAGATAACGGACAAGGTCTCTGGAAGTTCATGGTGGCGCCGGATTACCCGGGTGGACGGCAGAGCCACCACCTCAGGCGCCATTATGTCAGATTGGCTGGGGTACTAGGATTCGAACCTAGGAATGGCGAGATCAAAACCCGCTGCCTTACCGCTTGGCGATACCCCAATCACTGACTTGTTGCAAAGTGACGAAGAGTGGTGATATGTTCTCGCCCTTGGCGACAAACCCATCCCAGCCTTCCGGCACCCTTGCCAACACCTTCCGAGCAGCCACTTCGTCTTCAAATTGAGCAAAGACGCAGGCGCCAGTGCCCGTCATTCTTGACGGCGCGTATTCTAGCAACCAGCCGAGCGCATTGGCAACCTCGGGGTGGCGCTTTTTCACCAGCAATTCGCAATCGTTTTTCCACACCCCTTCCAGCAGGTTGTGCAATGTCATCCTGGGGGTGTCGCGGGGCAGCTCGGGATCCTGAAACACCGCCGCCGTTGCCACATGGCAATCGGGCTTGAGCACCAGATACCAGGCGCTCGGCAGCTCCACCGGTTGCAGCTTCTCGCCGACCCCTTCTGCAAACGCGGCCCGGCCGCGCACGAACACAGGCACGTCGGCCCCCAGCTGCACGCCGAGCTGCGCCAGCTCCTCTTCGCAAAGCCCCGCCTGCCAGAGATGATTCAGCGCCACCAGCGTGGTGGCGGCGTCAGACGAGCCGCCGCCGATGCCGCCCCCCATGGGCAACACCTTCTCCAGCCGGATATGGGCCCCCATCGGGCTTGGCAGCCTGGCCTGCAACAGGCGGGCGGCACGGATGATGAGGTTCTGTTCATCCGGCACCCCGGGGATGGCCGGGCTCAGGGTGAGCAGGTCGGTATTGGCGAGCGGCTCGAATTCCAGCCAGTCGCCGTGATCGAGGAAGATGAACAGGGTCTGCAGCTCGTGGTAGCCGTCGGGACGGCGGCCGTTGACGTGCAGGAAGAGGTTGAGCTTGGCCGGTGCCGGCCAGCGGATCGGCGCCTGCCGGATGGTATCCTGCATCATGGCGCCAGGGTCCATTGGTTGATCTGCAACTTGAGGCGGCTGCCCTGGCCCGTCATGGTCAGCAGGTGGGGCAGCCGGTAGTTGTCCTGATCCCGGTAGTCCCCATAGACGATCTGCCACTGACCGTCGCGCACCGAGGCCAGGCTGGCGTCGGGGTTGAGCTCGAATTCGGCCTGGCCCGGCAGCCCCTTGATCCACTCCGGCAACCCGGCGACCGGAATATTCCAGCCGGTGAGTTGATAGACGAGTGTCTCGGCATCCTGGCTCTGATGCACCTTGCCCTCGTTGTCGGTCAGGGTGATCTCCCCCTTGCTGCGGGAGAGTTCCAGGATATGGGTGCCGATGAGGCTGGTGAGGTTGAGGCGATAGTCATCGCCGTTCTGCTGCCAGTTGAGGCGGGCGCTGCCCTTCTGGCGCGCCGTGATGATGGCCATCTTGCCCGACAGCTCCCAGTGGGTCAGCTGTTCGAGACGGGCCCGTTCCTGCTGCCAGTTGACCTGATCCCGCTGGGGTTGAGTGGTGGTACAGCCGGCCAGTACCAGCAGGCAGGCGAGGGAGAAGATACGCAACAACAAGGTCGTGCTCCGGATAAGAGATTTGCCACAGTATAAGGGGCGGCCGTATTGCTTTTAAAGACTTACCCTTTCTCGTACAATTGTCGGCCTTCATACCCTGTGCACGAAACGATCATCACCCACCCATGAGTCTGCTTGCCCTCGGAATCAACCACAACACCGCCAGTGTCGCCTTGCGGGAACGGGTCGCATTTGGCCCGGACTGCATCGATCGCGCCTTGCGTGAGCTGGTGGAGCAGCCCGGCGTCAGCGAGGCGGTGATCGTCTCCACCTGCAATCGCACCGAGCTGTACTGCAGTCTGGAGCAAGGGCAGGGGGAGCAGGTGCTGAGCTGGCTGCAGCGGTTCCACGCGCTGGAGGCGAGCGAGGTGCTCTCCGCCATCTACCGCCACCAGGACGAGGAGGCGGTGCGCCACCTGATGCGGGTGGCCTGCGGGCTGGACTCCCTGGTGCTGGGAGAGCCGCAGATCCTGGGGCAGATCAAGCAGTCCTACGCCCACGCCCAGCAGGCGGAAGCGGTGAAGGGCTCGCTGGAGCGCCTGTTCCAGAAATCCTTCTCGGTGGCGAAACGGGTGCGTACCGACACCGAGATCGGCGCCAGTGCGGTCTCGGTGGCCTTCGCCGCCGTGAGCCTGGCCCGCCGCATCTTCTCCGATCTCTCCCAGACCAAGGTGCTGCTGGTGGGGGCGGGCGAGACCATAGAGCTCGTCGCTCGGCATCTGCGCGAGCAGAGCGTCACCCAGATGATGGTGGCGAACCGCACCCTGCAGCGGGCCCAGCTGCTGGCCGAGGAGTTCGGCGCCCAGGTGATGACCCTCGAAGAGATCCCGGACTACCTGCACGAGGCGGACATCGTCATCAGCTCCACCGCCAGCCCCCTGCCCATCATCGGCAAGGGCATGGTGGAGCGCGCCCTCAAGGCCCGCCGCTTCAGGCCCATGTTCCTGGTGGACATCGCCGTGCCCCGCGACATCGAAGCCGAGGTGGACGAGCTCTCCGACGCCTATCTCTACACGGTGGACGATCTGCAGGGCATCATCGAGCAGAACCTCGAGACCCGCAAGCGGGCGGCCGCCGAGGCCGAGCTCATCGTGCAGGAAGAGCGCGACGACTTCATGGGCTGGTATCGCAGCCAGCACTCTGTGGATCTCATTCGCGATTACCGCCACCAAGCCCAGCAGGTGGCGGATGAAGAGTTGCAGCGTGCCCTGCTGGCCCTGCAACAGGGCGAGAATGCCGAGCAGGCGCTCAAGGCCCTGGCCCACCGCCTCACCAACAAGTTGATCCACGCACCGACCCAGGCCCTGCGCCAGGCCGCCGCCCAGGGGGACAGCCACAAGCTGTCCCAGCTGCGCCAGGTGCTGGGATTGTCACAAGAGTCATAGTTTGGGGGTGGCCAGCCGGCTGCCCCTCCTCCATCGAGAACACAAGATTTATGAACCCGTCATTGATCAGAAAGCTGGAAGGCCTCATCGAGCGCCACGAAGAAGTACAGGCCCTGCTCGGGGAGCCCGGGGTCGCCTCGGATCAGGACAGATACCGTGCCCTGACTCGGGAATATGCCCAGCTCGAAGACATAGTGCACGCCTTCCAGCGCTTCCGGCAGGCCGAGGAGAACCTCGAGACCACCAAGATGATGCTGGAAGAGGATGACGCCGACCTGCGCGAGATGGCGCAGGAGGAGCTGCCGCTCGCCAAGGCGACCTTCGAGGAGCAGGAGCAGGCGCTGCAGGTGATGCTGCTGCCGCGGGATCCCAAGGATGACAACAACTGCTATCTCGAGATCCGTGCCGGCGCCGGTGGCGATGAGGCGGCCATCTTCGCGGGGGATCTGTTCCGCATGTACTCCCGTTACGCCGAACGTCAGGGCTGGCGCGTCTCCATCGTCAGCTGCAACGACGGCGAGCACGGTGGCTACAAGGAGGTGATTGCCAAGGTGGACGGCGAGCACGTCTACGGCCGCCTCAAGTTCGAGTCCGGTGGTCACCGGGTGCAGCGGGTACCCGAGACCGAATCCCAGGGCCGGGTGCACACCTCCGCCTGTACCGTGGCCGTGCTGCCGGAAGTGCCGGAAGCCGAACAGATCGAGATCAACCCCTCAGAGCTGAAGATCGACACCTTCCGCGCCTCCGGGGCCGGTGGTCAGCACGTCAACAAGACCGACTCCGCCATCCGCATCACCCACCTGCCCACCGGGCTGGTGGTGGAGTGCCAGGATGAGCGCTCCCAGCACAAGAACCGCGCCAAGGCGATGTCGGTGCTCTCCGCCCGCCTGCAGGCGGCCGAGGACGAGCGTCACCGTGCCGCCGAGCAGAGCACCCGCCGCAACCTGGTGGGCTCTGGGGATCGCTCCGAGCGCATCCGCACCTACAACTACCCCCAGGGTCGCCTCTCCGAGCACCGCATCAACCTCACTCTCTATCGGCTGGGGGAGATCCTCGAAGGGGATCTGGATTGCGTCATCACGCCCCTGGTGCAGGAATACCAGGCGGATCAGCTCGCCTCCCTGGCCGAGAGCAACTAATGCCCATGCAGATCCAGCAGGCTCGTGCCCACATCATGGCGACCCTGGCCTCTGGGGAATCCCCCCGTGCCGATGCCGATGCGCTGCTCTGCCATCTGCTGGGGTGCCGGCGCAGCTACCTGATGACCTGGCCGGAGCGCGAGCTCGATGCCGACCAGCAGGCCACCCTGCAAGGGTGGCTTGACCGTCGGCTGGCCGGTGAACCCATAGCCCACCTCATCGGCGAGCGGGAGTTCTGGTCCCTGCCGCTGAAGGTGAGCCCGGCCACCCTGATCCCGCGCCCCGACACCGAGGTGCTGGTGGAGCAGGCGCTGGCGCGCTTGCCGGCCGGCCCCTGTGCCCTGCTGGATCTGGGCACCGGCACCGGCGCCATCGCGCTGGCGCTCAAGTCCGAGCGGCCCGATGCCGATGTATGGGCGGTGGATCGGATGCCGGACGCCGCCGCCCTGGCCCGCGCCAACAGCGCGGCTCTGGGGTTGCCCATCGAAGTGCGGGACGGCAGCTGGTTCGCGCCCCTGGCGGATGCACCGCGTTTTGCGATGATCGTCTCCAATCCGCCCTATATCGACGGGGCGGATCCCCATCTCGACGAGGGGGACGTGCGTTTCGAGCCGCGCTCCGCCCTGGTGGCGGACGAGCAGGGGCTGGCGGACATTCGCCTGATAGTCGCCGGTGCCCCCGCCCATCTGTGCCCGGGGGGCTGGCTCCTGCTGGAGCACGGCTGGGAGCAGGGAGCCGCGGTGCGTCAGCTTCTGCTGCAACAGGGCTACTGCCAGGTGGAAACCGTGCGGGATTATGGGGATAACGAGCGGGTGACCCTGGGTCGTCTGGCGCCGTGATGATGACGGGCGGAACTGTCCGCCCCTGTGCAAGGAAATCATATGTATGTTGCTCTCAAGCATCTGCACCTCACCCTGATAGTCGGGGCCGTGCTGATGTTTATCCTGCGCTTCTATTGGCTGCAGACCGGTTCGAGCCGTGCCGGCAGCGCTCGTACCCTGACGTTGAGCGGCTGGCTCAATGGCCTGGTGGTGCTCTCCGGCGTGCTGCTGTGCATGGTGCTGGATCTCAATCCCCTCAACAACGGGATCCCCTGGCTCAGCGAGAAGCTGAGCGCAGTGCTGGCGGTGGCCTTCCTCGGCATGATGGCGCTGCGCCTGGCGCGCAGCAACAGCATCCGCTGGTTTGCCTTCCTGGGCGCCCTGGGGTGGATCTTCTTTATCGCCAAGCTGGCGGTGCAAAAGCAGGCCAACCTGTTCGGTTAGGGATGACGACGATGATACGTGTGGATGAGTGGACCGACTTCGAGGCCCACGACCTGGCCGAACTGGCGCTGTCGGTGAGCGACGAGATCCTGGGCCATGGCGGCGCGGGAGAGGCCGAGCTGGCCCGCCTCGATAGCTGGCTGGACGAAGCCATAGTCGAAGGGGACTGTGACGAGGTGCGCCGTCAGCTGTTGCAGGGCTTCTACCAGACCCTGGGGTTTCGGGGCGACTGGCAGGATTACTTCTCTGCCGCCAACTGCGACCTGAACCAGGTGCTGGTGCAGCGCAAGGGCATACCGGTGAGCCTTGGCATCCTCATCATCCAGCTGGGTCGCAAGATTGGCCTGGATGTGGAGGGGATCTGCTTCCCGGGCCATTTCCTGGTGAGCTTCGCCGGCCTGGAGGGGGAGGTCTATGTGGACCCCTTCAACGGGGACGAGCTGAGCCTGCACCGCATCGAGCTGCTGCTGCGCGGGGCCCTCGGCAACCTGGCAACCCTGAGCGACGACCATTTGCAGCCTGCGGGGCAGTGGGAGATCATCGAACGCCTGCTCAACGTCAGCAAGGGTGCCCTGCTGCGGGAGGAGCGCATGGCCGAGGCGCTGCGCACCAGCGAGCTGCTGCTGCGCATGAAGCCCGGCGATCCGCTGGAGACGCGGGATAGGGGCTTCATCTACGAGCAGCTCGACTGCCCCCGTTTCGCCGCCGACGATTTTGAATACTTTATTGAACAATGCCCGGACGATCCTGTGGCCGACGTGCTGAAAACCCAGCTGGCCAGCCTGGATCTTAGCCCCAAGCCCCTCCATTGAGGGCCTCTGGGGAAGCCCTTTCACTTAAGGATGCTGAGATGGAACAGAAGAATATCAAGATCAACGCGATCGACGTCGCCAACGACAAGCCCTTCGTGCTGTTCGGTGGCATGAACGTGCTGGAATCCCGCGACATGGCGATGGCGGTGTGCGAGAAGTACGTGGAAGTGACCAGCAAGCTGGGCATACCATTCGTGTTCAAGGCGAGCTGGGACAAGGCGAACCGCTCCTCCATCCACTCCTACCGCGGCCCGGGTCTGGAAGAGGGGATGAAGATCTTCCAGGAGCTCAAGGCGACCTTCGGCATGCCGGTCATTTCCGATCTGCACGAACCCCATCAGGCCAAGCCGGTGGCGGAAGTGGTGGATGTCATCCAGCTGCCCGCCTTCCTGGCGCGCCAGACCGATCTGGTGGAGGCCATGGCCCGCACCGGCAACGTCATCAACATCAAGAAGCCGCAGTTCCTGAGCCCGAGCCAGATGAAGAACATCACCGACAAGTTCGAGGAGTGCGGCAACGATCGCCTGATCCTGTGCGAGCGCGGTGCCAACTTCGGCTACGACAACCTGGTGGTGGACATGCTAGGCCTGGGCGTAATGAAGAAGAGCACCGGCGGCTACCCCGTCATCTTCGACGTGACCCACTCCCTGCAGTGCCGCGACCCGCTGGGTGCAGCCTCCGGTGGTCGCCGCGAGCAGGTGACCGAGCTGGCCCGTGCCGGCATGGCGGTCGGTCTGGCGGGTCTCTTTATCGAATCCCACCCGGATCCCAAGATCGCCCGCTGCGACGGCCCGAGCGCCCTGCCGCTGGAGAAGCTGGAAGGCTTCCTCAAGCAGATGAAGGCCATCGACGATCTCATCAAGGGCTTCGAGCCCCTGGATACCTCCGTCTGATCCAGCACGCCGGTTGAGTGATGCCAAATGCCCCGCCATGCGGGGCATTTTCTTATCCAACATGTTTTCATTGGGCGCCCAAATACATCACCGGCCAAACATATCAAGGTTGCCGTGGTGTTAATGATGTTAAATATATTGTGTGATTAATGTCTCTTAATTGCTTCTTATAACGTGTGAAAGTGGCGCCGTTGCGATGACGAAATAGCATGACGCCGGCGAGAGAAGGATATTTTCTCGTGACGGCTCCCTGCATGCCTATTTCTGCCATATGAGCTGTCAATTAATTAACAGGACGTTAATCATGCACAAGAAAGTATTCAGCAGCCTTTATTTCCAGGTGTTGCTTGCGATCACCCTGGGGGTATTTCTGGGACATGTCTATCCCGACCTAGGGGCTGAAATGAAGCCGCTGGGTGATGGCTTCGTGAAATTAATCAAGATGATCATTGCCCCCGTTATTTTCTGCACCGTGGTGACCGGCATCGCCGGCATGGAGAGCATGAAGGCGGTGGGGAAAACCGGTGCCATCGCGCTGCTCTACTTTGAAGTGGTGAGCACCATAGCCCTGGTCATCGGGCTGTGCGTGGTCAACCTGCTGCAACCCGGGGTCGGCATGAACGTGGATCCCGCCACGCTGGATGCCAGCGCCATCTCGGCCTATGCCGAGCAAGCCAAGTCCCAGGGCATCATCGCCTTCCTGCTTGACGTGATCCCGGGCAGCGTGATCGGCGCCTTTGCCAGCGGCAACATTCTTCAGGTGTTGCTGTTTGCGGTGCTGTTTGGCTTCTCCCTGCATCATATCGGCGAGAAGGGGAAACTGGTCTTCAATATGATAGACAGCTTCTCCCAGGTTATTTTCGGCATCATCAACATGATCATGAAATTGGCACCGGTTGGCGCCTTTGGTGCCATAGCGTTTACCATAGGGAAATATGGTATCGGCTCCCTGGTCCAGCTCGGTCAGTTAATTGCCTGCTTCTATGTGACCTGTCTGCTTTTCATCTTCATGGTGCTGGGCAGCATTGCCAGGGCAAATGGTTTCAGCATAGTGCGCTTTATTTCCTACATCCGGGAAGAGCTGCTGATCGTGCTGGGCACCTCCTCTTCCGAATCCGTATTGCCGCGCATGCTGGTGAAGATGGAGGCGCTCGGCTGCAAGAAGTCGGTGGTGGGCCTGGTGATCCCGACCGGTTACTCCTTCAACCTGGATGGCACCTCCATCTACTTGACCATGGCGGCCGTCTTCATCGCCCAGGCGACCAATACGCCGCTGGATCTGTTCCAGCAGCTCACTCTGCTGGTGGTGCTGCTCATCTCCTCCAAGGGGGCGGCCGGGGTCACCGGCAGCGGCTTCATCGTGCTGGCGGCCACCATCTCGGCGGTGGGGCACCTGCCGCTCGCCGGACTGGCGCTGATCCTGGGGATAGATCGCTTCATGTCCGAGGCGCGGGCCCTGACCAACCTCATCGGCAACGGTGTGGCGACCCTGGTGGTGGCGCGCTACTGCGATCAGCTCGACGAGCAGAAGATGAACGAGGTGCTCGCCAACCCGGTCAAGGGGCTGAAGGTCGACCAGCACGGATAGCCGGCAGGCGCGGCCTGCGAGGCGAGGATGGGCAGGCACAGTGGCTTGCCCATAAAAAAACGGCCCGTTTGGGCCGTTTTTCATGGTGCAGATGACCGCAGAGAGACTTACAGGCTCTGGGTGAAGGTGCGGGTGACCACATCACGCTGCTGTTCCGGGGTCAGGGCGTTGAAACGCACTGCGTAGCCGGACACGCGGATGGTGAGCTGCGGGTATTTCTCCGGATTGGCGATGGCGTCTTCCAGGGTCTCGCGGCGCAGCACGTTGACGTTCAGGTGTTGACCACCCTCGACCACGGGTTCGGTCTGGACCGGCAGTTCACGGTATTCGAACTGGCCCAGATCGGACAGTGCGACTTCCTGATCGGCGACGAAGCTGTCGCCCTTGGCGCAGATGCAGCGAGCCTGCTGCTTCTCTTCATCCAGCAGCCAGAAAGAGTTCAGCAGTGCGGCGTTGGCGGACTGGGTGATTTGGATGCCCTTGATCATGGTATGACTCCTCATAGGAAAACGGATTCAACGGTAAGCACATTACCCTGATGTTTTTAAACCACCTTGGTGACGGGATGATTTAACGGGGCCTTGCCTTACACCTTTACTTCGTTGGGGTCATATATATCACGATGGTAATAATACGAAAATTGATCTAAATCAATAAATGCGCGATTTGCGCGCGAGAAAAGGGATTAATTCATTGAGATTAATCAAAAAGAGATCATTTTTATGATTCCGTAAGATATATGAATTATGCATTTTTTATTGGGTATATCTAGTAATTTAACTACACCTTTAGCCGTTATTCTCTTTATAAGGTCAGGGCTGGCGTCTTATCAGGTCAGGGGGGGACGCCGCTGGATGGCCGGGGGAGCGGCCGCCAGGGCGCCGATGGCTGAAGCCATCGACCGTCATCTCGATAGCCAGGGTGGCAAGGTGGAAGGGGACATGGGGATGCAGGTGCGGCCATCTCCTTGAGCCGAGTCGCGGTTGCGTCTTGCTGCCCGGCCCCCTATCCTGAGCCCCTTGCGGCATTCATCGAGGATATCGGGGTGCCAGAGGCAGTGGATTCACAGAGAGAGGAGACTGGCGTGCTGACCTGGAAGGACGTGATCGGTTCTGAGAAAGAGCAGGACTATTTCAAGGCAACCCTGGCGACCGTCAGGGAGGAGCGGGAAGCGGGCAAGGTGATCTACCCCCCGGCCACCGAGGTGTTCAATGCCTTCAAGCTGACCGAGCTGGACAGTGTCAAGGTGGTGATCCTGGGGCAAGACCCCTATCACGGGCCGAGCCAGGCGCACGGCCTCTGCTTCTCCGTGCTGCCCGGGGTGCGCACGCCCCCCTCCCTGGTCAACATCTACAAGGAGATGCAGCGGGATCTGCCGGGTTTTGTCACACCCGGTCACGGTTATCTGGAGTCCTGGGCCACCCAGGGGGTGCTGCTGCTCAATACGGTGCTGACGGTGCAGGCGGGCATGGCCCACTCCCATGCCCACCTGGGCTGGGAGACCTTTACCGACAGGGTCATAGAGCGGATCAACTCCCACTGCCAGGGGGTGGTCTTCCTGCTGTGGGGAGCCCATGCCCAGAAGAAGGGGCGCTTCATCGACAGGCAGCGTCACCATGTGCTGACGGCTCCCCATCCCAGCCCATTGTCCGCTCACCGCGGCTTCATCGGCTGCGGCCACTTCTCCGAGGCAAACCGCCTGCTGGTGCAGCAGGGGATGAGCCCCATCGACTGGTTCTCGGTCTGCCATGACCAGCCCGTGCCGGCCTGACCGTCTTCCCGCCTCTGCGAGTGGCCAGGGCACGCAGGCTTGCCCGCTGGTCTGCACCGCCGGGGCGGGGATTGTCTGCAACTGATTTGATTGAGTGCAAAGTTCGGGTATTAAATGACCGTATACTCGAGACAGTCTCTTTTTCAATTCAGCGCAAGGAGTGCTCATGTTATCCAGTCTCCATAAGGACCACCTCAACATCGCCAGGCTGTTGACGCTGCTCAAGCACAAGCTGGCAGCCATCCGCAATGAGCAGCCGGTGAGCTATTTCCTGCTCCGGGACGTGGTGGACTACTTGCGGGAGGTCTCCGACAAGTTCCATCACCCCAAGGAAGACATGATCTATGACTACTACCTGAAGTACAGGGTGGTGGAGGGGGAGGTCGCCAACCGGCTGCATGAGGAGCACGCCCGCCTGCTGGTGGCCGGCACCGAGCTCAAGGAGATGGTGGAGATGATACTGATGGACGCCGTCATTCCGCTTGAGCAGTTCACCGCCAAGCTGGAGCAGTTCATCGAGCAGCAGGAGGCCCACATGAACTATGAGGAAGGGGTCATCTTCCCCCATCTGCGTGACTCCCTGACCGAGGATGACTGGCGCCACCTGGAGCAGCTCTGGCAGAACAGGGCCATCAATGATCCCCTGTTCGGGGCCGAGGTGAGCCAACACTTCCAGGCGCTGGCCAAGCAGCTCTCGCTGCCCCCCTCATCCTGAAATGGCAGGCGGACCAAAAAACGACGCCCCGGCTTGGCCGGGGCGTCTTGTTTTACTGTGTCGGCGGGTCTGTGCCGTCATCGGCGACACCGGCGACGCTACAGCTCCAGTTCTTCCGAACCTTCATAGGCGATGTCGATGGCTTGCAGCTCCTTCTGCAGGCGGTGCTTGTCTTTGAGCGCCTCTATCTCACGCCATTTACGTTTCTTTCCCGTTGTCCCGCGGCTACGTGAACCCAGCTCAACGACCTCGTCAAAATCGAAGTTGAACATGTCCATGGCTCCCTCCTTGGTTTTATGGTTTTCACCATTCGTATAACACGACGCATTTGAAAATAAAACGTTTTTATGACCAGGTTGTGACAATCGGGAGGGTGGATAAAAAAAACCGGGCTGCCCTGTCGGGAGCCCGGTTTTATCGGCGCAACCCCCCTTGTGGAGGGGCTGGCCGAGATGGCTTAGGCCGTCTTTTTACAGGCGGCTGGCCAGCATGGTTTCCAGCTTGCCCTGATCGACGGCGAACATGCGGATGCCTTCGCCCAGCTTCTCGTGAGCCATGGCGTCCTGGTTCAGTTCCCAGCGGAACTGCGCTTCGGTCATCGGAGTCGGTTTGGCCTTGCGCTCGCCGGTGTAGTCCAGTTTGCGAACCACGGCGCCTTCGGTCTTGCTCAGCTCTTCCAGCAGGGCAGGGCCTATGGTCAGGCGGTCACAGCCGGCCAGCTCCAGGATCTCGCCGGTGTTGCGGAAGCTCGCACCCATCACCACGGTCGGGTAGTCGTGCTGCTTGTAGTAGTTGTAGATGGCGGTGACGGAGACCACGCCCGGATCTTCGCTCGCGGTGTAGTCACGGTTGTGCTTGGCCTTGTACCAGTCGAGGATGCGGCCTACGAACGGGGAGATCAGGAAGGCACCGGCTTCGGCACAGGCACGGGCCTGGGCGAAGGAGAACAGCAGGGTCAGGTTGCACTGGATGCCCTCTTTCTCCAGCACTTCGGCGGCACGGATCCCTTCCCAGGTGGAGGCCAGCTTGATCAGGATGCGATCGTTGCTGATGCCGGCTTCGTTGTAGAGGCGGATCAGCTTGCGGGCCTTGGCGATGCTGGCGTCGGTGTCGAAGGAGAGACGGGCATCCACCTCGGTGGAGATGCGGCCCGGAACGATTTTCAGGATTTCCAGACCTATGTTGACCGCCAGCTTGTCGCCCGCGTCGATGATTTGCTGTGCCTTGTCCTGGCTCTGGGACTTGGCCCAGTTGATGGCGTCTTCGATCAGAGCCGCGTACTCGGGGATCTCGGATGCCTTCAACACCAGGGAGGGGTTGGTGGTGGCATCGATGGGCTGGTAGCGCTTGATGGCTTCGATGTCGCCGGTGTCGGCAACTACCGTGGTCAGGGCTTTCAGCTGGGTTAATTTATCGGCCATAGCAAATATCATCTCTATATGAGGGAGCAATCCCAGGGGTTGCGGGCGTGAGACGGCCGTTCTGAAATAAAATTACAAAATCCCGGCGACTCAGGCTCAGAAAAGCACGATGGGGGTGGCCCATCGCCACTGCCTGCCTAATTAATACGGATGTGGCACTTCCTGCAATAGGGAGCCTTGTACGTGAATCATCCAGGTGGCGGGAAGGGGGGGAGTGACAGGAGGAAAGTGTCTGATAAAAAACGACTTTTGCTTATCTTTTGGCAACGCCCGCCGGCCGGCACAAAAGCAACTTTTTTAGTTGATTCTTCAATTTGTGCAGTAGGTCACACAAATACTCTTGTCAGCTACTTGAAATTTAATTACGTGTAAAACGTTTGGCGCGATCAGCCCCTGGCTGGACGGCATCAAAGGCAAACGCTTGCCTTCCTGCGGACCGTCAAGGCATCTGTTTTTGCCGCCATGGGCATATCGACAGATGAGCCCCCTTCGGGTCCTGTTTGTCGACTGTAGCAGCGCACATCAAGTTTTGTTGATTATTTGCGTGCTAAATGAAGCTTTTTTGCATCAAATCGCTCGTTTTTTGTCTTTCCAGTGAACCTAATCACTATTCTGAATCCCCTCCCTATGCTAGATTCCGCCCCTTCGGCGCAATGCTAATTCGGAAATTGACAGAGAGCGGTCAGCGCAGACTGACCATGGATGTGATAACAACGAGAGAATTATGGACACCTTGATTGCAATGATTAACGACCTGATGTGGGGAGCCGTGCTCATTTACCTGCTGATCGGGGTCGGACTCTTCTTTACTTTCCGCCTGGGGTTTATCCAGATCCGCCACTTCGGCCACATGTTCTCGGTACTGCGCAATAGCCGCAAATCCGACAGTGCCGGCATCTCCTCCTTCCAGGCCCTGTGTACCAGTCTGGCCGCCCGTGTGGGCACCGGCAACCTGGCTGGCGTGGCCGTCGCCATCTATCTGGGTGGCCCGGGCGCCATCTTCTGGATGTGGCTGATCGCCTTTATCGGCATGGCGACGGCGTTTGTAGAAAGCACCCTGGCCCAGCTCTACAAGGTCAAGGACGAAGACGGCAACTACCGTGGCGGCCCCGCCTACTACATGGAACGCGGCCTCGGCATGCGCTGGATGGGGGTGGTCTTCTCCCTCTGTCTGCTGCTGGCCTTCGGCCTGGTGTTCAATGCGGTGCAGGCCAACTCCATCAGCCTGGCCATGAACGTCGCCTTCGGCATCCCTGACTGGGTCAGCGGACTTGCTCTGGTGGTGCTGTCCGGTCTCATCATCTTCGGCGGCATCCGTGGCATCGCCCGCTTCGCCGAACTGGTGGTGCCCTTCATGGCGCTGGCCTACATATTGATGGCGCTGTTCGTGGTGGCCATGAACATCAGCGAGCTGCCCGGGGTCTTTGTCCTCATCATCAAGTCTGCCTTCGGCATCGAGCAGGCGGGGTCCGGCGCCATGGGTTACGCCATCTCCCAGGCGATGATCAACGGCATCAAGCGCGGTCTCTTCTCCAATGAAGCCGGTATGGGCTCTGCCCCCAACGCCGCCGCGACCGCGACCCCCTATCCGCCGCACCCGGCGTCCCAGGGCTATGTGCAGATGCTGGGGGTCTTCCTCGACACCATAGTCATCTGTACCTGTACTGCCGCCATCATACTGATGTCAGGCCAGTTCGAGCCGGGCTCCGGCGTGACCGGGGTCGAGCTGACCCAGCGTGCGCTCTCCTCCCAGGTCGGTGGCGGTGGCAACATCTTCATCGCGGCGGCCATCTTCTTCTTCGCCTTCACCTCCATAGTGGCGAACTACTCCTACGCCGAGACCAACCTGGTATTCCTCGAGCACAACCACAAGGGCGGCCTGATGCTGTTCCGGATGTTCGTGCTGGGCATGGTGATGTTCGGCTCCGTGGGCGAGCTGCCGACCGTGTGGGCCCTGGCGGATGTCTCCATGGGGCTGATGGCCATCGTCAACCTGATCGCCATACTGCTGCTCTCAGGGGTTGCCATCAAGCTGGCCAAGGACTACAACGACCAGCTCAAGGTGGGTCGCGTTCCCACCTTCGATGCCAACAAGTACCCCGAGCTGCGCAGTCAGCTGGAAGAGGGGATCTGGGATAACCCGCCCAAGAGCAAGCAGGCCTGAGTCCTGCGTTGATCCGGTTGGATAATGAAAGAGGGGAGCCATGGGCTCCCCTCTTCTATATGGGCTTGTGCCTGCCCGGGGCGGTGGCATGGGATGGCTGGACTCACAGGGTGCTGGCTGGGAGCCTCCTTGGCAACAGCGATGAGACTTCACGCCACTTCACATCCAGCACACCTTGGCCCGTTATGCTGGCCCCACAGCTCGTCGCTGGTGCGGCGATCCCAAACAACCGAGAGGATGAAATAACCATGCAACAACAGGTGCGGATGACATTGCTGACGGCGGGCACGCTGCTCTGGACCGGTCTGGCGCAGGCCACGGCGGCCCCCCAGGGCGATCCCCTGCGCCCCCTGGTGGATGCCAGCATCCGGCCCGTGCTCAAGGAGCACAGGATCCCGGGCATGGCGGTGGCCGTGCTGAAGGATGGCAAGGCCCACTACTTCAACTACGGGGTGGCGAACCGGGAGAGCGGGGCCCGTGTCAGCGAGCAGACCCTGTTCGAGATAGGCTCGGTCAGCAAGACCTTTACGGCAACGCTTGGGGCCTACGCCGTGGTCAAGGGCGGCTTCCAGCTCGATGACAGGGTGAGCCAGCACGCCCCCTGGCTCAAAGGTTCCGCCTTTGACGGCATCACCATGGCCGAGCTCGCCACCTATAGCGCCGGTGGCCTGCCGCTGCAATTCCCCGACGAGGTGGATTCCACCGACAAGATGCGCGCCTACTATCGCCAGTGGACGCCAGCCTACCCGGCGGGCACCCATCGCCAGTACTCCAACCCCAGCATCGGTCTGTTCGGCCATCTCGCGGCCCAGAGCCTGGAGCAACCCTTTGAGCAGCTGATGAGCCAGACCCTGCTGCCCAGGCTCGGTCTCGAACACACCTATCTCAAGGTGCCCGCCGCGGCCATGGGGCACTACGCCTATGGCTACTCGAAAGAGGACAAGCCCATCCGGGTCAATCCGGGCGTCCTGGCGGACGAGGCCTATGGCATCAAGACCAGCTCGGCGGATCTGCTGGCCTTTGTCGGCGCCAACATCACAGGCGGTGGCGACGAGGCGATGCAGCAGGCGATTGCCCTGACCCACAAAGGGCTTTACTCGGTGGGCGCCATGACCCAGGGGCTCGGCTGGGAGAGCTATCCCTATCCTGTCAGCGAAGCTTCGCTGCTGGCGGGCAACTCCCCGGCGGTGAGCTTCAAGGCCAATCCGGTCAGCCCCGTTGCCGGGTCCCGGAAGACGGGGGAGGCGCGGCTCTACAACAAGACAGGCGCGACCAACGGCTTCGGTGCCTACGTGGCCTTCGTGCCCGCGAAGGGCGTCGGCATCGTCATGCTGGCCAATCGCAACTATCCGAACGAGGCCCGAGTCAAGGCGGCCCACGCCATCCTGAGCAAGCTGACGGAGTGAGGGTTCGGCCCCATTGATTGAGGTGAGTACGCCGGGACAGCCCGGCGTACTTTTTGGTGCTGCCCGGCACTGTCACGCCTAGGCGAATGGCTCCAATGGCCTGCCCCTCGCCACAGGATTTCCAAACTGGAATCTACCGTTCGCCATCTCTTCACTCGATGCGAGCGGTGCCCCCTCCTATAGTGCTGCCCATATTCATCCTGTCCCCCATGCTCATGCCATCGACGGTCTGAGTGGGCGGGCCCTTCGCAATGGAACATCCATGGGCATTTTCCTGCTGTGCACTTTCCTGATGATCATCCTCTACCCGCTCGGGATCGATCTCTATCTGGTGGCCGTGCCCCAGATTGCCGACACCCTGCAGGCGAGTGAGGCGCAGATCCACACCGCCTTCTCCATCTACCTGTTCGGCATGGCGGCCACAGTGCTGCTGGGGGGGATCATTGCGGATCGCCATGGCCGGCGCTGGGTAGTGCTGGGGGGCGCCCTCATCTTTGTCGTCGCCTCCCTGGTGGCGGCCAATGCGACGGGGATCAGTCAGTTCTACCTCGGCCGCTTCTGGCAGGGGGCCGGGGCGGGGGCGCTCTACATCATGACCTTTACCGTGCTGCGGGATGTGCTGAGCCAGGGGCGGCTGGCCATGGCGCTCTCCATGATCAACGGGGTGATCTGCGTCATCCCGGTGCTGGCGCCGGTGCTGGGTTATCTCATCCTGTCGCATTTTGATTGGCGCGGGATCTTCGTGGCGATGGCGCTGGTAGCCGCCGTCATCGGCCTGGTCAACCTGCTGCTGCTCAGGGAGACCCGTCCGGCCCGCCAGCAGAGTGGCGCGACCCGGCCCTTTGCCCTGCTGGGCTCCCCGGGCTTCATGCTGCACTCGCTGCTGACCAGTGCCAGCGTCACCGCCATCCTGGTCTATGTGAGCGTCTCGCCGCTGATCCTGATGCAGGGGCTTGGCTTCACCACCGAGCAGTACGCCCTGGTGATGATGGTGATGGCCGGGGTGAGCATGTCCGCCTCCTTCCTGACACCGTTGCTGCTGCGCTGGCAGGGCAAGCAGAGGGTGTTGGCGCTCTCCCATCTGGCCTACCTGCTGGCGGTTTGCCTCCTGCTCGGCCACTGGCAGCTGGGTGACGACGTCCGCTTGCTGCTGCCGGGTTTTGCCCTGGTCTGCATCGGCTTCTCCTGCGGTTTCGGGGTGGCGATGGGGGAGGCGCTGGGGGGGGGTCGGCACCAGGCGGCATTTGCCAGCGCCCTGCTCTGCATCATGCAGATCAGCCTCTCCGGCCTCTATATCTGGCTGCTGGGCCAGCTTGGCGTTACCCCATCCGGGATGCTGATCTCTGCCCTGCTGTTGACCCTGCTCAGTTACCTGGCCGTCAAAGGGCTGTTACCATGGCTCGCGCTGCGCGAAGCGCGGTCGCGGGGATAAGGGGAGAGGAAAGATGCGCAACCTGGGTGAACTGGATTTGAACCTGCTGGTGGTCTTCAAGCACCTGATGCAGGAGCGCAGCGTGTCAGGGGCGGCCAAGAAGCTCTGCGTCACCCCCTCGACGGTGAGCAAGGCGCTCGCCAAGCTGCGGGACTGGTTTGACGATCCCCTCCTGGTGCGGGTGCGGCAGGGGCTGCAGCCGACCCAGCTCTCCCTGACCCTGGAGGAGGAGCTCAAGGCCTGGTTCCTGCTGACAGGCAGCATCACTGCTCTCAACAGCGAGGCGATCCCCGAGGGGGCCCGCTTCAGCCTGGTGATGGAGTCCCCCTTTGGCATCAGCTTCCTGAGCGAGCTGCCCATGACCATCTACCAGAAGTACCCCCACTCTGTGGTCAGGATGCTGGGGTGGGATCACCACTCCCTCAACGACATCGTCAACGGGGATGCGGATCTCGGCTTCTGCGCCCGGGAGACCCATGGTCGCTCCCAGGCCAGGGTCAACCGGCTGCCCTATTACATCGATCACGAGGTGCTGTTCACCGATCGCCCCGTGGTGTTCCTGCGCAAGGATCACCCCCTGCTCGGGCGGACGTGGTCGCTGGAAAACTTTCTGGCCTGTCCCCAGATAAGCGTGGTGTGGGAGGCCAGCGACAGCTGGGCGCTGGACGATCTGCTGGAGGATGAGGGGCAGAGGCGGGAGGTGCCCATCATGGTGGCGAGCTTCGAGCAGGCCCTGCACATCGCCTCCCAGTCGAGTCACGAACTGATCGCCGTGGCGCCCTCCTATTGCGCTGGCTATGCCGCCAGTCACCACGGCAACCTGATCGCCATGCCCCTGCCGCTCCCTGAGGCACTCTATGTACAACTGGAGATAGCCTTCATCCTGCTGTGGCACAAACGCCATAACCAGGATGCCAAGGTGATGTGGCTGCGCAATGAGACGAAGCGGCTCTATGGTCAGGCGGCGCAGGGACTGGCCCTGTTCCCGTGGGACGGGGGAGAGGCGGTGGGAGATGCCTGATGCAGGGGGCCTGGCCGGCCCCCCGGGTTCAACCGTATTGCTCTTCCATCCAGGCTTCGACGATTAGCTGGGCGGAGACCCCGTCCACGCTGCCCTTGTCCAGCGCCTTGTAGCCGCCGCGCTCGAACAGGCGGGCGCGGGCATCCGTGGTGGTGAGCCGCTCGTCCTTGAACTCCACCGGCTTGCCGAAGCGGCCATGGAGGCGGTTGCCGAACTTGCGGGCCCGCACCGTGATCTCCTGATCCGTGCCATCCATGTTCAGCGGCAGGCCGACGATGAGCAGATCCGGCTGCCACTCCTTGAGCAACTTTTCAATCTCGTCCCAGTTGGGAATGCCGTCGTTGGCCTTGAGGGAACGAAGGGGTTGGGCCGTGCCCGTGAGCTCCTGGCCGATGGCGACGCCGATGCTCTTGGTGCCGTAGTCAAAGCCCATGATGCTGCGTGATGACATGGATGTCCTCGAAAAAAGATGAATAAAAAGATGTCGTATCCCCTCACCCTAGCCCTCTCCCGAAGGGAGAGGGAACCGATCGAGGTTATGCTCGCTCGAATCTGGCTAACTCCGTTTTAGCTGACAGGTTGCCACAGATATATCCGAAACGTGCCGATTTACCCCCTTCTCCCCTCGCGGGAGAAGGGCTGGGGATGAGGGGCACTAAATGGGAACTGCATCAACTAAAGAGCGTTACAAGGGATCTAACTGTGCCCCACCTGGCTGGAGAGATGCAGGGGATTGACGCCTATGCTGATGACGACAATGGCCTGCTGCCAGCGCTGGTGAATGTGCGTGTCAAACATCATCAACTGTGCCCCACCTGGCTGGAGAGATGCAGAGGGTTGACGCCTATGCTGATGACGACCATGGCCTGCTGCCAGCGCTGGTGAATCTGTGTGTCAAACATCATCAGCTGTGTCCCACCTGGCTGGAGAGATGCAGGGGATTGACGCCTATGCTGGCGGCGGCCTGCTGCCAGCGCTGGTGAATGGGGGTGTCGAACACCAGCCTGGGGTTGGGGGGGATCACCAGCCAGGCGCCATCCACCAGCTCCTGCTCGAGCTGCCCTGCGCTCCAGCCGGCATAGCCCAGCGCCACCAGCCAGTGGTCAGGGGCTTCGTCCGTGCCCAGGGTCTCGAGGATGTCCTTGGAGGTGGTGACCATCATCTCGTCGCTCACCTGCAGGGTGGAGTTGAAGCCGGGCCTGAAGCTGTGCAGCACGAAGCCGCGATCGGCATGGACCGGGCCCCCCTGCAGCACCGGCTGTTTCATCTCGGCGGTGGCGGGCGGGCTCAGCTTGAGCTTGGTCAGCATGGCGTCCAGGGACATGTCCACCGGGATATTGACCACCAGTCCCATGGCCCCCTCGCTGCTGTGCTCGCACAGATAGACCAGGGAGCGTTCGAAGTAGGCGTCCGTGAGGCTCGGCATGGCGAGCAGAAAATGGTTTTGCAGTGTTTGCATAGATATCAAAGAGTGCAAAGGTATTTGGGGTGATTATGGCAGTTGACGGCGGCGGGCAAAACCGCTTTTTCGTGCAGAAAACCCGGAAGTCCGGGGCTGGCTCACATCGTCACGCAACAGAAAAGAGCAGGGGCCGCGTCGGCCCCTGTAGTGTCACTGTCTGGGTGACGGCCTCAAGGGGCGTCACCCTGGGTTATTTTCCCAGTCGACGCTCGATGGCATCCATCAGCATGCCGGTGATATGCACCGGGAAGGCCGCCTCGATTTCGCGGATGCAGGTCGGGCTGGTGACGTTAATCTCGGTCAGGCGGTCGCCTATGATGTCGAGCCCGACGAAGATGAGCCCCTTCTCTTTCAGGGTGGGGCCCACCGCACGGGCGATGGCCCAGTCCGCCTCGCTCAAGGGGCGCGCCTCGCCGCGGCCGCCGGCCGCCAGGTTGCCACGGGTCTCTCCCTGGGCCGGAATGCGGGCCAGGCAGTAGGGCACGGGCTCGCCGTCCACCACCAGCACCCGCTTGTCGCCGTCCTTGATGGCGGGCAGGAAGGTCTGGGCCATGCAGTACTGGCTGCCGTGGGCGGTGAGGGTCTCGATGATGACCCCCACGTTGGCGTCATCTTCCTTCATGCGGAAGATGGAGGCGCCGCCCATGCCGTCCAGGGGCTTCAGGATCACGTCCTTGTGCTCGGCGTGGAAGGCGCGCAGCTTGTCGGCGCGGCGAGTGACGAGCGTGGTCGGGGTGTGCTCGGCAAACCAGGCGGTGTAGAGCTTCTCGTTGGCGTCGCGCAGGCTCTGGGGCTTGTTGACGATGAGGCAACCCTCGTCCTCGGCCCGCTCCAGCATATAGGTGGCGTAGATAAACTCGGTGTCGAAGGGGGGATCCTTGCGCATCAGGATCACGTCCAGGCTGGAGAGCGGCTGATCCACCACCTCCCCCAGGCTGAACCAGTGGGCGTAGTCATGCTTGACGGTGAGCGGACGCATGGTGCCAAACGCCCGTCCGGCCTGCATGTAAAGATCCTTCATCTCCAGATAGAAGAGCTCGTAGCCGCGCTTTTGCGCCTCTTCGAGCATGGCGAAGCTGGAGTCCTTCTTGATGTTGATGGCCGAGATGGGGTCCATCACTATGCCGAGTTTGATGGTCATCCGAATATCCTTTTGGTAGCTCGATTGCGAGTGAGATTTTTAAAACCTGTTTCAGGCGAGATCGCCGAAGCGGCACTGCAGCGCCGTAATGGCGGTCAGGGCGGCGGTTTCGGTGCGCAGCACCCGCGGCCCCAGCAGCATCTCCTTGAAATCCTCTTGCACGGTACGGGCGATCTCGTCGCTGGACAAGCCCCCTTCCGGGCCGATCAGCAGCCGCACCCCGTGCTCGGGGACCGGCAGGGTGTTGATGCTGTACGGGGCGCGCGGGTGCAGGTTGAGCTTGAGCTCCTGGGTCTCTTCCGCCAGCCAGGCGTCCAGCTCCATGGGCATGCGCACCTCGGGCACCACATTGCGGCCGCACTGCTCGCAGGCGCTG
The DNA here is from genome assembly GCF_056642115.1 of Aeromonas sp. 130281. NCBI lineage: Bacteria > Pseudomonadati > Pseudomonadota > Gammaproteobacteria > Aeromonadales > Aeromonadaceae > Aeromonas > Aeromonas sp. 130281. The sequence goes on along the minus strand of NZ_JBWVQS010000001.1, from coordinate 1,189,708 downwards.
ATCACCACCTTCTGCCACTGCTCGCGCTTCTTCTCCAGCCGATCGGCGGGCAGCTTGACGCCGCAGCGCTCGGAGAAGAGCGGGGTGATGCAGGTGACGCCGAGCTCCACGGATTTCTGGATGGTGAAGTCCATCTTGTCGCCACGGCTGATCACCTGGCCCAGATGGATGGCGAAGGGGGATTCCACCGAGCGGGCCTCGCAGCTGTCGATGCGCACCTCCACCGACTTCTTGCCGACGCCTGTGATGGTGGCGGCATATTGGTTGCCGTCGCCGTTGAACAGCTCGAGCTGCTGACCCGGCTGCATGCGCAGCACCCGGCCTATGTGGTTGGCACCGTCTTCCGACAGGGCGAGAGTCTGGCCCACCTGCAGGGCGGCCGGTTCATAGATACGTGGAATGCGCATGGCTGATCACAATCTCTTGGCTTGAACGCGTTGGGTGATGGGAGGGGTGACCCTCCCTGTCAAATGGGGCTATTGGCACTGCTTTTCAATGAAGGGGTTGGTATTGCCCTGCAGTTTGCCGATGCGGCTGTTGCGCTCGCACTCCCAGCGGTCGGCCGGGTACTGCCTGTCCCAGGCCTCGAACAGTTTACGCTGTTGGGCGGCCAGGCGCAGCCCATACTGCTGGCCCATGTAGAGGTAGGCGCGGGCTATCTGGCCACGCACCGGCCCCTTGGGCGGCTGCACCCGGCGATCCTTGAAGTCCACCAGCATCTGGCACTTGCCGTACTGGTTCGGCTTGCCGTTCCAGTCGGAGAAGCGGTAGTTGGCCCGATCGCCGTTCACCTCGCCGATGGCGGGGAAGAGGTTGTGCATGTCCCCCTCCATCTTGTTGAACTCGTCGCTCTTGCCGCAGTTCTTGCGCCCGCCCTCCTGCCAGCACTGGAGCTGGTGGCCGAACTCCCAGGCGGGGACCACGTGCTCCCACTCGATGCGAGAGGCGCGATTGGCCTGCTTGCGCGGCAGGTAGCCGCAGCTCTCCCAGTCCGGGGCCATCTGCTTGCCGCTGAACTTGATGTTGCAGCCGCAATAGAAGGTGGTGGGGTGGCTCTGGTAGAGCTTGTTCAGATCCTGCTTGGCGGCGCGAAAGGTCTGGGGGGCCTCGGCATGGGCCGGGGCACTGACCAGCAGGGCCAGGCAGAGGGAGATCAGAGGGCGAAACATGAATATCCTTGGCAATGAAACGAGTGAATGAAGAAGCTGCGCACCCTAACACAGGGGCGCGACACGGGTTGACTCAATCCGCCGACGACCCCGGCTGCAATACCAGGGGCTGGCGGCAGCGGCGGCAGTGATAGCGGGCCTCGCCGCGCACCACCTTGTTGTGACGACGCACCGAGAGCTGATGCTGCTGGCAGGCACAGGCGTAGGCATGGGTGCGCTGGGCCAGCACGGCGAGATCGAAGCTGTGGGTGGTGTTGGGAGCGAGGCCGAACACCTCCCGCATCACCGACTGCCACTGGCGGCCATGGGGCAGCACCCGCGACTTGCCGCGCCCTTCCCCCCAGAGCGCATAGACCAGCAGGTGCGCCACCTCATGGGGTACCACCTCGGCCAGAAAGGCCTGCTGGTTGGCCTGATAGAGCGCCGGGTTGAAGCGCAGCTCCCAGGTTTGCAGCCGCGCCGACCCCGCCGCCCGGCCCCGCATGTTGCAGTGGATCTGCGGGCGTGGGAAGGGGCGGCCGAGGCGTGCCTCCGCCTGCACTAAGCAGGCGTCGACCCGCTGGTGCAGCAGCTGGAGCAGGGAAGCGTCGAGTTGGGCTCTGGTGGCTGACATCGAGGTCTCGTCGGGTAGCGGATAAGCAAAAGGGGAGCCAGGCTCCCCTTTTATCACAACGGCCAGCCTTACAGACCGGCGGCGTCGCGCAGCAGAGCGGCCTTGTCGGTCTTCTCCCAGGGGAACTCGTCACGACCGAAGTGGCCGTAGGCGGCGGTCGCCTGGTAGATGGGACGCTTGAGATCCAGCATCTCGATGAGGCCGTAGGGACGCAGTTCGAAGAACTCGCGCACCAGCTTGACCAGCAGCTCCTCGGCTACCTTGCCGGTGCCGAAGGTCTCGACGCTGATGGAGGTCGGCTCGGCCACGCCGATGGCGTAGGAGACCTGGACTTCACAGCGGGCAGCCAGACCGGCGGCGACGATGTTCTTGGCCACGTAGCGGGCGGCGTAGGCGGCGGAGCGGTCCACCTTGGACGGATCCTTGCCGGAGAAGGCGCCACCACCGTGACGGGCCATGCCGCCGTAGGTGTCGACGATGATCTTGCGACCGGTCAGACCGCAGTCACCCATGGGGCCGCCGATGACGAAACGGCCGGTCGGGTTGATGAAGTACTTGGTGTCCTTGTTGATCCACTCGGCCGGCAGCACCGGCTTGATGATCTCCTCGCGCACCGCTTCCACCAGATCCTTGTGGCTGATGGAGTCGCAATGCTGGGTAGAGAGCACCACGGCATCCACACCCAGGATCTTGCCTTCGCTGTCGTAGGCGAAGGTGAGCTGGCTCTTGGCATCCGGGCGCAGCCACGGCAGGGTGCCGTTCTTGCGCACTTCGGCCTGACGCTTCACCAGCAGGTGGGAGTAGGTGATGGGGGCGGGCATCAGCACGTCGGTTTCGTTGGTGGCATAGCCGAACATCAGGCCCTGGTCACCGGCACCCTGCTCCAGCGGATCGGTACGATCCACACCCTGGTTGATGTCCGGGGACTGCTTGCCGATGGCGTTCAGCACGGCGCAGGAGTCGGCATCGAAGCCCATGTCGGAGTGGGTGTAACCGATTTCGCGCACGGTGTCGCGCACGATCTGCTCGATGTCGACCCAGGCAGAGGTGGTTACTTCGCCGGCCACCATCACCATGCCGGTCTTGACCAGGGTCTCGCAGGCGACACGCGCCTTGGTGTCTTGCACCAGGATGGCGTCCAGCACCGCATCGGAGATCTGGTCGGCGATTTTATCGGGATGGCCTTCGGAGACCGACTCGGAAGTAAACAGCTTTGCCATGATTGGTTCTCGATTCGTATGGGGTTATCGCCTTGGCCATAACCGGAAAATGACAGTATGTCTGTAGAGGTATCTACATCTGGACGTCTATTTTAATTAGGTCACTGGGTGATTGCCAGCACTATTTGGGGTTGGACCCGCCCGGGCCAAGGCTGAGGGGGCAACCACCCCGATGGGGGTAAGGGAGGGGGCGGATTGAATCGTTTTCCCGGGCCAGAAAAGCGATTGTGCTCCCAAAGCCACTTTATTCGCCCAGATAATATTTGCACCGCGCCCGCCCTGCTGGGACAATAACGCGCCTTAATCTTGGCCATCAAATGAAGCAATCGCAGGAGATACAGATGCCTTCTCGTAAAGAGCTTGCCAATGCCATTCGCGCATTGAGTATGGATGCCGTTCAAAAAGCCAACTCCGGTCACCCGGGCGCCCCCATGGGAATGGCAGATATCGCCGAAGTGCTGTGGCGTGGCCACCTCAAGCACAACCCGAACAACCCCAAGTGGGCCGACCGTGACCGCTTCGTGCTGTCCAACGGCCACGGCTCCATGCTGCTGTACTCCCTGCTGCATCTCTCCGGTTACGACCTCTCCATCGATGATCTGAAAAACTTCCGCCAACTGCACTCTCGCACCCCGGGTCACCCGGAGTACGGTTATGCCCCTGGCATCGAAACCACCACTGGCCCCCTGGGTCAGGGCATCACCAATGCCGTGGGCATGGCGATCGCCGAGAAGGCCATGGCCGAGCAGTTCAACCAGCCGGGTCACGACATCGTCGACCACTACACCTACGCCTTCATGGGCGACGGCTGCCTGATGGAAGGCATCTCCCACGAGGCTTGCTCCCTGGCCGGCACTCTGGGCCTGGGCAAACTGATCGCGTTCTGGGATGACAACGGCATCTCCATCGACGGTCACGTGGAAGGCTGGTTCACCGACGACACTCCCAAGCGTTTCGAAGCCTACGGCTGGCACGTCATCCCGGCCGTTGACGGTCACAACCCGGAAGCCATCAACGCCGCCATCGAGGCCGCCAAGGCCGAGACCGGCAAGCCGACCCTGATCTGCTGCCGCACCATCATCGGTTACGGCTCACCGAACAAGTCCGGCTCCCACGACTGCCACGGCTCACCGCTGGGCAACGACGAGATCGCCGCCGCCCGTGCCTTCCTGAAGTGGGATCACGCGCCCTTCGTCATCCCGTCCGAGATCGCTGCCGAGTGGAATGCGCAGGAAAAGGGCACCAAGCTCGAATCCGACTGGGCTGCCAAGTTTGCCGCCTATGAAGCCGCGCACCCGACCCTGGCTGCCGAGTTCAAGCGCCGCACCACTGGCGAGCTGCCTGCCAACTGGGCCGCTGAATCCGCCAAGGTCATCGAGACCCTGCAAGCGAACCCGGCCAAGATCGCGACCCGCAAGGCCTCCCAGAACGCCCTGGAAGCCTTTGGCAAGCTGCTGCCTGAGTTCATGGGTGGTTCCGCCGACCTGGCTCCGTCCAACCTGACCATGTGGTCCGGCTCCAAGTCCCTGACTCCCGAGAGCGCGGCGGGCAACTACATCCACTACGGTGTGCGCGAGTTCGCCATGTCCGCCATCATGAACGGCATCGCCCTGCACGGTGGTTTCATCCCCTACGGCGCCACCTTCCTGATGTTCATGGAGTACGCCCGCAACGCCCTGCGCATGGCCGCCTTGATGAAGCAGCGCGCCATCTTCGTCTACACCCACGACTCCATCGGTCTGGGTGAAGATGGCCCGACTCACCAGCCGGTCGAGCAGATCGCCTCCCTGCGTCTGACCCCGAACATGAGCACCTGGCGCCCCTGTGACCAGGTCGAGTCTGCCATCGCCTGGAAGCACGCCATCGAGCGTACCGACGGCCCGACCTCCCTGATCTTCTCCCGTCAGAACTTGCCCCAGATGGACCGCACCGCCCAGCAGCTGGCCGATGTGGCCAAGGGTGGCTACGTGCTGAAGGATTGCGCCGGTACCCCGGAACTGCTCCTGATCGCCACCGGTTCCGAAGTGGAGCTGGCCGTGGCCGCCTATGAGCAGCTGACCGCCAAGGGCCGCGCCGTGCGTGTGGTCTCCCTGCCGGCCACCGACGTGTTCGACGCCCAATCTGCCGAGTACAAGGAGTCCGTCCTGCCGTCCAGCGTCACCAAGCGTGTCGCCATCGAAGCGGGTATCGCCGACTACTGGTACAAGTACGTGGGCTTCGGCGGCAAGATCATCGGCATGACCACCTTCGGTGAGTCCGCCCCGGCCGAGCTGCTGTTCAAGGAATTCGGCTTTACCGTGGAAAACGTGGTCGCGACCGCTGAATCCCTGTAACAGCTGACCATTGAGCCTCTTTGGCTCAATGGCCGGAAAATAAAACGCCCTCCATCGCAAGATGGGGGGCGTTTTTTATAAGAAAAATTCTCTTTCAGGCAACCTGATTCATCCTGGATGAATAATTCAGGTTTACCACTGGGTATTTTAACTGTCTAAAGTTTCTCTATGTCACGATATTTTTTTTGGTGCCATATGGTGCTTCTTGTAATATTCTATGCGTCTGAATGGAGATTAATCCGCGTTCAATGCAATATCATTTTCAGTGATATAGGACTGGCGAGTTATTTTGTCGACCTAACATGGTAGTGAATGGTTTTTGAAGTTAATCAGGTGATATATAACTTTTAAAAAAAGATGGAGTATTTACAATGGCTTGTTCTGTATTGATTGATAAGTCAGAGGGAACGCTGAAGATAAATTCTGATTCGTATGATTTGAATCGGATCTCCGATGTACAAGTAAAAGAACTTACATGGAAAGATAAACTGACAAACATGTTGTTGTTTGGGTTAATCACATCAAGTATCCTATTTTACTTTATACCGACTGAAGCGCAGGGAAAGGGAATGACGTTATTTCTTCCCGCAGTCGCTTTTCTGGCAGGTATGGTGATGGCGATGGCCACCAGTGCAAAATACGTGTTCAGACTGGAATTTAAACATGCCGATGAAACCGGCGTGCAATGGATCACTGCCGCCAAGAGCAGAAATGTGCGGGAGTATGAGATTTTTAAATTGAAAGAAGCTGAGCTTAAACAGATTCTCGGATAATAAAGGTCAGTTTTAAGCATAAGGTCGTCAATATTGACACCCGATAAAAAGACACCGGCCTGAAGCCGGTGTCTTTTTTACCATTAGCAACAACCCTTACACCTGCGGCGGGGTACTTTCGGCGTTGGACATCACCGCATCAATTTGCACCAGGGCGCCGGCGGGCAGTTCGCTCACGCCAATGACGGTGCGGGCGGGCAGATAGCTCGGGAAGTATTTGGTGTAGATGGCGTTTACTGCGTCCAGATCCTCGATGTTCTTCACCTGGATATTCACCTTGACGATATCGTCCATCACATGGTCGATGCTCTCCACTATGGTCTTGATATGGCCGAGGCACTGGGCGGTCTGCTCTTTGATGCAACCGGTCAGCACCTTGCCGGTGGCCATGTCGATCGGCAACTGGCCGGCGATATGGTTGTAGTGGGAGAAGGCGACGCTCTGGCTATGGAGCGGGCTGCGTGGCGCCTGGTCGGTGTTGCGGGCGCGGATCACCAGGTTGTGTCTGTCTTCCACCAGTTGGGGCGGGGTGCCGTCACCGTGGGAGATGACCGCATCCATCTGCACCCGGGCGCCCATGGGCAGGGCAGAGGCCGCGATCACGCTGCGGGCCGGCAGATAGGCGACGGCGCGGGCGATGGCGGAGTCGGGGAAGAAGGTGCGGTAAACCTCGTTGACGGCCTCCAGATCCGCGAGGCTGGTCAGATAGAGGGTCACCTTGACGATATCGTCAAAGGGCACATCGATGCTCTCCAGCACGTTTTTGATATTGCGCAGGCACTGGGCGGCCTGCTCCTGGATGCCACCGGCAACCAGCTGGCCGGTGGCGGCATCCACCGGCAGCTGGGCACCGATATTGTTGTAGTGGGAGAAGGCCACCGTATGGGTCGAGAGCGGGTCGGTCGGCGCCCGGCAGCTGTTTCGGGCGAGCTTGATCAGGGGGCAGGGGGCCTGGGGGAAGGTGCCTTCCCCGTTGGAGAGCAGGGCGTCCATCTGAATGGCGGCGCCGAGCGGCAGGGCGGCCACGGCCAGCACGGTACGGGTCGGCAGGTTGCGGGGGAAGAATTCCCGATAAACGGCGTTGACCGCCTCCAGATCCCCCATGTTCTTGAGGAAGAGGGTGACTTTCACCATGTCGTCCATGACGTGGCCGATGCTCTCTACTATGGCCTGGATATTGGTCAGGCACTGTCTGGCCTGGGCCTGGATATCGCCACCTACCAGTTTGCCTGTCCTGGGATCGACCGGCAGCTGGGCGGCAATATTGTTGTAGTGGGAGAAGGCCACGCTCTGGGTGCTGGGGCCCAGATCCTGGGGGGCATTGGGGGTATTTCTGGCGGACTTGATGATGGTACCACTCATGGCGATACTCCTTTCTCTTTATTGATGTAGGGTCAACGCCTTCCTTCCTCGATTGCCGCACGTCTCGCTTTATTTCGGCAACAGTTGCCCGTTCCCGACGAATGACGACGGGTGGTACGGAAAACAGTCATCGCTGTTTCGAGTCTTGCTTCGACGTCGCCTGCGTGGGCGAGCGGCTGATGAAGAAATGGATCGGGTTGATGATTCAGACAGGGGGATTCTATGGGGGGCCGACCAGGGGATGCAAACCGGGATCGCATTTCTATGAGGTGGCTCAACGCTCTGAAATATAGCTAAAATGCGGTTCAATTCACCATATATAACGGCTGGCCGGGTGTCATAACGCGCCTTATAAGGGAAATGGCCGCAGTGCGTGGGTTTGTGCCGGATCGTCGTTGATCAACTCTGTGAATAAAGGGTTAATCATCGGCAATATTTTGCTGTTCATGCATTTAAATATGAATGGCTATGCATTTTATGCCCATGGACGGGGCTGTCAGCAACCTTAAAAATATGCTAGCCGGTGTCCGTTTTCGCCCCTTGAAACAGCGGCGGGAAATATCATTCACCCAGGCTGCATGGCGACGATGTCATTGACGCAAGCGAGCCGCCGTAATCAACCAATACGTGCTGCATATGACATCCAGATTTATGCAATGAAGTTGCAGCGGGAAATAGAGCGGGAAATAGAGGGGGAATGAACAAGGTCGATAACGTCTGCCGGCAGAGCCGGACAATAACAGAGAGGGCGGCATATGCCGCCCTCTCTGTTCGTGTGCGCAGGTTGCCCGCTCAGGCGGGGTAGAGTGCGCCCAGCACCGCCGGTCGGCTGGCGCCGGTGACGGCGGGCAGGTTGCCGGGCTGGCGCGTCACGAAGCGCTGTGCCAGCCAGGCAAAGGCCGCTCCTTCCACCCAGTCGGGGGCAAGCCCCAGCTCGGCCGTGCTGGCAAGGCGCCAGCGGGGCAGCAGGGCGGCGAGCTCCCCCAGCAGGGGGCCGTTGTGGGCGCCGCCGCCGCAGACGAACAGCTCTGGCCTGGTTTGCGTCTCATCCACCGCGGGCAGCTGGCGGGCTATGCTGTGGCAGGTCAGCGCCTGCAGGGTGCGCTGCACATCCACCGGGGCGTATGCCGTGCCTGCCAGCTCGTGGTCTAGCCACTCCAGGGTGAACATCTCCCGCCCCGTGCTCTTGGGGGCGGGGGCGGCGAAGTAGGGGTGAGCCAGCAGCTTGGCTAGAAGCTCGGGAACAAGCTGGCCGCTGGCCGCCCACTGGCCACCGGCGTCATAGCTGCCGCCGTCGGGCTGATGGCGGCGATACCAGCCATCGAGCAGGGTGTTGGCGGGACCGGTATCGAAGCCATATACCCCTGAACCAGAGCCCCCGTCGGCCTGGCCCGGCAGTACAGAGATGTTGGCGATGCCGCCGAGGTTCAGCACCACCCGCAGGGCATGGGGTTTGGCAAAAATCGCCTGATGGAAGGCGGGCACCAGGGGCGCCCCCTGACCGCCGAGGGCCATGTCCGGGGTGCGAAAATCGGCGATGACGTCGATGCCGGTCAAGGCAGCCAAGAGGGCCGCATTGCCGATCTGCAGGGTAAAGCCGAGCTGGGGGCGGTGGCGCACTGTCTGGCCGTGGGAGCCGATGGCGCGGATATCCTTGGGCTCAAGCCCGGCCTTGGCAAGCAGCGCCAGGGTGGCGGCGGCAAACTCCTGCGCCACGCGATTGTCGGCCACCCCCATGCGGTCGATTTCGTTCTCCCCCGGGGTGCAGAGGGCGTGCAGCTCGCGGGCCGTTGCCTCTGGCCAGGGATGGCACAGTGCCTCCTCCACCCGCAGGGTTTCCCCATCCAGAGTGACCAGCACGGCATCGATGCCATCCATGCTGGTACCCGACATCAATCCGATATAGCGCTCGCTCATGACATGCCCTTCTGTGACGAGAAACCTGACCAAGGAGTGGAGGAGGGCGTGGCATCTATCCCATGCCAGGCTCTGGTACCCGACATCAACCCGATATAGCGCTCGCTCATGGCCTCTCCTTGTTATCTGTTCATTTACAGCAGCCACGATGGCAGTGGGGCGACTCTTAGCTGCCGTTGCTGTCCCGCTTGTTCTGGGCCAGCTGCAGCTCGTTACTGTCGAGCTTGGCCAGTTGCGGTCTGGCCTCGGCCTTGAAGCTGGCCAGCGCCCGTCCGGTGAGGGTCTCGGCCTGGGGCAGGGTGAGGGTGCGCGGGTTCTTGTGCACGCCGCCCACCACGAATTCATAGTGCAGGTGCGGGCCTGTGACCCGGCCCGTGCCTCCCAAGAGGCCTATGGTCTGCCCCTGTTTCACCCGCTGCCCCTTGTTCACGGTGCGCTTGGAGAGGTGCAGGTACTTGGTCACATAGTTGCCGGCGTGCTTGATGAAGACATAGTTGCCGTTGAACTGGTTGTAACCGGCGGCCACCACGCTGCCTGAGCCCGCCGCCATGATGGGGGTGCCCACGGGAGCCACGTAGTCGATGCCGTTGTGGGGGCGCACTTTGCCGGTGACAGGGTGCAGGCGACGCGGGTTGAAGTTGGAGCTGATGTATTTGAAGTTGACCGGGGCGCGCAGGAAGCTCTTGCGCATCGCCTTGCCTTCCGGGGTGTAGTAGTTGCCATCCTGGTTCAGCACGGCGCGATAGATGGCCCCCTGGTTGATGAACTCGGCGGCCAGGATGTCGCCGGAGGCCACCCGCTCGTCATCCTGAAACTTGTCTTCGTAGACCACCCGGAAGCTGTCCCCCGGCTGCAGGTCCTGGGCAAAATCGATGTCCCAGCCGAAGATGGCGGCGAGATCCATGATCTGATCCTCCGTCATGCCCGCCTCGCTGGCGGCGCCCCAGAAGCTGGATCGGATCTCCCCCTTCGCCACCTGCTCGCGGGTGTCGAGCTCGAGACGCACCGGCCTGGCCACGAAGCTGTCGTCTTTGCGGCTCACCTTGAGCGCCTGCTCCAGGCTGTGGGGGTAATAGAGGCTGTGCAGCTCGCCCTGTTCGGTGAGCTTGAAGGTGAGCTCCTGCCCCGGCTGCAGCATCCGCAGGGGATCGCTGCCGTCGAGCTGATCGATGAGGTGCAGATCAGTGGTATTGAGCCCGATGCGCTGGAAGATGACCCCCATGTTGTCTCCCCGGCGCACCTTCACCTGCTTGGTGATGTAGCGCGGCTTGGGCGGGGCGAGGGGCTGCGCGGCCTCGAGTTCATCGCTTGAGGCGGCCGCGTCGGCGGGCTGGCGCAGGGCAAGCTCGTTGCCGTTGTCATCGACCCGGGTGGCGACCGCCTGTTCGCTTGGCCAGGCCGCCAGCATCATCACCAGGATGCTCAGAATAAGCACCATCTTGCGGTGCCAGGTAGGAAGAGAGTTGAAGGCGTGCCAAATGACCATGAGAAGCTGACGAAGTTGAACCCAGAAGAAGGTCGGAGTTTACCGCCTTTCCAATTGGCCTGCCATTCCAGTAATATGTCTGGCCCTGTGGAATCGCGATTGGAGAGTCAAAAAATGTCCCAGCTCGAGGTGGCGCTAGCCGAGATCAAGCGCGGAGCGGAAGAAATTCTGGTTGAAGAAGAACTTGTCGCCAAGTTGAAGGAAGGGCGCCCGCTGCGCATCAAGCTGGGGATGGACCCGACGGCTCCGGACATTCACCTGGGTCATACCGTGATCCTCAACAAGCTGAAGACCTTCCAGGATCTGGGCCACGAGATCATCCTGCTGATCGGCGACTTCACCGCCATGGTGGGGGATCCCTCCGGCAAGAACAGCACTCGCCCGCCGCTCTCCGAAGAGGCCATCAAGCACAACGCCCTCACCTATGCGGAGCAGGCGTTCAAGATCCTGGATCCCGCAAAGACCCGCATCGAGTACAACTCCAGCTGGCTCGGCGAGCTGGGCGCGACCGGCATGATCAAGCTGGCGGCCAAGCAGACCGTGGCCCGCATGATGGAGCGCGACGACTTCAAGAAGCGCTACAGCGGCGGCCAGTCCATCGCCATTCACGAATTCCTCTATCCGCTGCTGCAAGGCTATGACTCGGTCGCGCTGAAAGCGGACGTGGAGCTCGGCGGTACCGATCAGAAGTTCAACCTGCTGATGGGCCGCGAGCTGCAAAAAGATGCCGGCATGGCCGCCCAGTGCGTGCTGATGATGCCGCTCCTGGTGGGTCTGGACGGCGTCAAGAAGATGTCCAAGTCCGCCGCCAACTACATAGGCGTGCACGACGCCCCGGGGGAGATGTTCGGCAAGATCATGTCCATCACCGACACCCTGATGTGGAACTACTACGAGCTGCTCTCCTCCCGCCCGCTGGCGGACATCGAAGGCTTCAAGGCCGGCATCGAAGCCGGTACCCTGAACCCGCGGGACGTGAAGATCTGGCTGGCCAAGGAGATCATCACCCGCTACCACGACGAAGCGGCGGCCGAAGCGGCCCACGAAGACTTCACCCAGCGCTTCTCCAAGAACGCCATCCCGGACGAGATGCCTGAGGTCGAACTAGCCCTAGAAGGGGAAGGGCTGGCGATTGCCAACCTGCTCAAAGACGCCGGTCTGGTGGAGACTACCTCCGAGGCGCTGCGGATGATCAAGCAGGGCGCGGTCAAGCGTGACGGCGACAAGCTGGAGGATGGCAAGGCGCTGGTCGGCGCCGGCACCGCCGTCTATCAGGTCGGCAAGCGCAAGTTTGCCCGGGTGACCGTCAAGTAAGTCGCCAGCCCCTGGCGCCGCCATAAGAAAGGCCTCCCTAGCGGAGGCCTTTCTGTTTTGGGCTGGGCCCCGGCAGTGTCACTCCTGCTTCAGGAAGTTGCGATAGAGCATATAGAGGTGGGCCGAGCTCCAGCTGAAGTTGCTGGCCCCCTGCATGGCGCCGGTCTCCGGGTTGTAGTTCTCGCGGATGGGGCCGCAGCCCGCCAGCCCCTCGGCATTGGCAAACAGCTTGTTGACCAGCAGCTGGGCGTCGTCGCGATAGCCGTAGTTCTCCAGCCCCTTCACCCCGAAGTAGAACTGATCCAGCCAGACTCGGCCGCGCCAGTAGATGTCGGGGTCGTAGGCCGGGTTGGTCAGCGCCGCCGTGCCGAGCGGCACCCTGGTGTTGAACTCCTGGCTGCTCAGCATCACCTCGCGCACCCGCGCCGCCTTCTCCTTGTCCGCCACCTCGGCCCAGAGCGGGCTCCACCCTTCCGGACCGCGGCCGCGGGCGGTCAACAGCTTGCCGACGCAACCGTTGGCGTCGGGCAGATCCCCCTGGGCTATCTGGCGGTCGTAATAGAAGCCGGAGGCCTCATCGAACAGGCAGCTGTTGATGTAGCCGGCGAGCTGGCTGGCCCCTTCGCGGTAGCGGCTCGCCTCGTCCGGCTTGCCGAGCAGCTCGGCCATGTCCGCCAGGATGCGCTTCTCCTTGGCGAGGAAGGCGTTGAGCTCCACCGACTCCTGATCGATGGAGAAACCGATCAGCTCACCGCTGCCTTCATGGTTCTCGAAGAAGGCCACGTTCCAGTCCTGGCGGGCTTTGTCGATGTCGCCGCCATAGGCCTTGTCGGCGTAACGTTGTAACTGGTCTTGCTCGATAAAGCCGAAGCGGGCGGCGTTGTCCATGCCGGATTCCCAGCCGGCGCCGTGCTGGGCACCGATGTCCATCTCGTCGTAACCGCCTGTGCTCAGCACCTGCTGATAGAGCGGCATGCCGGCGCAGCCATACCAGCCGTCCCCCTCGTCGGTACAGCGGGTGAGATCCAGCCCGGCGGGCACGCCACTCCCATATCGCACCTTGAAGGTGATGTTGCCGAACTCGTCGTTGTGCTCGACGTGGCGGGTGGCGCCGTATTCGATGATGCCGTTGCGGTTGTTGTCCCGCGCCCGATACCACCAGTCGTGATAGGCCTGGATCTTCGGATACATCTCGGCGATGAAGGCCTTGTCCTTGGTGGCGCTGTAGATCTCCCAGATGGCCCAGGCGGAGAGGGGCGGCTTGGTGTCGCGCTCGTTCCAGTTGCCGCCGTCACCGCCGCGATCCGCAAGCTTGTTGTAGAAGACGGCGTCGATCACCATGCCGGCATCCTGCGGACGCACCGGATCATCCGGCTGCACCTGATAGTCATACATGGCGCGCACGTTATTTTTGGCCACCTCCGGGTTGAAGTGCGCCATGGCGTAGGCGTGCTTCCAGCTGTCCCAGGCCCAGACGCCGTCGAACCAGCGGGCGGTGTTGGAGGGGGTCACTCCGTCATGGAGGATGGCGCCAGCCGGTGAGCGCCAGTTGCCGTTGAGGGTCTCCATCGCCTTGACCGCGATGCGGCGCTCCGACTCCGGGATGCCCTGATTGGAGAGGCCGCGCGCCAGGTAATCCTCCCAGCGGCGGATGGAGGCCTCGAAGGCGTCGGCCGGGTCGGCCAGCAGCGCCTGGCGGCTCTGCTGATAGCGATCGGCCTCCTCGCTGCTGTGGACATAGCTCTGCAGGGTGTAGATATCCTGCTGACCCTTGGCTGCCAGGGTGAGGCTGGCCTCGCTCACATAGCCGAGCCCCTTCTCGTCGAGGGTGGTGCGGCTTGGCAGGGTGCGGTCGATGCGATAGCTGGCGCTGCCGCTTTGCATGATGTTCCAGGTGCTGCGCAGCTTGCCGAACTGGAAGGCGATCCCCTGCTCGTTCTGGCTGATGGTGCGGCGCCAGTCGGGATACTGCTCGGCGACCGTCTTGTTGGCATCCCACTGCTGGAGCAGCTCCCCCTGCCAGTTGAAGGTCAGGGTGAGGGGCGCATCCTGATTGTTCACCAGACGGGTGCGGACAAGCGCCGTGCGGGCATCGCCGTAGCGCAGCTCCAGCTCCAGGGTGAAGGGCGCGAACTCGAAGCGCTGCACCAGGGCGCCGGGGATGGCGTAGATCTCATGCTTGCTGGCGCTGGTGAGCGGGTACTGGCGACCGCTCTCGTCCCCCAGGCTGAGTCTGTCAAGCTCGCTGGCGAAGAAGAGGCTGTACTCTTCGGCGATCACCATGGGGCCGGTGAAGCCCCCCCACTCGGTGTCGCTTTTGGGCAGCAGGAAGCCGTGCCAGGCCCCGAGATCGAGCAGGGGGTTGTATTTGAGGTTGGAGTAGCTGTCAAAGTCACGGAACTGGAGCGGGGTGCCGGTGCGATCGATCACGTTCCTGTACTGGTTCGCCAGGGTGGCGCCGGGCGGGGTCGGGGCACTCGAGTCATTGCCGTTGCAGGCGGCCAGGCCAAACAGGGCGACACCCAGGGCGACGGAAAGTAAATTTTTACGAAACATATCTCGCTCCAATGACGATTTTGTAGGTTAAGGAAGGTGCATTTTTTGTGTTTATTTTAGTAAAAACGTTTTCATGGCCATTCTAGGGGAAAGAAAGCGGAAAGGTTGGCGCTGCGTCACACTCCGGGCGGGGAGCCGTGTGATCGGGATCACCGGGTTACATGAGGTTACACAGAAGTTGTTTTTAGTAACTATTTACTTGGCGTTGCGGGGCAGGTGCGCAGATATTGGTAGGGGGTCAGACCGCACTCCTGCTTGAAGCGGGCGGCGAAGCAGCCGGGGGAGTCGAAACTGCAGGCGAGGGCCGCCTCCAGTGGGTTCACTCCCTGTTGCAGCAGGGTGAGGGCGTGGCTCATGCGCACCTGGGTTTGGGTGGTCTGACTCAGCGTGCGGCTGGCCATGGAGCAAACCCGCTCGAAGCAGAATGTCAGCACCGGGCCTATCTCAAGGCGCGGCTTCCTCTGCAGCGTGGCCTGGGCGTCCGTCAGCCACTCGGCGGGGAGCGGGCCGGCCATAAAAAAACCGGCCTCCATGAGGCCGGTTTTGACATCTTGCTGACAGCCGGGAGGCGGCTTAGCGCAGTATCATCTGCTCGCGGCCCGGGCCGACGGAGACCATGGGAACCGGCACACCCAGCAGGGCTTCGATGCGCAGCACATAGTGCTGGGCAGCCTTGGGCAAGTCTTCGAACTTGCGGATGTGGGAGATGTCTTCGCTCCAGGCTTCCATGGACTCGTACACCGGCTTCAGACCGGCGGTTTGCGGCCAGATCGGGTTCTCGGTGTTGGCACCTTCGTAGGCCACGCAGATCTTCAGATCCGGCATGCCGGAGAGGCAGTCCAGCTTGGTCAGGGCGATCTCGTTGGCAGCCTGGATCTCCAGACCCTGCTTGGTGGCAACCGCATCGAAGTAACCGATGTCACGGGGACGGCCTGTGGTGGCGCCGAACTCGTTGGCGAACTTGCGGAACTCTTCCTGGTTCTCCATGGCGGTGATCAGGGTGCCGGTACCGACCGAGGTACTGAACGCCTTGGCCACGGCAATCACGCGCTCGGGGCGCAGGGCCGGCAGGCCGCCACCGATGCCGGCGTAGGCGCCGGAGACGTGGGAGGAGGTCACCCAGGGGTACTCACCGTAGATGAGGTCACGGCCGGCGCCCAGCTGGGCTTCGAACAGCAGGGTGCCGTTCTGGGCCTGGATGGCCTTGAGCGGCTCGCTGACGTTGCAGACGGCGTCGATCCAGGGGGCGGACACTTCCAGCAGCCAGTCGGCCATCTCCTGGGCGGTCTGCTTGAATTCGAAGCTGGGGTAGAGGGCCTTGAGCTGCGGCAGTTTCCAGTCGAGGAAGAACTGGATGCGCTCGACCAGCACGTCCGGCTGTTTCAGCCAGCCCACCAGGATCGCCTTTTTCATGACCCGATCACCGTAAGCCGGGGCAATGCCCTGACGGGTGGAGCCATAGGCGCCATCACCCAGACGGACTTCTTCCAGGGTGTCTTCCAGGGCGTGGATCGGCAGGCAGAAGGTGGCTCTGTCAGAGATGGCGAGTTTGGGAGTCACGCCGGCGGCCTTCACTTCGGCCAGTTCCTTGGTCAGCGGCTCCGGGCTGATGACCATGCCAGGGCCGAGCACGACCAGGCAATCCGGGTTGAAGACGCCGCTTGGCAGCTGGTGCAGCTTGAAGGTGCCAAGATCGTTGACCACGGTGTGGCCGGCGTTGTTGCCGCCCTGGAAACGGATGCTGGCGGCGGACTGGCCTGCCAGATAATCGACGATGCGGCCTTTGCCTTCATCACCCCAGTTAGCACCTACGACTACGATAGACGACATGACTCTTTCTCCTAAGACGTTAGGCGTCCATCCTAGGAGCCCTGTGCGGATTAGAAAAATTAATTATCTTTATAATTCCGATAAGTAAGTCATATAATTATGGCCAATTTATCGGCAAAGCCCCGCCATGACGCGCCACCCCGCGCCGGCCGTGGGTGAGAGTTACCTCATGTTGGATATTCACTGGTTAAATACCTTCGTCACCCTGGCCCGCCTGCAGCACTTCGGCCAGACCGCCACCGAATTGCACATGACCCAGCCCAACGTCAGCCTGCACCTCAAGAACCTGGAGCAGGCCACCCGGGTCAAGCTGATTGAACGCAGCCCGTTTCGACTGACCCAGGCGGGGGAGCGATTGCTGCAAAGCGCCGAGCGCGCCATCAACGAGTTGCAGCTCTGCCAGTCCGATCTCAACGCCCTCAGCCAGCTGAGCCAGGGGACGCTCGCCATCGCCGCCAGCGACATCATCTCGCGCCTGCTGCTGATCCAGCCGTTCCAGCGCTTCAAGCAAGCCTTTCCCGGCATCGATCTCACCCTGTTCAACACCACCTCGGATCAGGCGGCGGATCTGGTCAGGGCGGGCAAGGCGGATCTCGGCTTTGTGATGGCGCAAAAGCGCAGCGAGCCGCTCTTCTACACCGAATTGCAGCAGGTGACCTGGTGCGCGCTGGGGCAGGGGCTCACCCGCTGGCAGGCCCGTGCCAAGGCCGGGGAGAGCGATCCCCTCGACGAGCCCACCCTGATCCTGCTGGGGCACGACACCCGCACCCGGGCACTGATCGACCCTTCCTTGCCCCTGCTCGGGCTGCCGAGCTGCCGCATCATGGAGGTGGGCAGCGTGGATGCCCAGCTCGACTGGGCGGAGGCGGGCTTTGGCGTCGCCATAGTGCCGGACTTCTCCCTCCACCCGCGGCTCAAGCTCACCGCCCCGGTGACCCGGCTCACCGACTTCCCCGGCACCAGCCTGGGGTATGTGGTGCGCCAGAACCAGGTGCTGTCGCGGGCCATCAAGCAGTTGCTGCACTGGGTGGAGGAGGAGATCCAGCGCCCGGACTCGCTGCCGCTTCCCAAGGGATAGGCCCGGCGCCACTCGTCGGCGCACATCCGGATGACAAGAGGCCACCCTGGGGTGGCCTCTTGCATTGTGCTCTCCCCGTCATTGGGTGGGGGCGGGCGTCTCGCCGGTGAGCGGCGAGGCACCGCTTGGGCTGCCCGGTGCGGACGCCTCGGTCGGTGCTTGCGCTGTGCTCTTTGCTGCCGAGGGGGTGGTGACCCCGGCCGCGTCCGGCTCGCTGCCCTGCGCCGACCTTGCCTCTGTCGGCGTAGGTTGCGTGGTCAGCGCCGGGGCTTGTTCGGTCGTCACCGCATCCGAACTGGCCGGCAGGGTGGCGCCGGCGGGTTGCTCCGGCAGCACCTCAGCCCCTTCCAGCGGGGTGGTCGCACTGGTGGGGGCGGACGGCGCCGTGGGGAGCGCCCCCGAGGTGGCCTCGGCCCCGGAGGGAGCATCGGGCAACAGGGTCGGCGCGGCATCCAGCATGCCGGGATGGAGCGGGAGTATGTCTCCCGCCTGCATGGATTCGGGGGTGAGCGTGGTGAGCGCCGGGTGCAGGCGAGTGAACTGCTTGAGATTGCGGCTCAGCACGTCGCGCAGGGTGCGCACCTGATCTTCAGGCAGGCTGGCCTCGGCCACCAGCTCGGCGGTCACCGCAAAGGTGGCGACGGAGCTGGTCTGCCCCGGGTAGAGGTTGGCGCCGATGCGGCTGCGCTCATAGTAGGGATACTGCTTGAGCAGCTTGTCGACCTGCTCCCCCTCGATGGGAATGAGGCGGGCCTGGCAGCGACCGGTCAGATCGCCTATTGCCTGGTTGGGGTGGCCGGCGACCAGGAAGGCGGCATCCAGGGTGCCGTTGCAGAGCCCCTCCAGCCGGTTGCCTGCCGAGGCGACGGGGGGCACGGCGAACTGGCTCTCCTGCCAGCCCATGGCGTCGAGCAGTGCCCGGCTGGTGACCCTGTCCCCGGAGTTGGGGGCACCGAGATCGACCCGCTTGCCTTCGATGTCCGCCAGGGTGGTGATGTTGCTGGTGGCGCTGGCGAGCAGGGTCAGGGACTCCTTGTGGAGCCGCAACAGGCTGCGCAGCTGCGCGTTCGGGCTCTGGCCCGCGAAGGGGCCGCTGCCGTGGGCCGCATGGTACAGGACATCCGACTGCACCAGCGCCAGCTGGATGTCGCCCTTGGCCAGCGCGGCCAGGTTGGCGATGGAGCCCGAGGTGCTCTGCACTGTGCAGTGCAGCCCGTGGTTGCTGCTGTCGTCGTTGAGCAGACGGCAGATGGCGCCCCCCGTGGGGTAGTAGACGCCGTTGAGCGCCCCCGTGCCTATGGTGACATAGGCGGGGGTGGCCGAGAGGGGCTGTGCCAGCATGGCCGCCAGCCAGGGCAGGGCGGCAAGTGACAGGCGCGACAGGTGACGCAGGGCTCGTGGGTGCATAGTGAACCGGAACAATGGCTGAAAAAAGGATGAGCCAGGCTCATCCCGTCATGTGTCACATCTTATCTATATCAGATGTGAACCTGAATGGCTTTCACCATTCCCGTCAAGGGGGCTCCTTGTCAGATCTCGCGCTGGAGAATGGCCTTCTCCATGCGCGCCAAGGCTTGGGTGAGGCGAGCCCGGGTGCAGCCAAAGTTGAGGCGCACGAACTGGCCGTCGCCAAACTGGGCGCCCGGGGAGAGACCGACCCCTGCCTGCTCGAAGAAGGCGACAGGATCGTCCAGCCCGAGGGCGCTCACATCGATCCAGGCGAGATAGGTCGCCTGATTCTTTGCCAGCTTGACGCCGGGCCAGCGGGCCACCGCCTGCTCGATCAGCGCCAGGTTGGCCCTCAGATAGTCGAGCTGTTCACTGAGCCACTGCTCGCCGCCCTCGTAGGCCGCCTCGGCGGCGACAAAGCCCAGCAGGTTGACGTCGGCGCTGATGCCGCGCATCGCCTGTTGCAGCTTGAGCCGCAGGCGGGGGTTGGGGATCACGGCGAAGGAGCAGCACAGGCCGGCGATGTTGAAGGTCTTGCTCGGCGCCATCATGACCGCAGAGCGCTCGGCGGCCGACGGGCTCAGGGCACCGTAGGGAATGTGGCGGGCATCCTTGTCCAGCAGCAGATCGCAGTGGATCTCGTCCGAGCAGACCACCAGATTGTGGCGCTCGGCGATGGCGTCGATGGCGAGCAGCTCCTCGCGGGTGAAGACGGTGCCCCCCGGATTCTGCGGGTTGCACAGCAGCAGCAGGTCGGCGGAGGGAGCCTGGCGCTCCAGCTCTTCCAGATCCAGCACCCAGCGTCCGGCTTCCTCCATCATGGGGACGGTCAGCAGGGGGCGATCGTTGAAGCCCGGCGCCTGCAGGAAGGGGTAATAGACCGGCTTGGGGGTGATGATGCCACGGCCGTGCTGGCTCCAGGCCTTGCAGGCGAGGTTCAGACCGGGCACCACTCCCGGCAGGAAGACCAGCCACTCCGGGGATATGGTCCAGCCATAGCGCTGCTGCAGACGGGTGATGATGAGTTCGATCAGCCGGGGGGAGGGGCGGGAATAGCCGAAGACGCCGTGGGCCACCCGCGCGGTGAGGGCCTCGATGACGGCGGGGGGCGAGGCGAAATCGGTGTCGGCCACCCACATGGGCACGACATCCTGACCCTTGTACTTGTCCCACTTCAGGCTCATGGTGCCGCTGCGATCTATCTCCCGATCAAAATCAAACATGTGAAATCCTTGTACTGGCCAGAGGGTTTACCAATGTACGGACTTGGACGTGGCCTCGCAAGCCTTGAGGTGGCTGTTGATAATCGCATAAAATAATCGCCGTCATGCTGTACATCCGCCGGCTTCTGGCTTCCTTTTCTCTTCCATATCAATGGTATCTCTATGAGTTTGCTGAGTGCTGCCCGCAAGAGGCCGGATCCCGTCTCTCTCTCTTTCCTCGCCGTGACCTTCATGACCGGGGTGGCGGTGGCACTCCAGGTGCCTACCTTGAGCCTGTTTCTGGCCGAAGAGGTGCAGGTGCGCCCCTTCCTGGTGGGGCTCTTCTATACCGTCAACGCGGTGATCGGCATCCTCATCAGCCAGTGGCTCGGCCATCGCTCCGACAACGGGGGGGATCGCAAGCAGCTGATCCTGCGCTGCTGCCTTGCCGGCATAGTGCTCTCCCTGCTGTTTGCCTGGAACCGGCAATACTGGCTGCTGGTGAGCCTGGGGGTGGTGCTGGCGAGCCTCACCGCCACCGCCAGCCCCCAGCTGTTTGCCCTGGCGCGGGAATACGCCGACAGCCGCAACAAGCGGGCGGACATGTTCAGCTCTGTGCTGCGGGCCCAGTTCTCCCTGGCCTGGGTCATCGGGCCGCCGGCCGCCTTCGCGCTCGCCATCGGTTACGGCTTCGAGGTGATGTATCTGGCTTCCGCCCTGGCCTATCTGATCTGCGCCCTGGTGGTCTGGCGCTGGCTGCCCTCCCTGCCGCTGCCGAGCAGCCAGGGCGGGGGTGAGCGGGTCAGCAGCTGGCGAGATCCTTCGGTGCGGGCGCTCTTCATCGCCTCCACCCTGATGTGGACCTGCAACAGCATGTATCTCATCAACATGCCGCTCTACATCACCCGCGAGCTGGGGTTGGAGGAGAAGCTGGCCGGCATCCTGATGGGCACGGCGGCGGCCCTGGAGATCCCCTTCATGCTGCTGGCGGGTTACTACACCCGGCGTTTTGGCAAGCGGCCCATGATGCTGCTGGCGGTGCTGGCCGGGGTCGGTTTCTACGCCGGTCTGGTGACGCTGTCGAGCCAGGGGGCCCTCATCGCGCTGCAGCTGCTCAACGCCATCTTCATCGGCATAGTCGCCGGCATCGGCATGTCCTATTTCCAGGATCTGATGCCGGGTCGGGCCGGGGTGGCGACCACGTTGTTTGCCAACAGCATCCGCACCGGCTCCATCATGGCGGGTGCCATCGCGGGGACTGTGGCGGAGATCTGGAGTTTTCACGGGGTCTTCATGGTGGCCACCGCATTGGCGCTGGCTGCGCTGGCCGCCTGCTGGCGGGTGCCCAATGTGTGAGGCGCCCCTGGCGGGCACTGGGGCATTGACGCCGGCGGCAATAAGAAGAGGCCGGCCGCGGTGGCCGGCGGAGCATTACTTGCCGTTGTCGGCCTGGTATTCGTTGCGCAGGCAGCGCAGCAGCAGCTCGGCCGCCGGGCCCAGGGCATCGGTGGAGGGGGTAAGCAGGTAGGTGTAGAGGTAGCGCTCGCTGCCGCCGGCCAGATCGAGCTGCACCAGGGCGCCGCTGGTGAGCTCCTCCCGCACCAGGTGACCAGGTACCCAGGCGTAGCCGAGGCCGAGGCGCACCATGCTGAGCACCTCGTGATAGTGGGTCGCCTTCCAGCCGGTGTCGTCCGCATCGTTCCAGTCCACCGAGCGGTGGATGGGCGGATGCAGGCTTATCTGGTTATGGCTGGCGAGCAGCTCCGCCGTGATGGGCTCCTCCTGCCCGGCGAGGGGATGCCCGGCCGCGCACAGCGGCAGCAGGCAGACCTCGTCCAGCGGCAGGCCGGTGCGATCGTGGGGCAGGTGCTCGGAGAGCATCAGGTCCCCCACCTGGAGCGCATTGAAGTGGCAATGGATCCGCTCGTGCAGATTGATGCGGCAACCCCGGCTGCGGGGGTGGAAGTGGGCCAGCGCCCGGTAGAGCCGGTCTCTGGGTTGCAGCGCGGAGACATAGAGGTTGATCTGCGGCTCCCACTGGCGCTCCAGGTTGTTGGCCAGGTTCTCCAGCTCTTCCACCTGCTGGCTGAGCTGGCGAGCCCGCTTGAGGAAGATCTCCCCCGCCGGTGTCAGCACCGCCTTGCGTCCCCTCACCTCCAGCAGGGCCAGCCCCAGGCTCTGTTGCAGCTTGGCGACCGCATGATTGAGGGAGGATTGGCTCTTGTTCAGCGCCTCTGCGGCCTGGGCGTAACCGCCACAGTCCACCACGGCCTGGAAGATCCGCCATTGCTCAAACGTGCTCTTGGGACGAAACATAGTGCAACCTGTCAGGGGCCGATGGGATTCAACAGGGCGCGACTGGCACCCCTCTTCACTTTAACCCCATCTGGTTAGTTTGTTGATTTATTTGGGCTGGGCCACGAAGGTCTGGCCTGTCTTGCCACGGCTGTCCGGCCCCATCAGATAGAGATAGAGCGGCATCAGGTCGGCCGGGGTCTTCAGCAACTGGGGATCTTCCGCTGGGAAGGCGCTGGCCCGCATCCTGGTGCGGGTGCCGCCCGGGTTCAGGGTGTTGACCCGCACCCCGGTATTCTCCAGCTCGTCCGCCAGCACTTCCATCATGCCCTCGACGGCGAACTTGGAGATGGCATAGGTGCCCCAGTAGGCGCGCCCTTTTCGTCCCACGCTGGAGGAGGTGTAGACGATGGAGGCCTCGCCGTGCTCCTTGGCGGTCTGGCGAATGAGGGGCAGCAGGGCCTGGGTCAGCAGAAATTCGGATTTGACGTTGACCTGCATCACCTCGTCCCACTCCTTCTCCTGGATGTGCTCGAAGGGGGAGAGGGTGCCGAGCAGGCCGGCATTGAACAGCACGCCGTCGAGGCGGCCGAACTGCTGGGCGAAGGTCTCGGCCATGCCGCGGTAGTGAGCGGCGGTGGCCCCTTTCAGATCCACAGGGACTATGGCGGGCAGGGGGTGACCGGCCGCCTCTATCTGGTCGTAGACCGCCTCCAGCTTGGCGCTGGTGCGCCCGAGCAGCACCACGGTAGCGCCGTGGGCCGCATAGGTGAGCGCCGCTTCGCGGCCGATGCCGTCACCGGCACCCGTTACCAGAATGACCTTGTCCTTGAGCAGATCCCGGGGGGCCTGATAATCGAGCATGTGCACTCCTGTTAACAAATCCGTGACGGATGGGCGCGACAATAGAGGAGGCAAGTGTACTGATCCGGCCCTGCCGTTGACCAGTATGAGACGGCAAAAATGTGAAGAAAACAGGGCGCTAGCCTGAATTGGCGCTGCCTGCCCCTGGCCCATGGCAGAGTTTTTGCACCATGCCGCCAAACTCCTTACTATGTGAAAAAACCGAACATAGCGCGGAGCATCAAGTGGTATTTCTGACCGAATACGGCCTGTTTCTGGCCAAGACCCTCACCTTACTGCTGGCCATAGGCGCCGTCGTCCTGATGGTGGTGAGCAGCCGTCAGCCCAGGGCCCGCAAGGGGGAGCTGGTGGTGACCGATCTCTCCCGGGAGCTGGAGCAGGGGCGTCATCAGCTGCAATCGGCCCTGGCTGGCAAGGCCGAGCGCAAGCAGATGGACAAGGCGCGCAAGGCCGAGGAGAAGGCGCGCGCCAAGACAGAGGACGAGCGCAGCCGGCTCTTTGTGCTCGATTTTCACGGCAGCATGGACGCCAGGGAGGTGGCCTCCCTGCGGGAAGAGGTGAGCGCCGTGATTGGGGTCGCCCGGCCCGGTGACGAGGTGCTGCTGCGCCTCGAGTCCGGCGGCGGCGTGGTGCACGGCTATGGTCTGGCAGCCTCCCAGCTGCAGCGCCTGCGGGACAAGGACATCACGCTGACGGTGGCCATCGACAAGGTGGCGGCGAGCGGCGGCTACATGATGGCCTGCGTGGCGGACAAGATACTGGCGGCGCCCTTTGCCATCGTCGGCTCCATCGGGGTGATAGCCCAGTTGCCGAACTTCAACAAACTCCTGAAAAAGCATGACATCGAGTTCGAGATGCACACCGCCGGCCAGTACAAGCGCACCATCACCATGTTCGGCGAGAACGACGATCTGGGGCGGGAGAAGTTCCGTGAGGAGCTGGGGGCCATCCACGAGCGCTTCAAGGGGTTCGTGGCCGAGCACAGACCCGGCCTCGACATCGACAAGGTCACCACGGGGGAGCACTGGCTGGCGAGTCAGGCCAAGCAGCTCGGCCTGGTGGATGCACTCTGCACCAGCGATGACTACCTGCTGGCCCAGGCCAGCCACCACAAGGTGGTCGGCATCAGCTACCGCAAGCCCAAGAGCCTGACCCAGCGGCTGGGTCAGCAGGGGGCCCAGGCGCTGGAAGGCGCCCTTGGTCGCCTCTGGCAGCAGAGCCCCTGGCGCTGAGGCATAGTTCAACGGGTTGAAACAAGAGAGCCGGGCATTGCCCGGCTCTCTGTTTATGCTGATGTCGCGGCTTCGCTGCGAGCCTGTGCTCAGCGCTGGAAGGGGTAGACGGAGCCGAGTTTGAGGATCTGGGTCAGCTCGTCCAGGGCGGTGCGGGTCTCCAGCACCAGGGCCGGATCGCGCAGATCGTCCAGCGACAGGCTGTCGCGGTAGTGACGCTCGACCCAGTTGTCCAGACGGGCAAACTGGCTGTCGTTGATGAGGCAGGCCGGGTTGACCGCCGCGAGCTCGGCGTCGTTCATGGCGACCCGCAGGCGCAGGCAGGCGGGGCCGCCGCCGTTCTTCATGCTCTGCTTCACATCCATGAAATGTACCCCCTTGATGGGGGTGCCCAGGGTCACCAGCCTGGCCAGATAAGCGGATACCGCCGGATTGTCACGGCACTCGGTGGGGGCGATGATCGCCATCTCACCGGAGGGCAGGGTCAGGATCTGGGTGTTGAACAGGTAGGATTTCACCGCGTCCTGCACCGACACCTCGGCAGTCGGCACCTCGATGAAGTGCAGCTCCCCCTCGCCGAACTTGGTGCGCACCTCGGCCAGGGCCGAGGCGGTGTTGAGGAAGGCCTGCTGGTGGAAGAAGAGCACGTTCTGGTTGCCCACCGCGATCACGTCGTTGTGGAACACCCCCTGATCGATCACGTCCGGGTTCTGCTGGATAAAGACGGCGCTCTCTTCCCCCAGGCCGTGCAGGCGGGCGATGGCCTGGCTCGCCTCCAGGGTCTGGCGGGCCGGGTAGCGCTTGGGAGCCGGCTGGGAGACGTCGAAGGCGCTGCGGCCATAGACGAACAGCTCGACCCCGGCCTCGCCATAGGCGCGGCACAGCCGGGTGTGGTTGGCGGCCCCCTCGTCACCGAAGTGGTCGTTCTCCGGCAGGTGCTGGTGGTGGCTGAAGTGACGGTCGTTGTTGAACACGGCGCGCAGGATGCGACCGGTCACTTCGGGCTCCAGGGAGCGGTGGAACTTGTTGGTCAGGTTGGCGGGGGTGAAATGGATGCGGCCATCCTGGGTGTCGGCACTCGGCGAGACGGTGGCGGCGTTGGCGGTCCACATGCTGGAGGCGGAGTAACAGGCGGCCAGCACGGCGGGGGCCTGTTTCGCGGCCTGGGCCAGGACGCTGGCATCGTTGCCGGTGAAGCCGAGGCGGCGCAGGGTGGCGAGATCCGGCCGCTCCTGCGGCGCCAGCACCCCTTGCGTCATGCCGAGCTCGGTCAGCGCCTTCATCTTGCGCAGCCCCTGCTTGGCGGCCTCCTTCGGATTGGACGCCTCCTTGGCGTTGCTTTGGGACGCCACGTTGCCATAGGAGAGACCGGCATAGTTGTGGGTGGGGCCGACCAGACCGTCGAAGTTGACCTCGAAGTGCTTCATGACTACATCCTTTCGATTTTTATATGGGGAGCGGTTCCTTCCGCGCACAAAGCTGCGGCGTGCGGCCATTATAAAGAGATTTCATCCTTTGTAACAAGCTGATAACCAAGATGGTTTTTTATGTGACGGGGGTGGCTGGATATGTCATTTCCAATCTAAAAAAGGGGGGGATATAGCATAAAAACAAAAAAGCGGTTGCTTCCCGCGCGTCCCCTTCGCATTAATAAATAAAGAAGCAAGGTGGTTCGGGCTGCATGGCAAATTTGTTCACAAGATTGCTTTTTCCCGTCAAATCTCTTATACAGCCCCACAAAACCGCACGCCAACCCCGTCGGGTGCAATGAGGATAATAGTTACAGCATGGGCAAATCACTGGTCATAGTGGAGTCTCCGGCCAAGGCCAAGACCATCAACAAATATTTGGGCAAGGACTACGTGGTGAAATCCAGCGTCGGTCACGTGCGCGATCTGCCGACCAGCGGCAGCGCCAGCACAGAGCCCAAAAAACCTGTCATTCGCGGCATCAAGCTCAGCGAATCCGAGAAGGCGGCCAAGGATCGCAACGCCCTGTTCTCCAGGATGGGGATCAACCCGACCGCCGGCTGGCAGGCCAACTACCAGATTTTGCCCGGCAAGGAAAAAGTGGTCAGCGAGTTGCAAAGTCTGGCCGCCAAGGCCGACACCATCTATCTCGCAACCGACTTGGATAGAGAAGGGGAAGCGATCGCCTGGCACCTGCGGGAGATCATCGGCGGCGACGACAGCCGCTACAAGCGGGTGGTGTTCAACGAGATCACCAAGACCGCGATCCAGGAGGCGTTCGCCCAGCCGTCCGAGCTGAACATCCACCGCGTCAACGCCCAGCAGGCCCGTCGTTTCCTCGACCGGGTGGTGGGCTACATGGTCTCCCCGCTGCTCTGGAAGAAGCTGGCCCGCGGTCTCTCCGCCGGCCGGGTGCAATCCGTCGCGGTGCGCCTCATCGTCGATAAAGAGCGCGAGATCAAGGCCTTCGTGCCGGTGGAATTCTGGGATCTCAACGCCGACCTGCTGACCGGTGACAAGGCCGATCTGCGGATGGAAGTGGTCAGCCGCAACGGCGCCGACTTCAAGCCGGTGACCCAGGCCGAGACCTTCGCCGCCGTGGCCGCCCTCGAAGGGGTCGACTACAAGGTGGTGAACCGGGAAGACAAGCCGACCGGCTCCAAGCCGTCCGCTCCCTTCATCACCTCCACCCTGCAGCAGGCGGCCTCCACCCGGCTGAGCTTCGGGGTCAAGAAGACCATGATGATGGCCCAGCGTCTCTATGAAGCGGGTTACATCACCTATATGCGTACCGACTCCACCAACCTCAGCAAAGAGGCGGTCGAGGCGGTGCGGGAATATATCGGCGAGCAGTATGGCGCCGCCTATCTGCCGAGCGAGCCGAACCTCTACGGTGCCAAGGCCAATGCCCAGGAGGCCCACGAGGCGATCCGTCCCTCCAGCGTGCAGGTGACTGCCGAGATGCTGGAAGGGATGGAGCCGGACGCCATGCGGCTCTATGACCTCATCTGGCGCCAGTTTGTGGCATGCCAGATGACCCCGGCCCAGTACGACTCCTCCACCCTGACCGTCAAGGCGGGCGAGTTCGAGCTCAAGGCCCGTGGCCGCACCCTGCGCTTCGCCGGTTGGACCAAGGCCCTGCCGCCCATGGGCCGCAAGGGGGAAGACAGCCAGCTGCCGGCGGTGACCGTCGGCGAGATCCTCAAACTGGTCAAGCTGGATCCCCGTCAACACTTCACCAAGCCGCCCGCCCGCTTCACCGAGGCGGCCCTGGTGCGCGAGCTGGAAAAACGCGGCATCGGCCGCCCGTCCACCTACGCCTCCATCATCTCCACCATCGTCGATCGCGGCTATGTGCGGGTCGAGAGCCGTCGCTTCTTCGCCGAGAAGATGGGGGAGATCGTCACCGATCGTCTGGTGGAGAACTTCGTCGAGCTGATGAACTACGAGTTCACCGCCAAGATGGAAGACAAGCTCGATGGCATCGCCGAAGGCAGCCTGGAGTGGAAGAAGGTGCTGGACGCCTTCTACGCCGAGTTTACCCAGGAGCTGGAGCAGGCCGACAAGCCGGCGGAAGAGGGGGGCATGCGCGCCAACCAGATGGTGCTGACCGACATCGACTGCCCGGACTGCGGCCGCAAGATGGGCATTCGCACCGCCACCACAGGGGTCTTCCTCGGTTGCTCCGGCTATGCCCTGCCGCCCAAAGAGCGCTGCAAGAAGACCATCAACCTGGTCAGTGCGGACGAGTTCGTCTCCGCCACCGACGGTGACGAGGCCGAGACCGAGGCGCTGCGCGCCAAGCACCGCTGCGGCGTCTGCGGCACCGCCATGGATGCCTACATCATCGATGACAGCCGCAAGCTGCACGTCTGTGGTCGCAACCCGGACTGCGACGGTTACGAAATCGAGCAGGGCCAGTTCAAGCTCAAGGGCTATGAAGGGCCGAGCATCGAGTGCGATCGCTGCGGCTCCGAGATGCAGCTCAAGAACGGCCGCTTCGGCAAGTACATGGGTTGCACCAACGAGACCTGCAAGAACACCCGCAAGATCCTGAAAAACGGTGACATAGCGCCGCCGAAGGAAGATCCGGTGCCGCTGCCCGAGCTCAAGTGCACCCAGTCCGACGCCCACTTCGTACTGCGTGATGGCGCCGCCGGTCTGTTCCTCGCCGCCAGCAACTTCCCGAAATCCCGTGAGACTCGTGCGCCTCTGGTGGAGGAGCTCAAGCGCTTCCGCGACCGCCTCTCGCCCAAGCATCAGTACCTGGCCGACGCCCCGGCGTCAGATCCTGACGGTAACGCATCCGTGGTGCGCTTCAGCCGCAAGAGCAAGGAGCAGTACGTGATGACCGAGGTCAACGGCAAGGCGACGGGCTGGACCGCCCATTACGACAACGGGAAGTGGCAGGAAAGTCTGGCCAAGGCGAAGAAGTCCTGATCGCGTCACCGCTCACATCATGATGAAAGAGGCCCCTTGCGAGGGGCCTTTTTATTGGGAGATGGCGGTATACTGAGAGGGCTGCATGGATGGCAGCACAAGACAGGGAGGTTGTCATGGAGATACATGAAATCCGGCCAGGCATGACCTGCCTGACGCGGGAAGGAACGGCCTATGTACTGGAAGTGGACAGGCAGAGTCTGCTGGTATTGCTGCAGCGGGAAGACGAGACCATACCGGTGCAGGTACGTTGCGACGACATCCTGGGCCCCCTTGCCAGCGACTAGCGACGGCGCCCTGACAGGCGCTAGAACGGGATCAGAAAGAGCAGCTCGGCGAGGTCGGGCTGCCACTGCCACTCCCGCATCCTGACCCGCCCCTTGATAACCGGCACCCCCTCTTCCTGCAATCTTCCTACCTGTTCATCAAAACCCGCCGAGCCCTTGGGCAAGGAGATGGTACCGCCTGCGCCCAGCACGCGATGCCAGGGCAGCGTCTTGTCCGTCTCCCGCAACACTTTTCCCACCAGCCGCGCCCGCCCGGGCAGGCCCGCGAGATCGGCGACCTGGCCGTAGCTCACCACGCGGCCGGCCGGGATCAGGGCCAGGATAGCCTCGATGCGCGCCACCTTGTTCAAGGGGGAAGGGGGAGGGGTCATCATCATGGTGCGTTACTCGGCGTGAAACAAAAGCGCCATCATTGTGGCGCTTCCGTGGTCTGGGGGGCAACAGGGGATCCGGCTCAGCCAAAGGTCTGGCTCAGCCCCCTGAGCTCGCTGGCGCGCTTGAGCAGCTCCTGGCTGGAGTTGTCCACCGCCTGGATCTTCTGGCTGTTGGCGCGGGAGTACTGGGAGATCTGGTGGATGTTGCGGCTGATCTCTTCCACCACCGCCTGCTGCTGTTCGGCCGCGGCGGCTATCTGGGTGGAGAACTCGGTCACCTGATCGATCTCTCCCAGCACCAGATGCAGGTTGCCAGAGCCCTGGCGCGTCATCAGGGCGCACTCGCGGGTCTGGGCCAGGTTGTCCTGCATCATCCCCTGCCAGCGACCCAGGGTCTGCTGGATCTGGCGAATGCTGCCCTGGATCTGCTCGGTCGCCTTGTGGGTGCGGGTGGAGAGGGTGCGCACCTCGTCCGCCACCACCGCAAAGCCGCGTCCCTGCTCACCGGCCCGGGCCGCCTCGATGGCGGCGTTGAGCGCCAGCAGGTTGGTCTGCTCGGCGATGCCCTGGATCTCGCCCATGACGCTGCCGATCCGCTCGGATTCGTTCGCCAGCTCGACGGCGGAGTGGAAGGCATGCTCCGCCTGCCTGGCCAGCAGCTCCATCTGCTGCTCGGTCTGATCCAGCTGCTGCACCGTGTGCTGGCAACTGCTGCGTGCCTCTGTCACCTGGCTGTTGGTGTCCTGGATGTTGCGCGCTATCTCGTGGGCCGTGCTGGCCATCTGGGTCATGGCGGCGGCCATCTGCTGGGTCTGGGCATCCTGCTCGTTGATGTCGAGGAAGGCTTGATGGGAAGAGTCCTGCAGGTCGGTCGCCAGGGTCTGCAGGGGATGGGTGGCGTCGTTGACCCGACCCAGCACGGTACGAATGCGGGCCTGCAGCATCTTGAGATGGAAATCGGCGATGGCGCCGGGGGCATCCCCCGAGTAGACCAGCCGGGTCAGGCTGTCATATTGCTGGCCGAGCCGCTTGAGGTAGCGTGGCAGCGAGATGAGTTCGCGCCAGTAAGTGCCGGCCACGGCCAGCAGGGGCAGCAGCATCAGCAGCACCGTCAGGGCCCCCTGGGAGAAGGCCGCCCAGCCAAAGAGCACCAGCATCAGCAGGCCGAGCAGCAGGGGTCTGGCACTGTGCAGGGAGGGCAGCTTGCTGGCGCCGCCCTGTTCGGCCTTGAGCAGGGCCTGATAGGCCTGGGCGGCGACCCGCTTGAGCTGGGGCTCCGGCTTGCAGCGCACCGACTGGTAGCCGCTTATCTTGCCGTTCTCGTAGATGGGGGTCACATAGGCGTCGACCCAGTAATAGCGGCCATCCTTGCAGCGGTTCTTGACCATGCCACGCCAGGGGTTGCCCTCCTTGAGGCGATCCCAGAGGTCGGCGAAGGCGGCCTTGGGCATGTCGGGGTGACGCACCAGGTTGTGGTTGTGTCCGACCAGTTCATCGACATGGTAGCCAGCGATGCGGCAGAAGGCGGGGTTGGCGTAGGTGATGACGCCGCGCAGATCCGTGGTGGAGACGAGTTGCACGTCGGCGGGGAACTCAACTTCACTGTCCTGGATCTGGACGTGTTTGCGGGCCATAGGGATAAGCTCCGATGCGTTGCTGGTTGTTATTGTGGTTGAGCCGGATGCTGGCCCGGGCGCAGTGCGTCTTGCCCGGCCTCATCGGGGGCCTTATTTTGCCAACAAAGGCGGAGTAAAAGTAGGGGCCAGGTTGGATTTCTGTTGTTTGGTGGTAAAAAAATGGCGACCAAAAGGTCGCCAAAAAGAGAAAGACAACACTACCTCTGTGGCACCCGGTAACGCACCTGTAACTGATCGAGGATCTGCAGCTGGCCGGGCAGACGGGCGGCGAAGTGATCCCAGGCCTTGCGGGCGGGGTCGCTCCAGGCCACCTCAGCCGTGGCGAGCATGCGCGGGAACAACATGTAGTCGAGACGATCGCGAGAAGTGATCAATTCCGACCACAAGGGGCTCAGGACCCCCAGGATGTTATCGTTGGCATGGAAATCGGCCGGCGCAGGATCACATCGGTAGACCTGCTCCAGATTGAGGGTGCCCGCCCAGTAGAGCCCGGGTTCATGGATGTCCGGGCTCCAGGCGAGATCCAGATAGAGAGACTGGGCCGGGGCCATCACCACGGGGTAGCCCGCGGAGGCGGCATCCAGCCCTGCCTGGAAGCTGGTCCAGGCGAAGATGGTGGCGTCCCGGCTCACCTTGTCCCCGTGCAGTATCTCCTCCCACCCCAGCATCTGCTTGCCCCTGGCCGCCAGGTATTGCTGGCAGTGGCGCAGCAGGTGGCCCTGCAGCTCCCGGCAATCGGAGTAGCCCTGTTCGGCCATCAACTGTTGACAGGCGGGGCTGTCGGTCCAGACCCCGGTCGGCACCTCGTCCCCCCCCATGTGCACCTGAGTGCCGGGGAAGAGCGCGCACACCTCGTCGATCACCGCCTCCAGGAAGCGATAGGTGCCGGGCAGGGCAGGGTTGAGCACGTTGTCGTCAAAATATTGCACCGAGAGGTAGCGGGAGTGGTCCGCCTCTTCCCGCAGCAGCTCGGGCAGCGCCTTGATGGCCGCGTGGCAGTGACCCGGGATGTCTATCTCCGGGATGATGGTGATGCCGAGTCCGGTGGCATAGGCCACCAGTTCGCGCACCTCGCTCTGGGTGTAGTAACCGCCATAGGGCTCGGGGCCGCCGCTGAGCTGGGGACCGACCGCCAGGCCATGTCCCCGCCAGGCCGCCACCTCGGTCAGCTGGGGGAAGGCCTTGATCTCGAGGCGCCACCCCTCGTCATCGGTCAGGTGCCAGTGGAAACGGTTGAACTTGTAGAGGCTCATCTGCTTGAGCAGGCGCTTGAGGGTGGCGATGGAGTGGAAGTGGCGGGCGCAGTCGAGGAAGATGCCGCGAAAACCGAAGCGCGGTGCATCCTCCACCTCGAGGCAGGGCAGGCTCTCCCCGTGTTGCAGGGCCCACTGGGCCAGGGTCACCAGACCGTGGCGCCAGCCCGCCTCGCCGGCGGCCCGGATGCGGATCTCCTCGGGGGTGATGACGAGCTGGTATGCCTCCGGCGGGAGCTGGGCCTCGACCAGGTGGATCTCGGCGTCGTGATCCTGAGTCAGGGCAAGCCCCGTCAGCTCGTTGAAATGGGCCAGCAGGGGAGCGAGGGAGACAGGGCCGCTGACATGGGCCCGCTCGGCCAGGCGGAAGTTGCCCTCCGGCAGCCGCAGCTGAGCCGGCTGGGGCACTATGCCGTTGGCGGGCTCCACCTCGGGCAGATCGGGGGCCGCCGCCGGGCTCGGCGGCAGGCCGAGATCCTGGCCCACCTGCACCACGGGTTGCAGCTGGGCCTGAGCGCCTTGGTCCGTCAGGCTGAGAAAGAAGCCCTGGGGCAGATCGGAGTAGCGTTTGATGGGGGTGTTGCGGCAGCAAAAACGCAGCTCGCTGACCCCCTCATGGGGCACCAGTACCTTGTAGCTGCCGCTCTGGCGCACCAGGGAGCCCCCCTCCACCGACTGGGGATCTATGTGGCGGGTCAGGCAGAAGTGCAGCTTCCAGGGGCTGGCCGGGAGCTGGCTCAGGGTGAAGCGGAACCAGACGTCTTCACCGTCGCGACGGTCGATCTGGGTATGGATCAGGGGTGCAGACATGGGTATTCCTCTGATGGGGTGAACAAGATGGGAGCCTCTCCCGCAGATCGCCCGGCGTGGACAGGGCTCAGGGATGCCAGGATGGGTAGGCGTCCGGCTGGGCATATAGGGCTCAAGGATGCAGGCATGGGTAGGCCTCCGATTGGGCAAACGGGGTTGTGCCCTTTCCAGCGCATCGTTCACACCCGACAGGGCTCAAGGATGCAGGCATGGGTAGGCCTCCGATTGGGCAAACAGGATGGCACCTTCCAGCGCATCGGCTTGCGGGTGAACCAGGTTGAGGTGCCCCAGGCGAGGGGCCAGGCGCATGCCGACGCCGCCCAGCAGGGCGATGCGGTCGGCTCCCAGCAGCCTCATGCCCTCCAGCAGGGTCTGCAACTGGGCGCAGGTTTCATCCAGCAGCTGGTTGGCGAGCTCGTCTCCGTCGCTGGCGGCGTCGAACACCCAGGGGGCGAAGCGGCCATAGTCGGCGGGAATGGCGCGGGCGGCCCAGCGCACTACCTCGGCCTGATCCCGCTTGAAGTGATCGAGCAGGCGCACGGCGAGCAGGCTGGGAGGCAGGATGCCGTCGTGGCAGAGCAGGGATTGCTGGATGGCGCGCAGCCCGAGCCAGGCGCCGCTGCCGAGATCCGAGATGGGGAAGCCGCGCCCTGAGCAGCTATGCAGCTGACCATGGCGGTAGATGAGCCCGGCGGACCCTGTGCCGGCGATGAGGATGGCCCCCTCGCGGCCACCAAAGGCGCCGAGGCAGGCGCCGAAGGCGTCGGAGGTGAGCCTGACGCTCGCGAAGGGGAAGGGCATCTTAAGCAGGGCGTGGTAGCAGTCGGCCAGCTCGGCGGAGGCGAGCGCCAGCCCGACCCCCATCCGCTGTTCGCACTCGATGCCAAGCCCGGCGGCAAGGCGGGCGCTGGCGATGGCCGCCTGCACGTTGGCGTGGGCGAGGGGGATGCCGAGCTCCAGATTGGAGCCCGCGGCGCGCCCCTCTCCCAGCACTCTGCCCCCCTTGTCCCGAATGCGGGCGCGGGTGTGAGTCCCCCCGCCATCGACCCCGACCCAATACTCAATCATGACGGGCCTCCGGCGCACTCTGCCAGCTGATGGCCAGGGCAAACCAGGCGACTGCATGGAGGATCCGCTGCTCTCCCCAGTGCCAGTTATGATCGAGCCTGCCCTTGTACGTCTCAATCATGACTAGCCCCCTGTGTGCTCTGCCAGCTGATGGCCAGGGCAAACCAGGCGCCGTGGGGGATCCACTGCTCCCCCCAGCGCCAGTTCTGATCCAGCCTATCCTTGTACGCCTCCGGGATGAAGGCCACCTCAGCCTCGTCATCGAACCCGGCGGTGATGCCGTTGCAGATCCCCCCGGGTGCATTGGGATAACCGGCGGTGTAGCTCGGGTTGTTGATGCCGTGCCCCGCCAGCATGCAGGCGTTGAAGGGGTTCTGTCCGAGGATCCAGTCGAGCTGGCGCTGGCCGAACGTCATCAGGAGTGCGCTCTGCTGGGGGAAGTGGCGGGCCGCGGCGAAGGCCATGGCGGCGAGGGAGGCCAGCCGGGCGTTCTCCCCCTGCCACCAGTAACCGGACTCGTTGTGGTGGGGCATAAAGAAGCTGATGCGAGGGGCTTCGTCGACCCCCTTAACATATTGGCGGGCCAGGGCGAAGGGGTTGCCCGCCCGGGCGGCGAGGGCCAGCTCGGCGGCCAGCGCCTGCTGCACCACGGCACTCACCCGGGCGCGGCGCTCCTGATCCGGCTCGACCCCCAGGTATTCCAGCAGGGCCAGCACCGGCAGACCCGCCTCGGCGGCGTGGTAGTAGGGACGCGAGCCGTCGTCGTTGGCACTCCAGTAGTGGCCTAGCTCGGGGTGGGGGCGCTGGCGGGCGCAGAGCCTGCTGGCCCTGTCCCTTGCCTCCCCGAGCCAGTCGCGGCCAAGGGTTTGGGTCAGCTCCACCGCCGCCAGCAGGGCGCAGTAGTCGTCTATGATGTTCTCGCAACCGTCGTCCAGGTAGGCGAGGTTGTGTTCGCGCAGGTGCAGGTAGCCGCGCCGGGCCGCCCCGGCATAGTGGCTGGTATCAAAATCGCCGCCGGTCTGCTCGCGGGCGGCCCGGGCCAGGGCGGCGATGGCCATGCCGCCCCCCTGGCGAAAGCCCGCCTGCCAGTTGGCGGACTTGAGCCCCTGCTGGGTGGCGTAGGCGCACAGCTCGCGCTGCTCGGGATCCTTGCTCCACTTGTCGAACAGTGTCATGTAGAAGAAGCCGCTCTCATCTTGCATCCGGCAGAGAAAATCCGCCCCGTGCAGCCCCTCGTCACTGAGCCGCTTGCAGAGGTTCAGCCCGTCGATGTCCCGGCGCGTCGCCAGGAGCGCCCGGCTCTTGAGCAGGCTCCACACCACCAGTGGGGTCTGCTGGGGATTGAGGTAGTTGGCGTAGGAGAGGTGGCTCAGGTACTTGCTCATGTCGCCGCTGGCATCGAACCAGCCCCCGTGCACATCCTTGTGCCGGTTGGTGCCAAACAGGCGGGCGTTGCGGTCGGCCCTATCGAAGGTGCCGCTGGCGCGCTGCCCCTTGAAGTAGTGAATGACATCGGAGAGGCAGCGGCCGGTCAGCAGATCCTGACCGATGGCGAAGCGGGTGGAGCGGACTATGCCTTGTGCTGTTATCGCCTCCAGCCGGTAGTGGCCGGACTCCTTGAAGGCGGAGAAGTCGGCGCGCCAGTAAGCGCGCCCCTGCCAGCCGGGCACCTGGCCTGCGGCCTGGAGAGGAAGCTCCAGCAGGAGGCGGTCATCATGGAGGCGGCGCAGTCGCACCAGGCCGCTTATCTCCACGTCGGCGGCGGTCTGCAGCAGGGCAATCTTGTGTCCGTCACACTCGTAACCCACCTGATTGATCAAGAGTTCCATCCAGCTTTACTCCCTGGTCTGGGCAATGAAGGGGCCTCGCGAGGAGGCCCGGGTGAAGGTGTCGCGGGCCGGTAAGGCCGCCCCCGGCGTGGGGGCTGGCTTATTCGTGCAGGTAGCAGCGCACGAAGTGGTTGTCGGCAAGCCGGGTCACGGGAGGCAGGCTCTCCTTGCAGCGCGCCATGGCCTGATGGCAGCGACCGGCGAAGGGGCAGCCCCGGGATTCCGGGGTCCAGAGCGGTATCTCCCCCTTGCGGCCCCCCTCCAGCTCGGCGTGGATGCTCTTCTCGGGGTCGGGCACCGCCGAGATGAGCAGCTGGGTATAGGGGTGCTGGGGATGGTGCAGTATCTCGTCCACCTCCCCCCACTCCACCATGTGCCCCACGTACATCACCGCCAGATCTTCTGCCACGTAGCGGGCGGTGGCGATGTCGTGGGTGATGTAGAGCATGGAGACGCCGAGCTCGTTCTTCATCTGCTCCATCAGGTTGAGGATGCCGATGCGAATGGAGACGTCGAGCATGGAGGTGGGCTCGTCCGCCAGCACCACTTCCGCCTCCACCGCCAGGTTGCGGGCGATGTTGACCCGCTGGCGCTGGCCGCCGGAGAGCTGGTGGGGATACTTGGCCGCCGTCGCCTTGGCCGGGGTCAGCCCCACTTTCTCCAGCAGGGCATAGACCATGTCAGGCAGCTCCCGCTTGTCACTCACCTTGCTGTGCAGCAGCAGGGGGCGGGCGATGTGGTGGTAGATGGTGTGGGTCGGATTCAATGAACCGAACGGATCCTGCCACACCATCTGCACGCTCTGGCGATAGTCCAGCAGGGCGGTGCCCTTGTTGAACTCCTCCAGATCCCGGCCCCGGTAGAGGATGCGGCCGTTGGAGAGCTTGTACATCTTGGCGATGATCTTGGCGATGGTGCTCTTGCCGGAGCCCGACTCCCCCACCACCGCCAGGGCGCGGCCCCGGTGCAGGTTGAAGGTGATGTCGGAGAGGGCCCGCATCTTGCCGCTCTTGATGGCATTGGAGTTGACGGCGAAGTCCTTGTAGAGATGCTGGACCTCGATGATGGGCGCGTCGGTTTGGGCGATTTGCATGACAGACATCCTTAACAGCCAGCGGCCTTGTCCAGATAGATGGGGTGGTTCAGGGATTCCTCGGCCGAGTCATAGAGGTGGCAGGCGGCCTGCTGCCCGGGCCGGATCTCGGCCAGCTGGGTATATTCCTGGCGGCAGCGCGCGTGCACCTTGCCGCAGCGGGCCTGGAAGCGGCAGCCGACCGGCACCTCCAGCAGGTTGAGCGGGGTGCCGGGGATCCCCTCCAGCACGGTTTTCGGGCCGTGCAGGGGCGGGAAGGAGTTGCCGAGTCCCTTGGTGTAGGGGTGCAATGGGGCGGTCAGTATTGACTTGGACGGCGCCACCTCCACCAGTTCCCCCGCATACATGATGCCGATGCGATCGCAGAACTCGACCATGAGGGAGAGATCGTGGGTGATGAAGAGAATGGAGAAGTTGAACTTCGCCTTGAGGGCGTAGACCTTCTGCAGTATCTCCCGCTGCACCACCACATCCAGCGCCGTGGTGGGCTCATCCATGATGAGCAGCTCGGGGTTGAGCGCCATGGCGATGGCGATCACCAGCCGCTGGCGCATGCCGCCTGAGAACTGGTGCGGGTAGTCCTTGAGCCGGCTCGGGTGGATGTCGACTATCTCCAGCAGCTCCTGGGCGCGCTTGATGGCCTCGTAGCGGGTCATGCCGGGGTTGTGGGCCAGCAGTACGTCACAGAACTGCTCCTCCATGCGCAGCACGGGGTTGAGCGCATTCATGGCGGACTGGAACACCACGCTCGCCTGGCGCCAGCGGTAGCTGCGCAGCCGCTCGTCGTCAAAGCCGAGGATGTTCTCCCCCTTGAACAGGATCTCGCCGCCGCTGATGTAGGCGGGCGGCTTGTGCAGCCGGGCCACCGAGAAAGCGACCGTGGACTTGCCGCAGCCGGACTCGCCGGCGAGGCCGAAGACTTCGCCGGGGGCGATGTCAAAGCTGACGGAATTGACGGCGCGCACGTCGCCGCTCTCTGTGATGTAGTCGACGCAGAGGTTGCGCACCGACAGCAGGGGTTGTTGCAAGCTCATGCTGTCTTCTCCTGGGCGGCAATGGGGGTGACGGGGGCGGCGAGCTGTTTCCAGCGGCGCAGGCCCTTGTGAGAGCGCAGTTGCGGGTTGGCTATCTCGTCGATGGCGAAGTTGAGCATGGCCAGGCCCGCCCCCAGGGTGGCGATGGCGAAGCAGGGGGCCAGTATCTCCCACCAGGCGCCTACCAGGATGGCGCTGGAGGTCTGGGCGTTGTAGAGCATGATGCCCCAGCTGACCACGGTGGGATCACCGAGCCCCAGGAACTCCAGGGTCGCCTCGGTGACGATGGCGTAGATGATGGAGCCGATGAAGCTCACGCCGATGATGGAGATGAGGTTGGGCAGTATCTCCACCAGGATGATGCGCCAGGCCGGCTCCCCCAGCACCTCGGCGGCGATGACGAACTCTTTCTCCCGCAGCGCCAGGGTCTGGGCACGGATCACCCGGGCGCCATAGGCCCAGGAGGTAAAGCCTATGATGAGCGCAATCACCGTCGGTGACGCCTCCCCGATAAAGCTCGCGAGCACCAGTAATAAAGGGAGGTTGGGGATCACCAGCACCACGTTCATCAGGAAGGTGAGGCACTCGTCCACCACGCCGCCGAAGTAACCGGCAGTGATGCCGATGCCGATGGCGAGGGCGCAGACCAGCAGGCCTGCCCCGAAGCCCACCATCAGGGAGATGCGGGCACCACTGGTGAACTGGGCCCAGAGATCGTGGCCCATGCGGTTGGATCCCATCACCAGCTCCACGCTGGGGGGCTGGTGGGGGCGGGCGACCCGCTTGGTGGGCTCGTTGCTGGCGAGCAGCGGGGCAAACAGGGCCATCAGCACGAAGGTGACCACGATGGCGAGGCCGAAGGCCGCCTTCTTGTTGCCCAGCAGGATCTTGAGGATGGTCGGCATACGCATCTTATTTGCCTCCTGTACGCAGACGGGGATCCAGGAAGACATAGAGCACGTCCGCCAGGAAGTTGAAGCTGAGCATGGTGATGGTCATGATGAGCAGTTGCCCCTGAATGAGCGGGTAGTCGCGGGCCAGGATGCCCTGATAGAGGGTCAATCCGAGACCCGGATAGTTGAAGATCACCTCGGTAATGAGGGAGCCGCCGATGACGAAGCCGAGCGCCATGGAGAGGGCGGTGACGCTGGGCAGCACGGCGTTGCGGGCGCCGTAGTTGAAGATGACCCTGTTGCTGGAGAGCCCCTTGGCCTTGGCCATGGTGATGTAGTCCTCGCCGAGCAGGTTGATCATGTTGTTGCGCATGGTGATGAGGAAGCCCCCCACCTGCACCATGGCCAGGGTGCCCACTGGCATGATGGCGTGCAGCATGATGCTCTTGATGTGTTCCCAGCCGAAATCGGCGGTGATCTCCGGGCTGTAGGCGTAGCCGATGGGCAGCCAGCCGAGGCTGACCCCGAACAGGAACAGGGCGAGCAGGGAGACCACCACGGGGGGAATGGCCTGCATCACCAGGGTGAGCGGGGAGAGGATGCTGTCCATGCGTCCCCCCCGGTACCAGGCGGCGAAGATGCCGACGATGGAGCCGATGGAGAAGCTCAGAATGGTGGAGGTGCCCACCAGGAACAGGGTCCAGCCGATGGCGCGACCGAGCACGTCGGCGACCGGTTGGGGGTAGTAGCGCACCGAGGTGCCGAGATCCCAGGTGAAGACACTCTTCACATAGGCGAGAAACTGGGTGGTGATGGGACCGTCAACGAACCCGAAGGTGGCCTTGAGGGCCTCGAGGGCGGCAGGTTCCATCATGGCGCCGGCCCGGGCGAACATGACGGAGACGGGATCTCCGGGCATGGCTCTGGGCAGCAGGAAGTTGATGGTGGCGGCCACCAGGAAGGCGACCAGATAGAAGGAGAAGCGTCTAAGTATAAATCCCATGGTGATACCTTTTACTGCAAGCCTGCCCCGCGCCGGGCAAAGCTCCCCCAACCCCGGCAAAGACGGGGGATGGAAGACATGGCGGGGAAAGAGGCCCCCCGCAGGGGGCCGAGGTGATTAGCTGTTTGGCTTGAGTGACAACACGTGCAGCAGACGCTCCGGGGTGTCCGGGTGTACCTGCGGCTTGGCGACCGGGTTGTCGGCACTGAACCAGCCATTGAAGCGCTTGGTGCTGTATTCGTACCAGGTCGGGTTGTTGAACACCGGGATGATGGTCTGGTTGGCCCCGACGCGCTCCTGGATGGCAAACATGATCTCCTTCTGCTTGGCCGCATCGGCGGTCTGGGTGAAGTCATCGATCAGCTTGTCGAGCTCGGGATCCTTGTAACGGGGCGCCGCGAAGCGGTTGCCGCGCTCACCCATGTTGCGGGAGTGGAAGGCGGTCTCGAAGTACTTGTGCGGGTTGGCACCGGCAAAGTAACCCTGCAGGGCGACGTCGAAGTCACCGGTGATCAGGTTCTCGGTCCAGACGGTGGCTTCCGGGGTGGAGGTCTTGGCGTTCAGGCCCAGGGCCTGCAGGCCTTCGACCCCGATCTGGACTGTGTTGACCCAGTCGGTCCAGCCGTTCGGTACCAGCACCTTGAACTCGATCTTCTTGCAGCTCGGGGTGTCGAGGAACTTGTCGCCGTCACAGTCCTTGTAGCCCGCTTCCTTCAGCAGTGCCTTGGCACCTTCCAGATCGAACTTGTTGTATTTGCCGTATTTCTTCTCGACTTCCGGGTTGTCCCAGGAGGCGAATGCCTTGCCCAGACCCGACGGGTATTCGTTGACGGTCGGGTAGCCGTAGCCTGCGATGTCCACCATGGACTGGCGGTCCATCGCCATGGAGAAGGCGCGGCGGAAGTTGATGTCGTTGAAGGCTTCGTTATTGCCCGGGTTCTTGCTCTGGAAGTTGACGTTGAACGCCACCGTGCCGGAGGCCGGGAACCAGTACTTGTTGTTCTTGGGATCGTTGCCGACGTAGAGGCGCTCGATGTCCGGTACGAAGGAGCCGAACCAGTCCACGTCACCCTTCATGACGGCAGCCAGTACCTGGTCGTTGGTGGCCATCTGCGGCATGCGCAGGCAGTCGATGGCGAGGTTGGCGTTGTCCCAGTAGTGCGGGTTGCGGCACTGGGTATAGAGCTGGGCGGAGAAGTTGTCCACTTCGGTGAAGGGACCTGTGCCGACCGGCTTGTCGTTGGTGAAGGCAACCGGGTCTTTTACCGACTTCCACTGATGCTCGGGGACGATTGGCACCAGCACCAGGTCGTTCACCACGTTGGTGTTGACCTCGGCCAGGTCGAATTTGACCTTGTGCTCACCCAGCTTCTCGACACCCTTGATCTGAGTCCAGATGGAGCGCTCGTCCAGTGCCTTGTTGGCCTTGACCAGGTTGAAGGAGAAGAGGATGTCGTCGGCGGTGAAGGCTTCACCATCGGACCACTTGACCCCTTCGCGCAGGTCAAAGGTGACCGACTTCAGGTCATCGCTGAAGGCATAGTTGGTGGCCAGACGATAGACGGGTTTGCCACCCTGCATATCGTTGAAGATCACCAGCGGCTCATAGATGAAGTGACGGGTGGTGTGCAGCAGACCGGCCTGCAGGAAGGGGTTGAAGTTCTTGACCCATGCGGTCTCCTGTTGCGCGACCAGGGTCAGCACCGTCTTGTTCTCGGCGGCCATGGCAGTGCCGGCGGTACCGGCGAGCATCAGGGTTCCCAGCATGACTGAGGTAGCGATTTTGGATACTTTGGCAAGCATATTTTTTCCTTTCTTATTGGTCTTCCATGGTTTTGGAATGGAGCACCGGATCCCATGCTTGGATGCCGGCCCTCAATGTTGGTCAGGTTTTGCACCCTTGTAGTTGTGTCATCCAACGCCCTTAGAAAAGCAGAGTTAACAGGAAAACAACAACTCTTCATTTCGTCGATATCGTAAAAACTCGCACTCTCTCGTCATTATCGTCAAACTCTATTTTTAATCCTTTTAAATTATACAGTTGCATTAATTCTCACAAAGTACCAAGTCACCCTTTATGACAATTCAAAGACGATAGTGTGAAGTGGATCGTGCTCGTTTTTGCGCCCCTTCAGTGGCTTTTTTTTGAGCTTGAAACAAGCGAACCTGGGGGCGGGGCAGAACTGTGCGCTGGCTCACTAAGGGGGCATCTCCCGGTGAGTCGGGTGATGGCAGGCGGCCTCCCTCTTGCAGAAGGAGCCGGTGCCGGCTGCCGAGGGTGTTTAGCGCAGGTGGCTTGCTGGCAATTAAAAAGCCAGTCAGCATTCACTGACTGGCTTAGGGTGTCACATCCGTTGGCGGATTAGTTGACCAGGCTGGCCCACAGGTCGTACTCGTCCGCCTCGTCGATGCGGACCTTGACGAGATCGCCTGGCTTCAGATCGGTTTCACCGTTCAGGTAGACCAGGCCGTCGATCTCGGGGGCGTCGGCGAAGGAGCGGCCGGTGGCGCCCTCTTCGTCCACCTCGTCGATCAGCACTGTCATCTCCTTACCGACCTTGCGGGCCAGCTTGCAAACGGAGACCTGTTGCTGCAGCTCCATGAAGCGCTGGAAACGCTCTTCCTGGACCTCTTCCGGCACAGGATCCGGCTGCTCGTTGGCCTTGGCACCCTCGACCGGGCTGTATTTGAAGCAGCCAACCCTGTCCAGCTCCACCTTGTCGATGAAGTCGCAGGCCAAGACCATTTTTACCTTCACCCCGGCCAGTCTGCCACGTCAGCTGCAGACCGGTTGCTGGGTCATGGCGGGAAAGTGCGCCTTGGCTCCCGACCCCTTCCACTCCCTGGCTGGTTATGGTATCCATTCGATAACCTTGTCTAGAGCATGCCGGTCTCGGAGCCTAGCTGCTGGCGAGGCCGCCGCTCGCGGGTGCGACCCTGGGTTTCGCCTCGTCGTGTTCATCCTTCCCCAGCCGGTCAGGGGTCATACGCAAAAGAGGCTTTATGGAGTTGTTGTTACTGGCTAATGAGCCATCTGCCGCAGGCGTGGTTGCCTCATGGTATTTTGACGAATGGTGCCGCGACAGTGGTCGCTGCACTCAAGAGCAGGTGCTGGCCAAGGTCACGGCGGCCACCCAGGTCGACCGGGCTCCGCTGATGGTACTGGCCCGCCTGGCCGGTGAATGGGTGGGGGCTGCCGAGCTCAAGATCCGCGAAATGGCGATGTTTCCCGAGTACGAACATTGGTTGGGTGGGGTATATGTCGTTGAAAAAGCACGCGGGCAGGGGGTCGCCTCCTTGCTGGTAACAGAGATCCTCAGCCGTGCCCGCAGGGCGGGGATCAGCAAGCTGTACTTGCAAACCGAGAACCTGAGCGGTGGCGTTTATTGCCGCCATGGTTTCAAGGCCCTTGAGGAGGTCCATTACAAAGGCCTTCATGTTCTGGTGATGGTGGCGGATACCGGCCTCTCGCCCTCGTCAGAAGCGCTGACCGAGTGATGCCAGGTGCAGCAGCGTGCGCCCCGCTTCAGCGCGCATAACCTATCGGTGCTACCAATAAAAAAGCCAGTCAGGGTCACTGACTGGCTTTTTTATTGGCGCCTGCCGGGCAGGCGCCATCATGAACTGCGGACTTAGCCTATCAGGCTGGCCCACAGATCGTATTCGTCCGCTTCGTCGATGCGGACCTTGACCATGTCGCCGGGCTTGAGGCCGGTTTCACCGTTCAGGTAGACCAGGCCGTCGATCTCGGGGGCATCGGCGAAGGAGCGACCGGTGGCGCCCTCTTCGTCCACTTCGTCGATCAGCACTGTCATCTCCTTGCCGACCTTGCGGGCCAGCTTGCGAACGGAGACCTGTTGCTGCAGCTCCATGAAGCGCTGGAAACGCTCTTCCTGGACCTCTTCCGGCACAGGATCCGGCAGC
Source organism: Aeromonas sp. 130281 (assembly GCF_056642115.1). Taxonomy (NCBI): domain Bacteria; kingdom Pseudomonadati; phylum Pseudomonadota; class Gammaproteobacteria; order Aeromonadales; family Aeromonadaceae; genus Aeromonas; species Aeromonas sp. 130281. Next base: position 1,145,401 of record NZ_JBWVQS010000001.1, on the reverse strand, counting down.
TCGTTGGCCTTGGCGCCCTCGACCGGGCTGTATTTGAAGCAGCCAACGCGGTCCAGCTCAGCCTTGTCGATGAAGTCCAGCAGCATCTGGAACTCTTCTTCGGTCTCGCCGGGGAAGCCGACGATGAAGGTGGAGCGCAGGGTGATCTCGGGGCAGATCTCGCGCCACTTCTGGATGCGCTCCAGGGTGCGCTCGACGGTACCCGGGCGCTTCATCAGCTTGAGGATGCGCGGGCTGGCGTGTTGCAGCGGAATGTCCAGGTAGGGCAGTACCTTGCCGTCGCGCATCAGCGGGATGACGTCATCCACGTGGGGATAGGGGTAGACGTAGTGCAGGCGCACCCAGATGTCGAGCTTGGCCAGCTCCTCGCACAGGGCGACCATGCTGGTCTTGACCGGCATGCCGTCGTAGAAACCGGTGCGGTGCTTGACGTCCACGCCGTAGGCGGAGGTGTCCTGGGAGATCACCAGGATCTCCTTCACGCCGGCCTCTTTCAGGCGCTTGGCCTCGGCCAGTACCTCGCCGATGGGACGGCTCACCAGATCCCCGCGCATGGAGGGGATGATGCAGAAGGTGCAGCGGTGGTTGCAGCCCTCGGAGATCTTGAGATAGGCGTAGTGACGGGGTGTCAGCTTGACGCCGTGGGCCGGCACCAGGCTGGTAAAGGGGTTGTGGGTCGGCTTCTCCACGTACTTGTGAACGTGGCCCAGCACCTCTTCATAGGCGTGGGGGCCGGTGATCTCGAGCACCTTGGGGTGGATCTCGCGGATCTGGTTCTCTTTGGCGCCGAGGCAGCCGGTGACTATCACCTTGCCGTTTTCGGCCAGAGCCTCGCCGATGGCTTCCAGCGACTCCTGTACCGCGCTGTCGATGAAGCCGCAGGTGTTGACCACCACCAGCTCCGCATCGTCATAGCTGGGCACCACATCGTACCCTTCGGTACGCAGCTGGGTCAGGATGCGCTCGGAATCGACCAGATTTTTGGGGCAACCCAAGGAGACGAATCCTACTTTGGGGGCCTGTTTTGTGTTGGACATCGCTCAATCACTCTTAGGTGGCTCTTATTCAAGGGCGCGGATTTTACCGGAATGGCTAACCAAAAACTATACAACCGAGGTTGTCAGGCCGAACAATATTTACGGTCAGCTTTTGTCCCTTGCCGTCAGGGAGGCTGTGCCCGCTCATGAGGGCACAGTCGCCGTCCCCTCGCTGCCGGGGGAGCCTGGCCCAGGTTGACTCGCTGGAGGGGACAGGCACTCAGGACTTCTTTGAGTAGTCTTAAATCTGATAGGGTGACATGTCCGCTGATGGGATATTAAAGGAGCACACAATGAAGAGCCGATCCTGGTTGATTGCCGCCGTCCTGGCACTTGCATCTGGCCCCAGCCATGCCGACTGGGCGAAATTGAAGGAAGCGGCCTCCGAGCTTGGCACCGCGGTGAGCGACACCAGCAAGGAAGCCTGGCAGGGGATCACCGACTTCTCCAAGGCGACCTGGGAGTCTGTCTCCACCTGGGGAGCCGATGCCTACAACAAGGCGGGCGCCTGGACGGAAGAGAGCGCCGCCACCGGCAAGGAGTGGTTGACGGCCGCCGACAAGAAGCTCGACACCATGCTGGAGCCCAAGACCCCCGCCGAGGCCAGAACCGCCCTGGATACCATGGCCGATACCGCCCTGGTACGGCTGTTCAACGAGCAACCCTCCGCCAAGCTGCTGTTTGACAAGGCCTATGGCTATGCGGTGTTCGACTCGCGCAAGTTCTCCCTGATGGTGCACACCAACCAGGGATCCGGGGTTGCCATCAATCGCAAGACGGGCAAGCACACCTATATGAAGATGTTTGGCGCCGGGCTGGCCGCCGGCATGGGGGGCAAGTTCTACCAGCAGGTGGTGCTGTTTGAAGACAAGGCCAGGTTCGATGCCTTCGTCAACAAGGGCTGGGAGGCCACCTCCGAAGTGGGGGCCGTGGCCGGCAAGGAGAGTGCCGAGCTGACCGCCAAGTACAATGGCGGCATGGCCATCTACCAGATCGGGGAGAAGGGGCTGCTGCTCGATGCCAATATCTCGGGTTCCAAATACTGGCTTGATGAGGATCTGAACAAGTGACGAAGGTCCCTGGCAGCGATCCGGTATTTTTCTTTTATCATGTTGAAATACTGCCTGTTTAAATGACGTGACTTGCAGTAAAAAGGGGGCCTTCGGCCCTCTTTTTCATGGGCGCAAGCAAGACACAGTCGTTGAACAAGGAGAGTGGCATGACCCAAGCATCTGAATCTGCCGTGGACCGGCGCCGGGAGTGGGAGCGGCAGAGTATCTATCTGCGGCTGCAGGAGGGCAGTCCCATGGTCCTCTGGGTCAATGGCGATGAGGTCGCACCCCTGGCGGAAGGGGCGGCTGAGGGGGGCGTCTTCGGCTGGGGACGGGCGGACGAGGCGACCATGGCTCTGGCGCTGGCCATTGTCGCCAGGCTGGTGGAGGTGGGCCTGGTGGCCCCTGAGCAGGCCACCGAGAAGGCGCGCTTCCTGCACGACGAGGTGCTGGTCAAGCTGCCAGCGGACGAGCACCGAGATCTGCATCTCGGTTATCTGAAGCTGGTGCTGGGGTGACATGAGCCGGGGCCAGGGGGCCTGCTTGTGGCTGCCCCTTGGCGCCGGCGGCCAGTCCCTCTTCCCTTTTGGCACTCTAATTGCTTAAGGCTTGCCAGTGTCAATGATTTGTCTGGGAAGGGAAGATGGAAATTAGCGCAAGCAGCCTGATGCAAGAGATGCAGGCACTCAAGGTCGAAGCCGGTGCCACGCCGCTGACCCAGCCCGGTCGTCCGGTCAACTCGGATTTCGGTCAGATGCTGCAGCAAGCCCTGGACAACGTCAACGAGTTGCAGGGCAGCGCCAACGATCTGCGTACCCGGTTCGATATGGGCGACAAGTCGGTGGACCTGTCCGAGGTGATGATCGCCGGGCAGAAATCCTCCATCGCCTTCGAGGCGACGGTGCAGGTGCGCAACAAGATGGTCGATGCCTACAAGACCATCATGAACATGCCGGTATAACTCGGCCCCATGGCGACCGAGCATCACGAAGATGTCAGCAATAAGGACCTGAAGAGTGGCTAACGATCCAAACGGCGATCTGCTGATGAACAACGAGGGGGCTGCCGCCCTCGATGAGCACGAGCAGAAGAGCTCGGCCCTGGGCTTCTTGTCCAACACCGATGTGTTGCGGCAGATCACCCTGATCCTGGGGTTGACCATCTGTCTGGCCATCGCCGTCTTCATCCTCTTGTGGGGCAAGGAGCCGGAGATGCGTCCCCTCGGCACCTTCAACACCCAGGAGCTGGTCTCCACCCTGGATTACCTGGATCAGCAGAAGATCCCCTATCAGGTCGAAGGCAAGAGCGTGCTGGTCAGTGCCGAGAATTATGCGGACATCCGGTTGCGCCTGACCCGCGCCGGCCTCGCCAGCAGCAGCGAGGCCAGCAACGACGGCGAAGCCATACTGCTCAAGGACTCCAGCTTCGGGGTCAGCCAGCGCATGGAGAGCGAGCGTCTGAAACTGAGCCGCGAGCGCCAGCTGGCGAGCGCCATCGAGCAGTTCCAGAACGTCGCCAAGGCCCAGGTGCTGCTGGCCATCCCGAAAGACAACGTGTTCGCCCGCAACGAGCGCAAGCCGAGCGCCACCGTCGTGCTGAGCCTGAAAGGGGCTGCCCTGGGCCAGGGGGAGGTGGACTCCATCGTCGACATGGTCGCCTCCGCCGTGCACGGCCTTGAGCCGACCCGCGTCACCGTGACCGATCAGAACGGCCGCCTGCTCAACTCCGGCTCGCAAGACCCGCTCTCTGCCCAGACTCGCAAGGAGTTTGCGATGCAGCAGAAGCAGGAGCTGGAATACAAACAAAAAATTGACGCCATCCTGATCCCGGTGCTGGGAGCCGACAACTATACCGCCGAGGTGGATCTTTCCCTCGACTTCTCCCAGCAGGAGCAGACCCGCAAGACCTACAATCCTGACCTGCCTGCGGTGCGCTCCGAGATGACGGTGGAAGAGAACAGCGCCAATGGCAGCAATGGCGGCGTGCCTGGTGCGCTCACCAATCAGCCCCCCGCCGCCTCCAGCATTCCCGAACAGGCCGCCGGCGCTGAAGGGGGAACCGGCTCTTCCGGCCGCTCCCGCAAGGAGGCGACCCGCAACTTCGAACTGGACACTACCGTCAGCCACATCCGGCGCCAGCAGGGCGGCATCCGCCGCATGACGGTGTCGGTGGCGGTGGATTACAAGGCCACTCCCGGTGCTGAGGGGGCCGTCACTCGCGAGCCCCGCAGCCAGGCCGAGCTCGATACCTTGCGCCGTCTACTGAGCGGCGGCCTCGGCTTTGACGTGACCCGGGGAGATACCCTGGAGGTGGTTGCCATTCCGTTCAACCGCCCCGAGCTGGAAGCCGTGGCCGACATGCCTATCTACGAGCAGCCCTGGTTCTGGCGCGCGGTGCGCATCGCCGCCTCGGTGCTGGTCATCATAGTGCTCATCGTCACCGTGGTGCGGCCCATGCTCAAACGCCTGCTCTACCCGGATGCCAAGCCGGAAGGGGAGCTGGACTTCGACAACCACACCGTGCTGGGTGGCGACGACGAGCTGAGCCTGCTGGCGGCCCAGGCCGAGGCCGAGCCGGTGTTCGGCCTGCGGGATGGCCAGCTCAAGCTGCCTGACTTGCACCGTGACGAGGACCTGCTCAAGGCCGTACGCGCCTTGGTAGCGAATGAACCAGACCTGGCCGCTCAGGTCATCAAAGAATGGGTAACGAACCGAGATGCCTGAAGAGAAGAAAAACCAAGTCACCGGTAACGACATCACCGAAAGCCAGCGCCAGATCCTGGATCAGATGGGCGGGATGGAGATGGCGGCGGTGCTGATGCTGAGCCTCAACGAGGAGGATGCCGCCCAGATCTTCCGCCACCTCGAGCCCAAGCAGGTGCAGCGGCTCGGTATGTCCATGGCCTCCATGTCGGATTTCAGTCACGACCGGGTGGCGGCGGTGCATCGTCAATTTATCGACGACATCCAGAAATACACCAACATCGGCATCGGCAGCGAAGACTTCGTGCGCAAGGCCCTGGTGGCGGCGCTCGGGGAGGACAAGGCCAGCAACCTGGTGGATCAGATCATCCTGGGATCCGGCGCCCGCGGCCTCGACTCCCTCAAGTGGATGGATGCCCGCCAGGTGGCCAGCATCATCCAGAACGAGCACCCGCAGATCCAGACCATAGTGCTCTCCTATCTGGAGCCGGAGCAATCCGCCGAGATATTGAGCCAGTTCCCGGAGCAGGTGCGCCTCGACTTGGTGATGCGTATCGCCAACCTCGAAGAGGTGCAACCGGCGGCGCTGCAAGAGCTCAACGACATCATGGAGAAGCAGTTCGCCGGTGCGGCCGGTGCCCAGGCGGCCAAGATGGGTGGCCTCAAGGCGGCCGCCAACATCATGAACTACCTGGACACCAACATCGAAGGCCAGCTGATGGACTCCATCCGCGAGTCGGACGAGGAGATGAGCCAGCAGATCCAGGACTTGATGTTCGTGTTCGAGAACCTCATCGACGTGGACGATCGGGGCATCCAGACCCTGCTGCGGGAAGTGCCCGGGGATCTGCTGCAACGGGCCCTCAAGGGCTCGGACGATCAGATGCGCGAGAAGGTGTTCAAGAACATGTCCAAGCGGGCCGCCGAGATGCTGGCGGACGACCTGGAGGCCATGGGGCCGATCCGGGTCTCCGAGGTGGAAGCCGCCCAGAAGGAGATCCTCTCCACGGCACGCCGTCTGGCGGACGCGGGCGAGATCATGCTGGGGGCCGGCGGTGGCGAAGAGTTCCTCTAAGCCATGGGCAATGGAATGTGCGATGATGTCGCCCCCTTCGTCCGGCACGCCAGGAGTGTCTTTCGCACATGAATAACAAGAACAGCAAGCTGCGGGGTTATGTCAGACCCGAGACGGACGAGACCCGGGTGGAGGCCTGGGGCTGGCCCGAGATGGAGGTCGAATCCGAGATCCAGAGCAATGCCCTGGGGCTCGGCCCTGACTGGTATCGCCAAGAGCAGGCGGACGAGATGCCGCCAGAAGAGCAGCCGGAGGAGCCCACCCCCAGCATCACCGCCGAAGAGGTGGAGGCAATCCGCCAGGCCGCCTGGGAAGAGGGGATGGCCGAGGGGCGGGAGGCCGGCTTTGCCAAGGGGCTCGAAGAGGGCAAGCTGGAAGGCTTGCAGCAGGGCCATCAGGCGGGTCTGGAGCAGGGTCGCGAAGAGGGGCTGGCCCTGGGCCGCGACCAGGTGGAGCAGGAGATTGCCCACTGGCAGGGGCTCGCCGCCCGCCTCGCCAATCCGCTCCAGGAGCTGGATGGCGCCGTGGAACAGCAGCTCATCACGCTGGTCCAGCAACTCGCCCGCGCCCTCATTCGCCACGAGGCCGAGACCTCCCCAAGACTGCTGCTCGAGGCCCTCAAGCAGGGCCTTGCCCTGCTGCCCGCCGCCGAGCAGGGGGTCACCCTGATGCTGCACCCGGACGATGTGGCCCGGGTCGAGCAGGCCTTCGGCGCCGAGGAGTGTGCCCGGCGTCACTGGCGGCTGCAAAGCGATCCCACCCTCTCCCCGGGGGATCTGCAGCTGGCCACCGAACTCTCCAGCATCGATCTGACCCTCTCGGGGCGCATCGAGCAACTGCTGCGCAACTTCCTTCGTGACAATGCCGGCTGACACCCTTTTCCGGTCAGGCAAGGGGAAGCCAGGCTGCTTCGCCCCCTCTCCCTTCGCGGCAATGCTGGCTGACACTCTTTTCCGGTCAGGCACAGGGGAGCCAGGCTGCTGCGCACCCTTTCCCTTCGTGACAATGCTGGCTGACACCCTTTTCCGGTCAGGCACAGGGGAGCCAGGCTGCTGCGCACTCTCTCCCTTCGCGGCAATGCCGGCTGACACTCTTTCCCCTTTCTCTCTGGAGGCGCGATGACCGCATCCCTGCTCAGTCGACTGCAAGGCTACCGGGTCCGCGATCTCGCTCCCATACCGCCGGTGGCGGGCAAACTCACCCGGGTGGTGGGGCTGACCCTGGAAGCCATCGGCTGCCGCGCCGCCATCGGTGCCCTCTGCCGCATCGACACCCAGGACGGCGTGCTGGAGGCCGAAGTGGTGGGCTTCTCCGGCGATCGGCTGTTTCTGATGCCGAGCGAGCAGCTCAAGGGGGTCATTCCCGGCGCCCGTGTGGTGCCCATCACCGAGGATCACGGCATCCCCGTGGGCATGAACCTGCTCGGCCGGGTCATAGACGGCATAGGCCAGCCCCTGGACGGGCTGGGCCCCATCATCTCCTCCCAGACGGTGCAGTTCGCCCAGCATCGCATCAACCCCCTGGCCCGTCGCCCCATCCATGAGCCCATGGACGTGGGGGTGCGCGCCATCAACGCCGTGCTCACCGTGGGACGGGGTCAGCGGATGGGGCTGTTTGCCGGCTCCGGGGTCGGCAAGTCGGTGCTGCTCGGCATGATGACCCGTGGCTCGGTGGCGGACGTGGTGGTGGTGGGCCTCATCGGCGAGCGGGGCCGGGAGGTGAAGGAGTTCATCGAGGAGATCCTCGGCGCCGAGGGGCGCGAGCGCGCCGTGGTGGTGGCGGCGCCGGCCGATGCCTCGCCGCTGATGCGGCTCAAGGGGTGCGAGACGGCGCTCGCCATCGCCGAGTATTTCCGCGAACAGGGGCTCAACGTGCTGCTGCTGATGGACTCCCTCACCCGCTACGCCCAGGCCCAGCGCGAGATCGCCCTGGCGGTGGGGGAGCCGCCGGCCACCAAGGGCTACCCCCCCTCGGTGTTTGCCAAATTGCCGGCGCTGGTGGAGCGGGCCGGCAACGGCAGCGACGGCCAGGGCTCCATCACGGCCTTTTTCACCGTGCTGACGGAGGGGGACGATCTGCAGGATCCCATCGCCGACGCGGCGCGGGCCATCCTGGATGGCCACATAGTGCTGGCACGGGAGCTGGCGGATGCGGGCCACTACCCGGCCATCGACATCGAAAAATCCATCAGCCGGGTCATGCCCATGGTGACCTCACCTGAGCATATGGAGCTGGCGCGCGCCTTCAAGCAGTTCTACTCCCTCTATCAGCAGAACCGGGATCTTATCACCATAGGCGCCTACAGCCAGGGATCGGATCCGCGCATCGACAGGGCCATCATCCAGAAACCCTATCTGGATCAGTTCTTGCAGCAGAAGATGCGCGAGGTCATTCACTACGACGAAGGCCTGCAATCCCTGCAGCTGGTGGCCATGCCGCTGATGCGTTAACCGGTGGAGAGCCCTTATGAGTAAAGGATTGACGTTGCTGGCGGGCCGGCTGCTGGAGGCCGAACAGCAGGCCGCCATGGCGCTGGCCAAGGCCCAGCAGGATCTCAAGCTGTTCATGGATCAGCAAAACGCCCTCAACCAGTACCGCCAGATCTATCACCAGCAGTGGACGGATCGCGGCCTGCAGGGGATCACGCCCCAGCAGAACAGCCAGTATCACGCCTTCATCAACAAGCTGGAAAATGCGGCGACCCAGCAGTACCAAGGGGTGCTGCAGGTGCGCGAGGCGCTGGCCCAGTGCCGTACCCAGTGGCTCGAAGCCCAGCAGCGGCGTAAGGCCGTCGAGCTGCTGCTCGAGAAGCAGGCTGGACGAGCGCAGCTGAAGGCCCAGCGTCAGGAGCAGAAGATGCTGGACGATTACGCCATACTGCGACGCTATCACCATTCTGGCCTGTAACTTGCTTTCTATTGCCAACACAGGCTAAGACGCCGCCTCCGCCCCTGGATGTGCGGTCATCACAGGATTGTCGTCAGGGATCCCAGCATGATACAGACCCAGTTAACCCTAGCGCCCAGCCAGGCAGTCCCTGCCGACGGCGCCCTGTCGCCCTCGCTCCTCGCCGGGGGGGAAGGAAAGGATCTGTCGCTGGCGGACGGCAAGGCCGCATTTGCCGATGCCATGGCCAGGGCCCAGCTGCTGGGCCAGGAGCCATCGACCAGTCAAGGGGGTGACGACGCCCTGGCTGCGGCCACCCCGGATGCCAAATCTTTGGCGTCTGCCGAGGCAACGGGCAGTCAGGAGGCGGCCAGCAAGGCGCCCTCTGAGGAGACCGAGCTTCCCCCCGAGGATTTTCTGCAGCAGCTGCAGGCCTCCCTCAGGCAGGATGTCAGCCTGGTGGTGCCCCCTGCCTTGCCCCCCCAGGAGGTGACGGCGACCGTCGACGGCAATGACTTGCCGCCCGAGTCGCATCCCGTGGCACAGGCCGCGGGGCCTGTGATGGCGGGGGCGGCGCCTGCCTTGCCGGTGCCGGTGGCGGTCGATGGGCAGGGCGCAGAGGCGCTCCCCCTTGAAAATGAAGAGAGCGGGCTCGCCGCTGGCAAGGCACCCGTCGCCGCAGGCAAGGGCCAGCCCTCGGAGCCGCAAGAGAGCGAGCAGGCCACTGCCGAACACAACACGGCGGCCCCCAAGGCCGGTCAGCCGGCGGCCGCTGTGGCGACTGAACCCTTGTCAGGCGAGGCGCGGGCGGCCCTGCTTGCCAAGGTGGTAGCCGGTGAAGCCCCCCCTGTGCCGGCGAGTCAGGGCTCGGTGGCGGGCGGGCAGCCGTCCGGGCCAGTTTCCCATGACGAACAGATCAGCGCGGCCTCCGCAACCACCGCCAGGGCCTTCGACGCCGGCGTGGTCAGGGTGGAGCCCCAGGGCGCGGCGCAGGCCACGCCAGAACCTGGCACTGCCGGTGGCGAGGGCGACAAGGCGAGCCCGGCTGGTGACGCCCGGGAGGCCAAGCCAGGCGCAGCCCCCAGAGCCGAGACGGCGGCCAGTGGCACCACTCCCCAGCCCGCTCCATCCAGCCCGGATCCCGTGCTGACGGCGCCCCAGCAGACGCTGGCGCGTCACGAGTCCCAGGGGCCGCAAGCCTCGTTGACGGCGCTCTCGGCCGGCATCCAGCAGATGGAGGCCGAACCCGCGGTGGCCGTCGGAGCCGCCGTGGACCTCAAGCCGGCGGCGCAGAAATCCAGGCTCGATGAGCTGGGCAAGCAGCTCGGGCTCGAGGTCAAAGGAACCGAATCGAGCGAGGGAAGTCAGCCGTTGCAGCATGCCCAGACCAGCGATGGCAAGCCGGCGGCCGAGGTGAGCGCGCGGCGGGAGCCCCAGAGCCTGCCGCACCTCAAGCTGGCCACCCCGGAGGCGCCAGCCCAGTTGCACCAGAAGGTAAACCTGATGCTGGCGGACAAGCTGCAGCAGGCAGAGATCCAGCTAGACCCCCTGGGCCTTGGCAAGATGAAGATCCAAATCCAGCTGGATGCCTCCAGCCAGGCCAGCGTCCACTTCGTGGTGCAGCATGGCCAGACCCGGGAGATGCTGGAGCAGGCCATGCCCAGGCTGCGGGACATGCTGGCGGGGCAGGGGATCCAGCTCGGTCAGACAGTGGTGCAACAACAGGCGCAGCAGCAGGGGCAACAGCAGCAGGGACAGCCGTCATCACAGGGCCAGTCTGGCTTCGGCGGTCAGGGTCAGCAAGGGGGAGGCTTTGCCGGTGGCGACCAGTCGGAGGGGGAGGGCAGGGCCCGCACCCTGAGTCTGCTGGTGGAATCGACAAACGATGCCGGAATTGATTTCTATGCTTGATGACTGCCCGAGTAAGTTTATGATACCGAACAAGTTTGAGACTAGGGTGGACAAGGGATGGCAGACGATAACGAACTGACGCTGAAGGACCCGGCGGCGGCCAAGAAAAAGAAGCTGATCATGATAGTCGCCCTGGTCGTCATCCTCCTGGGTGGCGGCGGGGCCGGTGCCTGGTTCATGTTTGCCGGGTCGGACGAGCCGGCGGCCGACACGGCCGAGGCCAAGCCCGAAGCCAGTGCGCCCCAGCCCTCCCTCTATGTGGGCATGCCGCGCCCCTTCGTGTTCAACGTGGCGGGCGGGCAACGGGATCGGCTGGTGCAGATCAAGATCCAGCTGATGGTGCGCGGGGCCGCTGACGAGACCCTGGCGAAACAGAATATTCCCCTGATCGAAGGGACCCTGCTGCGGGTCTTCAGCGCGGCCACCGCCGAGCAGCTGATGACCTTCGAGGGCAAGGAGAAGCTGCGTCAGGATTCATTGGAAGAGTGTCGCCGGGTCCTGAAGGATCTGGTCTCTTCCCCCGTAATAGAACAAGTGCTGTTTACCGGCTTTGTCATGCAATGAAAGGTGAAGCGTGAGCGATCTGTTAAGTCAGGACGAGATTGATGCCCTGCTGCACGGTGTCGATGATGTCGAAGAGGAAGAGCTAGGGGCGGCCGGGGATCCCGGTATCGCCCAGTTTGACTTCTCCTCCCAGGACCGCATCGTCCGTGGCCGCATGCCGACCCTGGAGCTGGTGAACGAACGGTTCGCCCGTCACATGCGCATCAGCCTGTTCAACATGATGCGGCGCACCGCCGAGGTGTCGATCAACGGCGTGCAGATGCTCAAGTTCGGCGAGTACGTGCACACCTTGTTCGTGCCGACCAGCCTGAACATGGTGCGCTTCCGCCCCCTCAAGGGAACGGCACTCATCACCATGGAGGCGCGTCTCGTCTTCATCCTGGTGGAGAACTTCTTCGGCGGCGACGGCCGCTATCACGCCAAGATCGAGGGGCGCGAGTTCACCCCCACGGAGCGGCGCATCATCCAGATGCTGCTCAAGCTGGTGTTCGAGGACTACAAGGATGCCTGGGCGCCCGTGATGGACGTCGGCTTCGAATACCTCGACTCGGAAGTGAACCCGGCCATGGCGAACATCGTCAGCCCCACCGAGGTGATAGTGGTGAGCTCCTTCCACATCGAGCTGGATGGCGGCGGCGGCGACTTCCACGTGGCCATGCCCTACTCCATGCTGGAGCCCATCCGCGAGCTGCTGGATGCCGGGGTGCAGAGTGACAAGGGCGATACCGACGTGCGCTGGAGCAAGGCCCTGCGCGACGAGATCATGGACGTCAAGGTGGAGCTCAAGGCCAAGTTGCTGGAGACAGAGCTCTCCCTGCGCGAGCTGATGGAGCTGCAACCCGGCGACATCATCCCGGTGGAGATGCCGGAGAACCTGCTGGTCTTCGTGGAGGACCTGCCCACCTTCCACGCCAAGATGGGGCGCACCAAGGAGAACGTGGCGCTCAAGATAGTGGACAAAATCAAGCGCCCTGACGGAGTCAAGACAGAGATGCATCTGGTGACCCGGGGGGGCGTGCGCATCGATGGCGAGGCCGAGCTGGAAGAGCTCGAACGCAGCATCGCCGATAAACAGCCCTAACAGACCCGTCGCCTGCGACCTGGGTCAAGAAGCAGCATGAGGAAGTGAAGATGAGCGGAACCGATGACGAGCAGGATCTGATGGCTGACGCCTGGGCTGCCGCACTGGAAGAGCAGGTGACGGCCGAGGCCAAGCCCGCCCCCCTGGAAGAGCTGAAGGACGACGCCCCCATCAGCGCCGAGGAGCGGCGCAAGCTGGACACCATTCTGGACATTCCGGTGACCATCGCCATGGAAGTGGGGCGCAGCCAGATCAGCATTCGCAACCTGCTGCAGCTGAACCAGGGCTCTGTCGTGGAGCTGGACCGGGTGGCGGGCGAGCCCCTGGACGTGCTGGTCAACGGCACCCTGATCGCCCACGGCGAGGTGGTGGTGGTGAACGACAAGTTCGGCATTCGCCTGACCGATGTCATCAGCCAGATAGAGCGAATTAAGAAACTCAAATGATCCGTGCTCTCGCTCTGGTACTGTTTGCCGCCCCCGCACTGGCCAACCCTGCCAACCCGGGGGCGGGCGCCACTCCCCCCAGCATCACCTCCTGGCTGCTCTCCAGCCTGATGGTGATCGGCCTCATCCTGGTGCTGGGCTTCCTGCTCAAGAAGAGCAAGCTCACCCAGGTGATGGGGGGCGGCCAGATGAAGGTCATCGCCACCCTGCCGCTCGGCTACAAGGAGAAGCTGATGGTGGTCAAGGTGGGCGAGCAACAGCTGCTCATCGGGGTGACGCCGCAGCAGGTCAACTTCCTCTATCGCCTGGAAGAGCCCCTGGACGAGCGTCAGCCCCAGGCCTTCTCCCAGCAGCTCGGCAAATTGATGGGCAAGCATGAAAAAAGTTAACTGGATCGGGGGCCTGGGCCTGCTCTGCGTGCTGCTGTCGCCCCTGGCGATGGCCCAGGACGGCATGTCGGCGCTGACGGTCAAGACCATGGCGGATGGCAGTCAGGAGTACAGCCTGACCCTGCAGGTGCTGGCGCTGATGACCGCGCTCTCCTTCCTGCCGGCCATTGTCATCATGATGACCTCCTTCACCCGGATCATAGTGGTGCTCGGCATCCTCAGGCAGGCCATAGGCCTGCAGCAGAGTCCGTCCAACCAGGTGCTGATCGGCATCGCCCTCTTCATGTCCTTCTTCATCATGTCGCCGGTGCTGGATCGCATCAACGAGGAGGCGCTGCAGCCCTATCTGGCGGAGACCATAGGGCCCAAGGAGGCGCTGGAGAAGGCCGAGCTGCCCATTCACCAGTTCATGCTGGCCCAGACCCGGGTCAAGGATCTCAACACCTTCATGGAGATAGCGAACGTGCAGGTGGAGAAACCTGCCGATGTGCCGCTGCGGGTGCTGATCCCGGCCTTCGTCACCAGCGAGCTCAAGACCGCCTTCCAGATAGGCTTCATGCTGTTTCTGCCCTTCCTGGTCATCGATCTGGTGGTGGCGAGCATACTGATGGCCATGGGGATGATGATGCTCTCCCCCATGCTGGTCTCCCTGCCGTTCAAGCTGATGCTGTTCGTCATGGTAGATGGCTGGAACCTGATCCTGGGGTCGCTCGCGACCAGCTTCGGGTTGGGGGCGGGGTAAGCCGGTCAATGGAAAGGAGCCGATAAGATGAGTCCGGAAACCTTTGTCGACGTATTCCGCGAGGCGCTCTGGCTGGTGACCATCATGGTGTGTGCCGTGATCCTGCCGAGCCTGATGGTGGGGCTGGTGGTCGCCATCTTCCAGGCCGCCACCTCCATCAACGAACAGACCCTGAGCTTCCTGCCCCGTCTCGTGGTCACCCTGCTGGCCCTGGGGGCCGGTGCCCACTGGGGCTTGCAGAGCCTGATGGACTTCTTCCAGCTGATGGTGAGCCAGATCCCCGAGGTGGTCGGCTGATGCCAGTGTCGGCATTTGCGACCATCAGGCTGCCGATGACGACCCGTCCCACGGCTTTCGGAGCGGCGGCGTGAGCTACACCACTGCGGTGATCATGGAGTGGTTGGCGTCCGTGCTCTGGCCGCTTGCCCGGGTGAGCAGCCTGCTGATGGTGATGGCGGTGTTCGGCAGCCGGCTGGCTCCTGCCAACGTTCGCATGGGGCTGGCGCTCGCCATCACCTTCATCATCGCCCCCCTGCTGCCCCCCATGCCCAAGGTGGAGCTGTTCTCCGTCGGCAGCTTCCTGGTGTTGGGGCAGCAGCTGCTCATCGGCATAGCGCTCGGCCTCATGACCCAGTTTCTGCTGGAAAGCTTCGTGATGGCGGGCCAGATCATCGCCATGCAGACCAGCCTGGGCTTTGCCACCCTGGTGGATCCCATGAACGGCCAGTCGGCTCCCGTGGTGGGCCAGTTCTACCTGATGCTGGCGACCCTGGTGTTCCTGGCGGTGGATGGCCATCTCCTGATGATCAGGATGGTGGTGCTGAGCTTCGAGACCCTGCCGGTCTCGGACAGCGGGCTCAGCCTGCCCGCCATCCGCAGCCTGGTGAGCTTCCTCGGGGTCATGTACCAGGCCTCCCTGGTGATGGCCCTGTCTGCCATCATAGCCCTGCTGCTCATCAACTTCGCGTTCGGAGTCATGACCCGGGCGGCTCCCCAGCTCAACATCTTCAGCATCGGCTTTGCGGTCAGCATGATGTCGGGCCTCTTCATCCTCTGGCTCACCATAGGGGGTTTCATGGGGCACTTCGATTCCCTCTGGGAGCGGGTGCAGGAGACCAGCTGCGAGCTTATCAAGGTCCAGTGCCTGGGGGGCCAGAATGGTTGATACCGGTCTGCTCGACAGTTGCCAGCCAGTCGGGAGACTGCATCCCATTGATACCGATCGGGTCAATGGCACCGAACAACCAGGCCATGCTATCGGCTGGCTGATCTACAACGGCCAGTCAGTCGGGGGACTGCATGCCATTGATACCGATCGGGTCAACGGCACCGAACAACCAGGCCATGCTATCGGCTGGCTGACTTACAGCGGCCAGTCAGTCGGGGGACTGCATCTCATTGATACCGATCGGGTCAATGGCACCGAACAACCAGGCCATGCTATCGGCTGGCTGATCTACAGCGGCCAGTCAGTCGGGGGACTGCATCTCATTGATACCGATCGGGTCAATGGCACCGAACAACCAGGCCATGCTATCGGCTGGCTGATCTACAACGGCCAGTCAGTCGGGGGTCAGCATGGCTGATACCGATCAGGAACGCACAGAACAACCCACGGGCAAACGACTGCAACAGGCCCGGGAAAAAGGGCAGATTGCACGCTCCAAGGAGCTGGGAACCGCCAGCGTCCTGCTGGCGACCGTGTTCGGCTTGCTGATGATCAAGGAGAGCCTGGCCGGTGCCATGGTCAAGGTGCTCACCATGGGCTTTACCCTGGACCGGGATCAGGCCTTCGATCCCAACGCCATGGGGGTCATGCTGCCCACCCTGCTGTGGGAGCTGCTGCAACCCCTCGGCCTGCTGTTCCTGCTGGTGACCATAGCCGCCTTCGTGGGCAACACATTGCTCGGCGGTATGAACTTCTCCTCCGAGGCCATGTTGCCCAAATGGAGCAAGCTGAGCCCCTTGAGTGGTTTGAAGAGGATGTTCGGGGTGCAATCCCTGGTGGAGCTCGTCAAGTCCATCGCCAAGGTGGTGTTCATCAGCCTGTTCGCCTGGTGGATGCTGTCGAGCCAGTTCAATCACCTGCTCAATCTCTCCCTCGAGGGCTTCCCCGGCGGCATCATAGACGCCCTGGATCTGCTGCTGTGGATGCTGATCATCCTCTGCTGCGCCCTGATCCCCATCGTCGCCATAGACGTGCCCTTCCAGACCTGGAACCACAATCGCCAGCTCAAGATGACCAAGCAGGAGATCAAGGACGAGTTCAAGGACAGCGAGGGCAAGCCCGAGGTCAAGGGACGGATACGCCAGTTGCAGATGCAGATGGCGATGCGCCGGATGATGGGGGATGTGCCCAAGGCGGACGTCATCATCACCAACCCGACCCACTACTCGGTGGCCCTGAAGTACGACGCGGGCAAGCCGGGGGCCGCGCCCAAGGTGCTGGCCAAGGGGGTGGACGAGGTGGCGATGAAGATCCGAGAGATAGCGCGGGAATACGACATCCCCGTGATGTCCTCGCCGCCCCTGACCCGGGCTATCTACCATGCCACCGAGATTGGCCAGGAGATCCCCGAGGGGCTCTTTGCCGCCGTGGCCCAGGTGCTGGCCTACGTCTATCAGCTCAAGAAGTTCCGCCGTGGCCGTGGCCGCCGCCCGACCCCGGTCGCCAGGGATCTCCCCATTCCGCCGGAATATCGCAAATAATCCGTATTCTGGGAGGTGCTGGCTGTCTCTATCCCCAGGGATCTGTCCACTATGGCGCCGGAATATCGCAAATAATCCGTATTCTGGGAGGCGCTGGTTGTCTCCATCCCCAGGGATCTGTCCACTATGGCACCGGAATATCGCAGGTAGTCTGGTGTTCAGCGGAGGCTGGCTGCCCTGAGCGCCATGGATCAACCCACTGTGCCACCGGACTATCACAAGTCGTCACTGCTCTGAGGCGTTGACTGCTCCCGTTGTCAGGGAGCAGTCCACTGTGCCACCGGAATATTGCATCTAGCCTCGCTCCCGCCCCGTTTGCATGGATCGGCTCGCTATTCCCCACATTGATCACCATGGCGCTGCCCGTTCCAGCGGGATTTGCGGCAACACCTCGCTGCCCATCAAGCTACCCGAACAAGTCCTCCGACGGACTTCTGACAGCATCAAAATAAAATCCATATAGATCAAGCCATTGGGTAATTGGCTTGATATTTGCTTTAATTCGCCATCGGCAGTGGTAAATCGAGAAGAACGATGGGATTCAAGGCTGGAGTGAGCCGTTTCAAAGAGTACAGATGGTTGCTCAGCAAGGGGATAGGGACCCCGTTGCTGGTGCTCGCCTCCCTCGGCATGGTGGTGCTCCCCATACCGCCCCTGATGCTGGATATCCTCTTCTCCTTCAACATCGCCCTCTCCATAGTGGTGCTGCTGGTGGCCGTCTATACCCGTCGGCCGCTGGAGTTTGCCGCCTTCCCCACAGTCCTGCTGATAGCGACCCTGCTGCGGCTCGCCCTCAACGTCGCCTCCACCCGGGTGGTGCTGCTGGAAGGCCACAACGGCAGCGCGGCGGCGGGCCATGTGATCGAGGCCTTCGGCAACGTGGTGATCGGCGGCAACTATGCGGTGGGCATCATCGTCTTCATGATCCTGGTGATCATCAACTTCGTGGTGGTCACCAAGGGTGCGGGCCGGATCTCCGAGGTGAGCGCCCGCTTCACCCTGGATGCCATGCCCGGCAAGCAGATGGCCATAGATGCGGACCTGAACGCCGGTCTCATCAACCAGGAAGAGGCGAAGAAGCGCCGTCAGGACGTGACCCAGGAAGCTGACTTCTACGGCTCCATGGACGGTGCCTCCAAATTCGTGAAGGGGGATGCCGTCGCCGGCATCATGATCCTCTTCATCAACATCATCGGTGGCTTCATCATCGGCATGATGCAGCACCAGCTCAGCTTCGGCGAAGCGGCCGAGATCTACACCCTGCTCGCCATAGGTGACGGCCTGGTGGCCCAGATCCCGTCCCTGCTGCTCTCCATCGCCGCCGCCATCATAGTCACCCGCCAGAATACCGATCAGGACATGGGCACGGCCGTGCTCGGCCAGTTGTTCGAGAACCCCAAGGCGCTGGTGATCTCCGCCGGCATATTGCTGATGATGGGCAGCGTGCCCGGCATGCCGCATCTGGCCTTCCTGAGTCTGGGGGCCGTGGCGGCAGCGGGGGCCTGGTGGCTGCTGCGCCGGGAGAAACTGAACAAGGCCAGGGCGGCGAGCGGTGAACTCTTGCCTGCCCAGGGTGATGCCCCGGTGGAGCAGAAGGACCTGAGCTGGGACGACGTCATGCCGGTGGACATCATAGGCCTGGAGGTGGGCTATCAGCTCATCCCGCTGGTGGACAAGAATCAGGGGGGCGAGCTGCTCAACCGGATCAAGGGGGTGCGCAAGAAGCTCTCCCAGGAGTTCGGCTTCCTGGTGCCTGCGGTGCACATCCGCGACAACCTGGATCTCGCCCCCAACCAGTACCGCATCACCCTGATGGGGGTGAGCACCGGCGAGGCCACCGTCTATCACGACAAGGAGATGGCCATCAACCCGGGTCAGGTGTTCGGCCAGATCCAGGGCATAGCGACCCAGGATCCCGCGTTCGGACTGGAAGCTGTCTGGGTCGCCAAGGATCAGGTCTCCCAGGCCCAGACCCTTGGCTACACAGTGGTGGATGCGGCCACCGTGGTGGCAACTCACCTCAGCCAGATCCTCTCCAACCATGCCGCCCTGCTGCTGGGTCACGACGAGGTGCAGCAACTGCTGGACATGATAGGGAAGCATCAGAGCAAGCTGGTGGAAGGGCTGGTTCCCGAGGTGATCAGCATGGGCAACCTGGTCAAGGTATTGCAAAATCTCCTCAATGAAGGCGTGCCAATTCGCGATATGCGCACTATCCTGCAGACCCTCGTGGAATATGCGCCACGCAGCCCGGACCCGGAAGTGCTGACCGCCGCCTGCCGTATCGCCCTGCGCAGGCTGATCGTGCAGGAGATTGCCGGCCCCGAGCCCGAGCTGCCGGTGATCACCCTTTCACCAGAACTGGAACGCATATTGCATCAATCCCTGCAAGCAGGTGGGGGAGATGGCGCCGGTATAGAACCGGGACTGGCGGAGCGGATGCAGCGCTCCCTGGTGGAAGCCACTCAACGACAAGAACTGGAAGGCCAGCCGGCCGTGCTTCTGACATCGGGGATATTGCGCAATACCCTGGCGAAATTTGTCAAGAATGCCATTCCTGGATTACGCGTCCTGTCTTATCAGGAAGTGCCTGATGACAAGCAGATCCGCATCGTCAGTGCGGTGGGACAGGGCTAGTTAGCGGAGATGACGGGTGAAGATTAAGCGGTTTTTTGCCAAAGACATGCGCACGGCGCTGGCCGAGGTCAAGGAGACTCTCGGGCCGGATGCCGTCATCATGTCCAACAAAAAGGTCACCGGTGGGGTGGAGATAGTCGCGGCCGTCGATTATCAGTCCCAGGTGCCTGGACCTAAAGATGCGCCGGTTCGCCGTCAGTTGAACGATGAGAGCGTCAATATCTCGTCTGCGGGCAAGCAGATGACGCGCTCGGCTCCCCCCAAGGAGCAGAACGAATATTATGCCGATACCCTGGCGGCCCTGCTGGCGCGCCAGCAGAAGCTCAACCCGTCCAATCCGGCGGGCGGCAACGCCGCTCAGGGGTCATGGCCAGCGAATGGGGCGGGCAACGGCAATGCTGCGCCGGCCTCCTGGCAGGGTAATGGCGGCGCCGGCACCCAGTCCGCCGGACTGGCGTCTGCCGCCAGCGCACCCAGAACCCTGGCCGAACAGGGCCAGTGGGGGGCGGCCCCCGAGCCCGCCAAGCCCAAGGCGCGCCCGGCCCCCGGCCCCCGTGCTGCCCAGTCCGCCCCGCGGGATCAGGAGATGGAGGGGATGCGCAAGGAGATGGCCAGCATCCGCAAGCTGCTGGAGCACCAGATCTCCGGCCTGATGTGGCAGGAGGTGGAGCGCCGCGAGCCGATGCGGGCACTGCTCATCAAGGAACTCAAGAAGATGGGGTTCGATGATGCCTTCGCCGATCAGCTGGCCGGGCTTATCCCGGAAGACATGCCCATCCATCAGGCCATGGCCCAGCTGGCCGAGGTGCTGACGGCCCAGCTCAAGATCAGCGAAGACGACATCTTGCGCCAGGGCGGTGCCGTGGCCCTGCTCGGCCCGACCGGGGTGGGCAAGACCACCACCATCGCCAAGCTGGCGGCCCGCTTTGCCATGAAGTATGGCGCCGAGCAGGTGGCCCTCATCACCACGGATAACTACAGGATCGGGGCCCACGAACAGCTGCAGACCTATGGTCGCATCATGGGATGCCCGGTGCGTCAGGTGCGCGATGCCGAGGAGCTGGCCAGTGCGCTCTATCAGTTCCGTCACCGCCGGCTGGTGCTCATCGACACCGCCGGGGTGGGGCAGCGGGATATCCGCCTGACCGAGCAGCTCGACACCCTGGTCAAGAATGCCAAGGTGCGCATTCGCAGCTACCTGGTCATGTCGGCCACCTCCCAGCGCCGGGTGATGCAGGAGGCGGTGGATCACTTCCGGCGCATTCCGCTCTCCGGCTGCATCCTGACCAAGCTCGACGAGAGCCTGAATCTGGGTGAAGTGATTAACGTATGCATTCAGAACGCCCTGCCCATCAGCTACATCACGGATGGACAGCGGGTGCCGGAAGATATTCAAGTTGCCAATGCGGCGCTGCTGGTCGGCGCGGCCATGGGCTCGCTGGAGCGGGAAACAGAAGACCCTTACTTCTGGGGTTCAGGTTTTGGCGAGGCCGAAGATTCGGAGTTTTATGAGTAACATGTATATGGATCAGGCGAGTGGTCTGCGCAAAATGCGTCAAAACAATCGAGTGAAAGTGATCGCCGTGTCCGGAGGCAAGGGGGGCGTTGGCAAGACCAACGTGACCCTGAACGTGGCGGGAGCCATGGCCGCCCAGGGCAAGCGGGTGTTGGTGCTGGATGCCGACCTTGGTCTGGCCAACGTCGACGTCATGCTGGGGCTGCGGGTGCACCGCAACCTCTCCCATGTGTTGGCGGGGGAGTGCACCATAGACGACATCATCGTCGAGGGGCCCTATGGCATGATGATAGTGCCGGCCACCTCGGGCACCCAGTCCATGGTCGAGCTGTCGCCGGTGCAACATGCCGAGCTCATTCGCGCCTTCAGCGAGATGAAGACCCAGGTGGACGTGCTGCTGGTGGACACGGCGGCGGGGATCTCCGACATGGTGCTGAGCTTCACCCGTGCGGCCCAGGACATCATGGTGGTGGTGTGCGACGAGCCCACTTCCATCACGGATGCCTATGCCCTCATCAAGATCCTCTCCAAGGATCACGGGGTGTTCCGCTTCAAGGTGGTGGCCAACATGGTCCGCTCCCTGCGCGAGGGGCAGGAGCTGTTCGCCAAGCTGACCCGGGTCACCGACCGCTTCCTGGACACCTCCCTGGAGCTGGTGGCCTGCGTGCCCTACGACACCAACCTGCGGGCCGCGGTGCGCAAGCAGAAGCTGATCGTCGAGGCGTTTCCCAAGTCCCCCGCCTCCCTGGCATTCCGTGCCCTGGCGAACAAGGCGGCGAGCTGGCCCATCCCGAACCAGCCGGGGGGACACCTCGAATTTTTCCTGGAAAACTTATTGCAAAAGCCGGTCATAGCACAGGAAGACTCCCGTGAATAAAGCCCAAGCATACTTGCGTCATCAGGATTCCTACGTGCTGGTCGAGCGTCATGCTCCGCTGGTCAAGCGGATTGCCCAGCATTTATTGGCTCGCCTGCCAAGCAGTGTCTTGCTGGATGACCTGATCCAGGCAGGTATGATTGGGCTGCTCGAAGCCTCCCGCAACTTTGACGGCAGCAAGGGCGCCAGCTTTGAAACCTATGCCGGCATCCGCATCCGCGGCGCCATGCTCGACGAGATCCGCCGCGGGGACTGGGTGCCCCGCTCGGTGCACCGTAACAGCCGTGCCATCGCAGAGGCGATCGAAAACGTGGAGCAGGCCCATGGCCGGGATGCCAGAGACACCGAGGTGGCCGCCAACATGGGGGTCTCCCTTGGCGAATACCATGCCATGCTGCAGGATGTCTCCTGCGGCAAGATCATCGGCATCGAGGATCTCGGGGTCAGCGAGGATGTGATAGGGCATCCCGATGACGCCAGCGGTCACGGCGGCTTCGACGATCTGGCGGCCGAGCGCTTTCAGGGCGCCCTGGCCGAACACATCGCCCGCCTGCCCGAACGGGAAGCCCTGGTGCTGTCGCTGTATTACGACGAAGAGCTGAACTTGCGTGAAATCGGGGAAGTCCTGAGCGTGAGCGAGTCTCGGGTGAGCCAGATCCACAGCCAGGCCATGCACAGGCTGCGGGCCCGTTTGAGAGATTGGAATTTATAAGTGGTTGTACTGGCTACACTGGAACGCAACTCTAAGGCATAATCCGCACCATAAAACCTGCGATCTGCATCATGTAAGTGAGCCGTTTTGGCGGCTATTTAGGAGGGAATTTTGGACAAGAACATGAAAATCCTCATCGTCGACGATTTTTCAACGATGCGCCGGATTATCAAGAACTTGCTGCGTGACCTGGGATATAACAATACCCATGAAGCAGACGATGGCAACACGGCCTTGCCGATGTTGAAAAACGGCGATTATCAGTTCGTGGTCACCGACTGGAACATGCCCGGCATGCAGGGCATAGACCTGCTCAAGGCGATCCGTCTCGATGACAAGCTCAAGCACCTGCCGGTACTGATGGTGACTGCGGAAGCCAAGCGCGAGCAGATCATCGAAGCCGCCCAGGCCGGGGTCAATGGCTATATCGTCAAGCCGTTCACTGCCGCCACCCTCAAAGAGAAGCTCGACAAAATCTTTGAACGAATCGGCTAAGGAGCGGCAGGGATGAAGGCCAAAACGAGTGCCATGATCTCGCTTGAACAGGCAAGGATGCTGGTTGCCCACCTGGAGCGAGAAGAGTTTGAACAGGCCGATACCATCCTCGCCGATGTGTGCGCCCCCAATGCGGCGGCCCTGTTTGACAAGGTGGGGCAGCTGACCCGCCAGTTGCACAACTCACTGCAAGATTTTCGCCTGGATCCCAGGATCCCCGACCTGGCCACCCATGAGATCCCGGATGCCCGGGAGCGGCTCAGCTATGTCATCGACATGACGGACAAGGCGGCCAATCGCACCATGGATGCGGTCGAGGCCAGCCTTCCCATCGCCGATCGGCTCAATGACAACATTCAGCTGGTGATGCCCAATTGGAATGCCCTGATGAGCCGGGATCTTGAACTGGGCCAGTTCAAGGCACTCTGCCATCAACTGAATGATTTTATTAAGGCTTCGGAGACGGATGCCGATAAGTTACGACAACTGCTGACTGAAATCCTGATGGCTCAGGATTTCCAGGACTTGACCGGTCAGATGATCCGCAAGGTGATCAAGCTGGTGCAGGAAGTTGAAACAAAGTTGATAGAGATGCTGACCATGTTTGGTGAGGCCGTCATCGAGAATTCGGCGCGCAGCCTGCCGGCGAGCGGCATCGAGGCAGAGGGCCCCATCATGAACCCGCAGACAAGGTCCGATGTGGTCAATGGTCAAGATGATGTGGACGATCTGCTGTCTAGCCTGGGATTCTAATGGAGTGACGCATGGCCTTCGAAGTTGATGAAGACATACTGCAAGACTTTTTGGTCGAAGCATCAGAAATATTGGAACAGTTGTCTGAACAACTGGTCGACTTGGAAAAGCGGCCCGATGACAAGAATCTGTTGAATGCCATCTTTCGCGGCTTCCATACCGTCAAGGGGGGAGCGGGTTTCCTCTCCCTAACCGAGCTGGTGGACGTCTGCCACGGTGCCGAGAACCTGTTCGACATGCTGCGCAACGGCAAGCGAACCCTCAGTGCCGAGCTGATGGATGTCATCTTGCAGGCCCTTGATGCCATCAACGTCATGTTTGCCCAGGTGCAGAACCGGGAGCCGACCAGCCCGGCCTCTGCGGATCTGCTGCACGATCTGCACGAATTGTGCAAACCCGAAGGGCAGGAGCAGCTGCGTACCGCCAGTGTTGCCGCCCCGCAGCAGCCAGAACCCGAGCCCGAACCTGAACCCGTCATCGTCGCCGAAAGCGCCCCTGTGGCCGTCAACGGTGGCGGCTCCATCGACGAGATCTCCGCCGACGAATTCGAACGCCTGCTGGATGAACTGCACGGTGCCGGCAAGGCGCCGACGGTGTCTGCCGCCCCCGTGTTGAGCGGTTCGGGCGACATCACGGACGACGAGTTCGAGGCCCTGCTCGATCAGCTGCACGGCCAGGGCCAGCACGGCGGCGCCCCGGATCTCTCCCCGCTGCAATCGGTACAAAAAGAGGTGGACGAGCTCATCGACGACGACGAGTTCGAACGCCTGCTGGATGAATTGCATGGCCGTGGCCAGGCGCCCCAGCACAGCATGGCGGCTGCTCCGGCTCCCGAGCCCAAGGCTCCCGCCGCGCCCGTGACCCCCAAGGCGCCGGTCGCGGCCAGCGCCGCCCCCGCCAAACCCGCCCCTGCCCCGGCCAAACCGGCTCCGGCACCCGCCCCTGCCAAGCAGGCGGCCCCCGCCGAGAGCAGTGCGGTGCAAAACGACACTACGGTGCGGGTGGATACCAAGACCCTGGACGTCATCATGAACATGGTGGGCGAGCTGGTGCTGGTGCGAAACCGCCTGGTGAGCCTCGGCATCGCCAGCAACGACGAAGAGATGTCCAAGGCGGTGGCCAACCTGGATGTGGTGACCGCCGATCTGCAGGGCGCGGTCATGAAGACCCGCATGCAACCTATCAAGAAAGTCTTCGGTCGCTTCCCCCGCGTTGTGCGCGATCTCGCCCGCACCCTCAAGAAAGAGATCGAGCTGGTGATGGTGGGTGAAGAGACGGATCTCGACAAGAACCTGGTGGAGGCCCTGGCCGATCCCCTGGTTCACCTGGTGCGCAACTCCTGCGACCACGGGGTCGAGATGCCGGACGTGCGGGAGAAGGCGGGCAAGCCCCGTCAGGGCACCATCACCCTGAGCGCCTCCCAGCAGGGTGACCATATCCTGCTCTGCATCGAGGATGACGGCGCCGGCATGGATCCGGAGAAGCTCAAAGCCATCGCCATCAGCCGTGGCGTGCTCGATGCCGACAGCGCGGCGCGCATGAGCGACAACGACGCCTACAACCTGATCTTCGCCCCCGGTTTCTCCACCAAGTCCGAGATCTCCGACATCTCGGGTCGTGGCGTCGGCATGGATGTGGTGAAGACCAGCATCGTCAGCCTCAATGGCTCGGTGCACATCGATTCGACCTGGGGCAAGGGCACCCGCCTCGAGATCAAGGTCCCCCTGACCCTGGCCATACTGCCGACCCTGATGGTGGAAGTGGGTGAACAGACCTTCGCCCTGCCGCTTGGCTGCGTGAACGAAATCTTCCACCTGGATCTGAAGAAGGCCAACGTGGTGGACGGCCAGCTCACCATCATAGTCCGTGACAAGGCGATCCCGCTGTTCTACCTGCACAAGTGGCTGGTACGCGGTGCCGGCAGAACGGCCCGCCAGGACACAGGCCACGTGGTCATCGTCCAGATCGGCACCCAGCAGGTGGGCTTCGTGGTGGACAACCTCATCGGTCAGGAAGAGGTGGTGATCAAGCCGCTCGATAACCTGTTGCAAGGGACCCCCGGCATGGCCGGCGCCACCATCACCAGTGATGGCGGCATCGCCCTCATCCTGGACGTGCCCAGCCTGCTCAAGGCCTATGCCCGCCGCCACTGAGCGTCTGGCCCAAGGAGTTAAAAGAATAACAATGGCAGTCAAGGTATTAGTGGTCGACGATTCGAGTTTCTTCCGTCGTCGGGTCAGCGAGATCATCAATCAGGATCCCCTGATGACGGTGATCGACACGGCCCAGAACGGCCGGGAGGCGGTAGACAAGGCGCTGCAGTTGCGGCCTGACGTCATCACCATGGACATCGAAATGCCGGTGCTCGACGGCATCAGCGCCGTGCGCGAGATCATGGCCAAGTGCCCGACCCCCATACTGATGTTCTCCTCGCTGACCCACGAGGGGGCCAAGGCGACCCTGGATGCACTGGATGCCGGAGCCCTGGATTTCCTGCCCAAGAAGTTCGAAGACATAGCCCGGGACAAGGATGAGGCCGTCAAGCTGCTGCAACAGCGCGTCAGGGAGATAGCCCGCAAGCGCTTCCTGATGGCGGCCGCCAGACCCCGGACGCCTGAGCCTGCGGTGCGCCCCGCCCTCGGCGCTGCCTTGGCACGTCCTCTTGAGCGCCAGCCCGAGCCGGTTCGCGCCGCGGCGCCCGCCAGCTTCAAGCGCAGCGGCAAGAGCTATCAGCTGGTGGCCATCGGCACCTCCACCGGTGGCCCGGTGGCGCTGCAGAATGTGCTGACCAAGCTGCCGGGAGATTTCCCTCACCCCATATTGCTGATCCAGCATATGCCGGCCACCTTCACCGCGGCCTTCGCCGCCCGTCTCAACGGCCTGTGCCAGATCGGGGTCAAGGAGGCTGAAGACGGTGATGTGCTGAGGCCTGGTCACGCCTATCTGGCCCCAGGTGGCAAGCAGATGCTGCTGGAAGGGCGTGGGCCAGGTGCTCGCCTTCGCATCATAGAGGGCAATGACAAGGTCAACTACAAGCCCTGCGTCGACATCACCTTCGCCTCCGCCGCCAAGATCTACGGCGACAAGGTGCTCGCCATCGTGCTGACCGGCATGGGCGCCGATGGCCGGGACGGGGCGCGTCTGCTCAAGGAGCAGGGCGCCACCATCTGGGCGCAGGATGAAGCCTCCTGCGTGGTCTACGGCATGCCTCAGGCGGTTGCCAAGGCGGGCATAGCCAGCGAATCCCTGCCGCTGGACAGGGTGGCCCAGCGCATCCTGGTCGAGTTGGGCCGCTGACCATGGGCATGTTCGGCCTGGTGCTGGCGCTGGTCGCCGTGGCCGTCGCCCAATGGTGGCACGGCGGCAGCCTGCTGACCCTGCTGGATGGCCCTGCCTTCGTCATCGTGGTCGGGGGCACCTGGGGTGCCGTCATCCTGCAGACGCCCCGCAAATACATGCTGTCCGCCCTCGCCCAAGCGCGCTGGATGCTGTTCCCGCCGCAACTGGATCTGGTGCAGCAGGCCGAGCGCCTGCAGGCCTGGGCCCAGTTTGCGCGCCAGCAGGGGTTGCTGGCCCTGGAGAATCAGGCCGAACAGGAGAGCGATCCCTTCACCCGCCAGGGGCTCACCATGATAGTGGACGGCGTCTCCATCGAGGATATCCGCCGCCTGCTGGAGGCGGACATCGACATCGAGCAGGAGCGCAACGAGCACGCTGCCAGGGTGTTCGAGGCCATGGGGGGCTACAGCCCGACCATAGGCATCATAGGGGCCGTGATAGGCCTCATCCAGGCCATGTTTCATCTGGAGGAGCCGGGCACCCTGGGCGCCGGCATCGCCATCGCCTTCGTCGCGACCATCTACGGGGTGGGCTTTGCCAACCTCCTCTATCTGCCGATAGCGAATCGCCTGCGGGCATTCCACTACCACTACGGTCTCTATCAGGAGATGACGCTGGAAGGGTTGCTGGCCATCGCCCACGGGGAGAACGGCCAGCAGGTTGAACGGCGGCTACGGGCTTATCTGAAAGGGGAATAGCCATGCGCAAGCGCTATCGTTTGCACCTGCAGGGGCGAGAACATCTCGATCGCTGGCTGGTCTCCTATGCCGATTACATGACGCTCATCTTCGCCCTCTTCGTGGTGCTCTACTCGGTGGCCATCGTCAACAAGGAGCAGTACCGCGCCGTCATCGAGGGCATGACCCAGGCCTTCAACCAGGTGCCGCGCAGCGATGGCCTGCTGGAAGGGCAGGGCAACTCCCTGCTCAACAACCCGGTGTCGGCCGCGCCTTCCCTGCTGGAGAGCCAGGCCTCCCCGTCGCCTTCGCGCGCCCCCATCACGGGCACCCCGATCCAGCAAGACGGCACGGCCCTTGCGACCATAGACCTGCAACTGCAGGAGGCCATGGGCGCCCTGGTGGATGCCGGCGTGGTCAAGCTGGCGAAGGATGACAACTGGCTGACGGTGGAGCTGAGTTCCGGCCTGCTGTTTCGCAGCGGCAGCGCCTTTCTGGGGAGCAATGCGGCCCCTGTGCTCGATACGCTTTCAGGTATTCTGAAACCGGTCGATAACTATGTCAGGGTGCGGGGTTACACGGATAACCAGCCGATCAACAACGAAATGTTTCGCTCCAACTGGACCCTGTCTGCCGCCCGCGCCGAGGCAGTGCTCGGTGCCCTGGTGGCCAAGGGGATAGCCCCCGAGCGGCTCGCCTACGAGGCCTATGGGGAGTTCTCCCCCTTCGCCGACAACGGCAGCGAACAGGGGCGGTTACAGAATCGCAAGGTCGTGGTCGCCATATCCAGATTCGCCTGGGTGCCGCGACTCCCCGTCAACTCCCTGACGGTGACGCCGGCTCCGGCCGCGCCACAGAGCGTCGACAGCGAGAACGTCAGAGTGGTGACGCTGCCCGGTGGTGGCATACGCATAACAACAAGGCAGGATTGATACAGTGATTGTTTGGACGGTTGCCAATCAGAAGGGTGGAGTCGGTAAAACCACCACGGTCGTCTCCCTGGCGGGCATTCTGGCCCAGCGTGGCCAGCGGGTACTGCTGATCGACACCGATCCCCACGCCTCCCTGACCTCGTATTTCGATTTTGACTCGGACCGGCTGGAAGGCACCCTCTACGAGCTGTTCCAGGCGGCCAAGCCCAGTGCCGAGCTGGTCAACCGGATGACCCTGAAGACCAAGTTCGAGAACATCCACCTGCTGCCCGCCTCCATCACGCTGGCGACCCTGGACAGGGTCATGGGCAACCGGGAAGGCATGGGGCTGGTGCTCAAGCGTGCCCTGTTGCGGGTGCAGGACCAGTATGACTATGTGCTCATCGACTGCCCGCCCGTGCTGGGGGTGATGATGGTCAATGCGCTGGCGGCCTGCGATCGCATCCTGGTGCCGGTGCAGACCGAATTTTTGGCCTTGAAGGGGCTGGAGCGAATGATGAAGACCTTCGAGATCATGCAGCGATCCAAGCGGGACAAGTTCCGCTATACCGTGATCCCGACCATGTTCGACAAGCGTACCCGGGCCTCCCTGATGACGCTGCAGTCCATCAAGGAGCAGTATGGGGAGGCGGTGTGGAATGCGGTCATTCCCATCGACACCAAATTCCGGGATGCCAGCCTGCTGCACATACCCCCGTCCATCTATGCACCGGGCAGCCGTGGCACCTATGCCTACGAGACCCTGCTCAACAATCTCGATGCGCTTGAGCGTCAACGGACCCAGGAGGTGAAGCCATGAGAGAGACCACCCAGGTTCGGGCCATGGATGACTATTTCCACTCCCTGCTGCTCGATGATCTCCTGCTGCGGGACGATCCGGACGAGGAGGCACCGGCCCCTGTGCTGCAGTTGCAGCCTCAGCCCGCCCCCTTGCCCGAGGTGGCTGCGGCCCCCTATCTCGAAGCCGACAGCCGGCTGGCGCAACTGAGCGAGCTGCTCGCCCAGGTGAGCCAGGTGCAGGATGAGATGGATGTCCTGAGCCATGAAGAGCTGCATGTCGAGCCCTTCCAGCTCGAGGTCGAGGCAGAGCCCGAGCCAGTCGAGGTGGCCCTGGTGACGCCCGAGGTGATCCCGGTGATCGCCGAGCCCGTCGCCCTGGCACTGGCCGAACCCGTGCTGGCGGCGGAACCCGAGCCTGCCCCTGCGCCCTGGGAAAACCTGGATACCGGCAACGAGTTTCAGGCGCTCTTCTTCGACGTGGCCGGAGTGACCTTCGCCGTGCCCCTGACCGAGCTCGGCGGCATTCACCAACTGGGGGAGGTGACTTCCCTGTTCGGCCAGCCGGGCTGGTACAAGGGGATCATGACCTCCCGGGAGCAGAAGATGAACGTGGTCGACACGGCCCAGTGGGTCATGCCGGGCCAGCATCTGGAGATAGACGAGTACAAATATCTGATTATGCTGGGGGAATCACCCTGGGGGCTGGCCTGTCATCAGTTGAAGGGCACCGAACTGCTGCATCGGGATCAGGTGAAGTGGCGCCATCAGGAGGGGAAACGCCCCTGGCTGGCGGGCATGGTCAAGGAGAAGATGTGTGCCCTGCTGCACGTCAGGGAGCTCTTGGTGCTCCTTGGCCGAGGCGTGAACATCGAAGGCCGCTGACAACATCGGCACTGCCATGGTTTTATTGCTAATTTTACCCGTTGACGGGTTCATACAAGGATCAAGAAGATGACAGAGAAGCGCAATATTGCACAAAATCTGGCCGAGGACGAAGTGCTGCAGTGGGTGACCTTCCAGTTGGAAAACGAGACCTATGGCATCAACGTGATGCAGGTCCAGGAAGTGTTGCGCTACACCGAGATAGCCCCGGTACCGGGTGCGCCCGACTATGTGCTGGGCATCATCAACCTGCGTGGCAACGTGGTGACCGTCATCGACACCCGCTCCCGCTTCGGCCTGCCGGCCGGTGATGTGAGCGAGAATTCGCGCATCGTCATCATAGAGGCGGAGAAGCAGGTGATCGGCATCATGGTGGACAGCGTGGCCGAGGTGGTCTATCTGCGCTCCTCCGAGATCGACGCCGCCCCGGCAGTGGGCACCGAGGAGAGCGCCAAGTTCATCCAGGGTGTCAGCAACCGCGACGGTCAGCTGCTGATCCTGGTGGATCTCAACAAGCTGCTCTCCGACGAAGAGTGGGACGATATCGGCTCCCTGTAACGGCGCGTCAAAAAGTGATACAACAGCGGTCCCGGATCTGCCTGCGGCACCTTGATGCCGAGCGGGACCCTGTGATGAGGAAGGTGACAGTTTGATGATTGAATTCGCAGCCTTGGGGTTGTCCTTGTTGGCGCTGGTGCTGGCCCTCTACGGTCTATTGGGTTACCGCCGCCGTCAGCGAGAGTCCGAGGCCAGGATGGAGACGCTGCAGGGGCAGCTCGAGAGTCTGCGCAAGCAGATGATGGAGCTGCATACCGGTGCCATCGGCATGGGGCAGCGCCTGCAATCCGCCGAAGGGGCCATGCAGAAGATCCAGGATAGCCAGCAGGAGTTGACCCTGCAGGATCCGGAGCGCCGCCTCTACAGCCGCGCCGCCAAGATGGTGGAGCTCGGCGCCGATCTCGACGAGGTGATGAGCGAATGCGAGTTGCCCCAGGCCGAAGCCGAGTTGCTGATCTCCCTGCGCAAGGGTCGCACCTGACCCCTGCTTCAGGTCGAGAGGGGAGGCATGTGCCGCCCCTCTTTTCCCTGCCACCTCTTCCCCTGCTACCCCTTCCTCTGCCCGTGCCTGGCCACTCCAGTTTCCCCTGCCACATCTTCTTCTGCCGGTGCGCGATCTCCCCCACAAATCCTGTTGATTATTGGCATCTTTGAAAAGACGCCTCCGGATCCTGTGTTAAGATGCAGGCCGCCTCATTTTCAACGATTACACCCTCATGCTGCTTCAAGCCAACAATCTGAGCTGCGTGCGTGAAGATCGCACCCTGTTTGAACATCTCTCCTTCGCGGTGCGCTCGGGCGATCTGATGCAGATTGAAGGCCCCAACGGGGTGGGCAAGACCAGCCTGCTGCGGTTGCTGACCGGCCTCTCCCAACCCTTCGCGGGGGAGGTGTGCTGGAACGGTGAGAACATCCGCCACTGCCGGGATGAGTACCATGCCAGCCTGCTCTACCTGGGCCATCAGCCCGGCGTTAAGGCGACCCTGACCCCTCTGGAGAACCTCTCCTTCTATCAGAAGCTGCACGGCACGGCCGAGGCTTCCGTGGATCTCTGGCAGGTGCTGGCCCAGGTCGGCCTCGCCGGCTTCGAGGATTATCCCGCGGGCCAGCTCTCCGCCGGGCAGCAGCGGCGGGTGGCGCTGGCGAGGCTCTGGCTGTCTGAGCGCCCGGCGCTCTGGATCCTCGACGAGCCCTTCACCGCCATCGACAAGCAGGGGGTCAGGGTGCTGGAGCAGTTGTTCCTGACCCACGCGGATCGGGGGGGCATGGTGGTGCTCACCACCCATCAGGATCTGACCCTGATGCAGGGGCGGCTCAAGACCCTCTCCCTGACCTCGCTGTTGCAGGAGTAGCCATGCTGCGCGCCGTCATACACCTTATTCACCGCGAGTTGCTGATGGCCCTGCGCCAGCGCGCTGACATCTTCAACCCGCTCTGGTTCTTCCTCATCGTCATCACCCTCTTTCCGCTCGGCATCGGGCCCGAGCCCCAGCTGCTGGCCCGCATCGCCCCCGGCATCATCTGGGTGGCGGCCCTGCTGGCGGCCATGCTCTCCCTGGAGCGGCTGTTTCGCGACGACTTCAGCGACGGTGCCCTGGAGCAGATGATGCTGATGCCTCATCCCCTCGGGCTGCTGGCGCTGGCGAAAGTGATCGCTCACTGGTTACTGACCGGCCTGCCGCTGCTGCTGATCTCTCCGCTGCTCGCCATCCTGCTCTCCCTGGACATGAAGAGCTATCTGGCCGTGGTGGCCACTCTGGCCCTCGGTACCCCTGTGCTGAGCCTGCTCGGCGCCGTCGGGGTGGCGCTGACGGCGGGACTGCGCAAGGGGGGCGTGCTGCTCAGCCTGCTGCTGCTGCCGCTCTATATCCCGGTGCTGATCTTCGCCACCTCCGCCATCGATGCGGCGAGCATGGGGTTGCCCTACGGGGGGCAGCTGGCGATCCTGGGGGCCATGCTGGTGGGGGCCCTGACCCTGACGCCCCTGGCCATCTCGGCGGCACTGCGGGTCAGCGTCAACTGATTAATTATCTAAAAAGCCTCCTTTGAGGCTGTTTTTTGAAAAATATAATTGAGATAGATCAAGGGGATGGCTGCTTATTGCTTTCGGGGGATATGATGTTTCCCGGCGGTGGGTATGGTAGCCCTCGCCACTTAAAAATTAATAACTGAAAGGTTCTGTGAGCTATGTGGAAATGGTTGCACCCTTATGCCAAACCCGAGCGCGCCTATGGGCTGGCCGGCACCCTGCTGCCCTGGTTTGTCGTGACAAGCCTGCTCGCCTTCATCATAGGCACCGTCTGGGGGCTGGCCTTTGCCCCCGCCGATTATCAGCAGGGAGACTCTTTCAGGATCATCTACATCCACGTGCCTGCCGCCATCCTCTCCATGGGGGCCTACTCCACCATGGCGGTGGCGGCCTTCATCGGCCTGGTGTGGCAACTGCGCATGGCGGACATGACGGTGGCGGCCATCGCCCCGGTGGGCGCCGTCTTCACCTTCATCGCCCTCTTCACCGGCGCCGCCTGGGGCAAGCCCATGTGGGGCACCTGGTGGGTGTGGGACGCGCGCCTCACCTCGGAGCTTATCCTGCTGTTTCTCTACCTCGGCGTCATCGCCCTCTACAACGCCTTCAGCGACAAGGTAGTGGCGGGGCGAGCCGCCGGCATACTGGCGCTGGTGGGGGTGATCAACCTGCCCATCATTCACTACTCGGTGGAGTGGTGGAACACCCTGCACCAGGGCGCCTCCATCACCAAGTTTGACAAGCCCTCCATCTCCCCCGAGATGCTGTGGCCGCTGCTCATCATGATACTGGCGTTTGCGACCTTCCTCGGGGCCCTGACCCTGATGCGGTTCAGGAACGAGCTCCTGATGCGGGAGTGGCACCGCCCCTGGGTTGCCGACATCGCCAGACAGGAGAAGTAAGCATGCACTTTGCCTCATTCAGCGACTTCATGGCCATGGGCGGTTACGCCTTCTACGTCTGGCTCTCCTTCGGCCTGACCGCGATCTGCCTGGTCGGCATCGTCATTTCCACCCGGTTGAAAACCCGCAGCCTGCTCGGCGAATTGCGCAACAAGCAGGCCCGCGAGGCCCGTCGCAAGGCGGCCCAGCAGATGGAGAACACCCTATGAACCCGAGACGCAAGAAACGCCTCACCATCATTCTGGCCATCAGCCTGGGCCTCGCCAGCGTGACTGGTCTGGTGCTCTATGCCCTCAGCCAGAACATCGATCTCTTCTATAC
Source organism: Aeromonas sp. 130281 (assembly GCF_056642115.1). Taxonomy (NCBI): domain Bacteria; kingdom Pseudomonadati; phylum Pseudomonadota; class Gammaproteobacteria; order Aeromonadales; family Aeromonadaceae; genus Aeromonas; species Aeromonas sp. 130281. Next base: position 1,111,400 of record NZ_JBWVQS010000001.1, on the reverse strand, counting down.
CCCAAGCGAATTGGTGGAAGGCAAGGGGCCGGACAAGATCAAGCCGGAAGAGGGTCAGCGCCTGCGCATCGGCGGCCTGGTGGTGCCGGGCTCGGTGCAGCGGGATCCCCAGAGCCTCAAGGTGGCCTTCAAGCTGGTGGACAACGGGGGCCATCTGGTGACGGTGGAGTTTGACGGCATACTGCCGGATCTCTTCCGGGAAGGGCAGGGCATAGTCGCCCAGGGCACCCTCAAGGATGCGACCACGGTGGCTGCCTTCGAGGTGCTGGCCAAGCACGACGAGAATTACATGCCGCCGGAAGTGGCGGACGCCACCAATGGCATGCACTTCAAGCCCGAATATACCGAGGCGCAATTGCAGGGGGCCAAGCAATGACGTTGGCAGCCTTGATCTTGTGTTCACCTCGTTTCGCCGCCGGATCGGTATGTCTCACAGCGCCATCGAAAGGAAATAGTCAATGATCCCCGAAGTAGGGCAGTTCTCACCGTCTCATGCCTGTGCACCGGTTCTGGTCGCGGCGCAATTGAAAGGAAGTCAGCCATGATCCCTGAACTGGGGCAATTCGCACTGATCCTGGCCTTTGCCACCGCCCTGCTGCTGGGGAGCTACCCGCTGATCGGCGCCCGACTGGGGCGTCTCGGCATGATGTCGGCGGCCCGTCCGCTCGCCTACAGCCAGTTCCTGCTGCTGCTGCTCTCCTTCCTCTGCCTCACCTGGGCCTTCGTCGACAACGACTTCACCGTGCAGTATGTGGCCACCAACTCCAACAGCCTGTTGCCGTTGCAGTACCGCATCTCGGCGGTGTGGGGGGCTCACGAGGGTTCCCTGCTGCTCTGGGTGCTGACCCTGGGGGGCTGGACCGCGGCCGTGGCCCTGTTCAGCCGCAGCCTGCCGCTGGATGCGGTGGCGCGGGTGCTGGGGGTGCTCGGCCTCATCTCGGTGGGCTTCACCGCCTTCGTGCTGTTCACCTCTGACCCCTTCACCCGCACCCTGCCGTACTTCCCGGTGGATGGGCGCGACCTCAACCCCCTGCTGCAGGATCCCGGCCTCATCTTCCACCCCCCCATGCTCTACATGGGTTACGTCGGCTTCTCGGTGGCCTTCGCCTTTGCCATCGCCTCCCTGATGACGGGGCGCCTCGACGCCACCTGGGCGCGCTGGTCCCGTCCCTGGACCATGGCGGCCTGGGTCTTCCTGACCCTTGGCATAGTGCTCGGCTCCTGGTGGGCCTATTACGAGCTCGGCTGGGGCGGCTGGTGGTTCTGGGATCCGGTGGAAAACGCCTCCTTCATGCCCTGGCTGGCGGGCACGGCCCTGCTCCATTCCCTGGCGGTGAGCGAGAAGCGCGCCACCTTCAAGGCCTGGACTGTGCTGCTGGCGCTCTCGGCCTTCTCCCTGAGCCTGTTGGGTACCTTCCTGGTGCGCTCCGGCGTGCTGGTGTCGGTCCACGCCTTTGCATCCGACCCGACCCGCGGCCTCTTCATCCTGGGCTTCCTGCTGGCGGTGATAGGCAGCTCCTTGCTGCTGTTCGCCTTCAAGGGCTCCCAAGTAAAGAGCCACGGCAAGCACGAGCTCTGGAGTCGCGAGACCCTGCTGCTTGGCAACAACATCCTCTTGGTGGCAGGCCTGCTGACTGTGCTGCTCGGCACCCTGCTGCCCCTGGTGCACAAGGAGCTGGGGCTTGGCAGCATCTCCATCGGCACCCCCTTCTTCAACCACATCTACAGCTGGCTCATCATCCCGTTTGCCCTGCTGCTGGGGGTGGGGCCACTGTTCCGCTGGCGCCGTCAGGAGCTCGGTGAGCTCAAGGGCAAGGTGGTGCTGGCCCTGGGGCTGAGCCTGGCCGCCGCCCTGCTGCTGCCGCAGCTCTTCGCCGGGGAGTTCAAGCCCTGGGCCGCGCTCGGCATAGGCCTGGGCAGCTGGATCATCATCACCAGCATCCAGGAGACCTGGGTGCGCGCCACCCACAAGCACGGCTTTGCCACCGGGGTGCGCAAACTCGGCAACAGCCACTGGGCCATGATCCTCGGCCACGTGGGGCTCGCGGTCAGCATCATCGGCATCGCCTGCACCCAGAACTACAGCATCGAGAAGGACTTGCGGATGCAGGCCGGCGATCGGGTGCACTTCGCCGACTACGAATTCGTGTTTGCCGGCATCAGCGAAAAGAACGGCCCCAACTACGACGGCTTCAAGGGGGTGCTTGAGGTGCACAGGAACGGCAAGCAGGTGGCCCTGCTCAAGCCCGAGAAGCGGATGTACAAGGTCAGTCGCATGCCGATGACGGAAGCCGCCATCGATGCCGGCTTCACCCGGGATCTCTATGCGGCGCTGGGCGAACAGCTCGACAACGGCGCCTGGGCGGTGCGGATCTACTACAAGCCCTTCGTGCGCTGGATCTGGTTCGGCGGCGTCTTCATGGCCATCGGCGGCGTGCTGGCCATGCTGGACAAGCGCTACCGGTTCGGCCGTCGTGACGAGGAGACCAAGGCATGAGCAAGAAGACCTGGCTGTTTCTGCTGCCCTTCATCATCTTCCTGATGGGGGCCGTGTTCCTGTTCAAGGGGCTTTACTCGGACCCCACCAAGCTGGAATCCGTGATGGTGGACAAGGAGGTGCCCGTGTTCACCCTGCAGGACATCTACGACCTCGACAAGCAGCATGACAGGAGCATCTTCAAGGGGCGTCCCATGCTGCTCAACGTCTGGGCCACCTGGTGCCCGACCTGCTATGGGGAGCACACCTACCTCAAGCAGCTGGCGGGGCAGGGCATTCCCATCGTCGGCATGAACTACAAGGATGAGCGGGACAAGGCCATCAAGTGGCTGGCGGAGCTCGGCAACCCCTATGAGGTCAACCTCTATGATCCGGACGGCATGCTGGGGCTGGATCTGGGGGTCTACGGCGCCCCCGAGACCTTCTTCATCGACAGCCAGGGCATCATCCGCTATCGCCACGTGGGGGACGTCAATCCCGAGGTCTGGGCCTCGACCCTCAAACCCATCTTCGAGGCCATGAAGTGAGGGCAACTCTGATGAAAACGCTTATTGCATCCCTGTTGCTGCTGGCGGGCCTGCTGGGTGCCGGCCAGGCTCGCGCCGCCATCGACGTCTACACCTTCGACAGCGATGCCCAGGAGCAGACCTTCCGCGAGCTGACCAAGGAGCTGCGCTGCCCCAAGTGCCAGAACCAGGACATCGCCGACTCCAATGCGGGGCTCGCCAAGGATCTGAGGGACAAGACCTACCAGATGGTGCGGGAAGGCAAGGACAAGCAGGAGGTGGTGGATTACATGGTGGCCCGTTACGGCAACTTCATCCTCTATGATCCCCCCCTGATGGCCTCCACCCTGATCCTCTGGCTGGGCCCCCTGCTGGTCATCGTCATCGGTGCCGCCACTGTGGTGGTGCGCAGCCGCCGTGCCCCGGCGGCGACAAAACGAATGGATAACGCCCTGAGCGAAGAAGAGCGGCGCCGTCTGGCCGAGCTGCTCAAAGAGGAAGAGAAACAATGACCGCATTTTGGATAGTGATCGCGGCCCTGCTGGCGCTGGCGAGCCTGGCGCTGATCCTGCCGCTGTGGCGCGGCGAGGGTCGCCAGAGCATCAGCCGTTCGGCCCTCAACAAGCAGCTCTACCGTCAGCGTCTGCGGGAGATAGGCGAGGAGCGTGAGCAGGGGATACTGGCCGAGGAGGCCGAGTCCCTGGTGGAGCTGCAACGCAGCCTGCTGGACGACATCCCCGACGTGGAGCAGAGCGCCCGCGGCGGCAAGAGCCTGACCTGGATCCCGGGTGTGCTGGTGCTGGTGGTGGTGAGTCTGGGGCTTTATTACCAGCTGGGGGCCTGGCAGGAGGTGAGCCGCTGGCAGGATGCCAGCAGCCGTCTGGGGGAGCTGAGCAACCGCATCCTGGTGGAGCGGGATGCCGAGGTGACAGAGCAGGATCTGCTGGATTTCACCTTAGGCCTGCGTACCCGCCTCAAGGATGAACCGAACGACTACCGCGGCTGGCTGCTGCTGGGGCGTCTGACCCTGGATGGCAACGACCCCGAGATGGCCCGCGAGGCGCTGGAGCGGGCCTACTCCCTGGCCCCGCAGAAGGCCATGGTGGCGGTACCCTATGCCCAGGCCCTGATGATGACGGGGGAGGAGGCCAGGGCGGATCAGCTGCTGCAGGCGGCCATCGCCCAGGATCCGGCCAACATAGAGGCGCGCTCGGTCCATGCCTTCATGGCGCTGCAGAAAGAGGACTTCCAGACCGCGCTGGTGCGCTGGCGAGCCATGTTGCCGCTGCTGGAGAAGGGCTCGACCCGTCACGCCATGGTGGAGCGCTCCATCGAGTATGCCGAGCAGCAACTGCGTCAGCGCGGCATCGTCGTGACAGCCGCACCCGCCGCCCAGGCCGAGCAGGGCAATGCCCAGGTAGTGGCGGTGAAGGAGGGAGAGTATCCCCTGCACATCACTCTGGCGCCGGGCATCCAGCTGCCGGAGGATGCCCACCTGTTCGTCTTTGCGGTGATCCCCAATGGCCCGCCCATGCCCATCGCGGTCAAGCGCATCCCGGGTCCGCAGTTGCCCCTCACCCTGTCACTGGGGGATGGGGATGCCATGATAGAGGGGAGCAAGCTGGCGGCCTATCCCGAGCTGCAGTTCAAGGCTCGCCTCTCCCGGGGCGGCAACGTCATGAACAAGGAAGGCGCCTTCGAGGGGGTCTCGGTCACAGTGCCGACCACCACCATCCCCACAGCGCCGATTGACATCCGCATCGATCACGCACTCTAATACCCCCTTGGCCCGACCCCGGGACGGGGCGGGCCTACCTATAATCCATAAAGATTCCCAAAAAAGCTTAGGACTTTCATATGTATCTGCGTTCAGGAGCATTGGCAGTGGCACTGCTGTTGGGGGGCTGTGCCGGTGGCCCTCCCAAGCCGGGCCCAGAGAGCCTGGATCTCAACGAAACCCCCATCCGCCCCGGGGCATCCAGCACGGCCAGCGATCCCCGCGACCCCTTCCAGGGGGCGAACCGGGCCATGTGGGCCATCAACTACGACGTGCTGGAACCCTATGTGGCCCGGCCCGTGGTCCATGGCTATGCCCGCTATGTGCCGCAGGGGATGAAGGACGGCATCGACAACCTGGTGGAGAACTTCGACGAGCCAAGCAGCATGATCAACCACCTGCTGGTCGGCGATCTGAAGGGGGCGGGGACCAACCTGGGCCGCTTCACCCTCAACACCACCATAGGTCTGCTGGGGATCTTCGACGTGGCCAAGCATGCCGGCCTCGAGCGCAACATGCTGGAGATGGATACTGTGCTCGGCAAGGCGGACATCGGGGATGGCGCCTACATCATGGTGCCCGTCTACGGCCCGACCACCACCCGCGAGCTGGTGGGGGACACCATCGATACCCTCTACTTCCCCTACGCCCTGCTGACCTTCCCGATGAAGTTCGTGCACTGGGCGCTGGATGGCCTGGGCACGCGCTCCAAGCTGATCGATCAGGAGCGGATCATCGACAATGCGCTCGATCCTTATGCCCTGACCAAGGACTTCTACCTGCAGTACAACGACGGCAAGGTGACGGGTCGCCAGCCTGAGCTCAAGCAGCAGGGCCAGCAGGAGGATGACAGCAACCTGGACGAGTACCTGGACGAGATAGACCAGTAACGACCCATGGTTATCAGAAAGGCGCCCATGGCGCCTTTTTCGTTGGTCGTTCGCCATAAAAAAACGCCCCGCAGTGCGGGGCGTTTTGGCAAGAAAGAGGCTATCAGGCAGCCAGGTTCTTGGCCACGAATTCCCAGTTGACCAGGGCCCAGAAGGTTTCCATGTACTTCGGACGCAGGTTGCGGAAATCGATGTAGTAGGCGTGCTCCCACAGGTCGACAGTCAGCAGCGGGGTGGTCCCGGCTTCGGTCAGCGGGCAGCCGGCGTTGGAGGTGTTGACGATGGCCAGGGAGCCGTCGGCTTTCTTCACCAGCCAGGTCCAGCTGGAACCGAAGTTGCCGATGGCAGACTTGGTGAACGCATCCTTGAACTCGGCGAAGGAGCCGAACGCCTTGGTGATGGCATCGGCCAGGGCGCCGGTGGGCTCGCCACCGCCGTTCGGGGAGAGGCAGTGCCAGTAGAAGGTGTGGTTCCAGATCTGGGCGGCGTTGTTGAAGACACCGCCAGTGGAGGTCTTGATGATCTCTTCCAGAGACTTGCCTTCAAACTCGGTACCCGGCACCAGGTTGTTCAGGTTGACCACGTAGGTGTTGTGGTGCTTGCCGTGGTGATATTCCAGGGTTTCCTGGGAGATGTGCGGTTCCAGAGCATTGATTGCATAGGGCAGAGCGGGAAGTTCGAAAGCCATTTTCTACTCTCCATTGGCTGGGCCGTGCGAAGGCGACGGTTGCAAGACATTGCGTACTCTTTTCTATGTTGAAAAGAATTGTTCTTGAAATGATGGGGCCAGACGGCCCAAAGCCCGTCGATTGTAGCAGCATCAAAGATGGGCGAACAACTCTTGATTCTCGCCATGATCCGGATCAAGCTGCGGCGTATTGATTCATCACTTCTTGCATTCGGGACGGTTTGCCAGTTTGTGGTCTGCCCGGTTTGCAGTAGAATGGCCGCCGAAATCGCTCTAGTGAGGCATTTATGGAAACTATTGAAAAGATCAAACAGCAGCTGGCTGAGAATCCCATCATCCTGTACATGAAGGGATCCCCCAAGCTACCCAGCTGCGGTTTCTCTGCCCAGGCCTCCCAGGCCCTGATGTCCTGTGGCGAGCCCTTTGCTTACGTCGACATCCTGCAAAACCCGGACATCCGTGCCGAGCTGCCGAAATTTGCCAACTGGCCGACCTTCCCGCAGCTGTGGGTGGAAGGTGAGCTGGTCGGTGGTTGCGACATCATGATCGAGATGTTCCAGGCTGGCGAGCTGCAGACCCTGATCAAGGAAGTCGCCGCCAAGCACAAGCAGGATGATGCCGCCGCCGAATAAGGTCGCATCCACATCATGCAAAAAGGGGAGCCATTGGCTCCCCTTTTCTATGGGTGCGCTGACAGCCCAGAACCTGTTCACGATGTGTCACGAGAGGCTGTCAGCAAGGTGAAGAGCCGCGGAGGAACCGGAGTGTGTAGATACACATGAGGATTACGAGCATCAAATGAGCCTTGATCACGGCCTCGCAGTCAGATCGTGAGCGGGTTCTCAGCCGATGCGCTCGATCCGTGCCATGTAGAAACCGTCGAAGCCGGTCTCTGAGGGGCTGACGGTGTGGTCATCCCGCAGGCGATAGTTCTCGTTGGCCGCGAGGAACTTGTCCACCTGCTGGCGGTTCTCCTCTGGCAGGATGGAGCAGGTTGCATAGACCAGCAGGCCGCCCACCTTCACCATCTGGCTGTAGCGCTGCAGGATCTCTTCTTGCAGGGCGACCAGCACCGGCAGGCGCTCGGCGGTGTCGCGCCACTTGGCATCCGGATTGCGCTTGAGCACGCCAAGACCGGAGCAGGGCACGTCCAGCAACACGCGATCGGCGCTCTCCTTGAGGCGCTTGACGGTCTTGCTGCTGGTGATGACCCGGGTCTCCACGTTGTGGGCACCGGCGCGGCGGGCGCGCTGCTTGAGGTTCTCCAGCTTCCACTCTTCCACGTCCATCGCCAGCAGGCGGCCCTTGCCTTCCATCATGGCGGCGATGTGCAGTGTCTTGCCACCGGCACCGGCGCAGGCGTCGATGACCCGCATGCCCGGGGTCACTTCCAGGGCGGCGGCGACCAGCTGGGAGCCGGCATCCTGCTGCTCGAAGCAGCCATCGGCAAAGGCCTTGGTGCGGAACAGGGCGGCGTCCGAGGTGACCTGCAGGGCAGTCTCCACCCCGTCAACCGGAATGGTGGTGACATGCTCTTTGGCCAGTATGGCCTGCAGCTCTTCCCGGGTGCACTTGAGGGTGTTGACCCGCAGGTAGCGCTTGGGCATCCAGGCCAGGGCGGCACGCTCGGCAGGCCAGGCCTCCCCCAGCTGCTCGCTGCCCAGCTTCTCCAGCCAGCTCGGGCAACCATCCATCAGCACCGGGTTCTTCTTCGCCTCGGTCAGACGGCGGCGGAATGCCTCTTCATTGAAGCGATCCAGGGTCGGGTTGTTGGGCTGGGCAATCTTGTGGAAGGCGTGCCAGCTGTGCAGCAGCGGCCAGACATTCTTTTCGGCCTGACGCACCTGGATGCCGGTCAGGAAGCAATAGAGGCTGAGACGACGCAGCAGGTCGCCGGTGACCAGGGCAATCCTTGCCTGTTCTTGCGGTTTGAGTTCGATGCCGGAGAAGTGACGGGCATAAGCGCGGTCCAGGGTGAGACCCTGACCGAGTACATCGTCAACAATGGCAACGACCAGATCCCCGAAACGGGGCAACAGTGGGGATTTGAGCATGAGATTAACCTTGGCCAAAAAAGGATGAACCGGCCCGTGACACAGGAGGGTTCTGAAACGGACAAATCCGCGCCATGATAGGGGCTAGACTGCATTGGTGCAACCGTCCCCATTCGGGGAATGTACAGAGGATGGGGCTGGACTTCTCACCCTGGCAGGAAAATGATGCTGAGGCAGTTCAGGCGAACGCATGGAAAAAGGAATAACAAAGATGCAGTTGATGAAATACTCTCCGCTGGCGTTGCTGGTAGCCGGTCTGATGAACGCCACCGGCCTGGCCGCCAGTGAGTGGAATACGGTGGCGGCGCGGGCCACCGCCGCCGATGGCTATGAGGTGCGGGCCAGCCAATATCGCATTGCCACTGTGCCGGCCGATCACTTCGCCGGTTTGCAGGGAGGGGAGCCCCGACTGACCCTGCCGCTGCCGGATGGCAAGGAGGTGACCTTCAACCTGCAGGCCTATGATCTGCTGCCATCGGATCTCGCCGCCAGGTATCCCGGTATTCTGGCATTCAAGGGGTATGACGAGTCCAACCCGGTGGAGACGGGGCGCTTCGATCTCGGTCCCCAGGGGTTCCACGCCATGTTCAGCCACCAGGGCCGCATGGTGTTCGTGGACCCGCTCAGAAACGGTGAAGGCTACGCTATCTATTACCAGCAGGATGCCCACAGCCGGCTGGAGGAAGAGGCGGACAGGGTCATCGGCTCCCAGGCCAAGGCGCTGGCCCGTCAGGTCCTGGTGGATGGCAACGAGCGTAAGCGCTACGTCATCGCCATCTCGGCGGCGGGGGAGTACACCCAGTATCACGGTGGCACCGTAGAGGCGGGTCTCGGCGCCATCGCCACCCTGCTCAACCGGGTCAACGAGGTGTACCAGCGTGACGTCGCCGCCGAGTTCCAGCTCGCCAGCGGCAACGACACCATCATCTTCACCGACACCGCTACCGATCCCTTCAACAACGATGACGGTGACATAGATGCCAACGTCACTGTGCAGCAGCAGGCACAGACCCAGGCTGGCACCAAGCTCGGCCCCTTCGACATAGGTCACGTGGTCAACACCGGGGGCGGCGGCCTGGCGGGGCTGGGGGTGCTCTGCACCGCGGAGAAATCGGCGGGCATGACGGGCTCCCCGGATCCGGTGGGGGATGCCTTCTTCATCGACTACGTGGCCCACGAGATCGGTCACCAGTTCGGCGCCGACCACACCTTCAACGGCACCACAGGCAGCTGTGGCGGCGGCAACCGGGAGGCCAGCCAGGCCTGGGAGCCCGGCAGCGGCAGCTCCATCATGGCCTACGCGGGGATCTGCGGGGAGGAGAACCTGCAGGCCAACAGCCTGCCCTACTTCCACAGCAAGTCCATCGAGCAGATGCGAGCCCACATGGCCACGGTCGCGAGCTGCGGCACTCCCCAGCGCCTGACCAACAACGCGCCCCAGGTCGCCGCCGGCAACGACTATGTGATCCCGGCCAACACCCCCTTCGTGCTCAAGGGCGCCGGGGCGGATCTGGATCAGGATCCCCTGAGTTACACCTGGGAGCAGATCGATCTCGGCACCGAGTCCTTCAGCGTCGCCAGCATGGTGGACGACGGCAGTCGCCCGCTGTTTCGCTTCGTGGCGCCGACCGCGTTGCCGGAGCGTACCCTGCCAAGCCTGCCCTCCCTGCTCACCAACACCCTGGCGAAGGGGGAGGCCTGGCCTGCCACCAACCGGGATCTCAACTTCCGCCTCACGGTGCGGGATGGCAAGGGCGGTGTCGCCAGTGACGACATGAAGATCCAGGTGGTCAACACCGGCAAGGCCTTTGCCCTGACCAGCCCGCTGGTGACCCCGCTGGGAGCCGGCACCAGCCAGACCATCAGCTGGGACGTGGCCGGTACCAACGCGGCCCCCATCAACTGCAGCAAGGTGGATCTCTCCCTGACCCGGGACGAGGGGGTGAGCTGGACCCTGCTCGCCAGCGGCCAGCCCAACTCCGGCTCGGCCAGCGTCACCATACCCGCAGGCAACGACGGTACCGCCAGGCTGAAGGTGGCCTGCAGTGACAACCTCTTCTTCGCCATCAGCCCGCTCAAGCTGTCGGTGACCCAACGTGGGGAAGAGGGCGGCGGTGGTGGCGGTGGCGCCCTCGGCTTCTGGACCCTGGCCCTGGCGCTGCTGGGCTGGCAACGGAGGCGGGCATGAGGCTGGCCGGCGTGCTGCTGCTCGCCCTGCTCGGCGGCTGTCAGGCCGATGCCGACACCCTGGATCAGGCGGTCAGTGCCAGCCTGGCAAGGCAGGACTACCGGCTGATAGTGCGGGCCGGTCGTGGCGAGGTGGCACCCGGCATCGCGGCGGATCAGCAGGCGGCGGCCAAGGCCCGCTGTGGCGTGCGCTACCTGGAGGGGCTCGGCGATGTCATCAAGCCGGATCAGAAGGAGGCCCACGCCAGGCTGAGCGCCTATGCGGCGGAATATAACCGGCAAATGCTGGCCCATTGCCCGCCGGTTGACGGCAAACCATAGGCAGGCGGCAAGCTGACGGCAGAAAAAGGGAGGCACAGGCCTCCCTTTGTGTTTCTGGTGCCGGCATTTGGCCGCCCCCAGGCTTGTACCCATGGCGTGCTCGTCGCACAATGCCTGCACCCATAGCCGCAGGGGCGGCAAAGAAAGAGAGAAGGAAAATCAAGATGATGGATGTGGCTGATCTGCGTCGTGAATACACCAGGGGCGGACTGCACCGTGCCGATCTGCCGGCCGAGCCTCTCGTCCTGTTCGAGAAGTGGCTGGCCCAGGCGTGCGAGGCCAGGCTGACCGACCCCACCGCCATGGTGGTGGGCACAGTGGATGCCGACGGCCAGCCCTGGCAGCGCACCGTGCTGCTCAAGCACTACGATGCCGAGGGCATGGTGTTCTACACCAATATGGGCAGCCGCAAGGCGCATCAGCTGGAGGGCAACCCCCGCATCAGCCTGCTCTTCCCCTGGCACCCCCTGGACCGCCAGGTGCACGTGACCGGCCGGGTGGAGAAGATGAGTACCTTCGAGGTGATGAAGTACTTCCACAGCCGTCCCAAGGATAGCCAGATAGCCGCTTGGGTCTCCAAGCAGTCGACCCGCATCTCGGCCCGCGGCGTGCTGGAGGCCAAGTTCCTGGAGCTCAAGCAGAAGTTTGCCAATGGCGAGGTGCCGCTGCCGAGCTTCTGGGGCGGTTTCCGGGTGCGGATCGAGACGGTGGAGTTCTGGCAGGGGGGCGAGCATCGCCTGCACGATCGCTTCTACTACACCCGCGAGGGGGATGGCTGGCACATAGAGCGACTGGCCCCCTGATGAACATAGCCAGGCTCAAGAACTTCACCGAGATAGTGAAGAACAACTTCAACATCTCGGCGACGGCAGAGAAGCTCTACACCTCCCAGCCGACCCTCAGCAAGCAGATGAAGATGCTGGAAGACGAGCTGGGGCTGGCGCTCTTCACCCGCAAGGGCAAGAACCTGGTGGGCCTGACCCCCATGGGGGAGCAGGTGATGGAGCTGGCCAAGGGGGTGGTTGCCCAGGTGGAGCAGATTGGCCAGCTCTCCCTTGGGGATCAGCTGGCCACCAGCGGGGTGCTGCGCATTGCCACCACCCACACCATGGCCCGCTACAAGCTGCCGTCGGTGATCACCGCCTTCTCCCGCCGCTATCCCGAGGTCAGCATACAGCTGCATCAGGGGGCGCCGGCCCAGCTGGCGCAGATGGTGCAAAACGGGGATGTGGAGATGGCCATCGCCACCGAGTCCATGCACCTGTTCGACGAGCTGGCGACCGTGCCCTGTTACCGCTGGGGACGCGGCGTTGTGGTGCCCCACGGTCATCCGCTGCTCGACTGCCAGCCGCTCGCCATGGCGGATCTGGCCCGTTATCCCCTCATCACCTATGTGTTCGGCTTCACCGGTCGCTCCAAGATGGACAAGGCGTTCGGTCGTCATGGCCTCAGCCCTCGCATAGTGCTGACCGCCACCGACAGCGACATCATCAAGCACTATGTGCGTCTCGGCATGGGGGTCGGGGTGATCGCCACCTCGGCGTTCGACGAGGGAGACAGGGAGAGCCTGGTCTGTCTCAACATCGATCATCTGATCGCCTCGAGCGTGGCCCATGTCTGCCTGCGCAGGCACGCCCACCTGCGGGACTATATGTACGACTTCATCCACCTCTATGCCCCCCACGTGAGCCGGGAGACGGTGCAGCTGGCGCTGCTCAACCAGGGAACGCCAGCCCCGTCGACGACCCTGCCCTGGTTGTAGCGCCGGATCCGTGCCGCAGCCCTGAACGACAGAGACAAAAAAAGAGAGGCCGTAGGCCTCTCTTCTGTTTATCGGTATGCGGGATTAATCGCCTCTGGTCGCCAGATTGACAAAGATCTGGGCTCCCACCAGCAGGCAGTCATCGTCCAGGTAATAGGGATTGGCGTGCAGGTAGTTGCAGATCCCCTTGGCCTGGCAGCCGCTGCCGAGGAAGAACATGGCCCCCTTGCGATCCGGGGTGGCGTTGATCATGTAGCTGAAGTCCTCGCTGCCGGTCATGGGCTGGCCCTGTGCATTGATGCCCTCGGCGGGCAGCACGTCGGCGGCGGCTTGCAGCAGGCGCTCGCAGGCCTCGGCGTGGTTCTCCACCGCCGGGTAGCCGGCATGGACCATGGTGGTCTTGAAGCCGCGCAGCTCGCTCTGGGCGATGATGTCCCTGAAGCTGTTTTTCAGGATCTGGTCGGTTTCGGCGTCCATGGCGCGGATGGTGCCACGGGCCTGCACATGATCGGCGACGGCGTTGGGAATGGTGCCACCGTTGATCATGCCGCAGCCAAAGACCGCCGGGCTGAACGGGCTGGTGCGCTTGGCGACTATGTAGTCCATGTCCTCGATGATCCGCACCGCCTCGCGGATGGCATCCAGCCCCTTGTGGGGGGTGGAGCCGTGGGCGGAGATGCCGTGCACATCCAGGGTCCAGGCCGAGCCCCAGGAGGACATGACCCCCTGGTTGAACTTGATGGTGCCCGTCTCCATGGCACCGTCGTTGTGCAGGGCATAGACCTCGTCCACCCCCTTCATGCAGCCGAGCTCCACCATCTTCTCGGCCCCCGGCACCCGCATGTCCTCCTCCGCCATCTGGAAGATGACGCGGACGTTGTAGCGCAGCCGCTCTTTGTGCCCTGCCAGGTATTTTGCCGTGGTCAGGGCGATCGCCATGTGGGAGTCGTGGCCACAGTTGTGGGCCATTCCCTCGTGGGTGGACTTGAACGCCACCTCGCTCATGTCGTGCATCTCCAGGCCATCCATGTCGGCCCGAAACGCTATGGTGGGCAGCGCAGGGTCTATGTGCAGATCCCCGTGAAAACCGGTGAAACCCGGGTACAGGGTGATCTGGTAGCCGAACTCTTCCATCAATCCCCGGCAGTAGGCGGAGGTCTTGAACTCGGCCCCGGAGTATTCCGGGATGCGGTGCAGGTGGTGGCGCACCTCGTGGCTGAAGTCGCGCAGGGCAAGCAGGTCAGGTTCGATATGGTAGTGGTTCATCAGATGATCCCTTGAATGGAGAAACCGAGCTGGGCAACCAGGGAGGCGCCGAAGAAGCAGCAGGTGGAGACGATCATGAAGATGAGGATCACCTTCCACGACATCTTCTTGAGCTCCTCGAGCTGACCGCCCACCGAGAGACCGGCGAAGGCCAGCAGCGGCACGCAGCAGGAGAGGAAGGAGATCCTGGCCACGGCGTCGATGAAGAGGCCGCGCACCGGGGTCTCGGGCAGGCAGATGAGGATGCCGATGATGGTGGCATAGGCAAAGGCCGGCAGGGACGAGGGCAGATAGCGCTTGGCCACCAGGGAAGCGAACACCACCAGGGACATGGCGACGAAGCTGTCACCCATGAGCCAGAGCGGGGTGCCCGTGGTCAGGGTCTGGGTGAACATGGCCAGCAGGATCGCCAGGAAGACGAAGCGCATATCCATCACGATGCTTTTCATGCTTTCTCTCCTTTGGTAGATATGGCGAAGATCTTCTCGGCAAGCGGCAGTCCCAGATAGGTGAGGGAGAGGGCTCCCAGGGCCGACGAGAGCAGGTTCGAGGCGGCGGCTATGCTCAGCACCTGCTGGGCCAGCGCCTCGTCGAGGCCGTTGATCAGGGCGCCGGAGGCGGCGCTCAGCATGGAGCCAGAGCCCACGCCGGAGCCGGCGGCCAGGGCCAGCGGATGCAGACCGGTAAGCGGGGCGATACTGCCGAGCACGCTGAACCAGAGGGTGCCGATGACGGAGCCGCACAGGTAGATGGCGAGCACCCCTATGTACTCCTGGGAGCCGGTGCCGAATTTGCCCTGGATCACCGCGACCGAGGGTTCACGGCTGATGGAGGAGCAGGCCCCGATGGCGCGGCGGCCGAAGCCGAACTTCACCGCCAGCGGAATGGCGATGAGGATGGGCAGCAGGTTGCCTATCTCCTGCAGGAAGAGCGGCACACCGACGCTCAGGATCATCTTGAGGTTGGGGATGATCATGCCCGCATACTGGGTGCCCAGGATCAGCAGGCTGAAGCCCACCATCTTGCCGCAGAAGCCCTCTTCCTTCTCGCCAAAGAGGCGCTTCCAGCCGGGGATGCGATCCTTGACGGGCTTGGCGGAGACCATCATGCCGATGATGACGGCAAAGAGCATGGGCAGTATGGGGATGATGGCGATGCCTATTCTGATCTCCTGCTTCCCGATGAGGTATTGGGCCACGAAGATCAGCAGGGCGGTCGCCAGGGTACTGACTAACACCGTTTTGAGTGGGCTGGTTTGCTGCATAGTGTGTTCTCTTGTTATGCGTTGTCATTCACGAGCGGCGCTGGCCGCAGCGAGATGGGGGCATGATAGGAAGGGCAGGGGGGCATTAATGTGACCGCCATCAAGCTGGCCATATGGCATTTTTTCATGGGGTATGCCGTTTAACCATGCTAAAAATATGGGTTAACAAACCATTAGCAGACGGTTATGCTGCGCCGTTCGGCGGTCGCAGGGGGAAGCATGGAACTGTTGATAGAAGAGGTGCTCTGGCAGCCTCGCTGGCAGGGGGCGCTGCAGGGGTGGCAGGGGCAGGGCAACCGTTGGCAGTTGCTGCGCGGCAGGGGCGGCGAGCAAGGGGCAGTGACCCCTGCGCCCTGGGCCTGCTGCCCGCCCGACGGCATCCTCTCGGCCAGCGGCTTGCTCGCCGCCTGGCTGGGGGAGGATGAGTCGCCCCTCATGACGGCGGATCCTAGCCGCCAGATCCTGATCTCTGCCTTCAGCGTCCTCCTGACCCTGGCCAAGGAGAGCGGCCTGCTCACCCTGGGGCCCAATGGGGCGGACATGCGCCTCGGTGCCGATGGGGATCTGGCCGCCGCACTGCAACGCCTGCTGGCCCGGCGTCTGACCACGCCCCTGCTGCGTGAACCCGGGAGCGCAGCCTCCCCGGCCCTGGTGCTGCGGCCGCTGCAAGCCACCGACGAGCCGGCCATACTGCGCTACTGCTCGGATGCGGCGCTTGCCCGCTACACCCTCAACATCCCCCACCCCTATCCACCGGAGGCGGCCCGCGACTGGCTCGCCATGAGCGGGCGCAAGGCCGCCCTCGGGCTGGGGCGGACCTGGGCCCTGACATTGCCCCCAGGTGATGAGCCGGCCCCTCTGCTCGGGGTCATCTCCCTGCACTGGCACGGCGAGCTGGCCTGGTGGGTGGGTGTCCCTTGGCAAAACCGCGGGCTGGCCACCCGGGCGGGACGGCTGGTCAGGGCCTTTGCCTTCGAGCAGCTGCGCCTGCCCGCCCTGACCGCCCGCCACATGCCGGGCAACCTGGCCTCCGGCCGGGTGATGGCCAAGCTCGGCATGCACCATTGCGGTCGGCGGCCCGGGTCGGCACGCCAACCCGCTGAACTGGATCATTGGCGGCTGGATCGCCCGCCGCACCTGCCGGACGGCCTCAAGGGGGCGCTGGCCCCCTGGCTCGAAGACGAGCGGGTGGCGGTGGCCATCCTCCATGAGGACGAGATCGGGGGGCAGGAGGTGGCGCTCTTCATGGAAGGGGCCGAGGCGAGTGGCGAGCGGCGCCTCTCCGCAGGGCTGACGGTCAGGTGCCATCCGCTCGCCTGGCTGGTACCTGAGGCCCCCGGAGTGCAGGCCCATGGTGGCGGCGTCCTGCTCAAGGACAGGGGCGAGCTTGGCCTCGGGTATCTGCTGCGATTGCTGGGGGAGCCTGGTGCTTGATGCTGGCGAAGCCGGTGGGAAGAAGGTGCATTGCGACGCTTTGTGCACGAATGGCCATTCGTTTTCCTGAGTCAGCCCTCCCATTTTCGGATAAAGGCACTCAAGTCAGGGGCCACTTCTGTGAAATAATGGCCGCCCTGCTGTACGAGGAGTAACCCTGTATGTTGAGAACCGAGCGTCCCGGCGACATGCTGCCAGTCTACGAGCTGGTGAGCGCCGCCTTTGGTCGTCCCGACGAGGCCGAACTGGTCAATCGCCTGCGCGAGTGTGGGGCCGCCGTGGTCACCATGGTCGAGGAGGAAGAGTACGAGTTCATGGGGCACCTGATGCTGAGCCCGATCACCATTGACGGCCAGGAAGGTCCCTGGCTCGGGCTGGCGCCGGTGGCCGTCCATCCGGACTGGCAGGGGCAGGGCATAGGCTCGGATCTGGTGCGGGAAGGGCTGGATACTGCGCTGGAGATGGACTGGAAGGCGGTGGTGGTGCTCGGCGATCCGGCTTACTATGGCCGCTTCGGCTTCAGGCCCGCCAGCGACTTCGGCCTGCACTGCATCTACGAGGTGCCCGCCGACTGCTTCATGGCGATGGAGCTGCAGCCCGGGGGGCTGGCCGGCCTGCGGGGCGAGGTGCTCTACCACCCCCTGTTCGACGAAGAGCCGGTGGAATAACCACCTGAATGCCATAGAAAAAGGACCCGTACAGGGTCCTTTTTCATTTCAATCCCCCCTCACTGGGCCAGGGATTTCAACTGCTGTTTGCCCGGCGGGTTGTTCCAGTCGATGGGGCCGTGGGTGAAGCGATACTGCAACCTTGGCAGACTGAGCTCCAGCCACTCCTCCCTGAAGTAGGCATAGCCCAGGTCCCAATCCGGGTCATTGGCCCAGCCGGTTTGCAGGAAATAGAGCCGGGTGCCCTGACCCTCGGGCACGAAGCGCAGGCTGACCTGGGTCTTCTGCTGACGGATATGGGGAAACTGGGGCGGGAAATTCCAGCTGAAGCTGAGCAAGTCATGGGGCATGACCGCCATCACCCGGCACCCTTCACTGCCGCGCTCCCCCAGCGGGGCTTCTGGCCTGAAATAGATTTCGAAAGGACCGTTGGGTTCCGGCACCATCAGACACTCCGGCGCCAGGAAGCTGCGCAGACCGCTCTCCGTGGTCCAGGCCCGCCAGACATCGTCGATATGGGCGGGTACCAGAATACTGCCTTCTATTTGCTTGTTA
The DNA here is from genome assembly GCF_056642115.1 of Aeromonas sp. 130281. Lineage (NCBI taxonomy): Bacteria > Pseudomonadati > Pseudomonadota > Gammaproteobacteria > Aeromonadales > Aeromonadaceae > Aeromonas > Aeromonas sp. 130281. The sequence continues at coordinate 1,093,531 of NZ_JBWVQS010000001.1, read as the reverse complement.
TCCATAAATCAGTGAACCTCAAACCAGTCATGGACGGGACCCAGGCAGTATAGCCCCTAAGGCGATAAAATAGGCAGCCCTGCGTCACAGCATCACGTATTCAAGGGGGTCCATATTGCCGATTTGACAGCGCGGCGGGATCCATCGAGAGTGGGAGGCAGTGAGCAGGCAAATCAAGGATGTCTTCATGATCAGAATGATGCGAGATGCAGATGAACCCATGCTGGCGCAACTGTTCCTCAAGGGGAGGCGGCAGGCCTTTCATTGGGTCGAGCCCTCCCTGTTTAGGCTGGAGGATTTTGCCGAGCAGACCCGGGGTGAGCAGATCTGGGTGGCGGAGAAGGGCGGTACCCCCTGCGGATTTATCTCCATCTGGGGCCCTGACAGTTTCGTGCATCACCTCTATGTGGTGGCCGACTGGCATGGGCAGGGAATGGGGCGGGCCTTGCTGGCCGCCGGGCTGGCCGGACACAAGCCCCCGGCATCCCTCAAGGTGGCCACCCGCAACACCACGGCGCTGGCGTTCTATCACCGGCTGGGTTGGGAAAATACCGATGAAACGGGGCACTGTGACATCACGGGCCCCTGGCGCAGACTGGTCCAGACATCCGGCTATTAAGTGTTTAGTCCCAGAGAGCCATGATGTATTTTCACCGGCAAAAACTGACAGCCACGAGCGATGCGATTGGGGTTGGCGGGAGAGAGCCGCGGTTCAAGACAGCGATTGGGCGCTAGTCCTCACGAAAGTCCCATAGTAGTTAGGAATCAGCACTGATTTTTAACTGCTGGATGTATTTACAGTTCACCACCTTGGTGTAGAATGGTGAGGGGATATTGTGAGAATGCATGTTATGTCAATACAGCGAAGACGGCAGGATCCAGGTGCTCATGAGCGTAGTGTTCGCGCATCTATAAGCTTTCCTGAAGAGCAGTACTCCGTACTGGAGAAGATTGCAGCGGAACACCGTGTCTCGCTTGCATGGGTGGTACGAGATGCGGTTGATGGATACTTGAAAGCGCGCTGGCCGCTTTTGGAGCAGAGTAATAGCTCGGAAGAAAAAAAATCTGATGTGAGACAACGTGAATAATATATTTGAGAAAAATGGAGACGAAATCCGGGTCCTATCTTTATTTTCCGGATGTGGGGGGATGGACTTCGGTATCGAAGCTGCCGGAGGTCATATTGTTTTTGCAAACGACATTCTTAAAGATGCGTGTAAAACGCTGGAAAAATATTTCCCCAATACGGATGTAAGAAATGGCGATATATCTCAGATCTTCGCATTTCCGAATGCAGATATTGTCGTTGGAGGATATCCTTGCCAGTCTTTTTCTATGGCAGGGAATAGGAACCCGAAGAAGGATGAGCGTACAAATCTCTATAAGCAGTTCTTACGAGTAATAAGCCTCGTTCGTCCTAAATATTTCGTAGCTGAGAATGTTTCTGGGTTGAAACAACTAGGTGCTGGGAGCTTTTTGGAGGAGCAAGAGACAGCCTACAGGCAGGAAGGATATATTGTTAGCCATCATCTCATCAACGCCAAGGCATATGGAGTTCCTCAATCACGCAAGCGTCTATTCATTGTCGGTGTAAGGAAGGATTTAAATCAAATTTTTGAGTTTCCGCCTGAAACACATGGAAAGGCAACAAAGAAAAAGCCTGATCTTAAGCCATATACATCTCATGGTGATGCAATTTTGGGTCTGCCTCTTTGGCCCGAGGGAGAGTTTTACGAGCGTCCACATGATCCAGAAGGCCATTTTTCTTGGTACTTCATGTCCCGGAATCGTAAAGCTAAGTGGAGTGAGCCAGCGTTTACAGTGGTTGCTAATTCGCGGCATGTAACATTGCATCCCGCAAGCCCAGTTATGAAACTGACATGGTCGAATCTAGCTGATGGCTGGAAGCAAAGGTGGGACTTCTCAGATGAATATGAACATCTATCCGCAGACCCTACTCGACCTATTCTCGAGATACCGAGACGACTCTCTTGGAGAGAGTGTTCTCGTATTCAGACGTTTGGGAATGATTTTGAGCCAGTAGGAGATACTGACTCGAAGTTTACTCAGATTGGGAATGCAGTACCTCCGATGCTTGCTGAGGTTATTTTCAAGCATCTCTTTACCGGCGCTGGATTGAAAAAAAATACGTAGAAAATATAAATAGAGGGACGCTGACGGTGGTTAGATTCCCTTGTCTTCCACGGTTATAAAAATTACGTCAATTGTAATAAGGCTACAATAGTGTCAAAAGTTGCATCACAGCTCGTTAATAAAGTCATTTATGCTGCACAAGCCGCAAGAAACGAGGCGCAATTACGACATGAGCTGGAGGGGGTTCTTAAGATAGCCTGTGACGCACGAAATATTCCATGGACGCCATTCCAGCTGGAGAGAGCGCTTAAAGAAACGGGTAAACCCACTAAATTTGCTGATGTAGCTCATGGAGCTGTGGTAATCGAGTATGAGCCTCCTAGATCTTTTGGTGGGCGTCTCAATAGCAAGGCTCAGCATGCTCGAAATCAAGCTGAAGAATATGCTTTTCTTCTCTCAGCCGAAGAAGGCCGCCTCTTAGAAGACTATATATTAGTGATCTGGGATGGTTCCCATATTAGCTTTGGCGGTTTTGAAGAGGCTTGCCCGAAATGGGATAGTGTCATTCCTTTTGACATCAACGCCGCTAACCGATTATTGGATTTTCTTGAGCAGGATGGTCGTCCGCTTGTTCATCCTCAGCTATTGCATGCTCTGGTTGGGCCAGAATCTGACTATGGGATTGCGTTAATTCCTACACTTTATAGAAATATATGTCTGGCGGAGTCTAACCCCTGTGCTTCCAAAACGAAGATGCTTTTTACAGAGTGGCGTAGGCTTTTTAGTCAAGTTGTAGGTTTTCAGCCTGCCAATATGAAGGCTCTGCTGGCTAGGCAAGAAATATCTCATGATCAATCTTATGATGAAAATCCTGCAGCTTATCTTTTTGCTCTTAATACTTACATCGCGATCATTGCCAAAATCGTTACTGCATGTGCTCTTCCTCGGCCGAGTCAGAATATTCTAGATTCGACGGTGCCAGTAATTTATCGTTTGCGAGCAATTGAAACCGGTGAGCTCTTTGAACATTCGGGAATTCTAAATATGCTCAGCGGTGATTTTTTTGCTTGGTATTTAGATGATGGTGGATTGGAAAAATACACACCTCATTTAGAATCCTTGTTTGGGAAGTTATCCGGTGTCGACTTCACAATTGCAAAAAAGCATCCTAATACTACGCGAGATTTATTTAAAGGCATATATGAACGTTTTATTCCTCGTGAAGTCCGCCATGCTCTTGGAGAATTTTATACTCCTGACTGGCTTGCCGAACATGGGATGGATCTTCTTGAGTGGGACACGGAAGCCTCGCTTACTGACCCGACATGTGGGTCAGGAACGTTTCTGCTTGAAGCGCTACGCCGGCGTCGATTACAGCAAGGAGATAGTGCCACTGCAAAGTCTTTGCTTTTGGGGTTGAATGGGATTGATTTGAACCCTCTAGCTGTGCTAACTGCAAAGGGATCTCTGGCTGTATTTCTTTCCCCATTTTTGGATCCTACTGATCCTATACGCTTGCCGATCTACTTAGCAGATGCCATCAACCCTGCTCGCGTGAGCAACGGCCTTTTCCCAAGCCCAAGTTACAGCTATGTCATGCAGACTGAAGTTGGCCCAAGAGAATTCTCAGTACCGGAGGCAATGATCAACCATTCGGATTTTTTTAAGGTATTTGCGAGAATCCGGGTGTTGATTGATGCCGATGTTATTGCCGATAAAATAAACAGTGAGATTCGATTTGATCTCAAGCAAATGCTGTTGGATGATTACGATATCCAAAATGTTGAGGCGACTATCGGAAATCTAGTATCTCTCCATGAACAAGGATGGAATGGGATTTGGTGTGCTATTCTGGCTGATCGTTTTGCTGCGGGTGCTATCCCACCATCGAGTCATGTCTGCGGCAACCCTCCTTGGGTAAAATGGAGCAATCTTCCTGAGGAATACACCAAGACTATTCAAGCACAATGCAAGCAGCTTGGTGTTTTCAGTAATGATAAGTGGGTCGGTGGAATCGAAGCAGATATTTCTACAGTTGTGACTTATCAGGCGATCTATCATTACCTAGCACCGTCGGGGCGGCTTGGCTTTTTCATGCCGGGCTCAGTTTTTACTACTCCCTCAAGTGCTGGTTTCCGCAGATTCTCTGTCGGTCCCAATCGAGTAAACTGCAAAGTGCTATTGGTTGAGGACTTCGATGCAATTAGTCCATTCGACGGTGTGACCAATATGCCTCGTTTCCTGGTTCTAGAGCGAGATTCTTCGACTATTTTTCCTGTACCGTACCGTATTTGGACTACTGGTGATGTGTCAGCCTCGACACTACGGAATTCAAGGAACGCCGAGGCATTTCGTCAAGCTGCAACTCAGATCGAATACACGGCGGTTCCGGTGCCTGGTGAAGAGGGCGGGCGGCCTTGGCTGACTGGCCTGAATGAAGAGCAGGCTGTATTCGCGAAAGTTTTTTCTGGCGCAGAGCAAGTGTACCAAGCTCGCAAAGGTGTTACTGCAGATCGTAACGGAGTGTTCTGGGTCTACGAGATGGGAGAGGGCGATGAGAGCACTGTTACAGTACGCAATGCCGCCTCCATCGGTAAAACGAAAGGTATTCCAGAAATAACCGCGAGAATTGAGTCAGAACACCTTTTTCCGCTACTCAGAGGCAAAGGAGTGAGGCCTTTTTGCGCTGTCCCAGACGAGCACTTACGTATCATAGTTCCTCAGCGGGGGATGCATGGAGATCCTGAGCTCGCTATTCATTCTCCGTTGGTGTTCAAGTTTTTGAATCGTTTTAAATCCTATCTTGAGGCTCGTTCGAGCCTAAAAAGGTTCCAGAAAGGACAGGCATTTTATTCGCTATGGAGCACGGGCCCATATACATTCTCGCCTTACAAAGTTTTGTGGCGTGAGATCGGAACAGTATTTGCTGCTGCCTATGTAGGAAGTGTGGTATCTAGTTTTGCGGGCGAAAAATTGGTGATACCGGATCACAAGCTTTATTTTATTCCCACTGAAACAGAGGGAGAGGCTGCGTATTTAACAGGATTTCTAAATTCGCCTATAATTTCTGGTGCAGTATCAGCTTATGCTTCCAAGCTAAGTTTGGGTGTTAGTGTCGCTAAGTATTTGAATATCCCACCTTTCGATGAAAATGACGTGCATATCCAAGCTATTAGAGATTTATCACTTGAGATCACAGCTAGGCTTGACGGCGCGACTGAGAATGATCTTTTAACTCTTGATGCACATGTCAAAGCTTTATTGAATCTTTAATTTCTTTGGGGAGAAGGTGTAGTGATGTGATGGACGCCCCCACCCAGCGCGGTCAGTTTCATACTTAAGCTGACTGCGTTCAACTTGGGAGAGCACCACATGAACACGATCAAAGTAGTTGGTATCGATATTGCCAAGTCTGTTTTTCAGGTGTGTGTATGGATGATGGTTCTGTTGCCTGGCATCGTAAAATATCTCGCCAGAAACTGCCCCACACGATGTGCCAGTTTCCACAGTAGACACTGATTGCTATATGACAGAATTCCGTCAGCAAAAACCGATGATCGGCCTAACCAAGCATATGGATTCGCTTGACAACCGCAGCCGGACATCAGCAGTGGTAACTCCTCTGGCTTGAGCGTAGGCATATGCTTCTTGGCAGGCTTCTTGAACACTTTGCGAATGGCAGAGCAGGGGTTGGCATCAAGCAGGCCGTGGTTAACGGTGTAGTCGAGGATCTCGTTTATCCGCTGACACAGCCGGCGCACTGTCTCCAGCTTGCCATCAGCCTCAATAGGGCGCAGTAGTTCGATCACCAGGGGGGCGCGTATCTGGTCGATGGGCATGGAGCCGATGAAAGGCAGCACATACAGCTCAAGGGAGCGCCACGAATCGGCGGCATAGGCTTCGCTAACGTCGTGCCGTTTCAGTTCCAGCCACTTGGCAGCCATTCGTTCGAACGTGTTGGAGCAGGCCTCTTGCTGAGCCTGAACGATGGCGATCTGCTCTTCTTTATGGCGTTTGGGGTCAATTGCTTGAGCCAATAGGGCACGAGCCTCTCGCCGCCGTTCTCGAGCTGCGGCAAGAGTAACATCAGGGTAGGGGCCAAAACTGATGTTGGCGCGCTTCTTGTCGCTCGGCCTGTAGTAGTTGAACACCCAGAGCCTCGCACCATTCGGCTTAACCCTTAGGTAAAGCCCGTCACCGTCACCCAAGCTGTATTCCTTGGCTTCAGGCTTGGCGGTTCTCAGCTTTGAGTCGGTCAGCTTGTCTTTACTCACGGCACATTCCCCCCAGTAGTAACACCGAAACCGGTGTTACAAAACCAATGTGACCGTAGATGTTACTCTTATGGCTGGATTTAGGCGACTTGCTCGGACTACTGCGGACAACAAAAAACCCGCAAGACGTTGAATCTTGCGGGTTTTTGTACTTCTTCGTTCCCGGCCGGAACATTGTTTGGTGGAGCTGGGGGGATTTGAACCCCCGTCCAAAATTACTACATCCTCGGTACTACATGCTTAGTCACTCTTTACATTCGCCAACACGCTGCGGAGAGACACGCCACGCATTGACTAGCTCGATTGGTTTTAATGCTTCCGCCCCGAGCAGGACTTCCACACGATCCTGTGAAGGATGACCTTCCAATTCCCTAGGACACAGGCAAGCTAGGGGAGAAGGGCTCAGCGCAGGTTATTAAGCTGCGAGTGCGTAGTTTTCGTCGTTTGCGACTATTTTTTTGCGGTTTGTTAACGAGGCCTACCGCACCTCGGCATGCACCTTGGGTTTCGTGAATCTTGTCGAATCCAGAATCAGCCCCAAGTTGTCAAAAGCGATTGTACGCAAAAATCCTGCCATGGCAAGGCGTTGATGGCAATCGACCGGCACGGGCCGGTCGATTGCTGGTTTATTGGTCGCCGCACGGGCGCTGGCGGCGCACAATCAACCGCGGTTCTTGTTCTTCATGATGCGGGCCTTCTCCCGGTCCCATTCCCGGGCCTTGGTGTCTTCCCGCTTGTCGTGCTCTTTCTTGCCCTTCACCAGGCCGATCTCGACCTTGACCCAGCACTCTTTCCAGTAGAGCGCCAGCGGCACTATGGTGTAGCCCTGGCGGGCAACCAGGCTCTCGAGCTTGTCGAGTTCACGGCGGCTCAGCAGCAGCTTGCGGGTGCGGGTCGGGTCACACACCACGTGGCTGGAGGCGGCGTTCAGCGGCAGGAAGCTGGAGCCGAACAGGAAGGCTTCGCCCTGCAGGAAGATGACATAGGCTTCGCTGATGTTGGCCTTGCCCGCCCGCAGGGATTTGACTTCCCACCCTTGCAGGGACAGACCGGCTTCCACGCGCTCTTCGATGAAGTACTCGTGGCGGGCGGTTCTGTTGAGTGCAATGGTGCTGGACCCGGCTTTGTTTTTACTGTTCTTTTTGCTCATGACGGGGGCCTTCGGCAATGTTTAGGAAGGCGCATTATACGTGGGTGGCGGCGGCTGTAAAACGCGCAACCACTCGAGTGGCGGCTTTGTGAGCAGTTCGGTGATGTTTTTGGTTGGCAAGGTGGTGTAAAGCTGGTCATCAGGGGCGGCAATTGCGCGCGTGGCGGCCAGGTGAGCAGTTTCGGCGGTGATTTTGGCTGACAAGGTGATAAAATCGGCCCGATTGGATGAGGAAAGCCCATGCCCCGTATTACTCGCAGTGCCCTGGTGATGTTCAGCGCGGAACAGATGTTCCGTCTGGTCAACGATGTTCACGCTTACCCCGAGTTTCTGCCCGGTTGTGTCGGCAGCCGCGTTCACGAGACGGGTGAGGACTACATGATGGCCTCGGTGGATGTGGCCAAGGCGGGCATCGCCAAGACCTTTACCACCCGCAACCTGCTCGACGCCAACCGTGCAATCAAGATGGAACTGGTGGAGGGCCCCTTCAGCAAGCTGGCGGGCTGGTGGACCTTCACGCCGCTGGACGTGGATGCCTGCAAGGTGGAGTTCGATCTCGACTTTGAATTTACCTCCAAGCTGATCGAGCTGGCCTTTGGCCAGATCTTCCGTGACCTGGTGAGTTCCATGGTGCTCGCCTTCTCCAACCGCGCCAAGGTGGTCTACGGTGTCTGATCTGCTCAATATCGAAGTCGCCTATGCCCTGCCCGAGCGGCAAACCGTGCTGTGCATCCGGGTTGCCCCGGGCACCAGCGTGCTGGCCGCCATCGAGCAGTCCGGCATAGTGCAGAAGCACCCGGAGATCGATCTCTCGGTCAACAAGTTCGGCATCTACAGCCGTCCGGTCAAGGGGAGCGAGCCGGTGCTGGACGGGGATCGCATCGAGATCTACCGCCCCCTCATCGCCGATCCCAAGGAGATGCGCAAGAAGCGGGCCGAGAAGGCCAAGGAAGAGGGGCGGGCCGACGTGGTCACCGGCGGACGCCCCGACGTGCACCGCAAGCGGGACGATGGCGAATCGACCTGATGCGGGGAAGACCGAGCAATGAAAAGAGGCGCCATGGCGCCTCTTTTCTATTGGATGTTTTACCACAGGGGCTGCACTGGCCTGGGCCTTACAGGGTGAGCAACCGCTCGTTCTGCACTATCTCTACCCCCTGAGCCTGGTTGGCGAGCACCGTCATGGCATGGGCCACCTGGCTCGCCTCTATGGCACGCCAGCGCCTGAGGGGCCCTTGCAGCAGGGGCTTTATGCAGGGATAGATGGCCTGAACTAGCTGCTCGGAGCGGCGCGGAGGCTCGCGATGGCCGAGCAGCATGGCGGGGCGCAGTATGACGAGTCGCTGCCACGCCTGGGCCAGCAAGGCCTGCTCCATCTCGCCCTTGGTGCGGGGATAGAGGGCGGGAGCGCGCGGGTTGGCCCCCAGGCTGGAGACGACCAGCAGGCGCCGGCAGCCGTGGCGGCGGGCGAGGGCGGCAAAGGCCAGCACATAGTCGTGATCGACCCGGCGAAAGGCTTCATCGGAGCCAGCGTCCTTGCGGGTGGTGCCGAGGCAGCAGAAGGCCATGTCGACGGGGCCGGGCAGCGCTACCTCGTCGAGGTGTTCGAAGTCTACCGGCAGCCAGTGCCGGTTGGGGGCGGCCTCGCCCGGCTGGCGGCAGAGCAGGGTCAGCTGGTGCTCGGGGCCGAGCTGGCGGATGAGGGCCTGGCCGACCAGGCCGGTTGCCCCGGCGATCAGGATCTGGCTCATGTGATCTCCTTGAGGGGATGATGAGGGGCGTTGACGTCCTTGATCATGGTTCAGGGAGCACACCTTCGAAACCCGATCGGAGGCCAGACAAGAGAAAACCGGCCTTGGCCGGTTTTATGATGCTGTCAGAGCGGGGTGGTGAAGGCGGCGGGGAGGGGGAAGTCACCCGTGGCGGTGGCGAGTCTGTCGCCCACGAAGTTCAGGGTCAGCTCCTTGCGCTCCTTGTCACCACGACCAGGCTGGAACTCATAGAGATAGTACCAGGTGTTGGGGTCAAAGCCGTCGCGCAGCATGGGAGAACCCAGCACGAACTCGACCTGCTCGCGGGTCATGCCCTGGCGCAGCTTGTCGACCTGCTTTTGTTCCACATAGTTGCCCTGAGGAATATCGATGCGATAGACCAGGCTGCAACCGGACAGGGTGAGGGCGGTCAGGGCCGCGGCAATCAGGTGTTTCATCCGCATATCGGGTTCAGATCATCCATACAGTCTTTTTTAGCTCGGCAAATCATACCCACTCCCCGTGCGGAAGTAAAAAGCCATTGATCCTCCTGCCAATAAAAAGGGCCGCGTGGCGGCCCTGACACACAATGGCGCGTCTCACATGGCGGCGCGGAAGATGGCGACTATCTCCTCGTGGCTTGCCTGCCTGGGGTTGGTGAAGCCGCAGGCATCTTTCAGGGCGTTGCTGGCCAGCACGTCGAAGTCATCGGCCCTGACCCCGAGCTGCTCCAGCCCGGCCGGGATCTTCACGTCCAGCGCCAGCTGCTTGATGGCGGCAATCGCCGCCTCGGCCCCCTGCGCGTCGCTCATGGCGCTCACGTCCACCCCCATGTGGCGGGCCACCTCCTTGAGGCGAGCGGCGCTCACCCGGGCGTTGTAGGCCTGCACGTGGGGCAGCAGCACGGCGTTGCAGACCCCGTGGGGCAGGTCATAGAAACCGCCGAGCTGGTGGGCCATGGCGTGTACATAGCCGAGGCTGGCGTTGTTGAACGCCATGCCGGCCAGGAACTGGGCGTAGGCCATCTGCTCGCGGGCATGCAGGTCGTCCCCCTGGTTGACGGCGGTACGCAGGTGTCTGGCAATCAGCTCGATGGCCATCACGGCGCTGGCATCGGTGACCGGGGTGGCGGCGGTGGAGACATAGGCCTCGATGGCGTGGGTCAGGGCATCCATGCCGGTGGCGGCGGTGAGACCGGCGGGTTTGGCCAGCATCAGCTCGGGATCGTTGACCGACATCAGCGGGGTGACGTGCTTGTCGATGATGGCCATCTTCACCTGACGGGTCTCGTCGGTGATGATGCAGAAGCGGGTCATCTCGGAGGCGGTACCGGCCGTGGTGTTGATGGCGATGAGCGGCAGCTGCGGCCTGGCGGAGCAGTCTACCCCTTCGTAATCCTGGATGCTGCCCCCGTTGGTGGCCACCAGGGCGATGCCCTTGGCGCAGTCATGGGGGGAGCCGCCACCCAGCGAGATGACGCAGTCGCAGCCATGGGCCTTGATCATGGCCAGACCGGATTCCACGTTGCTCATGGTGGGGTTCGGCCTGGTGTCGTCGAAAACTGCGCTTTCAATGCCATGTTCTGCCAGCAGGCTGGTAAGCCTGGTGACCACCCCTATCTGGTTGAGGATCTTGTCGGTGACGATCAGCGCCTTGCGAAAGCCATGACCCTGGATGTCGGCCGCCGCTTCTTGCAGGCAGCCCGCCCCCATCAGGTTGACCGCGGGAATGTAGAACTTGAATGTCGCCATGGTGGACTCCGTTTGATTAGCCATTAAGTGGTATACGGGCGTCAACATAACAGCGTCAGAGGGGATGAAAAGGGGTCAATGGTATCTGATTGGCAACTTTATGGACTCGATCACGGACCGAAAAACCGGGGCCAGACGGGGATTGACAAGGGCGCTTGCCTCTTGTTCGGTGTATAAACGTTTTTCAAGAAATTCATCAAGTTAGCAAACGTTTTGCCGGTTTTTTAGCGCCTCGGATGCGCGGAAGTGTGAAGCGCGTCAAGGAATTGGAAAGCGCTTTCGACCATAGTTGGCGCCTTCCCCGATGGAGGGAAACAGGCTCGAAAATACCATAAAGAATCACCTTAACTGCGCTCGGCTGCGAGGCGGCGGGATGCAACCAGGAGTCCACTATGTCTGATGTATTTCACTTGGGTTTGAAGAAAGCGGATCTGCAAGGCGCCACCCTGGCGATCGTTCCCGGTGACCCCGAGCGCGTGAAGCGCATCGCAGAGCTGTTGGACAACCCTGTGCACCTGGCCAGCCATCGTGAGTTCACTACCTGGCGCGGCGAGATGGACGGCAAGGCCGTGATCATCTGCTCCACCGGTATCGGCGGCCCGTCCACCTCCATCGCGGTGGAAGAGCTGGCCCAGCTGGGTATCCGCACCTTCCTGCGCATCGGCACCACAGGCGCCATCCAGCCGCACCTGAACGTGGGCGACGTCATCGTCACCACAGGCTCGGTGCGCCTCGACGGTGCCAGCCTGCACTTTGCACCCATGGAGTTCCCGGCCGTGGCCGACTTCGACTGCACCACCGCGCTGGTCAACACCGCCAAGGAGCTGGGCTCCACCCTGCACGTGGGTGTGACTGCCTCTTCCGATACCTTCTACCCGGGTCAGGAGCGCTACGACACCGTATCCGGCCGCGTAGTGAGCCGTTTCCAGGGTTCCATGAAAGAGTGGCAAGCCATGGGCGTGCTGAACTACGAGATGGAGTCCGCCACCCTGCTGACCATGTGCTCCAGCCAGGGCCTGCGCGCCGGCATGGTAGCCGGTGTCATCGTGAACCGTACCCAGCAGGAAATCCCGAACGCCGAAACCATGGCGAGAACCGAATCTGATGCCATCAAGATCGTGCTGGGCGCCGCCCGCAAGCTGATCTGATAGCACCACCACGAGTGGGGGGTGGGGGCCGTTGCGAAAGCGCGGCCCCTATCTTTATCCGCCGTTTGCCCTGTTCCCCTTCGCCTCTCTGTTTTTCCTCCCAATGCGTTTGATATCGGCCAATGTCCCTAGAAGGGGGTGGCACACTTGACGGCCATCGGCTCGCCGCTCACCGGATGCACTAAATCCAGCGCGCTGGCATGCAGCATCAGCCGTGGTGCCTGCTCGCAACCCGGCAGCACCAGACCGCCGTAGAGATCGCAGCCGAGTATGGGGTGACCCAGCCACTGGCTGTGGATGCGCAGCTGATGAGTGCGGCCTGTCTCCGGCACCAGGCTGACCCGGGTCAATGGCAAGGGCTCGCCCCTCGCGCCCTCGCGCACCAGTCGCTCCACCACCCGATAGCGGGAGCGGGCGGGCTTGCCGCTGGCGCAGATCTTCATCAGCGGGAAGATCGCCGGATCCTTGGCGATGGGGGCCTCGATCACCCCCTCATCGTCCGCCAGATGGCCGCACAGCAGGGCGCTGTAGGCCTTGCTCACGGTGCGCTGGCTGAACTGCTGGCAGAGCAAGGCATTGATGGCCCTGTTTTTGGCCACCACCATGAGACCCGAGGTACCAAAGTCGAGGCGGTGCACCAGGGTGCAGCCGGGGTAATCCTGCACCAGTCGATAATGCACCGAGTCGAGGTTCTGCGGGTTCTTGCCCGAGAGGCTGAGCAGGCCGCTCGGCTTGTTGATCAGCAGCAGGTGTTCATCCTCGAACAGGACCTCTATTTGGGCATTGCAAGGGGGGGCGATAAAGGTATCGACGATAACAGACATGGGGCGCACGGGCTGGAAACGGGGGGCGATCATACTCCAAGCTGTGGCGCGGAGCGAATCGGCGTGAGCTGGTCAGGTCCTGTCTGGGTGCCTGGTGGCAAGTGATTGATAATGCAGGACGATGCCGTTTTGTGACCCCTTCCCGAGTTCATTCGGCGCTGGCTTGCTAAGGTATGGCTCCCTGTCATGTCGTAAGGAGCCTCTCCATGGCGTTGCCCGTTATTCTCGATTGCGATCCCGGCCACGATGATGCCATCGCCCTCATCCTGGCGCTGGCGAGCCCAGAACTCAAGGTGCTGGCGGTGACCACCAGTGCGGGCAACCAGACCCCGGACAAGACCCTCAACAACGCCCTGCGCATCCTCACCCTGCTCGGTCGCCACGACATTCCGGTGGCGGCGGGGGCGCCCAAGCCGCTGATGCGCGAGCTTATCATCGCCGACAACGTGCACGGGGAGTCGGGCCTCGACGGCCCCACACTGCCGGATCCCGCCTTTGCGCCCCAGGCAATGACGGCCCTCGAGCTGATGGCCAAGTGCCTGCGCGAGAGCCCGGAGCCGGTCACCCTGGTGCCGACCGGTCCCCTCACCAATATCGCCCTGCTGCTGGCGGCCCACCCCGAGTTGAAATCCAGGATTGGCCGCATCGTCTTGATGGGCGGCGCGGCGGGGGCGGGCAACTGGACCCCGGCGGCGGAATTCAATATTTATGTGGACCCGGAAGCGGCCGATATGGTGTTCAGCGCCGGCATTCCCATCACCCTGTGCGGGCTGGATGTGACCCACGAGGCCCAGGTGATGGACGAGGATATAGCGCGGGTGCGTGCCATCCCCAACCCGGTGGCCCAGTGCGTGGCGGACCTGCTCGACTTCTTCATGATCTACCACAGGGATCCCAAGTGGGGATTTGCTGGCGCGCCGCTCCATGACCCCTGTACCATCGCCTGGTTGCTGGCGCCGTCGCTGTTCCATGGGCAGGACTGCTGGGTCGGCATAGAGACCCAGGGCAGGCATACTGTGGGGATGACGGTGGTGGATCGCTACGGGCTCACCGGCAAACCGGCCAATGCGCGGGTGCTGCTGGGGCTGGACAGGGTCGGCTTCATCGATCTGCTGGTGGGGCGCCTAAGGGCATTTGACTAAGTTCTTCGACATCGGATAAGGGGTTGGGCATGTGGAAAGGGACGTTGGCACTGCTGACATGTATGCAATTGACGGCCTGTGCCACCCCCTTCGAGAGGATGTGGCAGGGGCTGGCGACCTGCGATCTGGACGATCTCCATCTCGACAGCGAGAGCGGTGAGCCGTCCCACCCGCTGCTCAAGACCTTCACCCCCGACAAGACGTCAGACGGCTTCGCCTGGTACAAGACCCACCAGGAGCTTCATGGCCTGCCCATCACGGGCTTTCTGATCCCGGCCTCGACCTTCGAGGTGCACGCCCTGTTTGTGGATACCCCCATCGCCAATGCGCGCAGACTGACCCACAACGCCTACGGCAGCGAGTTTGCCGACGAGCAGAAGCACGACAGGGGAGAGGCCCCCCTGCTGCTGCGCGATCCGGGCAACCCCAAGCGCTCCATCATCGACTGCACCCGGGGAGAGTCGGAAGAAGAACTGGAGGATTCGGCCATGCCCGAGTAGGGCTGCCTGTCACGCCATCGGCCTGGAAAAAGAGGGGCCAGCCTTGTCGGCTGGCCCCTCTTTTTCCAGGAAGACAATGAGTTAACAAGGCTTACATGATTGCATTCAGTAAGGTTATCTCCTTCCTCTCACCAGGTGGTAACCAATAAAGCAAAGAAATAGTCCCACGACTGACCACAGGCCGAAGGCAAACAGTTTGGCAACTTCTTGGCCAAATGTTTCGGATGCCAACAACATGATCCCGCACATAGCACGGCATGTATCACTGCCATTCGGTAGAGGTTGATGTCCGCTGAGAATGCTCGTGCCGTAGAAAATGGCAAATATTCCAGACAGGAACAAAACCATGCCAATTGGTTTGAGGCTGAGCTTATGATCAGGGCTCAAGCGCGTTTCCGTATGCTCTTTTAGTACCAGAGTCAGAGCAAGGAGAAGTGCCACACAGCCAAGTAAAACGACAATGACCGTGAAGTCTGGGTCAGGGACAACAATGAGAGCCGCAATCGTAATACATCCTGCGGCAAGAATCACAAGCTGCAAAATGATGCGTATAGCCTTCATCGGTACGTCCTGGGATTGGCCGGGAGGATCCTCATTAGTCGGTACATATCCGCGCTCAATCTCAGGATCAGGGATATCCCAACGTCCCCTTGATGACAGCCAACTGGGCCTTGATCCAGTCAGGATTGATGGGCCCCCAGTCGCTGATGCGGTAGTGGCCCTGCAGGTGGCGAGCCCCCTCGGTCTGCTCGAAGGCGCAGCTGATATCGAGTTCGGCCAGGGCGCTCAGGGTATCCTGGGCGGTGCGCCTGGGCATGCCGGTGGCCGCCATGATGGCGGGCACTGTGTCCGTGCCCTGGCTGATGAGGTGAGCCACGTAGAGGCGGCGATAGAAGCTGGTGCGGGTCTTGCTCGGTTCGCTCATTGCCCGTCTCCGCCTGATGCCGGTGTGCTCCTCATATCTCGTCCTCGAGACGGTCGAAGTAGCGCCAGGTGGCGATGGCGGCCTTACCCATCACCAGCGCCCAGACGCCGAACCAGAACCAGCGGAAGAAGCTCCAGGTGGAGGCATCGGGCTGGGTGCTCTCTATCTTGGTGACGTTGGGGAAGAGGGAGAACATGTTCACCCGCCAGCCGTAGGAGGTGATGATGGCCAGGCGCTTCTCGAACTCCATGGACTTGGCCTTGGCCTGAACGTCGGCGGCATTGAACTTGAAGTAGAAGGGCCAGCCCCAGCCGGTATCTTCATTGCGGAACACCCGGATCTTCTCGCCGGGACGCTCGGTGTAGATGTAATAGACGTCGGTGATGGGGCCGTCTGCCGGGTTCTTCTGGCTGATGGGACCATCCTTGTCGGTACGCTTCACCTCGACCCCCGTGATGGTGGCTATGGTGTGTTCCGGCAGATAGAAATCGAGCCAGAGCGCGGAGAGCAGGGCGACGAGGCCCAGCGTGATAAAAGCGGGTTTCTTGAACTTCAGGCTCATGGTGTTCTCTGGGTGAGGGGGAATGACGTGCCTCTACCATACCCATATTTGCGGATGCAGCCCAGCCCCTAATGGCGCCTTGTGGGCAAAAAGCCGTTTTAAACACGAGGGGACAGACCCCGGGGCGGGGCCCGGAGTCTGTCAACGAGAGGGGAGTATTACAGCTGGAACTGGGCGAGCTGCCTGCGCTGCTGCTCGGCGAGCTGTGACAGTTCGTGACTGGCGGCGGCGCTCTGGCTGATGCCGGCCACGTTCTGGTTCACTATCTCGTGGATGTTGGTGATGTTGCGGCTGATGTCGGCGGTGACACAGGATTGCTCCTCGGCGGCGGTGGCCACCTGGGCATTGGCGCCATTGATCTGGTTGACCGCCTCCGTGATGCCCCCCAGCAGCGCCTGCACCTCGGCGGAGAGGCGCTGGTTGTGGCCGAGGATCTCCAGGGTCTCCTGCACGCCGCTGTTGGCGGAGAGGGACTGACTCTGCAACTGCTCTATGATGACCTGGATCTCCTTGGTGGAGTCCTGGGTCCGCGCTGCCAGCAGGCGCACCTCGTCGGCCACCACCGCAAAGCCTCGGCCGGTTTCACCGGCGCGGGCGGCCTCGATGGCGGCGTTGAGCGCCAGCAGGTTGGTCTGCTCCGAGATGCTCTGGATCACCTCGATCACCTTGCCGATCTGCTCGGACTGGGACTTGAGCCGCGCGACCACGGTGGCGGCGTTCTCCAGGCTGCCGGTCATGCGACCGTTGGCCTGGATGCTCTCGGCAAACAGCGCCAGCCCCTGCTCGACCCGGCGGTTGGCGTCCCGCGCCAGCTCATCGGCCAGGGCGGCGTTGTGGTTGACGTTGTCCGCTGTGCTGGCCAGCTCGGTGACGGCGGAGGCCACCTGCTCGGTCTCGCTGCGCTGCTGCTGGGCGTTGGCCTCGGACTGGGTCATGACGGCAGCCAGCTCGGTGGCGGCGGAGGCCACGTTGCCGCTGATGCCGGTCAGGGCATGGATAGTGCTGCCAAGCTGGCTCAGGGTCTGGTTGATGTCCTTGGCCAGCTGGCCCAGCTCGTTGTTGCCTTCGGCCTTGGCGCGCACGTTGAAGCGACCGAGGGCGACGGCGTGCATCACCTCCTGCAACTGGCCTATGGGCTGGACGATGCGACCGGAGAGCCACCAGCCGCCGCAGAGCGCCGCGATCAGGGTGGCCCCCATCAGCAGCAGGGTCTGCAGCAGGGTGGCGTGGTAGTGGGCCTGCTCCTGGGCTATCTCCTGCTGGATCAGCTGATTGATGTGGGCAGAGAGGGTGTCAATCTGCTTGATGAGCTGCTCCCCCAGCTCGCGAAAGCGCAGCCGGGACTGCTCATAGCCGGCGGGCTCGCCACTGCCTGCGTGTTTGGCGGCCAGCAGCGGCAGCATGTTGCTGCGGGTATGGCCGAGATAGGCCTGCAGCGCCGCAGCCACCTGGCCGTTGTCCTGCTCGGCCCCCGGGATCACCAGCCGCGACAATATGGTGCCAATCTCCTGCTCGGCGGCGGAGAGCTGGCTCGGCAACTGGGCGAAGCGCGCCTGATCGTAGAGGCCGTAGATGGCGTTGGTGCGCAGCCGGTAGGTGGCGTGGATCAGGGCGGCGATGTCGTCCTTGTGGCGGGTGACGCTGGCGGTGGTGTCGTTCATGTCCTTGATGGCACCGTCTATCTCCTGCTTGCTGATCACGGCCATGAGTAGCATCAGCAGGCTGGCGAGCAGTAGTGGAATGAGAACTTGCAGACGAATGGACAGATTATTCAAAGACATGAAAGATCCTAACCCAAAAGAGGAGTGAGGCGGCATCTTACACAGGCGCGACAACTCTTGTCACAGGGTTTTTAATGCTGAATTCTTGCTGAAGGAAAAGGTTTTTCTTGTGTTAAAAGAGTGTGATAGGCAAGATCGACTGCTTGTTACCTGGAGGTGTAGTGTGTCTCACTGGATTGATCCCGCCATCTTGGCGCTCTTTATTCCCACGTTTTTCTTTGTCTCCGTGACCCCCGGCATGTGCATGACCCTGGCGATGACCCTGGGCATGAGTCTGGGGGTGCGCCGCACCCTGCACATGATGTGGGGGGAGCTCATCGGCGTCGGCCTGGTCTCGGTGCTCTCTGTGGTCGGGGTGGCGGCCGTCATGCTCAACTACCCGGCCCTGTTCTCGGCCTTCAAGTACGTGGGCGGCGCCTATCTGGTCTGGCTCGGCATCCAGATGTGGCAGGCCAAGGGCAAGATGGCGATTCCGGCGGATCTCTCCGCCGGCCAGGAGACCAAGCCGCTCGGGCTGGCGCTGCAGGGCTTCGTCACCGCCATCGCCAATCCCAAGGGGTGGGCCTTCATGGTCTCCCTGCTGCCCCCCTTCATCAATGCGGCCAAGCCGATGGCCCCCCAGATCAGCGCCCTGGTGGTGCTCATCCTGGTCATCGAGTTCTCCTGCCTGCTGCTCTATGCGAGCGGTGGCCGCACCCTGCGTCACTTCCTCGCCAAGAGCGGCAACGTCACCCTGATGAACCGCATCGCCGGCTCGCTCATGCTGTTTGTGGGCGTCTGGCTGGCCTTCGGCTGAGGGGATCGGAATGAAAAAGGCCACCTCCCTGCCGGGGAGGTGGCCTTTTTCGTGGGCGGCTGACGGCCGGGGTCAGTCGGTGAGGCAGTCGGGATCGAACACGTATTCGCCGTCCAGCCAGCGCAGGATCTCGGCGACGCAGCCCTGATCCTGGAATGGCAGGTAGCGGGCCTTGAGGTGAGTCACCTGCTCAGGTGTCAGCTGGGCCAGCCCTATGTCCTGAAACAGCGGCAGGTCGGCCTCTATCATGGCGGAGATCTGCGGCCCGCAGGTGGCGTTGAGGGAGGCGTGCAGCGCCTGATCCGGATCGTACTGGCGACCGAGCCGGTAGCTCATGGGCAGGGTGGCGAGCGGCAGCACAGAGAGCGCCGCCTGCTTCATGGGATTGACAGCGTGACCGGCGGTGAGATCCGCCAGCTCGGCGGGGCGGTGCTCGAAGGCGCGCAGGTGCAGGAAGCTGCTCGCCTTGCTGCCGTCATTGACCGGGTAGTTGTCCCACAGGAACGGCTTGCGGTGCAGCCAGTCGGCGGCCTGCCTGAGATGGGCGGTCGGATACTCGGTGGAGCAGACCCTGGGGCCGGTCCAGAAGATGTCGAAGCGCTTGTCCAGCCCCTGACCCAGATCCGTCAGATAGTGGGGGGGCATGGCGCCGAACACCTTCTCCAGCACGGGATCCGTCGAGTAGTAGCTGGGGCAGAAGATGAGACGGCCGGCGCGGGTGTGGGCCGCGATGTCGTGGGCTATGGTGAGCTGCCAGTGGGCGAGATCCGGGGTATCCCCCTTCATGTCGTCAAACAGCACCGCCAATATGTCGGGCTGGAGCGCCTCCTCGATGAGGCGCACCTTCTCGAGCAGGGCCGGGCGCTTGTGGGCGTAGTCGTGATGGGCGCCCATGGGGCTCAACCCCACACCGAAGGCGAGGCCGTTCTCCCGGCACTGCCGGGCCAGCTGGCGCAGGTGGTCGAGTTGCTCCCTCGGCCAGGGCTCGGCCCAGTGCTTGCGCAGGTAGCCGTCTTCCTTGGGGGCATAGAGGTAGAAGCCGTAGCCATGGCGGGGCAGCCACTGGGCATAGCGGGCGCGGGCCTCCCAGCTCCAGCCCTTGCCGAAGAAACCCTCGATCAGCCCCAGTCGGGGGGAGGGAGGATAGAGACCAGACAACTGGGTTTGATAAGGCATGGGTCACTCCCTTCTCGCCGGGCGCCGGTTCACCGTCTTGGCGGGAACGGGCGCCGAGTATGTGTATTGAACAGGGTCCGGCTTGCGTCCTAGACCGGATCTTCTTCCAGGAAGCGTACCCCTATCTTGCGAGGCTCACCCTCTTCCATCTCCGCCACCGTCCAGAGCAGGCCCTGCCAGGCGACGTGGTCACCCACTACCAGATTATCGCCCAACTGATGGGCAATGAAATCGCCGAGCGTCTGATCCGCCACCTCGCTCACATCCAGCCCGTAGAGCGGGGCGAGATCCACCAGCCTGGCGGTCGCCTCCAGCAGGAAGTCACCGAAGAAGCGCGGGCCCAGATCCTGCTCCGGCGCCTGGCTGAACAGCTGGCCGAGGGCGGGCAGATCGCGCTCGTGGCCGATGACGCAGAGGATGTCGTCCGACTGCAGGCAGGTACTGCCCGAGGGGTGCAGCAGCTCCTGACCGCGGAACAGGGCGCAGATGCGGGTGCCTTGGGGCATGCGCAGCTCCCGCAGGGGGGAGCCGATGCACCACTTCTCGGCGCTCAGGCGATAGACGAAGGTCTCCCACTGGCTGTCGAGATCGATCTCGAGCCCGGAGCGGTTGATGGGGGACGGCGGCGCCGGCACCTCCACCCGCGCCAGCCTGGAGGCCAGCGGTAGCGAGCTGCCCTGCAGGATGAGGGAGACCAGCACCACGAAGAAGGCGACATTGAAGTAGAGCTGGGCGTTGGGCAGCCCCGCCATCATGGGGAAGACCGCCAGTATGATGGGCACGGCGCCACGCAGGCCGACCCAGGAGATGAACCAGCGCTCCCGGGGGGCGAAGTTCTTGAACGGCAGCAGGCCTATCCAGACCGACACCGGGCGGGCAAAGAGTATCATCCACATGGCCAGCGCCAGCGCCGGCACGGCGATGGGCAGCAGATTGCTCGGGGTGGCGAGCAGCCCCAGCACCAGGAACATGCCGATCTGGCTGAGCCAGGTCAGGCCGTCCAGCACCGACAAGGTGGTGCTGCGGCTGCGCAGGGAGAGGTTGCCGAGCAGCAGGCCGGTGAGGTAGATGGCGAGGATGCCGCTGCCCCCCACCGCCGTGGTGAGGGCGAAGATGAGCAGGCCGCCGCTGACGGTGAGCAGCGGATAGAGCCCGGGGGCCAGGCGGGCCGTGTTGATGAGCCGCCACAGCAGCCAGCCCCCGGCGAGGCCTATGCCGGCGCCCAGGCCAAACTGCTTGATGAGTTGCAGCAGCAGGAAGCCGGCGTCCAGCCCCTGCTGGGCGGTGGCCAGCACCTCTATCAGGGTGACGGTGAGAAAGACCGCCATGGGATCGTTGCTGCCGGACTCTATCTCCAGGGTGGCGCTGACCCGCTCGTTGAGGCTGCGCCCGCCGAGCAGGGAGAACACAGCCGCCGCATCGGTGGAGCCGACGATGGCGCCGATCAGCATCCCCTGCATCAGGTTCAGATCAAACAGCCAGGCGGCGGCCAGCCCGGTCAGGCCTGTGGTGATGGCCACCCCGACGGTGGCGAGCGACAGGGCGGGCCAGAGTGCGACCCGAAAGGAGGAGACCCGAGTGCGCATGCCGCCATCCAGCAGAATGATGGCGAGCGCCAGGTTGCCCACCAGGTAGGCGACAGAGTAGTCGGCGAAGTGGATGCCGCCGGGGCCATCCTCACCGGCCAGCATGCCGACGGCGAGGAAGATGACCAGGATGGGGATGCCGACCCGGGACGAGAGCGCACTTAACAGGACACTGGCTCCCACCAACAAGGCACCGATAAAAAAGAAACTGTTGATGGTGGTGGCATCCAATGGCGAACTCCTTATAGCGGACGGCAAAACAGGCACATTATATGCAGATTGCACCCCTTTGTGTGGCTTAATTGTGCATCGATTTGCAGTTTTTTACGGTTGTTGTGCTGTTTTTAAGCAGCAGGCGCGAGGCTAAAGAGGGGCGAGAAAGAGGGGGCGGGAGTGGCAATCGGTGCCCATTTTCAGGGGCTGGGGCCGGGGTGGCTGCTGGCTGGCATCGAGCCCGGCGAGGGGGAGCAGGAGCGCCATCGGGCTCCTGCGGGGGAGGTCAGTCGTCCTCGTCGTCCTTGACTTCCCGGATCTTGTCCCTGTATTTCGGCAACTGCTTTTCGAGCTGTTTCATGTCCTTGATGGCATTGAGAAACAGGCCGAGCAGAAACAGCAGCGGCAGGCCTATCCATAACCACAGACTCATCAGATTCTCCTTTCGGTGTGACCGGCAGTGACATAACGGGCCAGGATCTCGTCGAGCTGGGACAATATGCACGCCTTGCCTTCAATATCCGCCTGTTGCAGGCAAAGCGCCAGCGCATCCGGATCCAGCCGCTGTTCAGCGGACTCCAGGGCGAAGCTGATGTGCCAGGGCTCGTAGGCGACCCCCTGAGCCGCGTCCAGCTGTTTGGCATAGGGCAGGAAGAAGCCGAAGTCGTTCATGTGATCCCCGAGCCACTCGCCGAGATCGGCAAACCAGCCTCCCGCCTCGTACTCCCAGGGCTCCAGCGCCAGCCTGGTACCGGCGGGCAGGCAGTCGGGATCATAGATGTCGAGATCCGTGCCCCAGTGGTGGCGGCTGGTGCCCGGCAGGGCGCTCCAGCGCAGTATGGCGTGCAGCCGTTCGGTCTCGCCCAGTTGCAGCGCATCCAGCGGCTGGTTGTTCGCATCCAGCAGGGGCCGCTCCCCGCGCCACTTGCCATTCCAGATGGCGAGCTGGCGCTCGAAGCTGCGCCAGCTGGAGGCGGCCTGCAGGTTGAACCCCTCATGGGCGGCCGCCACCTGCATGTCGTTGAAGGCCGCCGCGGTGGCGGCGGTCAGGCGGTGGGGGCCGCGCCCCACCAGGATGAGGTGGCTCTCGTCGAGCCCAAGCAGTTGATCCTGGGTCATGCCAGCAAGTGCTCCAGCACCCCTTGGTACATGTCCGCCAGCAGATCCAGATCCTCCGCCTTCACGCACTCGTTCACCTTGTGGATGGTGGCGTTGACCGGGCCCAGCTCGATCACCTCGGCCCCGGTGGGGGCAATAAAGCGCCCATCGGACGTTCCCCCCGTGGTGAGCAGGGCCGGTTGCTGACCGTTGACCGCCGCCACGGCGGCGACTGTGGCCTCCAGCAGGGCGCCGGTGTCGGTCAGGAAGGGCTGGCCTGAGAGGGTCCACTTCAGCTCGAAGTCCAGACCGTGACGGGTCAGCAGCGCCTCGACCCGCTCGCGGATGTCGAGATCGGTGAGCTCTGTGCTGAAACGGAAGTTGAACTGCACCTGCAACTCGCCGGGGATGACGTTGGAGGCACCGGTGCCGGCCTGGATGTTGGCTATCTGGAAGCTGGTGGGGGGGAAGTAGGCGTTGCCCTCGTCCCAGACGGTGGCGGCGAGTTCAGCGAGGGCCGGGGCCGCCTTGTGGATGGGGTTGTCCGCCAGGTGAGGGTAAGCCACGTGACCCTGTACCCCGCGCACCAGCAGATCGCCGGTGATGGAGCCGCGGCGACCGTTCTTCACCACGTCCCCCACCAGGTTGGTGGAGGAGGGCTCGCCGACGATGCACCAGCGGATCTTCTCGTTGCGCGCCTCCAGGGTGTCGATGACGCGCACCGTGCCGTTGATGAAGGGGCCCTCTTCATCCGAGGTGATGAGGAAGGCGATGGAGCCCTTGTGGTCCGGATGCTGGGCCACGAAGCGCTCGGTGGCCACCACCATGGCGGCGAGGGACCCCTTCATGTCGGCGGCGCCGCGGCCATGGAGCATGCCGTCCTTGATGGTCGGCTCGAACGGCGGGGTGTGCCACTTCTCCAGCGGGCCGGCGGGCACCACGTCAGTGTGGCCGGCGAAGCAGAACAGCGGTCCCTCGCTGCCACGGCGGGCCCAGAGGTTGGTGGTGTCTTCAAACACCATGGGCTCGATGACGAACCCGAGGCGCGCGAGGCGCTCCGCCATCAGGGTCTGGCACCCTTCGTCCAGCGGGGTAACTGAGGGGCGGCGGATCAGATCCTTGGCCAGTGCGATGACATCCGACATCGGCGTTCCTTAACAGAAATGTTTAACGAGAGAAGAGGGATTGGTAGTGGTCTGCCTTGAACCCCAGGGTCAGCTCGCCATCGCGGTCCAGCAGCGGGCGCTTGATCATGGCGGGGTGCTCCAGCAGCAGGGCGCGGGCTTTGGCGCCGTCCAGCCCTTGCTTGGCCTCCTCCGGCAGGGCGCGGAAGGTGGTGCCTCGGGTGTTGAGCAGGACTTCCCAGCCCAGCTGGTCCAGCCAGCCGTCCAGCCGGGCAGGCTCGAGGCCGTCGGCCCTGTGATCGTGAAAGCGATAGTCGATGCCAGCCTCGTCCAGCCACTTGCGGGCCTTCTTGATGGTGTCGCAGTTCTTGATGCCATAGAGGGTGGTGGCCATGGGAGATCCTATATCTGCGGGCCCGGGGCCCTGAAATCCGAACGTGAAATCGTGCAAGGGCCCGATTCTGGCATTGTGGCCCAGCCATGGCAACGCTCATGGCCGGGCTGGCTGGTTTTACCAGCGGGGAGGGGGAGAAAAAGCGAGGGGCCAGATAGCCAAAACGCGCCTGGGGCGCGTCTTGGGGGAAGGGGGCTATCAGTGCAGGGTGGTCCACTGGTGGTCGAAGACCCGGGCCCGCTCCCAGGGCGCATCCGGCAGGCTGGAGGAGAGGCCGGTGTATTTGCCCACGTCGTCCACCACGATGGCGGAGAGGATCGGCAGGTTGTTTTCGGTGCAGTACATGCGGATGCGTTGCAGCAGGGTGCGCAGCTCATCCTGGCACTGTTCCAGCCCGGCCTGCCTGGCCAGCTTGGAATAACGAATGGTGGTGCGTTCCTTTGCAGACTCGACGAGGATGTCCCACAGCTTGTAGTCGCAGGTAGAGACACCTGCGGTGGCTTGGCTTGTCATAACTCTCTCCGGTGCGAAATGGTCGCTCTGTATCGACGGGCATCTTGGCCAGTTCACCCCTGACGGGCGTTGATCCAACGCAAAAAAAGTGGAGGTTGTTGGCCAGGATCTCATGCAGGGCATTCTAGTGCGTCGGGACTGGATTGATGTACCGATTTTATTTGATTTATCAAAATTTAATGCTGCTTTTTGTCACTCAAGCCACTTTTATTGATAGGGATCAAGGGGAAAGGAGGGGCTCGCCACTAGATTTCGATCCTCGATAATCTTATCAGGAGCGCACTTTGGAACTCTTATTCGTCTTGCTCGTGCTGATGGCCGTGGTCTACGGCATCGTCAAGGATTACAACCCGCAGGCGGTGCTGGCGCTGGCAGGCATGACCATCTTCGCGGTGGCCTACTGGCTGGGGTTGCACCCCATACTGCCTGCCGACAAGAGCACGGGGTTCGCCCTGTTCGACCTGTTCGAGGTGTTCAAGGGGATCTTCTCCTACCGGGCGGCGGGGCTCGGCCTCACCATCATGGCGGTGGCGGGTTTTGCCACCTACATGTCCCATATCGGCGCCTCCCAGTCCCTGGTGCGGGTGGCGGTCAAGCCGGTGGCGGGCATCCGGTCCAGCTACCTGATGCTCTCCATCTGTTATCTGGTGGCGGTATTTGTCTCCCTGTTCGTCACCTCCGCCACCGGCCTCGGCCTGCTCTTGATGGTCACCATGTACCCTGTGATGCGCAACCTCGGCATCAGCCCGGCGTCGGCCTGCGGCGTCATCGCCACCTCCCAGGCGTTTGAAATCGGTCCGACCCAGACCAACGCCATCTTCTCCGCCGGTCAGTCCGGCATGGATCCGACCAGCTACTTCGTCGACTACCAGATCTGGCTGGTGGCTCCCATGCTGCTGGTGACCATGGTGCTGCACTTCTTCTGGCAGCGTCACTGCGATCGCCAGGATGGCTGGGATCCCGCCCTGCACCGGGGCGATCCGGCCGAGCTGGACGAGCAGGGGAAGGAGGAGGTGCCGGCGCCGACCTGGTATGCCCTGCTGCCCATCATCCCCTTCGTGCTGATGATGACCTTCTCCAAGCTCCTGGTGACCACCATCAGCGTCAGCGTGGAGGTGGCCATGCTGCTGTCGGTCTTCATCGGCATGCTGTGCGAGCTGCTGCGTACCCGCTCGGTGCGCACCGCCATGGCCGGGCTGTCGAGCTTCCTCGACGGCATGGGCAAGGTGTTTGGCCCCGTGGTGGCGCTCATCGTCTGTGCCGAGCTGTTTGCCGAGTCCCTCAAGGCCATAGGCGCCATCGACACCCTGCTGCACTCTGCCAGCAATGCCGGTATCGGCAGCGGCCTGATGACGCTGGTGATGGTGGGGCTCATCATGGTGGCGGCCGTCATCATGGGCTCAGGCAATGCGGCCTTCCTGAGCTTCTCCACCCTGGCCCCCGCGGTGGCGGCCAAGTTCGGCGTGCCGGCGGTGACCATGCTGCTGCCGATGCAGCTTGCCTCCAGCATAGGCCGCACCGTCTCCCCCATAGCGGCGGTGCTCATCGCCTGTGCGGGGATCGCCAAGGTCTCCCCCTTCGTGGTGGTCAAGCGCACCTGCGTACCCATGGCCGGAGCCCTGGTGACGGCGCTGCTGCTCAACTATCTGCTGTTTATGTAATGGCGGGGCGGGTGGCCAGGCTGCCCGCTCCATTCACTCTGCGCAAGGGCGAGGCCGGACCTTTTGCCCTTTGGAGACGATGATGACAGATCCTCGCAACGCTTTTTCCCTGGACGCCTATCTGGCGGATCTGGCCCCCCTCATCAACCTGGATTGCGGCACCCGCACCCCGGTCGGGGTGGCTCGGGTGGCCGATATCATGACCGAAAAATACGAGGCCATCGGCTGGCAGGTGAGCCGCCACCAGTTTGCCGCCGAGTGCGGCCCCTGCCTCGAGGCAACCAATGCCCCGGGGGCGGATCACTACGACGTCATGCTGGTGGGCCACATGGATACCGTCTTCCCCGAGGGGACGGCGGCCAAACGCCCGCTGACAGTCGAAGGCAATCAGGCCTTCGGCCCCGGCGTCTCTGACATGAAGAGCGGCCTGCTCTCCACCTGGTATGCCTTGAAGGGGATGGACCCGGCCGTGCTGGCCAAGCTCAAGGTGCTGGTCTGCTGCAACTGCGACGAGGAGATTGGCTCCCCCTGGTCGAAGGATTGGCTGGTCGAGCGAGCCAAGCAGAGTGGCTGCGTGCTGGTGGCCGAGGCGGCCCGTCCGAGCGGGGATCTCATCAGCGCCCGCAAGGGCAACGCCAAGTATCGCATCCGCTTCCACGGCAAGGCGTCCCATGCCGGTTCGGCCCTGGCCGAGGGTATCTCCGCCATTACCGAGCTCGCCCATTGGGTGCTGGCCATCAACGAGCAGGTGAACCTGGAAACGGGCACCACCATGAACGTGGGGGTGGTGCAGGGGGGCACCGGCGTCAACGTGGTGCCGGACTTCGCCGAGGCGATCGTCGACCTGCGCTTCTGGAGTAACGAGGAGGCGCAGGCGGTGCACAACCGGCTCAGCTTCATGGCCAAGAATCCTTTCCTTGCCGGTTGCCGGGTCGAGGTGGATCGCCAGAGCTTCAAGCCGGCGATGCGCCCGAGTGAGGACACCCGGGCCCTGATGGCGCTGGTGGAGGCGGCCGCAGCGCAGGAGGGGATCCCCTTCAACTGGCTGGAGGCGGGGGGCGGCTCCGACGCCAACTTCACCGCCGCCGCCGGTGTGCCGTCCCTCGATGGCTTCGGCCCCATGGGGGGCGGCTTCCACTCGGAGACCGAGTTCCTGCTGCTGGGTAGCATAGCGCCGCGCATTCGCCTGCTGCAGCGGGTGCTGGGCAAGCTGGCCAGTTAGGCTGGCGTGAAAGGCAAGCAAAACGGGAGGCCATCGCCTCCCGTTTTTTATGTGCCGCCTTAGTGAGGCGTCACCCCTCGTCCTCCAGCAGATAGGCCAGATGATCCTGGCGCGCCACCTGCCAGCCATCGAGGCGCAGCGGGGCGGCAAAGCCCGGGCCGTCGGTCACCATGGTGTGGTACTCCCCCTGCTCGCCGCAGGCATCGAACCCTTCACGCTCGGCCAGTTGCTGCAACTCGGTCAGGGTGGCGGCATCCAGCACTCGCCCGGCCCATGCCGGCGCCAGCACCCGGGTATCGACGCAGGAGAGGTGGGCGACGATGCCGCGGGCCAGCATATCCGCCAGCAGCGCCTCGCGAGATTGCTGCCAGAGCGGGGTGTGGACGGCGAGCCCGAGCGGCTGGCAGCGCTCGCGGATCCAGTTCGGTGCGCCCCCCACGCTGTCGATATCGCCGGTCACTACACCATCGAGGGCCCACTCCTGCTGCAGGCGGCTCAGCGCCGTCTCATAGCTCTGCTCGAACGGCGCCTCTATGGTGACCAGCAGATGGGGCAGCCCGAGGGCCGCCGCCTGACGGCGCACCAGCGGCAAGGGGTGAGCGAGAAAGCGGGGCTCAGGGGGCGCAAAGGTGGCCAGGGCCACCACCTGATGACCCGCATAGCGGGCATGACAGAGTGCCAGCATGGCATCTTTGCCACCGCTCCAGAGCAGGATGACGCGAGACATGGGGTTGATTCCAATCATGAAAGATGAGGCATGCTACCGAGCCGGCGGGCGCTTGGCAAAGCGGGAGGGCGGGAAAGGCAACGGGCCCGCGAAGGGGCCCGTTGGGGATGGCGCGGCGAACGCCGTCTGGATCACAGCAAGATGGTGGTCAGCACATACCCCAGGGCGCAGGAGCTGCTGACCCCGATCAGCCCAGGAATGATGAAGCTGTGGTTGATGATGAACTTGCCGATGCGGGTGGTGCCGGAGCGGTCGAAACCGATACAGGCCAGATCGCTCGGGTAGGTCGGCAGCACGAAGTAGCCGTAGCTCGCCGGCAGGAAGGCGATCAGCAGTTTCGGCTCCACCCCCAGCGCCAGACCCATGGGGGCGATGGCGGTCAGGGCGGCGGCCTGGCTGTTCACCAGCTTGGAGATGAGGAAGAGCACCAGGGCATAGGTCCAGGGCTGGGCCTGTACCACGTGGGCCAGGGTTTCCTTGAGCAGCGGCATGTGAGCCTGGAAGAAGGTCTCGCTCATCCATGCAACCCCGAATACGGAGAAGATGGCGACCATGCCTGCCTTGAAGACGGCGCCGTTGGAGATGTCGCCCGGCTTGACCTTGCAGCGCATCAGGATGATGGCGCCGGCGATCAGCATCATCATCTGGATCACCAGGTTCATGGAGAGGGGGCCAGTTTTGTCCTTGATGGTGAACACAGGACGCAACCCTTCGTTGGCACCGAGCAAGACCACGGCGGCGATGGCGGCGAAGAAGATCCAGGTAGACCAGTAGGCCTCTTTCGGGAACTTGGTGTTGAGCAGGGTTTCACCGCCGCCGTAGACGAAGGCGCGCTGCTCCGGATCCTGGATCTTGGCCTGGAACTCCTCGTCCTTGTCCAGATCCTTGCCGCGGCGCAGGCTCCACAGGGCCGCCATGACCACACCCGTGAGAGAGGAGGGGATGGCGATCATCAGGATGTCGAGCAGGCCGTAAGCCTGACCTATGCCGTGACCGGCCGCCAGAATGGAGACCATGGAGACCACGGCAACCGAGACCGGGGAGGCGCAGATCGCCATCTGGGAGGCAACGGATGCCACCGCCATGGGGCGCTCGGGACGGATGTTCTTCTGCAGCGCTATGTCGGCGATGATGGGGAACATGGTGTATACCACGTGGCCGGTACCGCACAGGAAGGTGAGGGTCCAGGTGGTGAGCGGCGCCAGTATGGTGATGTATTGGGGGTGACGGCGCAGCAGGCGCTCGGCCACCTGCATCATCAGGTTGAGGCCACCGGCGGTCTGCAGGGTGGCGGCGCAGCCGATCACCGCCAGTATGGTCAGCATCACCTGAACAGGCGGCTCCCCCGGCACCAGGCCGAACACGAAGGTCAGCAGGAACAGACCTATGCCGCTGATGAGACCCAGTCCCATGCCCCCAAAGCGGGTACCCAGCAGCAAGCAGCCGAGCACCACCAAAAATTCCATCAAGATCATTCCATTACCTCGTGTGATTGAATCCATGTCCGCACTGGCCCTGGGGCCCGGGAGCATCTGTTGTGGTTATTTGCCCCTAAAGGGTTAGCGGGTATTCTGGCACCCCTAAAGGGGTAAAAAATTGAGGTGGTTCAATAACAGACCCTTTTCCGATTTAAGTGCATAAAAACTATGGATATGCCCTTGAACAGGGGGGATCGGGGAATGACAGGCAGGGGAAGAGGGGATGGATCCGAGGACCGGGAAGGGATGAAGGGGGTCGCAGGCCGGCGCCGGCCTGCGAGTCTGGATGACCGGCTCAAGCGTCCCGGTTTGGCTCGGCGGTGGCCGCCTCTTCGCAAGAGGCAACCTGCGACAGCAGGGTTGTGCGGCAGGCAGCCAGGATCTCATCGGCCAATGGCGACTCGTCCGGGCAGGCCCGTGACAGCATGATGGCGCCAATCATCTGTGCCATCAGCGCTATCCTCCTGGCGCGATGGGCCTGGGTCTCCTCTGTATCCGGCGTGTCGTGAGGGCCACAGGTGCGGGCCAGCATCTCTTCAATGCCGGCCTCGAAGGCAGCCTTGACCTGGGGCGGTTGGCGCGCCGCATCGGCGCACAGCGCGGCCATGATGCAGCCATCCCCTGGGGCATCGCGGTGCTCTCTGGAGAGGTAGTGCCTGACAAACTCGGGGCTAGCCAGGGCACTGGTTTTCTCCAGACTCTGTTCAAAGCCGCAGGCGGCGGCCTCCGCCATCAGATCCGCCTTGGCGGTGAAGTGCTTGTAGAAACCGCCGTGAGTGAAGCCGGCCGCCCCCATCAGATCCGCCACTCCCACGCCATCGTAACCCCGCTCGCGAAACAGCCTGGCTGCGGTGGCGACTATGTGTGCCCGGTTTGCCTGAGCCTGTGCCTTGGTGACCCTCATACCCGGTCCTCCTCTGAATCATGGAAGTGGTGATCACTATACATTGATGTTGGTCATCATCAAAATGCTTGACTGAAAAGATTATGATCGTCATCTTTAATGGGCAGACCCCGGGAAGGGGTTGAACGCCCTGACCCTGGATTGACCCTTGCAGCCCCGAGCCTGGCGGCGCCATGTCGGGATACGGACTACCTTCCTTCCCAGACCCATGTTCCACACGACAGAGGCACGCCATGACAGACAAGAGACTCTTCGAGGCCTATTCCCTTGGCCCCATCACCCTCGCCAACCGCATCGTGATGGCGCCACTCACCCGCAACCGTGCCGGCCCCGGCCTGGTCCCGAGCGAGCATGCCGCCACCTATTACAGCCAGCGGGCCACGGCGGGTCTGCTGATCGCCGAGGCGACCCAGGTCTCTGCCCAGGCGCAGGGCTACCAGGACACCCCCGGCCTCTACACGGCGGCGCAGATTGCGGGCTGGCGCAAGGTGACCGATGCGGTGCATGCCAGGGGAGGTCGTATCTTCGTGCAGCTGTGGCACGTTGGCCGCGTCTCCCACGTCGCGCTGCAACCCGATGGCGCGGCGCCGGTGGCCCCTTCGGCCCTTCGCGCCCAGACCAAGACCTTCGTCAACAATGAGTTCGTCGAGGTGTCTATGCCCCGTGCATTGGCACTGGAGGAGCTCCCCGGCATCGTCGACGACTTTCGTCAGGCGGCTGCCAACGCCATGGCGGCGGGCTTTGACGGGGTCGAGATCCACGGTGCCAACGGCTATCTGCTGGAGCAGTTCCTCAAGGATGGGGCCAACCTGCGTACCGACGGCTATGGCGGCTCCATCGAGAACCGCGCGCGGCTGCTGCTCGAGGTCACCGCCGCCGTGGCCAAGGAGATCGGGGCCGATCGCACCGGGGTCCGGATCTCCCCCGTCTCACCGGCCAATGGCATCTCCTGCAGCGATCCCCAGCCGCAGTACGACTATCTCGTCGAGCGGCTCAGTACGCTGGGCGTCGTCTATCTGCACGTGATCGAGGGCGCCACCGGCGGCCCCCGGGATGTCGCCCCTTTCGACTTCGCCTCCCTGCGTCGGCGCTTCAAGCAGACCTATCTGGCCAATAACGGCTATGACCTGACGCTGGCCAGCAGTGCGCTGGCCCAGGGCAAGGCGGACTTGTTTGCCTTCGGTCGCCCCTTTATCAGCAATCCGGATCTGGTCGAGCGCCTGCAGCAGGGCGCCCCGCTTGCCGCGCTCAGACCCGAGACCCTCTATGGCGGCGGTGCCGAGGGCTACATCGACTACCCGGCCCTGGCGGGTGCCGGCGAGTAAACGGACATGGGCAGGGGCGTCATAGCAGGTCCCCTGTCGACACAGCGCCATCGGCCGTTGAGTGCCTGGCGCGACATCCATCCCGGTTCAAAACGATCACAGAGAGAATGACATCATGACCATTAAACCCAGAGTGCTTATCACAGGTGCCTCCAGCGGCATTGGCGCCACCTATGCGGACCGCTTCGCCCGGCGCGGCCACGATCTGGTGCTCGTCGCCCGCGATGAGGCGCGGCTGACGGCACTGGCCGGCCGCCTGCGCCTGGCGTACGGCGTCGCCGTCGACATCCTGCCCGCCGACCTTACTCAATCCCGGGAGCTGGCCGCCGTGGAGGCCCGGTTACGGGAAGATGCCAGCATCGGCATCCTGATCAACAACGCAGGGGCGGGTCAGGTGGGCCACTTCCTCGCCCAGACCGCCAGCAGCGTCGAGCAACTGGTGACCCTGAACACCACGGCGCTGGCACGCCTGGCGGCGGCCATAGCCCCGCGACTGGTGCAAGCCGGAGAGGGGGCCATAGTGAACATCGGCTCCGTGGTCGGGCTCGCGCCCGAATTTGGCATGACGCTCTATGGCGCGACCAAGGCCTTCGTGCTGTTCCTCTCCCAGGGGATGAGCCTGGAGCTCGCTCCCGCCGGGGTCTATGTGCAGGCGGTGCTGCCCGCCGGCACGCGCACCGAGATCTGGGCACGCTCCGGCATCGATCCCGACAGCTTGCCGGAGTTGATGGCGGTGGAGGAGCTGGTGGACGCGGCCCTGGTCGGTTTCGATCGCCGGGAAGTGGTCACCATACCGCCGCTGCATGAGGCCAGTCGCTGGGATGAGCTCGATGGCGCGCGCAAGGCGCTGCTCTCCGACCTTAGGCAGGCGCACGCCGCCGAACGTTATCAGGTTGCGCCTCAGGGCCGCTGATCCCGGCAACAAGACTGGCGGTCTGCTGGGGACGGCGCCACGCCCAACCCGCAGTTCTCTCTCCAGACCGCCTCTTTTATCCTCGCGATGAGGCGTGCCTGACCTGTGTCGCTGCCCTGTATGGGACAGGGCGGTTTGCCTGGTTCGGTCACCTCACGCTTTCTGGTAACGAGATGATGAAAGCCTTTGTGTTCAGACACTATGGTCGCTCGGCGCGGCCCGAGTTCGCGGAACTGCCGCACCCGACCATGGGGCCGGACGAGATCCTGGTCAAGGTGCATGCCGTCGGCCTCAATCCCATCGACAACATGATCCCGCGAGGCACCTTCAAACCCCTGCTCAAGTTTGAGCTGCCCGCCGTGCTCGGCAGCGATCTGGCCGGTGTGGTGGTGGAGGTCGGCAGCCGGGTGACGCGGTTTCGGCCGGGGGATGCCGTCTATGCCAGCCTCTTCGATCTGGGGCGTGGCGCCCTGGCGCAATGGGTTGTGGTACCCGAACACGCGGCTGCCCTCAAACCGGCCAGCCTCGACTTCGTTCAGGCGGCGTCCATTCCCATGGTGGCGCTGACGGCCTGGCAGGCCTTCACCGAGCAGGCCCCGCTCGCGCCGGGCCAGAGGGTGTTCATTCCCGCGGGTTCCGGCGGCATAGGCTCCTTTGCCATTCAGCTGGCCAGGCACCTGGGGGCCTTGGTCGCGACCTCCACCAGCACGGCGAACGCCGAGTGGGTAGGTCAGTTGGGGGCCGAGGTGGTGATCGACTACAGACGGCAGGCGTTCGATGCCGTATTGCAGGGTTATGATCTGGTGCTGGGGACCTTGCGGGGCGATGCGATCGAGCGGTCACTGTCGATCCTCCGGCCGGGGGGGCGGCTCCTGTCGCTGGTCGGTCCGCCGGATGCGGCCTTTGCGCGGGCGAGAAACATGAGTGTCATCATGACCGCCCTGTTTGGCCTGATGAGCTGGAAGATACACCGTCTTGCCCGGCGACGGGGTATCACCTACGGCATGATGTTCGTGCGTCCGGATGGTGCCCAGCTGACCCGGATTGCCGCGCTGCTCGACGAGGGCAAGCTCAGGCCCGTCATCGACAAGGTCTTTCCGTTTGAACAGGTCGGCGAGGCGCTCGCCTATCTGGCGACCGGTCGCGCAAAGGGCAAGGTGGTCGTCAGCCTGGCGTAAGCGCAGGGCGACGGCAAAGAACAAAAAAAGCCGACCCAAGGGTCGGCTTTTTGCGATTCGCGTGCTGTCCGCGATTAGAACTCGGCGGTGCGAGGGGTACGCGGGAAGGGGATGACGTCGCGCACGTTGCCCATGCCGGTCACATAGACCACCAGGCGCTCGAAGCCCAGGCCGAAGCCGGAGTGCGGCACTGTGCCGTAGCGACGCAGGTCGCGATACCACCAGTAATCTTCCTTGTTCAGGCCCATCTCGGCCAGGCGGGCATCCAGCACCTCGAGACGCTCCTCACGCTGGGAGCCACCGATGATCTCGCCGATCCCCGGGGCCAGCACGTCCATGGCGGCGACTGTCTTGCCGTCGTCGTTGAGGCGCATGTAGAAGGCCTTGATGTCTTTCGGGTAGTTTTTCACCACCACAGGAGACTTGAAGTGCTCCTCGGCCAGATAGCGCTCGTGCTCGGAGGAGAGGTCGATGCCCCAGGAGACCGGGAACTCGAACTTCTTGCCGCAGTTCTTCAGCACTTCGATGGCGTCGGTGTAGTCAATCTGGGCGAAGTCGGAGGCGACGAAGCGCTCCAGACGGTCGATGGCATCCTTGTCGATGTGCTGGGCGAAGAACTCCAGATCGTCGCGGCGCTCGGTCAGCACGGCGTTGAAGACGTACTTCAGCATGGCTTCGGCCAGGGCGGCGTTGTCTTCCAGGTTGGCGAAGGCCACTTCCGGCTCCACCATCCAGAACTCGGCCAGATGGCGGCTGGTGTTGGAGTTTTCGGCGCGGAAGGTCGGCCCGAAGGTGTAGACCTTGGACAGCGCGCAGGCATAGGTCTCGACGTTGAGCTGACCGGAGACGGTCAGGAAGGTCTCCTTGCCGAAGAAGTCCTTGTCGTAATCCACCTTGCCTTCTGGGGTGCGCGGCAGGTTTTCCATGTCCAGGGTGGAGACGCGGAACATCTCGCCGGCCCCTTCGGTGTCGGAGGCGGTGATGAGCGGCGCGGCAATCCACAGATAGCCTTCTTCATGGAAGAAGCGGTGAATGGCCTGGGCCAGGCAGTTGCGCACCCGGGTCACGGCACCGACCACGTTGGTACGGGCACGCAGGTGACCCTGCTCGCGCAGGTATTCGATGCTGTGGCGCTTGGCAGACATGGGGTAGGTGTCCGGGTCTTCGACCCAGCCCACGACCTTGACGTCGGAGGCCTGCAGCTCGAAGGCCTGGCCGCTGCCCTGGGAAGCCACGACCACACCGGTCACTTCCACTGAGCAGGCGGTGGTCAGACGCAGCACTTCATTCTCGTAATTGGCCAGGGTATTGGGGACGACGGCCTGTACCGGATGGAAACAGGAGCCATCGGACATGGCCAAAAATGAGATCCCCGCCTTGGAATCGCGGCGGGTCCGGATCCACCCTTTCACTGTCTGGGTGGTGCCAACCGCATACTTACCGGTCAGCACATCTACTACGGATGCGTGCGTCATCGAAATATTGTCTCCAGCTTGTTCTTGCAGCGCTATTTGCAACACTAGGGGTCTGGCCCGGGCATGAGTGGCCCACCATGGCAGACTAAGCCGTTAATCTTACCCGCGCGGGTTTGATAAACAAGCAAAAATGTCGGACCCTTGCGGGGTTTTCCCCATGAATCTTGCATGGATCCGGTCGGTTGGGCAGGGGGTGAGAGTGAAGGAACGCAGGCGGGGGCCGGATGGCTGGATACGGGTTCTCCAGGGGCTGGTGATCCTCTGCTGGAGCGGCTTTATCGTCCTGCTCTCCCTTTACCACTTCGCCAGGCCGCAGACAGCCTACGGTTTTCTGGTCTATGGTGGGGTCAAGGTGCGCCAGGAGTGGGATCCCGCCCTCACCCCCTGGCTGGTGCACGGACTCTGGGGTTGCTGCCTGCTGACCCTGGTGGTGCTGGCGCTGGAGCACAGGCGCAGCCGACGGCAAGAGGATGCCCTGCACGTCAATCTGTTCATCCTGCTGCTGATCCTTGCCGCCAGCCTGCTGTTTTATTACCTGGCGTGATCCGTCGGCTTCTCGTCCTGGGACGAAGGGGCAGGGCGCTTGCCGAGCTGGCGCTCCACGCTGTCGAGCATCTGGTTGTAGGCGAGGGCCACCCGGCCTATCTCGTCCCCTTCATCGCCCTCCAGCCGGTGACCGAAGTCGTGCAGATCGGTGGCCTCCTCCATGGAGCGGGTCAGCTGGTTGAGGGGGCGGACTATCCAGGTGCGTATGACCCAGAGGGTGAGCAGCAGCCCCAGCCCGAAGATGAGGGTGAGGCTCAGGGCCGAGGTGAGTATGTTCTGCTCGACCCGGGTAAAGAGGGTGTCGAGGGAGTAGTCAAAGCGCACCGCCCCCAGCACCGTATTCTCTGGCACCTGGTGACAGCTGGTGCAGTCGGTGCCACGAAAATCCTTCTTGGCCAGCAGGGGGCGGGTCACCACCAGCTTGCTGTGGGTGCCGTCGTGCACCACCTCCAGGCTCCCTTTGCCCGCCAGGGCCAGGGCATCGAATCTGTCCTTGGGGGCCTCGCTGTCGCGGCTAGGCCCATACTGCTTGTTGACCGGCGCCCCGCGCACTATGCGGGCATCTTCCACGTGGGCGTGATCGAGAAACTTGGCACGCAGGGTGTCGCGGGCCTCCATCTTGCCGGTCAGCATCAGCATGTTGAGGCCGTCGAAATAGGCCTCGGTCTGCTCGCGGCTCTGCTCCTTGATGAGGGTCAGGATGAGGTCGCGCTCGCGCACCGCCTGATAGGCCGCGGAAAACACCAATACCATGGAGAAGATGAAGAGCAGGAAGAAATTGATCTTGGCAGTGATGGAGAGGCGCATGGGAAAGGTACATCTGTTGGGTAAAACCCGCGCAGTCTACTCTCCTCGCCTGGCGGGTTCTGGTGTCTCGCTCACATTCTGATGAAAAAGAGCCAAAAGGCCCTGCATTCTCATGCAGAGCCTATTCATCCAGACTCAGAATTCGCCGCTGGCGATGGCCTCATGGATGGCCCGGGTCAGCACCCGCAGCTCCTCGGGGCTGATGACGAAGGGGGGCATCAGGTAGATGAGCTTGCCGAACGGGCGGATCCAGGCCCCCAGCGACACGAACTTGCGCTGGATGCGCGCCACGTCCACCCGCTCCTTCATCTCCACCACACCGATGGCGCCGAGTACCCGCACGTCGGCCACCGCAGGATGCAGGGTCAGCTGTATCAGTTCGGTGCGCAGCTGATGTTCGATGGCCCGCACCCGTTCCTGCCAGGGTGAGGCCAGCAGCAGTTCGATGGAGGCGTTGGCCACCGCGCAGGCCAGCGGATTGCCCATAAAGGTGGGGCCGTGCATAAAGACGCCGGCCTTACCGTCACAGATGG
The DNA here is from genome assembly GCF_056642115.1 of Aeromonas sp. 130281. Lineage (NCBI taxonomy): Bacteria > Pseudomonadati > Pseudomonadota > Gammaproteobacteria > Aeromonadales > Aeromonadaceae > Aeromonas > Aeromonas sp. 130281. The sequence goes on along the minus strand of NZ_JBWVQS010000001.1, from coordinate 1,055,960 downwards.
TGCGTGCAACCTGCTCCGTGGTGAGGGTGGCCGACAGCGTCAGGTAGCCGCCGGTGAGCGCCTTGCCAAGGCACATGATGTCGGGGCTGATCCCCGCCCAGTCGCAGGCAAACAGCTGGCCGGTGCGGCCAAAGCCGGTGGCGATCTCGTCGGCGATCAGCAGCAAACCGAACTCGTCGCACAGGGCGCGCACCCACTGCAGGTAGCGGGGGTGATAGAAGCGCATGCCACCCGCCCCCTGCACTATGGGCTCCAGCACGATGGCAGCGATTTCCTCATGGTGGTCCGCCACCAGGGTCGCCAGCTCCACCACGCAGCTCTCGTCCCACTCGGCGTGGAAGCGGCAACTGGGGGCGGTCACGAAATGGTGCTCCGGCAGGAAACCCTTGTAGAGCTCGTGCATGCCGCCATCCGGATCGCAGACGCTCATGGCACCGAAGGTGTCCCCGTGATAGCCGCCCCGCAGGGAGACGAACCTGGCGCGGGGCGTTCCCCTGGCGTGCCAGTACTGCTGGGCCATCTTGAGCGCCACCTCCACCGCCACCGAGCCGGAATCCGCCAGAAAGACCCGATCCAGACCGGCCGGGGTGATCTCCACCAGCTTGCGACAGAGCTCGACCGCTGGGGCATGGGTGAGGCCGCCAAACATCACGTGGGACATCTTGCCGAGCTGGGCGGTGGCGGCGGCGTCGAGTTCCGGCACCTGATAACCATGGACGCAGGCCCACCAGGAGCTCATGCCATCCACCAGCTCGCGGCCGTCGCTGAGGGTGAGGGTCACCCCCTTGGCACTGGCCACTTCATAGCAGGGCAGGGGATGGGTGAGGGAGGTATAGGGGTGCCAGATGTGGTGCAGGTCGAATTCTTGATTGGTCATTTTGTGTTCTGTTGTCAATTGGTTTGATCTGGTCGGTGTTGACAGTCTACGCGCGCTCTCTACACTAGCCAACAATTTCAGCCACTTGGCGCCTGTCCTCACAGCGAGTAGGTCGGCCGATGGCGGCTTTTGCGGTCCTTCATCCCAGGATGGCGGCGCAGGATCCCACTTATAACAACTGGAAGCCATGTATGAATGCTCTCACCCTGGGCGGCCACGCCCTTCGTCACGACTGGACCCTCGCCGAGGTCCAGGCCCTGTTTGCCCTGCCATTCAACGATCTGCTGTTCCAGGCTCAGACCGTACACCGCGCCCATTTCGACCCGAACGAGGTGCAGGTGAGCACCTTGCTCTCCATCAAGACCGGCGCCTGCCCGGAGGATTGCAAATACTGTCCCCAGAGCGCCCGCTACCACACCGGGCTCGAGACCGAGCGGCTGATGGAGGTGGAAAAGGTGCTGGAGCGGGCTCGCGAGGCCAAGGCCAACGGCTCGTCGCGTTTTTGCATGGGGGCCGCCTGGCGCAACCCCAAAGAGCGGGACATGCCCTATATCCTGCGCATGGTCGAGGAGGTGCGCGGGCTGGGGATGGAGACCTGCATGACGCTAGGGATGCTGACTGCGGATCAGGCGGCGCGCCTGGGTGCTGCCGGGCTTGATTACTACAACCACAACCTCGACACCTCGCCGGAGTTCTATGGCGACATCATCACCACCCGCACCTATCAGGACCGCCTGGATACCCTGGAGCACGTGCGCGGCGCCGGCATGAAGGTCTGCTCCGGCGGCATCGTCGGCATGGGGGAGCAGGCAAAGGATCGGGCAGGCCTCCTGATGGCGCTGGCCAACCTGCCCCGCCACCCGGAGAGCGTGCCCATCAACATGCTGGTCAAGGTGAAGGGGACGCCCATGGAAAACCAGGAGAATCTGGACCCGTTCGAGTTTATTCGCACCATAGCCGTGGCGCGCATCATGATGCCCGCCTCCCACGTGCGCCTCTCCGCCGGGCGGGAGAAGATGAACGAGCAGATGCAGGCCATGTGCTTTATGGCGGGTGCCAACTCCATCTTCTACGGCTGCAAGCTGCTAACCACCCCGAACCCGGACGAGAACAGCGACATGCAGCTGTTCAAGCGCCTCGGCATCCGCCCCGCCCAGCGGGCCCAGAAGCCGGATCAGGTGCAGGAAGAGGAGCTCCTTGCCGAGGTGAGCCGCCAGAGCGAGCCGAGCGAGCTCTTCTACGATGCCACCCGTTCCCGCGCAGGTGCCGTCCGTCCATGACTTCCCCTGTTGTCACCGGCCCCTTTGCGCTGGGGGAGGCCCTGGCCGAACGTGAGCAGGCCGCCCTGCTGCGCAACCGCATCGCGACCGACGGGGCGAGTGGCGGGCGGCTCAGGGTGGCGGGGTGCGACTACCTCAACCTCTCTGCCAACGACTATCTGGGGCTCGCCGATCATCCCGCCATCAAGGCCGCCTTCAAGGAGGGGATCGACCGCTATGGCGCGGGCGCCGGTGCCTCGCCCCTGGTGACCGGCTACAGCCGTGCCCACCAAGAGCTGGAGGAGACGCTGGCCGACTGGTTGGGGGTGGAGGCCGTGCTGCTGTTCAACTGCGGCTTCTCCGCCAATCAGGCGGTGCTCAAGGCCCTGCTCGGCAAGGAGCACCTGCTGTGGCAGGACAGGCTCAACCACGCCTCCCTGCAGGAGATGGGCAGCCAGCTGCCCTGCAGGATGAAGCGCTTCGGCCACAACGACATGGCCGCGCTCGCGTCTCAGCTTGAGCCAAACCGGGGCCTGATCGTCTCGGAGGGGGTGTTCAGCATGGACGGGGATCAGGGCCCCTGGGCTGAACTCGCGACATTGGCAGCCCAGAGCGGCAACTGGCTGATGATCGACGATGCCCACGGCCTCGGGGTGCTGGGGCCACAAGGGCGCGGCACCCTGGCGGCGCAGGGGGTTGCTCCCGCCAGCGTGCATATCCAGATGGGCACCTTTGGCAAGGCGCTCGGGGTGGCCGGGGCCTTCGTGGGGGGCAGCCGCGAGCTGGTGGAGTACCTGGTCAACTTTGCCCGCCACTATGTCTACAGCACCCATATGCCCGCCGCGCAGGCTTGCGCTATCAGCCAGAGCATTGCGCTGGTACGCGCCGCCGACGAGGCCCGCGCCCACCTCGATCACCTTATCGCCCGCTTTCGGCAGGGGGCACAGGCGCTCGGCTGGACGCTGGGCGCAAGCGAGACCCCGATCCAGCCCCTGCTGGTGGGGGAGAGCAGTGCCGCCCTGCAACTGGCCGAACGGCTGCGGGATCGCGGCGTCTGGGTCAGCGCCATTCGCCCGCCCACTGTGCCGGTCGGCACGGCCCGGCTGCGCATTACTCTGAGTGCCGCTCACCGCGAGCAGGATGTGGATAGCCTGCTCGAGGCCCTGGGTCCCTGCCCATCCAGTGATCAGAGAGGAGGCGCCCATGCTGCATGAGCGTTTCCAGCAGGTCGACAAGGCCCAGCTCGCCCGTCGCTTCGGGGCCGCCGCCCGTCACTACGACGCCCACGCCCGCTTCCAGCAGGAGGTGGGGCAGGCGCTGCTGGTGCGCATGGGCGAAGGGAGTATGAAAGAGATGCGCCCGGGGGCCGGGCTGGATCTGGGCTGCGGCACCGGCTTCTTCCTGCCCGCGCTGGCGGGTCGTTGCCAGCAGTTGCACGGGCTGGATCTCGCCCCCGGCATGCTGGCGCAGGCCGCCCTGCGTGGCAGCGGCGCCCGGCTGGTGTGCGGCGATGCGGAGGCGCTGCCCTTCGCGGATCAGAGCCTGGACTGGGTCTTCTCCAGCCTGGCCCTGCAGTGGTGCGAGCGCCCGGCCCAGGCGTTTGCCGAGATCCACCGGGTGCTCAAGCCCGGCGGTCAGATCTTCTTCTCGACCCTGCTGGCCGGCTCGCTTTGGCAGTTGCGCGAGGCCTGGGGCGCCGTCGACGGGCATGCCCACGTCAACCGCTTCCTCGCCCTGCCCCAGTTGCAGCAGGCCATTGGCGCCGCGGGTTTTCAGGCGCCTGAGCTGACCTCTGTCACCTGGTCTCTCGCCTATCTGGAGCTCAACGACTTGCTGCGGGATCTCAAGGGCATAGGGGCCAGCCAGGTCAATGACGACAGGGCTGCGGGGCTGGGCAACCGCCAGCGCCTGAGGCGTCTCGGGGAAGCCTATGAGCGCCACCGCCAGCCCGACGGCCTGCTGGCCGCCAGCTATGAGGTCTGTCTCGGGCGCCTTGTCCGCCGCTGACCGGCTGCGGGAACACGCGTTTTTGCCTTGGGCCAGGCGAGGTTAGCCGCCCGGCACAAGCCCATCATTGATACCCAGGTGGTGCCAGAGCGCCACCTTGAACTGCGCTGAGGAATCATCATGGTCAGATCCTATTTCATCACGGGCACCGACACCGACGTGGGCAAGACCCTGGTCGCCCGTACCCTGCTGCAGGCGTTCGCCGCCCGGGGCATCCCCTGCGCCGGCTACAAGCCGATCTCAGCCGGTTGTGCCCGCACCCCGGAGGGGCTTCGCAACCTCGATGCCCAGCAGCTGCAAGCGGCCGCCAGCCTCCCGCTGCCCATCGACTCGGTCAACCCCTACGCCTTCGAGCCCCCCATCGCCCCCCACATAGCCGCCCGGGAGGTGGGGGCGAGCATTCCCCTGGCGGGCCTGTCTGCCGGGTTGCGGGAGATTGAGCGGGCGGGGGCCGAACGGGTGATAGTCGAGGGGGCGGGGGGCTGGTTTTTGCCGCTGGATCACCAGCATCTGCTCTCCGACTGGGTCGCCCTTGAGCGCCTGCCGGTGATCCTGGTGGTGGGGGCCAAGCTGGGTTGCCTCAATCATGCCCTGCTCACCTGCGCCGCCATCCGCCATCAGGGGCTGACCCTGGCCGGCTGGGTGGTCAATCGGGTGGATCCGCACATGAGTCGCTACCAGGAGAACCTGGCCACCTTGAAAGCCATGTTGCCGGCCCCATTTCTGGGGGAGATCCCCTTCGTAGACCAGCCGCTCGAGGCGGATCTGCGCGATTGTCTCGACATCTCGTCCCTGCTCTGAGGCCCAACATTCAGCAAACATTCATCGAGTCTGTCTATGATCGGGGGCAGGTGTGGTATCGGGTCGATTGTGAATTGGCCCGAACCATGCATCTATATCTCACAAGGAGTCAATATGAAGCGAATTATGCTATTCCTGGTGACCAACCTGGCCGTCATGCTGGTGCTGGGGGTGGTACTCAATATCCTGTTCTCGGTTCTGGGGATCAACAAGTCCAGCATTTCCGGTCTGTTGGTGTTCTGTGCCGTGTTCGGTTTTGGGGGTTCCTTTATCTCCTTGCTGATGTCCAAGTGGATGGCCAAGCGCAGCTATGGCGTCCAGGTCATCGAGCAGCCCCGCAACGAGACAGAGCACTGGCTGGTGAGCACAGTCGCCCGTCAGGCCCGTGAGGCTGGCATCAAGATGCCGGAAGTGGGGATCTACGACTCCCCCGAGATGAACGCCTTCGCCACCGGCGCCCGCCGCGACGACTCCCTCGTTGCCGTGTCGTCCGGCCTGCTCTACAGCATGAGCCGTGACGAGGCGGAAGCCGTGCTGGCCCACGAGGTGAGCCACGTGGCCAACGGCGACATGGTGACCCTGACCCTGATCCAGGGGGTGGTGAACACCTTCGTGATGTTCTTCGCCCGCATCGTGGCCGGCGTCATCAGCAACTTCTTCAGCTCCAACAACGACGAGGAGAGCAGCAGCTCGGGTGGGTTTGCCTACATGATCACCGTGTTCGTGCTGGAGATGCTGTTCGGCGTGCTGGCCTCCATGATCGTCATGTGGTTCAGCCGTCAGCGCGAGTTCCGCGCCGATGCCGGTGCCGCCAAGCTGGCCGGTCGCGACAAGATGATAGCCGCGCTGCAGCGCCTCTCCCGTGGCGCCGAGCCGCAGATGGAAGGCACCATGATGGCCTTCGGCATCAACGGCAAGCGCTCCATGAGCGAGCTGTTCATGAGCCACCCGCCCATCGAGCAGCGCATCGCCGCCCTGCGTGGCTGATTGCCAGATGCGATAAGAAAACGGCTGCCTCAGGGCAGCCGTTTTGCTTTGCGATGATGGCGCCGACCCGTGCGGCGCCATCCTCCTATTTGATCACCAGATCGGAGAGGGGCACGGCGCAGCAGGTGAGGATCTTGCCCGCGGCCCGCTCGGCGGCTGTGATGGCCGGGGCGTCCGGATGATCCACCTCCCCTTCGAGCAGGGTCTGCTTGCAACTGCCGCAGATGCCGGCGCGGCAGCTCCAGGGCAGCTCCACCCCCTGCTTGTGGGCCTGATCCAGCACAGTGCCCTGATTGTTGCCAGCGAAGGTCTGCTCGCCGATGCGCAGTTGCACTGCCTTGTGGGGACGGGCCACCGAGAGGATGGCCCCGCCAAAGCTCTCCTGGCGGATGCGCTCGGCGGGCACGCCAAGGGCGGTCAGTCTGGCGGCCGCATCGGCCATAAAGCCGTGGGGGCCGCACAGGAAGATCTCCCGTGCCAGCAGATCCCTGACCTGCTCGAGGTGCCCCTTGCCAAGGCGACCGCTCATGCCCTGCCAGTGGCCATCGGGCTGGCTCAGGATCAGGGTCAGTTGCATGCCTGCCTGACTCATGGCGTGCAGCTCGGTGGCGGCCGGAATGTCGGCCTCGCTGCGGCACAGGTGCATAAAGTGAACATCTTCCAGCTCCCCGCGCCGCGCCAGGGTGCGGGCAATGGACAGCATGGGGGTGACGCCTGAACCCGCCGAGAGCAGCAGCAGCTTGCGCTCTGTGCCTAAGTGAAACTCGCCGGCCGGGGGGGCGGCCAGCAGGTGATCGCCCATGCGCAGCTCATGGTGAAGCCAGGGGGAGATGCGGCCATCGGCCAGCTTCTTGACGCTGATGCTGTAACGCTCCGGCCTCTCCGGGGTGGAGCTCAGGGTGTAGCGGCGCTGTTGCCGTTCCCCCTTGATGTCGAGGCTGATGGGCAGGTGCTGGCCAGGCAGATAGTCGGGCAGGGGCTCGCCGTCGGCGGCCTCGAACCAGAAGGTCTCCAGATCCCGGGCCAGGGGCTCGCGGGCGACGCAGACCAGCTCCCGCTTCTTCGGCGCCGCATTGGGGTAGACGGGGGGACGGGCGGTTTCCAGCACCTGGATCTCGCTCCCTGCCTCAATCCAGCCCTCGTTCAGCGCCACCAGATTCTGGCCGAAATAGACCTCCCCATCCTCGCCACGGCGGTAGCGGGTGAGGGTGGCGAGCGGCTCTTTCAGCGCGTTGAAGCGATCCGTGCCCGCCTCCACCGTGGTCATGATGCAGCGGCTGCACGGCTTGGCCACCAGAAACTCCACCTCGCCGATGCGGATCCGCTTCCAGCCATCCTCCTCGAACGGGCGGGTGCCGCTTGCCACCAGGTTGGTGCGAAACTGGCTCATCTGGTGCAAGGCATCGGATCTCAGGTTGAGGTCATCCAGCGAACTCTGGCTGATCAGCAGCAGGGGATAACCGTCGGCAAAGCTGACCCGGGTGCCGGTCTTCTCCCGAAAGCGGTCAGAGGTTTCGCCGAGCCAGAGCAGGCGAACCGGCTCCCCCGCCACCCGGCTCAGCCACTCATCGGCCTGGGACTGGGTGTGCAGGGCATGGAAGCTGTCGCCCCAGACGCCTGTGGCCTGGGGGGCGCGGCTGAAGTCCGCTTCCTGCAGCCTGAGCTGCGCCATTCCGGGGTAACGCAGTTGCAGGCCGCCCTCCACCGGGGTGGCCGTCACCAGTTGCAGTTGGGGATGGGTGCGGGCTGTGATGAAGCTGCCGTCCGGCTTGACCACCATGTAGCGGCGATCCCCCAGCAGCCCCTCCTCGGTCACCCGGGCACGGGTCAGCGGCATGCCCGCCGTCGATTTGATGGGGTAGAGATGTATGCTGGCGAGGCTGGGCATGTCAGGGTCCTTGTGCTGTGGCGATTCCAGTGAAGAGGGCAAGATAACGATTCCTGCCCCGTGCGGCAATCCTCTCTTGCCCCCCATCATGGGGGGGCAGGCGAGGAGGCGCCTGATCGGTGCAGGCCAACGGCGCCATGTGATCGGGGTCGTATCCCGGGGGAAACGCCTCATAAAGCGCAACATTTATTGATCCTGATCCACCATGTCGTACAAAAAACGGCCCATCATCGAGCCAGCTTCCAGTTTCTGACGCTTTCGCTTCTTCCCTCTCCGGCCACCGTCTGCCCAGGCAACACGGTATCAAGCGCCATCGGAGCGGGCCTGTTACCCAACAAGAAGAAAGCAATGTATGAGCAAACAACTGGATATGACCCCACAGCCGGATCTCTCCCAGAAGACGGGAACAGGCCCGGTCCGCACCCGGCTGCCCGTCTGGCAACCGGCCCTGCCACCTTGCAACCATGCCTGCCCGGCTGGCGAGAACATCCAGGCCTGGCTTGCCTTGGCCGAAGCGGGCCGCTTCGAGGCGGCCTGGCAGCGACTCATCGAAGAAAACCCCCTGCCCGCAGTCCATGGCCGGGTCTGTTATCACCCCTGCGAAAGCGCCTGCAACCGGGCCCAGGTGGATGACGCCGTCTCCATCCACGCCATTGAGCGCTTCCTCGGTGACGAGGCGCTGGCCCGTGGCTGGCTGCCTGCGCCGCCTGCGCCTGCCAGTGGCAAGAAAGTGCTGGTGATCGGCGCCGGGCCCTCTGGTCTTTCTTGCGCCTGGCACCTCAACCGGCTCGGCCATCAGGTGGAGATCCGCGAGGCGGGACCACTGGCGGGCGGCATGCTGCGCTTCGGCATCCCCGCCTACCGCCTGCCCCGCGATGTGCTGGACAGGGAGGTGGCCCGCATCCTGGCCGCAGGTGTCACCCTCACTCTCAATCACAAGGTGGAAGACGTGCTCAAGGCGCGTGATGAGGGGGGCTTTGACGCCGTCTTTATGGCCATCGGTGCCCATCTGGCCAAGCGGGTCGATATTCCGGCCCGCGAGGCGGGCAAGATCCTCGATGCGGTGAGCTTCCTCGAGCAGGCCAGTCTTGCCGAAGAGCAGGGCTTGCCGCCCCCCAGACTGGGACGACGAGTAGCCATCTACGGCGGCGGCAACACCGCCATGGACGCGGCCCGTACCGCCCGTCGCCTCGGGGTGGAAGAGGCGATGATCATCTACCGCCGCGACCGGGATCATATGCCTGCCCACGCCTTCGAAGCCGACGAGGCCGAGGAGGAGGGGATCAAGATCAACTGGCTGCGCAGCATTCGCCAGCTCGACAACACCAATATCGAGGTGGAGGTGATGGCGCTGGATGAGCAGGGCAAGCCGGTGCCCACCGGCCAGTTTGAAACCCTCGAAGCGGACTCCCTGATCCTGGCGCTCGGTCAGGAGGTAGACCTCTCGGTGCTGGAGAGCATTCCCGGCGTGCGGGTCAACAAGGAGGGGGTGGTGCAGGTGGCGGGAAACCTGATGACGGATGTGCCGGGTCTGTTTGCCGGCGGCGACATGGTGCCCTCCGAGCGCACCGTCACCATCGCCACCGGCCATGGCAAGAAGGCGGCGCGCCATATGGATGCCTGGCTGCGCGGTCGCCACTACCACAAACCGCTCTCCTATCCATTGGTGGGGCCGGAGCAGTTGCAGCTCTGGTTCCAGACACAGGCTCCGGCCAGCAGTCAGCCGGTCAAACCGGCGTGGGCGCGAGACGACTTTGGCGAGATCATCGGCGGGCTGGATGAGGTGGCCGCCCGTTACGAGGCGGCGCGCTGTTACTCCTGCGGCAACTGCTTCGAGTGTGACGGCTGCTATGGCAGTTGCCCCGAGCAGGCCATCGCCAAGCTGGGGCCGGGTCTGGGGTATCAGGTGGATGCCGAGAGCTGCACCGGCTGCGGTGCCTGCCACGACCAATGCCCTTGCCACGCCATCCTGCTGCGCCAACCGGAGGTGTCCCAATGAAACATGAACTGATCATGGTCGACGGCAACGAAGCCGCGGCCCGGGTGGCCTACCAGCTGAGCGAAGTGTGTGCCATCTACCCCATCACCCCGAGCTCGACCATGGCCGAACTGGCCGACGCCTGGGCGGAACAGGGGCAGACCAATCTCTGGGGCAATATCCCCACAGTGGTGGAGATGCAGAGCGAAGGGGGGGCGGCCGGCACGGTGCACGGCGCCCTGCAGGCGGGGGCGCTCGCCACCACCTTTACCGCAAGTCAGGGACTGATGCTGATGCTGCCCAACATGTACAAAATCGCCGGGGAATTGACCGCGGCTGTGTTCCATGTGGCGGCCCGATCGCTCGCGGCGCAGGGGCTGTCGATTTTTGGCGACCATCAGGATGTGATGGCGGCGCGCAGCACCGGCTTTGCCATGCTCGCCTCCGGCTCGGTGCAGGAGGCGCAGGACTTGGCCTTGGTCGCCCATAGCGTCACCTTGCAGTGCCGAGTGCCCTTTATCCACTTCTTCGATGGCTTTCGTACCTCCCACGAGGTGAACAAGATCCTCGCCCTGCATCGAGATGAAATTCGGGCCCTTATCGACAACGACTGGGTACGCGCCCACCGTGCGCGGGCGCTCAACCCGGATCATCCGGTGATGCGCGGCACCGCCCAGAACCCGGACACCTATTTCCAGTCCCGTGAGAGCGTCAACCCCTTCTACGAGGCGGTGCCGGCGCGGGTGCAACAGTGCATGGAGAGCCTCGGCAAGCTGACCGGCCGCCACTACCATCTGGTGGAGTACCACGGCGCAACCGATGCCACCGACGTCATCGTGCTGATGGGCTCGGGGGCGGCTACCGCCCGCACCACGGTCGATTGGCTCAACCGGCAGGATCGCAAGACCGGGGTGCTGGTGGTGCGCCTCTATCGCCCCTTCCCGGTGCAGGCGCTGCTCGATGCCCTGCCCGCGAGCGTGCGCCGCATCGCCGTGCTGGATCGCACCAAGGAGCCGGGGGCGGGGGGCGAGCCGCTGCTGCTGGATGTGCAGAGCGCCCTCATCGACGGCTTGCAGCGGGGCCTTGTCAAGCGCCTGCCCTGGCTCAGTGGCGGCCGCTACGGCCTCTCTTCCAAGGAGTTCACCCCCGCCATGTGTGCGGCAGTGTTCGAGGAGCTCTCCTCCGATGCGCCGCGCCCACGCTTTACCGTGGGAATTGTCGATGATGTGTCGGGCCTCAGTCTGGCCTGGCACCCCATCGGCGATCTCGAACCTGCCAGTCGGGTGCGGGCGCTGTTCTTCGGCCTCGGTGCCGACGGCACGGTGGGCGCCAACAAGAACAGCATCAAGATCATCGGCGAGCTGGAGGGCTTCCACGCCCAGGGTTATTTCGTCTACGACTCCAAGAAGTCGGGCTCGCGCACCGTGTCCCACCTGCGCTTTGGCCCCGATCCCATAGACGCCCCCTGGCTTATCGAGCAGGCGAGCTTTATCGGTTGCCACCAGTGGGGTTTTGTCGAATCTGTGGATCTGCTGGAGCACGCCGCCGAAGGGGCGACCCTGCTGCTCAACGCCCCCTATGAGGCTGACAAGGTGTGGGGCCAGCTGCCCGAGCGGCTGCGCGCCCGTATCCGCGCCCTCAATATCCAGCTCTACTGCATCGATGGGGATCGGGTGGCCGAGCAAAACGGCATGGGCAATCGCATCAACACCATCATGCAGACCTGCTTCTTCGCGCTGGCCGGGGTGCTGCCGCGGGACGAAGCCATTGCGCTCATCAAGGAGAGCATCGAGAAGAGTTATGCCCGCAAGGGGCCCGAGGTGGTGGCGCGCAACTTCGCCGCGGTGGACGATACCCTGGCTCACCTCTGCAAGGTGGTGATCCCGGCCGGTGACGAGCAGATCAGCGACTATCCGCTGCCACTGGCACCGGGGGGCAGCGAGTTTGTCCAGCGGGTCACTGGCGAGATGCTGGCGGGGCGTGGCGATCTGATCCCCGTCTCCATGCTGCCGGTGGATGGTACTTACCCCACTGCCACCAGCCGCTTCGAGAAGCGGGATATCGCCCGCGAGATCCCGATCTGGAATTCGGATATCTGCATCCAGTGCGGCAACTGCGTCTTTGTCTGCCCCCACGCGGCGCTGCGGGCCAAGTTCTACCATCAGGACTGGCTGGCGACTGCCCCCGAGGCGGCCCAGTCGGTGCCCGTCACCGCCAAGGGCTTCCCCGACAGCCGCTACACCTTGCAGCTCTATCCGGAAGATTGCACCGGCTGCGGTCAGTGCGTGCAGGCCTGTCCGGTGCGAGCCGGGGCGGATGAAAGTCACGAGGGCGAGCGCGCCATCACCATGATGGACAAGGCGCCGCATCTGGCGGGTCAGAAGCAGGCGCTGCGCTGGTTCGAGAGCCTGCCCTGGCCTGCCCGCGAGCGGGTGGATTTCTCCACGGTGCGCGGAGCCCAGTTCCTCGAACCCCTATTCGAGTTCTCCGGTGCCTGCGCCGGCTGTGGCGAGACCCCCTACCTCAAGTTGCTGACCCAGCTGTTTGGCGATCGCATGCTGGTGGCCAACGCCACCGGTTGCTCATCCATCTATGGCGGCAACCTGCCGACCACTCCCTGGGCCAAGAACGGCGAAGGGAAGGGGCCAGCCTGGTCGAACTCCCTGTTCGAGGACAACGCCGAGTTCGGCTTTGGTTTTCGTCTCACCGCCGATCAGCATCATGGTCAGGCGGTGACGGCCTTGCAGGCGATGAAGGGGGAGCTGGGGGAAGCGTTGGTCGAGTCGCTTATCAAGGCTCCGCAGCGGCTGGAGTCGGAGATCCGCGCCCAGCGCACCCGGGTGGCGCAAGTGCGGGAGCGATTGGAAGAGGTGAAATCCGGCAAGGCTCGCGAGCTGCTGTCACTCATCGATCAGCTGGTGCGTCGCTCGGTCTGGATCATCGGCGGCGATGGCTGGGCCTATGACATCGGCTCATCGGGGCTCGATCATGTGCTCGCCTCCGGGCGCGATGTGAACGTGCTGGTGATGGATACCGAGGTCTACTCCAACACCGGCGGCCAGATGTCGAAATCGACCCCGCTCGGCGCCGTCGCCAAGTTCGCGGCGGGGGGCAAGACGCTGGCCAAGAAGGATGTGGCGCTGCAAGCCATCTCCTACGGCAACGTCTATGTGGCCCGTATCGCCTTTGGTGCCAACCCGCAGCAGGCGCTGCAGGCCTTGCGTGAAGCGGAGGCCTATCCGGGCCCGTCGCTGATCATCGCCTACAGCCACTGCATCGCCCACGGCATCGATATGGAGTTTGGCCTGACCCAGCAGAAACGCGCCGTCGCCTCCGGTCACTGGCCGCTGATGCGCTACAACCCCGTACTGCGCAGCGCGGGGCAGAACCCCTTCAGCCTCGACAGCCTGCGCCCCTCCATCCCGCTCGCCGAGTACCGCCAAGAGGAGAACCGCTACCAGGTGCTGGCACAGAGTCATCCCGAGGAGGCGGAGCGGCTGATGCAGGTGGCGCAGCAGGTGGTCTGGCAGAGGTGGAGCACCTACGAGGAGATGGCGACCCGCGAGGCCAGCCATTTCCATCCGCCGGTGTGATGATGGGGTTAATTCTGTATAAACAAGCGGGCCATTGGCCCGCTTTTATGTATTGGAAATACACGAATTGCTCACAGGGAAAACGCATTTTGTCCGATGGAAAGTACTGTTACAGAATGATCATGCATTGATGGAAATAACAAAATTATTGATATAAAGGTCTCATGTGGGCATGATGCACTCATGAAGATTTTTAATATATCTATTCTATAAATAATATTTTATTTGGGGGAAGGGATGAAATTAACAGTTCCGGAGTTAAAAATTAATGATGGTGAAGGGTTCTCAACAGAAAAAGATTTGTTTATTCGAAAGCCGTTTGGTGACCGACTTTATAATTTGATAATGAATTCTGATGATAATTTGGTGCTGGCCTTGGATGCTCAATGGGGTGAAGGCAAAAGCACATTTATAAAAATGTGGTCTGGTGAGAATAAATATAAGCAAGAACCTCCTCTTGAAACAATATATTTCGATGCATTTGAAAATGATTACCAAAAAGAACCATTCTTAGCTCTCGCCTCAGAAATATATGAGTTACTAGAGGACAAGGCTGAAAGTAAGAAAGTGGAGTTCAAGCAAAAAGCAGCTCAGGTCTTTAAAACTTTTAGTCGAGGCATGATTAAAACAGGCATTCGGCTAGGTACTGCTGGTCTAATTGATGGATCGATACTCGAACAAGCTGAAAATGATATTTCTACATTGGTTTCTGAGCAAGTAGATTCAGTTATTGCCTCAAAGTTCGAGAGTTCTAAAGCAGATAAATTAGCATTGAGCAATTTCAGAGAGTTTTTATCAGACATAGCGATCAATCATACACCCGGAAAACGCATAGTTTTTGTTATTGATGAGCTTGATCGCTGTAGGCCGGATTTTGCATTAGACCTACTGGAAAATATTAAACACTTATTTTCAGTATCAGGTATCACATTCTTGCTTGTTATGAATAGAAAGCAATTGGAGGAGTCGGTCAAGTGTCGATATGGTAATGGAATTGACTCCGTTACATATTTACAGAAATTTATTAATGTTTGGCTCTCCCTGCCTCGTTCATCTGGTAAATATCAGCAAGATGACGGCGCTAAATATCTAGCTACAGCTTTTTATTTAATGAACGAGGGGAGAAAAATTCACAATGAAAATGCTGTGCAAACACTAAAGTCTTTGGTTAAACATTTAAAGCCATCATTACGCGACATAGAACGAATGTTAACCTATTTTGCGATAATAGAAAATTCTCGTAATGAATCTATGAACGATTTTTACCAAGAAATAATGGCGACAGTTTGCTTTATGAAAGTTGCTAATCCAAGAATGCTGGATGCAGTAATTAGTAAACATGCTAACGCTCAAGATTTATTAGACTTTCTAAAAATATCTGAAGGTTCAAATTACTCTGAAGAGTATGCGCTTGAGTATTTGGCTGCGGAAATAGAGTTTGATCTTTCTTCGGAAGAACGTAGGAAGGTGATGCAGGAAAGTAAATTGTTAGATTTCAGATATGGGCGCCTTCCGAGTCAAGTTTTTGATTATTTCTATCAGGAGCTCAATAACATTCAGCCAGTTAGATAATGATTGTTTTTTTACGTTTTTTAGAGGGCGGCTTTATAAAGGCATGGCAATTTAAACTACCCACCTGCAAATAGAAAAATGCCGCCGTCTTGGTAGTATTTGTCTATTTGCAGGCCAAGGGTTTCTTTTCCTTCCAAGGTAGATAAGCTGCGGGGCAAATAGCGTCAAGCAAGTGAAGGGATGATGACAGAACAACATATAACCGGGGCGAGCGGCATTCTGGGGGCGGGTTGGCTCGGGCTGCCGCTGGCGCGTGCCTTGTTGGCAGCAGGTAGCTATCACGGCTAGCAGCGGCGAGAGTACCGCCTGACATGGTCTGCCCCGCACCGTCGTGAACGGCCAATAAAAAGCCCGGCTTTAAGCCGGGCTGGGGGATAAGTTGCTTATCCGGGTATTCGTCGAGGCGTCTAGTGTGGATGTTGTTTGAGGATGTCGTATATCTCCTCTTTCAGTTTAAGTTTCTGTTTTTTCAGATCCTTCACCTCGGAGCTGTAATCGCTGGCGTGATGTTTTTCCAGCTTCCTGATCTCCGCATCCAGGTCGTTGTGCAAGTCAAACTTCTTTTGGAAATGGACATCACTGCTCTTCAGTTTCGAGATGAGATCTCTGTACTCCGGGAACATGTAATGAAGCCTCCTTGGTGTCGTTTGATTGTGCCTTGACCTTCAAACTACCCCTTACCCCGGGAGATAAATGTGATCCCGATCCAATTTGGGGCAATGGGTTTGCTGCATCTGGCGGATGATTTTTAACTGATTGAATCACAAGCAGATAAGTGATTTATGAGGAGGGCAGAGAGGCGGGAATCGGGATCCCGTTCACAGTTGTGACCCTTTGGTGACAGCCAAGGGCCGCCGGGCGGGCAGCAAGAAGGGGCGCAGGGCCCCTTCTTGGTAACAGGTGTGGCGTTTACTCTTTTTTCTTTTTCTTCTCGGGCAGGGGCTGACCGCCTCGGGCAATCACCTTGCCCACCTCGAAGCCTATCTGGGCCGCCAGCTCTTCCAGATCCGGGGCCTTGGCCTCGTTGCCGATGGCGTACTGGTAGTTGGCTATGGTGATCTTCTCGGCCACCGGGGTGCCCGGCACTATGGGCTCACGCCAGCCCTGGCCCACATGGGCCACCAGGGTACCGTTCATGATGAGTTCGCCGACTATCTCCTGGGTGGGGATGCCCTTGCCGTAGGTGAGGCCCTGAGGGTGCTTTTTGCCGACCAGGGGTTCGGTGCTTGCGGGCACCAGCTTGGTGCGGATCAGCCACTTGGGATCCTTGTGCTTGCCCACCGCCTTGCCGGTCTGGTACTCGTTGATCTTGATGGTCTTGATCATCTGGGCCATGAAGTCCTTGGTCAGGGCCTTCTGCGCCTCGCTGGTCTGGTCGATGACGATGGGGGCCACGTACCAGGTCTGGGGGGCTTGCGCCTTGGGGGCCGCCGGAGCGGTTTGTGCCATGGCGAGCGGGCTGAGCAGGATGGCCGCCAACAAGAGTCCGATTTTCTTCATTGTGATTCCGCTTATGTTTCGACAAGAATTTTGTTTTGCCAGCGACGACTGCGCCAGCGCCAGAACATGGCCAGACCGCGAACCCACTCGTCGCAGGCCAGCGCCAACCAGATGCCTACCAGGCCATAGCCCTGCATGATACCAAGGAAATAGGCGAGGGGAACGGCAATGCCCCACATGGAGACGAGCGCCATGTAGAGCGGGAAACGGGCATCCCCGGTGGCGCGCAGGGCGTTGATCACCACCAGGTTGAAGGTGCGGCCGGGCTCGAGGATGAGGCTGATGAGGAACAGCTGCGCCACCTGGGTGATGATGTCGGCGTCGTCGGTGAACAGGCTGATGATGGCGCGTCCGTTCAGGGCCGCGGCGATGGCAATCAGGCTGGTGACGATGAGGCCGAGCTTGAGGCTCTTGATGAGCTGGCGATAGGCCTGCTCGAAGCGACGGGCTCCCGCGAGGTGGCCGATGATGATCTCGTTGCCAAGGCCGATGGAGAGGCCGAACAGCAGGATGAACAGGCAGATCTGGAAGAAGTAGGACTGGGTCGCCAGCGCCTTGTCGCCGAGCAGGCCGACGAAGGCGGTCACCACCATGAACTGCAGCATCCAGGAGAGGTTCTCCCCCGCCGCTGGCAGGCCGATGTGCAGCACCTTGTCCAGCATGGCGCGGCTTGGCCGGAAGATCTCCGGCAGCCGCAGCCGTATGCCGGTCTTGCGCGCCACCAGCCACACCAGCAGCACCACGCCGACGATGCGCCCGACAACAGTGCTGATGGCGACCCCGGCGACCCCGAGCTGGGGCAGGCCGAACCAGCCGTAGAGCAGCAGCAGGTTGCCGACGAAGGTGATGAGGTTGACGATGAGGGTCACGTACATGGCCTGACGGGTGTGGCCATGGGCGCGCAGGGTGGCGGCCAGGCAGAGCGCCGCCGCCTCCGGCAGCAGGCAGAGCCCGATGATCTGCAGGTAAAGGGTGGCATCCCCCATCAGGTGGGCGGGCAGGTTCATCAGCGCCAGCATGGTGCTGGCACCGGCCATGACCCCGACCGCGGCCACCAGCCCCACCAGCAGGTTGAAGCCGATGGCGGTGTGGATGACCACGCGCGCCTTCTCCCTATCCCCCGCCCCCAGGTACTGGGTGATCACCACGCTGGTGCCTATGCTGACGAAGCTGAACAGGGTGATGGCGAGATCGAACACCTGATTGCCCACCGCCAGCGCCGCCACCCCCTGGTAGGAGACGTGGCCCACCATGAAGGTGTTGAGGGCCCCGGTCAGGAAGTGCAGGGCGAGATCGATGAACAGTGGCCAGGTCAGGGCGAAGAGGGAGCCCGGGCCCGCGTGGGATTGAGTCTGCATGGGATGTCCAAATACTGGGGATGGCCCTCGTCAGCGCCATCTGGACGGGCATTTAACACCAAGCGGGTGCGGGGTGCAATCCTGCCCTGAGCAAAGAGGGGGACGGGCCGGCCCGGCACCCTCTCGCTGGGTGGCGCCGTCAGACCGGGGTGGCGCCCGCTTCCTGTTCGCAGGGCCGGGTGAGGCGTGCCGAGTCCGGCAGCTCGTCGTCCTGGGGCCAGCGGGAGAGCAGGGTATCCGTGGTGCTCTCCACCACCTCGTCATCCTTGAACACCGGCTCCCGGTAGCAGCGGGTCATGCGCAGGGCCTGATACATGTCGGGACTGAGGATGACCCCCTCGTCCCCGATCCGGATCCCTGCCTGCTTGAGCCACTGGGTCATCTGGCCGTGGCGACCGGCCATCACCATGTGGATGCCACGGCGCCTGAGCTCCTTGTGCAGCTCCCCCACCATGCTCATCACGCTGATGTCCTGATGGGTGAAGCAGGCCACCGCGTCCACCACCAGGCACTTGGGATTGTGGGGATCCTGCACCAGCAGCGCCAGCACCCGCCGCTTGAAGTAGGGGGCGTTGAAGTAGGTGAGCGGCGAGTTGAAGCGATAGACCAGAATGCCGGGAATCGCCTTGGCCTGCTCGTTGTCTCCCAGGGTGCGCACCACCCCCTCGTCGTCCATGCCGAGCAGCTGATCGGTGGGACGCATCACGTTGCGCAGGAACTGGAACAGGCCCAGCAGGACGGCCAGGGTGATCCCCGGAATGACCCCCATGGTCAGCACGCTGATGAAGGTGATGAGGGCCAGCCAGAAGGCGGCGCGGTCCGAGTCGCGCAGGGCCCAGAGGCCGCGAAAATCGGTGAGCGACAGGGAGGCCATCACCAGCACCACCCCGAGGGCTGCGGTGGGGATGAATTTAAGCGGCGCCGTCAAATAGAAGGTGATGAGGGCGATCACCGCCGCGGCGATGATGGAAACCAGCTGGCTCTTGCCGCCGTTGGCGTCGTTGACCGCGGTACGTGAATCCGCCCCGCTGATGGCAAACCCCTGGGAGACCGCAGAGGCGAGGTTCGCCATGCCCAGCGCCCTGAACTCCTTGTCCGCGTCGATCTCGTAGCCGTTCTTGGCGGCGAAGCTGCGGGCGGTGAGCATCATGGAGACGAAGCTCACCATGGCGAGGTTGAGCGCCGGCAGCACCAGCTCGCGCATCAGGCCGGGGGGGAATTCCGGCATCTGGAAGGCGGGCAGGCCCGAGCCCACGGCCCCCAGGGTGGCGATGTCGAACTGGCCGAGGTTGAGGGCCCACACCAGGGCCGCCGTCACCACCATGGCCACCATGGAGGAGGGCCAGGATGGCTTGTAGCGCTTGGCCAGCAGTAGGGTGAGCAGGGCGGTCAGGCTCATGGCCAGGGTGGGCAGATGGGTCTGGGTAATGTAGTCGGTGCCATTCAGGATCCGCTCGATGAGATAGCGCTCGCTGAAGGTGAAGCCGAAGATCTTGGAGAGCTGACCCACCATGATGGTGATGGCCACCCCGTTGAGCAGCCCCATCAGGATGGGGCGGGAGAGAAAGTCCGCCAGCACCCCCAGCTTGAAGCGGCTGGCGATGAGGCACCAGAAGCCGGTCATGGCGGTCATGGTCATCACCAGTTGCCACTGGCGGGTGGGATCCCCGGCGGCGAGCGGCGTCACAACGGCGGCGATGACGGCGCAGGTGGCGGCGTCCGGGCCGACGATGAGCTGGCGGGAGGTGCCAAAGAGGGCGTAGACCACCATGGGCAGTATGCAGGAGTAGAGGCCGACGATGGCGCCCACGCCGGCGAGCTCCGCATAGGCGATGGCCACGGGCAGGGCCACGGCCGCCACCGAGAGTCCAGCGCGAAGATCCGGCATCAGCCAGGCCCGCTGGTATTGCAGCAGGGCGGCGAGGCCCGGCAGCCAGCGTTCGAGTGAGAAGAAGTCGCGCATTATTTAACCCATTGAGTTACAAACATCTTTTTCTTAGTGTGCCCAAGGTTGTCGGCCCATTGCAATCCGGTCATGGCCAGTTCACCACCAGATCAGGCCAGATGCGCTGCCACTGTTTGTCCCTGATCCTGTCGATGAAGATCCGGCTCTCCTGCCGGCAGCGCGGATTGGGGCTCACCTGCAGGGACCAGTTGGGGCCAAAGCCGTAGGGAGCCAGCCACTGGAACTCATCGTTTTCCAGCAGGCGGACCCCGATGCAGGTGGGTATCTCCACCCAGTGGCCGAGCGCCACCAGCGAGCTGGCAAAGGGAGCCACTTGCTGGCGCACATGCATGCGCGCCTGGTTGCGCACCTCCCAGCGCTGGCCGGGTAGACGCTCCGCCAGCCAGGCTTCGTGCTCCCGCTCGGCGGCACCTTCCGGATCGCCTGGATCCAGATAGACAAGATCTATGTCGTTGAGGGGGGTGGGCTCGGCCTTGTGATGGAGATGATCCCAGATGAGGTTGCGCACAAAGCCCGCCCCCAGCGCCCAGTCCGGCAGGGCCAGCTCCCGCGCCGTTCGCAGGCAGGCCATGCGCAGGGGATCGGCCCGCAGCAGGGCCTCGGTGTGGGCTTGCAGCTGCGCCTCCCGGGGGGCTTGTGCCTCAACCGGCATGACGGCGCAGCCAGACGTCTATGTAGCTGCAGCTCGGCACTATGGTGAGCCCCTCTGCCCGGGTCCAGTCGTAGAAGTTGCGAGCCAGCCTGTCGGCAATGCCCTGTCCCCTCAGCTCGGACGGCACTTGGGTGCTGCAGGCGTCCACCGTGGTTGCGTCCAGCATGCGGTAGCTGAGGCGAGAGGTCTTGCCGTCCACCACGCAGATGAACTGCTGCTGGTCGGCCTGATGAAGAATGTCGCTCATGGAGGCTCCTCAAAGGGTGGGGAAGGGGTATCAGAGCATGCTGGCCGGACTTTGCCAACCGTGCTCTTTGCGGGCCGAGGAGGCTCGCTTACACTGACCGGCCTGCGAGCGGCTCGCTAGGCAAGGTATAGAACAGTTAGCAGAGGATGGATCCCGTTATGGCCTTCGCCACCCTGGAAGATCTGATTGGCAATACCCCGTTGCTGCGCCTGCGCCGCATCAACCCCTGTCCCGACGTGACCCTGCTGGTGAAGCTGGAGGGCAACAACCCCGCCGGCTCGGTCAAGGACAGGCCGGCCCTGAACCTCATCCGGGCGGCGGAGGCGAGCGGTCACTTAGGGCCAGGAGCACGACTCATCGAGGCCACCTCGGGCAATACCGGCATAGCGCTGGCCATGGTGGCGGCGGCCCGGGGATACCGGATGCGCCTCGTCATGCCCAGTACCATGAGCCAGGAGCGGCGCGACGCCATGCAGGCCTACGGCGCCGAGCTGGTGCTGGTGGAAAACGGCATGGAGGAAGCTCGGGATCTGGCGCTGGCCATGCAGGCCCGCGGCGAGGGGCTGGTGCTCGATCAGTTCAACAACCCGGCCAACCCGGATGCCCACTACCTCTCCACCGGCCCCGAGATCTGGCGCCAGAGCGCGGGGGCAATCACTCACTTCGTCTCGGCCATGGGCACCACGGGCACCATCATGGGGGTCTCCCGCTACCTCAAGGAGCAGAACCCGGCGGTGCAGGTGATAGGCCTGCAACCGGCAGAGGGGAGCCAGATCCCGGGCATTCGCCGCTGGCCAGAGGCCTATATGCCCGCCATCTTCGAGCCTGCGCGGGTCGATCGGGTGCTGGATGTGACCCAGGAGGAGGCGCTCGCCACCATGCGCCGGCTGGCGCGGGAAGAGGGGATCTGCTGCGGGGTCAGCTCGGGGGGCGCCGTGGCCGGCGCCCTGCGGGTGGCGGCGGAGATCAAACAGGGGGTGGTGGTGGCCATCATCTGCGATCGGGGGGATCGCTACCTCTCCACCGGGGTCTTCACGCCGCCCATCTGATCCAGTGCCCCCGACCCTCTGCAGACTGGCTTGGGGGTCATTCCCATACCTGCTCCAGCAGGGCCAGCAGTTGTTCCCTGTCCGCATCCTTGCGGTTGTAGAGCAGGGCGCCGTCGTTGATGGCGAGATCCCGGATATCCTTGAGCACGGCTCTGTCCGTCACCCCGGCTTCCGCCAGGGTGCGCGGCAGCCGCACCGCCTCCCACAGGGTGTCGCGCAGGGCGCAGAGTGCATCCAGGGTGGCCTGGGGGCGCAGCGCCTCTGGGGTGGCGGCGAAGCGCTCCGGCCCCGCCAGCGGCAGCAGCAGACGGGCCAGCTCAGGGTCTATCTGCGGCCTGTTGTAGTCGAGCACAGTGGGCAGGAAGAGGTTCATGCACAGGCCGTGGGGCAGGTGGCAGCGGGCCCCCAGGCTGTGGCCGAGGGCGTGCACCAGCCCCACCATGGAGTTGGAAAACGCCATGCCCGCCAGGGTGGAGCCCTCCGCCAGCTGCAGTCGCAGGCGCTTGTCCTCGGGGGCCAGCAGCACCCTGGGCAGGGCATCGGCTATCTTCTCCACCGCCATCAGGGCCAGGGCGTCGCTGACCGGGTTCTTGCCGTTGCCGATGAAGGCCTCGATGGCGTGGGTCATGGCGTCCATGGCGGTGGCGGCCGTGATGGGCAGCGGCAGCCCCTGGGTGAGGCGCGGATCCAGCACCGCCAGCTGGGGCAGCAGGAAGGGGGAGGTGAAGGGCACCTTGCGCCCGCTCCCCTCGTCCCGGATCACCGCCACCAGGGTCACTTCGGAGCCGGTGCCCGCCGTGGTGGGCACCACCGCCAGCGGCTTGAGGGGCCGGGTCAGGCAGCCTGCCCCCGCGTGATCCAGCAGCCGCTCCCCGCCCAGGGTGACCAGGATGTTGACCGCCTTGGCGGTATCGATGACGGAGCCGCCCCCCAGGGCCACCAGGCTGTCACAGCCCAGCTCCCGCCAGCGGGCGGCGATGCGCTCCACCACGGCGGTGGAGGAGTCGGCGGGGATCTCGTCCCAGATGGCGGCCACCGGCAGGCCTCCCTCCGCCAGCACATTGGCCAGCAGGGTGGCGAGCCCGCTGCCGCCGACTCCCTTGTCGGTGAGCAGCAGCGGACGGCGTGCCCCCAGTGCCATCAGCTCGTCCGGGAGCTGCTCCAGCGCCTGCTCCCCCGCCATCAATCTGACCGGACAGAAGAAATCGTAATAACGGCTCATGGTGTTCATCCTTCTCTTCAACCGGTCAGCAGACCCAGGTAGATGTGGCAGGCTCGCGTCAGCTTGTGGCGCGGGTTCGGGTAGTGGCGCAGCAGGGGCCGCGCGATGAAGGCAGGCAGGATCAGCGCTTGCAGCTGCTCCAGCGCCCGCACCAGGTGCATGGCCGCCCCGAGATCCCCCTCCACCAGCAGCCGGTTCTCGCAGAAGGCCTGATTGATGCCGAGGCGAAAGCTGAGGGCGCGAAAGGCGATGGCGGGGTGCTTGAAACGTACCCGCAGCGGGTGCAGGCCGCCGGGATCGGGCGCAGCGCCGCAGCGCCAGCGACCCCCTGACTTGTACAGGGTCAGCCCCCGTTTTATGCCGCTCACCTCCAGCCGGATGCAGAGCCCCTCCGGCAGGGGGGCGAGCTCGCGGCGCACCGCCTCGTCGACCCGGGCGGCGCGGCACAGGGTGCGGCCGATGACCCAGAGCAGGCCCCCTATCCAGAGGCGCCTGCCGGTGGCAAGCCAAGGATCAAGCGTCATCAAGACCTCCTGCGATGGCGGACCAGAAGAGGGCGAAGGCGCTGGCCTGCCAGTGGGGATCCTCCCCGAGCTCGGGCTGGTCGACAAAGAGGGAGGCGCAGGCCAGGAACTGGCTCTGGCACACCTCCAGCATCAGGACGGGGGGCGCCTGCATCAGCTCGCCGCTGGCCTGCCCCTGGGCGAGCAGGCGCGGCAGGAAGCGCAGTGTCTCCCCCAGGATCTGGCTTCGCAGGGATCTGGCCAGCAGGGGGGAGTGGAAGAAGCCCAGCACGAACTTGAGCTCGTGGGGATGGGCCTGCATCCAGCTCATCGCCTGACTCCAGTAGTGGCGCGCCTGCTCCCTGAGGGGCAGGGCCGGATCCGCCTCGCTGATGGCGGCCCCAAGGCGCAGCTTGACGTCCTGGTAGAGCTGTTGGATCAGCAGCTCCTTGCTGGGAAAGTGGTGGAACAGGGTGCCGTTGGCCACCCCGGCCGCCCGGGCGATGCGGGCGGTGGCGGCCCCCTGCAGGCCATCCTCGGCGCACAGGGCAAGGGCGGCATCCAGGATCTGGCGGCGTTTGTCTGTCATGGGATCGCTCATGCTGCCTCCTAGCGCAGGAACAGGGCCATCATCAGCCGCTGGTACCAGCGCCGATAAGGGGGGTGGATCAGGGTTCCGGCGCTGAAACGGCCGCGGCGCAGCACGGTTTTCGCCTTGGAGAAGGTGAGAAAACCCTCGTGGCCGTGGTAGTGACCCATGCCGGAGGGGCCTATGCCGCCGAAGGGGGCGTCGTCCGCCGCCACCTGGAACAGGCACTCGTTGATGGCCATGCCACCGGCGTGGGTCTCCCGGATGAGTCGGTGCTGCAGCGCCGGATCCAGGCTCATCAGATAGAGCGCCAGCGGGCGTGGCCGGGCCGCCACATAGGCAATGGCCTCCTCGATGCTGTCATAGGGCACCAGGGGCAGCAGGGGACCGAAGATCTCCTGCTGCATCAGCTGGCAGTGGCCGGGCACCTCGGTCAGCAGGTGGGGCACCAGGCGGCGGGTGCCGTCATCCCGGGCCGGCGAGGCGCAAGGGTGCACCTCGGCACCCGCCTGTTTCGCCTCCGCCAGCCAGGCGGTGAGCCGCTCATACTGGGCCCCGTTGATGATGGAGCCGTAATCCGGGCTATCCAGCCCCTTGGGATAGAGGCGGCGAAAGTGCGCCTGATAGGCCTCGATAAAGGCCTGCTCCTGCCCTCGCGGCAGCAACACATAGTCCGGGGCCACGCAGATCTGGCCGGCGTTGAGGCTCTTGCCGAAGATCATCCGCTCCACCGCCAGGGCCAGGGGCATGTCGGGGGCGATGAGGCAGGGGCTCTTGCCACCGAGCTCCAGGGTCAGCGGCGTGAGCTGGGGGGCGGCGGCGGCCATCACCCGCCTGCCCACCGCGGTGGAGCCGGTGAACAGCAGATGATCGAAGGGGAGGGTGCTGAAGGCGGCCGCGAGTCCCGCGTCCCCCTCGATGACCACCACCTCGTCATCGTCAAACACCCGGGCCAGCAGGGTGCGCAGCACGGCGTTGGTGTGAGGGGTGAACTCGGAGAGCTTGATCATGGCGCGGTTGCCGGCGGCGATGGCGCCGATGAGGGGCCCCAGGCTCAGCATCACAGGGAAGTTCCAGGGCACCATGATGCCGATGACGCCCAGCGGCTGATAGTGCACCTCGACCCTGGCGGGGGCCAGCAGCAGGCCGGGATGGCGCCGCACCGGCCTCATCCACCCCTTGAGCCGTTTCAGGCTGTAGTTGATCTGCATGACGCAGGGCAGGATGTCGGCGACCAGGGAGTCGTAGTCGCTGCGCTGGCCATAGTCCAGGGCCAGGGCGTCGCACAGGGGTTGCTTGTGGGCGAGCAGGGCTCCCTTGAGTGCGATCAGCCGGCTGCGGCGCTGTGCCAGGCTCGGCATGGGATGGGCCTGGCAGGCCTGCTTGAGGCGGTGCAACTGCTCGGGCAGGGAGAACTTGTCTGGGGACTCTGTTGATATGGCTTCCATGGCTTGCTCCGCACAAAAACTGACCGACTGATTAGTCGGTCCAAGCCTAGCGCCTTGTTGCCAGCTTGTAAACAGGGGTGTGCCGGAGCGAGGGCGGCTGGGGGGCCCTGTCCGTGGGAACTGTGCTCGGCCCCACAGTTTTGGGGTATCTCGATTGGTGAATTATCCAATAAGGGGTAGTTTTTGCTTATCAACTCAAATGGAGAGCAGCACATGACCAGGGAATTGCACAGCCTGCTGGCCCGGCTGGACGATGTGATCGAGCGGATGCCGGACAGTTTCAACACCTATGAGTTTGCCCAGAAGCTGGCGCTGCAACATCAGCGGGAGTATTTCGCCGCGGGCCACTCCCTGGCGGAGCAGGAGAAGAACCTGCTGCGCCTGCTCCACGAGAAGATTGCCGAGGCGCTGGCGGCCAGCGATGGGCTGATCGAGGGAGCCCTGCTGCCCTGCGTCACCCCCTGGGGGGAGCGGGCCACCTCGCCCCGCTGGCACCGCAAGCACTGAGCCTCTGCGCGGCACAAAAGAAGAAGGCCCCTCGGGGCCTTCTTCTTTTCGGTTCGTTGGTGGCGGCTACTGGGTCAGGCGGCGGGCCTGCCAGTAGCGGCTGTTCCAGTAGACGTTGTCGAGGCGCGAGCGGATCACCCCCTTGCTGGTGGAGGCGTGAATGAACTCCCCGGCCCCGGTGTAGACCCCGACGTGGTACTGCTGCCAGCCGGTCTTGAAGAACACCAGATCCCCGTGCTGCAACCGGTATCTGTCCACCGGCCTGCCGAGACTGGCCTGGGATTCCGTGGTGCGGGGAAGGGTGAAGCCCAGCACCTGCTGGTAGGCAAGCTGGGTGAAGGCTGAGCAGTCGAGGCCGGCGCGACCAGTGCCGCCCATGCGGTAGGGGACGCCGCGCCACTGTTGATAGAAGCCGTCGAAGGCACTGGCCTGGCGGGCAGGCGGTGGCGGCTCCGGGGTACTGGAGCAGGCGACGACAAGCAGGGCCAGCAGGGGCGGCAGCAGGGTGCGAAACATCTCAACTCCTTGATAGGGCACGGGATTCATCATAGACGATGTTCCTGCCTGGAAGCTGAACAGCGATAGCATAAATGCTTGCCAAGGGCAGAAGACCAGCCCCCGGCAAGCCAGTCGTCACTCCGCCGCCTTGGGGGTTATCAGCGGCGTGAGCAGCTCGGCAATCTTGTAGAAGGTCTGCACCCGGGTGGTGCTGGGGCGCCACACCAGGCCTATCTCCCGATAGGGTTTCTCCCCGGGCAGGGGGATGGCCACCAGATCCGAGTTGTCGAGGATGCCCGCATCTATGGCCATCTGGGGCAGGAAGGTGGTGCCAAGGCCGGCGCCCACCATCTGCACCAGGGTGTGCAGGCTGGTGGCGGCGAAGGGGTTGATCTTGCTCTTGTCCCGCAGCCGGCAGGCGCTCACCGCGTGCTCGGTCAGGCAGTGCTCCCGCTCCAGCAGGAAGATGCTCTGGTTGGGCAGCTCCTTGTAGTCGAACGGCATGTGCAGCCCCGCCGCCATGTGGGAGGGCATCACCATGTGGAAGGGATCTTGCCCCACCGTCTTGCTGTGAAAGCCCCCTATCTCCACCGGCAGGGCCAGGATCAGCAGGTCGAGCTGGCCCTGCTCCAGCTGCTTGAGCAGGTTGGTGGTGGTGTCTTCCCGCAGCAGCAGCTCCAGCTCCGGATAGGCCTTGCCGCACCGCTGCAGCAGCTTGCTCAGCAGGAAGGGGGCTATGGTGGGGATGCAACCCAGGCGGACGGTGCCGTGCATGACCCCCCCCTGCTGCTGGCCGAGCTCCATCAGATCCCGGGCATCGGAGAGCAGGTTGCGCGCCCGCGCCACTATCTCCATGCCGACCGGCGTCATGATGAAGCTCTTGTGGTCACGCTCCACCAGTTGCAGGTTCATCATGTCCTCCAGGGTCTGGATCCCGGTACTCAGGGTGGACTGGCTGACATGACAGGCCTTGGCGGCGCGATTGAAATTCTTGTGCTCGTCCAGAGCGACCAGATACTGCAGCTGTTTCAGGCTGGGCCAACGTTGCATAGGGGAAACCCGATCGATGCTATCTATTTGATTTGATTAATCTACCATCGAGAGACTGCTTTGTCGCCGAGATTAGGCGCCCTCCTGGCAGGGTCCGTGCTTCGCGGGGCAGGAGAGGGGGGATAGGCCCGCCATCCACCTGCCCGTCGCGGCAACTACTGCCATGGGAGCTTATCCCCTTGTGCCAGCCCGTTGAAGGGGGGTTGCCATGGGATGTGACGGGGATCGGCCTTCCCCGGCGTCTTGCGGGGCCGCCCATGGCCGGCCATAAAAAAACGCGCCTGTTGGCGCGTTTTTGCAGGTGCGAGGCAGGCTATTCGTCGAAGATACCGAAGTGATCCTTGGCGAAGTTGACCCGCTGCTCCACGTTCATCTTGACCTGACCCAGCTTCTCTATGGTCTTGAGGTTGGGCACCAGGCCGCGACCGTTGGCGATCTGGATGGCGAGGCCGGGACGGGCGTTGAGCTCCAGCAGCATGGGGCCGCGGAACTTGTCCAGCACCATGTCGGTCCCGATGTAGCCAAGCCCCGACATCTCGTAGCAGGAGGCCGCCAGGGTCAGCAGGGTATCCCAGTGGGGCACCTTGAGATCGTAGAGATCCAGGCCGGTGTCCGGGTGGTGGCGCAGGGGGTTGCCAAACTGCACCGCCCGCAGGGCGCGACCGGTGCGCAGGCATAGACCCACCCCCACGGCGCCCTGGTGCAGGTTCGCCTTGCCGTCCGAGGCCGAGGTGGAGAGGCGCATCATGGCCATCACGGGGAAGCCCTTGAAGATGATCACCCGGGCATCGGGGACCCCTTCGAAGGAGTAGCCGTCGAACACGTCATCGAAGTTGATGAGGCCTTCCACCAGTGCCACGTCGGGCTTGCCGCCCAGGGAATAGAGGCCCGCCAGTATGTTGGAGACATGGCGCTCCAGATCCTGGCCGTTGCAGGCGCTGCCGTTGGGCTTGTAGAAGCTGCCCTCTTCCTGGCGCAGGATCACCAGGATCCCCTTGCCGCCGGAGCCGCGGGCCGGCTTGATGCAGAAGCCCGGCCAATCCTTCACCAGCTCGGTGATGCGGGTCACGTCGTGCTGCTCGCGGATGGTGCCGATGAGTTCGGGCACCGTCACCCCCGCGTCCAGCGCGATGCGCTTGGTCTTGAGCTTGTCATCCACCAGCGGGTAGAGACGACGCGGGTTGTAGCGGCTGATGTAGGAGTGGTTGCGTTTGTTCATGCCGAGGATGCCTGCTTGCGACAGGCTCCACGGGCTGGTGTATTTCTGCCAGAACCACATCTGTTACTTGTCCTTACCCGGGGTGGCACCGGACTTCATCTCGTCCACCAGCGGCTTGAAGCGCTTGAGCTCGCTCAGCTTGTAGCCGGTGTAGTTGCCCATCACCAGCACGGTGGCCATCAGCACCAGTTGCAGGCCGAGGAAGTTGAAGGTGAGGTGACGAATGAGCTCGTTGTCCATGGCCAGGTAGGCGATGACCGCCACCAGCAGGGAGCCGCCACCCTGGCGTACCACCTCTTTCGGACCCTCTTCTTCCCACAGGATGGACATCCGCTCAATGGTCCAGGAGAGGATGATCATCGGGAAGAAGGTGATCTTCATGCCGTCGGTCAGCCCCAGCTTGAAGGCAAAGGCCGAGAAGATGCCGATCATCGAGATCACCATGATGATGATCGCCGATATTCGCGCCACCAGCAGCAGGTTGAGCCTTGAGAGGTAGGAGCGGATCACCAGGCCGGTACCGACGATCAGCAGGAAGCCGATGAGACCGGTGACCAGCGAGGTCTGGATGAAGGCGACCGCGATCAGCACAGGCATGAAGGTGCCCGAGGTCTTGATACCGACGATGACCCGCAGGAAGACCACCATGAGCACGCCGATGGGGATCAGCAGCAGACCCTTGAACAGGGCCTGCTCTTCCAGGGGCAGGCTGTGGATGGAGAAGTTCATCATCTCGGACTTCTCGAACTTCTGCGCCAGGGCCACGTTGACCGGTTGCTCCTGCTCGATCATCGAGAAGGTGACGCGGGAGTTGTGACCGCCGGTGACGTCCAGGAGGGCGCCGGAGTTGTATTCCCACAGCAG
This sequence comes from Aeromonas sp. 130281, assembly GCF_056642115.1. Lineage (NCBI taxonomy): Bacteria > Pseudomonadati > Pseudomonadota > Gammaproteobacteria > Aeromonadales > Aeromonadaceae > Aeromonas > Aeromonas sp. 130281. The sequence goes on along the minus strand of NZ_JBWVQS010000001.1, from coordinate 1,026,326 downwards.
CAGGTTGCCCGGTTGTCCCTGTTCGCCGGTTTGCGGGTTGAACAGCTTGTAGTCGGTCGGGCTGTTGAACACCTGCAGGTAGTCCACCAGCTCCTGACGACGGCGACCATCTTCCAGGCTCAGGGCGTGCACCACCCGAGCAGGGACCTCGGCGTTGTTGAGCAGCTCGGCGATCAGGCTGGCTCGGCTCTTGTGGGATTTGAGCAGCTCGGCGTTCTGTTCCTGTTTCTCGATCTCCTTGATGATCTCGCGGGTCAGGGTGTAGCCGTCGGCGGAACGCTCCTGGGCGCGCTCGAGGATCTGCTTCATCGCGGTGGCGTAGGGCTCACTCTCGATCTGCTTCTCGATGGCAGGCGGCAGGGGGTTGGCGGCGGGCTTGGCATGGGCATCCGCCATCATGTCGACCCGGTAGTAGAGCTCCTGGCGGCCGGAGGCGCTGCGAATGGACCACTCGGCGCGGGCATCCCCGTCTTTTTCCACGAACGACAGGCCGTAGCCCGGGCTCGCGGCATTCTCGTTCATCAGGGTGAAGCCGGGCTGGGTGCCCGGAATGGCCAGGGAGGCGATCACCGGCTCGCCGGTGGCCTCGAACTCGAGCTTGGCTTCGATAGACCAGATCTGACGTTTTTCACCGGGCGTGAGGGGCACGTCCAGGGCGACATGGTGATAAAACGTCATTCCCAGGCCGACAATGAACAGCAGGGCGACCAGCAGATAGAACGGCTTACGGGAAACCATGGATTATTTTACATCCTTGAGCTTGGGTTTTGGTTGGATATACTCGCGGGCCACGTCGACCACGGCGATGTCTTTCAAGAATTCACGGCCCAGCAGCACGGGGAAGGTCATGTCGCTGCGATCCTTGAGGGTAAATTCGGCCTTCTCGGTCATGTCGCCGATGCGCACTGTGAGGCGCACCACGGGACGGCGGTCGAGGTCGTCTGCTGAGGCCTGACGTACCCGCACGTGACGCACCAGGGGCGCCTCGATCTGGATCTTGTCGTCCATCTCCTGGTGGCTCAGGAAGAAGCGCACCCAGTTCTTGCCGTTGCGCTCGAAGATGGTGATCTCCTGGGCGCTGATGGAGGAGGTGGTGGCGCCGGTATCGACCCGTGCCTGGAAGGCATCGTTGGCGGCATCGACCCAGATCCACTCCGCTTCACCCACCAGCAGCTTGCCGTCGACCGTGTGGCCCTGGCTCGGAGCCGGGCACTTCTCGGTGGGAATGGCCATGGGTTTGGGGGGCTCGGGTGGCAGGGTAGCCAGCTTGCTGTCGACTTTCTTCACGGACTCTTTCATGTTGGTGACATCGGTGTTGAGCTGAACCAGCAGGTGCTGTTGCTGCACATACTGCTTCTGTTGCTGTTCCATGGATGTTTGCAGGCGTTGCTCGCTCAACGAGATCTCGTTGCGCAGCTCCGCCAGCGTCAGGGTCGGGACAGGGGGCGCTTTTTCCATACTGACACACCCGCCGAGACTGAGCAGGGAGAGCAGGGTCATTCCTTTTAATTTGCTTTTCATGTCATTCATTTAACTGTGCTTCCTGGAATTGGGTCAGTGTAACTTCCACAGCCGCCATCGGCTAGTCTTTGGCCTTTCTGGCGATCAGTACGGCACGCTTGGGTGCCGGGTATCCTTCGACCGTGAGTGCGGGATCGGTGGGATCCAGATAGTCACTCAGGGACTCGTTAATCATCCAGTCGGTACGACGCTGTTCGTCGGTGCTGGTCATATTCTCGTCCACTATCCGCACGTCCCTGAACCCGCAGCGCTCGACCCACAGCTTGAGGGCCGCGCTCGAGGGGATGAACCAGACGTTGCGCATCTTGCCGTAGCGATCGGTGGGCACCAGCACGTCGTTGACACCGCCGTCGATCACCAGCGTCTCCAGCACCAGCTCCCCATCGTCTTTGAGCTGATTGCGCAGCTGTTCGATGTGCTCGATGGGGGACTTGCGATGATAGAGCACCCCCATGGAGAAGACGGTGTCAAAGGCCCGCAGCTCGGGGAGCTCCTGGATGCCGAGCGGCAGCAGATGGGCGCGCTGATCGTTGCCGGCGAAGTGGCGAATGGCCTCGAACTGGCAGAGGAAGAGCGGGCTTGGGTCTATGCCGACCGCAAGCTTGGCCCCTTCCCCCACCATGCGCCAGAGGTGGTAGCCGCTGCCGCAGCCCACGTCCAGCACGTAACGCCCTGCGAGCGGGCTGATATGGGGCAGCACCCGATCCCACTTCCAGTCGGAGCGCCACTCGGTGTCGATGTGGATGCCGTGCACGGTAAAAGGCCCCTTGCGCCAGGGCATGAACTGGCGCAGCAGGCTCTCGGTCTTCTTGCGCTCCCCCTCGTTCATGCTCTCAAGGCTGCCTACCTCGACCCGGTTTTTCAGCTCGACGTTGCCGGGGGCCACCTGCGGCAGCTTGTTGAGGGCCCGGTTCCAGCGCGGCAGATCCCCATGCAGGTTGTCGTGCTGCCAGGCGTGCAGCTGGGCGGGCAGGGTGTGCAGCCAGTGGCTCAGCCGGTTCTTGGCGATCAGTTGATAAAAGTTGGCGAAATCGATCATGGCTGGGCGTCGCTTGATTTGATGGCAATCATGGAGCCGAAGTTGAAGCACTGGAACCAGAGATCCTGATGGGTGAAACCGGCGTCCCGCAGGCGGGCACGGTGGATTTCCAGGCTGTCGGTGCGCATCACGTTCTCCAGCGCCGTGCGCTTCTGGCTGATCTCCAGCTCGCTGTAGCCGTTGGCCCGCTTGAAATCGAGGTGCAAGTCGATGAGCAGCGCGTTGACCTGCTCGTCCTCGAAGCGGAACTTCTCGCTCAGGATGAGGATGCCGCCGGGGCGCAGACCGTCATGGATGCGCGCGATGAGGGCGGCGCGCTTCTCGGGTTCGACGAACTGCAGGGTGAAGTTGAGCACCACCACGGAGGCGTTCTCGATGGCGATGTCGCAGATGTCCGCCTCCACCAGTTCCACCGGCACCTCGGACTTGAAGCCCGAGAGGTGGGCGCGGGCGCGCTCTATCATGGGGTGGGAGAGATCCACCGCCGTGATCTGGCAGCCCGGCTGGTTGACATGGCGGCGCATCGCCTGGGTCGCGGCGCCGAGGGAGCAGCCGAGATCGTACAGGCGGCTCTGGGGCTGGGCGTAGCGGGCGGCCATCATGCCGATGGCGGAGATGATGTTGCTGTAACCCGGCACAGAGCGCTGGATCATGTCGGGGAAGACATCGACGACCTGTTCGTCAAAGCAAAAATCCCCCAATTGGGCGATGGGGGCGGCAAAAATCTGATCGTGCATGCTGGCGCAACCTGACAGCCGGTGCGCGAACCGACTGTGTGTTCAATGGAGTCGTTGGGTGACGCCCGTCCGGGTCGTCACCGGTTTACGAACGGGGTGGCTGGCCTTGTGATCCTTCGGGCCCGCCCTGTTCGCAATGGACCATCATCCTGGTCCTTTATGGGGATGAGCCGTCTGCGGCAGGTGTTGCCATGGACAGCGGTCAGAGCCCTTTCCCGGGAGCCGGACGGTCGCCTGCAACACTGTGCCATGGCGGGCGTCCGGGTCCTTGCTTGGGGCGGTAGTGTAGAGGAAAGGCGGGCGTTTGTCTTGACGCCGAACCCAGTGGGGCCACAAAAAAACGGCTTTTTTTAGCGGTGAAACAGGGGCGGGGAAGGGAGTGGCTAAAAGGGCAGCACGCCCTGGCGCGCGCGATCGTTTTCCCCCGGCCAGGGGGCCATCTCCTGACCGAGCAGCCGACTGACCTGACGGGCCAGTTCGGGGGCCCGGGCGTTGTCGGCGGTATGGATAAAGAGGTAGAGATCCTTCCCCTCTGCCAGCCATTGTTTCCAACGGGGCAACCAGGATGGCAAAAAGGGGTAATTGTCCTCGATTTGAGGAAGGCCGATGAGGCGCACCACTGGGCTGCTTGCGGTGGCGAGCAGGTGCACCGGGAGCCTGGGCTTCTTGCCCTGGGCATCGATCATGGCGGCCGTGGCGGCGGGCACCGAGAAGAGCGGCCGGCTGTCGAGCATGATGCGGTTGATGCCCCTGTCCATCAGCAGGCGGTTCAGGGCCCGCTCCGCCTCCCCCTTGGCGAAGAAGTCAGGGTGGCGCACCTCGAGGGCATAGGTGAAATCCGGCGGCAGGCTCTCGAAGAAGGCGGCGAGGCGCGGCAGGCCGGCGGGGCCGAAGCGGGCGGGCAGTTGCAGCTTTAGCAGCCCCAGTTGCCCGTGCAGGGGCGCCAGCAGGGCGATGAAGGCCGCCACCTGCTTGCCGGCGCTCACCAGATCGCTCTGGTGGCTGATCTCTTTCGGAAACTTGAAGCTGAAACGAAAGTGGGGCGGCACCGCATCGGCCCAGCGGCGCACCGTGTCCGGGGTGGGGGAGGCGTAGAAGGTGGTGTTGCCCTCCACGGTATTGAACACCCGGGCATAGTGGGCGAGGTGCTCGGCGGGCCTGGCGCCCACCCCCAGCAACTGGCCGGGCCAGGCCGGGTGTGACCACTGGGGCAGACCCAAATAGAGGCTCATGTCGGTTCCTGTCTGCGGATTTATGCTGTTTTGCTCCCCTTTTTGCGCCAGGACAACAAAAAACAGGGCAAAGGAGGCTGCGGGCCATTTTACCCAAATGGGGGTTTTCCTCTATAATGCCAGCCCTTTTGTTTGCCAAATCGTTGTGACTCACGGGGTTGTGCGCCTAAGGTGGCGATGATCTAAGTCACAAGGTTGCCAGACAACGACGCTTGCCGATGTTCTCGCCTCGCGCGTCGCCCCCTCGATGGGGCACTCGGCGCGAGCCGGCATTGGCGGCAAGTATCCGGCTCGGGGAGCCGGATGATATGAGACTGATTTCAAACCGGGTAAGAACCAGGATCTGGCCAGCTGTGAGACAGACGGTGCTTGCCAGTCGTGCCCGGCGACCCAAGGTGAACCGTCTCTCTACCATTTCGAAGGAAGAAGTCCATGCGCTCTATCTATTGCGGACAGGTCAATGAGGCCCATGCCGGGCAGACCATTACATTGTGCGGTTGGGTCCACCGTCGTCGCGATCTCGGCGGCCTCATCTTTATCGACATGCGCGACCGGGAAGGGATCGTGCAAGTCTTCTTCGATCCGGACAAGCCGGACGCCTTCGCCCTGGCCTCCGAGCTGCGCGGCGAGTTCTGCATCCAGGTGACCGGCGTGGTGCGTACCCGTCCGGACTCCCAGCGCAACAGCGACATGGCTACCGGTGCCATCGAAGTGTTCGCCCACGAGCTCACCATCATCAACCGTGCCGAGCCGCTGCCCCTTGACTTCAACCAGGTCAACAGCGAAGAGATCAGCCTCAAGTATCGCTACCTGGACCTGCGTCGCCCCGAGATGGCCAGGTACCTGAAGACCCGTGCCAAGGCCAGCGCCTTCGTGCGCCGCTTCATGGACGAGCAGGGCTTCCTCGACATCGAGACCCCCATGCTGACCAAGGCGACCCCGGAAGGGGCCCGTGACTACCTGGTGCCGAGCCGGGTGCACAAGGGCAAGTTCTACGCCCTGCCGCAGTCTCCGCAGCTGTTCAAGCAGCTGCTGATGATGTCCGGCTTCGATCGCTACTACCAGATCGTCAAGTGCTTCCGCGACGAAGACCTGCGTGCCGACCGCCAGCCGGAATTCACCCAGATCGACGTGGAGACCTCCTTCATGACTGCGCCCCAGGTGCGTGAAATCATGGAAGAGATGATCCGCAAGCTGTGGCTGCATATCCTGAACGTGGATCTGGGCGACTTCCCCATCATGACCTTCGACGAGGCCATGCGCCGCTTTGGCTCCGACAAGCCGGACCTGCGCCTGCCCATGGAGCTGGTGGATGTGGCCGACCTCTTGACCGCGGTGGAGTTCGCCGTGTTCGCCGGCCCCGCCAACGACCCCAAAGGCCGCGTGGCAGCCCTGAAAGTGCCGGGCGGCGCCGAGCTGTCCCGCAAGCAGATCGACGAGTACACCAAGTTCGTCGGCATCTATGGCGCCAAGGGCCTGGCCTGGATGAAGGTCAACGAAGCCGCTAACGGCCTCGAAGGCGTGCAGTCTCCGGTGGCCAAGTTCCTCACCGACGAGATAGTGCGCGAGATCCTGGCCCGTACCGGTGCCGCCGACGGCGACATCCTCTTCTTCGGCGCCGACTCCAAGAAGGTGGTGTGCGACGCCATGGGCGCCCTGCGCCTGAAGGTGGGCCGCGATCTGGGTCTGGTGGAGAACGTCTGGAAGCCGCTCTGGGTCATCGACTTCCCCATGTTCGAGGAAGATGGCGAAGGCGGCTTGGCTGCCATGCACCACCCCTTCACCGCCCCGAGCAACCTGGGCCCGGACGAGCTCAAGGCCAACCCCCTGGGTGCCTATGCCAACGCCTACGACATGGTGATCAACGGCTACGAAGTGGGTGGCGGCTCTGTGCGTATCCACAACAGCGAGATGCAGTCCACCGTGTTCGACATCCTGGGGATCACCCCGGACGAGCAGCGCCTGAAGTTCGGCTTCCTGCTGGATGCCCTGAAGTACGGTACCCCGCCCCACGCCGGTCTGGCCTTCGGTCTGGACCGCCTCAGCATGCTGCTGACCGGTACCGACAACATCCGGGACGTGATCGCCTTCCCGAAAACCACGGCAGCGGCCTGCCTGATGACGGATGCTCCCAGCTTCGCCAACCAGGCCCAGCTGACCGAGCTGGCCATCGCCACCGTTGCCAAGGCCGATGCCAAGGCTGACGCCTGAGAAGATTGAAGAACGGGTCGCCATGCGACCCGTATCCCATTGATTTCACATTATAACGGAGAGTTTTTATGGCAGGTCACAGCAAATGGGCCAACATCAAACACCGCAAGGCGGCGCAAGACGCCAAGCGTGGCAAGATCTTCACCAAGCTGATCCGCGAAATCACCACCTCGGCTCGCCTCGGTGACGCGGATCCCGCCAACAACCCGCGCCTGCGCGCGGCGGTAGCGGCTGCCCTGACCGGCAACATGACCCGTGACACCATCAACCGTGCCATCCAGCGCGGCGCCGGTGGTGGCGATGGCGAGCAGCTGGAAACCATCGTCTACGAAGGTTACGGCCCGGCGGGCTCCGCCGTCATGGTGGAGTGCCTGACCGACAACCGCAACCGTACCGTGGCCGAAGTGCGTCACGCCTTCAGCAAGTGCGGCGGCAATCTGGGCACCGACGGCTCAGTGGCCTACCTGTTCAGCAAGAAGGGTCTGCTGACCTTCGTGGGCGTGGACGAAGATGCCCTGATGGACGCGGCCCTGGAAGCGGGTGCCGATGACGTGGTCACCGAAGAGGATGGCTCCATCGAGGTCTACACCACCCCGAACGACTTCGGCACAGTGCTGGACGGCCTGGAAGCCGCCGGCTTCAAGCCCCAGAGCGCCGAAGTGACCATGATAGCTTCCACCGAAGCCGAGCTGGACGCCGACACCGCCCCCAAGCTGATGCGCCTCATCGACATGCTGGAAGATCTGGACGACGTGCAGGAGGTCTACCACAACGGCTCCATCTCCGACGAAGTGGCTGCGCTGCTCTGATCCCCAGATAGAGAAGGTGTGACAGAGGTGCACCACAAGGGGGTCACCTCCCTCCGACCAGACGGCAGCCTAAGGCTGCCGTTTTTTATATCTTTGACTCTTCTCTGGCCCCATTTCCTTCGCTGTGCCTCCCTTAATGCCCGCTTAAGTTTGCCTTCCTACTCTCTCCTTGCATCCGGGCCGCTGTGCCCATCACCGCATTGTCTGCTCGGGAAGAGAGACGGGTGACAGGGATGCCCACAACGGAGCCCCCATGCAGGGTCTCCAGATCACTGGTTTGTTGGAGTATCGTTATGCGCCTCACTCTGGGAGTGATGAAGGTCAACCTGTTGCTGGTGCTGCTGTTTGCACTGGTGTTCAACTGGCCCATTTTCCTGCACTTTTACCGTATTCTCACCGCCCTCGAGCACGTCAAGGCGGGGTTTGCCCTCTCCATCCCCCTGGTGCTGATTGCCGCCCTCAATGCGGTCTTCCTGCCGTTTACCTTCCGCTATCTGCTCAAGCCCTTCTTCACCTTCCTGATCGTCACCGCCTCCCTGGTCAGCTACGCCATGCTCAAATACGGCATCATCTTCGATGTGGGCATGGTGCAGAACATACTCGAGACCAACAGCGGGGAGGCGAGCTCCTACCTCAATGCTTCCGTGGTGCTCTGGTTCCTGCTGACCGCCGTGCTGCCGGTGCTTGCCCTCTTGTGGCTGAAGATCGAATACCCCACTCCCTGGTACAAGGGGCTGGCCCAGCGTCTGGCGGGTATCGCCCTCTCCCTGCTGTTCCTGGCCGGCGTCGCCGCGCTCTATTACCAGGACTACGCCTCGGTCGGGCGCAACAACCACACCATCGTCAAAGAGATAGTCCCCTCCAATTACGTGCGCGGCCTCTATCGCTACGCCCGGGATATTCTCTTCGCCACCCCTGTCCCTTATCAGCCGATAGGCACAGATGCCAGGGTGGTGGCCAAGAGCGACAAGCCGACCCTGATGTTCCTGGTGGTGGGGGAGACGGCCCGCAGCCAGAACTACTCCCTCAACGGCTACCAGAAGCAGACCAACGGCTTCACCATGAAGGAGCCGGATCTGGTCTCCTTCAGGGACGTGCGCTCCTGTGGCACCGCCACCGCGGTCTCGGTGCCCTGTATGTTCTCCAACCTCACGCGCCGTGGTTATGACGAGACCCTGGCCAAGTCCAGGGACGGACTGCTGGACGTGCTGCAGCACGCCGGTGTCTCCGTGCTGTGGAAGGAGAACGACGGCGGCTGCAAGGGGGTGTGCAAGCACGTGCCCACCCTGGAGATCGAGCCCAAGGCCTTCCCCCAATACTGTGAAGGGGATTCCTGCTATGACGAGGTCTTGCTGCAGGGGCTGGATCAACAGATCGCCGGGATGAAGGGCAGGCAGGGCAGCAAGCTGGTGGCCTTCCACCTGATGGGCAGCCATGGCCCGACCTACTATCGCCGCTACCCGGCAGCCGATCGCGTCTTCCTGCCGGACTGCCCGCGCAGCGACATCGAGAACTGCAGCAACGAGGAGCTGGTCAACACCTATGACAACACCATCCGCTACACCGACAAGGTGCTGTCCCAGCTCATCGCCAAGCTCAAGACTCTGGAGAGCCAGTACAATGTGGGGCTGGTCTATCTGTCGGATCACGGGGAATCTCTCGGCGCGCTGGGGCTCTACCTGCACGGCACCCCCTACAAGTTCGCCCCGGACGACCAGACCCGGGTGCCCCTCTTGACCTGGTTCTCTCCCCAGCTGCAGCGGGATCGCGGGCTCAATCAGGATTGCTTGCGCCAGGAGGCGGGCAGCAAGCGCTTCTCCCACGACAACCTGTTCCACTCAATGCTGGGCATCATGGATGTGCAGACCCAGGTCTATGACGGCGCGCTTGATCTGTTCAAGCCGTGTAGGGCGGGGTAGGTCAGGCAAACCGAGCGGGGCAACCTGTTGCCCCGCACCATGCTCGGTATCATGGACGTGCAGACCCGGGTTTATGACGGTGCGCTTGATCTGTTCAAGCCGTGCCGGGCGGGGTGAACCGGCGAAAGCCGACCATAAAAAACGGCAGCCACTGGCTGCCGTTTTTATTGATGCAAGGCGCGGCCTTACTTCTGCTCCATGATGATCTGCAGCAGATCCCCCTCCAGCAGGGAGCGCTTCACCAGGGCGAAACCCCCTATGGTGGGCTGGTTCTGGAAGCGCGCCTTCACGATGGGCAGGCCACGGTGGAAGCTTGGCAGGGACTGGTGCTCGACGCAGCGGCGGATGGCCGGGATCAGGATCTCCTCGGCGGCGGTGATTTCGCCGGCGATCAGCACCTTCTGGGGGTTGAACAGGTTGACCGTGATGGCGATGGCCCGGCCCAGATGTTCCCCCACGTTCTCGATCACGCTGCGAGCCAGTTCGTCCCCCGCCACGGCGGCCTTGCACACCTCCTGGATGGTGATGTGCTTCTCCTGCAGCGAGCTCAGGTGGCCGCGGCTGATGAGCTCCTTCACCTTGTCGACGATGGCCTCGTTGGAGGCGATGGTCTCGAGGCAGCCGAAGTTGCCGCAGTGGCAGCGCTTGCCGAGGGGCTCGACCTGGATGTGACCTATCTCGCCGACGTTGCGGTTATGACCGAGGAACACCTGCCCCTTGGTGATGATGCCGGAGCCGGTGCCCTGGTGCACGCTCACCAGGATGGAGTCCATGCAGTCGCGGGACTCGCCGAAGAAGTGCTCCGCGAGCGCCAGGGAGCGGGTGTCGTTGCCCACGTAGCAGGGTAGGTTGAAATGGTGCTCCAGCAGCTTGGCGAGCCCCAGGTTGCGGATCTGGTAGGTGGGGGTATAGATGACCATGCCGGATTCCGGATTGACCAGACCCGGCATGGTCAGTGCGATGCTGATGAGGTTGCGGCTGCGCTCGGTATTGGCGTCGATGAAGGCGCCAATCTCCCGCAGCAGCATGTCGACCACGGGCTGTTGCTCGATCTCGGTCACCTGGGTGATGTGCTGATCGAGCTCCTTGCCGTCGAGATCATACAGGGAGAGCTGCAGATAGCCGCGGCCAAGCTTGGCGGAGACAAACTGAAAGCGATGCTTGATGGTGGTCAGGGAGATGGCGCGTCGTCCGCCGGTTGACGCCTGGGGCGACGTCTCCCTGATCAGCCCATGCTCGATCAGTTGCCGGGTTATCTTGGTCACGCTGGCCGGGGCCAGCTGACTCAACTCGGCAATTTTGACCCGCGAGATGGGCCCCTGCAGGTCAATGAGTCGATAGACGACGGCACTGTTCACCTGCTTGATAAGATCTACGTTTGCTATTTGTCCGCCAGTCATAGTGTCACTGTGTTGTGTAGTGTCCGTTAACCACGGTCCCGCAGACCGTGAAGGCCTGATCAAAGACGGTGAGGTTGGCAATTTTTCCGACCTGGATACTACCGAGACGTGAGTCCCATCCAATGGCGCGAGCGGGGTAAAGGGTGGCCATTCTCAGTGCTTCATCGAGCGGTAATCCGACCTGTTTGACCAGATTCTCCACCCCTTCAATCATGGTGAGGGCGGAGCCGCCGAGTGTACCATTCTCATCGACGCACTGACCATCGCGGAAATAGACGGTTGCGCCACAAAAATCAAACTGCTCAAAGCCTTCCGGTGCCCCGGCCGCGGCGGTGGCATCGGTGACCAGCACCAGTTTCTCGCCGAGGATCCTGTGTGCCAGGCGCACGTTGGCCCAGTGCACGTGGTGACCGTCGACTATGATGCCGGCATAGACATCCTTGCGATCGTAGATGGCGCCCACCACGCCCGGCTCGCGACCGTTCAGGGTCGGGGTCATGGCGTTGTAGAGGTGGGTGGCAAAGCGCATGCCGTTGTCAAACCCGGCCATGGCCTGGTCATAGCTGGCAGCGGTGTGACCGGCGGAGACCAGGATGCCGGCCTCCACCAGGCGGCGGATGTGCTCCGGCTTGTTGCGCTCCGGCGCCAGGGTGATCTTGGCGATGGCGTCTGCGTTGGCGCAGAAGAAATCGATCATCTCGTCGACGGGCTGACGGATCTGCTCGGCCGGGTGTATGCCCTTGCGCTTGAGGTTGGTGTAGGGCCCCTCCAGATGGACTCCCAGCACCTCGTTCGGACGGGCGGCCATGTAGTCGCGGGTCACCGCCACCGCCAGCTTCATGTCCGCATCCGGACTGGTGATCAGGGTCGGCAGGAAGCTGGTGGTACCTGACTTGAGGTTGGCCGCCTGCATGGTGGCCAGGGTCTCGGTGGTGATATGACCGTTGAACATGACACCGCCGCAGCCATTGAGCTGCACGTCGATGAAGCCGGCGCTGAGGTTGGCGCCCTTGAGATCAATCTGCTCGATGCCGGCGGGCAGCTCGGTCAGGTGGGAGATGGCGACAATCCTGTCGCCTTCGATCAGTACGCCGTGGCCGGTCAGCACGCAGCTGCCGGTATAGAGGGTGCAATTAGTCAGTGCGTACATGACGGCTCCTTACAGACGGTCGATGTTGGCGGCTTCCAGCTGCTGGAAGTAACGGACCGTCTTGACCTTCAGCTCCATGGTGGAGGGCTCGTCGCACACCATCATGCCCTTGGGATGCAGTTGCAGGGTGGAGATGGTCCACATGTGGTTGACGCAGCCTTCCACCGCGGCCTGCAGGGCCAGGGCCTTGGCGTGACCGGTCACCAGGATCATGATCTCTTCGGCATCCATCAGGGTGCCCACGCCCACGGTCAGCGCCAGCTTGGGCACCTGCTCCATGTCGCCACCGAAGAAGCGGGAGTTGGCGATGCGGGTATCCTCGGTCAGGGTCTTGACCCGGGTACGGGAGGCCAGGGAAGAGGCCGGCTCGTTGAAGGCGATGTGACCGTCGTTGCCGACGCCGCCCATGAAGAGGTTGATCCTGCCGTAGGACTTGATCTTCTCCTCGTAGCGCTTGCACTCGGCCACCAGATCCTCGGCGTTGCCGTTGAGGATGTTGATGTTTTCCGGGCGAATGTCCACGTGGTTGAAGAAGTTGTTGTACATGAAGCTGTGGTAGCTCTCCGGGTGCTCCTTGGGCAGCCCCACGTATTCGTCCATGTTGAAGGTCACCACGTGCTGGAAGCTCACCTCGCCGGCCTTGTGCAGCTCGATCAGGCGCTTGTAGGTCGTCAGCGGCGTGCCACCGGTGGGCAGGCCCAGTACGAAGGGGCGGTCGGCGGTCGGTTTGAACGCATTGATGCGGTCAACGATGTAACGGGCAGACCAGAGACCCACCTGGCTGGCAGACTTCAACGGGATCAGGCGCATTTTCTATACCTCAGTACGGTTGCCGCACAGGATTGACGGCAAGGGACCAAACACGGATTCAAGTTGTTTTATAGCGTAAATAAAGATTGCGAACTAAGCCACATCTATCCGCTACCTTTATCTCTGTTGAGTGATAATGATCACGAAAGCTGGTTTATTAATTTGCGCAGCGAAATAAAACACATAGACTGCCAATCAAGCCTTGATGGCTTATGCGTCGAACGTGATAAGCACTTAATTTCTAGAAAAACATCAACTAAGGAGAGGAACCGTGAACATTCTCGGTTATTTGCAAAAGATCGGCCGTGCCCTGATGGTGCCGGTAGCGGTATTGCCTGCCGCAGCGATCCTGATGGGGATTGGCTATTGGATTGACCCGAACGGCTGGGGTGGCGAAAGCGCGCTGGCGGCCTTCCTGATCAAGGCGGGTGCCGCCATCATCGACAAGATGGCCATTCTGTTTGCCGTGGGTGTCGCCTATGGCATGTCCAAGGATAAAGACGGTTCTGCCGCGCTGGCCGGTCTGGTCGGTTACCTGGTGGTCACCACCCTGCTGAGCCCGGGTGCGGTCTCTCAGATCCAGCAAATCCCGCTGGACCAGGTCCCTGCCGCCTTCGGCAAGATTGAGAACCAGTTCATCGGTATCTTGACCGGTGTCATCGCTGCCGAGCTGTACAACCGCTTCAGTGGCGTCGAGCTGCACAAGGCCCTGGCCTTCTTCTCCGGCCGTCGTCTGGTGCCGATCGTGACCTCCGTTGTCATGATCGTGGTCTCCTTCATCCTGATGGCCGTCTGGCCCATCATCTATGGTGGCCTGGTCTCCTTCGGTGAATCCATCGTCAGCATGGGCTCCACCGGTGCCGGCATCTACGCCTTCTTCAACCGTCTGCTGATCCCGGTCGGTCTGCACCACGCCCTGAACTCGGTGTTCTGGTTCGACGTGGCCGGCATCAACGACATCCCGAACTTCCTGGGTGGCCAATCCTCCATCGACGCCGGCAAGGCTGTCGTAGGCGTGACCGGCATGTACCAGGCTGGCTTCTTCCCCATCATGATGTTCGGTCTGCCGGGTGCGGCACTGGCCATCTACCACAGCGCGAAGAAAGAGAACAAAGAGAAAGTTGCCTCCATCATGATCGCAGCCGCCTTTGCCGCCTTCTTCACCGGGGTGACCGAGCCGCTCGAGTTCTCCTTCATGTTCGTGGCGCCGGTACTGTACGTCATCCACGCCCTGCTGACCGGCCTGTCCGTGTTCATCGCCGCCAGCATGCACTGGATCTCAGGCTTCGGCTTCAGCGCCGGTTTCGTCGATATGTTCATCCAATCGCGCAACCCGCTGGCGACCCAGTGGTACATGCTGCTGGTACAAGGCCTGGTGTTCTTCGGTCTCTACTACGCCATCTTCCGTGCCGTGATCGTCAAGTTCAACCTGAAAACCCCGGGTCGTGAAGATGACGAAGCCGTGCCGGTACAGGCCCAGACCACTGACCGCACCGAGCTGGCTCGCCAGTATCTGGAAGTGCTGGGTGGCCAGGACAACCTGGTGACCATAGATGCCTGCATCACCCGTCTGCGTCTGACCCTGAAAGATCGCAGCATCGTCGACGAGCGCAAGCTCAAAGCCCTGGGCGCGGCCGGTGTGGTCAAGCTCGGTGAGCAGAACCTGCAGGTGATTCTGGGCCCCTTGGCCGAGATCATCGCCGGTGAGATGAAAGCCCTGCGTTAATCGAGCGACCCGCTCACCTCAAGTCTAAGTCCATTGTTGACATAACTAAGGGCCCCGCTTAGGGGCCCCATATAAAAAAAGCCAAGAAAATCCAACCTTTACTTCAAACGAGAGCAGCAGTTATGAACTTGAAACATTCTCTGTTAGCCATTGCCATGTCTACCGTTTGTGCCGCCCAGGTACAGGCAGCCGATGCCGCCAAGCAAGCCGTGGTCGATTCCCTCGCCAGCAACCTGGTCGTCAAGTACGAAGTCGTCACCAACGACGGTGCCGGCGCCGGCCTCGATTGCCAGGCACTGGGCTCCGAGTGGGCGAGCTGCGGCGTTGCCAAGCTGCACCTGACCAATACCGGTGCCGACGTCACCTCCAAGGACTGGAGCATCTATGTCTCCTCCATCCGCCGCATCCAGCGGGTGGACAACGACCAGTTCACCATCACCCACCTGACCGGCGACCTCTATCGTTTGACGCCAACCGATAAGTTCCAGGGCTTTGCCAAGGACGCCACGGTCGAAGTGCCCCTGGTGGTGGAGTACTGGGTATTGTTCGAATCTGACATCATGCCGAACTGGTACGTCGCCAGTGAAGGGGCCGAGCCGAAAGTGCTGGCCAGCATGAGCAACATCGATGATGCCACCACCTACGAGAAGCCGATGCCGGCCGATGGCTGGAAGCGCACCAAGGATGACAACAACATCCTGATGAACAGCGAGACCCGTTTTGCCGCCAACCAGACCAGCACCTTGCTGCCTGCCGGCAAGATTGACGACCAGATCCTGCCGACCCCGATGAAGCAGGTGGTCAAGGCCGGTCCCCAGGTCGACTTCTCCACCATCAAGCTCAATGCCCTGGATCTGCCAAGCGATCGCGCCGAGGCCCTGAAGGCTCAACTGACCAAGCTGGGTGTTACCCTCTCCGACACCGGCTACCCAGTGACCATCAAGCTCGGCAGCAAGCTCAAGCAGGCCGAAGGCTATGACATGACCATAGGCGCCAAAGGCACTGTGGTGCAGGGTCATGACATCGACGGGGCCTTCTGGGGCGCCCAGTCCCTGATCTCCCTGTTGGGGGTCAACGACAAGCTGGTGAGCCAGATGAGCGTCGAGGATGCTCCGCGCTTCGAATACCGCGGCATGCAGACCGACGTGGCCCGCCACTTCAGAAGCCCGGAGACCATGAAGAAGCTGGTTGACCAGATGTCTGCCATGAAGCTCAACGTGCTGCACCTTGGCCTGACCAACGATGAAGGCTGGCGCATCGAGATCCCGGGCCTGCCGGAGCTGACCGAGGTCGGCAGCCAGCGTTGCCACGACGAGTCCGAAACCAAGTGCCTGATGCCGCAGCTCGGCTCAGGCCCCACCAGCGACAACCAGGGCTCCGGCTTCTACAGCAAGGCCGACTACATCGACCTGGTGCGCTATGCCAAGGCCCGCGGCGTGACCGTGATCCCCGAGATCAACATGCCGGCCCACGCCCGTGCTGCCGTGGTCTCCATGGAGGCGCGCTACAAGCGTCTGCTGGCGGAAGGGAAGGAAGCGGAAGCGAACCAGTTCCGTCTGACTGACCCGGATGACACCTCCAACGTCACCTCGGTGCAGTTCTACGACAAGATGTCCTTCATCAACCCCTGCCAGCCGGGTGCCGCCACCTTCGTGGCCAAGGTAATGGATGAAGTGGCCCAGATGCACCAGGCCGCCGGTCAGCCCCTGACCGCCTGGCACTACGGTGGTGACGAGGCGAAGAACATCATGCAGGGCGGCGGTTACCAGGACCCGGCCGTCACCAAGAAAGAGGAGCTGGTGGCCTGGAAGGGCAACGTCGACTCCAGCAAGCAGGACAAGCCGTTCGGCAAGTCCCCCATGTGCCAGAAGATGATCGACGATGGCAAGATCAAGGACGTGGCCGAGCTGCCTGTCCACTTCGCCAAGGAAGTGAGCGAGATGGTCAAGGGCCACGGCTTCTCCACCCTGCAGGCGTGGGAAGATGGTCTGAAGTACGCCACGGACGCCAGCGTGTTCGCCACCGAGAAGACCCGGGTCAACTTCTGGGAAACCCTCTACTGGGGTGGCTTCAACGAGGCGATGAAGTGGGCGCACAAGGGCTATGACGTGGTGCTCTCGAACCCGGACTACCTCTACTTCGACTTCCCGAACGAGGTACACCCGGCCGAGCGCGGCTACTACTGGGCGACCCGCTTCAACGACACCCGCAAGGTGTTCGCCTTCGCCCCGGAAAACCTGCCGCAGAACGCCGAGACCTCGGTTGACCGCGACGGCAACGCCTTCGTGGCCAAGGGTGACCAGGATCCGGTCAAGTTCAAGGGGATCTCCGGTCAGCAGTGGAGCGAGACAGTGCGCACCGACGCCCAGTACGAGTACATGGTCTACCCGCGCATCTTCTCCGTGGCCGAGCGCGCCTGGCACAAGGGTGGCTTCGAGCTCGACTACGTGAAGGGTCGCGAGTTCTCCGGTACCACCAAGCACGTCAACAAGGCCACCCTGAACAAGGAGTGGAACCAGTTCGCCAACCTGCTGGGTCAGCGCGTGCTGCCCAAACT
The DNA here is from genome assembly GCF_056642115.1 of Aeromonas sp. 130281. Taxonomy (NCBI): domain Bacteria; kingdom Pseudomonadati; phylum Pseudomonadota; class Gammaproteobacteria; order Aeromonadales; family Aeromonadaceae; genus Aeromonas; species Aeromonas sp. 130281. Next base: position 1,009,215 of record NZ_JBWVQS010000001.1, on the reverse strand, counting down.
CGATCAGGCCGGTGTGGAATACCGCCTCTCGGTACCGGGCGCCAAGGTGGTGAACGGCAAGCTGGAAGCGAACGTGGATCTGCCGGGTCTGCCCATCCAGTACAGCCTGGACGGCACCACCTGGACCGCCTATGACGCCGCCGCCAAGCCGAGCGTGAATGGCAAGGTCTGGCTGCGTACCACCAGCTTCGATGGCAAGCGCGCCAGCCGCGTCACCGAGCTGAACTGATAGCGTATCGTCTCTGACACAGGGCGGGTCGCAAGACCCGCCTTTCCCAAGGGCGATGGCCATCGGGCTTGGGAAAGGTTGACTGTGCGTGTGAACCTTTGTTGTGTGTGTATTGTCTGTTTTTCATCACTTGTGACCCCGCCTCGTGCGGGGCTTTTTTTTGCCCGGCGATCAGGCATGCCGTGAACGGCATATGGTGGGGCTGTGCAGGGAAAGGCGGCTCAGAGCGGATCCTCTGGCCAGTCGATGTCTTGCACGCAGCCGGGATCGTCAAGGGACAGGGTGCGCAGGCGCTCCCGATGGCGCAGCAGTAAGCCTTGCGCGCCCTGCTCCCCCGCCAGGCCCGCCAGCTCGGGGAGCAGATCGGCGGGGAAGCTGACGGGATGGCCCGGCTGCCCCTGATGGAGGGGGCGCACTATCTCCCTGCCAGTCTGGGCTGCTTGCAGCGCCCGCAGGCTGGCGGGGGAGAGGCGGGGCATGTCGGCCAGGGCGATGAGCAGGCTGTGGATGGGGCGCCCGCTCGCCAAGAGGGTGCGCACCCCGTGGGCCAGGCTGTCCCCCAGGCCGCCGTCCCGTGGCACCTGGGTCAACTCGGCGCCGGAGTCCGCCAGCAGGCGGCGCATTGCCTCGTCTCGCTGTCTGAGCACCACCAGCACGCTGTCATGACAGGGGAGCAGGGTGGCCAGGGTGCGCAGGATCAGGGGCGGGGAGCCCGCGAGGCGCTTGTCGCTGCCGTAGCGGCGGGAGAAGCCGGCCGCCAGCAGCAGGGCGACGCGCTCAGGTTGCATCTGTGGCCTCTCTCAATCGGATGCCCTGGCGCACGGCGATCACCTCGGCCAGCACGGCGATGGCGATCTCGATCGGGGTCTTGCTGCCGATGGGCAGCCCGATGGGGGCGTGGATCCGCGCAAGCTGGGCCTGACTCGCCTCGGCAATTCGCTGCAGCCGCTCCAGCCGACGGGCGCTGGTGCGCACCGAGCCCATGGCACCGAGGTAGAAGGCGTCGGATTCGAGCCCCGCCATCAGCCCGGCATCGTCGATCCTGGGGTCGTGGGCCAGTGCCAGCACGGCGCTCTGGGCCGTGGCATGGCGCTCGACGAAGCGCTCGGGATCGCACCACTCCACCGCTATGCCCCCTTGCTCCGGCCCCCAGTGCCAGTCGCTGCGGTACGGCTCGCGGGTATCGCACAACCGCACCTCGAAGCCGGCGGCCTGACCGAGCCTGGCCACCTGCTCGCTCACCTGGCTGATGCCGAGCAGCAGCAGGCACCAGCGCTGTGCATAGCTCAGGCGTACCCGGCCTGGCACCTCTTGCTCGCAGGGATCCGTCGTCTCCCCGGCCAGATAGCGGCGTGTCCCCTGCTCGAGCAGCACCTCCCGCACGAAGGGGCGGCCCCCTTGCAGCCGGGTGAGCCACTCGTCGAGATCCGCGCTGGCCGCATCCCCTTCGAGGCGCTCCACCAGCAGCCGGATGCGGCCACCGCACGGCAGCTCGAACGCACTGCCATCGGGGGCCAGGTGGGCGCCATAGTCCAGCAGGCTCAGGGGGACGTCATGCTCCCCCCTGGCCAGCATGGCGACGAAGGCATCCTCGATGCAGCCCCCCGAGATGGAGCCGCTGCGGTGGAGGCCATCGGTGGCGAACAGGGCCCCTTTGGGGCGGGGGGCCGAGCCGTAGGTCGCCACTATGCTGCACAGCCAGATGCCTTTCCCCTGGGCCAGCCAGGCGAGGCTCTGACGCAGCACCTCCAGCTGAGGGTCACTCATGGTGCGCCTCGACGATCTCCTTCTTGAGCGTACTGATGTCGTCGGCACTCAGGGTAGAGGCTTGATGGGCCCAGGTCTGGCGCAGGAAGTTCACCAGATCCGCCAGTTGCTGGTCGTTGAGCTCCCTGGCGTAGCTGGGCATGGGGGCGAAGCGCTCGGTCTGGCTGTAACTCTGGGCCGGGATCCCGCGCAGCAGCACCGCCAGGGTGTTGGTCGCGGTCGCCTGATCCAGGGTGGCGTTGGCATACATGGAGGGGGTCACGTTCGGCTTGCCCTGACCCTGCTGGCCGTGACAGCCGGCGCAGTAGTCCCGGTAGAGCCCGTAACCCGGGTGCGATGCGTCCAGAGTGACCGGCCTGGGTGCAGGCTCCGGCAACGGGGTGTCACTGCCGAGCAGGTAGCTGGTGACGGCATGCATGTCCTCGTCGGTCAGGTAGGCGAAGCTCTTCTCGACCACGGGATACATGCCGGCGAAGACGCCCCCCTTGACCGAGTAGCCCTTGCGCAGCAACCGGGTCAGGGAGTCATGGGTCCAGCCCTGGCGCCTGAGCTCGGTGGCGGTGATCTCCGGGGCCATCACCCCCTCTATCATGGCCCCTTTCAGGTAGCGTGAGCCGTCCATTGCCATGAACAGATCCCGCGGCGTGTGGCACTCGCCGCAGTGTCCCAGCCCGTCCACCAGGTAGCGGCCACGGTTCCAGTTGCTACTCTTTGCCGGATCCGGCTGGAAGGCGCTGTCCTCATGGGCCACCAGGTTCCAGGCCATCAGGCCGGTGCGCACGTTGAAGGGGAAGCCGACCTCGTTGTCGCGGTTCACGGTGGCGGCCGGCCTGGTCTGCATGAAGTAGGCGTAGAGTGCCTTCATGTCCTCATCCGTGACCAGGTGATAGGAGGTGTAGGGCATGGCGGGATAGAGGCGTCCCTTGGGGGCGTTGCCGTTGTGCATCACCTCGTAGAAATCCTCATAGCTGTAGCTGCCTATCCCCTGACTCTTGTCGGAGCTGATGTTGGTGGAGTAGATGACGCCAAAAGGCGTCTTGAACCCCAGCCCGCCTGCGTATTTCTGACCCCCCTCGGCGGTGTGGCAGGCGGCGCAGTCACCCACCTTGGCGAGGTATGCCCCCTGTGCCACCAGTGGATCCCGGGTGTCGGCCGCGGAGACGGCGCCAGCGCCCAGCAGGAGCGCGAATGTGAGTCTGGAGAGCATCATGTGCGGACTACCCCCTCCGAGATCAGCATGGCCTTGACCCCCTCGTAGTACTTCTTGTAACCGGTGCAGCGGCAGACGTGATCCTTGAGTGCCTCCTCTATGGTGGATTCGAGATCGGCCATGGCCACCGGCGCTTTGCGCAGCCGCTCCAGCAGCACTGTGGTCTCGTTGACAAAACCCGAGGTACACCAGCCGCACTGGAAGGAGAAGTGATCCAGGAAGGTCTTCTGCACCGGGCTCAGGGCGATGATCTTGCCCAGCTTGTTGCGCGTTGCGTGGCCTTCCACGGTACGGATGCGCTGGCCGTTGAAGCGGCCCACCCCGTTGATGCAGGTGCGCACGCTCTCGCTGCTGCCATCCGCCCCGTCGACCACTATGGTGCAGGCATGGCAGACGCCGACGCCGCAGCCGAACTTGGTGCCGGTCAGGTTCACATACTCGTGCAGGAAGTCGATCATCATGGTGTTGTCATCCACGTCGATCGGGCCAATGAGACGGTCGTTGATGGTCATGTTTACGGTGATCATTGGATGGCCTTCTGAATGTCGGTTGCAGTGACGGGAAGATGATAGAAACGGGTGCCGGTCGCCTGATAGATGGCTTCGACCAGGGCGGCGACCACGGGGATCATCACCACTTCGCCTATGCCCTTGGTGGCATCGGTCGGCGAGAGGGGATCGAGCAGGGTGTGGGTCAGATTCCAGACCGGCAGCTGGTTCGCCAGGGGGACCTGGTAGCGGTTCAGGTTCCAGGTGCCGTTGCCCGGCCCGTCCTGCCCGGCGGGCAGGTATTCATACAGGGCGTGACCGACCCCCATGGCGAGGCCGCCCTGGATCTGCCCTTCCACCAGCTCGGGGACGATGACACGGCCGGCATCCAGCCAGCTGTGGGCAGACAGTATGTGCACCTTGCCCGAGCCCTTCTCCAGGGCTATTTCGACCAGGGTGGCGCAGGGGGCGTAGTAGGTCACCATGGCGTTGTTCAGGCTGGTGCTGGGGTAGTGGGCCTGGGTGCGGTCGAGCAGCTGGTAGCCGTTGCCATCCGCCTGCGCCCGTTTCTCGCTGCTGGCGCCCTCGCCGTAGCGCAGTGCCAGCGCATCTATGGGCAGGCGCTGGCTCTGACCCTCTATGGTGAAGTCGCACTCGGCCCAGGCCCAGCGGTTGAAGCAGTGCACCATGGCGCCTGTGATGAGGCCGTTGGCGTGAGCATGGGCCGCCAGCAGGGCGAGCGGCAGCGGCGGCATGCCACGGGTCGTGAGGCCAGCCGGGGTCCAGCTCGCCTCGCTGGCGGGGCCGAGATCCAGGCCTGCCTGGCCGACGAAGTACTGCTTGCGCCAGATGGCGGTCGCCGCCGGCCAGAGCGTCTGCTCGAACAGGATGCGGGCCGCGGTGACGGTGGCATGACTCTGGAAGTAGGAGGAGATGGAGGCCGAGGAGGCCTGCGGAATGGCCAGGGTCCAGCGCGGGTTCTTCTGCATCTCGTCCTGGCGCGCCTGCGAGATGGTGTAGGGGTTGTCGGTCGAGACCAGCTTGAAGCTATCCCAGAGGGCGATTTCGGCGAGCGCTATGGTGTCGGCCGGTTGGCCCAGGTAGCGGCTGACGATCTCGGCCTGAGAAGTCTGGATCCCGGTGCCCATCTCCATGCCGCTGATTTTGAGCAGTATCTCCCCCTTGCTTGTCAGCTCGACGCAGGCGGAGGGGGCCACGGCGCCGGTGCCATAGTCCTTGGTGGTGATGCCAAAGCCCGTGCCGTGCAGGCGATCAGGGTGCTGCGCCTCGTAAGCCTGCTTCCTGGCCTGACGCTGGGCCCAGATCTCGTGCTGTTCGGTCATGGCGAGGATCTCGGGGTAACGGTTGTTGCCCTCGGGAATGGCCCCCTGGGTATTGGGCTGGCCGGGCTTGATCAGGTTGCGGCGCCGCAGCTCCAGCGGATCCATCTTCAGCAGGGCGGCGGCTTCGTTGACCATCATCTCCATGGCCGCCATGGTTTGCAGGGAACCGTATCCCCGCATGGAGCCGCAATCCGGGTTCTCGGAGGGCAGGGCGACCGCGGTGATGTCGTTCTTGGGGAGGTAGTAGACCCCCTGGATGGCGCTGGCCCCCACGCTGGCCACCGAGCCGGTGAAGTTCAGGCGACCGCCGCCGTCCACTGTCATGGCGCTGATCAGGGCGCGGAACTGGCCGCTCTGCTTGTCGAGCACCAGCCTGTTGTGCATGTTGAACGGATGACGCTTGAGGCCACCCTGGAACTGTTCGAAACGATCGTTGGCCAGGCGCACCGGCCCCTCGCCATAAAGGGTCGCGAGCAGGCCATAGAAGGGGAATATGGTGTGATCCTTGGCCCCGAAGCCGCCCCCGATGAAGGGGGAGTGCACCACCAGCTTGTCGACCTTGCCGGCCAGCGGCCCCCTGGCCAGCATCTCGGCGGCCTCGTAGTAGAAGTCGTGAGGGGACTGGGTGCTCAGCACCAGGTGCATGGTGCGCGCCTTGGCGTCGAACCAGCCGTTGAAGTTTTCCGGCTCCATCATCATGGGCTCGATGAACTGGGTCTGGTAGGTGCGATCCAGCACCAGGGCGTCCTCGGCCTCCAGCTCCTTGTGCACCAGAGCGGCCTGATGCATTCCCTGTTCGCCCGCGTTGCCATCGGCGTTGGCCGTCGGCCAGACCGGCTGGTGGTTGACGATGACCGGGAAGAAGAGGCCGTTCTTCAAGGTGCTGTATTGATCCTCCCTGCCGAGCTTGCCCTCGATCCGGATGATGCGCCAGCAGGCCCAGGGATCCCGGGTGGTGGCGACCAGGGGGGTCACATCTCCGTAGCGCACCACCTTGCCGTTGAACTGCAGGATCTGCTTGGCCCGGTTGAAGGTGGCGAAGTCCGGGAAGATCAGCATGGCGGCCGCATGACCCAGATAGTCCGGGGTGGCCCCTTCGCTCACCATCATGTTGACGCCGTAGAAGGCGGGCAGCTCGACGCCGTCGCGCACCAGGTCGGCGGCCGTGATCACCCGGCGGGGCTGGGCATTGGCGGGCAGCATGGAGAGATCCAGTCCCAGATAGACGCGATCCGCCCTGTCGAGCCGGATCAGCAGCGCATGTTGCTGCTGGGACGGCCAGCCAGCCAGATCCTGGGCGCGATAGTCCCGGCTGTAGATCTTCTGGCCGGTGACCTTGGCCAGTCCATCGCTGCGAAACTTGACCTTGCCCCCCTGCTTCCACTGGCCGAGCAAGGCGGGATCGAAGACCTCGTCTTCCATGCCGGACAGGGAGAGGTTGGCGAGGAGGGGGGCGCTGTAGACGGCGATGCCGGCTATGACGCACTGCTTGATGAAATCACGTCTTGATACGGAGTAGGACATGGCTCAGCTACCTGTGTGAGGATGAGGCGAGTGGCTCGGGGGAAAGGGAGGGGACAGGTGTTGTCGACCATCTTCCCTGATGTCGCAGCAAAATGACAAAGTTGTAAATAGGATACTAGGATGATGCAGTTTGGAAAATGTCTGGTTCTTGTTGGTTCCAGCTCTGTTCAGCTTGGCGGTGTGACGGACCGGATGTTGCTAAATTGTTTCAAAACATTGAAGTGTGATCTCGCCGCAATATCAAGCAGCCATGTGGTTGTGCCCGCAGTAAGCCCTTTATGCCAGCCTCGTTCAGCCCATCTCCGTGGGGAAGTGGCTTGCCCGAGAGCCGATCGCGGCGAAATAAAGGAAGCCTGTGGCCGGGAAGCGACCCTGCCCGGAGGCAAATGGCGTCTGGCGTGACGCCAGCCAGGGCGCGGCGGCAAATTCCTGTTGAGCCTCATGGATGAATAGTGGATCATTGTCGGTTTCTAAGCGGGGGCGCGCGGTTGCCCCATGAGCTGAGACATTCGAGGTGAATTCATGAGCGAGGCGAGCAGCCCAACCAACTTTATCCGTCAGATCATCGATGAAGATCTGGCCAGCGGTAAGCACAAGAGCGTGCATACCCGTTTTCCGCCGGAGCCGAACGGTTATCTCCATATCGGCCACGCCAAGTCCATCTGCCTGAACTTCGGCATCGCCCGTGACTATCAGGGCCAGTGCAACCTGCGCTTCGATGACACCAACCCGGCGAAGGAAGACATCGAGTTCGTGGAGTCCATCAAGCAGGACGTACAGTGGCTCGGCTTCCAGTGGAGCGGCGAGATCTGCTACTCCTCCGACTATTTCGACAAGCTGCACGGCTATGCCATCGAGCTCATCGAGAAGGGTCTGGCCTATGTGGACGAGCTCTCCCCCGAGCAGATGCGCGAATACCGCGGCACCCTGACCGCCCCTGGCAAGAACAGCCCGTTCCGCGATCGCAGCGTGGAAGAGAACCTGGCGCTGTTCGCCAAGATGAAGAGCGGCGAGCTGGCCGAAGGCAGCGCCTGCCTGCGCGCCAAGATCGACATGGCATCCCCCTTCATGGTGATGCGCGATCCCGTCATCTATCGCATCAAGTTTGCCCATCACCACCAGACAGGTGACAAGTGGTGCATCTACCCCATGTACGACTTCACCCACTGCATCTCGGACGCCCTGGAGGGGATCACCCACTCCCTGTGCACCCTGGAGTTCCAGGACAACCGTCGCCTCTATGACTGGGTGCTGGACAACATCAGCATCGACTGCCATCCCCGTCAGTACGAGTTCTCCCGTCTGAACCTCGAATACACCGTCATGTCCAAGCGCAAGCTGAACCTGCTGGTGACCGAGGGGCACGTCAGCGGTTGGGACGATCCGCGCATGCTGACCGTCTCCGGGCTGCGTCGCCGTGGTTACACTCCGGCCTCCATCCGCGAGTTCTGCCAGCGCATCGGCGTGACCAAGCAGGACAACATCGTCGAGATGAGCATGCTGGAAGCCTGCATCCGCGACGATCTCAACGAGAACGCTCCCCGTGCCATGGCGGTGCTGCATCCGGTCAAGGTGGTCATCGAGAACCTGGCCGCCGACGAGGTGCTGACCGCACCGGCGCACCCGAACAAGCCGGAGATGGGCAGCCGTGAGCTGACCTTCACCCGCGAGATCTTCATCGACGAGGCGGACTTCAAAGAAGAGGCGAACAAGCAGTTCAAGCGTCTGGTGCTGGGCAAGGAAGTGCGCCTGCGCAACGCCTACGTCATCAAGGCGGAGCGGGTCGAGAAGGATGCGGACGGCAAGGTCACCTGCATCTACTGCTCCTACGATCCCGAGACCCTGGGCAAGGATCCGGCCGATGGCCGCAAGGTGAAGGGGGTGATCCACTGGGTCAGCGCCACTCACTCCCTGCCGGCCGAGATCCGTCTCTACGATCGTCTGTTCAAGATGCCGAACCCGGGTGCCGAGGACGACTTCGAGGCGGCGCTCAACCCGGATTCCCTGGTGATCATCCAGGGTGCCCGGGTCGAGGCCTCCCTCAAGGACGCCAAGCCGGAGTTTGCCTACCAGTTCGAGCGTGAAGGCTACTTCTGCGCCGACAACAAGCTCTCCAGCGCCGAGCATCTGGTGTTCAACCGCACCGTGGCCCTGCGTGACGTCTGGGGCAAGGCCGAGGCCTGATCGCTGCCGTCTGACAGGCAGAGGGCAGGGGAGACCCTGCCACTCTGGTCCGGATTGCGGACACAAAAAAAGCCAGCGTGATGCTGGCTTTTTCATGGCTGCTCGCGGCCGACGGCGTTATTCGTCGTGCTTGCAGTCACCGTTCACGCAGTGACCATAGAGATAGAGGCTGTGATTGGTCAGGCGGATGTTGTGGTGCTTGGCGATGTCGCGCTGACGCTGCTCGATCACCTCGTCGGAGAACTCGATCACCTTGCCACAATCGAGGCAGACCAGGTGGTCGTGATGTTCCTGGGTGGCCAGCTCGAACACCGACTTGCCCCCTTCGAAGTGATGGCGGGTGACGATACCGGCATCATCAAACTGGTTGAGAACGCGATAGACGGTAGCGAGACCAATCTCCTCACCCTGGTCGATCAGCCGTTTGTACAGATCTTCCGCACTGGTGTGCTGGCAGTCCGGCTGTTGCAGGATTTCCAGGATCTTGACGCGGGGCAAGGTGATCTTGAGCCCGGCCTTTTTTAACGCTTGGTTGTTGTCTGCCATATTCTATTTATTCGCATTCTCGAAGGTGTGGTTATTCTGATTGACTGCCGAAGGAATGGCAACCACGAACTCGTATGGCCTGACATTATAGGTCGTAGCCAAGTCAAAAATAAACCCAGTAATTCAAGGGGTTTAGCACATTTCCCCTCTGTGGAAGATTAATCTGGCCAGCTCGGACCGGGCTTGCTCCGCGAGGGAATGTTGATACTATGTCACTTCTCTATAGTCTGGTCGGATGAGATCCATGGATTGGCTTTTTGGCAACGCGGCCTGGGTGCGCCACGCCCTCAACGCCTGGCCCCCGTTCTGGGGTGCGGGCATCAAGATAGAAACATTGAGCCCCGATTTTCGCTTCTGTCGGGTCACCCTCAAGTCTCGCTGGTGGAACAAGAACGCCAACCGGACCCAGTTCGGCGGCAGCATGTTCGCCATGACGGATCCCATCTATCCGCTGATGCTGATGGGCCATTTCAAGAACCGTTATTACGTCTGGGACAAGGCGGGCAGCATCAATTTCATCAAGCCTGGCAAGGGGATGCTGGTGGCGGAGTTCAATCTGACCGACGCCAAGCTGGCATCCATAGTGGCGGCGACCGAGGGGGGCAACAAGCATTTCCCCGAGTTCGAGGTGCTGGTGCAGGACAAGCGGGGCGAGCTGGTGGCCCAGGTCAGGCGTACCCTGTATGTGAAACCCAAGCCGGAACACAGAACCCAGAGCCTGGCTGCGCCAGCCATGAAGGAGTAGAAACAACAAGGGCCCCGGCGGGGCCCTTGTTGTCAGAGGAGGGAGATCACTCCAGCTCGCTCAGGCACATCTCTTCGTGCAACTGCTTGCACCAGCCCTTGACGCGCTCGGCGGTCAGCTCCGGCTGGCGATCCTCATCGATCCCCAGACCGACGAAGTGCTTGTCATCCACCAGTGCCTTGGAGGCCTCGAACTCGTAGCTCGCGGTTGGCCAGTGGCCGATGATGATGGCACCTTTGGCTTCGACGATGTCACGCAGGGTGCCCATGGCGTCGAGGAAATACTCGGAATAGTCTTCCTGATCGCCGCAGCCGAAGATGGCGACCAGCTTGTTGTTGAAGTCGATCTCTTCGAGCTCGGGGAAGAAGTCATCCCAATCGGCCTGGGCTTCGCCGTAGTACCAAGTCGGGATACCGAACATCAGCAGATCGAAGCTGTCGATGTCGGCCTTGCTGCTCTTGGCAATGTCACGGACTTCAATCAGTTGTTTGCCCAGTTCTTTCTGGATCATCTTGGCGACAGCTTCGGTATTACCGGTATCGCTGCCGAAAAACAGACCTACACTAGCCATAGTGTTTAGTTACCCGTATCTGGTTAATGCTTAACGGTTCAGATTGCGATGCCTGCTGCATGCGCAGACTCAATCTGTTGCTTCAGGATAGATTGGATCAGCTCGGCTCGGCTGACGTTCTGTTGTAGCGCAAGTTGGTTCAGGCGCTCCAGCAATTCGGCCTCCACCTTTAACTCGACCCGCTTCAGGCCGTTCTCCCGATCGCGCTTGAGCTGGTTGCGCTTGTTGATCTTGAGTTGGGTCTCACGGGGGAGTGGATTGGTCTTTGGCCTGCCGGGGCGCTTCTCAGTTGCGAACAGATCCAGTGTTGTTCGATCAGTTTGCTGTTTGGCCATACATCACAGATGAAAAGTAGTTAGCCGATCCCAGAGCCTTCCCAGCCCATTTCGATCAGCCCCTTGGCGACAAAACCCGCGCAACCCAGAAACAGAACCAGCCAGACGATAAAGCGGCCGAAACGGGGCACGTTGCCGCGTTTGAGCACGTCGTGAATGGCCAGACCAATCAGCAGGAAGATGGCCACGAAGAACAGCTTCAGGCCCAGACTCTCGATCAGATCGATATGTTCATACAGCATGGATTGCGCACACTCCTTATGACGGGCGCACTATATCACAAAGGATTTGAAACTGTTAACCGCCTGTCGACAGGAAATCCACAACCAGTTTATTGAACAAAACCGGCTTTTCGGCGTGCAGCCAGTGACCGGTTCCGGCGATGACACGGGCCTTGGCGGCCGGGAATTGTGCCATCACTGTCTCGGTATACTGAGGCTGCACATAGTCGGAATCCCCCCCCTTGATGAACAGGGTCGGCCCCTCGAAGCGGGTCTGGTCGTCGGGCCAGCCCATGATGTTGGCGTAGTTGCGCTCAAGGGCCGGCACATTGAAACGCCAGCCCCAGCCCGCCTCGGTTTTGGCGAAGGACTTGAGCAGGAACTGGCGCACGCCGGCGATCTCGATATGTTCGGCCAGGATGGCTTCCGCCTCGCTGCGGCTTTGGGGGGGGCGCGTGAGCGTGGCGTTGAGACCGGCGAACACATTCTGGTGGCGGGCATGGGGATAGGCGACCGGGGCTATGTCGGCCACCACCAGCCGGTCGACCCGGGCAGGGGCCAGCTTGGCGACCTGCATGGCGACCTTGCCCCCCATGGAGTGACCGACCAGGGCCACCTGCTCAAGCCCGAGCCGATCCAGCAGGGCGATCACATCCGCCCCCTGCTGCGGGTAGCTCATCTCATCGGAGTGAAAGGAGGCGCCGTGGTTGCGCAGATCGACGCTGATGACCCTGTATTGCTCGCTCAGGGGGCGGGCCAGCAGGCCGAGGTTGTCCAGGCTGCCGAACAGGCCGTGGATCAGCACGACGACAGGGCCTTGTCCCTGATCCTTGAAATTCAATAATGAGTTTTGTTGCAAAATGACACCTTGTCGGTCGTGGGCTGTTTCGCCAGATTTTTAACACACTGAAAGAAAAGGATTTCATTCCTTGGGGGGCATTTTTTTGTGGTTTTTTTTCCAAAAAAACGGCCCGGGATCGGTTATCAGTGCGGGGGATCACACACTTGGCTCGCCATTATGCCGTATTCTCACCGAGATTCATGCACATCTGCCAGCCCCTCCCTTGGGCTGCCGGGTCTGCCTATGTATAATCGCCGCATCCGAATTTCGACGAGTCCAGCGCATCCCTATGAAAACCATCGAGCTTGATGACGATCTCTACTTCTTTATCGCCAGCCAGACCCGGCACATCGGCGAGAGTGCTTCCGATATCCTGCGCCGTCTGCTGGAACAGCCCGTCAAGGCGGGGACGACAGTGCCGGCCGCGCCTGTGGTCCAGCCTCAGCCCCTGGCCGATGCCATGGGACTGGAAGCCCTGCTCGATTCCGGCGAGCTGCAAAAAGAAGAGAAGTCCATCAACCGCTTCATGCTGGTGCTCAGCACCCTGTACCGGGACAACCCGGAGAGCTTCACTCAGGCGACCGAGATCAAGGGGCGCAAGCGCGTCTATTTTTCCCGGGATCCCGAGGCGCTGCGTGCCAGTGGCAGCACCACCAAGCCCAAGCAGGTGCCGGATACCCCGTTCTGGGTCATCACCAACACCAACACCAGTCGCAAGCAGAACATGGTGGCCCAGCTGATGACCAGCATGGGTTATGACGAGGCTCTGACGGCTCGGGTGTGCGGCACCGTTTAACGCATCATCGACTCAAGGCCTTGCCGGGCAAGGCTTCTGCTCAAGGAAAACGCCATGGCACAGCATCCCCACGCCGGTCAGCCGGCCCGTTTAAGCGATCTGACCAACATTCCCCGTCTGGTCAGCGCCTACTACCTCAACAAGCCGGACATGAGCCGCCCCGAGCAGCGGGTAGCCTTTGGCACCTCCGGCCACCGCGGCAGCGCCCTGCACAACGCCTTCACCGAATCCCATATCCTGGCGGTGACCCAGGCGCTGGTGGAGTATCGCCAGCAGGCTGGCATCCAGGGCCCGCTGTTTGTGGGCATGGACACGCACGCCCTCTCTGAATCCGCCTTCTCCAGCGCGGTAGAAGTGCTGGCGGCCAATGGCGTCGAGACCCGCATTCAGGCAGGCCTCGGCTTCACGCCGACCCCGGTCATCTCCCACGCCATCCTGCGCCACAACGCAGGCAAGCCGGCGGCCCTGGCGGACGGCGTGGTGATCACCCCGTCCCACAACCCGCCGGAAGACGGTGGCTTCAAGTACAACCCCCCCCACGGCGGCCCTGCCGAAGGGGAGATCACCAAGTGGGTGGAAGAGCGCGCCAACGCCATTCTGGAAGCCGGTCTGGCCGGCGTGAAGCGGATGCCGTTCGCCGAGGCCCTGGCCAGTGAGTTCGTGGTCGAGCACGACTATGTCACCCCCTATGTGGACGATCTCGAGAACGTGCTGGACCTGGCCGCCATCAAGCGCGCCGGCATCAAGATCGGTGTGGATCCGCTGGGGGGCTCAGGCGTCGCCTATTGGGACGTGATCGCCAAGCGCTACGATCTGGACATAGAGGTGGTGAACTACAAGGTCGACCCGACCTTCTCCTTCATGACCCTGGACAAGGACGGCAAGATCCGGATGGACTGCTCCAGCCCCTTCGCCATGGCGGGCCTGATTGCCCTGAAAGACAAGTTCGACATCGCCCTTGGCAACGACCCTGACTACGACCGTCACGGCATCGTCACCAAGGCGGGTCTGATGAACCCGAACCACTATCTGGCGGTGGCCATCCAGTATCTGTTCACCCACAGAACCGGCTGGCCCAAGACGGCGGCCGTCGGCAAGACGCTGGTCTCCTCGTCCATGATCGACCGGGTCGCCGGCGAGATCGGCCGCACCCTGAAAGAGGTGCCGGTCGGCTTCAAGTGGTTCGTGGATGGCCTCTACAGCGGCGAGTTTGGCTTCGGCGGCGAGGAGAGCGCGGGCGCCTCCTTCCTGCGCAAGGACGGCAGCGTCTGGACCACCGACAAGGATGGCTTCATCCTGGCGCTGCTGGCCGCCGAGATCCTGGCCGTGACCGGCAAGGATCCTCAGGCGCATTACGACGCCCTGGAGGCCAAGTTCGGTCGCTCCAGCTACCGCCGCATCGACGCTCCCGCCAACAGCGCCCAGAAGGCGGTGCTCTCCAAGCTGGATCCGGCGCTGGTGGAAGCCTCGACCCTGGCCGGCGAGCCCATCCTTGCCAAGCTGACCAAGGCCCCCGGCAATGACGCCGCCATCGGCGGCCTCAAGGTAGTGACCGAGAATGGCTGGTTCGCGGCGCGCCCCTCGGGCACCGAGTCCATCTACAAGATCTACATGGAGAGCTTCAAGGGCGAGGCGCACCTGGACCTGATTCAGCAGGAGGCCCAGCAGATCGTCTCCGCGGCCCTGGCCAAGGCCGGCGTCTGAGGCTGAGGCAAGTTTTTGAAGCGCATAAAAAGGAGCCATATCGGCTCCTTTTTGCTGTGTGCCTGGTGAGGTTCTGGTGCCCGATCAGCCATTCCCCGGCTGGTCGGGGCAAGCCTTGGCAGCCTGCCCGCCCTTGAAGAGAGGCCGGGTCGGCAGTTTCATCAGGAACAGGGAGAGCAGGATCACCGCGATGCCGAGCCACTGGCGGCCGTCCAGGGTCTCTCCCACCAGCAGCACGCCGAAGGAGACCGCCACCATGGGGTTGGTGAGGGCCAGCATGCCCATCACCTCGGGACCATGGCGTTTGAGCCCCCACAGCCAGGCCCAGTAGGCCAGCGCAGTGTTGAGCAGAATAAGCCAGATGAGCCCAGGGGCACTCGCCGGCTGCGGCAGCGGCATGGGGCCCGCCAGCCACCAGGCGAGCGGGATCAGCATCAGGCCCCCGAGCAGCAGTTGCCAGGCGGTCAGCGCCAGCAGATCGCTCACCGGCCAGCGCTGCATCCAGCGGCTGGACTGGCCGATGAGCAGGGTGGCCAGCAGGGCGCACGCCACGCCGACGGGATCCAGGTTGGCGGAGGGGTTGAGCAGCAGGAGCACACCCGCGAGCCCCATCAGTCCCAGCAGCAGCCACTTCAGGCTGGGTCGCTTGCCGTCCTGCCACCAGGCCAGCCCCATCAGAATGAGGGGCAGGGTGGCGCCCAGGGTGCCCGCCACCGCCCCCGGCAGGCGATAGGCCGCCACGAACAGCAGGGCGAAGAAGGCGGTGATGTTGCAAAACGCCAGCAGGAACTGCCGGTTCCAGGTGAGGGGCGGCCGGCGGGGGTGGAGCAGCAACAGCAGTATGCCGGCCGGCAGCGCCCGCCACACGGCCACCCAGTAGGGGGAGTAGTCGGTCAGATAGAGACTGACGACGGCATAGGTACTGCCCCAGAGCAGGGGGGCGAGCAGGGCAATCAGCAGTGGCATGGTTGTCTCGCAATAAAGTATCTTCAAGTAAAGATAAACTAGCCGCGAGTTAGTTTATTATCAAGTATCTTTTCGAAAAGATAATGGAGCCGGAATGGATAGTGATCATGTAGACCTGCTGCTGGCCCAGTGGGCGCGGCAGCGACCGGATCTCGACTGCTCCCCCATGGGGGTGCTGGGGCGGGTGGCGCGCATGGCGGCCATCGCCGGGCGCGAGGTGAGTGAAGAGCTCAAGGGGTGCGGCCTGCTGGGCTCAGACTTCGACATCCTGGCGACCCTGCGCCGGGCCGGCGAGCCGCTGACCCCGACCGCCCTCTACCAGTCCGCCATGCTGAGCTCGGGGGCCATGACGGCCAGGCTCGACAAGCTGGAGCAACGCGGCCTGATAAGACGTGAAGCCTCCCCCGATGACAGGCGAAGCCTCTTGGTCTGCCTGACGGAGCCGGGGCGGGAGCTGGTCGACCAGGCGGTGGAGCGCCACGTGGCGAACGAGCGACGCCTGCTGGCCCCGCTGACGGACGAGGAGCAGGGGCAACTGGCCGCTCTGCTCAAGCGCTGGCTGCTGGAAAACGAATAGCAAAACGGGCCCGATGGGCCCGTTTTCGTAGGGTGGGGCTGGCTCAGTAGCCGCCTCTGGCATCCCTGACCGCCAGACCCAGCTGCCACACCGCCATGGCGTAGTGGGTGCTGTGGTTGTAGCGGGTGATGGCGTAGAAGTTCGGCAGGCCGTACCAGTACTGATAGCCGGTGCCCACGTCCAGGCGCAGCAGACTCGCCTCCTTGTGGTTGCCGAGCGACGCTGTGGGGGCCAGCCCTGCCCCGCGCAGGGTGGCGACCGGGTAGCGGGTCTGGAAGCCGTGCTCATAGCCGGGCAGCTGGCCCTGACCGCGCACCGCCACCGGTTGCCCCTTCTCCCAGCCATGTGCCTTGAAGTAGTTGGCCACGCTGCCGATGGCATCCACCGGATCCCACAGATTGGTGTGGCCATTGCCGTTGAAGTCCACCGCATAGCTGCGGAAGCTCGACGGCATGAACTGGCCATAGCCCATGGCGCCGGCGTAGGAGCCCTTGGGTTCGGTGGGATCCATGCCCTCATCCCGGGTCATCACCAGGAAGGCCTCCAGCTCGCCGGTGAAGAAGGTCGCCCGGCGCGGATAGTCGAACGCCAGGGTCGCCAGGGCATCCAGGATGCGGGTCTTGCCCATCACCCGGCCCCAGCGGGTCTCCACCCCTATGATGCCGACGATGATCTCGGGGGGCACCCCGTAGATCTGCTGCGCCCGATTGAGCTCGCTCTCGTACTCACGCCAGAAGCTGACGCCGTTTTGCACATTGTCCGGGGTGATGAACTTGGCGCGGTAGCGATTCCAGGCGCCGGTCGGCCCTGTGGGGGGCGTGGTGGTGGGCGCCTGGGCGTCCATCAGCCGGATGATCCAGTCGTAGCGCTCGGCCTGGGCCAGCACCCTGTGCAGCTCGGCGCCGTTGAAGCCGTGCTTGTCGACCATGCGCTGCACGAACTGATCCACGTTGCTGCGGTTGGCGAAGTCTCCCTTGCTGACCCCCTGCTGGTAGAAAGGTTTGCTCGGCGGCGTCTGATTGATGAAGGCGCTCTGGGGCTGCGGCTTGACCACGGGCTTGGGGGCCGGTGTGCTGCTGCAGCCATACAGCAGAGGGAACAGGGAGAGGGTGAGGAGAAGGCGACGCATATGGTTCTCGTGAGCCTGAAAAAGAGTGTCGTCATGGTAAAACATTGGCGTCCATGCGCAAGTGCTCAGTGCAGGGCCTGGGGCCCATATTCATCAGCCGCTGAATTCGCCGACAGGCCCCTCTCCTCTCACCGCAGGGTGTGGTAGCCGCTCCAGAGCCGGGTCAGGGTGGTGATGGCGCAGAGCAGGGCAAAGCCATAGGCGAGCGGGGCGAAGGAGGCGGGCCACAGGCACATCAGCACGAACAGGGCTATGGTCTCGCTCCCCTCGGTGAGGCCGCCCAGGTAGTAGAGGGACTTGTGGTGGTAGACCGGATTCTCGATGCCGCGCTTGCCCGCCATGATGGCAAAGGCGAGAAAGCTCGAGCCCGTGCCCATGAAGGCGAACAGCAGGGTGGCGGCGGGCAGGGCGTTGGCGGGGGCACCGAGGGCAAAGCCCAGCACCACGGCGGCATAGAAGATGAAGTCGAGGCTGATGTCGAGGAAGCCGCCGCAGTCGGTGATCCCCGTCTGGCGCGCCACGGCCCCATCCAGGCCGTCCAGCAGCCGGTTGAACAGGATGGCGGCGAGGGCCCAGCCGTGCCAGCCCAGTGCCAGCAGCGGCAAGGCCAGCATGCCGACGGCAAAGCCGGTGAGGCTTATCTGGTTGGCACTGATCCCGGCCCGGCACAGGGGGGCGGCCAGCAGCTGGAGGGGGCGGCGAATGAGGGGGATCAGGTGGCGATCAAACAAGGTCGGTGTCCTCTTTGGTCAAGCAGGGAGTGGTGAGTGTCAGGATAGCCCCGGGGGCATCCTCCTCGTCGTGGGTGACCAGCAGGGCGGGTATGCCGAGCGCCTTGAGCCGCTCGAACACCAGGGTTCTGAAGGCCGCGCGCAGCGGCTTGTCCAGCCGGGAGAAGGGCTCGTCCAGCAGCAGGGCCTCTGGCTCTGCCAGCAGGGCCCGCAGCAGGCTGACGCGCGCCTTCTGACCGCCGGAGAGCTGGCCCGGCAGCTTGTCCGCCTGCCCCTCCAGCCCCACCTCTGCCAGCGCCTCGAGGGCGCGGGCCCGTCTCGCCCCCATCCCCCCGAGATGAGCCGGCATGCCGAACATCAGGTTCTCTGCCACCGTCAGATGGGCAAACAGCAGATCGTCCTGAAACAGCATGCCGATGCGCCGCGCCTGAGGCGCCAGGGGGGTGAGCAGCCGCTCGCCGAGCCCTATCTCCCCCACCAGCCGGATGGGCCCAGGGGGGAGCACCCCCGCGAGGGCCGCCAGCAGGGAGCTCTTGCCGCAGCCACTCGGACCCATCAGGGTCAGCACCTCGCCGGGGGCCACCGTCAGGGGGGGCAGCGTCAGCAGGGGCTGGTCATCCAGGTAGAGGGTGAGCTCGGTGGTATGCAGCATGATCAATGCCTCAGTGCGGGGTTGATACGGCGGGGCAGCCAGAGCACCAGGCCGTAGATGAAGAGTGGCAACAGCAGTTGCAGCAGGCCATAGAGGCCAGCCAGTCGCCGGTTGAGGCCGCTGCCTATGGCCACCGCCTCTGTGGTGATGGTGATCACGCGGCCCGCGCCAAACAGCAGGGTGGGCAGGTATTGGGCCAGGCTCACCGCCGCCCCTACCCCGAAGGCGAACAGCAGCGGCCGCGCCAGCAGCGGCCCCTTCACCTGCCACCAGGCGCGCCAGGGGCTGGCCCCGAGGGAGAGTGCCGCCCGGGTGAGGCGATCGTCGAACTGGCGATAGGGGCCGTGCAGGCAGAGATAGACGTAAGGGAAGACGAACAGCAGCTGGCTCCACAGCACCCAGCCCGGTCCTATGCCGTCGACGCCGCCGAGCCAGTCGATCTGCAGGCGCAGTCCGAACAGCAGGCTGGCCTGGGGCAGCAGCAGCGGCAGGCAGATGAGCCAGAGCGGCCACTGGCTGTGGTGGGGACGTCGGCCCTGCTGGGCCTCCAGGGCGAGCACCGCCAGCAGCAGCGAGAGGCCGGCGCAGAGCAGGGCCAGCCACAGGCTCTGCCACAGCAGGGGCCACAGGGTGGGCAGCAGCTCCAGCCAGTGGCGGCCGCTCCATTCGCTGGGCCAGAGCGCGGGGAAGGACCAGCGCCGGGCCAGGGACCAGAGCAGCAGGGAGGCCAGCACCAGCAGGTTGATGGCGAGCAGGACCCAGACACCTGCCCGGGTGAGGCGCTCGGGCCAGGGCGAGGGGAGGCTGCGCCTGCCGTCCAGCCACTGGGCCTTGCCAAGCGCCCCGTGGCTCCACTCCAGCAGCCGCAGGGCGGCGAGCAGCAAGAGGTTGAGCGCCAGCAGCAGCAGGGCGCCGCTGGCGCTGGCCCCGCGCCACTGGAGGTCCGGGTCCTGATACCAGAGCCAGAGCCGCACCGCCAGTGGGGCAGGGGCATCTGGTCCCAGCAGCAGGGCGAGATCCACCACCCCCAGGCCATAGGCCGCCACCGCATAGAGGGGCAGGCGCAGGGCGGGCCAGAGCGCGGGCAGCAGCAGACGCCACCAGATCTGCGGCCCGCTGAAGCCCATGGTTTGCCCAAGCCACTGCTGGCGGCTGACTCGGGCGGGGTCGAGGGCCGAGAGCGCCATCAGCAGCAGAAAGGGGGTCTCTTTCAGGATGAGCGCCAGAATGAGGCCGAGCCCCCAGGGATCTCTCAGGGTCTGCCAGTCGGGGGGCAAGTCAAAGCCGGTGAGGGCGGGGGAGATCAGGCGCAGCAACCAGCCGGAGGGGGCGAGCAGGAAGGCCACGCCGATGGCGAAGGCGACGTGGGGCAGGGCCAGCAGGGGGGAGAGCAGGCGGCGCAACCCGCGCATCCAGGGTCGCCCCTCGCCCCGGGCGAGCAGCAGGGCGGTGAAGAGCAGGGCCCCCAGGGTGGAGGCCCCCGCCACCCAGAGGCTCAGACCCAGCGAGTGCCAGAGCCCGGGCTGGGCGAGCAGCAGGCTGACATGGCCTTTGGCCAGGCCTTCAAGCAGCAGGAGCAGCAGACCGCCGGCGACAGGCGCGGCCAGCGACAGGGCGCATAGCAGGAGAAAGAGGAGGCGCCAGGGCCGGATGCTCATGGTCTAGTGGCCGTAGCGTTCGGCCCAGGCCGCTTCCAGCCGGGTCTGCCAGCTGGGATGGGGTTCGGCCACCGCCTTGAAGCGCAGGGCCGGCTGACGGTTCCCCGGCAGGGCATCCTGGCGCAGCACGCTGGGGTCGCCCCAGAACGCGGGATCCGCCTTGCGGGCCTGGGCGGTGGGGCTCAGCAGGAAGTTGGCCACCACCTTGGCACCGGCCCGGGCGCTGGCGTTGAAGGGGATGGCGAGGAAGTGGCTGTTGGTCAGGGCTCCCTTGGCCATGGCAACGGCCCTCACCGCAGGGGGCAGGGTGCCGTTTTGCACCGAACTTTGGGCCTCGCCAGGGTTGAAGCTGATGGCCATGGCCAGCTCGCCGTCATCGAGCAACTGTTTGGTCTCGGCGGCGCTGGTGGGGAACAGCTTGCCCTTGCGCCAGAGCACGGGGTGCAGCTGATCGAGCCAGCCCCAGAGCGGGGCCGTGAGGCGGGCAAAGTCGGCGTCGCTCGCCTCCCGATAGAGGGGCTTTGGGTCCGGCGTCAGCTCCAGCAAGATCTGCTTGAGGAAGCTCGAGCCATGAAACTGGGGCGGCTTGGGGTAGGTGAAGCGGCCAGGATTGGCTTTGGCCCAGGCGAGCAGCTCGGCCGCCGAGGTGGGCGCTGTGGTGACTTCCTCCGTGTCGACCATCAGATTGAGCTGGCCTATGCCCCAGGGGGCCTCTAGCCCGGCGACCGGCAGGGTGAAGTCCTCGTGCACCGGCAGCTTGGTGTCCACCAGTGCCATGTTCGGCAGATCCTGGGTGAATGGGGCCCCCAGCAGCCCCTGCTCCTTGAGGGCCTTGAAGTTCTCCCCGTTGACCCAGAGCAGGTCGATGGGGCCGCCCGACGTCTTGCCCGCCTGCTTGCTGGCCAGCAGCTGGCTGACGCTCTGGGCTATGTCATCCACCTTCACCTGCACCAGGGTGACCCCGTACTGGCGCTCAATCTCCTGACCCGCCCACCCCAGGTAGGCGTTGATCTCCGGGCTGCCGCCCCAGGCATTGAAATAGACGCGCTGGCCCTTCGCCTCTGCGAGGGTCTGTTGCCAGGTGGTCTCGGCGGCGTGGAGCTGGGTCGCCAGCAGCAGGGGGGCGGCGAGCAGGGGACGGAGCAGGGCGCGAACTCGGGTCTTGAACATGGTGAGGGTCTCGTGGGCTCAGGCGCCGCGGCGCCAACTGTGATAACGGGCCAGCAGGGCCAGCAGGCGGGTGGGCTGGTGGGCCCGCTTCCACTCGCCAGCCAGATACTTGTTCCCCTCCATCAGGGTGGGATAGGTGTGGATGGTGCCCAGGATCTTGCCAAGCCCCAGGCGGTGGCGCATGGCGAGCACAAACTCGGCGATCCGCTCGCCGGCGTGAGTGCCCACTATGGTGGCGCCAAGGATTTTATCCTTGCCCGGCACCGTCAGCACCTCGATAAAGCCGTGGCGCTCCCCGTCGGCGATGGCGCGATCCAGCTCGGCCAGCTCGAAGCGGGTCACCTCGAAGGGAATGCCTTGGGCCTCTGCCTCCTTGCG
Organism: Aeromonas sp. 130281; assembly: GCF_056642115.1. Taxonomy (NCBI): domain Bacteria; kingdom Pseudomonadati; phylum Pseudomonadota; class Gammaproteobacteria; order Aeromonadales; family Aeromonadaceae; genus Aeromonas; species Aeromonas sp. 130281. The sequence goes on along the minus strand of NZ_JBWVQS010000001.1, from coordinate 987,450 downwards.
GTTGAGGCCGACCCGGGCAATCTCGGGGCTGGTGTAGGTGGCCGCCGGGATCACGCGATAGTCCGCCTTGATGCGCCTGAACTGGCCAAAGAGGGCGTTGACCGCCGCATACCAGGCCTGATGGGCGGCGAAGTGGGTGAACTGATAAGGGCCTGCTACGTCTCCCACCGCCAGTATGCTGGGGTAGTTGGTGGCGAGGAAGCCGTCGACCTTGACTGTGCCACGGGGGGCCAGCTCCACCCCCAGCTCTTCGAGCCCGAAGCCGCTCACGTTGGCGACCCGGCCCAGGGCCAGCAGCAACTGATCCCCTTCCACCAGTTGCGTTTCCTCCCCCCGACGCAGTTGCAGCCGGACAGGCAGAGTGCCCTCGGCCGCGGGCTCGTAGTCGGCGCGCTCCGCCCGCCAGCCGGTGAGCAGCCGCACGCCGTCGCGGCTCATCTGCTCGGCCAGCGCCTCGGCCACCTCCCGCTCTTCCCGGGGCAGCAGTTGATCGGCGAGCTCCACCAGGGTGACGGGAATGCCGAGCAGGGCCAGGCTCTGAGCCAGCTCGCAGCCGATGGGGCCGCCGCCGAGCACCAGCAGGTGGCGGGGCGGTTCGCGCAGCTGCCAGAGGCTGTCCGAGGTGAGGTAGGGCACCTGCTCGAGACCCGGCAGCCTGGGCACCATAGGCCTGGCGCCGGTGGCGATGACGATGTGGCGGCTGCTCAGGCGTCTGCCGTCCACCTCCAGCTCCCAGGGGGAGACGAGGCGGGCCCGGCCCTGGATGCACTCTACCCCCAGCCCCTGATAGCGTTCAACCGAGTCGTGGGGTTCGACCTCCTTGATCACCGTCGCCACCCGTGCCATCACGGCGGCAAAATCGGCCTGTGATTGACCGGGGCTGAAGCCAAGCTCGCCGGCCTTGCGCTGTTCAGCGGCGAAGCGGGCGCTTCGGATCAGCGCCTTGGAGGGAACGCAGCCGGTGTTGAGACAATCCCCCCCCATCTTGTGCTGCTCTATGAGCGCCACCCTGGCCTTGACCGCGGCGGCTATGTAGCTGGTGACGAGGCCTCCGGCACCGGCGCCTATCACCAGCAGGTTGTAGTCGAAGCGAGCCGGTTTGTGATAGGGGGCGTGCAGGCGGCGCAGGGCGAGCCTGCGTTGCAGCCAGCGCATCAGCCAGGGCATCAGGCCGAGCAGGGTCAGGGCCGCCACCAGGCCGGGGGAGAGGATCTTGCCCGTGCTGGTGAGGGTGGCGAGCTCGCTGCCCGCCAGCACATAGACGAAGGTGCCCGGCAGCATGCCGAGCTGGCTGACCCAGTAGTAGGTACTGACTCTGATGGGGGTGAGCCCCATCAGCAGGTTGACCAGGAAGAAGGGGAAGAGGGGGATGAGGCGCAGGCTCAGCAGGTAGAAGGCTCCATCCTTCGCCATGCCTGCCTCAAAGGTGGCCAGCTTGTCGCCGAAGCGGCGGCTCACCCAGTCGCGCAGCAGGAAGCGGGCGCTGAGAAAGGCCAGCGTGGCCCCCAGGGTGCTGGCAAAGGAGACCAGCAGCAGCCCCCAGCCGACGCCGAACAGGGCGCTGCCTCCCAGGGTCAGCAGGGCGGCGCCGGGCAGGGAGAGGGCAGTGGTTGCCACGTAGAGGAGCGTGAACAGCAGGGCCGCCTGGCCGAAGTGCGCCTGCACCCAGGCCGAGGCTTGCTCCTGGTGGGCCTGCAACCGGGGGAGGCTGAAATAGGCATCGAGATCGAAGGCGAAGAAGGCGCCGATCAGGCATCCCATCACCAGCAACAGCAGCAGGCGGCCCCGGCTCATTGGCCGTCCCTGTCGGAGGGCGCCGGGCGCTCGGGCTGCACCGGCAACTGGCAGAAGCCCTGGGGGGCGATGTCGAGGGCGGCATTGAACTTGGCCGACATGTTCTGGAAGGCGATGAGGCCGGTGAGCTCCACCAGGGCATCGTCATCGAACCAGGGCTTGAGCCGCGCGGCCTGCTGGTCACTCACCCCATCCAGCCCCGTCATGGCCTCGGTGTAGTCGAGCACCGCCCGCTCGCGCTCATCGAAGAGGGGGCTTTGGCGCCACTGGGCCAGCGCCTCCACCTTGTCGCTGGAGCCGGCGCGCTTGATGAGGGTCATGGCGTTGATGTCGACGCAGAAGCGGCACCAGTTGAGCTGGGAGACCCGCACCGTCACCAGAGAGCGCAGCACGGGGTCTATGGGGGAGCGCTTGCGGTTGATGACGCCGTAGAGGGTGGCGACGGCGGCAAACAGGCGCGGCGAGCGGCCCCAGCACTTGCCCGGGATCAGCACCTGACCGTAGTTGCGTTGCTGCAGCCAGAAAAAGGGGCGGATAAACCAGGCATATTCCCGATCAGGCTTGACCTCAACGCGCATGTTATTCCTCTTGTTCCATTTTCTGCATCTTGGGTTTGTAGGCCCCCCCCAGCCGCTCGTTGAGCCGGGTCAGGAAGTTCTGGATCCGTGCCCGGTTGACCCCCAGATCGCTGCGCCCCTGACGGGAGGCGGAGCGCATGTCGACCCGGGTCTCTTTCGGCCCGGCGAAGACCCGCAGCGCCACGTCATCCTCAAAGCCGAACCAGCCGGTGGTGACCACGGCATCGAGGCCGTCCGGGCTCGGGCGCACCCGCCAGCCGAGCTCCGTCATCAGCTCGTCCGCTTCGGCGATCACCTCGGCCGGGGAGGCTCGGGTATAGAGAGGACCGGGGTTGCCGGGAAAAACTTGCAAGGGGGGGGCATTGACGGGGAGATCCTCAGCCGTTCTCAGCTGCTCGGCCCACAGCAGACGGGGCGGATGATGGGGATCCGTGCTGACGTCGTTGGTGAGCGGCGAGCGCAGCGCCTGAACGACAAACAGCAGGGGCAGCAGCAGGGGGGCTATGCCCCAGGCATCGGCCCACAGACAGGGGGAGCTGCGGTAGCGCCAGGGCAGGCGCAGCAGGAGCCAGAGGCTGATCAGGGCGCTCGCGAGGCAGAGGACGAAACCGAGCCACCAGGGCCAGAGATGGGCCCGGCTGCCGAGGGCGCCCCCCAGGGGCAGCAACCAGGCCAGCAGGGGCCACCACAAATAGCTGTGCATATGCAGGATCCACTGGTTATGATGGAGCAATGCCCAGAAGGATAAACTTAATTACCTGATAACGTTAGTAAATTATCTTTATCTTGGCGCTTTTTACCGCCCTGGGCGCAGGGCGGCAGGGCGGTGGCCAGGAGTCGGCCGGGCAGGAAGCCGGCCGAGCCCTTGTCAGGGCTGGGGGCGCGGGGAGGGCCCTCAGTTGCGGTAGAGCACCTTGATGAGGTGGAAGCCGAACTTGGTGCGCACCGGCCCCAGCACGGTCAGGAGTTCCCCCTTGAAGACGGCATCGTCAAAGGCCTTGACCATGTCCCCCTTGGAGAACTCCCCCAGATCGCCGCTGCGCTTGGCGGAGGCGCAGGTGGAGAAGCGCTTGGCCATCTGGCCGAAGTCGGCACCCTTGGCGAGTTTTTCCTTGATCTCGAGACACTCTTTCTCGGTCTTGACCAGGATGTGCTGGGCACAGGCTTTTTTCATCGGAACGCTCCTCGGCGAGGGTAAAGGGGGCGCAAGGGTACTCCAATTCGGCGCGCGCGTCAGCCCCGCCGGCGGCACATCAGCCGCGGGGATGGGTCGCCAGACGTGCCCTGGGGCGAGACTGCCAGAGGATCTCCAGCCCCAGCAGGGCGTAGAGGCTCCAGATGGCCAGGGGATTGAGCCAGTCGCCGCCGAGCTGCAGGGTGAGCAGGGCGCCGCCGACCAGCAGCAGGGCTATCCCGGGCAGGCGCCAGTGGACCGGCAGCGGTGCCAGCATGGCCAGCCCCAGCAGCAGGGCGAGACCGAAGGGCAGGTTGAGGGCGGTGAAGGCCAGGGCCTGCTGACCGTTCATGCCGGTCAACAGAGCCAGCAGGGCACTGCAACAGGCCAGGAAGGTGACGAATTCGAGTCGGTCGGCTATGTAGTCAGCCAGTTGTTCGCTACGTAAGTGCATGGGATCTCTCCTGCGATTTGATGACATCAGTGTGGGGCAGGGAAGGTGGCAGTGGCAGCGGGATAAATCGATTGGATTGAACGAAGCTTTAGTGCCACCTATTCAAGTTGTTGATTTAAACTTATTTTCCTGTTCAATAGCAGGATATGGCAATGGGGGCGCCAGACGGTGATGTCAAGCCTGTCAGGGGATCCTGGGTCTCAAGGTCCGGGGTAGTCCGACAGGGGTTGTCGCGTGGCGAGCGCAGCTGTGCCACGGGCGGCGACGGGAAGGCGCTGCCGGCATCGGGCCTGGGTGCCGTTTTTTTGTACGACCCTTGCCGGGAGAGTGCGCACTTTCCCCGCTGACGGGCCGTTTTCCCTCTCAGTTCCCGGTGAAAGCCGGCCCCGGAAGAGGATGCCAGCCCCGGGGGAGAGGGGGATTTCGCGACTGCGCTTATGCTAGGATGAGCCGCGCTCGCCTGGGGTGGGCCCCATTATCATTCTAAATCGAACAGTTTTTTACTTATGTTATTCGGGGAAATTGACGTTTGACAGGATGCCATCCTATTTTGCCTGCCGGGTTCACCTCACCCGGGCGAACCCGTCGCCCCGGGCTCGGCACCTTGCTGCTCGCCCTCTCTCTGTGGCTGCTGGTGACCCCCGCCATGGCGGCCAAGCTGACCTATCAGATCAAGGGCATCAAGGGGGAGCAGAAGGATAACGTCGAGGCCTATCTCAATGCCCTGCCGGTCTACCAGGAGCGCCAGTATCGTCCCGCCCGCGCCAAGATCACCGAGAGCGTGCAGAAAGCCCTGCAGGTCTATGGCTACTACCAGCCGAAGATCACCCTCGCTCGCGACAAGAAATCCCCCGCCAGGGTGGTGATCGAGATAGCGCGGGGGGAGCCAGTGCTCATCTCGCGCCTCGACATTCTGCTGGAAGGGGAGGCGGGCAGCGACGAGGTCTACAGCGAGCTGCTGGACAAGCTGCCCCTGAAGGAGGGGGATCCCCTCAACCACGGCAAGTACGAGTCCATCAAGGCGGATCTCGGCAGCCTGGGGCTGGCGCGGGGCTATTTTGACGCCAAGATCAGCAAGAGCCAGGTGAAAGTCTTCCCGGATCAGGGCAAGGCCGAGATCTATATCCTGTTCCGCTCCGGCCCCCGCTATCACTTCGGCGAGATCAATTACGATGCGACGCCGGAGGCCCTGCGCCTCATCCGGCCGCTCATCAACATCAAGAGTGGCGACCCCTATCTGGCGATCCGGCTGGCCGAGATGTCCCAGGACGTCTCCTCCACCAAGCTGTTCAAGCAGGTGGACATCAAGCCCATGATAAGCCAGGCCGAGGGCAATCGGGTGCCGGTGCAGGTGACCCTCTCGAACCGGGTCGACCACGAGATCGAAACCGGTATCGGCTATGCCACGGACGTGGGGCCGCGCCTGAGTGCCACCTGGGAGAAGCCCTGGGTCAACCGCTACGGCCACAGCCTCTCCAGCACCGCCAAGATCTCGGCCCCGGAGGCGGAGCTCAGTTTCGACTACCAGATCCCGGTCGGCAACCCGCTGCGGGACTACTACTCCCTGCAGGCCGGCTACCAGTACACCGACAACAACGATACCCGATCCGATCTGGCCACCTTCGGTGTGCACCGCTGGAAGCGGCGGCCGGAGAGCTGGGACAGGGACGTCTTCATCCGGCTGGAGAACGAGCGCTACGTGCAGGGCAACGACGAGGGGAACAGTCTGCTGCTGATCCCCGGGGTCTCCTGGTCACGGTTGCGGGTGCGCGGCGGCCTGGTGCCGGAGTGGGGGGATCGTCAGCAACTGACGACGGAATTCTCCAGCCCCTACTGGGGCTCGGACATCAACTTCATGCGGGTGTGGGGGCGCAGCAAGTGGCTGCGCACCCTGGGGGAGGATCACCGTTTCCTGATGCGGGTCGAGCAGGGGGCCATCATAGGGGATGACTTCTCCCTGGTGCCACCCTCCCTGCGTTTCTTCACCGGCGGCGATCAGACCATACGTGGTTACGGCTATGAGACGGTCTCGCCGAAGGACGAGGATGGCAAGCTCACCGGCGGGCGCTACACCAGCGTGGGCAGCCTGGAGTACAACTACCGCTTCAGCGACAAGTGGCTCGGCGCCCTGTTCGTGGATGGCGGCACGGCCACCGTGGACTACAGCGAGGCCTGGAAGATAGGCACCGGGGTCGGGGTGCGCTGGGTGACGCCCATCGGCCAGGTCAGGCTGGATCTGGCGGTGGCCATCTCCGAGGAGGACAAGCCGTTGCGGCTGCATTTCGCGCTGGGGCCCGAATTATGATCCGGTTTGAACCCACTCATCCTCTCTCTTCTCTCTCCTGGCCGCTGCGGCTGCCTCTTTCTCGGGAGTCTGCGCTGTGATCTGGGTAAAGCGTATTTTCTTGTGGCTCATGGGGCTCGTCTTCCTGCTGCTCATCGGCGTCAGCCTGCTGGGCTTCACCCATCAGGGCAACAAGTGGCTGTGGCAGCAGGCCAAAGGGGCGCTGCCCTCCCTCAAGGGGGAGCTGGTGGCGGGCCAACTCGGCTATGGCTGGACCCTGGAAGGGGTCGGCTGGCAGGACGAGCTGGTGGATGTCACCGTCGAGCGGGCCGTGCTGGACTGGGATCTCGGCAAGCTGCTGCAGGGCAAGCTCTGGATCAAGTCCCTGACGGTCACCCACCCTGTGGTGAAGGTCGCCGACGCTGAGCCTGTGCCGGAAGAGCCCACCGAGCCCTTCGTCTGGCGCCCGTTGCCACTGCGCATCCAGGTGGACAGCCTCAAGGTGACGGATCTGGACCTGGCCGTCCCCGGCGTTGGGGTGACCCTGGCCGCCCTCGACATCGGCGCCACCCTGGATCGCAAGGGGCTCATAGTGCGCGGGCCCGTGCTCGATGGCCTGAACGTGACCCTGGCCGAGGCCCCTGCTGCCGACGAGGCGGCCAAGCCGGCCGCCAGCAAGACGGCCAAGGCGCAGGGCGCGACCAAGGCCGAGCCCAAGGAGACCGCAACCGCCAAGGCGAAGCCAGAGGCGGCCGCCCCCATCCAGCTGCCCGAGATCCGCCTGCCATTCCCCATCCAGCTGGAAGGCCTGGCGGCGACCCGGGTGCGCTATCAGCAGGGGGAGCTCGTCGAGGGGCTCGACAAGCTGCTGCTGTCGGCCAAGGCCCAGGATGCGCGCATCGAGGTGCGTGAGCTCTCCTTGCGCCACGCCATGGCGGATCTGGCGCTCAAGGGCCATGTCAGCCTGACCTCGGATTATCCCCTCGCCCTGACCCTGGATGCCAAGGCCCGCAAGGGGCTCAAGCAGTGGGAGCTCGACACCGAGCAGGCGAACCTGACCCTGGATGGCTCCGTGGGCAAGCTTGGGCTGGCGCTCAAGGCCAAGGGACCGATCGCGGCCAACCTCAAGGGGACGCTGGCGACGCTGGATCCCGACTTGCCCTTCGATCTGGCGCTGGACTGGAAGAGCCTCGGCTGGCCGCTGCACAAACCGGCCAAGGATGAGCCGAGCTATCGGCTGGACAAGGGCAGCCTGAGCGCCAAGGGCAAGCTCTCTGGCTATCAGTTTGCACTCGACACCGCCGGCAAGGGCACGGACGTGCCCCCCTTCAAGCTGGCGCTCTCGGGCAAGGGGGATCTGGAGCAGCTGAGCCAGATAAAGCTGCTGCTGGGCGCCCTGAAGGGGGAGCTCAGGCTCGATGGCAAGCTCGCCTGGCGCAAGGGTGTCCAGTGGCAGGGGACCACCGAATTCAAGGGGATCAACCCGGCCGAGCTGGTGCCCGAGATCAAGGGGACGCTGGCGGGCAAGATAGCGAGCCGCTTCGAGCTTGACGAGGCGGGCCACTGGCAGCTGGCCCTGCCGGAGCTCAAGGTGGACGGCAAGCTCAACCAGTATCCGCTGGCGCTCAAGGGCGCCCTCAGCGGCAACGACAAGATGGAGTGGACCATCCCGGCCCTGGCGCTGCAAAGCGGTCCCAACCAGTTGCAGGCCAAGGGGGCGCTCACCGCCCAGGCCTGGAAGCTGGATGCCCAGATAGATGCCCCCAAGCTCGGCGGCATCTACCCCGGCCTTGGGGGCGACCTCAAGGGACAGGTGCGCGTCACCGGCAGCCAGCAGGCGCCGAGGGTGAATGCGGATCTGGTCTCGAGCCGCCTCTCCTATGCCGGAACCGTGCTGAAAGAGACTGTCATCAAGGGCAACGCCCTGGTGGGGGAGAAACCGGCCGGCGAGCTGGCCCTGACGGTGGCGAGCCTGGTGCAGGGGACGACGGCACTCTCCAAGATAGCCCTGAACCTGAGTGGCGATCTCGACCGCCACGGGCTCACCTTGACCATGAAGGGGGATCCGGTGGCTGCGGATCTGAGTCTGAATGGCAGCCTGCGCGGGGATCGCTGGCGCGGCACCCTCTCCGAGCTCAAGGTGAAGACCCCGCTCAAGCGCTGGTCCCTGACCGCCCCCTGGTCCCTGGATCTGGACTTGCCCAGACAACAACTGACCATGGGGGATCTCTGCCTGGGCTCCCAGAAGGCCAGCCTCTGCGTCAAGGGCAGCCAGATCTCGGCCGCCCAGGGCAGCCTGGAGTTTGCCCTGAGCGAGTTCGATCTCAAGCGGCTGCGCCCCTGGTTGCCGGACAACTTCCGCTGGCAGGCGGTGCTGTCGGCGGACGGCCGCGCCAGCTGGCGCGGCAGCCAGCCGACCCTGCACGCCACAGTGCGCACCACGCCGGGTACATTGGTGGCCGACGAGATCAAGACCGAGTACCAGCGCCTCGAGCTCGGGGTCGATTTCGAACGCCAGCAGGCCGCCATCCGGCTCGATTTCGCCTCCAGACAGATAGGCAACATAGACACGGATCTGCTGATAAAGGAGCCAGCGGGCCGTGGCCAGCTGTCGGGTCAGCTCAAGTTTGACGACCTCAAGCTGGCGACCTTTGCCCCCCTCATCCCCGAGGTGCGCTCCCTGCAAGGCTTCATCTCGGCGGATGCCCGCTTCGATGGCACCCTGGCGGCGCCCCTGCTGTACGGTGAGCTGAACCTGCTGGAGGGGGAGGTGCAGACCCACTCCGACATGGTGACCCTCTCCAGGCTGGTGACCCGCCTCAAGATAGACGGCAACCGGGCCGAACTCGACGGCTCCATGCTGGTGGGCAAGGGGCCGCTCGTGCTGGGGGGCTGGCTGAGCTGGGCCAGGCTGCCGGTGACCGGCAGTCTCACCATCAAGGGCAAGGATCTGGAAGCCCAGTACCCGGGCATGGGTCGGGTCAGGGTGACGCCTGACATCGCCATCTCCCTGGGGGAGGAGACCAGGGTCAGCGGTCAGGTGGACATCCCCTGGTCGCGCATCCTGGTCAAGACCTTGCCGGAGAGTGCGGTGGCGGTCTCGGATGACGTGACCGTCATCTATGACGATCTGCCGCCAGTGCCCAAGGCGGAGCCCCTGCCGATGGAGATCAAGCTCGCCATCCGGCTCGGTGACGATGTCCGGCTGGAGGCCATGGGGCTCAAGACCAAGGTGACGGGGGCGCTCGGCATTCGCCAGGATCCTTCCAAGCCCATGTCGGGCAATGGTCAGCTGGAGCTGAAAGATGGACGCTTCAAGGCCTATGGTCAGAACCTCATCATCAAGGAGGGACGGATCCTCTTCTCCGGCCCCATCGATCAGCCCTATCTCAACATAGAGACCTACCGGGATCCCGACACCATAGAGGACAACGTCACCGTCGGGGTCCGGGTGACGGGGCCGGCGGCCAAGCCGAAGATCACCGTCTATTCCGAGCCGCAGATGGCGCAGTCCGAGCAGCTCTCCTACCTGCTGCGCGGCAAGGGGTTGCAGACCAGTGGCGAGGATGGTGGCTTCAACGGCCTGCTGGTGGCGGGGGCGGTGAGCCAGGCGAGTGGGGTGGTCTCCAGCATCGGGGAGTCGCTGGGCATGAGCGATGTGGCACTCGACACCGCAGGGAGCGGTGATGATACCCAGGTGACCCTGTCTGCCTACCTGCTGCCTGGCTTGCAGTTCCAGTACGGCGTCGGGGTGTTCAGCCCCATCGCCGAGTTCAAGTTGCGCTACGAGCTGATGCCCAGACTCTATCTGCAGGCCATGAGCGGGGTGGCCCAGGCGGTAGACATCTTCTATCGCTTCACCCTGTGAAGGGGATGAGCACGAAAACGGGAGGCCTTGGCCTCCCGTTTTTCATGGTGCATTCTGGCAGGGCAGGGATGCCCTGAAAAGCAAAAACCCGGCGCCAGGCCGGGTCTTAAGAAGAATGGTGGAGGGAGAAGGATTCGAACCTTCGAAGGCAGAGCCGTCAGATTTACAGTCTGATCCCTTTGGCCGCTCGGGAACCCCTCCACAGGGCATGACCTGATTGTGGCACTTGAATGGTGGAGGGAGAAGGATTCGAACCTTCGAAGGCAGAGCCGTCAGATTTACAGTCTGATCCCTTTGGCCGCTCGGGAACCCCTCCCCAAGTGCGAGGCGCATACTAACAGATCTGTCGCGCTTGTGAACCCCTTGGCAGGGATTTTTAATGCTTAAAGGATTGGGTTGACGGCCGATAAGCAATGAAACCCTCATTTCCAAGATTTATCCCATGCTGCCCAGTGCGATTCGTGATCGATTGCTCGTCGATGAAGCCCAGTTGGGCCAGCGGCTCAACCAGGATCTCCGTCAGGGAGACAGGGCCGACTTCAGGCTGCACCTGGCGCTGCTGACCGATGCGGTCGAGGAGCAACCCTGGTTTGGGTCCGCCCCGACGGCGGCACCGCCAGCACAGCCATGGCGCACCCGTTTCGGTTTGATGCCCGAGGCCGCCTTGGCGGGCGAGCCGGGGGAATCCGGCGCCTGGGCACTCAACGAGCGCCTGCAGCAGGGGGGCTGCATGGCCGATGTGCGGCTCTGGCTGGCGTTGCGATCTCCCCCGGTGGTCAACCGGACACCGGCGCTGGATCCCGCCGTGTATGACAATCTGTCTGCTCTCGGGCGGGAACGCTGGCAGGGCAAGCTCGCCTCCGAGCCCAGGGGGGAGGATCCCTTGCTGATGCTGCCGTTGCTGGATGATCTGACGCGGGGGGTGGATGCTCGCTTGCGCTGGCTGGCCTGATACCAGAGGCGCAGAGAGAAGATGCAAAAAGGCGGGATGACCCGCCTTCTTGCGCAATGGATGGGATAACCGGGATTAGGCGTCGGCTTCGTCCACCTCGGGAACGTCCTTGCCAGCGACTGCCGCGCGGCGGGCGAGGGGTTTCTCGATATGGCGATTGAGCTGGCGCTCCAGCTTCTGGCCCAGATCCGTGATGGCGGCATACAGATCCTCGTGCTCTGCCTGCGCAAACAACTTGCCGTTGGGAATGCCGGCGGTGGCTTCGACGATATACATCAAACGCTCTTTGGAGATGATCACATGGGGTGTGATAAGAGGCACCTGAAGACGCTCGAGCTTTTCAAAACGGGATTCAATGCGCTCGCGGATGGCTGGGGTAATGTCGATGATTTTACTGGTCATTTCGATTTTCATATTGGCCCCCTTCGGGTCGTCTTGCTTGTGTCTTCACCCTCAGATTACCCATGTGGCCGAATCAAAATGTGATCTGCATCACAAAATATCCCCTTGGTGATCCGGCAATCCCTAAATTGTGAGCTTTTCCCGTTTCATGCCAAAAACCGCTTGAGCTCAGCGAAACGGGCAGGCAGTATGCGCGAATAGGATCGTTTCTGTCCCCCCTTGGCAGCGCCTTGTGTCGACCCGATGTCTGGTTTTCACCGCTCAGTCTCGCATTTTCTCTACCCACATCGTTTATCGCATCGCAAAAGGATTGCCATGCGCCGGTGGAGATATGCGCACAAACGGATATGCTTTTCTGCATGTGTCGGGGTGGATAACGTGGTTGTAGTGTTGGAGTTGTAAATGAAGCAACAAGCCACCCAGATGATGTGGTTTTATGATCGGCAGCATGAGCAGTGGAGTCTGTCCGATCATCTCTCTTGCCAGCCCTGGCAAGGGGAGGGGGCTCATCCCTGGGCCAGCCAGCTGGCGCCAGAAGATGAATCCGGTTTCGCCGATTTTCTCGCAAGACTCCACCATTCGGGCCAGCCCGGCCAGTTTATCGGTCACCTCAGCGATGAGGCAGGCACAGTGCATCACGTGCTCTGGTACGGCCAGTATGTGCCGGCCCAGCAGCTCTGCTGCGGCTGGCTGGCGCCCCTGGAGATGGCTCACAACGCCGCCAGCCGCGCCGAGCCGCCCGCCAGCCTGGCCCCGCCGCTTCCCCTGCTGCAAGCCCCCTTGCTGGCCCAGCTGGCGCAGGCGCTCTCCGCGAGGACTGGCCTCGATTTCTGCCATACCCTGGTCAACGAGCTGGCCCATATCCTGGGGGCCAACGCGGTCTGGCTGACGGAGCGGGTGGGCCTTGACCGGCTCAGGGTGCTGGCGAGCCACGGCATCGACTTCAAGGAGTACGCCCTGGCGGACATGCCCTGCCAGCAGCTCTATCGGGGCGCCGCCAGTGCGACCCCCATCAGCGAGCCCCTGACCGGCTGCACCTGCCTGCCCCCTGGCCAGCACTACTATGCGCAGCCCCTGCTGGATCGCAGTGGCCAGATCCTGGGCCATCTCGCCCTGCTGTTCCCGAACCAGACCCAGACCGCCGATCTGGGATCCGTGCTGACCATCTTCTCGGTGCGTATGGTGGCCGAGCTGGAGCGTCTGCAGAGCGACGCCCTGATGCGACTCTCTGCGGTGGCGTTCGAAACCCATGAAGGCATCATCATCACGGATCCGGACTTCAAGATCCTGCGGGTCAACTACGCCTTCAGCCAGATCACCGGCTTCGACAGCCAGGGGGTGATAGGCCTGCACCTTGGCAACGACCTCTGGTCCGGGCTCGGGGGGCTCGGCTATGAGCTCAACGCCCTGGATCGCTGGCAGGGAGAGACGCTGCGCCTGCACGCCGACGGCCATGTCTACCCCCAGTGGGAAATCGTCACGCCGGTGCAGGATGACAAGGGAGGCATCAGCCACTACGTCATCTTCTTCGAAGACATCTCCGAGCGTAAGGCGGCGGAGCGCCGCATCCAGGATCTCGCCTATTACGACGAGCTGACCGGTTTGCCCAATCGCCGCCAGCTTCACGAGACCTTGGCCCAGGCGTTCAGCGAGGCGAGCCGCGAGCACCTGATCGGCGCCCTGCTGTTCATCGATCTCGATCACTTCAAGACCATCAACGACTCCCTCGGCCATGCCACCGGCGACTGGCTGCTCAAGGAGGTGGCGAATCGCCTCAAGCGGCTGGTGCGGCAGGGGGATTGTCTGGCCCGGCTCGGCGGCGACGAGTTCGTGTTGCTGCTGCCCGGCCTCTCCATCAGCCCGCCCCAGGCGGAGATGCAGGCCGATCTCATCGCCGAGCGGCTCATCGGCGAGATTGCCGCCCCCTACAGTCACGGGGGCCAGGTGCTGCACATCGGGGCCAGCGTCGGCATCACGCTCTTCCCCGGAAGGGAGCAGGAGGCCGGGGATCTGCTCAAGCAGGCCGACACCGCCATGTACCAGGCCAAGTCGGCGGGTCGCAAGACCCGGCGTTTCTTCGATGCCTCCATGCAGTTGCAGGCGGACAGGCGCCTGCTCATTCACAACGAGCTGCGCAGCGCCCTCAACAATCAGGAGCTGACCCTTCACTATCAGCCTCAGCACATGGTCGAAGGGGGGGACATCATAGGGGTGGAGGCGCTGATCCGCTGGCAGCCGCCTGGCCGTGCCCTGGTCTCTCCCGCCGAGTTCATCCCCATCGCCGAGGAGACGGATCTCATCGTCGACATCGGCAATTGGGTGTTGCATGAGGCCTGTACCCAGTATGTCTCCTGGGAGGAGAACGGGATCCACGTGCCCCAGCTGTCGGTTAACGTCAGTGCCAAGCAGTTCCATGCCCACGATTTCGTCGATCGGATCCACGATGTGCTGGCCGCCACCGGCATGGATCCCTCCTGCCTGAACCTGGAGATCACCGAGTCCGTGGTACTCGGTCATGCGGAGGACACCATCAGCAAGATGGCCGAGCTCAAGACCCTTGGCATCAGCTTCGCCATCGACGATTTCGGCGCCGGCTACTCCTCCCTGAGTTACCTCAAGCGGCTGCCCGCCGATGAGCTCAAGATCGACCGCTCCTTCATCCAGGACATCCCCAAGGATGGCGACAACATGGCCATCGTAGAGGCGGTGATCGCCATGGCCCGTCACATGGGATTCAACGTGACGGCCGAGGGGGTGGAGTCCCGCCAGCAGCTGGAGTTCCTGCAGGCGCAGGGCTGCCATTTCTTCCAGGGCTATCTCGCCTCCAAGCCGCTGCCCGTGCCCTATCTGGAGCGCTACATCAGCCGCCTGAGCCGCCATGATCGCGCCGCCCCTGCCGACAAAAATAGTGTGGCGTAGCGCCCATCTTTAACGGGTAGAATGAAGGTATCTCACCACCGCCAGCGGGCGGTGGTTATGCCTCTTCTTAAGGGAGAATGCCTTTCGTGAAAGCCGTGCAGGGAATCATCTTTTCGGCGTTGTGTGTGCCAGGGCTAGTGGCCCCCGTCTTTGCGCAAACCATGGAGCAGTCCCTCTATCGCGAGGGTTATGACGCCGTGCGTGCCAATGATCAGGAGCGCTTCCAGCAGATCCGCGCCCGCCTCAACCACTATCCGCTGCTGCCCTATCTGGATTACTACCAGCTGGCGTTCCGGCCCGGGGCGGCAGACTACGACGACGTGACCCGCTTCATCCGCCAGCACGGGGATACCCCCCAGTCCAACCGTCTGGAGCGCGCTTACCTCACCTACCTGGCCCAGAGCCAGCAGTGGTCCCAGTTCCTGCGCTTCTACCCGGCCAAGCCGAACTCTACCGATCTGCTCTGCATGCACTACCAGGCCCGCTATTACACCGGCCACAAGAGCGAGGCCCTGCAGGAAGCGGGCAAGCTCTGGCTGAGCGGCCAGTCCAGACCCGATGCCTGCGATCCCCTGTTCCAGCTCTGGCAGCAGGCGGGCCTGCGCACCCAGGAGAAGATCTGGCAGCGGATGAACCTGGCCTTCGAGGCGCAGAACCCCAATCTCATCCGCCACCTCGGCGCCCAGCTGGGGGGCAGTCTGAAACCCTATGGGGATCAGATGATAGCCCTGTTTGATCAACCGGCCAGGGCGATGAACCCGGCCTCCTTCTCGACGGCGCCGCAGTCGAGGCAGCTGCTCTCCCTCGGGCTGGCCCGCTATGCCAACGAGCAACCCGAGCCCGCCCTGCGCCAGCTGGGGGAGATGAAGCGCCGCTTCGGCCTGAACCAGGCCGAGGTTGCCCGGGTGGAGCGCGCCGCCGCCCGCCGCCTGCTGCTCGATCGCTCCCTCGCCCAGCGCAGCTGGCTGGATGCGACCCTGGTGCGGATGAAGGATGCCGAGCTGGTGGAGCTGCGGGCACGGCTCGCCATCTGGGAGCAGGATTGGCGCGGCCTCGAAGGCTGGGTCAAGCGGATGCCCATGGCACTGCAGAAGGAGGATCGCTGGCGCTACTGGCTGGCACGCTCACTGGAGGTGCAGGGGCGGCAGAAACCGGCGCGGGAGCTCTATCTCGAGACCGCCAATCTGCGCGGCTTCTATGGCTTCATGGCGGCGCAGCGCACCGGTGTGCCCTATCGCATCAAGAACCAGAGCGTGGGGCACAAGGTGCCGGACTGGCGCACCGCCAGCAGCCGCTGGCCTTTCCTGGTGCGGGTGCGCGAACTGCTGGCGATGAACGAGATCACGGCGGCACGCTCTGAGTGGATCCATAACATGGATCGCAACCCCGTGGCCCAGCGCCTGGAGTTCGGTCATATCGCCCTCAACCAGGGCTGGCACGAGCTGGCGATCCTCTCCAGCATCCGGGCCGAGGCCTGGGATGCGATCGACTTGCGCTTCCCCTTGCCCCTCAAGCGCACCTTCTCCCAGATGGCGCAGGAGCGCACCATGAACACCAGCCTGCTCTACGCCATCTCCCGTCAGGAGAGCGCCCTCTATCCGCTGGCGCAGTCGCCGGTCGGGGCGCGTGGCCTGATGCAGCTGATGCCGGCCACCGCGAGGGAGACCGCCAGCAAGCTGGGGGTGCCCTATCGCAACGAGCAGCAGCTGTTCGATCCCGCCATGAACATCCGCCTCGGCAGCGCCTACCTCAAGCGGCTGCTGGACGTCTATGACGGCAACCGGATCCTGGCGGCGGCGGCCTACAATGCGGGCCCCGGCAGGGTCAAGCGCTGGCGGGATCAGAGCACCAACAAGCCGATGGATGTCTGGGTTGAGAGCATCCCCTATAAAGAGACGCGCAACTACGTCCAGAACGTGCTCTCCTTCGATCTCATCTACCAGCACAAGCTGCAGCAGCCCCTGCGTTTCATGTCGGAACGCGAGCTCAATCACGCCTATTGAGAACCGAGGCAGTCGCGTCAGCGACTGCCTCCCATTCTTGCCTCAGAATGGTTATTATCCCTTAAGCTTTGTTACAAAAGGAAACCTGTCAGGTGATCGGGCGCCGCGTCTTGGTCTGACTGGTTCGATATAATGCCCGATCAACACAGACAGGCTTCCCCAACAAAGGAATTGAGAGTGGCAACGATCAAAGACGTATCTCAGCTGGCGAATGTGTCCATTTCGACGGTGTCGCGAGTCATCAACAACACGGCGCAGGTTGCACCCGAGAAGCGCGAGGCCGTGCTCGCGGCCATGAAGGAGCTGAGTTTTCGTCCAAACAGCTTCGCCCAGGCCCTGGTAAGCAAGCGTTCCAACTGCATCGGTGTCCTGGTTGGGGATCTCTGTGGTGGCCCCTTCTTCGCCCAGATGATGCGTGGCATCGAGAGCATGGTCGACAAGGCGAACAAGTTCACCATAGTGGTCTCCGGCAACCACGACGCGGCCCGGGAGCGTCACGCCATCCAGGCGCTGCTGCAACGCCAGTGCGACGCCCTGATCCTGCACAGCAAGGCGCTGCCGGACGAAGAGCTGAGCGAGCTGGCGTCGGGGTCCACCCCCATCGTCTTCATCAATCGTCAGGTGCCGGGCTGCGAGGAGCGCTGCGTCTGGCTCGACAACCAGGCGGGCATCACCACGGCCTGTCAGCACCTGCTGGACGCGGGGCACAGCCGGATCGCCTTCATCACCTCGGATGACGAGGAGTTCGTCGATGGCCAGCAGCGGATGGCCGGCTATCGTGTCGCCCTGCAACGGGCCGGCATCGAGCTGGATCCTGCCCTCATCGGTCGCGCCTTCGCCGACGAGAAGGGGGGCTATGTGGCCATGAGCGAGCTGCTGGAGCGCGGCGTTCCCTTCACGGCCGTGCTGGGCTTCAACGATGCCATGGTGGCGGGGGCCATCTCCTGCCTGCTGGAGCGGGGCTACAAGATACCGCAGCAGGTCTCGGTGGTCGGCTTCGACGACATACCCTATGCCCGTTACATCTATCCCAAGCTCACCACGGTGCGCTACCCCATCGAGGAGATGGGAGAGCGGGCCGCCGAGCTGGCCTTGCGCCTGCTGGATCACAAGCCGGTAGAGGGTCTAGCGCTCAAGTTTGAAGCGGAACTGGTGCGTCGGGAGTCCGTGGCCTGAGCCATGAAGTTGGCCCCAAGCGGGCCAGCTTTTTCATCAAACGGTGAAAGCGCTTTCAGAAATCCTTTTCAACTGTGATCCGCTTCAAAGCTTTTTGACCGCGCTGCCACTAGGATAGGCCCACGAATTAGGAGCGTGCGCTCCCGATTTTCCCGCTGTGGGAGGTAACCGGTTCATCCGGCTATTTCCTTCGTTACTTTCGACGGTCATCATGGATGGCCGTTTTTTTTTGTCAGGATTTTGCCAATGACGACCGAACACGAGTATCAGACGGGAATAGTGGGAGCAGGCTGGCTGGGGTTGCCCCTGGCCAGGGCGTTGCAGGCGCAGGGTCAGTCCGTCGCCGTGACGGTCAGTTCCCTCGAGAAGGCGACCCGGTTGCGTGACGGGGGCATCGCGGCCTGGCCGCTGCTGCTGGCCCCGGACATGGCGGGCCCGCTGCCGTTTCGCTGCCGCGATCTGGTGATCTGCGTCCCCCCCAGCAAGACCCAAGACTACCCGGCGTCGGTGGCTCGGCTGTGCCAGCTGGCCAGGGCGGCCGGCGCTGGCAAGGTGCTCTTTATCAGCGCGACCTCGGTGTGGGCGCCAGGGCAGGGGGAGGATGAGACCCCGAGTCCGGCCAGCGCCAGGGGAGAGCGGATGCGGGCGGCAGAACTGGCTGTCCAGGAGGGAGGCTTTGCCTGCGCCATGGTGCTGCGCCCGGCCGGCCTCTACGGTCCGGACAGACACCCCGGGCGCTTCCTCGCGGGCAAGACGCTGGCGGGGGGAGGGCAGGCGGTGAACCTGGTGCATCTGGACGATGTGGTGGCGGCCTGCCAGCTGATGCTGGCGGCGGGGCAGGAGGGGGACGCCTATAACCTGAGCGCCCCGGTCCACCCGCGCCGGGAGCAGCTCTATCCCTTCGCGAGCCGTCTGCTCGGGCTGGCGCCCCCGCAGTTCATCGAGCCGGCGGGGGACTTTTCTCCCATCGAGGGAGATCGCATCTGCCAGCGACTGGGTTTTGTCTACCGCTGGCCGGATCCGGCCCACTGGTTTGCCGCCCAGGCGTCCTTGCAAGGCTGAGTCAGGATGGGTTTCAACCTGGTCTTCTTTGCATGTGGTTGGGCACGGGAGCCCCGCGTGGCGCGGGTCCGCTCGGCAATTGAGGTTTGCCAAGGGCGGGATCGCCCCCTATCATGCCGCCATCCATATAGAGAGAGCGGTAATGATGGAAGAGACAAAGCGTCATCCCGATGGGGAGCTGTTGCTGAGAACCCTGGCGATGCCAGCCGATACCAACCCCAATGGCGATATCTTCGGGGGGTGGATCATGTCCCAGATGGATATAGGTGGGGGCATCATGGCCAAGGAGCTGGCAAAAGGACGCATCTGTACCGTCTCGGTGGAGGGCATGACCTTCCACAGTCCGGTCAAGGTGGGCGACGTGGTGTGTTGCTATGGTCGCTGCCTGAAGGTCGGGCGCAGCTCCATGCGCCTCAAGCTGGAGGTCTGGGTCAAGCCGGTGCTGCGGGAGAATGAGGCCCAGCGTTACTGCGTGACGGAAGGGGTCTTTACCTACGTGGCCATCGACGATCAGGGCAAATCCCGTCCCGTTCCGGTCTGAACCTGCTCAGATGAGCCGGGCGTTGATGATGGATATTTCCTGCTCAAGCCCGGTTTTTTGCCGTATCATGCGTTCCAGCATCTCTTCCGAGCCGACGCACTGATCCGTGTCGAACAGGCAGAGATCGCACTGGGGATCCCGTCTGATCTGATAGACGGTGGAAAGCTCCACTTGATGACAGGTTCCTTGTTGATCATAAAATGTCACGCGGTACTGGTGCTGTCTCGCCATTGCGGGATCCCTCATGGATGAGTCGGGCCGGACACGAATAATGAGACTAGTCGGCGTCCATGACCTCTGTGAGGATCATGGCGCCTTGCAGAGGCAGGTGATTGTTAGCCAATGAAAAATAGTTATCGGATTCTGGGGACTTCCCTGCTGACGCTGGGACTGGTTGGCTGTTTCGAGGTGCCGGATCAGGATCACCTGGTCACGGCGGCGGGCATAGTGCCCGGCGTTGATTGCCAGAAGCCCCCCCTGGTGGCGCTGGCCTCCACCGCCTTGCCCCGCGAGTTTGGCATCACCGTCTGGAATCTCTACAAGGGGCAGCGCAAGAACTGGCGCGAAGGGCTGGATGAATATGCCAAGTCCCAGGATCTGGTGCTGTTGCAGGAGTCGGCGACCCGGCCCGAGATGCTGCAATGGCTGCGTGCCGGCGACTTCCAGTGGCAGCAGTTGCAGGCGTTCACCCAGGGCGGCGTCTCCTTCGGTGTCATGACGGTGGCCAAGACGCCGCAGGCCTTCGTCTGTGGCGTGCGCTCCCCCGAGCCGTTGCTGCGCATCCCCAAGTCCGGTCTGGTGAGCCTCTACCCCTTGCAGGGGGATCCTGACGGCGTGCTGGTGGTCAACCTGCATGCGGTCAACTTCGAGCTGGGGATGGCCACCTTCCGCGAACAGCTCAACGATCTGACCGCCTTGATCCATCGCCATCAGGGCCCTGTCATCCTGGGGGGAGACTTCAACACCTGGAGCGACAAGCGCGAGTTCTGGCTGAACAAGCTGGTCGGCGAGCTCGGCCTGCAGGAGGCCATCCCCGTGCCCGACTTGCGCCGTACCGCCTTCGGCCGTCCGCTGGATCACCTCTACTACCGCAACCTGGACCTGGTGGAGGTGAGCTCGCCGGCCACCGATGCCTCGGATCACAATCCCATCATGGCGCGGTTCGCGGCCCAGGCCATCACTCCCTGAGTCTGACTCCCAACAAGGGGGATTGGCTTCGGCTGGTTTATGCAGACAAAAAAATACCCCGCACTCGCGGGGTATTTTTTTATTCGGTGAGAAGCGATCAGCTGTTGTTCTTCACGAACAGGGTCAGCTCCTGCCCCGGCTTGAGGTAGTCGCTCTTGCCGAGCTGGTTCCAGCGCATCACGTCGTTGACGGCGACCTGGAAGCGGGCGGCGATGGAGGAGAGGGAATCCCCGCGACGCACCTGATAGACCATGGATTTGTTGCTGCCCTTGCCCTGCTTGGGCCAGACCACCAGCTTCATGCCCGGTTTCAGGGCTGACTTGGCGCTCAGACCGTTCCACTTGGCCAGATCGGCGTGGGTCACCCCGTGGGCCTGGCTGATGCTCCACAGATTGTCACCCGAACGCACCTGATACTGGATCTTGCTGCCACTGCGGCTTGCCAGTTGCTGGGGCTTGCTGCGGGTGACCTGGCTAGCGGTGCCGCCGTTGGGGATCACCAGGCTCTGGCCACGGCGCAGATTGTTGCCGCGCAGATTGTTGGCCAGCTTGAGCTGCTGCACGCTCACCCCGTGGTTCTGGGCGATGCGGGAGAGGGTATCGCCGCTGGTGACCTGGTAGGAGCGCACGCCACGGGTACGTTCACGCTGGGGCAGATCGGCCAGAGCCAGCTCCAGGGTGTCGGCGTACTCGATGGGTACCAACAGGTTGTAGGGGCCTCGCGGCGAGGTCATGCCACGCTTGAGTGCCGGATTGAGGGCCTTGAGCTGGGAAGCAGAGACGCCTGCCAGCTGGGCCGCCACGTTCAGATCGATCTGGCCACCTGTGTTGATGGTCCGCAGCTGCGGCTTGTTGGCCAGCACCGGCAGGGTGACATTGTATTTGTCCGCATTGCGGATCATGTCGGCCATGGCCAGGATCTTGGGCACATACATCCGGGTCTCGCGGGGCAGGTCCAGCGACCAGTAATCGGTCGGCCGACCGGCCTTCTGATTGCGGATTATGGCGTTGCGTACCCGGCCTTCGCCGGCATTGTAAGCGGCCAGCGTCTGCAGCCAGTCGCCGTCGAAGAAACGGTTCAGGTACTCCAGGTAGTCCAGTGCGGCATTGGTGGACGCCAATACATCGCGGCGGCCGTCATACCAATTGTCGTGGCGCAGGCCGAAGTTCTTGCCGGTCGCAGGAACGAACTGCCAAAGACCCACCGCATTGCTGCGGGAGCGGGCATTGGGATCGAACATGCTCTCGATCATGGGGATGGTAATAAGCTCCATTGGCAGCTCACGCCGTTCGATTTCCTCTACCATCAGATACAGGTAGGGCTCAGCCCGGCTGGCAATGGTCGCCATATGCTTATCATTACGCAGTAACCAATCACGTTGCTGGCGGACACGAGCATTTTCGTGCGAGTCCAGCTGCATATCATCGCTGATACGCACCCACAGGTTATCCGTGTCATCCAGCTCTTCAATCTGTTCATCGCCGAACAGGAAGCGTGCCGAATGTTTTTTGTATGTTTTCTTGCTGACTTGGGGGGATTTGATCGGCTCGATTGCCGTTACCGCCCGGTCATCCTGATGGCTCAGGTTTTGACAGCCGCTGAGAAACAGCGCCGCCAATAAGGCCGTTCGTAGCTTCATCTCGCTCAGGTCATCTCTTGAAAAACAGCTCGCATCATAAGGGGCAATGGCCCCCTGATCAAGGTTTGTTCAAAAAACGTCCTTCCAGCCCCTCAGCACGGTGAAGGTATCCTCTGGATTTTCCAAGCATTTAAGGGCGTATTTCTCAGCAGAAAATTTCACTGAGTCCTCATTGCAGCGCAGAAAAACATTGAAATGCCGCTCATCCCCCAGGCGTGAGGGGAGACTCGGCAGGCCCTGCTGACGCAGCTTGCTGATCACCCCGATCCGGCGTTGGATCGCCAGGTTGTCCGGCTCGACCGCATGGGCGAAACGCAGGTTGGAGAGGGTGTATTCATGGGCGCAATAGAGGAGGGTGTCATCGGGCAGGGCCGCGAGCCGCTGCAGGGATCCATACATCTGGGCTGGGCTGCCTTCGAACAGGCGGCCGCAGCCGGCACTGAAGAGGGTGTCGCCACAAAACAGCATGCCATGGCCGTGATAGGCGATGTGGCCCAGGGTATGGCCGGGGATGTGGAGGACATCCAGGCTCAGGCCGTGCCAGTTGATCTGATCCCCGTCATCGAGCCACTGGCCGTGGTGATCCGGCATGGGGTCATGCTTGGGGCCATAGAGGCGGGCATGGGGGAAATGGTGGAGCAGATCCGTGACGCCGCCCACATGGTCGCGATGATGGTGGGTCAGCAGGATGGCATCGAGCTCAAGCCCGAGGGTCTCGAGCCGCTCCAGCACGGGGGCCGCCTCGCCCGGATCCACGACCAGGCAGTGATTTTCGTGTCGGATCAACCAGATGTAATTGTCGCTGAAGGCGGGAACTGTGATGACGGTATACATGGGTCGGCTTCTCTTTGTGTTCTCTTTGTGGAAGGGATCTTATATAACAAGATGGCATTCGCACCCCGGATTGGTCCCATTATGCAGCTGGCACGTACCGAACAACAGATCGCGATCCCGACCAGCTGGTCGGCACTGCCCATGGGGGACTGGGTGGCGGCCGAGCTCCAGGAGCGGCTCGACAACTGGTGCCCTCATCTGTTTGGCTACCATCTGCTGAAAATTGGCGCCCTGAGCGCCGAGCTCTCCTGCGGCAGCTCCACCATTCGCCACCAGCTAGGTGTTGCCCCCGGCGGGCGCTTGCTGGATATCAAGGGGGATCCCCTTGCCTTGCCGATCCGCACCGCCAGCGTGGATGCCTGCCTGCTCGCCCACTGCCTCGACTTTTCACCGGATCCCCACCAGGTGCTGCGCGAGGCTGAGCGGGTGCTGACCGATGACGGCTGGCTCATCGTCAGCGGCTACAACCCCACCAGCCTGGTCGGCCTGGGTCATTACCTGCCCTTCATGCGACAACACCTGCCCTGGTCGGCCCGCATGTTCACCCCTGCCCGGGTGACCGACTGGTTGCAACTGCTGGGGTGCGAGGTGATGTTTGACGAGCGCTTCGGTTTCTCCTTCATGGGGAAGCAGAGCCGGATCGGCTGGTGGCGGGAGAGCCTGGGGCGGGATTACTGCAGGGCCTTTGCCTCTGTCTATGTGATAGCCGCCCGCAAGCGGCGTTTCCCCGTCACCCCGGTGCGCCGTCGCTGGCGCCTGCCGGAGTCGATGGCGGCGCCTGGCATGGCGCGCCAGGGCTGGTGACGAGGATGCCACGGCAGACCGCTGGCTGTTCCCTTCATTGATAGAGACGCTTCGGCATCTCAGGGCTGGTAACCCGTGTCTTCGGCGAGCTGCTTGCCGCTGGCGGCATCCCGGGCCAGCACGTCACAGCGTTCGTTCTCCGGGTGACCGGAGTGGCCCTTGACCCAGAGCCATTCGATCTGGTGGCGCGCCACTTCCGCGTCCAGCGCCTGCCAGAGATCGACGTTCTTGACCGGTTGGCGGTTGGATGTCATCCAGCCTTTCTTCTTCCAGCCGATGATCCACTGGGTGATGCCCTGGCGCACATACTGGCTGTCTGTGGTCAGGCGAACCTGGCAGGGTTCGTTCAGGGTGCGCAGCCCCATGATGGCGGCCATCAGCTCCATCCGGTTGTTGGTGGTCAGCCGATAGCCCCCTGCCAACTCCTTGCGGTGCTGGCCATAGACCATGACGGCGCCATAGCCGCCGGGGCCCGGATTGCCGAGGCAGGAACCATCCGTATACAAATCAATCTTTTTTAGCATGTGTCTTGGGGTAAACTAGCGAATAAAACCGAAGTTTGACATGGATTCGATCATGAGCACACCCCAACTGAATCGCCAGATCATTCTGGATACTGAAACCACAGGCATGAACACGGCAGGCGGCCCCGTCTACCTCGGGCACCGCATCGTCGAGATCGGCTGTGTGGAGGTGATCAACCGCAAACTGACCGGCAACCATTTCCATGTCTACATCAAGCCGGATCGGCTGGTGGACCCCGAGGCCATCGCCGTGCACGGCATCACCGATGCCTTCCTGGCGGACAAGCCCTCCTTCAGCCAGATAGCCGACGACTTCATCGCCTTCATCCGCGGTGCCGAGCTCATCGCCCACAACGCGCCCTTTGACGTGAGCTTCATGGACTATGAGTTCAGCAAGCTCGGCCTCGACTTCAAGACGGCGGACATCTGCGGCATCACGGATACCCTGGCGATGGCGCGGGACCTTTTCCCCGGCAAGCGCAACAACCTGGATGTGCTGTGCGATCGCTACGGCATCGACAACTCCCACCGTACCCTGCACGGGGCCTTGCTCGATGCGGAGATCCTGGCGGACGTCTACCTGCTGATGACGGGTGGCCAGACCAAGCTCAATCTGGCCAGCGAGAGCAACGAGAATGACAGCAACCAGGACACCGGGATCCGCCGGCTGGAGAGCAACCGCGCGCCCCTCAAGGTGGTGCGCGCCAGCGACGAGGTGGTCGCCGCCCATGAGGCCAGGCTGGATCTGGTACAGAAGAAAGGGGGAGCCTGCCTGTGGCGGTAATGAGTTCGCTCTGGGGTGGCGTGCTGCTGCTGACCTCCCTCTCCGGCATGGCCAACGAGGTGTTTGCCCCCTCCGACATTCCGCTGCTCGACAACCGCTTTCGCATCGATTACGGGGTCAAGGAGATCACCTTCATCATCAAGCGCAAGCCGGGCACGCCGTCGGTGATCCTGGTGCGGCCGGATGGCAGCAAGCTCTATGTGGGCAAGGTCACGCCGCCGGATGTGGGCTGGCTGACGCAGCAGGATCAGGATCTCATCACGGTGCGCAACCCCATGCCGGGCCCCTGGCAGGCCATCGGCGAGGTGGACCCTGACAACAGGGTGCGCCTGCTCACCGATATCCGGCTCGAGAGCGAGCCGTTGCCGACCCGCCTCTATCAGGGGGAGCGGGTCAAGCTGCAATCCAGGCTGCTGATCGACGGGGCGGCGCCGGGGGCGGACTACTACCTCTCCGATCTCGGCATGACGGTGAAGCTGCAGCAGTTCAACGATGCGGCCCAGAGCGGGGAGCCCATCGTCGAGGAGACCCTCGGGCACTATCTGGATGATGGCAAGGGGCTCGACGAGGTGCCCGGGGATGGCGTGCTGACCGCCGAGGCGGTGCTGGACGTACCGGCAGGCAAGTATCGCGCCCTCTACAGTACCGGCAACCAGGTGTTCTCTCGTGCCGAGTCCCAGCAGGTGCTGCTCTTCCCCTGGCCGCTGAGCTACACCCTGGATGCCCCTTCCGGCGATACCGGGGCCAGGCTCTCCTTGCTCATCGATGCCGACGAGCTGGATCCGGCCTCAGTGGTGATCCAGGGCAAGGCCATCGACAGCGCAGGGGTCAGCATGGCCTTCAATGCGGTGGCAACCGAGCCCCGCCTTGGCGTCGATCTCTCCGCCCTCAAGGCGGCAGGCCAGTACAGGGTGGAAGCGACCCTGTTTGGCACCACCCGGCTCGGCCGCGAGGTGCAACTGCAACTGCCGGTCAAGTCGTTCACCATCATGCCGCCACCGGCGCCCACTCCTTCAGCGGCGTCTCCCACCTCGGCGGCGGTACTGGCCCAGGCCAGGTTTGAGGAGCGGGAGAGCCCGGTCTGGTTGCCCTGGGCCCTGGGAGGTGGCGGCCTGTTGCTGCTCCTGCTGGGGGCGGGTGGCTTCATCCTGCTGCAAAAGCGCCGCACCCTGCACAAGGCGATGGCGGCCCAGAAGGCACAAAGCGAGGCCGCGACCCCGGCGGCGGAGCCCAAGCTGGATCTCAATCTGCCGGAGCAGTAGCACGCGCTCAATGCAAAGCAAAGAAGCCGCCCCTGTGGGCGGCTTCTGCATGATGGCGAGGTGGCAGCTCGCAGGACCCCCGTCTCAGTGGGCGCCGATATAGACGTCCTTGTACTGTTCTCGGATCTCGAGGAACCTCTCGAGGTTGGTCAGCATCAGGTCCACCAGCAGGGGATCGAAGTGCTCTCCCTTCTCTGCCCTGATCAGCGCCAGCACCTCATCAAGTGGCCAGGCCTGCTTGTAGCAGCGATCCGACCCCAGGGCATCGAACACGTCCGCCAGCGCGACTATGCGCCCCTCCAGCGGGATGGCCTCTCCCTTTAGCCCGCGGGGGTAGCCGCTGCCGTTCCACTTCTCGTGATGGTTCCCGGCTATGGTGGCCCCTATCTGGAACAGCGCGAGATCGCTGCCGGAGAGCATGTCCTGTCCCAGCTGGGCGTGGGTCTTCATGATCTCCCACTCATCCGGGGTGAGTTTGCCCGGTTTGTGCAGGATGGCATCCGGGATCCCCACCTTGCCGATGTCGTGCAGGGGAGAGGCGCGCTTGATGAGCTCGCACCTGTCTTCGTTCATGCCCAGCAGCTGGCAGAACAGCTCGGTGTAGAGCGCCACCCGCTTGACGTGCAGGCCGGACTCCTTGGAGCGGCTCTCCACCAGCTCGCCGATGCGGTAGATGATCTCGCGCTGGTTGTCGCCGATGACCTCGTTGAGCCGGATGTTCTCCAGCGCCACTATGATGTTCTCGGTGAACAGGCTCAGCAGGCCGGTATCCATCTGGCTGAGGGGACGGGTGGTCTCGATGTGGAACAGCAGGTGATGACGGGGGTTCTGGCAGTAGAGCACCAGCTGGTTGCCGTCGTAGACGTTGGCGCCCTTGTCCATGGCGCAGCGCAGTATGGCCGGCGCTTCACTGAGGCGCAGGGCCGGGCCGTCGCTGAGCAGGGGCTCCAGCACCTGATCCCGCACCTCGTAGGCCAGATGCTTCACATCATAGATCTGGGACTCTTCCAGGTTGAGCAGGGCGCTGAGCTGGGTCTGGGCCCCTTCGACGAACTGCCGCAGTGCCCGCTGCTCGAAGATCCCCTTGGAGGCCTCGATGACCTTCTCCAGCCCCTGGCGATTGCTCTCCAGGGTGCGAATGTCCCGGTAGGATCGCAGGCTGGCGCGCAGCAGGGTGCGCAGCTTCTGGGAGGTGAGTTCCGTCTTGTCCTTGTAGTCGTTGATGTCGTAGTTGGTGACGACGTCATCTTCCGGCGCCTGACCGGGTTGGCCGGTGCGCAGCACTATGCGCACCATCTTGTTTTGCAGCTCGTCGCGCACGAACTTGACCACCTCCAGACCGGCGTGATCCGCTTCCATGACCACATCGAGCAGCAGCAGGGCGACATCCGGGGTGGTGGCGAGCAGGGACTTGGCCTCGGCGGCCGAATAGGCGTGCAGAAAATCGATGGGCTTGCCGTCGAACTCAAACTTGCTCAGGGTAATCTTGGTGATGCGATGCACCTCGGGCTCATCGTCCACTATCATCACCTTCCAGCCGGCGGGTCGCGGTGCTGTCTGGGGCAGCTCTTCATCGTCAATAATCAGGATTTGATCATCCATTACGCAATCCTGTTTGTGATCCTGTGCTTACCTTAACCGCTTCATTCAAGATAGGAAACGGATTGATATCCAAAATATGATCCAGCCGATCGCTCTTTCTGCCTCCGGGGTTGCCGGGCAGATGCCAGCATGAAAAACGCCTCCATTAAGGAGGCGTTTTGGCATTCATGGCATCAGGCTGCCCTGTGATAGGCCGACGCTTCAAACAGCGCCTTGTTGGCCACCAGATCGATGGGGTCGAAGTCATCGACGTTGATGGTGCGCAGGCGGCTCTCTTCGGCACGACGCAGCAGGTCGGCCTCGGTCTGGTTGATGACCCCCAGGGCCAGGCCGGCGTCCGCCACCTTGTCCAGCTGGGTGAAGGGACGCTTGCGACCCTCTGCCTTGCACACCTTGTCAAACAGCGGCTCGGCGGTCAGCACGTCATCGAGGGCCTGTTCCAGCAACCCGAAGGGGTTGCCCTCCTCGCGGGTGAGGTACTGCCCTTCGGCCAGACGGTCGCGGGTGGCACTCGGGGTCTGCAGCAGACGGGCCACCTGGCTGTCCAGCTTGTCGGAGGGACGCTTCATGTCGCGACCCAGCGGCAACACGATGACGCGCAGGGCCAGGCCAATCCAGCGATTCGGGAAGTTGCGCAGCAACTCGTCGATGGCTTCCTGGGCCTTGAACATGGCGTCTTGCAGCGCCCAGTGCAGCAGCGGCAGGTCGGCCTGCTGGCGCCCCTCGTCCTGATAGCGCTTGAGGGCGCTGGAGGCGAGATAGAGCTGGCTCAGCACGTCGCCGAGGCGGGCGGAGACCCGCTCCTTGCGCTTGAGCTCGCCACCCAGGGTGCCCATGGCCATGTCGGACAGGAAGGCCAGGTTGGCACTGAGGCGGGAGAGCTGCTGGTAGTAGCCCTTGGTCTGATCCTTGTAAGGAGCAGCAGCGAAGCGGGCGCCGGTCAGACCCAGCCAGAAGCTGCGCACCAGGTTGCTGATGGCAAAGCCCACGTGGCTGAACACCGCCTTGTCGAATTCCTTCAGCGCCTGCTCCTTGTCCGGGTGGCTGGCCGCCAGCATCTCCGGCAGCACGTAGGGGTGGCAGCGGATGGCACCCTGACCGTAGATGATCATGCTGCGGGTCAGGATGTTGGCACCCTCAACGGTCACCGCGATGGGAGCACCCTGATAGCCGCGGGCCAGGTAGTTGTTCGGGCCCATGCAGATGGCCTTGCCGCCGTGGATGTCCATGGCATCTATGATGCACTTCTGGGCACGGTCGGTGAGGTGGTACTTGACGATGGCGGAGATGACGGACGGCTTCTCGCCGAGATCGATGCCGGTCACCGTCAGCTTGGCGGCGGCGCCCATGATGTAGGCGTTGCCCCCCAGGCGTGCCAGCGGCTCTTCGATGCCTTCCATCTTGCCGATGGGCAGCTTGAACTGGCGACGGATGCGGCTGTAGGCGCCGGTGGCCAGGGCCAGCATCTTGACGCCCCCTGTGCTGTTGGAGGGCAGGGTGATGCCGCGACCGACGGAGAGGCACTCCACCAGCATGCGCCAGCCCTGACCGGCCATGGCCGGGCCGCCGATGATGAAGTCCAGCGGCACGAACACATCGTTGCCCCTGGTCGGCCCGTTCTGGAACGGCACGTTGAGGGGGAAGTGACGGCGGCCTATCTCGACCCCCTTGATGTCGGTGGGGATCAGGGCACAGGTGATGCCAAGCTCCTCTTCCTCACCCAGCAGGTGATCCGGGTCGCGCAGCTTGAAGGCCAGCCCCAGCACGGTGGCGATGGGGGCGAGCGTGATGTAGCGCTTGTTCCAGGTCAGGCGCATGCCGAGCACCTCTTCCCCTTCCCATTCGCCCTTGCAGACGACGCCGAAGTCGGGAATGGAGCCCGCATCCGAGCCCGCTTCCGGGCTGGTCAGGGCGAAGCAGGGGATCTCCTTGCCGACGGCCAGGCGCGGCAGGTAGTGGTCTTTCTGCTCTTCGGTGCCGTAGTGTTGCAGCAGCTCGCCCGGGCCCAGGGAGTTGGGCACGCCGACGGTGGAGGCGAGCACGGCGCTGGCGCCGCACAGTTTTTGCAGCACGCAGGACTGGGCGTAGGCGGAGAACTCCAGGCCACCGTACTTCTTCTTGATGATCATGGCGAAGAACTTGTGGTCCTTCAGGTACTGCCACACCTCGGGGGAGAGATCGGCCCGCTCGTGGGTCACTTCCCAGTCGTTGACCATGCGGCACACGTCTTCAACCGGGCCGTCCATGAAGGCCTGCTCTTCGGCGGAGAGAGTGCTGACCGGGATGGCGTGCAGTTTCTTCCAGTTCGGGTTGCCGGCAAAGAGATCCGCTTCCCACCAGGTGGTGCCCGCCTCTATGGCTTCCTTCTCGGTGCGGGACATCTCCGGCATGATGGATTTGTAGATCTTGAACAGGGGTTTGGTCAGCTGGTTGCGACGAAACTCCACCAGGTTGAGCGGGATGGCGATCACCGCGAACAGCACCCACACCAGCAGGGGCACATGGCCATAGAGGGCGCCGGCGACCAGGGCGGCGGCCGTGGCAAGCGTGGAGGTGAACAGTGACGCCCGGCGGTAAGCCATGGCGCCGATCACCAGGATCACCCCGAACAGAGTGAGGGTCGTCGTCATTTTTCGCTCCTTGCATGAGTTGCCGAAGTTGGGAAACGTGGGTTAACTGATCCAGAGGTCTGACCTGTTGGACATGGCCCCTGTTGTAATTCATGTGCACAAAATTATCAAGATGTTTACAAGCTCGTTACCTTGACACCGTGATCGGCCTAACGTGGCGGGGCCGCATCTTGGCGGGCGGGGGGCGACGATTGGATTGGCTTGTGCGACAATGCGAAACCCTATGTTGGACGATACAAAGAGACATCAGACGCCATGTACCAAGAACTTATCCGCAATGAATTGACCGAAGCTGCCGGCGTGCTCCAGGCCTTTCTGGCCGATGAGCAAAATCTGAAGAACATAGAGGCGGCCGCCAAACTGCTGGCTGACTCTTTCAAGGAAGAGGGCAAGGTGCTCTCCTGCGGCAACGGCGGCTCCCACTGCGACGCCATGCACTTTGCCGAGGAGCTGACCGGCCGCTATCGCGAGAACCGCCCTGGCTATGCCGGCATCGCCATTTCCGATCCCAGCCACCTCTCCTGCGTCTCCAACGACTTCGGCTATGACTATGTCTTCTCCCGTTACGTGGAAGCAGTCGGCCGTCGTGGCGACGTGCTGCTCGGCATCTCCACCAGCGGCAATTCCGGCAATATCCTCAAAGCCATCGAGGCTGCCCGCGCCAAAGGCATGAAAGTGATCGCCCTGACCGGCAAGGACGGTGGCAAGATGGCGGGCCTGGCCGATGTCGAGATCCGGGTGCCGCACTTCGGCTATGCCGACCGCATCCAGGAAGTGCACATCAAGGTCATTCACATCCTGATCCAGCTGGTCGAAAAAGAGATGGCCAAGTAATCAGAGCAGGCGGGTGAGGCAGCCGGGGGGGCAGATGACCGATCCTGGCGCCTCGCATCCAGCTTGAGTTCGCTGATTGACGCAGAGATGATCAATTAATTCAGGGAGTGGACTGGACATGTGCGAACTGCTCGGCATGAGCGCCAATGTGCCGACCGACATCTGCTTCAGCTTTACCGGGCTGATGCTGCGGGGCGGCAAGACGGGCCCCCACAAGGATGGCTGGGGGATCACCTTCTACGAGGGGCGGGGTTTTCGCACCTTCAAGGATCCCGAACCCAGTGCCCAGTCACCCATCGCCAAGCTGGTGCAGGCGCTGCCCATCAAGAGCCGCGCCGTGGTCAGTCATATCCGGCAGGCCAACCGGGGGTGCGTGTCGCTGGAGAACACCCACCCCTTCACCCGCGAGCTGTGGGGACGCTACTGGACCTTTGCCCACAACGGCCAGCTGACCGGCTACAAGGGGTTGCGGACCGGGCGCCACCGTCCTGTGGGGGACACCGACAGCGAGCACGCCTTCTGCTGGCTGCTCGACAGGCTGGAGCAGAAATACCCCAAGCGCCCGGCGAACTTCCCCGCCATGTTCCGCTATCTCGCGACCCTGTGCGACGAGCTGCGCGAACTCGGGGTGTTCAACATGTTGCTGTCGGACGGGGAGTTCGTGATGACCTATTGCAGCAACAACCTCTACTGGCTGACCCGCAGGGCCCCCTTTGGCGAAGCTCGTCTGCTGGATGAAGACGTGGCCATCGACTTCCAGAGCGAGACCACCCCGAATGACGTGGTGACGCTGATAGCCACCCGCCCGCTCACCGGCAATGAGAGCTGGGTGAAGATGGCGCCCGGGGAGTTCTGCCTGTTCAGGCTGGGTGAGCTGGAATATGGCAATGCAGCCAGGCTGCTGACCCGCCAATAAAAAAATACCAGGGTAGAATCCTACCCTGGTTCTTCGCAGCAGCCATACAGGCAAAAAGGGATGAGAGAGGTGTTGCTGAGCCGCATCATTCTCATGGCCTGCATTGTTATGTCATTGTTAATTTTGTGACAACATTTATCTCTTTCCTGCCTGGGGCTGCGTGTTGATAACTTGAGCTGGCTCACATTCTGATGGAGGCAAGCAGCTTCAACCGACTCTCGTCGCAGCGCGGGTGACAGCCGGTGTGCGGGTCGGCTATATTGTGGTCTGTTTGAATACCATCATAGGGAAGAGAAGATGGAGTGGCTGGATCAGAAAGTGCTGCGACAACTGGCGGATGACATAGGTCATGACATGATGCCGGTCGTCATTTCTGTGTTCGTCGAAGAGGTGGGCGGGCAGCTCGCCCAGCTCAGGCCGCTCTTTGATCAGCGGGACTGGACCGCCCTGGCCCGCCTAGCCCACAGCATGAAGTCCTCCTGTGGCAGTTACGGTGCCGAGCCCAGCTATCAGCAGGTGATGGCGCTGGAGCTTGCCTGTCGCCGGGAGGATGTGGAGGAGGCCGCTCGCCTGCTCGAACAGCTCGAGCACTCCCTGCCGCAGGTCTTCTCCCACCTGGCCCAGTATCACTAGGTCGCATTGGCGGATTAGCCCGCCTTGTCACGCTCTGCGTACCAGCTCAGTATCACCGCATCCAGCGCCTGTCGAAGCTTGAGGCGATCGTGGCGATGGGGCAGGGCCGCCTCACCCAGACTGGCCTGAACCAGGCAATGCTGCAGCTCGGGAGCCCCATGGCCTTCGGGGGCCAGGATGGCATCGATTCGGCCCTGACCGATCCGCTCTTCCAGCCAGCGATGCTGGTGGGACAGCGTCAGCTTGCCAGCCGGCCCGTTTTCGGCCACCAGATTGCTGATGAAGACGACGATGGCGCCGCTGCCGCGGATCGCCTCGGCGACCTCGCTCAGCAACAGGGGCGGCATGATGGAGGTGAGGAAGCTGCCTGGCCCCAGAATGATCATGTCGGCCTGGCTCAGGGCGTCGATCGCCTCGCGGGTGGCGGGTACGACCGGGTTCAGGCTCAGGGCCCGTGGCGGTGTGGTGAGCTGATCGATGGAGACTTCCCCCAGGATCTGATCGCCACAGACGGTGTGGGCACACAGATCCGTGGGGTGCTCGGACATGGGCAGCAGGCTGGGCGCTATGTGCAACATGTCGCTGATGAGCCGGATGGCATCCAGGGGACGGACACAGAGGTTGTCGAGGGCCAGCAGCATCAGGTTGCCGAGGTTGTGACCCGCCAGCTCGCCGCGACCCGTGAAGCGGTATTCGAACAGCTGGCTGCCGATGCTGGGCTCGGTCACCAGCTGATTGAGGCAGTTGCGCAGATCTCCCCAGGCGATGCACTCCTGGCTCTTGCGCAGGCGCCCGGTGGAGCCGCCGTCATCCGTCGTGGTGACGATGCCGGTCAGCCGAGTGCCTAAAAACGAGAGGGAAGAGAGCACCCGACCCATGCCGTGACCACCGCCGATGGCGACGACCCGGTCAAAGTCATTGATATTTTTCTGCCACATGCAGTCATCCTGTGGGAGGCCAGTGCGCATCAGTTTAGTCCGCCTGGCCAGGTAATTGTTTGATAAAGGTATGATTTTTGCTTGATGACCCGGCATCACATACCACTAGGAGATGGTGTTGAACTTCCTGACGGCTCACTCTCTTGCCGAGACGACCCCGCTGGCCGCCCAACAGATAGCTGAACGGTTGCTCGCTCAATCACCTCATTCCCCGTCGTTGTTGCTGGTCTATTTTACCCAAGCACACGATGCCGCGGTACTGCGCCGTGCGCTCAAGGCCCGTTTTCCCCAAACCCGGCTCATCGGGTGCAGCTCCTGTGGCGGTATCCTGACCCAGGCTGGCCATCATGGCCGGCTGGGCTGGAGTCTGGCAGTGGCGGCCCTCTATGACGACAAGGGAGCCTACGGCGTGGCCGGTCAGGCAGGGGACGAGCTGGATGTGCGCCAGTTGCTGCGCCGCGCCATCGCCGATGGCGGGCGTCCCGGCGAGTTGCCGCAACTCATCCTGCTGCACACCAGCCCCGGGCAGGAAGAGGCTGTGCTGGCGGGCATAGATGCCGAGTTCGGGGCGACGGTTCCCGTCGTCGGCGGGTCGGCGGCGGACGACGGTGTCACCGGCGAGTGGCAGCTGTGCTGGGATGAGGGGGAGGGGCGCCAGGGCTGCGTGGTGGCTGTGCTCTATCCCGATTGCCAGCTGGCCTTCCAGTTCCACTCGGGTTATGTGCCCACCGAGCGCCATGGCACCATTACCGCGCTGGAGGGCCGCGAGGTGCTGACCATAGACAATGAACCTGCGGCCCGGGTCTATGCCCGCTGGACAGAGCGCAAGCGCCCCTGGGCTGTGGGCCCCATTCTGCGGGAGACGACCCTCTCCCCGCTGGCCCGCCAGGTCGGAACCCTGGATGAGATGCCTTATTACAAACTCTCCCACCCCGAGGCGGTGACGGAGCGGGAAGGGTTGCGCCTCTTTACCGAAACCCGGTTGGGGGAGCGCCTGCAACTCATGTACAGCAGTCAGGGGGGCCTGCTTCAGCGCAGCCTGAATGCGGTACGCATCGAACCCGAATATGGCATGGCGGGGAACCTGCAGCCCATCGGCGCCCTGGTGGTGTTCTGCGCGGGCTGCCGTCTGGCGCTGGGGGACGCGCTCAGCGATGTCGTCGGCCATTTCAGCCAACGGCTGGGGGAGATCCCCTTTATCACGCCATTTACCTTCGGCGAGCAGGGGCGATTGCCCCACGGTGAGCTGGCGCATGGCAACCTCATGGTATCGAGCGTAATCTTCCTCGAGAGCTGACAAGGTGCTGGACACAAGATGATAGGCAATAGCGAACTCGAAACCCTGGGCGACAAGCTGCAAACCACGCTGGTGGAGCTGATGCGTTGCCGGGAGCGGGAGGCCAGATACCGTCAGGAGTCACAGGCCCTGCTGTGCGGGGTGGCGACGCTGGCACAGGCCAAGAGCCTGGAGCAGGTGCTGGACAGCCTCATTCTGGCGCTCAAGCCCTTCATCGGCTTCGAACAGGCTGATGTGGTTGCCTGGGATGGGGGGCGGGGCAGCACCCATCTGAGCACCCAACCCGGGGAGGTCGGTCGCACCTGGCCGCTGACGCCGCTCTTCTCCCGCGCCATCGCAGGTGACACCCTGGTCATCTATGATCCGGCCCAGTTGCCCGAGCTGGCCTCCCTGGCGGGGGCGGCGGGCTGGGCCAGCGTCATGATGACGGGGTTGCAGGCGCCGGGCTTCTCCGGGGTGCTCATCTGCCGGCACAGTGCCGCGGGCACCTTCGATCTCCAGAGCAAGGCGGCGATGCAGCGTTGTCGCCCGCTCATCTCCCAGGCGCTGGTCAACATCGCCTATCGGGCGCGCCTGCAGGAGCAGGTCGACCTCAAGACCCTGGCGCTGCAAGCGAGCGAGCAACGCTTTCGCAGCTTTGCCGCCATGGCGTCCGACTGGTTCTGGGAGACGGATCCCGAGCACAGGCTGAGCTATGTCTCTGCCCCCGGCTACCAGGGGGAGGCGCTGGTTCGCCAGGCGGGGCGCAGCCTATATGACTTTGCCCACGACAAGGAGGATCCCGCCTGGTGCAAGTATCAGCACCAGATAGCGCGCCATCTGCCGGTGCGGGCGATGCGCGCCCAGGTGACGCTGGCGAGCGGCCCCTGCTGGATGGAGATCAATGCCGAGCCTTGCCATGACGCCAGCGGCACCTTCATCGGCTATCGGGGCACGGCGCGGGAGATAGGCAGCCAGATCCGCCGCGAGCAGGAGCTGGCGCGGGCGAGGGATGAGGCCGAGAGTGCCAACCGCGCCAAGTCCCAGTTCCTGGCCATGATGACCCACGAGATCCGCTCACCCATGAATGCGGTGCTGGGGATGCTGGATCTGCTGCAACATGGCCGGCTCGAGACCCCGCAACAGACCCTGCTCAGTCACGCCACCCACTCTGCCCATCTGCTGCAGACCATCATCGACGATGTGCTCGACTTCTCGAAGATTGAATCCCATACCCTGGCCCTGCACTGCGAGCCCTTCCAGCCCGCCGAGCTGTGCCGGGCCCTGGTGGAGCCGCTGCAGGCGCAGGCCTGCGCCAAGGGCATAGCGCTGCATTGGCAGCTGGATGAGCAAGTGCCGTCTCATCTGCAGGGGGACGCGGTCCGCCTGTCCCAGGTGATCGGCAACCTGCTCGGCAATGCGGTGAAATTTACCGCCGCCGGTAGCGTGCGGCTCGCGCTGGAATGGCAGGATGAACGGCTGAGGGTGTCGGTCAGCGACACCGGGATCGGTATATCCCCCGAGGATCAGGCGCTGCTGTTCGAGCCGTTCTATCAGGTCGACAGCTCGGCCACCCGTCGCTTCTCCGGATCCGGGCTTGGGCTCGCCATCTGCCGGCGGCTGGTGCAACTCATGGGGGGGGAGATCCGCCTGCAGAGCACCCCCGGGCAGGGCAGCTGCTTCTGGTTCGAGTTGCCCGGGATGGCCTCACCCTGCATCGCGTCGACCAGCCCCGCCATCGAGGGGCTCACCATGCTGGATCTGGATGTGCTGGTGGTGGAGGACAGCCCGGTCAATCAGCTGGTGGTGTCACTCATGCTGCAAAAGCTGGTGTGCCGGGTGAGGCTTGCAAGCAATGGCCTGGAGGCGCTGGCCCAGGTCGGCGAGCGGCGACCGGATCTCATCCTGATGGATATGCGGATGCCGCAGATGGATGGGCTGGAGGCCACCCGCCGTTTGCGTGCCATGGGGTGCGAGGTTCCCATAGTGGCGCTGACGGCCAATGCCATGACGGAGGACAGGGCGCGTTGTCTGGCCCAGGGGATGAACGATTTTCTGGCCAAGCCCATCAGCCTGGCCCGGCTGCGCAGCTGTTTGCTGCGCCATTGCCGGCTCCCGTAGCCCGATTTTGGGTAAAAAAAATGGTCAACCTGGTGGTTGACCAATTCTTCAGCAAATACTGAAGAGAGCACGGGATAAATCGGGTTGTACGGTCTTATATGAAAAAGTCGTGCCAACTTTTCATGACCTGTTATATGCGGCTGGTAGCGGAGTTATCTGTTGTTATCGCTACCGGCGATTGCAAATTGCGAATTCCGCCTTTTCATTGTAAGAATTTCCGGTCAGGATATTCGCGTTTTGCAAACCACTTCTTGACTCACTCTCTGACTCACTGTGCGATCAGTCGGCGCAGGAACTGGCGCGCCGCTTCACTGTTTTGTTTGGCAATCAACATCTGTTTCTCATAGATCGGCATGGGCAGGATTTCGAGCCAGCGCTGACAGAGCCAGGCCGCGTCGTCGAACTGCTTGTCCGGGTAGAGCTCATCCAGTTCCGGATATTGTTCAAATACCTCCTGCAATCTGCTGACCAGCTGCTTGTCGCTGAAGTCCGAGTGGGCGCTCGGCCAGTTGGGCAGGGTTTCCACCTGAGCGTGGCGCAATCCGGATTCATCCGTTTCCAGCTCATGAATGCAGAATCGTTCCAGACCGAGCACGGTGACCCCGAGCAGGCCATCGTTGAGGGTATAGAAATCAGTCACCTTGACGCGAGTGCCGACCGGCAGTATGCGTCCGCAGGTGCCCGTGCTGGTGGTCTCTTCCATCACGATGCCAAAGCCGCGATCTTCGATGAAGGACTCCTTGAGCATCTGCAGGTGGCGAGGCTCAAACAGACGCAAGGGGAGTTTCCCGCCCGGCAGTATGTGTGAGGGCAAGGGGAACAGTGCCAGGTGTTGAAGTTTCATGTTCCATCCTCCGATAAGTTGCATCTGGATATGACAATGCAGTGACTGTGCCAGAGCTCGGGGAAAAGCAGGAAAATGATGCTGATAATTTAAATATCCGTTAGTAATCAATCTATTAAAATTTGATTCAAGGGCAGGGAGAGGATAGATCAGGAAGGGATTCAGGTGGCTTTGCAGGGGCTCGTACATGCCCCATCTGCAGAATGGGGCTGCGTTCGCATAATGCAAATGATTCCCCTGCAAAATGGGTATCTGCCGACCATCTTAAGCGGCAGTCTCTCTCGGGCGTGATGGCTGAGGGGGCTAGGCGACGGATTCGGTAGGCTGACTGAGCCCTTCCAGCATCAGGGCGGCTACCTCGTCGTACATCTGTGACCAGGCATCGGAGAGCGCTGGCGTGAAGTGCTCCCCCAGTCGCCGTGCCAGCACCAGGGTCAATGCCTGTTTCAACAGGGCGAACTGGTGTGACTGCACCTTGAATTTCTGATGCCGCCTGCCGAGATCCCGGATGATGAAGCTCAAGGCATCCAGCTGCTCCAGGCTGGTGATCACGGTGTTCAGGGTATCCGATACCTTGGCGACCGGCATGCCCGCAGGATCGGGAAAGAGGTCGATCAATTCAGGCGAGAGCCGGAACAGCTCCGCATATACCTCCTGGACATAGGTGTTGTTCAGGGCGGTGACCCTGCCCCAGGCCCTCTGTACCAGCTCGATCTGTTCGGATGTCATGCCCTGTGCCCTCCATGTGCCGTCTCCTGAACATAATAATTCATTTGCTCAATAAGATGCGAGGTCTGTGATGCCTTGTGAGGCGAGGGAGGCAGCCAGCAAAAGGCCCCGGGATGACGGGGCCCTGGCTGACATGGGAAGGGGCAGGCAACGGGAGCCTAGTTGCGCTGCTCCAGGTACATGACGGCGGCTTCCACCCGGCTCTGGGCCTCGAGCTTTTTCAGCAGGCTCTTGACGTGCACCTTGACGGTGCCTTCCGAGATGTGGAGCACGGAGGCGACCTGCTTGTTGGAGAGACCCTTGGCAATCTCGCGCATGATCTGCATCTCGCGGCGGGTCAAGCTTTCCAGCTTCTGCTGCAGGTGATCCAGCTCGTAGATGTTCTCGAGGTAGGGGCGCAGCGGCTCGCTCAGGATCTGCTTGCCGGTCATGACATCGGCCAGCTGGCCCAGCAGCATGTCGGGCTCGGTGTCCTTGAGCAGGTAACCATCGGCGCCGGCCTTGAGCAGGGCGACCACGTCCTGGCGGGCATCGGAGACGGTCAGGATCACCACCCGGGAGGTGACCTCTTCGGCGCGCAGGGCCTTGAGGGTATCGAGGCCGGACAAGCCCTTCATGTTGAGGTCGAGCAGGATCAGATCCGGCTCCGACTCCTTGGCCATGGCCACGGCGTCAGTGCCGTTAGAAGCCTCGCCTATCACTTCGATGTTATCTTCCAGCTCCAGCAGTTGCACAATGCCTTTGCGCATCAGGGGATGGTCATCTACGACCAGAACACTATATTTCATCTCGTCCATCAGGCGTCTCTTGTTAGGCTGGTGGGAAAGGTCAGGTGTACACGGGTGCCCCCGGAGGGCGGCTCGCTGATGGTCAACTGACCGTGCAACTTGCTGGCACGCTCGTTCATGATGCTGAGACCGTAGTGATTCACCGCCGAGCTTGCGCCCCCTATTCCGACACCATCATCTGCAATCTGAACCTGGATGTTACCATCAGCCAGGGTCTCACAGCTAACGTCAATGCGCTGGGCGCAGGCATGTTTGATGGCATTGAGCACTGCCTCACGGATCAGTTGCAGGATGTGAATGTGCTGCCCCGCCTCGAGATCCGTATCGGTCAGTCCGTATTGGAGCCTGATCTCGGCCCGGGTCTGGGGCTTGAGCTGCTCCAGCATGACGCCGATGGCTTCGCCGAGGTTGGCGTCGCCGATGCTGAGGCGGAAGGTGCCGAGCAGCTCGCGCAACTGGGTGTAGGCATTGCTGAGCCCTTCGTCTATCTGCTCCATGGCGGCCTTGGCCTTGCCATTATCCCCCTTGGCGACGGAGCGCTTGAGCAGGGTGGACTGGATCTTGAGGTAGGAGAGCGCCTGCGCCAGCGAGTCGTGCAGCTCGCGGGCGATGACGGCCCGCTCCTCCAT
Source organism: Aeromonas sp. 130281 (assembly GCF_056642115.1). Classification (NCBI taxonomy): domain Bacteria; kingdom Pseudomonadati; phylum Pseudomonadota; class Gammaproteobacteria; order Aeromonadales; family Aeromonadaceae; genus Aeromonas; species Aeromonas sp. 130281. Next base: position 947,268 of record NZ_JBWVQS010000001.1, on the reverse strand, counting down.
CAAGAGCAGACGCTGGTGTTGCAGCAGGGTCTGATCCTTGTGCAACACCTGGGCCAGCAACATGGAGAAGTTCTTCATCAGCCGCTCGTCGATGGGGTGCGCGCTTATCATGTCGAGCCGGCCGTACTCCTCCTCATCCATCTGCAGATAGAAGCTCACCACGGCCTCCAGATCGCCCGGCCAGCCGGTGCGTCCGGTGATGTAGACCGGCATGGCGTTGTGCTCGAAGCGGGTCAGGCGGATATGGTCGATGTGCTGATGGGCGGCGGCCCGCTCCAGCAATTTCTGCAGGGTGCGCCGGCTCAGTGGCGCCGCGTGCAGCTTCTGGGCGGTGGAATAGAGGAAGGAGAGGGTGTCGTTCGCCTGCTGCAGCTTGGCGGTTTTCTCTTCCACCTTGCTCTCCAGCTCCCGATAGAGCTTGCCGAGCTCGTCCGCCATGGTGGCGAAAGCCCCCGACAGTTCCCCCAACTCGTTTTCGCAGTGGGGGGGCAGGGTCAGGTCGAACTCCTGGCGCTGGATCTGGCGGGCGCAATGGACCAGCTGATTGAGGGGGGCGACCACCTGCTGGCGGGTGAAACGCACCGTGAACCAGGCGATGGTGATGATGGAGAGCAAGCCCAGCCCCTCCGCCAGGGCCAGCATGCGCACCTTGAACTCCACGTGATACTGCATCTGGTTGACGAAGTCATCGATGGCGGCGACGAACTGCTCGGTGTTGTCGGTGTAGCGGCTGGGGGTGGCGTTCTCGATGTGCTCGCGCATCATCTGCCATTGCAGCAGCACCTCGCCATAGGTGCGGCGCAGGGAGGCGGGGGTGATCCAGCGCTGGGTCTCCTGCAACTCGGAGGCGTGCAGAGTTTGCTCGAACTGGTCGAGCCGGCCGAGGACGGCCTGATCCTTCTCGATCTCGTAGGCCATGCGATAGGCCTGCATCCGCAATGATCCCGACAGGTTGATCGCCTTGGCGTCGGGTACCGAGTAGAAGAGAGTGACCATGGCCACCACGGCGATCAGGCTGGCCATGAACAGGATCAGCACCATGGAGCGGCCGATGGCGCTGCTGACCGAGTGTACTTTGAACCACTTTCCCATGCCGATTGGCTTCCTTCAGATCAGACAAAGACCCCACAAAGTAGCATGGGAGTGTACTCCAACATGTGCTAGCATCGAAAAACTAGATGAACTCCGAGCGTTTTTGCCTAAGTCATTGAGATAGGGGGAAAACGCCGTCAGCCGTCGTTCGAGCTGAAAGGGTCAGGAAAGAAATGCCCTGGCCTCCCGTATTTGGAAAGGTGTTTATGTTGCCACTTGAAGATGGTTTTTCCCGTCGTTTTTACTATTTGCGCCTGTCGATTACCGATGTGTGCAATTTCCGTTGTACCTACTGTTTGCCGGACGGTTATCGCCCCCCGGATGGAAACAGGGAGGGGCGCAAGTCGTTTCTCTCCCTGGAGGAGATCCGCCGCATCGTCTCGGGCTTCGCCGCCATGGGGACCCGCAAGGTGCGCCTGACCGGGGGGGAGCCCTCCCTGCGCCGTGACTTCACCGCCATCATAGAGACGGTGGCCAATACCCCCGGTATCGAGAAGGTGGCCATGACCACCAATGGCTACCGCTTGAAGGAGCGTGCCCAGGAGTGGTTCGATGCCGGGCTCAATGCCCTCAATGTCAGTGTCGACAGCCTGGATCCACGCCAGTTTCACCAGATCACCGGCGAGAACAAGCTGGCGGAGGTGATGGAGGGAATAGAAGCGGCACTGGCCGCCGGCTTCAAGTCAGTGAAGATCAATGCGGTGCTGCTCAAGGGGCTCAACGACCAGCAACTGGATCAGTTTCTGGCCTGGATCAGGCACAAGCCCATCGAGCTGCGCTTCATCGAGCTGATGCAGACCGGGGAGATGGACAACCTGTTTCGTGACCACCACACCAGCGGCGAGCTCATCAAGGCGCAACTGCTTGGCAATGGCTGGATCCAGCAATTGCGCGCGGTGGACGACGGCCCTGCTCAGGTGTTCATGCACCCCGAATCACAGGGGGGCGTCGGGCTCATCATGCCCTACAGCAAGGACTTCTGCGCCGGTTGCAATCGGCTGAGGGTCTCCTCCGTGGGCAAGCTGCACCTCTGTCTGTTCGGTGACAACGGGGTGGAGCTGCGGGATCTGCTCAGTGACGACAGTCAGCAGGAGGCCCTGCAACAGCGGATCCGCCAGGCGCTCACCGGCAAGGCTGCCACCCATCGTCTGCACGAGGGCAATGCCGGCATGACCCCCCATCTCGCCTCCATCGGCGGCTGAGTGGCGGCCGTCAGAGCAAAATAGCCATCGATTAATAAGCAATCCTCACATAGGGGTAATTTACCTTGCCCCTCTGCTGCCTTATTGCGCCAAGGGTTTGATCCAGCGCAATAATCCCCCCTGTTTATCTCCCTGGTGGTATATCACTGGACTTGTGAGAGTCGCAATATACACCCACGCTTATAATTGGTATTGAAAATGCCAGTCACTGGTTCCGCGCTCGAATTCTGTCCTGTGAAGAGGAATTGATATGCCTGATGGGGTCAATCTGTCCCGCCGCAGTCTGTTTCGAGGACGACTGAGCGCGCCCAGACCCGAGGTGCAACTGCCCTGGTCCGTCTCCTGGGCCGACTTCGTGGCCGATTGCACCCGGTGTGGCGACTGCCTGACGGCCTGCCCGGAGCAGATCCTGATCAAGGGGGACGGCGGCTTCCCGACGGTGGATTTCCAGCGTGGCGAGTGCACCTTCTGTGGCGAATGCGTCAGCGCCTGCCAGGCACCTGTGTTCAGGCCGACGACCCAGACGCCCTGGGACTATGTGGCTCACATCGAGGCCGGTTGCCTGGCCAGTGCCCAGGTCTTCTGCCAGCGCTGTCAGGACAGCTGCGAGCAGCAGGCCATCCGTTTTTCTCCTCAGCTGGGGCGAGTACCCACCCCCAGCATCCATACCGAGTCGTGCAATGGCTGTGGTGCCTGCGTGGCGGATTGTCCGGTCGGCAGTATCAGGGTGGGCGCCCCCCATGAGGGATCGGCCACATGAAGCAAGGGATGAGCAAGTTGGAAAACAACCATATGACCCGAGAAGAGTTCCATGTATCCAGCCTGGTGGTACTGACCCAGCCCCCCTTGCGCCACCGGCTCGTAGAGCAGATTGCGGCCCTGGACGGGGCCGAGATCCATGCCGTCAGCGACGAAGGCAAGCTGGTGGTGACCCTGGAAGGGCCCAGCCAGCGCCCCATCATGGATGCCATCGATGCGATCAATGCCATGCCGGGCGTACTCTCCGCCGCCCTGATCTACCACCAGTTTGATGAAGTCGAAGCCGAGGGCAGGGAATAGCGCCACTAGGCTGGGCCGCGCGGTTCGCGATGCCCGATGTATAGCAATAAAGCGCCATGACGCTGAGCCAGCGCGGCTCGTGACAATGGCTGTCATTGATGTGATTAAGCAATGCGAGGATATGTCATGAAGCTGAGTCGACGCGACTTTATGAAGGCCAATGCGGTGGCGGCAGCCGCTGCCGTGGCCGGAGTCAGTGCCCCCACCCTGGCGGCGAACCTTATTACCAGCACCGACAAGACTGCCATCACCTGGGACAAGGCGCCCTGCCGCTTCTGCGGCACCGGCTGCTCCGTGCTGGTGGGCTCCCAGGCCGGCCGCGTCGTGGCGACCCAGGGCGATCCCGATGCACCGGTCAACCGTGGCCTCAACTGCATCAAGGGCTACTTCCTCTCCAAGATCATGTATGGCGAGGATCGCCTGACCCAGCCCATGCTGCGCATGACCAATGGCAAGTTCGACAAGAATGGCGACTTCGCCCCCATCAGCTGGGATCAGGCGTTCGACATCATGGCCGAGAAGTTCAAGGCCACCCTTAAAGAGAAGGGACCGACTGCGGTGGGCATGTTCGGCTCCGGCCAGTGGACCGTCTGGGAAGGCTATGCCGCCGCCAAGCTGATGAAGGCGGGCCTGCGCACCAATAACCTGGACCCCAACGCCCGTCACTGCATGGCCTCCGCCGTGGTCGGTTTCATGCGCACCTTCGGCATGGATGAGCCCATGGGCTGCTATGACGACATCGAGCAGGCCGACGCCTTCGTGCTCTGGGGCTCCAACATGGCCGAGATGCACCCCATCCTCTGGTCGCGGATGTCCGATCGCCGCCTCTCCAACCCGGATGTGCAGGTGCACGTGCTCTCCACCTTCGAGCACCGCAGCTTCGAGCTGGCGGACAACGGCATGGTGTTCACGCCCCAGACCGACTTGGCGATCCTCAACTACATCGCCAACTACATCATCCAGAACGACAAGGTGAACTGGGACTTCGTCAACAAGCACACCCAGTTCCGCAAGGGGGTCACCGACATCGGCTACGGCCTGCGCCCGACTCACCCGACGCAGCAGAAAGCCAAGAACCCGGACAGCGGCGACTCCACCCCCATGAGCTTTGACGACTTCGCGAAGTTCGTGGCGGATTACGACGTCGACTCCGTGGCCAAGCTCTCCGGCGTCTCCAAAGAGAAGCTGGAAAAACTGGCCCAGATCTATGCGGATCCGGACAAGAAGGTGGTCTCCTACTGGACCATGGGCTTCAACCAGCACACCCGTGGCGTCTGGGCGAACAACCTCTGCTACAACATCCACCTGCTGACCGGCAAGATCTCCACCCCGGGCTCGGGTCCCTTCTCCCTGACCGGCCAGCCCTCCGCCTGCGGCACGGCGCGGGAAGTGGGCACCTTCGCCCACCGCCTGCCCGCCGACATGGTGGTCACCGACCCCAAGCACCGCGCCATCGCCGAGAAGATCTGGAAGCTGCCGGAAGGCACCATTCCCGAGCAGGTGGGTTATCACGCCGTGCTGCAAAACCGCATGCTCAAGGACGGCAAGCTCAACGCCTACTGGGTGATGTGCAACAACAACATGCAGGCCGGTCCCAATATGAACGAGGAGGGGCTGCCCGGTTATCGCAACCCGGCCAACTTCATCGTGGTCTCCGACCCTTACCCGACCGTCACGGCGCAGGCGGCTGACCTCATCCTGCCCACCGCCATGTGGGTGGAGAAAGAGGGGGCCTATGGCAACGCCGAGCGCCGCACCCAGTTCTGGCACCAGCAGGTGAAGGCGCCGGAAGGGGCCAAGTCCGACCTGTGGCAGCTGATGGAGTTTTCCAAGCGCTTCACCGTGGAAGAGGTGTGGCCGGCGGAGCTGATTGCCAAGATGCCGGAAGTGAAGGGCAAGACCCTGTTCGAGGTGCTCTACGCCAACGGTCAGGTGAACCAGTTCCCGAAAGAGCAGAGCAAGGGGGCGCTCAACGACGAGGCGGAGCACTTCGGCTTCTACGTGCAGAAGGGGTTGTTCGAGGAGTACGCCTCCTTCGGTCGCGGTCACGGCCACGATCTGGCGCCCTTCGATCAGTACCACGAGGCGCGCGGCCTGCGCTGGCCCGTGGTGGACGGCAAGGAGACCCTGTGGCGCTATCGCGAAGGGTTCGACCCTTACGTGAAGGCGGGGGAGGGGGTGAAATTCTACGGCAAGCCGGACGGCAAGGCGGTGATCTTCGCGCTGCCCTATGAGCCCGCCGCCGAGGCTCCGGATAAAGAGTACGACATGTGGCTCTCCACCGGCCGCGTGCTGGAGCACTGGCACACCGGCACCATGACCCGCCGGGTGCCCGAGCTCTATCGCGCCTTCCCGGATGCGGTGCTCTTCATGCACCCGGAAGATGCCAAGGCCCGCGGCGTGCGCCGTGGTGAAGAGGTGATCGTCGCCTCCCGCCGTGGCGAGGTGAAGACCCGGGTCGAGACCCGCGGCCGCAACCGTCCGCCCAAAGGCCTGGTGTTCATGCCCTTCTTCGATGCGAGCCAGCTGGTCAACAAGTTGACCCTGGACGCCACGGATCCCCTCTCCAAAGAGACGGATTACAAGAAGTGCGCCGTCAAGGTCATGAAGGCGTAAGGCGGGGCCGGGGGGATGAGTCGCAGCCGTCGCCAGTTCCTGGCCGACCTTGCCAAGGGGGCCTGCTCCGTGGGCCTGCTTGGGGCAGGGCTTGGCACTGTGGCCCGCCAGCAGGCGCAGGCGGTGCCCGCCCAGGCACTGCGGCCGCCGGCGGCACTGGGGGAGGCTGACTTCCTCGGTGCCTGCGTGCGCTGCGGGCTCTGCGTTGAAGCCTGCCCCTACGACACCCTCAAGCTTGCCCGGCTGCTGGATCCCGTGACCACGGGCACCCCCTATTTCGAGGCCCGCGTCGTCCCCTGCGAGATGTGTGACGACATCCCCTGCGTGGCGGCCTGCCCGAGCGGGGCGCTGGACCAGGGGATGACGAACATCGATCAGGCGCGCATGGGGGTGGCGGTGCTCATCGATCACGAGACCTGCCTCAACTACCTGGGGCTGCGCTGCGATGTCTGCTATCGGGTCTGCCCGCTGATAGACAAGGCGATCACCCTAGAACTGCAACGCAATCCGCGCACCGGCAAGCACGCCATGTTCCTGCCCACGGTACACCGCGATCTGTGCACCGGCTGCGGCAAGTGCGAGCACGCCTGCGTGCTGGAGACGGCGGCCATCAAGGTGGTGCCCCGCGGGCTTGCCAAGGGTGAGCTCGGTCATCACTACCGGCTTGGCTGGGAAGAGAAGGCCAAGGCGGGCAAGTCCCTCATCGGTGAGCGACTCACCCTGCCCACCCGCAAACCGGAGGGGTTATGAGTCGTTATCCGGGGGCCGAGGCCAGCGCCAGGCTGGGGTGGTGGCGCGCCCACCGCTTCCTGCTGCTGCGCCGTTTGAGCCAGTTCGGCGTGCTGGGGCTCTTCCTGCTGGGGCCGCTCGCGGGGGGCTGGATCCTCAAGGGCAACCTCTCCAGCTCCCTGCTGCTGGAGACGGTGCCCCTCTCGGATCCGCTCACCCTGCTGCAGTCGGTGGCGGCGGGCCATTGGCCCATCACCACCCTGTGGCTGGGGGCGGCAGTGGTGCTGGCCGGTTACTGGCTGGTCGGGGGGCGGGTGTTCTGCTCCTGGGTCTGCCCGGTCAACCTGGTCACGGACGCCGCCGCCTGGCTGAGGGCCCGGCTCGGGCTCAAGGGCAACGGCCAGTTCAACCGCAACACCCGCTACTGGCTGCTGGCCATGGTGCTGGTGGCCCCCGCCATCACCGGCGTGCTGGTGTGGGAGCTGGTCAATCCGGTCTCCTTGGCCATGCGCGGCCTGCTGTTTGGCATGGGGGCGGGCTGGGGTCTGCTGGTGGCCCTGTTCCTGTTCGATCTGTTCGTGGTGGAGCGGGGCTGGTGTGGTCATCTCTGTCCGGTGGGGGCCTTCTATGCCCTGGTCAACCGGGTCGGGTTTATCAAGATTTCTGCCAAGGGGCGTGAGCGGTGCAGCAACTGCATGGATTGTTATGCGGTCTGCCCGGAGCGTCCCATCCTGCGCGGCCCGGTTCATGGGGCCAGGCGCGGTCACGGGCCCTTGATTGTGGCTCAGGAGTGTACCAACTGCGGCCGTTGCATCGATGTCTGCGCGGAGCAAGTTTTCGAAATCACTACAGGTTTTGCCGTCAAGGCAGAGAAAACGTCGGAGAACAAATAATGAAAAAGCTGATTGGAGCAATGCTGGCCTGCCTGATGGCGGGCTCCTTGATGGCAGCCACCCCCGAGATCACCAACAGCACGGGGGGGATCAAGTCGGAGCGGGGGAGCACGGATCTGGTGACCGAGGCGGATGCCGCCCCGCTCAAGAACTACCGCAAGGATGGGGATCCCTATGATCGCCAGTACATGCATCAGCCGCCGCTGATCCCCCACGATACCCGCAACTACGAGGTGGACAACAAGGTCAACAAGTGCCTGGCCTGCCACAGCTTCAAGAACGCCAGCAAGATGAAGGCGCCCAAGATAAGCCCGACGCACTTCGAGACCCGCGACGGCATGACCCTTGGCGAAGTGTCCCCCCGTCGCTACTTCTGCCTGCAGTGCCACGTGCCGCAAGCGGATGCCAAGCCGCTGGTGGAAAATACGTTTAAACCAGTAGAAGCGCTGAACTGAGGGACCCCCAGATGAAATTACCCGGCTTTATCCAGCGTCTGTGGACCACCTTCAAGTCCCCCTCGAAGGCAGCCCTCTGGGTGCTGCTGCTGATGGGCTTCTTCGGCGGTGTCATCTTCTGGGGCGGCTTCAACACCGCCATGGAGGCCTCCAACACCGAGAAGTTCTGCACCGGCTGCCACGAGATGAAGGACAACGTCTTCGTGGAGTACCGCGACACCATCCACTATGCGAACCGCTCAGGGGTGCGCGCCAGCTGCCCCGATTGCCACGTGCCCCACGAATGGACCTACAAGATCATTCGCAAGGTGCAGGCCTCCAAGGAGCTGTGGGGCATGCTGACCGGCAAGGTGGATACCCGCGAGAAGTTTGAATCCCACCGCCGGGAGATGGCGGAGCGGGAGTGGCAGCGGATGAAGGAGACGGATTCCCGCGAGTGCCGCAACTGCCACAACTTCGAGTACATGGATTTCTCCCTGCAGGGGCGGCGGGCGGCCCAGATGCACTCCACCAACCTGGCAAGCGGTCAGAATACCTGCATCGATTGCCACAAAGGGATAGCGCATCAGCTGCCTGACATGAAGGGCGTGGAAGGTTTCTAAGGCGCCGGGCCATCGAAGCGGATAGCGCCGCTTCGATGGCCTTTGATTTTTATGGGCCTTTTAACCCCTGCGCCAGACATCTTTTGATAGAATCCCTTCCCGGCAACGGGGCGCCCCTGTCGGCGCGCATTCACCGACCGGCATGGCCGGGCGACGCGTACCCCTCTTCTTCCTCTCGTGGTCAATGAATGATTGACAGGATTTGTCCTATGGCATCCAGAAACATGGCACCCAAAAACAGCGAATTCATCCCTCTCAAGATCGCCGTGCTGACGGTCTCCGACAGCCGCACCGCCGCCGACGACAGCTCGGGGGATTATCTGGTATCGGCTCTGACCCAGGCGGGGCACCAACTCGCGGATCGGGCCCTGTGCGCCGACAACCTGTTCCGGATCCGGGCCCAGGTGAGCCAGTGGATCGTCGACGAGGCGGTCCAGGTGGTGCTGATCAACGGCGGCACCGGCTTCAATGAACAGAACCGGGTGCCGGAAGCGGTGGGAGTGCTGTTCGAGCGCACCGTACAGGGCTTTGGCGAGATGTTCCGCCAGCTCTCCTTCGCCGAGATAAAGGGCTCGGCCATGCAGAGCCGCGCCCTGGCGGGGCTCGCCAATCGCACCCTGATCTGCTGCCTGCCGGGTTCCACCGGCGCCTGCCAGCTCGGCTGGGAGCAGCTCATCCGGGATCAGCTGGACGCCCGTACCAGGCCGTGCAACTTCGTGTCCCATCTGTGATCTCGGGAGTTTCCCTCGATCATCCATCTTGTTTTTCGATAGGGGAATAGATGAACCTGACCCATCTCAACCAGAGCGGCGAAGCCCACATGGTGGATGTCACCGACAAGCAGGTCACCCAGCGGGAGGCCCGCGCCGAGGCCTTCGTGACCATGGCCCCCGCGACCCTGGCCCTGATCCTCGGCGGTCAGCACCACAAGGGGGACGTGTTCGCCACCGCCCGCATCGCGGGCATCATGGCGGCCAAGAAGACCGCCGATCTCATTCCCCTCTGCCACCCTCTGGCCCTGACCCGGGTGGAGGTAGAGATTGAGGCCCAGCCCGAGCACAATAGGGTCCATATCCGCACCCTCTGCAAGCTGTCCGGCAAGACAGGGGTGGAGATGGAGGCGCTCACCGCGGCGTCCGTGGCGGCGCTGACCATCTACGACATGTGCAAGGCGGTGCAAAAGGACATGGTGATCGAGCAAGTCAGGCTGGTGGAGAAGAAGGGCGGCAAGTCCGGCCACTTCCAGCTGGGCTCCCAGGCAGGAGAGAAGGCATGATCAAGGTACTGTTTTTTGCGCAAGTAAGGGAGCTGGTGGGCTGCGACGAGCTCTGCCTGCCCAGCGACTATCCCACGGCCGAAGCGCTTCGTGGGGCCTTGTGCGAGCGCGGCGACAAGTGGGCCCTGGCGCTCGAATCGGGCAAGCTGCTGGTGGCGGTCAACCAGACCCTGGTGCCGCTCGATACGCCGCTCAATGATGGCGATGAAGTCGCCTTCTTCCCACCGGTGACCGGAGGCTGAGAATGAGCGAGATAACGACCGTGGATCGCATCCTGGTGCAACGGGCCGACTTCTCCCTGGGGGAGGAGTATGAGCGCCTCGCCGCCCGCCATGACAGCGGCGCCATCGTCACCTTCGTCGGCAAGGTGCGTGACTTCAATCAGGGGGATGCGGTGAATGGGCTCTCCCTCGAGCACTACCCCGGCATGACCGAGAAGGCGCTGACGGACATAGTCACAGAGGCCCGTGGCCGCTGGCCGCTGCAGGAGTGCACCCTCATTCACCGCATCGGCGATCTGCTGCTCGGGGATCAGATCGTGCTGGTGGCGGTGAGCAGCGCCCACAGGGACGCCGCGTTCGAGGCCTGCCACTTCATCATGGATTTTTTGAAGACCCGGGCACCGTTCTGGAAAAAAGAGCTGACCGCAGAGGGGGTTCAACGCTGGGTCGAGGCCAAGGCGAGCGATGACGCCGCCGCCGCCCGCTGGCGGCAAGCGCCCTAGCCAGCCCGGTTCGATGACAGGGGAGTGCCCGCTGGCGCTCGCCACCACTTGCTTCGGGTTTGCCGGAGCCTCAAGGAGACAGGGAATGAAGAAACAGTTGTCCGTGGTGTTGCTCGGCCTCGTGGCCGGCGCCTTGCACAGCGGGGCCGCTCGGGCCGATGAAGTCAGGGTGGCCGTGGCCGCCAACTTCAAGGGCACCATAGAGCGCATCGGCAAGGAGTTCACCGCCAAGACAGGCCACAGCGTCGTCATCAGCTCGGCGGCCACCGGGGTGCTCTACACCCAGATCACCCACGGCGCCCCCTTCGATCTCTTCCTCTCCGCCGACGTGGCCACCCCTGAAAAACTGGAGGCGGAGGGCAAGGGGAGCGGTCGCTTCACCTACGCCATCGGTCAGCTCGGCCTCTGGCAGAAGGGGGGGCCTGCCCCCGACGAGGCCACCTTGCGCAACTGGCAGGGGGAGCTGGCCATCGCCAACCCGAAGACCGCCCCCTATGGCGCCGCGGCCATGGCGACCCTGGCCCACCTCAAGCTCGATCCCAAGCAATACAGGGTGCTGACCGGTACCAACATCAGCCAGACCTGGCAGTTCGTGGACACCGGCAATGCGAAGCTGGGCTTCGTCGCCTGGGCCAACCTGGTGGAAGCGGGCAAGACCGGCGAAGCCTGGGCGGTACCGGCCAGCTTCTACCCCCCCATAGAGCAGCAGGGGCTGATCTTGAAGAAAGGGGAAGCAGTCGATGCCCTGGTCGCCTGGCTTAAGGGCCCCGGTCAGGAGCAGATCAAGGCCGCGGGCTATGCCCTGCCCCGATAAGGGGATGGTTCAGATGCGATACCCTGAGTGGTCGGCCTTCGGGTCGGCCACTCTTTGCAATGAGGATGGATACCATGCCGTTGGGGGCATTTATCAACCGGGAGGTCGGCAATGAGTGAAGGGGATCTGCTGGCGGTCTGGCTGACCCTGAAGTTGGCGGCCAGCACCACCGCCATCCTGTTGCTGCTGTCGCCGCCGCTCGCCTGGTGGCTGTCGCGCAGCCAGCACCGGCTGCGGCCGCTGGTGGAGGCCCTGGTGGCGCTGCCCCTGGTGCTGCCGCCGACCGTGCTCGGCTTCTATCTGCTGCTCGCCTTCTCGCCGGAGTACGGCCTCGGCGCCTGGTGGCGGGAGACCTTCGGGACCCCGCTCGCCTTCAGCTTCCTCGGCCTGCTGTTTGCTTCCATCCTCTATTCGCTCCCCTTCGTGGTGCAGCCGCTCACCTCCGCCTTCGTCAACATGGGCAACAAGGAGCTGGAGGCCGCCGCCACCCTGGGGCTGGGGCCTCTTGAGCGCTTCTTTCAGATCATCTTGCCGATGACGCTGCCGAGCTTCGTGATGGCGGCGGCCCTCGGCTTTGCCCACACCCTGGGGGAGTTTGGCGTGGTGCTGATGATAGGGGGCAACATCCCCGGCGAGACCCAGGTGCTCTCCATCGCCCTCTTTGATCACGTGGAAGCCATGGATTATCGGCACGCCCACTACCTGGCGGGTGGCCTGATGGGCTTCTCCCTGGTGATGCTGGTGCTGGTCTACGGTGTGCTGCAGCGCCGGCAGCGGAGGTTGTTCGGATGAGCCTGCACCTCAAGGCCAGCCGTGCGTTCGGCGCCTTCACCCTGGCGTGCGATCTGGCACTGCCCCTTGGCGGCATTCTCGGCCTCTTTGGCCCCTCCGGCTGTGGCAAGAGCACCTTGCTTCGCATCATCGCCGGGCTGGACCGTGCCCCCTCGGACGTCCTGCGCTGGCAGGGACGGGAGCTGGCGGCCCTGCTGCCGGAGGCGCGCCGCATCGGGCTGGTGTTCCAGGACTCCCGGCTCTTTCCCCATATGACGGTGCTCGGCAACCTGCAGCTGGCGGCGGGCAAGGGGCGAGGGCGCTGGCAGCCCGAGGCGCTGGCGATGCGGCTCGGCTTTGCGGATCTGCTGGGGCAGCCCGCCCACGGCCTCTCCGGCGGCCAGCGCCAGCGGGTGGCCCTGGGGCGGGCCCTGCTGGCGGAGCCGGATCTGCTGCTGCTCGATGAGCCCTTCTCGGCGCTGGACAGCCGCAGCCGCATCCATCAGGCCCATGTGCTCAAGGGGTTGCAGCGCGAAAGCGGCATCCCCATGATCTTCGTCAGCCACGCCATGGAGGAGGTGAGCCTGCTCTGCGATCAGCTGGTGCTGCTGGCAGATGGCAGGCTGGAGGCGCAAGGCCGGCCGAGCGAGATCTTCGCCCGCACCGACCTCTCCCTCGCCAGTCGCGACGATGCCGGTGTCATGCTGACGGCAACCCTGGCCCACTACGACGACGCTGAGCAGATGGCGACCCTGCAACTCGGGGATCAGAGTCTGATGGTCACCATGGAGCATGCCCCCGACGAGACAGGGGAGCTGCAGATCAAGGTGGCGGGGCGGGATCTGGTGATCGCCACCGCCCCCATAGCGCACTCCAGCCTCTCCAACTGCCTCGAGACCCGACTGCTGGAGGCGCGGGAGGTGAGGCCGGGGCAAACCCTGTTGCAGTTGGCGCTGGGGCAGCAGATACTGCTGGCCCGGATCACCAGCCGCTCCGCTAAGCGGCTGGCGCTGGTGCCGGGGCAGCGCCTCTACGCCTACATCAAGGCGGTGAGCCTGGTGGGAGAGGGCTGAGGGGCGTGTCGCCACAGCATGGGCAGCAAGGCCGTCAATGGCCGCTATCGAGTCGAGAGGGAGAGCACGGGTGCGTCGCAACCAGGTAATGAAATCCCATGGATTGGCCTTGCGCAGCGCGGGGGAGGGCCCCTTGCTGCTCCTGCTGCACGGCCTTGGCTCCTCCAGCCTCGACTGGCAGGCCCAGATCGAGCACTTCTCCCAGCACTACCGGGTGGTGGCGCTGGATCTGCGCGGCCACGGCCAGAGCATGCAGGAGGGGCCCTTCGATGTGCCCACTCTGGCGGCGGACGTGGCCCGCTGGCTCGAGGAGCAGCCGGAACCCGCCTGGGTGGTGGGGCTGTCGCTCGGGGCCATGGTGGCGCTGGAGCTGGCGCTGCGACTGCCCCACAAGGTGCGGGGGCTGGTGCTGGTCAACGGTTTCAGCGAGTTTCTGCTGGAGACGCCAAGGGAGCAGGAGCGCCATGCCATGCGCCTCAAGTGGCTGCGCTGGTTTGGCATGCGGCCGCTCGCCTGGTGGTTGGGGCGTGAACTCTTCCCCGGCCCCGAGCTCGCCCAGGTGCGCCACACCTTCCGGCTGCGCTTCGTGCGCAGCAACAAGAAAAAGACCTACAAGGCGCTGCTGGAGGCGCTGCCCGGCTGGTCGGTGCGCGCCCGGCTCGGCAGCCTCTGGCAGCCGGTGGCCATCATCTCCACCAGTCACGACTACCTGCCGCTGGCCAAACGGGTGGAGCAGTTCGCCTCCCTGCCCAACGCCAGCATCCATACCCCAGAGGGCCATCACGCCTGGCCCGCGGAAGATCCCGCCGGGTTCAATCATTTGCTTCACCGGATTTTAGAAACCCATTAGACTTGTCGCCCTTTAGCCTTAATTCCCCGTGTATGTATTGGTCCGATCGCCTTGCCAATGGCACAAGGCAAGGCAATCGGACCCGTCTGCCCTATTGAACAGGTATTTCCTCATGTCTGAAGTAATGAAAATGGCCATCGATGATGGCTCCACCAACGTCAAGGTGAGCTGGATCGAGAACAAGGTGCTCAAGACCATCATCTCTCCCAACTCCTTTCGCAAGGATTGGAAGAGCGCCGCCTTGCGCAAGGACAAGAAGATCTACAACTACGAAATAGGCAACACCAAATACACCTATGACGCCACCTCGGACAAGTCCCTGGCCACCACCCATGTGGAGTACCAGTACGACGATCTCAACCTGCTCTCCGTGCACCATGCCCTGCTGCAGACCGGCGTGACCCCTTGCGATGTGGCCATCACAGTGACCCTGCCCATCACCGAGTTCTACAGCCCGGACGATTGCCAGCGCAACGAAGAGAAGATAGAGAAGAAGCGGCGCAACCTGATGCGGGCCATCAGCCTCAACAAGGGTGAGCTGTTCAACATCGTCAGCGTGGAGGTGATGCCGGAGAGCCTGCCTGCGGCACTCTCCCGCCTGATTGGCTCGGGCTGCAATGAGTTCACCAAGACGCTGGTGATCGACTGCGGTGGCACCACCCTGGACATGGGGATCATCGTCGGCGAGTTTGACGACGTCTCCGATGTGTATGGCAACAACGAGATCGGTGTCTCCATGGTGACAGACGCCACTCGCAAGGCGCTGGCGGCGGCGGACAGCGATTCGAGCTATCTGGTGGCCAACGAGTTCATCAAGCGTCGCCACGACATGAGCTTCGTGCGGGACGTGGTCAACGACGAGAGCCAGATCCCCAAGATCCTCGAGAAGATGCAGAACAAGATCGACGAGCTGGGCTCTCAGGTGGCCCACGAGGCGAAGAAGTTCGCCAAGAACCCGAACCGGGTCTATCTGGTCGGCGGCGGCGCATCGCTGATCTTTGAGGCCATCAAGGCCGCCTACCCGACCCTGGGTGAGCGGGTCGAGCTGCTGGACGATGCCCAGTCCGCCCTGGCCCGGGAGATCTGCCTCTACACCACGGAAGAGGAAGAGGTGTACCGTGAGGCGCCGGTGATGGCCGAGGTTGGCGATGAGTAGCCAACTCAAGCGCATGACCTTCTCCATCTTCATGGATCCGGGTGCGCTGGAGTCTGATCGCTATGCCGCCGGGGTCTTGCAGAGCTGGTACCAGCGGGCGCGCAAGATCCAGGACGATGTGGAGGAGTTCGACTTCTCCAAGAGTCGTTTTCACAAGGACATCTACCTCTCCGGCATGTTCATGTATGTGCTGGCCCCCAGTCTGTGCAAGGCGGTGGCCAATGCCTTCGGCCCCGAGCAGGTGAATTTCGAGACCTTGCGCCATGTCTTTGCCAGCTGTGGCTTCGCACTGGGGGAGGGGACGGCCCCTGCCGTGAGCGACACCATGATCGACGAGATAGTGGCCAGGCTGGCCCCCCGCCTTGGTCAGGACAACAGTGCCCGCATGGTGGAGGAGATAGTGCAACGCCTGGGCCAGCCCCAGGCCATGCCCTCTTCGGATCATCTGGTGGACGAGATAGTGAGCCGGCTCGGCGAGCAGCAGCCCACCGAGCTGTGGGATGAGCTGAGGCAGGGGCTGCCTGCCCCGCTCGATCACGATCTGCTGGCAGAAACCATAGCGGGCAAGCTGCCCGTGGCGGCGGCCGAGCAGGATCTGGCGCCCCTTGCCAGCAGCATCCAGCTGCTCTCGCGCCAGCTGGAGGAGCAATCCCGGCTCATTCGCGAGCAACACCTGCTGATCCAGCGACTGGCCAGCGCCCCGGCTCGCCAGGGGGCGGCAGGCGCCGAGGCTGAGCCCCTGGTGGAGGATCTCTCGAGCCAGATCGCGAACATGAAGAAGGTCAAGGCCAAGGGGATCTTCTAGGGCGCGAGTCTAGGTCTCTGCGCCCCCATGCAAAAATGCCGAACCCCTGGGTTCGGCATTTTTGTGGGCGCGGTTTGCCGCTCAGGGCTGGGAGCAGACCGGGCAGTCCGGGCGCTTGGGGAGCTTCAGCTCGCGAAAGCTGCCACCCAGGCCGTCGATCATCAGCAGGCGGCCGCTGTGGCTTTTGCCCATGCCCGCCAGCAGCTTGATGGCCTCCAGCGCCTGCAGGCTGCCCACCAGACCGACCACCGGGGCCAGCACCCCGGCCTCGACACAGGTCAGGGACTGCTCGCCAAAGAGGGCGCTCAGGCAGGCGTAGCAGGGCTCGTCCTCCTGCCAGGTGAAGCTGCAGAGCTGCCCCTCCAGCCGGATGGCGGCGCCGGACACCAGGGGCACTCTGTGCCGGCGGGCGCGCTGGTTGAGCAGGTTGCGGATGGCGACGTTGTCGGTGCAGTCGAGCACCAGCTGGTGCTCTGGCAGCAGGGCATCGAGCAGCGCCTCGTCGGCGAGGAGGGCGTGGGTTTCCACCTCTAGCCAGGGGTTGAGGGCCCGCAGCGTCTTGGCGGCGGAGTCCACCTTGTGCATGCCGATGCGCTCGTCGCTGTGCAGCACCTGGCGCTGCAGATTGGAGAGCTCCACCCGATCGAAATCCACCAGGGTGAGGTGGCCGACCCCGGCCACCGCCAGATACTGGCTGGCGGCGCAGCCCAGACCCCCGGCACCTATCACCAGCACCCGGGCCTGCTTGAGCGCCTCCTGCCCCTCGAAGTCGAAAGACTTGAGCACTATCTGGCGGTTGTAGCGAAGCAGCTCCGCATCGCTCAGGATCTCGCTCACAGCAGCAGCCCCGAGAAGGGCTCGACGGTCACCGTCTCACCGGCGGCCACCTTGCCCCGCTCCTGCTCGAGCACTATGTAGCAGTTGGCCCGGGACAGGGAGCTGAACACCCCGGAGTCCTGGGAGCCGGTGCTGCGCACCTCCAGGCCGTGAGGCCCCTGGCTCAGGATGCCGCGCTGGAAGTCCAGGCGTCCCGGCGCCTTCTTGAGGGGCTCGGCCGCCATGGCCTGCAGCGGCAGGGGGCGTGCGAAGTGGTGGCCGGCCAGCCTGGCCAGCGCAGGTTGCACCAGCTGATCGAAGGTGACCATGGCGGAGACGGGGTTGCCCGGCAGACCGAAGAACCAGGCGTTTGGCAGGCGGCCGAAGGCAAAGGGCTTGCCCGGCTTGATGGCGAGCTTCCAGAAGCCGATTTCGCCAAGCTCCTCCAGCAACTGCTTGGTGAAGTCCGCTTCCCCCACAGAGACACCCCCCGTGGTGATCAGGGCATCGGCCTCGCGGTCAGCTTGCTGGAAGGCGGCGCGCAGGGCGGCCGGATCGTCGGGGATGATGCCAAGATCCAGGCACTCTATGCCCATGCGGGTCAGCATGGCCTTGACCCCGTAACGGTTGGAGTCATAGATGTCGCCGTGGGCGAGGGGCGTGCCCAGGGGCTTGAGCTCGTCCCCCGTGCTGAAGATGGCCACCTTGAGGGGACGGCGCACCGTCACCGTGGCGATGCCCAAGGAGGCCAGCAGCGGCAGCTCCCGGGGACTGAGACGCAGGCCGCTGGCCAGCACTTGCGATCCTTGCGCCAGATCCTCGCCCCGGCGGCGGATGTTCTGGCCAGGGAAGGGAGTCGTCAGAAAAGTGATCCCGTTGTCGCCTGCCTGCGTTTCTTCCTGCATCACGACCGCCTCCGTGCCCGCCGGCACAGGGGCGCCTGTCATGATGCGGATGCAGTGACCGGCCGGCCATTCGCCCTCATAGGGCTGGCCGGCGAAGGCCTTGCCCGCGACGAGGAGCGGGGCGCCGGCGGCGAGATCCGCAAGGCGCACGGCATAGCCGTCCATGGCGGCATTGTCGAAGGGGGGCACCGACAGGGGGGAGCTTATCTCCTCGGCCAGTATCCGATCCAGCGCCTGGGGCAGCGGCAACTGCTCCGTCTCGCAGCGGCAGCCGAGTTGTTCCAGCATCCCTTGCAGGGCCTTGTCCAAGGGGAGGAGTGCACCGGTATCGAATCCCATCATCATGACCTCTCTGGTGTATAGGGGGCGGATTATCCCAAAAATCCGTCCGTATGGGCAGGCGGATCGCGCAGGAACGCGGGGGAAAGCCGATTTTTGCCGGGATGAGAGGGAGGTCAACCCCTTGAATTACCTCCTTGTGGGTGGCGTGAGAGGCGCGCTTGCATGTGGAGTGCCAGACCTGTGCCCGGCGCCCCGAACGGGAGGGGGAGAGGGTAAAACAGGGCGGTTTGGCATAAAGTCAGGTGCCGGGCTTGAGTTAGTTTGAATTATGACAATAATCGCCCTGTAACATTGCGCCACGGCACCACGTCGATGGCCAGCACAGTCCCTGAGCGTGGGAGAGAAACAAGATGACGAGCTTTAGCCAGGAAGCCCTGTTGGTCAGGGCAGCACTCGAGGCCGAGGGCCTGGAGACACCACTGGTGGCCAATGGGTTGAACGGCCAGCAGAAGAAGGAAAACATCGAAGGCCATATGCGCGCCATCATGGAGACGCTGGGGCTGGATCTGGCCGATGACAGTCTGGCCGAGACGCCGCACCGCATCGCCAAGATGTACGTGAACGAGATCTTCTCCGGCCTCGACTATGCCACCTTCCCCAAGGTGACGGTGATCGAGAACAAGATGAAGGTGGACGAGATGATCATGGTGCGGGACATCAGCCTCACCAGCACCTGTGAGCACCACTTCGTCACCATAGACGGGCTGGCCCACGTGGCCTACATCCCCCGTGGCAAGGTGATCGGGCTGTCGAAGATCAACCGCATAGTGCAGTTCTTCGCCCGTCGTCCCCAGGTGCAGGAGCGGCTCACCCAGCAGATCCTGCTGGCGCTGCAGACCCTGCTCGGCACCAGGGACGTGGCCATCAGCATCAAGGCGACCCACTTCTGCGTGAAGGCGCGCGGCGTGATGGATTCGACCTCCTATACCACCACCACCTCCCTCGGCGGTGTGTTCAAGACCCAGCCAGACACCCGTGCCGAGTTTCTCGGTGGTCTGAAAGGCTAGTCACCCGGGGGCATGTCCCACGACATGCCCCGACATCTTCCCTCCCGCCTGCCGCTCCGGTTTATTTTCTGAAAAAATCCTAAAGTGATGCCCGCGCGGGCCGATACAGCTCTCCGTGCCGCGGGATGGCCTGTTTGGCACCCGATTGGCCCCCTCGTTCGTGCCGATACGGATGAGGTTTGAATGACTGCTATGGATGGCAGCTAGCGTGCTCGCGCCTCGAAGGGCCGGCGCCGACGAATGCCACTTGATGACCCATATGCAGGACATGCCATGAACACCATGACGATAGGCAAGAAACTCTCCGCCGGCTTTGCCGTACTCGGCCTGATGATGGCCTTTATCGGCGGCTTTTCACTGTTTGAATTCAGCACCATGAACCGGGCCGCCATCGGATTCACCGACAGCATACTGCCCGCCGTGGTGCGCACCAGCACCCTGGGCGAGACCATCAATGCGGTGCGCCGCTACGAGCTGGATGTCTTTCTGGTGGCGGACGATCCCCAGCAGCAGGCCCATTACCGCAATGAGAGCGAGAAGAGCCTGAGGGAGGCCGGGGAGCAGATAGCGGCCCACGATGCCACCATCTGGGCAGAGGATCTGGAGGAGCGCCGCACCTTCGACATCGTCAAGGCGGACTGGGAGAAATACCTCGGCCTGCACCAGCGCATCCGGCAGATGCAGGACGCCGGTCAGATGACCGAGGCCCAGCACCTCTTCATGGGGGAGGGGATCACCCTCTACACCAACCTGGCCAAGTCGGTTGGCGACCTGGTGCGCATCAACCATGGCTATGCCGATGCCTCCCGCAAGGTAGTGGTGGGAGCGTATGACTCCGCCAAGCTGAGCGTCACCCTGGCCCTGCTGATCGGTCTGGTGCTGGTGGTCTGCCTCTCCGTGGTGCTGACCCGCCAGATCCGCGACCCGCTCATCATGCTGGCCCGCCAGGCCCAGCGCATCGCGGGCGGCGATCTCGGCAAGGGGGAGCTGCAGGAGTGGATCCGCGGCAGTCGCTTCAACCGCGACGAGCTGGGTCAGCTCGGCTCGGCCATCGACCGCATGCAGGGGTCGCTGGCGGACCTGGTGAGCGAGATAGCTGGCTCGGTGAGCCAGCTCAGCAGCGCGGTGGAGGAGGTGAGCGCCATCTCCGAGCAGTCCGCCAGGGGCATGGCCAGCCAGCAGAGCGAGGTGTCCCAGGTGGCCACCGCCATGAACGAGATGCAGTCCACCGTCAATGAGGTGGCCCGCAACACCACGGATGCCATGAGCGCGGCCAAGGATGCCTCTCGCACCTCGACCCAGGGCAACCAGGTGGTGCGCAGCGCCATCGGCAGCATAGAGCAGGTCTCCCGGCAGATTGAGCAGGCGGGCACTGTGGTGTCGCAGCTGGAAGCGGACAGCGCCAGCATCAGCATGGTGCTGGATGTCATTCGCGGCATCGCCGAGCAGACCAACCTGCTGGCACTCAACGCCGCCATAGAGGCGGCCCGGGCCGGCGAGCAGGGGCGTGGTTTCGCGGTCGTCGCGGACGAAGTACGCTCCCTGGCCCAGCGTACCCAGGCCTCCACCGCCGAGATCAGCAAGATGATAGAGCTGTTGCAGGAGCGCACCGCCGAAGCGGGCAACGCCATGCAGCTGAGCCGCCAGCAGATGCAGGAGAGCGTCGGGCTGGCACGGGAAGCGGGGGAGAGCATCGACAGCATCAATGGCGCCGTCACCCAGATCAGCGACATGAACACCCTGATCGCCACCGCCACCGAAGAGCAGAACGCGGTGACCGAGGAGCTCAACCGCAGCATAGTGAACATCCACAATGCCGCCGACGAGAACGCCCAGGGGGCCCAGCAGACCGCCCAGGCCTGTGTCGAGCTGAGCAAGCTGGCCAACAACCTGCACCATATGACCCAGCGCTTCACCCTCTAAATCTTGCTGCCACCCGGCAGAGAGCAGAAGGCCCCGTCCATTGGCGGGGCCTTGTCGTTTCTGGCAGGTTTGTTGATCGTAGGGTCGATTAGCGCAGCGTAATCGGCCGGCGCCAGACTGTTTATCCGATCATTTAGCTCAACCCGACTATCTCGCCGTCGTCGTCGATGTCGATATGACGCTCAGGGAAGGCAGGCTGCCAGGGTTCTTAGCTCAGGCCTACTATGTTGCCGTCGTCATCGATGTCGATATGGCGATAGGCTGGCAGGCTGCCAAGGCCAGGCATTGTCATGATGGGGCCCGCCAGGGCATAGACGAAACCGGCGCCGGCGCACAGGCGCACCTCCTCGATGGGCACCTCGAAGTCCGTCGGTACTCCCTTGATGGCCGGATCATGGCTGATGGAGAGCGGCGTCTTGGCCACGCAGATGGGCAGCTTATCCCAGCCCTCGGCCGAGAGCCGGGCCAGCTGCTGGCGCGCCTTCTCCGAGAGCCGCACCCCGCGCCCGCCGTAGCCGCACTCCACCAGGGTGGCCAGCTTGGCCGCGAGGCTCATCTCGTTTGGGTAGAGCAGCTTGACCTGGCTCGGCTGCTCGCAGGCGGCGACCACGGCCCGGGCCAGCTCGCTGGCGCCCTTGCCCCCGTCGGTGAAGGCGTGGGAGATGGCGGCGTCACAGGCGCCGGCGGCCAGCGCCTCGCGGGCCAGCAGATCCAGCTCGGCCTGGCTATCGGTGGGGAAACGGTTGACCGCCACCACCACGGGCACACCATAACGGCGGGCGTTCTGGATATGCCAAGCGAGGTTGGCGCACCCCTCTTTCAGGGTGGGCAGGTCTTCCCCCTGCAGGCTCGCCGGCAGCGGCTGGCCCGGGCGAATGTCCAGCAGGCCGCTGTTGGCCTTGAGACCGCGCACCGTGGCCACCAGCACCACGCAGGCGGGAGTGATGCCGGACTGGCGGCTCTTGATGTTGAAAAATTTCTCCAGCCCCATGTCGGAGCCAAAGCCCGCCTCGGTCACCACATAGTCGGTGAGGCCCAGGGCGATGCGATCGGCGATGACGGAGGAGTTGCCGTGGGCGATGTTGGCGAAGGGGCCGGCGTGGACCAGTACCGGGGTCTGCTCCGTGGTCTGCATCAGGGTCGGCTGCAGGGCGTCTTTGAGCAGCACCGTCATGGCCCCTGCCACTTCCAGCTGCTCGGCGGTGATGGGGTTGCCGTGAATATCGCGAGCCAGCTGAATGCGGCCGATGCGGGCGCGCAAGTCTTTCAGATCGCTGGCCAGCGCCAGAATGGCCATCAGCTCGGAGGCGGCTGTGATGACGAAACGGTCGGCACGCTCCACCCCGTCGGCGGCGCCCCCCTGGCCTAGGGTGAGGTGGCGAAGCGCCCGGTCATTCATGTCCAGGGTGCGCGGCCAGAGGATGTTGGTCGGGTCAATCTCGAGGCGCGGCAAACCGGTTCTGGCGCTGAACTGGTCGCCGAGTTTCTGCTCGTGGAACAGGCGGGCATCCAGGGCCGCCGCCGCCAGGTTGTGGGCGGCGCTGAGGGCGTGAAAGTCCCCGGTGAGGTGCAGGTTCATCTCCTCCATGGGCACCACCTGGGCATGTCCGCCCCCGGCGGCGCCTCCCTTGACCCCGAACACGGGCCCCAGACTCGGCTGGCGTATGGTGGCTATGCTGGGCTGGCCTATGTGGTTGAGGCCCATGGAGAGCCCCAGGGTGGTGACCGTCTTGCCCTCGCCGAGGGGGGTGGGGGTGATGGCGCTCACCAGCACCAGCTTGCCTCTCTGTTTGGGCTGGGACTTGAGCAGGTCGAGACTGAGTTTGCCCTTGTGGTGGCCCTGGGGGCTGAGCTGGTGGGGCGGGATGGCGAGGCGTTCGGCCAGCGCCTGGATGGTGAGACGGGGGGACTGGCGGGAGATCTCGATATCGCTTAGCATCAGCACCTCGTTGGCATGTCAGGTCAAAGATGCGGCGAAGTCTAGAGGAATCAATAAGGTTATCCAATGAGTAATACTATTTTATCCGGTAGTCGTGAGCCCCATCAAAGCCCCATACTGCTGGACCTCAATGCCCTCTACCACCCTCCCAAGCAGCCGCTCACCGCCCTTGGCATCGTCAGCGCCTTGGTCCCGCTGTTCGGCTACGGCTGGCAGGCGATGACCCAGGATCCCGAGACTCACTTTCGCCAGGAGCTCGGCAAGCGCATCAACAAGCGCAAGACGGACGAGGCCAACCTCACGCTGATCCTGCAACTGGCGGCCATGCTCGATTGCCACTGCCTGCACATCACCCTGCCCTATGAGCTGGGGGAGGAGCAGCTCGCCACCCTGGCGCGGCGTCTGCCGCGCTGGCGGCTGACCCAGCACAGTCTGCTGCTGGTGGCCGAGCTGCCGATCGTCCCCACCCCCTGATCACCCTCCGGTCCGGGCTCAGGTCTCCCTGTCCCAGTAGTGGGGAGCCAGGTAGCGCTCCTGCACGAACTCGATGAAGCAGCGCACCTTGGCCGAGACGAAACGGCGGTGCGGATAGAGGGCATAGAGTCCCACCTGTCCCTTCTCCCATTCCGGCAGCAGGGGCACCAAGGCGCCTGAGCGCAGCGCATCCCCGACGATGAAGGTGGGCTGCAAGATGATGCCCTGGTGATCGCAGGCGGCCCGGGTCAGGGCCACCCCGTTGTTGGCGCGAAGGGGCCCCTGGGGGCGCACGCTTTGCTGCTCCCCATCCCGCTTGAAGACCCAGTCCGGCTGGGTCAGGGTGTAGATGAGGCAGTCGTGCTGCTTGAGATCCTCCGGGGTCTTTGGGGTGCCCCTGCGGGCCAGGTATTCCGGACTGGCGCACACCACCAGCTTCATGGTGGCGAGCGGCTTGGCCACCAGGGAGGAGTCCGGCAGGTTGCCGATCCGCAGCGCCAGATCGAATCCCTCCTCCACCAGGGCCACCCGCCGGTCGCTGTACTCTATCTCCAGCTTGAGCTCGGGAAACCGCGTCCGAAACAGCGGCAGGGCGGGGGAGAGGTGCAGGTAGCCAAAGTCCATGGGCACCGAGAGCTTGAGGGTGCCCTGGGGTTGCTGGTTGTTGTGGGTGAGCTGG
Source organism: Aeromonas sp. 130281 (assembly GCF_056642115.1). Taxonomy (NCBI): domain Bacteria; kingdom Pseudomonadati; phylum Pseudomonadota; class Gammaproteobacteria; order Aeromonadales; family Aeromonadaceae; genus Aeromonas; species Aeromonas sp. 130281. The sequence goes on along the minus strand of NZ_JBWVQS010000001.1, from coordinate 923,066 downwards.
CTGTGGGTCTCTTCCAGCTCCGCCAGCAGGGCCAGGGAGCGCTGGTAGTAGAACTGGCCCGCCTCTGTGGGGTTGACCTGGCGGGTCGTGCGTGACAGCAGCCGGGTCGACAATGACTCCTCGAGCTGCTGCATCAGCTTGGAGGTCATGGCGACCGAGATGCCGAGCTGATGGGCGGCTTTGGTAAAGCTCTGGCACTCCACCACCTTGATGAAGGTGCGCATGGCGGCTATCTGATCCATATTCCACTCTCGGTTGATAATTATTTTAATAAATCGATGATTATCCATTCCTGCTCGGAGGTTAGCATGTCGGGTATCGATGTGAACCCCCTAATGAAGGAACGATCGGAATGAAAATGACCAAGGCCCTGCTGGCTTCCTGCCTGTTTATGGCGGCTCCCCTGATGGCGGCCGACTACGATGTCGATGCGGCTCACACCACAGTCCAGTTTAAGGTGGGCCACCTCGGCTTCTCCGAGCTGGTCGGCCGGTTCAACACCTTCAGCGGCACCTTCAGCATGGATGATGCCAATCCGACCGCCGCCAAGGCGAGCTTCGAAATCGACGCCGCCAGCGTGGACTCCAACCACGAGGCCCGCGACAAGCACCTGCGCAGCCCCGACTTCCTGGACGTCAAGCAGTACCCCAAGATGACCTTCGTCAGCTCCGGCTATGAAGGCACCAAGGACAAGGGCGTGCTCAAGGGCACCCTGACCCTGCACGGCGTCACCAAGGACGTGGCCTTCGACATGGTCCACATCGGCGAAGGCAAGGATCCCTGGGGCGGCTACCGCAGCGGCTTCAACGCCACCACCACCATCAAGCGCAGCGACTTTGGCGTGAACTACATGCTGCCGGGCATTCCGGACGAGATGAGCATCAACCTGTTCGTCGAAGGCGTGCGTAAGTAATGGGCGCAGCACTCTTGCTACAGACCCTGGCGGCTCCTTTGGGGGCCGCTTTGCTGTCATGGCGCTGGCCAAGGCTGGGCACCCTGTGGGGGGCGCTCGCGCTCTGGCTGGTGGGTTGCCTGCTGGGGGGGGCCTATGGTCTGCCGGTCAAGGCGTGGCAGTGGCTGCCGCTGGCCCTGCTGGTGCCCGCCATCGCGGCTCAGGTTGAGGACAAGCGCGCCACCCTGGCGCTGTTCGCCGGGCTAGCTGCCCTGGTGTGGTGGCAGGGGCTGGCCTCGGTCCTCGCCATCGAGCCGCGCATCTGGCTGGCCCTGTTGCCCGCCATCGCCTGGTTCGGCTGGACGGGCTGGCGCGGTGACAGCGAGGAGGGGCTGGGCTTTGCCCTGGGCTTCATCTGGCTGGCGCTGGTCATCGGCATCGATGGCAGCCTGCTGATCGCCCAGCTGGCGGGGGCCCTGGCCGCCTTCGCCGGTTTCCGTGCCCTGCTCGGTGCCTTTGCGGGCATCAAGGTGACCCCGGCCGCCCTGGGGCTGGCGCTCGCCTTCGTGCAGATGCTGGCCTGGCAATATGTGGAAGTCCCGCTGCTGGTGCTGCTGCCGGTCTGGTTGCTGCCGCTGCTGGAGTGGGCCCTGCGCAAGCGCCCGGGGTTGTCTCGTTGGGGTCTGCTGATACTGGTGGGGGCAATTGGTGCTGGTTTGAGTCTGTGGTGGGTCTGGCCAGAGGCATCACTTTATTAATTTCTGCATGAAAAACAGGCTATTACCTTATAAATTGATGGGTTAGTCAAAGTCTGCATAGATAAAGATTGAGCCCCATGGCGCTTTCAGATAAAAAGGATTTTCAATTATCTGGACACACACAGAACCCGGCTATGCCGGGTTCTGTTTGCCTGCTTTCTCGCGGCACGCTAAGGAGGCCACAGTTGCGCAGTCAGGGATCTGAGCATCTGTTTTTTCGCCATTTCACCGAGCAGGGACGCCTCGGGGATCTCTGCATTCTGCTTGTGACCCACCTGCTTCCCGACCGGCCCCACTTCATCCAGGTGCTCGATCGGGTGGGGCGGGTCGGCGCCATCCTGCCCAAACCCAAGTCCGTTCACGGACCGACCCTGGCCTGGGCCCAGCAGCACTACCCAGTGCTGCCCCTCAATCGCCACTGGACCTCGGATCCCGAGGGCGTCATTGCCCAGATAGCCCCCCTGGTGGAACCCCACGAGCGGCTCATCATCCTGGACATAGGCGGCTACTTCGCAAAGACCCAGGCGGTGCTCTTCGAACACTTCGGCGAGCGCTTTCTCGGGGTGGTGGAGATGACCGAGAACGGCCATCAGCGCTATGAACAGGAGGCGCTGGCCGCCCCCGTCATCTCGGTGGCGCGCAGCCCCCTCAAGCAGGCGGAAGACATCCAGATCGGCCTGAGCGTGGTCTACTCCGCCGAGTCCCTGGCGCGCACCCTGAGGCGTACCTTCAACGTCTGCCAGGCCGCCCTGTTTGGCTATGGCAAGGTGGGGCGCAGCATCGCCCGCGAGCTGCGCTGCCGCAACCTGCATCTGGAGCTGGTGGAGACGGATGCCCTGCGCCAGGTGGAGGCGCTCTCCCACGGCTTCAAGCTGGTGAACAAGGCTGAGGCCCTCGGCCGCGCCGAGCTGGTGATCTGCTGCACCGGCAACGGGGCCCTGGACATCGCCGACCTGCAGGCGCTGCGCCCCGGCGCCATGGTGGCCTCTGTTACCTCGGCGGACGACGAGTTCGCCTTCTGCCTCTCCCAGCTGCCCTGGCCGAGCGAGGAGGTGTGCCCCCATGTGCTGGCGCTCACGCGCCCGGATGGCAGCACCATCTTCCTGCTCAATCGCGGCGAGGCGGTGAACTTCGTCCACGGCGCCGTCATCGGCGAGTACGTCTATCTGGTGCTGGCGGAGATCATCGAAGGGGTGCACCAGCTGGCCGGGCAGAGGCCGGCCGCCGCCCTGCTCGAGCTGCCCCAGGCCACCATGCAGCGCATAGCCCGCCACTGGTTAACCGATTTTCATGGAGTCATCGCATGACAGAAATACAGACCTCCGTCAGCAAGCCGCGCATCGAGATCCGCTACTGCACCCTCTGCCGCTGGATGCTGCGCGCCGCCTGGCTGGCCCAGGAGCTGCTCTCCACCTTCGACAGCGATCTCGGGGAGGTGGCGCTGGTGCCCGCCAGCAAGGGGGAGTTTCGCATCCTGGTCAACGGGATCCAGGTGTGGGACAGGGTGGCTGACGAGGGCTTCCCCGAGGCGAAAGAGATCAAGCAGCGGGTGCGGGACCTCATCGCCCCGGAGCGCGATCTCGGCCATGCCGATCGCAAGCCCGCAGCCGAATAAGGCAACCACACAGAGCAAAAGGGAGGCGACAGCCTCCCTTTTTGTTTGCCATGGCGGCTAACCTGCGGCCTCTGCCCGGGCGGGGTGGCCGATATAGCGGGCCCGCTTGTGGGGCTTGATGCGGCTCACGTCCACCCACACCAGGCCGTCGATGCAGTGGTTGAAGTCGGGGTCTATGCCAAAGTCCATGAACTGCACGCCCCCCGGCTCGCACAGCTCGGAGTATTGCTTGTAGAGGGTGGGGATGGCGCAGCCCAGGTGGTCGAGGCGGGCCTTGAGCGCCTTGAGATCGCTGCCGTAATCGCGCCCCTCGAACAGGGGCGCCGTCTCGGGATAGGGGCGGCGCGAGGGGGCCAGGGCCAGCTCGGGGGCGAAGTGCTGGCGGTAGAAGGCCACCAGCAGATCCTTGGCCGCCGGCGGCAGGCTGCCGGAGAGGGTCACGGGCCCGAACAGATACCGATACTGGGGGTAGCGGGCCAGGTAGGCCCCTATGCCGAACCAGAGGTAATCGAGCCCCCGCTTGCCCCAGTAGGCGGGCTGGATGAAGCTGCGGCCAAGCTCGATGGCAAGTTCCAGCCGGGGCAGCAGCCTCTCTTCAAACCCGAACAGGGTGTGGCTGTAGAGGCCGCTCACCCCCTTGCGCGCCAGCAGCTCGGCCACGGGGGCGAAGCGGTAGGCGCCGATGATGTCGAGGCGGGCCGGATCCCAGAGGATGAGGTGGTGGTAGTCATCGTCGAAGGCATCGAGATCCCGCCGCCTGCCCGAGCCTTCCCCCACGGCGCGAAACGCGATCTCCCTAAGGCGCCCCAGCTCGCGCAGGATCACAGAGTGGCCCTGCTCGTGGCGGCGATAGAGCAGGATGCGCTGGCCATCCGGGGTCTGCCCGAGCAGCTCGCAGCCGTCCATGGCCTGCTTGAGCTGGCGGCGCTCCTCCGGCAGGGCGATGGGGGCCTCGGTCGCCAGGGGACCCTTCTTCCCCTTGCCGAGGCGATAGAGATGACGGCGCACCAGGGCGGCGGCGGTCTTGGGGGCGAGCTCTCCGAGACTCTGGGGCGGGATGCGCTCCCCCAGGGTGAGGGAGATGCGTCGCCCCTGCTGGCGAAATAGCTGGCGCACCAGCAGCAGGGCGGAGGCGGGTTTGTGGAGCCAGGAGGCGAGATAGAAGGGGAGGCCGTTGCGCCCGTCCAGATGGATGGGCACCAGCGGCGTGCGGGTGCGCCTGGCCAGCTTGATGAAGCCCCCCTGCCAGGGACCGTCCTTCACCCCCTTGGGGCCGAGGCGCGACACCTCGCCGGCGGGGAAGATGATGAGGGCTCCCTCCTGGGCCAGGTGTTCCCCCATGGCCAGGATGGCGCGTCTGTCGGTCTTGCCCCCCAGGTTGTCCACCGGCAGCAGCAGGGGACGCAGGGGGGCAATCTGTGCCAGCAGCCGGTTGGCCACTATCTTGACGTCGGGGCGGATGCGGCCGAGCAGGCGCAGCAGGGCCAGCCCGTCCAGGGATCCTATGGGGTGGTTCGCGACTATCATGACCCGGCCGCTGGCGGGGATGTTCTCGAGCTCGGCCTCGCTCACCCTGTAGTCAAAATCGAGGGCGCCGAGGGCCTGCTCGACGAAGTCGAGGCCGCGCAGGTGAGGATGGCGCTCGGCAAACTCGGCGAAGGCCTCCTCGTTGAGCAGCCAGCTCAGCCCCTGCCGGAGCAGGGGACGGATCAGGGGTTGGGTGGCGAGGCGGGGCAGATGCTGCCCCAGCAGGGTATCGACGTTGAACATGGGCAAGGCTCCGCGGAACGTTGCCTCAGGGTGCCTCCCCCCGGTTTCCCCTTTGTGGCAGCGCCGTGACGGTTTGATGACTTGGGGCAGAGGGCCCCGCTCATACCACCGTTATTGCTCCCGCCAGGCCCCGCCTATACCGCCGCTATTGCTCCCACCTGGCTCCCTCAGGAGCGCATCACTGCTCCCGCCAGGCCGAGGTGAGCCGCACCAGAGCCACCAGGGTGGCGACCGCCTTCTCCATGGATTGCAGCGGGATGAACTCGTGCTTGCCGTGGAAGTTGTGGCCACCCGTGAAGAGGTTGGGGCAGGGCAGACCCATGAAGGAGAGGCGGGCGCCGTCGGTACCGCCGCGGATGGGCTTGATCCTGGGGACCACGTCGGCGGCCTCCATGGCGGCCCTGGCCAGCTCGACGATGTGCATGTGCGGCGCTATCTGGCTGCGCATGTTGCGGTAGCTGTCCTCTATCTCAAGGGTGATGCGCGCCTTGGGGTTGTCCAGCTGCAGGGAGGCGACCCGCTCCTTGAGCTGGGCCTTGCGGGCGGCGAAGCAGTCGTCGTCGAAGTCGCGGATGAGGTAGTGCAGGGTGCTCTCCTCCACCGTGCCCTCCATCCGGGCCAGGTGGAAGAAGCCTTCGTATCCTGCCGTGCACTCCGGGGTCTGCTCGGGGGGCATCTCGGCGTGGAAGCGGGCGGCCAGGGTCTGGCTGTTGATCATGCTGCCCTTGGCGGTGCCGGGGTGCACGTTGTTGCCGACAAAACGCACTGTGGCGCTGGCGGCGTTGAAGTTTTCATACTCCAGCTCGCCGAGTTCACCGCCATCCACGGTATAGGCCCACTTGGCCAGGAATCTCTCCAGGGGGAACAGATCGGCGCCGCGGCCTATCTCCTCGTCCGGGGTGAAGCCTATCCAGAGATCCCCGCGGGGGATCTCGGGGTGGGCCAGCAGGTACTGGGCGGCGGTGAGGATCTCGGCGATGCCCGCCTTGTCGTCGGCCCCCAGCAGGGTGGTGCCGTCCGTGGTGATGAGATCCTGCCCCAGGTAGTTTTTCAGGCAGCGGTACTGGCGGATGGCCAGCACCTCGTCCCCCTTGCCCAGACAGATGTCGCCCCCCTGATAATTCTCGATGAGCTGGGGCACCACCTGTTCTGCCTCGTAATCGGCGGTGTCCATGTGGGCGATGAGCCCGATGGCGGGTGCCTGTGGCTGGTTGCCCGGCAGGCAGGCGGTGAGGTAGCCGTGCTCATCCAGGGTGACCTGGGTCAGCCCAAGCTGGGTCATCTCCTCGCAGAGGGCGCGGGCGAAGACGATCTGGCCCTCGCTGCTGGGACAGGCAGGATTGGTCGCATCGGAGCGGGTATGAAAAGTCAGGTAACGCAGAAAACGCTCAAGCAGGGTATCCATTGGCAGGCCTCAAACCACAAAAGAGGCACCATTGTGAACAAGACGGCCGGGCTGATTATTGCGTCAGCGCAGTTTTTGATGGATTTGTCGGGCCCGGATCCCCGGGGGATGCTGGGAAAGGCGCTCAACCCGAGGGCTTGGTGAATAAAAATTCCGAATTTAAAACTCATCATGCATATGAGAAAGGGCTGAATTTTCCCCCGGCCCAGCAGTGGCAAGGGGTCGGGAAAAATGGCCGGTTCCCCTGTTATTTTCAGGGCCAATCCTGAGCGGCCTCATCCCTCGCCATCCCAGAGCCAGCCTTGCTGGCAGCAAGATTTGGCCCATCGATCAAAACCCGTTTTTTAACACGATTTTTTATTGTCAGTGGCGCCGGTAAGTGTGTACACTCCGCGCCGATCCGAGGGTAACCCTGAGCAGGCAGAGGCCGCCAGACACCGACAGGATCAGACGCCTATAGGGCGAGGCACGCAGAAACGACAGACACTGCTGGGGAATGGTTTCTTTAATACCGGTTAGGCTCCGGTATCAGGGAGAACAACAGACTCTCATCACCTACTGACCGAGTGGGCCAACGGCTCATCATCTTCCCTTGTCATGGGCGGTCACTGGCGTTGAGCGGGCTGTGGTGGTTGTCGTTCATCAACACGCGTGCGTGCTGACGTCTACCCTTCTCTTCCTTGAACCTCTCTCCTTTTGTCGGGATGGCTGCCGAATGATGAACGAACGGCGTGGCTGATGCCGGTTGTCATCAAAGTACCGCGGCGCCCCATTACAGTGGCACCGCATACCGTTGAGCTTGATGTAAAGCCACCAGCCCCACATCAAGACTCGTTACTTCCCAAGATCCACCAGGCAGCCTTGGCTTGCCGCGATGTGCAACAGAGGATCTGGCTGCGACAAGGCCCAGAGTCAGGCAACAACGCCTGCCGCCGCCGGCCGTGACGCACCGGGTGCCCGCAGGCAGCCTTTGCTCGCCGCATGTTGCAATCGATGGTCTGGATGTGATTGAGGGTAACGAAGGCGGCCTTCTGGCCGCTCATTTGCGAGGCATAGCCCATGACTAACTGGTCCAGCAAGGACTCCTTGAAGGTCTACAACGTTCCCTACTGGGGTGCGGGTTTTTTCAATATCAATGACGCCGGTCATGTGACCGTCTCCCCCGACAAGTCTCGTCCCGGGGCGCATATAGTGCTGTCCGAGGCCATCGAACAGCTGCGCCAGTCCGGACTGACTACCCCGGTATTGCTGCGTTTCCCCGACATCCTCAAGAGCCGGGTCGATGCGCTGTTCAACGCCTTCGGTCAGGCCATCGAGAAGTCGGGCTATGAAGGGGACTACCTGTGCGTTTACCCGATCAAGGTAAACCAGCAGCGTCGCGTCATCGAGACCATCAGTCAGTCCTACAGCGACAAGCCGCGGCTTGGGCTGGAGGCCGGCTCCAAACCGGAGCTGCTGGCCGTGCTGTCCCATCATCATGAGCAAGGGTCCGTCATCGTCTGCAACGGTTACAAGGACCGCGAATACATCCGCCACGCCCTCTTGGGCAACCTGATGGGCCACAAGGTCTACATAGTGGTGGAAAAACCCTCCGAGCTGGAAATGGTGCTGGACGAGTCAGTTCGCCTCAACATCAAGCCCAACATCGGGGTGCGCGCCAAGCTCGCCTCCACCGGCTCCGGCATGTGGGAATCGAGCGGCGGCTCCATGTCCAAGTTCGGCCTCTCCGCCTCCCAGATCCTGGCGCTGGTGGAGCGTCTGCGCAGCCTCGGCAAGCTGGACTGCCTGCAACTGCTGCACTTCCACCTGGGCTCCCAGATAGCGAACATCCGCGACATCCAGGGCGGCATCCGCGAGTGCGGCCGCTTCTATGCCGAACTGCGTCGCCTCGGCGTGCCCATCGACGTGGTCGATGTGGGCGGCGGCCTGGGTGTGGACTATGAGGGCACCCGCTCCCAGAGCCACTGCTCCGCCAACTACAGCCTCTCCGAGTACGCCAACAACGTGGTGTGGGGCATAGGCGATGTGTGCCGCGAGTTCGACCTGCCGCACCCGACCATCATCAGCGAGTCCGGCCGTGCCCTGACCGCCCACCACGCCGTGCTGGTCACCAATCTGATTGGTGCCGAAGGGGTGGAAGTGAACGACATCCATGCGCCGGATGAAGACGCCCCGACCATTTTGCAGAACATGTGGAAAGGCTGGCTGGACCTGCGCGGGGAAGATCCCTCCCTGCTGGAGATCTTCCACGACTCCGTGGCGGATCTGGGGGATGTGAACGCCCAGTTCACCATGGGGCTCTTGAACCTCGAGCAGCGCGCCTGGGCCGAGATGCTGCACCAGAACACCTGCCTGGCGCTCAAGGAGCTGCTCAACCCGGTCAACCGCAACCACCGCGCCCTGGCCGACGAGCTCTCCGAGAAGCTGGCAGACAAGTGCTTCGCGAACTTCTCCCTGTTCCAGTCCCTGCCCGATGCCTGGGGCATAGGTCAGGTGTTCCCCGTGATGCCGCTCACCGGCCTCGAGCGCCCGCTCACCCGCCGCGGCATCCTGATGGACATCACCTGTGACTCCGACGGCCAGGTGGAGCACTACGTCGACGGTCTGGGTGTCGAGAGCACGCTGCCGATGCCGGAGTATGGCGAGAACGAAGAGTGCCACGTCGGCTTCTTCCTGGTGGGCGCCTATCAGGAGATCCTGGGGGATCTGCACAACCTGTTCGGTGACACCCACTGCGCGGAAGTGTGGCTGGACGAGGAAGGCAAGATGGACATCCGCAACGTGGTGCGCGGCGACACCGTCGACCAGCTGCTGCGTTACGTCAACATCGACCCGTCCGTGATCCGCGAGAACTACCAGCGTATCGTCTCCCACCCGGCGCTGGACGACGCGACCCGCAAGGCCCTGCTCGACGAGTTGGAGCTGGGTCTGCAAGGCTACGCCTACCTGGAAGACGAATAAGCCAGCGGCTTGTTCCTCCGTCGGTCAAAAGACGGGAATGAAAAACGGCGCCTTCGGGCGCCGTTTTTGTTGTCTCTCTGGCAGGAGCACAGTGGCCGCTTTATAAGAAGATGAGAATCAGCCCTGATTCGCCAGGGCTGGCCGATGAGCATGCTCTTCTTTGCTTCTGCCCCGTCTGACGGCGTGCTGGAGCAGCACCAGGGCCATCCCCAACATCCCGCCCAGCAGGGTGGCCAGGACCAGGATCAGCGGGCGTTTCGGCTGGTCTCTCGTCAATGGCTGACCAGGGGTATCCAGATAAGAAAATGGACGAAAGACCAGGGCATCAATGCTGATGCTTTCTAATCTGGCAAGCTGAACCTTCAGCTCCATTATTTCCGGCATATATTCTTCTGGCTTGAGTGACTTGAGAATGGCCAATTTTTTAGCCAGCCCGTCTTTTCCGAGCATGATTGGGAAGCGATCACCATAGCTGAAGTTTTCCAATGGTTTATTCACCCCGGCCGCATTGGCGATGCTCATGCTGTATTCAATGTTTTCAATCTCTCTGGCCAGCTCACGCCTTGCATCTTCAGTTTTCATCTTTATTTTGAGACGAAGAGCACTGTGCTGGCTATCTCTATTATTTTCCAGTGCATCGCGCAGCTCTCTATTTTGCAATGAAATGATGTAATTCATATATCCCGTCAAAAGTGATGCAGCCTCCTCTTTTTTAAAGAACGAAAAAGAGAGGCGTATGCCCGGTTGTTCCCCTTTCTTGTCTGCAGGCTCGAGCCGCATCCACTCTGACCATGTTCTCAGTAATCGCTGCTGTGCCAAGGGGGCCAGATCATGTTCCACTACGTATTTTCCAAATTGGGAGGTGCCGTGCAGATAGCGGCTGATATTGTCGTAAGACTTGAATTCCAGCAAAAAATCATCGTAGAGGGTGTGATTGCTCTTGGGGCCGGCCAATCCTTGAATGTCGAGAGCGATTCTGAGGCGATCGAGCTCCAGCGTGTCTCGCTGTTTGGGTTTATATATGACAGCGTGCGCCGTCCACTGCTCGGGAGCAACCATGGCATACAATAATCCCATGCTGCCACATATCAATGCGCTAATAAGGATGCAGATCTTTTTCTGCCACAACAATGCGAAAAGTGCATAGAGATCTATTTCATCGTCGGCCCTTGTCATCTGCAAGGAATAACCCGCTCTATGGCGGTTATTGTCGTTCGTCGCCAAATGGCTCATAGATTGTCACCGATATATATCATGTTGCATTTGGCGCTCATTCCCGCCAGTCCGATGACGGGTGCAAGGTAGCAGCACGGACGAAATCCGGGTGGGCTCTGGTTGATTTGCCATCGTTTTTTCGAACATGGGGTATCTTGGTCGGTTATGTGGTTGTCTGCCCTCGATGCCCCTGGTGGTGGCACTGGCTGAACCCGACTGCATGTCAGGATGATCAAGGTGGTCATCTGTTGTGGCACAGTCCCGTTGATGGGGAGGGAAATTGTCCTTGCCAGTCCGCCTGCGCCAGATCAGGCAATCTGTTCCAGTCGTACCGTGGAATACGCGGGCAAGAAGGGGGCTGCACTGCCGTACGCGGTACGCGGTACGAAGTGATTAGAGCACCGGCTGTCTGTACGTGAACTGTACTGGACCGCAGGTCCCTCCCCGGATCGGCTGGCATGGGGGAGAGGATGGGAAGCCATGACGCCGTGGGATAGTCCTTCGGGCCTGGGTGGATCTGCACCCGTCAGGCAGGATCAGGCGAGCACACCCTCCAGCGCGAGCCGGGGGGCATCGGGGGCACAGCGGGCAAGCAACTGCTCCCCCGCCATGGGGCGCCCCAGCAGATAGCCCTGCAGGGTGTCGCAGCCGAGCTGGGTCAGCAGGGTGCGCTGCTGCGGGGTCTCTACCCCTTCGGCCACGATGCGCATTCCCAGGGCCTGGCCCAGGGCGATGATGGCGCCGATGATGGTGGCATCGTCGCCCCCCTGCTCCAGGGTGGCGACGAAGCCCTTGTCTATCTTGAGCTCGTTGGCGGGGAAGCGCTTGAGGTAGAGCAGGCTGGAGTAGCCGGTGCCGAAGTCATCGATGGAGATGCCGAGCCCCAGCTCTGCCAGGCGATTGAGGATGGCCAGGCTCTCCTCGGCGTTCTGCATGGCGGTGGATTCGGTGATCTCCAGGGTGAGGTGGCGCGCCTCGAGCCGGTGGCGGGAGAGGGCAGCCTCCACCACCTCCAGCAAGCCGGGGCTGGCCAGCTGTATGGTGGAGAGATTGACCGCCACACTCCAGTCGTGATGACCCGCCTCCCGCCAGGAGCTCATCTGGCGGCACGCCTCGTCGATGACCCAGTTGCCGATGGGGATGATGAGCCGGGTCTTCTCCGCCAGGGGCAGGAAGCTGGCCGGGGAGATGGCGCCATGTTCCGGATGCTGCCAGCGCAGCAGCGCCTCGGCGCCGACCACCTGGCCGCTGCGGGCGTCGTACTTGGGTTGATAGTGCAGGGCGAGCTCCCCCCGCTCCAGGGCATGGCGCAGCTCCTTTTGCAGCAGGAACTGCTGGTGGGCGTTGGCATTCATGGCGCTGTCGAAGTAGTAGTAGTCGTTGCGCCCCCGCTCCTTGGCGTAGTACATGGCGGCATCGGCGTTGAGGATCAGCTCGTGCAGGCTGGTGCCATCCTGGGGATAGACGGCGATGCCGATGCTGGCGGTGATGTGCAGGCTGTGGTGCTCCCAGGGGTAGGGCTGGGCCAGGGCTGCCAGCAGCCGCTCGGCGAAGGCGGTGGTCTGGGTGATATCCCCCGGTGCCAGGGCCAGCACGAACTCGTCGCCGCCAAAGCGCGAGGCGGTGTCGCTCCCCCCAAGCAGCCCGGTGATCCGCGCCGCCACCTCGGCCAGCAGCAGGTCTCCCGTGTGGTGACCGTGGGCATCGTTGATGATCTTGAAGCCGTCGAGATCGAGAAACAGCAGGGAGAAGCTGCGCTGGCTGTGCTGGCACTCCTGGATGCGCTGCTCCAGCCGGTCGGCAAACAGCAGCCGGTTCGGCAGCCGGGTCAGGCTGTCATGAAGCGCCAGCTTGAGCAATTCGTCGTGGGCCAGGTGCAAGGAGGTCGAGAGGCGCGCGGCGTGGGCATCCAGCAGGGAGAGCACCAGGGCGATGGCGAACACCGCCAGGGTCACTATGATGACCACGGTCGCCAGCCACTGGGTATCGAGGCCGGTATAGAGGGCGCCGCACAGGCTCCCTTCCGGGAACTGGGCCGCCGCCATGCCGGTGTAGTGCATGCCGATGATGGCGGCCCCCATCACCAGGGAGGCGAGGGCCTTGCGAAAGAAGGCGCGCGGCGTGCTGTTGCGCAGGCGAAACGCTATCCAGAGCGCGGCGCCGGAGGCGAGCACGGCGATCAGGATGGAGAGCACGAAGAGGCCGCGGTGGTAATGAATGCCGGGATCTATCTTCATGGCCGCCATGCCGATGTAGTGCATGGTGGCGATACCGGCCCCCATCAGCAGGGCGCCCCCCGCGACGTGGCGCCAGGGCAGCTCGGGGCGGCTCACCAGCCAGAGCGCGAAGGCCGAGGAGCCGATGGCCGCCACCAGGGAGAGGCCGGTGAGGGTCAGATCGTAACCGAGCGCTATGGGCAGGTTGAAGGCGAGCATGCCGATGAAGTGCATGGACCAGATGCCCAGCCCCATGGCGAAGGCGCCCCCCGCGAGCCAGAGGGCGGCGGCCCGTCCCTGACTCTGGCTCACCCGGCTCGTCATGTTCAGCGCCGTGTAAGAGGCGAGCACCGCCACTAGGATGGAGAAAAACACCAGATCCTGGCTGTAATAACTGTCGAGCATGGGGTGGGTCGCGGTCACTGTCACTCACTCTGGGATGAAAAACGGCCTGAGCCATGGCCGGACTGGAGAGGAAAATCGGGCTGGGGATTGTACACCAGAGGTGCCCCAAACCGGCCAGCGATACGTACCAAAATGGGCCCTGGATCAGAGTAAAAGCACTGAATTTATCCCCCGATGGTAAGGCCCTCCCACGCCCAGTCCAAAGGCGGGTTCCAAATTTTCCCGCTTTAAAATCAGGGGTATAGACAGGTGGGGATCACAGCCACTGTCCTGTATGCCTGGGTGAGCCGCAGCGTCTTTGCAGTCCGCCGAGGGGAGAAGTGGTAAATGGAGCGAGCAGGCATCCACAGTAGACAGCTCGCCATGGGCGAGCTGTCTATGAGGAGCAAATTGTCAGGCACCCTTACTCTCTGATGAGTCTTGGGATCTTTTGGTAAAGCGCGTCTCGGCGCGCCTCTTTGTTGGCGCCAAAGTGCAGCTCGCGGTGGCAATTAGGGCAGAGGGCGACCGTGTTGCCGATGGTATCTGAGCCACCTTCCGCTAAGGTGCGCAGGTGATGAACCTCGAGAAAGGGTTCCCCGGTGACCGTGATAAAGGGGGCCTGTGCATCACAACACTCGCATCTCGAGGCTGCGGCGACGAGTACCCAGGCTTTGACCCGTGGATCCCTCACATAACTCGTCGTGGTCAGGTCGCGCTGTGAGGGCTCTTTTACTCCGAGGGGAAGAGGAGAGATTGGCTTCTCTTTATATTGAATGAGCCGATGCTCGAATTCGGCCTGTCCGCTATAAGGTTGGCCATCGAGCTCACAGAGTAGGCGTTCAATAATAGAGGCATTCTGCGGGCCAACATTCTTGGCTGGTTTTAGTCCGGAGACCCAGGCCCTGCCCATCAACACGCAGATGTGAGAGATATTTTGCATCCGATATTCAAATGATTTCTCAGAGCGGGCGAATCGTGCAGCTAGCTCAGTGTAATAGTGCTTTTTGACAAAGGGGACGCCATCCAACGCCTTGCCGTGCATATCCAGATAGGCGGCCACCGTTGCCCTTAACTCTTCTTCCGTCCATGTCTTGCGCAAAGCCGACTCCTCGCGTCCGATACCCCCTCCCTATGCCACTTCAGGCATAAGGGTGGTTTCATCCGAGTTGCATTTGATGGTGCGCATCTTAATCCAATCGGCACCATCCTTCAGCTGAAATGTCGAAAAACCTGTGTCTTATCAATAGATTTATGTAGATAAATCAGTAGGCTGGTTTTTACACAGTCTGATGGGTGCCATCAGGACCCAATAATGGGAAGTGGGTGTTGATTGCGTGCCACCTAAGCCAACCACAGGGAGGTGGTGATGGATCCGATCTCTTATCTTTTTTCGGCTTATCTCAATCTGGTGCAGCAGCAGGTGACGGATATCTATGGCACCGAGGTCAAGGCGCTGGTGGTGCAGTATGAAGGGGAGCAGATTCCCTTCTCATTTCAGCTCTGGCAGATCAAACAGAACAGCGTCTGCCGTCCCTATGAGCAGGATGTGCGGCGCTTCAGTCAGTGTACGGTCAAGGCAAGGGCGCTGTTTGGCAAGTTGTGCGATGAGTTATCGCGCCAGGATGACAGTAGCTGGCAGCTCCCTAAGTACCGCACCATGTACTGCTCGGCCGCCATCGGCTATCGGCCCATGATTGCGGAGATCGCCGATGCCAAGCAGAGCCCGGCGAAGCTCGCGGAGCGGGCCTGCAATCAGGCCATTCTGGCGGCCATGGAGAGCGAGGACGAAGCCCTGCTTGCCCAGCGCGACAAGGCCTGCGCCGCCGTACGATAAGGCGTATTTCCCTGATAAAAGAAATGGTTAGGGATAATGGATGTGCGCCAAGACACAGTCTCTGCCAAGGGGACTGGCTATGATGGGGTGGCAGTCACCACCACAGGGAGCAAGCATGATCAGCCATATCGACCATCTGGTATTGACGGTGAGCGACATAGAGCGGGCGGTGGGGTTTTACAGCCGCGCCTTCAAGATGGAGCCCATCACCTTCGGGGCGGGGCGCCGGGCCTTGCGCTTTGGCAACCAGAAGATCAATCTGCAGTTGCTGGGGGAGGAGCCGCGTAACCGGGCTCAGGTGGGCTCTGGGGATCTCTGCCTCATCACCCGCTGGCCCCTGGATCAGGTGATGGCCCAGCTCGCGAGCCAGGGGGTCGAGATAGTGGAGGGGCCGGTGACGAAGAGCGGTGCCTGCGGCCCCATCGAATCTGTCTATTGCCTGGATCCGGATCAGAATCTCATCGAGATCAGCCGCTATCGCTGAGTGCCTCTGACGCATCAGGGCCGGCTTTCTTCCCCTTTGGCGAGGGCCCTGCGCAGCAGAGGGCGCAAGCTGAGCACCATGCCGCTGAAGAGCAGCAGATAGCCCAGTGGCAGCAGGGCAAAGGGCTCGTGCAGGAACCCCTCTGCATCCACTGTGGAGCCTGCGAGGTTGAAGGCCACAAAGCAGCCGAGCCCGGCCAGGATCAGGAGGGCGCCTAGGGTCGTGGTCATCTGGTTGTTCTCGTTCGCGCATGAAAGAGGAGTGAGGGTGTCATGGCTGGGTGAAGTGGGTGTGAAGTGGCGCCGACATCACAGGCGATCGCCCTGATGAAAGCCACCTCGACGCATCTAACGCAGCAGGGCAGCCATGGGCTGCCCTGCTGCTTTGGGGGACGTTTCGGGAGTGGCGTGACTAGCAAACCCCTTGCGCCAGCATGGCGTCGGCCACCTTGACGAAGCCGGCGATATTGGCGCCGCTTTCGTAGTTCACATGGCCGTCATCCTGGCCCTGATCCACCTGGCCGTAGCGCACGCAGGTGGCGTGGATGCTGCTCATGATCCCCTTGAGGCGGGCGTCCACCTCCTCCCGGCTCCAGGAGAGGCGCTGGGCATTCTGGCTCATCTCGAGGCCCGAGGTGGCGACCCCACCGGCGTTGGCGGCCTTGCCCGGGGCGAACAGCACCCTTGATTCGTGGAAGAGGCGGATGGCGGCGGCGCTGGAGGGCATGTTGGCCCCCTCGGCCACCAGCTGTACGCCGTTCGCGATCAGGGCGGCGGCATCCGATGCATCCAGCTCGTTCTGGGTGGCGCAGGGGAGGGCGACATCGGTCGCCAGATGCCAGGGGGTACGACCGGTGAAGAACTCCAGCCCCAACTCATGGGCGTAATCCGCCACCCGCTTGCGCTGCTCGTTTTTGAGCGCCATCAGGCGGGCCAGCTTCTCTGGGGTGAAGCCGTCAGGATCATAGACGGTGCCGCCGGAGTCGGAGGCGGTGATGACCCGGGCGCCGAGCGCCATCGCCTTCTCGATGGCGTACTGGGCCACGTTGCCCGAGCCCGACACCGAGACCCGCATGCCATCGAGGGACTGGCCGCGGTGGGCCAGCATGGCCTGGACGAAGTAGAGCAGGCCGTAGCCGGTGGCTTCCGGGCGGATCAGGCTGCCGCCAAAGGAGAGCCCCTTGCCGGTGAAGACGCACTCGGCGCTGTTGGTGAGCTTCTTCATCATGCCCGCCATGTAGCTCACCTCGCGCCCGCCCACCCCGATGTCACCGGCCGGCACGTCTGTGTTGGCCCCGAGGTGGCGATAGAGCTCCAGCATCAGCGCCTGGCAGAAGCGCATCACCTCCCCTTCGCTCTTGCCCTTGGGATCGAAATCGCTGCCCCCCTTGCCGCCGCCCATGGGCAGGGTGGTGAGGGCGTTCTTGAAGGTCTGCTCGAAGGCGAGGAATTTCAGCACCGAGAGATCCACCGAGGGGTGGAAGCGCATGCCCCCCTTGAAGGGACCGATGGCGCTGTTGTGCTGGATGCGGTAGCCACGGTTCACCTGCACCTGACCCTGGTCATCCACCCAGCTCACCCGAAACTGCACGAGGCGCTCGGGCTCCACCAGCCGCTCCAGCAGGCCGTGTTGCAGGTAGCGGGGGTGACGCGCCACATAGGGCCAGATGGAGGCGACGACCTCGCTCACCGCCTGGATGAACTCGGGTTGGTGGGGGTTGCGGCTGGCCACCTGGGCCAGGAATGCCTCCTGAGAGAGGGAATGACTCATCTGTAACTCCTGTAATAAAGGGAAATTGGCCTCTTGCCAGAGAAGGGTCGGCGCCGCACCCCGCTTTATATTCGACGTTGAAAGTGAATACGGATAAAAATTTGTTTCGTTGCGGTAATTGCCGACAATGATGGCGATGACGCCGCTGCATGGCCGACATCAGGGTGATAATTCGCGCCGACGAAAATCTTTTTATGCATTTTTGGTCAATAAATAGCAAGTTTTAGTTCATCCCTCTCGATGGGTATCCTTCGAGGCTCTCTGCGGTCGCAGGCCTGTCGCTCCAGGTGGGGCCGGGGCAGGGGAGAGGAGGGCCAGAGCAGGGGCAAGGGAGGGGGCGATTGGACAAGGGGAGCCTTATCTGCGAGACCGCATCCGCCGGGCGACGGCCCTCTTCGGGGCAGATGGCAGGATCCGGTGCACGGGGCGGGGCAAGGGATGGCGCAATATGCTACTGTAGCGGCGTTTTTTTGAAGAAAGGGCGGGCTTGCCCTTTTGAAGAGACTGATTGCAGGCGCTTTTTGTAGATCTTTTTTGTTGATTCTATTTGTAGATTCTTTTTTGTTGATGGAACTGTATGCAGACCAACCCGACCATGACCCGGCTGACTGAGCCGACACTTCTTTTGAACTCCACTATCTGGCAGGTGACCCATGCTGGCCGATGAATCCATGCGCCTGAACAAATACATCAGCGAGAGCGGCATCTGCTCCCGTCGCGAGGCTGATCGCTTCATCGAGCAGGGCCATGTCTACATCAACGGCAAGCGGGCCGGGATCGGCGATCAGGTGTTTGCCGGGGATCTGGTCAAGGTCAACGGTCAAGTGATAGAGGCGCGGGAGGCGGACAGCCTGGTCTTCATCGTGCTAAACAAGCCGGTGGGCATCGTCTCCACTACGGAGGCGGGGGAGAAGGACAACATAGTCGACTTCGTCAACCACAGCACCCGCATCTTCCCCATCGGCCGCCTCGACAAGGACTCCCAGGGGCTCATCTTCCTCACCAACCACGGGGATCTGGTGAACAAGATACTGCGGGCGGGCAACGATCACGAGAAAGAGTATCTGGTGACCGTGGACAAGCCGGTGACCGATGACTTTATCCGGGGCATGGGGGCCGGGGTGCCCATCCTCGGCGCCGTCACCAAGAAGTGCAAGGTGAAGAAAGAGGCGCCCTTCGTGTTTCGCATCACCCTGGTGCAGGGGCTCAATCGCCAGATCCGCCGCATGTGCGAGCACTTCGGCTTCGAGGTGACCAAGCTCGAGCGCATCCGCATCATGAACGTCAGCCTCAAGGGGCTGCCGGTGGGGGAGTGGCGCGATCTCACCGACGACGAGCTGATCGAGCTGTTCAAGCTCATTGAAGACTCCTCCTCCGAGGTGAAACCGGCCAAGGGGGAGAAACCCAAGACCCCGGCGGCGCAAACCGCCAAACCAGCCCAGGGCAAGAAGCCGCGCCGGGACGACGATCACGAGATTGGCGGGCGCCCCAATGTGCCGGGCCCGGAGGCCTTCGAGAAGAAGAGCCCCGCAGGCAAGGGCGGCGTGGGCAAGGGAGCCGCTGCTAAAGGCGCCGCTGGCAAGGGAGCCCCTGCCAAGGGGGGCAAGCCTGCCACCGCGGGCAAACCGCGCACCAACCAGGGTGGACGGCAGAAGAAGGGGCGCTAAGGCGCCCCGTCACTCGCTTTTCAACCTGCTCGATACACCGGCCCTAGGCCGGTGTATTGCTTTGTGCCGTCCGGGGCCCTTGGGTGAGGGGCGGGGCGGGCTGCCCCATCACCTTGTCCCCCATCACCCGGGCGTAGTGACGCGGATCCAGGCGCAGCACCAGCAGGCTCATCAGCGCCAGCCCCCCCAACTGCCACTGCCAGGCGCTGGCGAAGTCGCCGCTCAGGTGATGGAGGCGGGCCGCCACCCAGGGGCCGGTGGCCGCCAGGATGAAGCCGACCCCCTGCATCAGGGCACTGAGGCTACCGGCGCGCCTGGGGTCTGGCAGGTGATCCAGCGCAATCACCATGATGAGGGAGAAGCTGCCGCCAAGGCCGGCGCCGCACAGCAGGCACCAGAGGATGGGGGCGATTTGCGGGGCTAGCCAGAGGCCGCCAAAGCCCGCCACCTGCATCACAATGGCCAGCCCCATCCAGGGGCGCCTGTCCTCCTTGCGCGCCGCCAGCAGTGGCAGACCCAGGCCGCTGGCAGTCTGGGCCAGGGCCAGCCAGGCCACCAGCTCGCCCCCCTGCTGGGGGCTCCACCCCAGCGCCAGGTAGGCGGGGGCCAGCCAGGCCACGACGATGCCGTAGCCGCTGTTGATGATGCCAAAGCAGACGATCAGCAGCCAGGCTCGGGGCAGCGCGATCAGCCGCGGCTCCCCTGATAGGGGGGCGTGCGGCGCGGCGGTGGGCAGGCGCACCCGCCAGCCGAGCCAGACCAGGGCCAGCAGCACCGGCAGGCTCCACAGGGCCAGCGCCCGGGACCAGTCGAGGTGCGCGGCGAGCCTGGGGGTGAGCACGGCCCCGAGCGCCCCGCCCCCCATCATGCAGGCCGAGAAGATCCCCATCACCAGGGGCACCTTGCCCGCGAACGTCCCCTTGATGAGGCCGGGCAGTGTCCCCTGCACCAGGGCCGACCCCAGCCCGCACAGGGCGGCGCTGACGATAAGCAGGGTACCGCTCGCGAGATCGAGGCGCAGGGCGCTGCCCAGCATCAGCAGCAACAGGGCCGCACCGAGCAGGGGGCGTGGCCCGGCCTTGTCGAGCAGGGCCGGGGTGAGCAGGACGCCGACCCCGATCAGCAGCAGCGGCAGCAGGGTGACCCAGGCCAGCCTCTCCATGCCGAGGCCCAGCTGGGCGTCTATCTGCCCCGCCAGGGGGCCGATGGCGGTGAGGAAGGGGCGCAGGTTGATGCCAATGAGCACCACCAGCACCAGCAGGGCGCCGCTGCCGGAGGGGAGCGGGCGCTTAACCATGGGACTGGGGGCCGTAGAGGGCGGCGGCCGGGATGGGGCTCGGCAGCTTGACGAGGGGCAGGGGCGGCGGGTTGAGGGGCAGTCGCAGCCTGTGGTAACTGGCGCTGCTGTCAAAGCCGAAGGGGGCCGCGTCTTCATTGTCGAAGGCGTAGTAGACGGCGCTGATGCCATTCATCACCAGGGCGCACAGGCACATGGGGCAGGGGTGGCCGCTCGCGTAGACCACGGCGCCCGCAAGGGGCCCCTGGCGGCTCCCCTCCCGCAGCGCCTCCAGCTCGGCATGGCGGGTGGGATCCCCCGCCTCCAGCATGCGGTTGACGGCGCTCGCCACCAGCTGGTTGTCTCGCACCAGGAGGGCGGCGAAGGGGCGGCCCCCCTGCTGGCGGTGGGTCAGGGCCAACTGCAGGGTCTGCTCCAGCCACCCCTGATGGCTGGGGGCGGAGACGGCACTGAGGGCGTTCACTGGGCGGGCACCGGAGTGGGGAGGCTGTGACATGGGTTCATCCTGGCAAAAGAGGGGGGTGACGGCAGCCTAACGGGCCCGCAAGTCATTTGGAAATTAAATGATAAAATGACTTTCAGTGATTTTATAAATGGAGAATCCCCCCATGGAGCGACCCTTGCTGGATCCCCACCTGCTGCAGAGCTTTGTCGCCATCGTCGAGACCGGCAGTTTCACCCGTGCCGGCGAGCGGATGCACCTGACCCAGTCCACCATCAGCCAGCAGATGCGCCGCCTCGAGCAGCAGCTCGGTTGTCCGCTGCTCGACCGATCCGGCCGCCAGGTGGTGACCACGGCCCAGGGGGAGACACTGCTCGGGCTGGCGCGCCGCATCCTGGGGCTGCTGGCCCGGGCGGGGGAGCGGGTGGGGGAGGCCAGCCAGCCCCTGCGCCTCGGGGTGCCTGAGGATTTTGCCGCCGGCGCCATGACCCCTGTGCTGGCGGCTTTCGCCCGGCAATACCCCGAGGTGAGGCTGGAGGTGCAAAGCGGGCTGAGTCACGAGATCTGGCAGGCGTTCGAAGGGGGAGAGCTGGATCTGGCGCTGATCAAGCAGGGGCGCGGGCAGGGGGAGCCCATCGCCCGCTGGCGCGAGCCGCTCGCCTGGGTCGACAGCCGGGAGTGGCCAGCCAGCGAGCGGGATCCTGTTCCCCTGGTGGTGTTTCCGAGCGAAGGGCTCTATCGGCGCCAGATAACCGACGCCCTGGATGCCAGGGGCATTGCCTGGCGCATCGCCTACGTGAGTGCCAGTCTCGCCAGCCTGCAGGGGGCGGTGAGCGCGGGCATAGGGGTGAGCCTGCTGCCCGCCCGCTTGTTGCAACCGGAGCAGGTGGAGCTGACACACTGGCCCGCGGTGCGTCCGGTGGAGCTGGCCCTGCACCTGGGGGCGGGGGGCAGTGAGCCCCTCAGCCGGCTGTGCGAGGCCCTGATCGCCCTCTGCGACGAGGTGATGGGGGAGGAGGCAATCGTAGCGCGCTGAGGGGGACAACACGGCGCCGAAACAGTGCCCTGGTGAGACGTGCCCTGTGAAGGCCGCCCTCGTCTTGGCCCCTCAGACGAGGGCTTGTCTGGGCACCACGGCGAGCCAGAGTTCCACCTCGCCGCTGCCGCTATCCGGGTTAACTGTGAAGGCCGCCCTCGTCTTGGCCCCTCAGGCCAGGGCTTGTCTGGGCACCACGGCGAGCCAGAGCTCCACCTCGCCGCTGCCGCTATCCGGGTCAACGGTGAAGGCTGCCCTCGTCTTGGCCCCTCAGGCCAGGGCTTGTCTGGGCACCACGGCGAGCCAGAGTTCCACCTCGCCGCTGCCGCTATCCGGGTCAAAGGCGTCGCCGTAGCGCTCAAAGTCCGGCTTGTGGGCAGAGTCGTAATCGGATTGCGCGAGCCACGCCAGCGCCTGCTGCCAGGTGTGCGGCAGGGCATCCACATGGCCCAGATGGCGAAAGACCGCATAGGTCTGGGGGCTGATGCGCATCCGGCCCAGGGTCGGAGGCAGCACTTCCAGGGCGCTCACTTCAACTGCACACATATATTCGCAGCCGCTCTCGTCGGCGCCGCAGATGACGCCGTAGGCGTGCTCCCCCAGCTGACCCGGCAGGGGGCCGAGGGCGCTGAAGTCACGCCACTGGCCACCGAAGTCGCCGTGCTGGAAGCTGTGATGGCGGCGCAGGCCGCCAAGCAGCATGGCCTTGCCGGTTTCGAAGCGAACGGGGTCTGACATGGTGCCTCCCGGGTTGTAGGAGAAGGGTTGAAGGGAAAGGGGTGAAGGGACAGCGCCGAGGTGAGCGCGTCAGTGCGCCCGGCCTTCCTCGAGCTTGCGCTCATAGTCCTGGCGGACGATGGCGAGCGCCGCCAGGGCGAGCTCCGGGGCAATCTGGTTGGTTTCCAGCAGTTCTATCAGATCCACCGCGAGTTTGACCTCGGGCGGTGCAGTTTCCAGTGACATCTTGGTTTCTCGTGGGGCTGCGGGTGCGCCATTATAGCGCCCCGGGCGGTGAAGACACGCCCCGGCTGCCCGGGGGATGACGGGTTTCACATGTGCTGGCGCATCTCCTTGTCGAGCTCCTCGCGCAGGGCCATCAGTTTCTTGGCGTACTGCTGCAGGCTCAGCTCCTGCTCGCTCACCGGCTGCCACTGGGGCACCGGGCTCGGCTTGCCGTGCTCGTCCATGGCCACGAAGATGATGATGCAGTGGGTGGTCTTGTGGCGCGCAGGGTCAGTGGGGTGGCGGCTGTAGACGTCCACCGCCAGGTGCATGCTGGTGGTGCCGGTGTGGATCACCCTGGCGTGCACCTCCACCAGCTGGCCTATCTGGATGGGGCGCAGGAAGCGGATGCCCCCCACATAGACGGTGACGGCATAGCCGCCACACCAGCCGGCGGCGCAGGCGTAGCCGGCCTGATCGATCCACTTCATCACCATGCCGCCATGGACCTTGCCACCGAAGTTGACGTCGGCGGGTTCGGCGAGAAATTGCAGGGTCAGCTCGTGGGGTGGGGTCATATTGTCTCCTCGGTTCATTGCCGGTCACTCTTGCGGTAGGCCTCGGCCTGCTGGCAGGGAGGCAGGGATGACACATAGGGGAGTTCATTGCCGGTGCGCTGGCCGAGGCTGGCGTACTCCTGCTGGCAGCGGGTCGTCTTGCCGCCCGCCCTGACGCAGGCGTCGATGCGCTGCTGCCTCCCCTGTATGGTCTGTTGTTGCCGGGCGTTGGCACAGGCCCGATCCAGCCCGGCCTGATGGGTGTTCCTGTCAGGGGTTGCGGCGAGCAGGCCACCCCAGAGGGTGCCACCGAGCAGCAGTATGACCAGCTTCATCATGGGTTGTCTCCTTGCGAAGGGCGCCTCGCCATGCCCGGGGCTGTGCCCCCACAATGGCCAGTGATGACAATAACAACCGCAGCGACCAGGACTCATCCAACCAGATGAACCCGCCACGAGCAGGAGCCGTCGCAACAGCCGGGCTGGAACATCCATTCACCTTGAGTTCAGCGGCGGCGGCCCAGCATGGCATCTCATGCAAATGAGGAGGCCCCATGAAACAGATGCTGGAGCAATTGATGGGAGCTGGCAAGGGCTGGCTCAACGATGGCGGCGACACGCGCAAGGCCCAGATGAAGGGCATGGCCCAGGGTGGGCTGGCCGCCGGGGCCATGGCGCTGCTGCTTGGCAACAAGAAGATGCGCAAGTACGGCACCAAGGTGGCGGCGGTGGGCGGGGCGGCGGCCCTCGGCGGGCTGGCCTACAAGCTCTACCAGGACTGGCAGCAGAACCAGAGTGCGCCAGCGGCCGGCACGCCCCATCCCCTCAACGAGCTGGCGGGCGCCGAACTGGATGCCCGTGCCAGCCTGCTGGTGCGCGCCATGGTGGCGGCGGCCCGGGCCGACGGCCACATCGACGCCGCCGAGCGCCAGAAGATCCAGGCGTACCTGACCGAGCAGGGCCAACCCGATGCCGCCCGCTGGATTGACGCCGAGCTGGCCCGTCCGCTGGATCCGCAAGCCCTGGCCCGGGAAGTGACCGACATGGAGCAGGCCACCGAGGTCTATCTCGCCTCCCTGCTCGCCGTCGAGGTGGATCACTTCATGGAGCGCGGCTATCTCGACGAACTGGCCCGAGCCCTGAAACTCGATGACAACCTGAAAGCCAGCATAGAGCGCCAGGTGGCCCAGCTGGGCGCACCGGGTTGAGCCCAGCAGCTATCAGGATTGTTCACAAGGCCCCGTCATGGGGCCTTGTCGTTGGTGCCCCCGGTGAACCCTTGTCATGAAGGGATACAATCGGCGCTTCATCTTGGGGTCGACTCCTCCTATGATGGTTTTTTCCCCAGGCCGCTGGGGCGAGGTCATCAACCACAGGCAAGGAGCACCCATTGGAAATACGCAAGGCAACCGAGCAGGATCTCGACGCCATCGTCGAACTGGATCGGCAGATAGGGCAGATCCACTTCGAGCAGGCTCCCGAGGTGTTCTGCCCTCCCTCTTCCCGGCAGCGGGCGTTTCTGCTGGACGCCATCCAGAGCGAGGGGCGGCTGTTTTGTGTCGCCCTGGTGGAGGGATTGGTGGTGGGGTTCTTGAGCGCCAGGATCGACATCAATGAAACCGTCCCGTTTCTCACCACGCTGCCCGTCTGCCGCATCACGACTGTGGTGGTGGATGAGCACCACAGATCCCGCGGCATAGGCAAGGCGCTGATCGCCCATTGTGATGCGTGGGCCAAGGCCCACGATGCCAGCCAGCTCAAGCTGGAAGTCATGTCATTCAATGCGCGGGCCAGATCGCTCTACGAGTCTCTTGGCTTCAAGCGCCAGTCCGAGACTTACGCCAGATAAGGCTCCCCTACTGCGGCGAGCCAGTCCACAAGGCTTCGTCATGATGAGGCCTTGTCGTTGCTGGCCTGCCGATAGGGGGCGAGCTGCTGGTGGACCAGGGCCGCCAGCCGGGTGAGGGCGGCCTCCAGCGCCGGGCTCCAGGGATGAGCGCTGTTGAGGCGCAGGCAGTGGTTGTGCTGGCCCTGGCTCGAGAACAGGGCGCCGGGGGCCAACGAGAAGCCGCTGGCCAGCGCCTGGGCATAGAGGGCCCGGCTGTCGAGGCGCGCGTCGAATGTCAGCCAGAGGAAGTAGCCGCCGTCCGGGGTCGAGATATGCACCTCGTCCTGGAAGAGGCGCAGCAGAGCCGCCCGCATCTGCTGCTGGCGCTGGGCCAGGGTGTGGCGCAGGCGGCGAAAGTGGGCATCCACCCCGCCCTGGCGCAGCATGTCGGCGAGCGCCAGCTGGCTCGGCACATTGGTCGACAGCGTCGACATCAGTTGCAGCCGCTGGATGCGTTCGGCATGGGGCCCGGCCACCACCCAGCCGACCCGAAAGCCCGGCGCCAGGCACTTGGTCCAGGAGCCGCACAGCAGGCTGTCACCCCGGGCGTCCCAGCGCTTGATGGGGCTGGGGCGTTCGCGGCCAAAGTAGAGCTCGGCGTAGACGTCGTCCTCCACCAGGGGCACCTCATGGGCGTTGAGCAATGCCATCAGTGCCTGCTTGTGACCATCCGGCATGGTGTGACCCAGGGGATGCTGGACGTTGCCCATCAGCCAGCACGCCTTGATGGGGCGCTGGGCGAGGGCCTCGGTGAGCAGGGCGAGATCGATGCCCACCCCGGGGATCACGGGGATCTCCACCACGTTGAGCTTGAGCCGCTCTATGGCCTGCAGGGCGCCGTAGAAGGTGGGGGACTCCACCACCACCCAGTCCCCGGGCTCGGTCAGCACCTGCAGGCTTAAGGAGAGCGCCTCCATGGCGCCGGTGGTGATGATGATCTCCTGGGGGTCCACCGCCAGGCCGTCGCTGGCGTAACGCTGGGCGATGGCGCGGCGCAGCGCCTCGTTGCCGGGAGGCAGATCTGCCACCGTGCTGAAGGGGTCGAGGCGGCGCATGCAGCTCGCCAGGGCCCGGCCGAGCTGGGGGTGGGGGAAGAGGGCCGGATCCGCCACCGCGAGCCCCAGCGGCACCAGCTCCCGGGACTTGCTCGCCAGCAACACCTCGAACACCAGATCGTTGATGTCCACCGAGCCGCTGTAGCGGGCCTGCTGGGCCGTGCCGGCGGGCAGCGGTGAGGTGGCGGCCTTGACGTAGTAGCCGGACTGGGGCCGCGCCAGGATGAGGCCGCGGCTCTCGAGCAGCTGATAGGCCTGCAGCACCGTCATGGGGCTCAAGTGATGGGTCTTGCAGCTCTGGCGGATGGAGGGGATGCGCTCCCCCGGTTGCCAGAGGCCGCTCTCTATCTGCTGCTGCAACAAGGCAGCCAGCTGACCGTAACGGGACATGGGGTGGCCTAAACTGTTATAGGTGGATTTCACTATAACTGCATCTGTTATAGGTGTCATGGCACGTGTTGTACTTAACGGGCGAAAACCTGCCTGTTAAATGCAACATAGAGAGTCATGCATGATAAGCCTGGATGATGTGGTCAGCCTCTCCCGAATACAGTTCGGCGCGACGGCGATGTTCCACTTTCTGTTTGTGCCCCTCACCCTGGGGCTGTCCTGGATCCTGGTGATCGCCGAGTCCGCCTACGTGATGACCGGCAAGGTGATCTACAAGGACATCACCCGCTTCTGGGGCAAGCTGTTCGGTATCAACTTCGTCATGGGGGTCACCACCGGCATCACCCTGGAGTTCCAGTTCGGCACCAACTGGGCCTACTACTCCCACTATGTCGGCGACATCTTCGGCACCCCGCTGGCGGTGGAGGGACTGATGGCCTTCTTCCTCGAGTCCACCCTGGTCGGCCTCTTCTTCTTCGGCTGGGACAAGCTCTCCCGGGGTCAGCACCTGCTGGTGACCATGCTGGTGGCGCTTGGCTCCAACCTCTCCGCGCTCTGGATCCTCATCGCCAACGGCTGGATGCAGAACCCGGTGGGGGCCGAGTTCAATCCCATGACCATGCGCATGGAGCTGGTGGACGTGGCGGCGGTGATCTTCAACCCGGTGGCCCAGGTCAAGTTCGTCCACACGGTGGCGGCGGGCTATGTGGCCGCCTCCCTGTTCGTGATGGGGGTGAGCAGCTGGTATCTGCTGCGTCGCATGGAGGTGCGTTTCGCCCTGCGCTCCTTCGCCATCGCCTCGGGCTTTGGTCTGGCGGCCATCCTCTCGGTCATCGTGCTGGGGGACGAGTCGGGCTATCGCACCGGCGAGGTGCAGAAGGTCAAGCTCGCCGCCATCGAGGCGGAGTGGCACACAGAGCCGGCGCCCGCCTCCTTCACCCTGTTCGGCCTGCCGGATCAGCGCGCCGAGACCACTCACGCCGCGGTCAAGATACCCTATCTGATGGGCATCATCGCCACCCGCTCCCTGGATGAGCAGGTGACCGGCCTTAAAGATCTGAAGGCGCAGCACGAGGTGCGCATTCGCAGCGGCATGCTTGCCCACGACGCCCTGGAGGCGCTGCGCTCAGACGGTAGCAATGCCGAGGCCCGCGCCACCTTCGAGCGCCACCGCGCGGATCTCGGCTACGGCCTGCTGCTGACCCCCTACGCCGCCGATATCGGCAAGGCGGACGAGGCGGCCATCGCCAAGGCGGTCGACGACTCCATCCCCCAGGTGGCGCCGCTTTTTTGGAGCTTCCGGCTGATGGTGGGCATAGGTGTGGTGCTGCTCGCGCTCTTTGCCGCCGCCTTCCTGCAGCTGTGCCGGGGCAAGCTGGTGCAATCCCCCCGTCTGCTCAAGGCGCTGTTCTGGTCTATTCCGCTGCCCTGGATTGCCATCGAGGCGGGCTGGTTCGTGGCCGAGTTCGGCCGCCAGCCCTGGACCATCAGCGACGTGCTGCCGGTGTCGGCCTCCGTCTCCTTGCTGCAACCTGGGCAACTCTGGTTCAGCCTCATCTCCATCTTCCTTATCTACAGCACGCTGCTGGTGGTGGAGCTGTTCTTGTTGCGTCACGTGATCCGCAAAGGGCCCGCGAGCCTGCAGACGGGTCGTTATCAAGGTGAAATGTTGAAAAACGGGAGTCCCGTCTGATGGATTACGAAACCCTGAAACTCATCTGGTGGGGGCTGGTGCTCTTCCTGCTCATCGGCTTCGTGGTGATGGATGGCTTCGATCTCGGGGTCGGCATGCTGCTCCCCGTGGTGGCCAAAACCGATGAGGAGCGGCGAGTGCTGCTCAACAGCGTGGGGCCCGTGTGGGAGGGCAACCAGGTGTGGCTCATCGCCGGTGCCGGCACCCTGTTCGCCGCCTGGCCCCTGGTCTATGCCGCCTCCTTCTCGGCGCTCTATGTGCCCTTCATGTTCCTGCTGTTCGGCCTCTTCCTGCGCCCGGTGGGGTTTGACTATCGCAGCAAGCTGCCGGATCCCCTGTGGCGCCGCTGGTGGGACAGGGCCCTGGTGATGGGGGCCCTGCTGCCGACCCTGGTATTTGGCGCGACCCTCGGCTTCTTGTTGCAAGGCTTGCCGTTTCGCTTCGACTCGGCCCTTCGCATCCACTACGGCGCTTTTGATTTCAACTGGCCGCTGCTGTTGACCTGCATGGGCACGGCGCTGGCCCTGCTGATGCTCCATGGCTGCAGCTTCCTGCAGTGCAAGACCCAAGGGGTGATAGCACAGCGCTGCGCCCGCCAGAGCCGCTGGCTTGGCCCCCTAGCAAGCGCCCTGTTTGCCTTAGGCGGCTTCTGGCTCAGCCAGATGCGCGGTTACCGGATAGCGGAGATCGGGGATCTCAACGGCGCCCTGACCCCCTTGATGAAGCAGGTGGTGACGGCGCCGGACGGCTGGTTTGGCAACTTCGTGGCGCACCCTGTGCTCTGGGCAGTGCCTGCCCTGGGCCTCGCGCTGCCGCTCTTGAGCACGCTGGCCAGCCAGCTGGGTCGGGCGCGGCTCGCCATCCTCGCCAGCGGCGGTGCCTGCGCCGCCATGATGCTGACCGTGGCCATCGCGCTCTTCCCCTTCGTGCTGCCCTCCTCCCTGGATCCGTCCAGCAGCCTGACCCTGTGGGACGGCACCTCCAGCGAGCGGACGCTGCTTATCATGCTGGGGATCGTCGCCGTGCTGATGCCCATCAACATCGGCTATACCCTCTGGGTCTACTGGGTGGCGCGGGGCAAGATGAGCACCGAGCAGGTGCGCCAGCAGGGCCATAGCCTCTACTGACACGGGAATTGAGGAGTCTTCGATATGTGGTATTTCACCTGGATTTTGGGGCTGGGGTTTGCGCTGCTGTGCGGCCTGGTCAATCTGCTCTGGCTGGAGGCGCGCTGGGCCGCCGACGAGGATCTCAAGGAGTCTTGATCCGCACTTTTTTGCCAATGAAAAAGGCCGACACCGGGTGTCGGCCTCTTCGTCTGTGGGAGGTTAAACCGCCAGCGCCAACTTGGCCTCGCGCCTCTCGCTGACGTGGGTCAGGCCATAGGCCAGCAGCACGATGAGGGCCCCGATCCAGGGGGTGTGCATCAGACCGAGGTGATCCACCACTAAACCCCCCACCACGGATCCCAGCGCTATGCCGACGTTGAAGGCGGCAATGTTGAGGCCGGAGGCCACGTCCACGGCATTGGGGGTGTGGATTTCGGCCTGCTTCACCACCAGCACCTGCAGTCCCGGCACGTTGCCGAACGCGAAGGCACCCCACACCAGCACGGTGAGCACCGCCAGCACCGGATGGGGCGCGGTGAAGGTGAGCATCAGCAGGATGAGCGCCAGACCGCCAAACATCAGCTTCAAGGCGGGCAGCGGGCCCATCTTGTCCGCGAGCTTGCCGCCCCAGATATTGCCGACGGCCACCGACACCCCGTACACCAGCAGGATCAGGCTCACCGCATTGGCACCGAAGCCGCTCACCTGCTGCAAGATGGGGGCGAGGAAGGTAAAGGCGGTGAAGGCGCCGCCGTAGCCCAGAGCGGTCTTGGCATAGACCATCAGCAGGGGCTTCTTGGTCAGCACGGCGAGCTGCTCACTGAGGCTGGAGGCTGTCCCCTTGGGCAGGTTGCCGGGGATGAGCAGCAGGCTGCCTGCCATGGCGATGACCCCGAGTGCGCTCACCACCAGGAAGGTCTCGCGCCAGCCGAACTGCTGACCAATCCAGGTGCCGAGCGGCACGCCGGTCACCAGGGCGACCGTGAGGCCGCTGAACATGATGGCGATGGCGCTCGCCGCCTTCTCCTTGGCCACCAGCCCGGTGGCGATGGTGCTGCCCACCGAGAAGAAGACCCCGTGGGCCAGGCCGGTGAGAATGCGGGCGACGATCAGGCTCTCGTAGCCCGGTGCCTGCCAGGCCAGCAGGTTGCCGGCGGTGAAGAGCGCCATCAGGCCCACCAGCAGCCACTTGCGCGGCAGCTTGCCGGTGAGCGCCGTCAGCACAGGTGCGCCTATGGCCACCCCCAGGGCATAGAGGCTGACCAGCAGGCCCGCCGAGGGGAGCGAGACATTGAGCTGCTCGGCTATGGTGGGGATCAGCCCCACGATCACGAACTCGGTGGTGCCGATCGCAAAGGCACTCAGGGTGAGGGCAAATAACGCCAGTGGCATACAAACTCCTTGGATAGTGGCTCCCGACGGGAGAATGGCGCCAGTATGCCGATGTGATTTGTTGGCAAAAATGACGGCAACATCAAATTACTTTTGCCAAATCAGCAGCAATGGTGCTGTGGAAGGAGGAGTGGCTGAGGCAGCAAGAGCGGCTATGCAGAGTTAGCGGAAGGCAGAGACAAAGCGCGCAGCAGCAACGCGTGCAGAGCGAGCCGGGAACACAGAGGCAAGGGAAGGCTCTGGTGAGCAGCACGGGCGGCAGGGCTGGATGGCGTCTTGTGCCAGATGCTTGTGATGGCGATGGTGATGGCGAGAGAGGGGAAGACGAGAAGAAGCGGGAGGCATGATGCCTCCCGCTTGGGGTCACAGACAGATCCCGGACTGCTGTTTGCGCCCTTCTCCCCTGGCGGGAGAAGGGCTGGGGATGAGGGGGATCAATCCCAGGCCGGTGCGAAGTCCGGGTTGGCGCAGCGCTCGCCTCGATCCAGGGTGGCAATCTGTGCCATCTCCTCGGGGCTGAGTTTGACCTTCAGCGCAGCCAGGTTGGCGGCGAGATTCTCCCGTTTGGTGGAGCTCGGGATCACCGTCATGCCCTGGGCCAGCAGCCAGGCTAGCGACACCTGGGCCGCCGAGACGCCGTGGCGCTTGCCGATCTCCATCAGGAGCGGCTCGGCGAGTACCTTGCCATAGGCCAGCGGCATATAGGCGGTGATGGCGATGCCGTGCTCCTG
Organism: Aeromonas sp. 130281; assembly: GCF_056642115.1. Taxonomy (NCBI): domain Bacteria; kingdom Pseudomonadati; phylum Pseudomonadota; class Gammaproteobacteria; order Aeromonadales; family Aeromonadaceae; genus Aeromonas; species Aeromonas sp. 130281. Next base: position 891,561 of record NZ_JBWVQS010000001.1, on the reverse strand, counting down.
GCAGAACTCAACCACCTTGCGGTTTTGCAGCAGGGGGTGGATCTCCACCTGCTGGTGGGCGATGGCGCCCGGCCCCAGGATCTCGATGGCCTGTTTGAGCTGGGCCACGGTGAAGTTGGAAACCCCTATCTCCCGGGTCAGACCCCGGGCCTTGGCCTCGGCCAGCTGCTCCAGATAGACCGCCATCGGCACCTCATCCTGGGGGGAGGGCCAGTGAATGAGCGCCAGATCCAGATAGTCGGTGCGCAGTTTCTCCAGGCTCAACTCCAGGCTCGGGATCACCTTGCCCGGGCCGAACTCGCTGATCCACACCTTGGTGGTCAGGTAGATATCCTGGCGGGGCACGCCGCTTTCGCTCATCAGTTGGCCCACTTCGGCCTCGTTGTCATAGATCTGGGCGGTATCGATATGGCGATAGCCGAGATCCAGACCCTGCAGCAGGGAGTCGCGCAGGGGCTGATCCTTCAGGCGAAAGGTACCAAGACCCAGGTTGGGCATCTTCATCATCATATTCCTCAAGTTATTGTTTCTACGCTCAATATTGTGTCGGCCCGTCCCCAGATCCAGGGCGGGCAGGGGCAGGCCGCAGCTGGATTCAGGCTAGTTGATAGCGGCGAACGCTGGTGCTGGCAAACCAGCCCCGGGTGCTGGCCACGAAGGCGAGAAAATGGGGCTGCTGCTGGTGGGCGCTGAGGGCGGTCTCGCTCTCCCACTCCTCGTGGAGCATCCAGCCGTGGGGGCGCTCCAGGCTCTGGTGCAACTGGTAGCAGAGGCACCCGGGCTCTTGCAGGGTAGCCGCTATCAAGGGGTCCAAGGCGGCGCGACACTCGGCGGCAAATTCAGGCTTGGCCTCAAGCTCGGCAATCACTGTGATGGGGGATGACATCTGCACCTCTTTGCTAAAACGACGGTCAGTATGCCCCCGGCAGACTGGGGGAAACAGGGCAGCAGTCGCAAAACACTATTGAGGACAGAGCAGCAATGGGGAGACCCCAGAAATTGGAGTTGATAAAGAGACCGGATAAATACCGGTCTCGGATAACAATAGGAACTGTACTATTTGCATTAATGCTAATTACAAAGGTTAGCCAGATAGTTGGTGTTGTCTTTCAAGTACGGAAGCATGATGCTGATCTATTTTATAGTTGATGTAACTGTCGGTTACCTTAACGAGTTCCTTTATAAAGCGAATCACTTTTTCAAGTTCATCACGTTTTATAAGATGCGCCGATGGTATTCCAGAATTTATTGGTTTTGAACGATGTGCAGCATCACCGCGTTTTTTAATCCATTGATTTAGAGTGGTTCTGGCTTTATCAGGCTCATAGTTAGACCATCGCCATCCCTCTGTAACATCAAAACCTAGATAGTCTTGAAATATTCGTTTGGTTTTGTCAGAACTTGGGTTATGGAACGTTTTTAAGTCTGAATGCAGTTTCTTGAGGATAAAATCGCCTAGGTAGCTGCCTTGTACAGCGGTCAATTTTTTGTGCACTTCTTCGACTAAGCGATCCTCGACATATGTTTCCCATGCAGTGAGAGCCATAACAAGGCCAGCTCGTTTTAATACTTCACTATTCGGAGGTGGGGGATTAGCATTGATGCTATCAAAATGAGCCAATAACTCTTCAGCGTCTTTTATTGCGTATTCAAATCCTTGAATTGCTTTTGACATAGTCTTCTTCCAATGAAATTCATTAAGATAATATGTTGAGTTTTATTAATATGGCATTCCAATAATATGAATCGGCACTGGCCGTATAGTAGTAAGTCATTCTCTCTTAATCTGACAGCTACGCGATCATAAAATAGGTGTTCTATCCGCGAATTTAAAGTTAAAAAAGATAAAGGTAAGCTTGATGTATGAATGGGGGCGAGAGACTGTGCATATCTGCCCCTCGCCATCAGGCCGCCGGTTCGGACCAGACCGCAAACTCGTTGCCGCTGGGTTCGACAAAGTGGAAGCGCCGGCCGCCGGGGAAGTCGAACAGCGGGCGGTTGATGGTGCCGCCATGGTGCTGCACCTTGGCCTGGGTTGCCGCTATATCGGCGCTGTAGAACACCAGCAGGGCGCCCCCCTGATGGCTGTGACTGCACATATCTGCGCGGTAGAAGCCGCCATCCAGCCCTTCCCCTTCGAAGGCGCAATAATCGGGGCCGTAGTCGGCAAATTGCCAGCCAAAGGCGGTGGTGAAGAAGGCCTTGGTCGCGGCGAGATCCCTTGCCGCAAATTCCACATAGTTCAGTTTTTCATGGGCCTTGGTCATAAGGGTCTCCTTGTCCATGTCGGTGGTTATTTCGATTGCCAGCGCTGTTGCGTGCGGATCGTGGAGTGGGGCAAGGTGTCCCAGGGGGTCAGCTTGAGTTGCTTGCGCCGAAACCAGAGCCAGGTCGCCATCAGCAGGCCGAACCCTATGCCGAACAGGGCGCTCTGGCGCAGGGCGAAGGTCGAGCTCACCTCATCCTGCCAGCCGAGGTACCACATCAACACCCCCCAGATGGCACCTGTTGGCAGACCAAAAGCAAGCAGGTTGACCAGAAAGCGCTCATGGTGGGGCGGTCTGAGTCGCAGGCCCAGTCTGCGCAGTAATCTGAACAGTGGCGGGTTGTAGTTGAGTTCCTGCACGCCCTTGTCGGCCAGCTCCCGATGGGCGGCGGCCAGCCTGTTGTCGAATGTCATAAGATCGTCCCTGTCATGATGTGGCGCCATACGGTGCCATCTGGCGGCATTGTACTGGCAAGGGCGGAGATAAAACAGGCGGTGCGTCACGATACGAAGCGACGCCTGCCTTGCCAACCTCCGGCCATTGCGCCTATAAAGCCCCATGACTCTTGCCAGGATGACAACAATGAAGACCCATTCCGATGAACTGACCCTGTTTGTGGCCGTGGTGGAGGCGGGCAGCTTTCGCCAGGCGGCGGAGAACCTCGGCATGGACAACTCTGTGGTGAGCCGCGGCATCAAGCGCCTCGAAGAGAAGCTCGCCACAGTGCTGCTCAACCGCACCACGAGGCGGGTCAGCCTGACCGAGGAGGGGAGCTGGTTCTATCAGCGGGCGGTGAAGGTGCTGACCGAGATGAGCGAGGCGGAGAGCCATCTGCTGATGCGCCGGGAACAACCCGAAGGGGTGCTGAGGGTCGATGCCGCCACTCCCTTCATCCTGCACCGGCTGGTGCCCATCATCGGCGAGTTTCGCCGCCGCTACCCCGGCATAGAGCTGCAACTGCACAGCTCAGAGGGCTTTATCAATCTGATGGAGCGGCGGGTGGACATGGCCATTCGCATCGGCGAGCTGACGGACTCCTCCCTGCGGGCCCTGCCGCTCGGGCGATCCAAGCTGCGGCTGCTCGCCTCCCCCGACTATCTTGCGGAGCGCGGCACCCCGCGCCAGCCGGCGGATCTGCTGAGCGGCCACGAGCTGCTCGGCTTTTTGCACCCCGATCACCTCAACCACTGGCCCCTGCTGAGCGCGGAGCAGGGGGACAGGTTCGCCATCACCCCGACCCTGCGGGCCAGCAGCGGCGAGACCCTGCGCCAGCTGGCGCTCAGAGGGCAGGGGATCGTCTGCCTGTCGGACTTCATGACGGGGGAGGACAGGGCGAGCGGCGCCCTGGTGGAGGTGCTGGCCCGCAGCAACAGCGGCGCCTCGCGCCCCATCAACGGGGTGTTCTACTCCGATGCCCAGCGGGACATCCGGCTGCGGGTCTGGCTCGACTTCCTCAAAGAGCAGCTCGGCGCCGAGGCGCTGTAGAGGGCATGCCGACAGTGTCAACCCCCTCCCGGCCTCCCCCTCCACGGGGGTAGGGGTCATGTTCTCCCATCCCTCAAGGGGAGGGGACCAGTGCCAATAAGAAGAGGCCGACATTGCTGTCGGCCTCTTTGCTTTTTTCATCTCAAGGAGGTGTCGGTTACCCCATCACTCCTCTTCGGCCCAGCGGCGTGAACGTTCGACCGCCTTCTGCCAGCCGCTGTAACGCTTGGCGCGATCGGCCTTGTCCATCTGGGGGATGAACTCGCGATCGACGCTGAACTTGTCTTCCAGCTCGTCCGAGCTCTTCCAGAAGCCGACGGCCAGACCTGCCAGGAAGGCGGCGCCCATGGCGGTGGTCTCGATGCGGGTCGGGCGCACCACTGGGGTGTGCATCATGTCGGCCTGGAACTGCATCAGGAAGTCGTTGGCCACGGCGCCGCCGTCCACCTTCAGGGCCGCCAGCTTGATGCCGGAGTCCTGCTGCATGGCATCCAGCACGTCGCGGCTCTGGTAGGCGATGGATTCCAGGGCAGCGCGGATGATGTGGTTGCGGTTCGCACCACGGGTCAGGCCGACCATGGTGCCGCGAGCGTACGGATCCCAGTAGGGGGCGCCCAGACCCACGAAGGCCGGCACCAGGTAGACGCCGTTGGTGTCACCCACCTTGCTCGCGAAGTAGTCGGTGTCGCGGGCATCGTGGATGATCTTCAGCTCGTCACGCAGCCACTGGATGGTGGCGCCGCCCATGAACACCGCACCCTCGAGGGCATAGTTCACTTCCCCTTTCGGGCCGATGGCGACCGTGGTCAGCAGGCCGTTGCTGGAGCGAACCGGCTCGGTGCCCGTGTTCATCAGCAGGAAGCAGCCGGTGCCATAGGTGTTCTTGGCCATGCCCTTCTCGAAGCAGAGCTGGCCGAACAGGGCGGACTGCTGGTCACCGGCGATGCCAGCGATGGGGATGCGGGAGCCGCCGCCACGGGTGGTGTAGCCATAGACCTCGGAGGAGGGTTTGACCTCGGGCAGCATGGAGGCGGGGATGCCCAGCTCGTCCAGCATCCGCTCGTCCCACTTCAGATCGCGGATGTTGTAGAGCATGGTGCGCGATGCGTTGGTCGGATCGGTGACGTGCACCTCGCCGTTGGTCATCTTCCACACCAGCCAAGTGTCTATGGTGCCAAACAGCAGCTCGCCGTTCATCGCCTTCTCGCGGGCCCCTTCCACGTTGTCCAGGATCCACTTCACCTTGGTGCCGGAGAAGTAGGCGTCCAGCACCAGGCCGGTGTTTTCCCGCACGTACTCTTCCAGGCCGCGGGCCTTGAGTTCTTCACAGATGGCCGCGGTGCGGCGGCACTGCCAGACGATGGCGTTGTAGACAGGCTTGCCGGTGGCTTTCTCCCACACCACTGTGGTTTCACGCTGGTTGGTGATGCCGATGGCGGCGATCTGCTCGCTGTGCAGGCCGCTCTTGGCCAGCACCTCGGTGAAGACGGAGGACTGGGTCGCCCAGATCTCCATGGGGTCGTGCTCGACCCAACCCGCTTTCGGGTAGTGCTGGGTGAATTCGCGCTGGGAGGTCGCGACTATGTTGGCGTCCTGATCGAACACGATGGCACGGGAGGAGGTGGTACCTTGATCCAGCGCGACGACAAATTTCTTTTCAGCAGACATGATGTTCTCCACGTTCTTATTTTCCACGTAAGGGACCGCTCTTAGGCGGCGGCCTCTTCTTTATTGGACAGCTTGGCGGCTTCTTCGGTCGCGACACGGTTGCCCGGGACGCAGGGAGCCAGCACTTTCACATACAGGGCGGTACCCAGCTGGGCGCCGACGATGGGGCCGAGGATGGGGACCCAGAAGTAGGGGTTGTCGCGACCGCCGGTCAGGGCCACATCGCCCCAGCCTGCAAAGAAGGCGAACAGCTTGGGACCAAAGTCACGGGCCGGGTTCATGGCAAAGCCGGTCAGGGGGCCGAGGGAGGCGCCGATCACCGCGATCAGTATGCCGATCAGCAGGGCGGCGGCGAAGCCTTTGGGGGCGCCGTTGTTGTTGTCACCCAGCGCCATGATGCCCAGCATCAGGACGGCGGTGATCACCAGCTCGACCGCGAACGCCTGCATGTTGGAGAGCAGGGCATTGGGGTAGGTGGAGAAGATGCCGGCGGTGCCGAGGCTCTCTACGCTGCCGCGCACCACGTTGTGGGTCAGTTCCCACTGGGTGAAGAGGTTGCCATAGAGGAAGTAGACCAGGGCGGCGGAGGCGAAGGCACCCGCTATCTGGGCGATGATGAAGGGCACCACCTTGCGCTTGTCGAAGCCGCAGAAGGTCATCAGCGCCAGGGTCACCGCCGGGTTCAGGTGGGCGCCAGAGATGCCGCCGGTCACGTAGATGGCGATGGCGACCCCCAGGCCCCAGGTAATGGAGATTTCCCATTGCCCGAAGTTGGCGCCAGCCAGCACCAGGGCAGCCACACAGCCGACGCCGAAGAAGATCAGCAGGCCGGTGCCGATAAACTCGGCGAGGCACTCGCCGAGCAGGGTATTGGGTCTTTGTATGCTCATAGTTGTTATTCCTTATATCCACCCAGAGTAGGTTTGATGTTCCGTTTCGTTATCTTGCATTCCCATTTTTTGCGTCCGAAAACGTTTCTTCTTGTTATTTGAGCTGACGCAAACGTTATGCTCGTTTGCGCTCGTTATTGGACGAGAGAGAAAATAAACCTTCTGTGCCAATTCACCAGACCCCCGCCACCGGAAATGTGGACAAGATCCCATTCATTGCTAAGAAAATGTGACGAAAAGCAACTGTTAGCGGTGTTAATACTCCTTAGTGGGTAGCTGGATTCCTTGCCCTGCAAGGGCTGGCGGCCGATGAGCGATCACTCATCGGGTGACATTTTTTGTAATAAAACTGCAATAATTCAGCCTTCATCACAGATTGAATGTTCACAAATGAGCACAATAGGCTCGCTTGCGAATAAGGACTCATCTGGTCGCAGGCATGATCGGGGCACCCTCAACCGCCCATAACAACAATAAGGACGCAGAACATGCTCAGTCTCTTCAGGCCTGCACCCCACATAGAGCGGCTACCGGCCGACAAGGTGGATCCCTTCTACAAACGCATGCGCTGGCAGGTGTTTTTCGGGATCTTCTTCGGGTATGCCGGCTACTACCTGGTGCGCAAGAACTTCAGTCTGGCGATGCCCTACCTCATCGAGCAGGGCTTCTCCCGCGGTGATCTGGGCCTGGCCCTGTCCGGCGTCTCCATTGCCTACGGTCTCTCCAAATTCCTGATGGGGAACGTGTCGGACAGATCCAATGCGCGCTACTTCCTCTCCGCCGGCCTGCTGCTCTCGGCCGGTATCATGTTCATGATGGGGACAGTGCACTGGGCTACCTCCAGCATCGCCATCATGTTCGTGCTGCTGTTCCTCAACGGCTGGGTTCAGGGCATGGGCTGGCCGCCCTGCGGTCGCACCATGGTGCACTGGTGGTCACAGAAGGAGCGGGGCGAAGTGGTCGCGGTCTGGAACGTGGCCCACAACGTGGGTGGCGGCATGATAGGTCCGCTGTTCATCCTCGGCATGGGCTGGTTCAACGACTGGCGCAGTGCCTTCTATGTGCCGGCTGCTGCTGCCGCCGCCATCGCGGTGATCGCCTTCTTCGTGATGCGCGATACCCCGCAATCCGTTGGTCTGCCCCCCATCGAGGAGTACAAGGACGACTATCCGAAGGATTACAACGAGAGTCACGAGCAGGAGTTTTCCGCCAAGGAGATTTTCGTCAAGTACGTGCTGCACAACAAACTGTTGTGGTACATCGCCATCGCCAACGCCTTCGTTTATCTCATTCGTTACGGTGTGCTGGACTGGGCGCCGACCTACCTGAAAGAAGCCAAAGACTTCAGCGTGGATCACTCCTCCTGGGCCTACTTCCTCTATGAGTGGGCGGGCATCCCGGGCACCCTGCTGTGCGGCTGGATCTCGGACAAGCTGTTCCAGGGCCGCCGCGCCCCGGCCGGTATCCTGTTCATGGTGCTGGTGACCCTGGCGGTGCTGGTCTACTGGCTCAACCCGGCGGGCAACCCCACCGTCGACATGCTGGCACTGGTCGCCATCGGCTTCCTGATCTATGGCCCCGTCATGCTGATAGGTCTCTATGCGCTGGAGCTGGCGCCGAAGAAGGCGGCCGGTACCGCGGCGGGCTTCACCGGTCTGTTCGGTTATCTGGGTGGCGCCGTGGCGGCCAACGCCATGCTGGGCTACACCGTTGACCACTTCGGCTGGGACGGCGGTTTCATGGTGCTGACCGCATCTTGCGTGCTCTCCATAGTGCTGCTGGCAATGACCCTCAAGCACGAGAACATCGCCGTCGCTGCCAAGAAGGCCGCTGCCGACAAGGCATAAAACGTGATCCTGCCCTTATCAGTCCGAAAAGGGATAGGGTACACTGCCAAAGGCCCCGCAATGCCGGGGCCTTTTTTCGTCTCTCAAGCGGAGTGCAAGCGTGAAGCAAACCCAACGACATCTGGAGATCCTGGACGTCCTGACAAGGCAGGGCTTTGTCTCGACCGACGATCTGGTGACCCATTTTGACGTCAGCCCCCAGACCATTCGCCGGGATCTGAACGATCTCGCCGAGCAGAACAAGATAAGGCGCCATCACGGCGGGGCCTCATTGCATTCGAGTACAGTCAATACCGCCTACAGCGCCCGCAAGGTGATGCAGCTCAAGGAGAAGGAGCGCATCGCCCGCGAGGTGGCCGCCAACATTCCGGACGGCTCGTCCCTCTTCATCGACATCGGCACCACCACGGAAGCCATCGCCCGCGCCCTGCTGGACCACAGGGAGCTGCGCGTGGTCACCAACAACCTCAACGTCGCCAGCATACTCACCGCCAAGGATGACTTCACCGTCATCATCGCCGGTGGCGAGATCCGCAACCGGGACGGGGGCATCGTCGGGGAGGCGACCCGTGACTTCATCGGCCAGTTCCGCATGGACTATGGCGTCATCGGCATCTCCGGCATCGACAACGACGGCTCCTTGCTCGATTTCGACTACCACGAGGTGAAGATAGCCCAGGCCATCATCGCCCACTCCCGCCAGGTGTTCTTGGCCGCCGACCACACCAAGTTCGGGCGCAATGCCATGGTCAACCTCGGCAACCTCAACCAGATCCACGCCCTGTTCACGGATCAGGAGCCGCCGGAGAAGCTGATGCGACTGATGTCCCAGCATCAGATAGCCTGCCACATCTGCTGAGTCTCCCCACGCCGCACTAGCATCAGGCCGCCGTCAGGCGGCCGCTTTCTTGCTGCTCTCTCACGGGGCCTTCCCCATGCGGGGCGCCTTGCCCCTGCAACCTCTCTCCTTCTGTCCCTGTGGCGCCGTCTCGGCTGGTCGCTGCCTGCTTGAGCCAAAAACAACGGCTCTCCTCTCGTCCCAGGTGGTCTGCCTCTGGGCAATCTCGGCTTCAGGGCCGGGCTCCTTCGGCCTCGGCCAGTCGCGCCCGCATCCGTTGCGGCAGCTTGGTCCCGGGCAGTAGGGACTATGGCGAGGGCTTGGGGTGGCACTTTGTCACCGACCGGCAGCATTTTTAGCATTGTCAGAACAATCGCGATCACATTTCTCTCACGAAATGTTCGTTTATTGGTTTTTCATGTTCTAATATGAGCGAAATCAAACATTGCCGGCATGGCGAACACAAAATAAGAAAGTAGGTGAACATGAGCGAACATTATGATCTGGTCGTCGTCGGCGGCGGCATCAACGGGGTCGGCATTGCGGCGGATGCGGCGGGGCGGGGGCTGAAGGTGGCGCTGTTCGAGGCGCAGGATCTCGCCTCGGCCACCTCGTCCAACTCCAGCAAGCTGATCCACGGCGGCTTGCGCTATCTCGAACATTACGAATTCAGGCTGGTGAAAGAGGCGCTGGCGGAGCGGGAGGTGCTGCTCGGCATGGCGCCGCACATCGCCCGCCCCATGCGTTTTCGCCTGCCGCACCGCCCGCACCTGCGCCCGGCCTGGATGATCCGTGCCGGCCTCTTCCTCTACGACAACCTGGCCAAGCGCGACAAGCTCAAGGGGAGCTGCGGCCTGCGCTTCCTGCCGCAAGATGGCCTCAAGAGCGGCATCAACAAGGGGTTCGAGTACTCGGACGCCTGGGTCGACGACGCCCGCCTGGTGGTGCTCAACGCCATGATGGCCCGGGACAAGGGCGCCGACGTACAGACCCGCACCCGCTGCGTCAAGGCGGTGCGCGGATCCAAACACTGGACCCTGACCCTGGAGCGGGAAGGGGGCGAGCAGTTCAACGTCACCTGCCGTGGCCTGGTCAATGCGGCCGGTCCCTGGGTCAAGACCTTCTATGACGAGAGCCTGCACGAGAAATCCCCTCGCGGCATTCGCCTCATCAAGGGCAGCCACATCATAGTGCCGCGCATCCATGAGCGCGAAGAGGCCTATATCCTGCAAAACGAGGACAACCGCATCGTCTTCGTCATTCCCTACCAGCAGGACTACTCCCTCATCGGCACCACGGACGTGGAGCACCATGGCAGCCCGCGGGAGGCGAAGATCAGCGAGGCCGAAATCAGCTACCTGTGCAAGGTGGTCAACGCCCACTTCACCCGCCAGATTGCCCCCTCCGAGGTCATCTGGACCTATGCCGGGGTGCGGCCCCTGTGCGATGACGAGTCCGACTCTCCCCAGGCGGTGACGCGCGACTACACCCTTGAGCTCTCCGGCGAATCCGATGGGGCGCCGCTCTTGTCGGTGTTTGGCGGCAAGCTCACCACCTATCGCAAGCTGGCCCAGGCCGCCTGCAACAAGCTCAAACCCTGGTTCAGCCAGATGGGTGAGGACTGGACAGCCACCAGCCGTCTGCCCGGTGGCGAGTTCGACTGCTCCACCACAGAGCTGGCCCGCGCCTACATGCTCGAATTCGACTGGCTGGACGAGCGCAGCGCCCGCCGCATCGCCGAGGCCTATGGCAGTCATGCCCGTCTCTGGTTGCATGAGGAGCGCGGCCAGCACTTTGGTGCAGGGCTGTATGAATCCGAAGTGCGCTATCTGATCAGCCGCGAGTGGGCCCATTCGATGGAAGATATACTGTGGCGCCGCAGCAAGCTGGGGCTGCGCCTCTGTGATGCCGAGCAGCAGCAACTGCACGCCTGGCTGGAGCAACACCATCACGCCCTGCCCAAGGCAAGCTGATGAAGACGCGGGCGGCCCTTGCCGCCCGCCGTTAAACTGCAATAAACCTCTGCTATAACAACTACCTACATCCAATAAACAATAACAAAGAGCCGTTCTTATGAAACAACCTCACCTCTCCCTGGTGGCCCTTGGCCTCGGGGTTGCCCTCGCATTGCCCGCCCTGGCCGCAGATGACGGCAAGATAGTGATCGCCCACCGCGGCGCCTCCGGCTACCTGCCCGAGCACACCCTGGAGTCCAAGGCCCTGGCCTATGGCATGGGGGCCGACTATCTGGAGCAGGATCTGGTGATGACCAGGGATGACCAGCTGGTGGTGATGCATGATCACTTCCTCGACGGCATCACGGACGTGGCGACGCGCTTCCCCGGCCGTGCCCGCCCGGACGGCCGCTACTATGTGGTGGATTTCACCCTGGCCGAGGTGCGCTCCCTGCGCATGACGGAGCCGTTCCAGCTGGTGGAGGGCAAGCAGGTGCCCGTCTATCCGGCCCGCTTCCCGCTGTGGAAGTCCGACTTCAAGATCCACACCTTCCAGGAAGAGATAGAGATGATCCAGGGGCTCAACAAGAGCACCGGCAAAGAGATCGGCATCTACCCGGAGATCAAGGCCCCCTGGCTGTTCCGCCACGAGGGCAAGGACATCTCCAAGGCGGTGCTGAAGGTACTGAAGGAGTACGGCTACACCGGCAAGAGCGACAAGGTCTATCTGCAGAGCTTCGACGTGGATGAGCTCAAACGCATCGACACCGAGCTGATGCCGGCCCTCGGCATGGACTTGAAGCTGGTGCAGCTGATGGCCGAGACCGACTGGAACGAGACCATGGTCTACGACGCCAAGGGCAAGGCGACCCCCTACGACTATGGCTGGATGTTCAAGCCGGGTGCCATGAAGACCATAGCCGGCTACGCCGACGGCATTGGCCCCTGGAAGCCGATGATAGTCACCGAGCCGGGCACCCCGGGCAAGCCGGTGTTCACCGCCATGGTGAAGGAGGCCCACGCCGCCGGTCTCAAGGTACACCCCTATACCTTCCGCCAGGATGAGGGGCAGATCCCGGCCTATGCCAAAGATTTCACCGACCTGCTCAACATCTTCCTCTATCAGGCGGATGTGGACGGGGTGTTCAGCGACTTCCCCGACAAGGCGGTGGCGGTCATCAAGGCCCACGGCAAATAATAAAAGAAGAGCAACACGGGAACGCAAGCGGGGCCAGGTGCCCCGCTTTTTTATGGCGGCAGGTTGGCCAGGGCGTGACGAGGTACAGGGTGTAATTATTTGTTTACGATTTTCGTGGTGCAGGGGGCCTCTCACGCGCTACTTTCTGGCTGTTTTGGTCACGGCAGTGGTCATTAATCCATCTATTGATGCACTGCACCGCTAGTTTCACTTGATTGTTTGTTTTTCCTTGGTAAGGTGAGGGCGGTTGCGTAACAAAGCGCTGACTTGTGTAAATAAATAAATACACTTTGGCGCAATTGGCTTAAATACAGTAGAGAGAATGAGAAAATGCAAAGAGATCCCCTGAACAACATCCATATCCAGTCCGAACAAGTGATGATCACGCCTGCCCAGCTAAAGGAGAAACTGCCCATCTCCGATCGCGCGCTGGCATTCGTGCAAGGGGCCCGCAATACCATCGCCGACATCATTCACCGTCGCGATCACCGCTTGCTGGTGATCTGTGGTCCCTGCTCCATCCACGACATGGACGCCGCCAAAGAGTACGCAACCAGACTCAAAGCGCTGCATGACGCCTATCAGGACTCTCTCTACATTGTCATGCGGGTCTACTTTGAGAAGCCGCGCACCACGGTCGGCTGGAAGGGCTTTATCAACGATCCGAATCTGGACGGCACCTTCGACGTGGAGCTGGGGCTGCACCGCGCCCGGGAGCTGCTCTGCTGGCTGGCGGAGCTGGAGTTGCCGCTGGCGACCGAGGCGCTCGACCCCATCAGCCCGCAATACCTGGCCGAGCTCTTCTCCTGGTCGGCCATCGGCGCCCGTACCACCGAATCCCAGACCCACAGGGAGATGGCGTCCGGTCTCTCCATGCCGGTCGGCTTCAAGAACGGCACCGACGGCAACCTGGGTACCGCGATCAATGCGCTGCAGGCGGCCTCCAGCCCCCACGCCTTCATGGGGATCAACCAGCAGGGCCAGGTCGCCTTGTTGCAGACCCAGGGCAACCCGGATGGCCACGTGATCCTGCGCGGCGGCAAGCACCCGAACTACGACTCCGTCAATGTGTCGCTGGCGGAAGAGGCGCTGGAAAAGGCGGGCCTGCTGCCCGGCCTGGTGGTGGATTGCAGCCACGGCAACTCCAGCAAGGATCACCGGCTGCAGCCCAAGGTGGCGGACAACGTCATCCACCAGATCCAGGAGGGCAACCGCTCCATCATAGGGGTGATGCTCGAATCCAACCTGTTCGAGGGCAACCAGTCCAGCGAGCAGCCCAAGTGCGAGATGCGCTACGGTGTCTCCATCACAGATGCCTGCATCGACTGGGAGACCACGGATGCGCTGCTGGCCCGCTGCCACAGCCAGCTGGCGGCGCCGCTCAAGGGCAGAACCGCGCCGTAAGTCGTGGTATCTTGTCGTAACTGATTGAACCATAGAGGTATCACTGCCTACGCAGTGATACCTTGTTGCCTCTTGAATCACAGGGCGCCGCCGCCTGCGGCGCCGGCAGGGACTGGATATGGCTGAAGAGTTGAATGCCCTCAGGGACAAGATAGATGCGGTGGACAGGCAGCTGATTGATCTGCTGGCCGCCCGTCTGGCCCTGGTGGGGGAAGTGGGTGAAGTGAAGAGCCGCCACGGCCTGCCCATCTATGCACCGGACAGGGAGGCGAGCATGCTGGCCCGCCGCCGGGCCGAGGCCGAACTGCTGGGGGTGCCCGGGGATCTCATCGAGGATGTGCTGCGCCGGGTGATGCGCGAATCCTATATTCTGGAATCCGCCAGCGAAAAAGAGAACCACTTCAAGTGCATGAAGCCGGATCTTGGCAAGGTGGTCATCATCGGCGGCCAGGGCCAGCTTGGCCGCCTGTTCGGCCAGATGTTCGGCCTCTCCGGCTACCGGGTCGAGACCCTGGAGCAGGGTGACTGGCCGCGCGCCGACGAGATCCTCGCCGATGCGGGGCTGGTGATGGTGGCGGTGCCCATCGACATCACCTGCCAGATCATCGACCGGCTCGGCAAGCTGCCGGCGGATTGCCTGCTGGTGGATGTGACCAGCGTGAAGGCGGCGCCGCTCGAGCACATGCTGGCGGTGCACCAGGGGCCTGTGCTGGGGCTGCACCCCATGTTCGGGCCGGATGTGGCGAGCCTCGCCAAGCAGGTGATCGTCTGCTGCCAGGGTCGCGACCCCGCCGCCAGCCAGTGGCTGCTGGATCAGATGACCATCTGGGGCGCACGGCTGCAACAGGTGGAGGCCAAGGCTCACGACGAGGCCATGACCCTCATTCAGGCGCTGCGCCACTTCGCCACCTTCGCCTACGGCTGGCACCTCTCCCGGGAGCAGGCCAACATCGACCGCCTGCTTGCCTTGAGCTCCCCCATCTACCGGCTGGAGCTCGCCATGGTAGGGCGGCTGTTTGCCCAGGATCCCCACCTCTATGCCGACATCATCCTCTCGTCACCGCAGAACCTCGCGATGATCCGCCGCTACTACCAGAACTTCGGCGAGGCGCTGGGGCTGCTGGAGCGGGGGGACAGGGACGGTTTCATCGAGGCTTTCTCGCAAGTTTCCAGCTTCTTCGGCGAACATGCCGACGAGTTCCTGCGCGAGAGCCGCACCCTGCTGGCCCAGGCCAACGACCGTCGTCACCATGGCTGACGGCACGCATCCATAACAAAGGGGCCGCTTGGCCCCTTTTTTCATGCTGTTCAGGCTGAGGCCCGGCTACTCGGCCGATGGCAGCCGCAGATCGGCGCCATCCCACCCCAGCGGCAGGGTGAGCAGCTGATCGATGAGCTCCCGGCGATCGGATTTCTCCAGATAGGCGAGGTAGAGCGGGCGGCTCAGCGCCTGTCCCCCTTCCACCAGGTGCAGTTGTCCCTGCTCCAGGAAGGGGCTCACCATACGCCGCGGCAGATAGGCGGCGCCCCCGTTGGCCAGCACGAACTGCAGCGCCATGCTGGCCGAGCTCGAGTGCAGCACCGGGGTCTTCTGCAGGCTCTGCAACCGGCTGGAAGGGGGCTCGAAACTGGTGCCCCAGTCGAGGTGAATATGGGGCATCTGCATCAGGCTGTCCGCATTGGCGGCCGGCTCGCGGCTCACCAGCTCGAACACCAGCTCGCCTATGGGATGCAGGGCTATCTCGTCTATCTTGGTCGGCTCGGAGAGCAGGGCGAGATCGAGGGAGCGCTCCAGCAACTGGCGGCACAGGTGCTCGCGAGACGCCGTCTCGAGCCGCACCGCGAGGCCGGGGGCCAGGGCATAGACGTGGTTGAGCCAGTCATTGAAGTCGAGCTCCCAGAACACCGCGGGTGCACCTATGGCGAGCTGCTGACTGAAACCGGGAGAGAGGGCCACGTCCTGCTTGGCGCGGCCCAGGGTATGCAAGATGGCGTCTGCGTAAGGCAGCAGACGCTCACCGGAGGCGGTCAGACGGATATTGTTGCGATGGCGGGCAAACAGGCTGACCCCGAGTTGTTGCTCGAGCTGGCGGATCCGAAAGCTGACCGCCGACTGGGTCAGGTAGAGATTCTCGGCAGCCCGGCCAAAATGCCGGGTCTTGCTGACCTCGATGAAGGTCCGAAGCAGCTCGGTATCCATTAATCGAGGGACTCGTCGCTGCCACCGCCGCCACCGCCCTCAAAGCTGCCGCCCGCATCCTCATTGGCGCCACCCGCGACTGTGCACAGACGGTGCACCCGCTTGGGACCAATCACCTTCAGGTACTTGAACCATACCTTGGCGTGGGGGTTGCTGCCGGCTGCGCCAGACTTGACCTGCTCGATGAAGGCGCTTTCTACGTCATCGCGGGGGGCCAGGTTGCCCTGATAGAGCGCCAGCATCACTGTGCCGTACTTTTCCAGACTGTCCGCTTCGGCCACGGTGAATTCGCCACTGCGACGCAGGCCACGGGGAAAATGTTTGAAGTCGTTGAAACGCTTGTCTGATTCGAAGCTCATAGTGCTCTTGTTCTGGTTAGTTTGACCTTTGCGGGCAAGTATCATCAGGCCGTCGCAGAGTGCAAAATCAATTTTCTTACTATGTTAATAAATATCTTTTATCGAACACCCTTTGTCTCATCCCGAGGGAGGATTTTGCGGTCCACAGCACAAAAAGCCTGAAAAATAGTGGAGTTATGTCAGGTTTTGTACAGCTGGACCCGGTCTATGCGGGGTAAAAACAATAAAATAAAGGCGCCATACGGCGCCTTTATTTGTTCATGGATTGGCTGAACCTGAGCGTCGGGCACTCATTCAATCATGGCTGGCTGCGCCAGGTTGTCGGCACGCCACAGACGGTAGCGCACTTCATACTCCTGCGGCACATAGATGACGAACGGCAGCTTGGAGTTGTAGTTCACGAAGAAGCCCTGACCATAGATCTGGACGAAGCTCTCTTTCTTCTGGCCATCCGGGCAGGCCATCAGGGTGCTGACAGGACCCGAGACCTGGCCCAGGGTCAGGTAGTTGTAGCCCCAGCCCTTGACGCTGTGCTGTTCCAGGTTGCCGGCGAAGCGGGGCAGGTTGCAGTCCACCAGCATCTTCTTGCCCACTTGCAGCTCGACCATCATGTCGGCTTCGTTTTCGACTTCCGGCAGGCGGATCACGACACGTTCCTGGTTCACTTCGGCGGCAGGGAACATGCTGATATCAAATTTTTTCGGTTCGGCGGCGAAGGCATGGCCGCCCAGTAACAAGGCGCCCAGCAGGCTAAAACGCAATACGGTTTTCATCTGTACCTCATGGGATTGGTTCAACGCCGCTAGACTAACCGCTCTGCCCGTTTCACGCCAGCGCTCCGGCGCGCAAAACCAGCCTGAACCGGCACAGGGTGACGTAATTTGATGCTTTTTTGACGCCTTCCACCCCAAAGGGGCCATTCGGGGGAAAACCGGGCAGGGGAGTCCCCGCCCGGACTGCTCACCTTACCAGCAGCACCTGCTTTGCCCAGGAGCCGGGGGCCCGCATGCCGATGGCGCCACTGGTGATGTCCAGATAGGCGACGCCCTTGCTGGCGGGCACCGGGGTGGAGGACCAGAGGTAGACATAGCCGTCGTTCACCTCCTTGCCGTCCCCGGCCATGGCGCGGGGGAAGAGGGTCTCGTTCAATGCCGGCTTGTAGCAGGCGGACTCCAGTATGCTGATGAGCTCCTTGATGGTGGGCAGGCGCCAATCGGTGTGGCCGCCGAAACCGTGGAGGGCATGGCTCGGCTCGGTGCGGATCCGCTCTGCGGTCAGCAGGGCCTGCTGCCAGTAGAGCCGGGTCGGCTCGCCGCTGCAGCTTCCATTCTGCCAGCTTTGGCCGAGCTGGCAGCGCATCCAGGTGAGGCCGGAAGCCCGGTCGGTGACGGTGCCGTTGCCGCGATCCAGGAAGCGGGAGCTGGGGCTGGTGCGCGGCAGGCTGTCGTCGCAGATGGCGATGGCCAGTGCCAGGGGGCTGCACAGGGTGAGCAGCAGGGTCAGAAGATACTTGTTCATCGGGTTACCTCGGCCACAAGGCGCAGTTGTATGGCATTGATTTCATTTTCGTTCTGGACGCCATAGGGGTAATCGGTGCCCGCATCCTCCCCCAGGAACAGAGGGCTGATGACGGCGATGGGGACGCTCTCGAGGCGCCGGGATGGGGTCAGGGTCTGGGTCCAGTAGCTGCCATCGAAGTCGCCGCTCGAGGGACCGACGTCGGGGAAGTAGCGCACATCCAGGCTGACCCGCTGGCCATCCTGGCGGGCGAGGGATCCGTAGTGTTGCAGGCTGCCTAGCTCTTGGGCCGTGGGCAGGCGCCAGTGCCCTATGCCGCAGAGTCGTTGTCCATTGAGCCATTGGCGATACTGCTCGGTGGAGCAGATAGCTTCCCCCTCGGGGCAGGCATAATCCAGCTCCGCCTGACTGGGGTGATAGTTGCCAAACTCCCAGGCGAAGACTTTGTGCAGATCCCGCGGACTGTCCGGATCATCGAGCTTCTTCTCCCAGATGAGGCCGGTGTTGAGATCCTCCACGCACTCCCACTCGTCGGCATTGTCCGCCAGGGGCTGCCCCTTGCCGTCCAGCTTGCGATAGCGCAGGGGCGCCTGGCCCAGGCTCGCCTCCTGGCCCGGGTGATCCGCAGGCTCCTGGGTCAGCAGGTAATCCACCCCGTCCGTGTAGGTGGTGACGCCGCTGGCGGTCACCAACGCCCGGGGTTGCTGCTGCATCAGCACGGCGGCGAGTCTGGCCTGCTGGCTCAGGAGCTCGGGGCTTGCGGCAAAGTGCCGGGCGAGCTCGGGCAGCAGGGTGACCAGTCCCTGCCAGATCTGGCGTTGGCGCTCGCCGGTGGCGAGACCGGGCAGGCTGGCGGCGTCATCCCGTGTCGCCAGGGCGAGCGCCTCCAGAGCCCTGTTGAACTCCTCCAGCTGCACCAGGGCCGCGAGTCCCTGATCCGGTTGCAGGGGCGCAAGGGCGAGCAGCAGCTCGGCCAGGGCCTGGGCAGGCGGTATCCCGTCCGCGACCCGGGTCTGCAGCAGCGTGCTCAAGGGGGTGGGGGTGAGGTGCTGATCGTCCAGGCGCGCCGCCGGGTGGGTCAGGGTCAGGGCGCCCGGCTCCCGGGGGAGGAACAGCAAGGGGCTGGTGAGCAGGCCGGGGGCGCTGGCGCTCAACTGGCGCGCGCCAGCCTCGCCACTGACCACGGGCTCGCCTGGCTCGCAGTTGTCGTTCTGGTTCTGGTTGACGCACAGGGTGCCCGCTGCGGGCAGGTTGACCGTCAGACGGTAGTCCGGCGCGGTCAGGGGCGCCTCGTCGGATCCGCCACCACCACAGGCGCTGAGCAGGGGGGCCAGCAGACAGGCCAGCGGGGTCATTCTCATCTTCATTTCTTGTCCTTGGAGGGGCCTTGGCCCCTCTTTGCTTTTATGGGGATGGATCAGCCGCGACGGCAGAGGCGGCGCCAGAGGGTGAGCGGCAGCAGCCAGAGCAGGTTGACAGTGCCGCCCCCGCTGCTGTCCGCGGTGTCGAAGTGGATGATGCCGTCATCCGGCGGGGCGACGGGCTCACCACACTGGGCGCCGGTGCGCTGGCTGATGCTCCAGCCGTTGATGCGCCCCTGATGGCCCGGCTTGCTGTCCACCACCTCCAGGGTCCAGCGACCGGCCAGCGGCTCTCCCACCAGGGGGGTGAAGGGTTGCAGGGGCAGCAGCTCGGTGGGGAAGACCCCCTTGAGCCGTGGCAACGGACTGTATCCCTTGTCCCAGATCTGGATGCGGGTGCCGGAGGGGGAGTTGAGCCAGATCTCCAGCTCATCCAGGGCCTGGTGTTGCAAGTCCAGGTTCAGCTGCAGGCGATCGCTCACCCGGGTGTCGCTCTTCTCCAGCACCAGGCTGGTTTCGCTGATGCCGCGCACCTCCTCGCTCTGGGCATCCTTGAGGGTCAGCGGCTTGCCGTTGGCCCGGCTGATGACGGGGGTGCCTATGGGCAGGGTGAGGGACTGCTGCCACTGACGCTCGGTCGGGCTGGTGCCCCTCATGACGAGGCTCACCGGCAGGCTCACCTCGTCGCCACAGGCCAGCGGGCTGGCGGCCTGCAGTCGCACTGTGGTGGTGAGGCTGGCGCCGGCCGCCAGGGTGGTCGCTGACCAGGCCAGGGGATCGGCCTGCAGGCCGGCGGGCAGGGACAGGGTCAGGTCCTTGAGGGTCACCGGGGTGCTGCCGGCGTTGCTGAGGTCCAGCTGCACCGACTGACGCTGCCCCAGCGCAAGGGCGCTGCCCTCGGCCAGGGCGACGTTGACGGGGGCCTGCAGCAGGCCGTGCTGGCGAAACGCCTGCTCCAGATGGCGAGCATAGGAGCGCGCCGGATAGAGGCGCGCCGCCGTGTCCACGGTAATGCGGGCCAGCTGCGGCATGCGGATGGCGGGCCCCAGGCCGAAGTGAGACTCGATGACGAGGCGATCGAACTCGTCCCGCGCCCCTTCCCCGTGCTCGGCCACCGACGCCAGCAGGGCCTGGAACAGCGGGGTGCCCCACAGCTGATCCCCGTTGCTGCCGTTGATGGTGCGGTGGGCCGGGTAGTTGTAGTCCGGGTGGTAGCGGGCCCGAGTATCGTCCAGCTGGCGCGGGGTGCGGTCGGTGAAGCGGGCATCCCAGTTGAACACCATGGCGGGTTCGAACTGGCGCCCCGCCTCGCTGCGCTGGCGATGGCTGGCGGCCAGGAAGTCGCCGAAGCCCTCGCCGATGGCGCCCCAATCCCCCTCTTCCCCGAGATCCGGCACTATGTGGTGCTGCACTCCGTGGCCGAACTCGTGCCAGATCACCATGGGATCCTCGGCATCGGGGACGCCGCTGCGGCCCAGCTCCAGCCTGCGCTCGAACGGATCGTAGAGGGAGTTGTCCTGATAGCCTGCGTCCGTGTCGACGTCGAGGGCGCCGGGGATGAGGTCGGTGAAGCCGAGGGCCTTGAGGTGGCGCTGGGCGAGATCCAGGTGGTAGTAGGCGTTGATGTCGGCAAAGCCCGGGTCGTCCCGGGTCAGGCGAAAGGCCTGCTGGTTGTCTGTCCCGTAGGGGGCGGTGGTGGGCTCGATGGCATCCACCACCCTGGCATGGGGGCCGCTCAGCACATAGTCCGAGCCCTGCAGGCTGACCGGCAGGGAGACCTTGTCCTGATAGGCGGCATCCGCCAGCACCAGAGCCTCGTGCCAGACCAGGCTGGCGTCTTGCAGCTGGGTGCGGGGATCGGGATCGAACACCCGCGCCAGGACAAGCTGATCTCCCGCATCGGGGGTACGCTGCGCCTGGGTGCTCGCCTGATCGCCCCAGCGGCCGAGCTCGCGATCCCCTTCGCAACTGGCAAACAGCTGGATCCGGGTGGCCTTGGCATTGCCCTCCTTGTGCTCGCTCACCCGCTGGCGCAGGGCCGGCACCAGGGTGTCGCCGTCGCGCCAGTACCAGGCTTCGACCGGCCCCAGCGGGTCTATCCGGCTGCCGTCGGCGCGCAGCTGGTCCAGCAGGGGATCCAGGCTGGTGCTGGCATCGCAGCCGGGCGCGGCACTCTGCAAGGGGCGCAGATTGTGATAGAGGCGCCAGGGTCTGCCGGCGCCGTCTATGCTGACGGCGGCCTGGGTGGTGGCCACCGGCAGGCCGTTGACCAGCATGCGGAAGCTATGGTGATGGCCGAGCAGGCTGGCCCTGTCGTAGTCGGGGGAGAGCGTCACGCCGAGGCGCTGCTCCAGCCAGGCCTGGGGCGTGGTGGTCAGGGGTGGCTCATCGACAAACTGCAGCTCGGCCGCCAGCAGGGGCTGGGGGAGCAGGGTTGCCGCCAGCCAGAGGGCCAGGGAGGAGGGTTTCATGGGTGACTCCAAAACAGAAAAGGTGAATGCGGACATCAGTGACGGACCCCAGCCAGGGAGAGCAGGAAGGCATATTCACGGGCAGCCTTCTGCTGCGCGGTGCCCGCACTGGCGAGATGGCCGCCGTCGAGTTCGGTGTGCAGCAGATAGGGACCGGCTCCTGTGCTGTGGGCCCGCAGGCGGGCCAGCCACTTGAGCGGCTCCCAGTAGGGCACCTGGCTGTCGTGCAGCCCTGCCGTCACATAGAGGGGCGGGTAGGGGGCCGCGTGCAGGTTGTCGTAGGGGCTCAGGCGGCGCATGGCCGCATAGTCGGCCGGGATGGCCGGATTGCCCCACTCCCCGTACTCCTGGCGGGTGAGGGGCAGCTCGGGATCCTGCATGGTGCCGAGCAGGTCGACGAAGGGAACCTGCAACACGGCCCCGGCGAAGCGGGTCGGCGCCTGATTGAGGGCCGCCGCCACCAGCAGGCCGCCGGCGCTGCCCCCCATGGCGAACAGCCGGTCCGGATCGATGGCGGGATCCCGGGCCAGGCTGTCTGCCACCGCCAGGAAATCGTCCACGCTGTGTTGCTTCTGCTGGCCGCGACCCTCCTTGTACCACGCCTCCCCCAGCAGGCCCCCGCCGCGCACATGGGCGATGGCGTAGACGAAGCCGCGATCCAGCAGGCTCAGCACCTGGGGCTGGTAGTAGGGGCGCATGGGGGTACCGTAGGCGCCATAGCCGTAGAGCAGCAGTGCCTTGGGGGAGTGGATGTCCTTGCGCCACACCAGGGAGACAGGCACCTTGACGCCGTCACGGCCGACGACCCAGCGCCGCTCGCTCTGATAGAGGGGGCTCGCGACCGGTTTGTCAGCGGCTTGCCATTGACCGGAGGCCAGATCCAGCCAGCGCTGGTGCGGCGCCTCGGCCATGCCCTGGCGGCGGATCAGGATCTGCTGACTGGCGGGATCATGGGCCCCCTGGATCCAGGCCGTGCCGGCTCCTTCGGTGAGCGCCAGGCTGTGGGTCAGCTTGCCGTCTGCGTCCAGCACATCGAGCCAGTCGTCCCCTGCCTTGCGGTATTGCAGCACTGTGTGGCGGGCAAACAGGCGCCACTTCTCGAGCTCCCGGCCCTCGCCGGACCAGAGGGGCTGCCAGGGACCAGCCGCCAGGCTCGCCAGGCTGGGCGCCTGATAAAGCCCCATGGCCCCGTCCCGGTTGCTCTTGACAAGCACTCTCTCCCCCTGGGTATCCAGGTAGTATTCGAGCCCATGTTCACGGGCCCTGAGCAGGGTCGGGCCGCCCTTATCCAGCAGGTATTGCTCCGAGCTGTCGTGGTTGTTGCTCTGCAGCACCAGGTGGCGGTTGTCCGTGGTGCGATAGAGGCTGAGCAGCCAGGCGGGATCGGCCTCCTGGTGCACCAGCGCCTCCTTGTCGGCCTGCCAGGCCCACAGCTGCCAGGGGCGCAGGGTGCGGGGTTCGTTGGCAATGGTGTAGAGGGTCTTGCCATCCAGGCTCCAGAGCAGATCGCTGGCCCGGTGCGCCAGGGTGGTGAGCGTCTCGCCGCTCGCCAGATCCAGCACCGTGATGCGGTAGTCCCTGTCCCCACGGCTGTCTTCGGCCAGGGCAAGCAGGCGGCCATCCGGGTGCAGGGCCCAGGCGGCAATCTCGTAGTAACCCTGAGCGGGCTGACGGGGGGCCAGCCGCTGGCGGGGGGCGGAGCGGGCGTCGCTGCGCTGCCACAGGCTGCCGTCCGCCTCCATGCGCCACTGGCTGCCCGCGTGAGTCAGCCACTCCTTTGGCAGGGGCTCGCCCCGCGCCCTGGCCTGCCACTCGCCTTGCAGCGTTGTTTCGAGGGGCTTTTGGGTGGCGAGTTGCTCGTCGGTCCAGCGGTTCTGCTCGCGCAGCAGCGCCAGCAGATCGGGGGCGCGGCGACTGTCGTCACGCCAGCCGCCATAGGGATCGAGGCGGGCTATCTCCCCCTTCATCAGTTGTGGACGCTCGGGGATAAGGGGCGCTGCCTCCTGGATTGCTTCAGGAGGCGGGGCGGCAGGGGCCGGGGTGGCCAGCAGGCTGGCCAGTACAAGCAGGCTGTGCATCAGATCCCCACGAAGGTGTAGCGCAGGCTGGCACTCAAGGTGCGGCCGCTCTGGGTGAAGAGGGAGGCGTCGGTACCGGCTTCCAGCCCGGCCACGTCCTGATAGCGGGTGTAGCGGGTGTCGAACAGGTTATCGAGCTTGAAGTTGACCTTGAGGGCATCGGTGATCAGCCAGTCCGCCGTCATGGCGAGACTGAACCAGCCAGCGCTCGTGAGGCAGGCATCCTGGCTCTTGGTCAGGCTGTTGCCGCAACTGGGCACCCGGCTCATGGCAGCGGCGTAGTCCGCCTGCACCCCCAGGCTCCAGTCATGGGTCTGGTAGCTCAGGCGAGTGTTGCCCTCCAGCGGAGTCAGGGTGCGCAGAGCCTCGCCCTGGCTGTCTTCCCCGTCGACCCAGCCGAGCTTGGTGGCCAGCTCCCACTCCTGGGTCAGCCAGTAGCTGGCGGCGATTTCCGCGCCCCAGGTCTCGGCCTTGGCCACGTTGCGGTACTGGCGCAGGATGACGCCGTCACTCAGGCGCAGCCCCACCTCGCGCCAGTCGATGAAGTTGTAGTAGCGGTTGTAGAAGAGGGCCGGCTTGATGCTCCAGTTCTCCCCCTCGCCGCTGAGCCCCCACTCAACGCTGTGGCTGGTCTCCTCCTTCAGATCCGTGTTGGCGATGATCTGGAATGGCGGCAGGGCGAAGTAGTGGGGAATGTTGCCGTACACCTTGTCGTAGGAGGGGGCCCGAAAGCCGTTGGCATAGCTGAGCCAGCTGCGCCACTGCTCGTTGACGCGGTAGCTGGTGGCCAGGCTCGGGGAGAGATGCCAGCTGTGGTTCTCACCCTGATTGCCATCTTGCGGGCGCAGCCACTGGTGATCCATGCGCAGGGTGGGGGTGAACTGCCACCGGCCCAGGGTCGCCACATCGCCGAGCCAGACGCCGGCCCGGTCGGTGCGGGCACTGCTGAAGGGCTCGGACTGGCTGGGCTGGGGCACCCCCGCCTCCAGGCTCAGCTTCTCCACCGGCCGCTCGTGGCGGGTACGCTCCAGCTCGACGCCGTAGCTCAGCTTGTGGGCGATGGCGCCGGTGACGAGATCCCGGCGCACGTCCAGCTCGCTGCCGACCCTCTCTTCGGTGAAGGTGGAGAGCTCCCGCTCGCTGCGGTAGCGGGGATAGCCGCTCAGCAGGTCGTTTTGCAGCAGGCTGCGCTTGTTGGCGCTGTTCTTGGAGTGGTTGCCATAGAGGCTCCAGGTGAACTGATCCGCCAGCAGACTGCCGAGATCGCTCGCCTCCCAGCCAAGCTTGCCCCCCTGGGTGCGCTGGCTGCCCTGCTCGTGGTATTGGCGCACCTGCCACTTGCCGTCGGGCTGGGGCACTTCGCGGGGCCCCTGATCCCGCTCTGCATTGTCCTCGAAGTAGTCGAGCTCCAGGCGCAGCAGGTGGTGATCGTTTAACGGGAAGCGGGAGCTGGTGGAGGCGCTAAGGCCGTCCAGATCCGCCGGGATGCGGCTCTCGTCATAGTTGGCGGTCTCGTGCCCCTGCCAGCCGGAGACCCGCAGCAGGTGCTCGCTATCCAGTACCCGGGCGGCGCCGGTGGCGCTCAGCTTCTGCTTGTCGCTGCTGCCGTCCTGCAGCA
This sequence comes from Aeromonas sp. 130281, assembly GCF_056642115.1. Taxonomy (NCBI): domain Bacteria; kingdom Pseudomonadati; phylum Pseudomonadota; class Gammaproteobacteria; order Aeromonadales; family Aeromonadaceae; genus Aeromonas; species Aeromonas sp. 130281. The sequence goes on along the minus strand of NZ_JBWVQS010000001.1, from coordinate 866,404 downwards.
CCTTGCTGCCGAGATAGGCATCCTGCCCCTGCAGGTAGTCCTCCGGCTGCTTGGTGGAGATGACTATGGTGCCGCCGATGGCATCGGAGCCATGCAGGGAGGAGCCGGCCCCCTTGGCGACCTCTATCTGCTTGACGTCATCGAGATCGAAGCTGAAACGGCCCACCTTGTCGTTGAGGTCGTCGGCACCGAAGCCGTCGCTGACCCGGACCCCATCCTTGATGATGAGCACCCGGTTGCCGCCCATGCCGCGGATGATGATGTTCTGCGGCCGACCGGCGGAGCCGGTCACCGAGACCCCGGGTTCGTTCTTGAACACGTCGGTGAGTTCGGTGGCGACCTGGCGATCCAGATCTTCCTCCGTGATGACGGTGATGGAGCCAGAGACATCGGACAGCTTCTGCTCGATGCGCTGCCCCTTGACCACTATGGTCTCGTGGGCCCTGGGTTCGGGATCTGTCCCGGCGGGATCGCTGGCGGCCAGGGCTGTACCGGACAGCAGCATGGGCCAGTAGTGAAGCAGTGTTTTCATTGTTGATAATGATTTTTATTTAAGCCTGAAGGGCGCGGATTATTGCAGATGAATCCCTTCGCTTCAACGATTGATAATCATTATCATTTTGGTTTTATGATCTTGATCGGACTGAGTTTTTTGAGAAATGAATCACTAGTTGCAGGACATACGTTTGCGAAAGGCGCTGACCGGGGGAGGGGAAGGTGCGTTCCGCCTGGATCTTTAGACAATAAAAAGCCCGCCGAGAAGGCGGGCTGATTGGAGCCGTGCTAGCACCTAGGGAGTGCGATAGAAGCGGTTGAGCTCGTTCATCACCTGGATCATGGCCCCCATGTCCGGGGTACCGTGCTTGATGGGGCGATAGGTGGCGCGATCCAGCAGCTCGAAGTCACCCTGCTTGTTGAACTGGGTGATGGTGTTGTCCTGATAGATGGCAAAGTCATTCTGATCGCCAGCCAGCAGCCAGTTGCGCGGGCTGGTGTCGAACAGGCTGCGCCCTGTGCTGTAGTCGCGAGGGGGGTTGCGTACCCCCAGCATGCCCTTCATCAGGGTCGGCACCAGATCCAGATGGCTGCTTGCCTGCTCCTGTGGCTGGCTCTCGACGCCGGGCCAGGCGAGGACCAGGGGAACCTGCACCTGATAGGGGGAGTAGTTGCTGCCATAGCCCCAGCTGTTGCTCTGGGTTTCGTTGAACTCCTGGCCGTGATTGGAGGTGATGACGACTATGGTCTGCTCGCTCAGCCCCTGCTGCTGCAGTTGGGAGAGCATCTGCTCCAGCAGTTGGTCGGTGTAGAACACCGAGTTCTTGTAGCGATTCTCCAGCTTCTGCAGGTTCTCGGGTCTGTAGGCGGTAGCCGGGTTGAACCGGGTCAGCTCGGGCTGGAAGGGGCCCTTGAGGCTGGCGGGCACCTGATAATCTCCCGGGCTCGAGAGATAGACCAGGGAGAACCAGGGCCTGTCCGCGGTGCGCGTGCCAAGCCACTGCTGCCAGTCGCCGATGAGGCGAGTGTCATCACTCTGGCGGGAGACAAACACCTGTTTGCGCAGGCCGGCGAGCAGGCTCTGCTGATATTGCTTGGCGTCTTCCAGGGCACCGAACAGGCCGAACTGATAGTCCTGGCGCAGCATCTCGTCAAACAGCACCGGCGGGCGCTTGTCGGCACGGATATCGTCATAGTAGTGGCCGGGCAGCCCGTAGAAGAGGCCGAACATCCCCATGGCGTCATCGTTGCCGCCACTCATATGGCGTCTGTAGTTGAGGTGCTGATCCGCATAGCGCTGCAGATTGGGCATGTTGATGTTGTTGAGCATGTCGGCCCGCAGGGAGTCGACCACCACCACCAGCAGGTTCTTGTGCTCGCTCGGGGCACTCACGCTGAGGGGGCGCAGGGGATAGAGCAGGCGATGCTCGGCGCTGCCCTGGTTCTCGGCCTTCTTCTCATACTGCTCGAGATCGAGCCAGCCATGCTTGGCCAGGAAGCTGCGGGCTGTCATGGGGTAGGAGAGCGGGAAGTTGGCGCGCTGCATGGTGATGGGCTGATACAGGGTGGCATCGGCCCAGCTGTTGACCAGGTGAGTCAGCATGAAGCAGACCAGCAGGGCCAGCCCCACCTGATTGCCGTACTGGCGGCGCTTGCGCTTGTTGATCTTGCGCCACACATAGGCCGACAGCAGCAGTTGCAGCAGGAAGATGGTGGGCACGGCGACGAAGATGATGCTCCAGATAGAGCCCTCTTCGGTCTGGGCCTGATCCAGCAGCAGTTGCCACACCTGGCCATTCAAGTGGAACTTGAACAGCTGGAACACCTGGGTGTCGATGAGCAGCAGCACCTGCGCCAGGGTGGCGATGATGGCCGAAATGAAGCGCAGTGGCTTCTCCCTGGGCAGCACGAAGCTCAAGGGGAAGACGGTCAGCAGATAGGTGACGAAGCTCAGGAACGAGAAATGGCCTATCCAGCTGACGATGAGATAGGTGACCCCGAGCGTGGTCGATGGCCAGCTGATGGAACCCAGATAGCGGGTCGCGATCAGCATGGCCAGGATGATGTTGAAGAAGGAGAACCAATGCCCCCAGGTGATCAGGCGAGAAACGTTATCACGATAGGGGTTGCCGGTTTCGACCATAATGATCCATCTGCTTGAAAAACATCAAAGAATGCGAAGAAACTCAGTGAGCATCGTGGCGATGATCCACCGAGGCGGTGAGCGCCTGGATGTACTTCTCGGTGATCGCCTGACGCTGGGCCGGGGCCATACCGTTGATGATGTTGGTGGTCAGGTTGCCAAGCACCATGAGACTGAGATCCACCGGCGCCTTGTGTTTCTCCAGGGCGGTGATCAGGTCGTTCATCAGGGCGTCAAACTGCTCGTTATTGTACTTTGATACGATGGGCATAATCTTGGGTTCATCTCGGTTCAAAGCGCCTTATAATACTTCACCCTTTCGGCTAACACTATGGCTTTGTGACATGAGTCTCGATATCGACAAGATCATTCTTCACTCCCTGCGCGCCGGCAATGACGGTCAGCCCCACGCCGATACCCGCAGTCAGACTCTGCCTGCCGACGAGGCGGTGCAAGGGCTGATGGCAGAACTGCATCGCATCTACAACGGCAAGGGTGGCAAGGGCTTCGGTTTCTTTGCAGACCCGGAGGCCGACGTCGCCGAGCTGGCAGAAGGTGAAGAGGCTCCCAAACAGCCGTCTCCGGCCTTTCGCATTGCCCTCGAACAGCTGCTTGGCGAGCAGACCGAATTCGTCCCCTTTTCGATCACCCTGACCCAGATGCTGGTCAAGCAGTTGGTGGAGCACGCCCTCGATGAGCAGGGGGTGCTGCTGATTGCCAAATACAACTATGTGGGGGTCGATTATCTGATGATTGCCCTGCTGGAGGGCAAGGAGAGCGTCACCGTCAGCGAGGCGCTGGACCTGCGTCACATTCATTATCTGGATATCGGCAAACTCAACCTGGTGGCCCGCATCGATCTGACCGAGTGGAAAACCCAGCCGGACTCTCGCCGTTATATCACCTTCAGCAAGGGGCGGGTTGGCCGCAAGCTGGGGGACTTTTTCATGGACTTGCTGGGTGCCCGCGAGGGCATGGATGCCAAGGTACAAAATAAAGGCTTGCTGCAGGCGGTGGACGATTACTGCGACAGCCGCCAGCTCGAACCCGCCGAGCGCAATGATTACAAGAAGCAGGTCTTCAAATATTGCACCGAGCAGGCGAGCGCCGGTGAAGAGATCGAAATCAAGGAGCTCTCGGCAGAATTGCCAGGGGACGGCGATCTCGATTTTTACAGCTTCATCGGTCAGGAATATGAGCTGGAAGATCGCTTCCCGGCCGATCGCTCCACCCTGCGCGGTCTGACCAAGTTTGTCGGCTCAGGTGGCGGTCTGACGCTGAGCTTCGAGCAAAAATTGCTGAACAGCCGGGTCTTCTACGATCCCCAGACCGACACCCTGACCATCCGTGGCGTGCCGCCCAACCTCAAGGATCAGCTGCTGCGCCAGTCATAATGTGATCCAGTCACCATTTCTGGCAAAAAGGCACCGGAGTCCGCTCCGGTGCCTTTTTATTTAAGGGGGAGATGAGTCTGGAATCCGGCTTGGTACTTTTGTTAACACATTAAACAAAATAATGGAGTTGAAAGGGTTTTCAATGGGGTGAAACCCCTTTCAATGGTGTAAATTTATTTCTTTTCGGTAATTAATTTTCCATGCAAGGTCAAAAATATGGCGATAAATCCCGATAAGTCGCTGAAATAAGAAAATGTTTTCATAACTTTCTGGAAGAAAATACGTAATTGCATTTCAAAAATGCGAGGCGTGTCATGTGAGGCGTTGCAGGCTTGGGATAATATTCATCTCGCACACAATGCTCTTACAGCGCGGAACTAATACAAGGAAAGGCTCATGAAAAAGAAATTGCTGTCATCCCTGATCGGTCTGGCTACCCTGGGTGTGGCTTGCTCAGCCACTGCTGCGATTGACGAAGGTCAGCTGACCATCTGGATCAACGGTGACAAGGGCTACAACGGCCTGGCCGAAGTAGGCAAGAAGTTTGAAGCCGAGACCGGCATCAAGGTGACCGTCGCGCACCCGGACCAGGTAGAAGTGAAGTTCCAGCAAGCCGCCGCCACCGGCAACGGCCCGGACATCTTCTTCTGGGCTCACGACCGTTACGGTGAGTGGGTCAAGGCCGGTCTGCTGGTGCCAGTGACTCCGAACGCCGCCACCAAGGCCAAGTTCGAGCAGTTCGCCTGGGACGCCATGACTGTCGATGGCAAGACCTATGGCTACCCGGTCGCGGTGGAAGCCGTCAGCCTGATTTACAACAAGGATCTGTTGCCCAATCCGCCCAAGACCTTCGAAGAGATCGCCAAGATCGACGAAGACCTGAAGAAAAATGGCAAGCGCGCCATCATGTGGGCCTATGACACCCCCTACTTCAGCTACCCCCTAGTGGCTGCCAACGGTGGTTATGCCTTCAAGAAGACCGCCACCGGTTATGACGTGAAAGACACCGGCGTGGCCAACGCGGGTGCCAAGGCCGGCGTCGGCTACATCTCCGAGATGATCAAGTCCGGTCACCTGGAGAAGGGCATCGACTACGGTGTCATGGATGCCAAGTTCAACAAGGGCGAAGTGGCCATGATGATCAACGGTCCCTGGGCCTGGAGCAACCTGGACAAGAGCGGCATCAAGTACGGCGTAGCGCCGCTGCCGACCCTGAAGGGTAATCCGGCCAAGGCCTTCGTCGGCGTGCTGGGTGCCACCATCAACGCCGCCAGCCCGAACAAGGATCTGGCCATCGAGTTCCTGGAAAACTACCTGCTGACCGATGCCGGTCTGGCGCCAGTGAACGCCGACAAGCCGCTGGGTGCCGTGGCGCTGAAGTCCTTCCAGAAGACCCTGGAAACCGACCCCAACATCAAGGCCACCATGCAGAACGCCCAGAATGGCGAGCCGATGCCGTCCGTGCCTGAGATGAGCCGTTTCTGGTCTTCCTTCGAAACAGCCCTCAAGAACGTCACCTCTGGCCGTCAGAGCGTTGACGAAGCCCTGGATACCGCTGCCAAGCGCATCGTCCAGTAAGCTAGCACCAGGGAGGCCTTCGGGCCTCCCACTCTCTCCAATCTCTCTTGGCGCAATAAAGGTTAATTGGCATGGAAGTTGTACCTTCTATCGAATCCTATGCCGGTCCGAAGAAAGACAAGTACGTCTGGCTGAAGTGGACCATGGCGGCACTGATTGCAGTGCTTAATGGTTATGCGGCCGTGATGATGTATGCCAGCGGCGAGTGGGTGTTTGCCCTGCTCGATCTGGTGGTCGTTTCCGTCGGTCTCTATGTCTTCATGAACAAGAAGACCTATGCCCACCGCTATATCTTCCCCGGTGTGGCAGGCATGGTTGTTTTTATCATCTTCCCTCTTGCCTACACGATCGGCATCGCCTTCACCAACTATTCGGGGTCCAACTTGCTCTCTCTCGAGCAGGCACGGGATTTCCATCTGAAAAAAATCTATAAGGTGACCGGCGGTGAATTCGATTTCACCCTCCTGGGTGGTGAGAACAATCAGTTTCAGCTGCTGCTGCAACAGGACGACCAATCCTTTATCAGTCAACCCCTTACCCTGCTGAACAACAAGGCACGTGAACTGGCCGTCCGTGAGGGCAGAGTCCGTGACGAGCCACAGGTTGTTCAGCTGCAACCCCTGAACGGGGAAGCGGTCGACCAGGCGGCACCCATACGTGCCATCGTCGATCACCGTACTCACCTGAGCGCCCTGGATCTGGTGCTGCCCGATGGTACCATCCACCTGACCCTGAGCAGCCTGCGCAAGTTTGCGGCGCAAAAGCCCCTCTATACCCAGCTGGTTGACGGGGCCGTGCTCAAGTCCGGTGTCGTTATCAAGGACGGCAACCTGCTGCGGGACAACCAGAACGGCGAGCTGATGCTGCCCAACGGCGACACCGGCTTCTATCAGTACATAGATGCTGATGGCCACTTCGTCGGCAAGGGCATTGCCCCTGGCTTCGTGGTGAGCGTGGGCTGGAAGAACTTCGTCCGCATCATGACAGACCCGGGTATCCAGGGTCCCTTCATGCAGATCTTCGTCTGGACAGTGATCTTCTCCGCCTGCTCGGTGGCCTTCACCCTGGCCATCGGCATGGTGATGGCGTGTCTGGTGCAGTGGGAGCAGCTCAGGGGGCGCGGTTTCTACCGGGTCATGCTGATCCTGCCCTATGCGATACCGGCGTTCATCTCGATCCTGGTGTTCAAGGGCTTGTTCAACCAGAACTTCGGCGAGATCAACCTGTTCCTGGAAGCGGCGTTCGGCATCAAGCCGGACTGGTACACCACCCCCTTCCTGGCCAAGGTGATGATCCTCATCGTCAACACCTGGCTTGGCTACCCCTACATGATGATCCTCTGCATGGGGCTGCTCAAGGCCATCCCGGAAGATCTCTATGAGGCGTCCGCCATGGACGGTGCGGGTCCGGTACAGAACTTCTTCAAGATCACCGTACCGCTCTTGATGAAGCCGCTGACTCCCCTGTTGATTGCATCCTTTGCCTTCAACTTCAACAACTTCGTGCTTATCCAGTTGTTGACGAACGGGGCGCCGGACATCATAGGGGCCAGTACCCCGGCCGGGACCACGGATCTCTTGGTGAACTACACCTACCGGATCGCGTTCCAGGGCTCGGGTGGTCAGGACTACGGTCTGGCCAGTGCCATCGCCACCGCCATCTTCCTCATCGTCGGCGCGCTTGCACTGCTCAACCTGAAATTGTCCAAAGCGGACAAGCTGTAAGGAGGCTTCTCAATGGCTATCGTACAACCCAAATCAGTGAAATACCGGGTGTGGGCAACCCACCTGGTCATGTGGGGCTTCCTGGCGCTGATCATCTTCCCGGTGATCATGGTCATCGCCATCTCGTTCCGTAACGGCAACTTCTCGGTGGGGGAGATAATCCCCTCCAATCCGACCCTGGATCACTGGAAGCTGGCGCTCGGCATGTCCATCACCAATGCCGATGGCAGCATCACGCCGCCACCCTTCCCGGTGCTGACCTGGCTGTGGAACTCCATCAAGATCGCGGGCATCACGGCCCTGATGATAGTGGTGCTCTCCACCACCTGCGCCTATGCGTTTGCCCGCCTGCGGTTCCGTGGCAAGCAGACCATATTGCAGGGGATGCTGATCTTCCAGATGTTCCCGGCGGTGCTGGCACTGGTGGCCATCTATGCGCTGTTCAACAAGATTGGCGACTACATCCCCTGGCTGGGTCTGAACACCCACGGCGGCCTGATCCTGGCCTACATGGGCGGCATCGCGCTGCACGTCTGGACCATCAAGGGCTACTTCGAGACCATAGACTCTTCCCTGGAAGAGGCGGCGGCCATCGATGGTGCGACCCCCTGGCAGGCATTCAGGTTGATCCTGCTGCCCCTGTCGGTGCCCATCCTGGCGGTGGTCTTCATTCTGGCCTTCATCGGCTCCATCACCGAGGTGCCCGTGGCCTCCATCCTGCTGCAGGATGTGAACAACCTGACCCTGGCGGTCGGTGCCCAGCAATACCTCTATCCGCAGAACTATCTGTGGGGTGACTTCGCCGCCGCCGCCGTGCTGTCCGGCCTGCCCATCACTGTCGTCTTCCTCATGGCGCAGCGCTGGCTGGTGGGTGGCCTCACCGCGGGTGGGGTGAAAGGTTAAGGTTTTAATGGCCGGGGGAGTGCTCCCCCGACTATCACGATTTGCACAGATTTCAGAGCGGAGCTCGTCATGGCTGAAGTAGTACTCAACAACGTTCGCAAAAACTACGATCCGGCTGTCCACAAGGACACGCTGCGCAACATCAACCTGGCCATCAAGGAAGGGGAGTTCATCGTCTTCGTCGGCCCGTCCGGCTGTGGCAAGTCCACCCTGCTGCGGATGATCGCGGGGCTGGAGGACATCACCAGCGGTGAGCTGACCATAGGCGGTCGTTACATGAACGACGTGCCGCCGGTGGAGCGCAACGTGGGCATGGTGTTCCAGTCCTACGCCCTCTACCCCCACATGAACATCTACGAGAACATGGCCTTCGGCCTCAAGCTCAAGAAGATGGACAAGGAGAACATCCACAAGCGGGTGATGCGTGCCGCCGAGATCCTGGGGCTCGAGCCCCTGCTGGACAGAAAGCCCAAGGCGCTCTCCGGCGGTCAGCGCCAGCGGGTCGCCATCGGCCGCTCCATAGTGCAGCAACCCCAGGTGTTCCTGTTTGACGAACCCTTGTCAAACCTGGACGCCGCCCTGCGGGTCAAGATGCGCATCGAGATCGCCAAGCTGCACAAGGAGCTCAACTCCACCATCATCTACGTGACCCACGATCAGGTGGAGGCCATGACGCTAGCCAACCGCATCGTGGTGCTGAGCCCCCTCAAGGGCGAGGCGACCACCAACCTGGAGCAGTTCGGCACCCCGCTCGAGCTCTATCACAACCCGGACAACAAGTTCGTGGCGGGCTTTATCGGCTCTCCCAAGATGAACTTCCTGGCGGGCGAGTTGCTGGAGATAGGCGAGCAGGAGTGCGTGGTCAAGCTGACTTCCGGCGATACCGTGCGTGCCCGGGTCGATGCCCGCAGCGGCGCCGTCGGTGACAAGGTGGAGCTGGGCATTCGCCCCGAGCACCTGGTGCCGCTGGATCACCCCCATGCCGACAGCAAGGTGAGCGGGGTGGTGCAGGTGGCTGAACACCTGGGGGCCGAGTCCTTCGTCTACATGGACGTGGATGGTCACGACTTCACCGTCAAGGCCAGCTCGGACGTGGACGTGGCCACCGGCGAGCAGTACAGCGTCGGCATTCCGGCCGAGGCCTGCTACCTGTTCGATGCCAAGGAGCAGGCGTTCCCCCGTACCGCCAGATATATCCGCACCTGATGGTGTTGTTGTGCAGGTTTCCGTAGTATTCAATGCCTTTTTGCCGGTCGAATGACCGGCTTTTTATTGCCTGCCGTGCGGGTAACCGGGCAGGCAGGGTCACGGGGATAAGGCTTAGAGTGCGGCGGTGATATCGGGCACGAAGGTCTGGCTGGTCAGGGGCGGGCGCTCATACCCCTCGGTCTTGATGGGGGGCAGCTTGATGGGTTCGTAGTGGATCGCCTCGTAGGGCACCTTGCCGAGCAGGTGGGCGATGCAGTTGAGGCGGGCGCGGCGCTTGTCGTCGGCCTCCACCACGAACCAGGGGCAGTCCTCGGTATCCGTGTAGGTGAACATGTCATCCTTGGCGCGGGAGTACTCCACCCAGCGGGAGCGGGACTGCAAGTCCATGGGGCTGAACTTCCAGCGCTTGATGGGGGTGTTGATGCGCTCCTTGAAGCGCTTCTCCTGCTCCTCGTCGCTGACCGAGAACCAGTACTTGATGAGGGTGATGCCGGAGCGAGTCAGCATCCGCTCGAACTCGGGGCAGGCACGCAGAAACTCGCGGTATTCGGCGTCGGTGCAAAAGCCCATCACCCGCTCCACCCCGGCCCTGTTGTACCAGGAGCGATCGAACAGCACCATCTCGCCCGCCGACGGCAGGTGGGCGGCATAGCGCTGGAAGTACCACTGGGTGCGCTCCCTGTCCGAGGGCGCGGGCAGGGCGGTGACCCGGCAGACCCGGGGATTGAGGGGCTCGGTGATCGCCTTGATGACGCCCCCCTTGCCGGCGGCGTCGCGCCCCTCGAACAGCACCACTACCTTGAGCCCCTCCTGCTTGACCCACTCCTGCAGCTTGACCAGCTCCTCCTGCAGCTGGGCCAGGTGGTGTTCATAGGTCTTCTTGTCCAGGCGCGGGCGTTTCTTGCTCTTTTCCTTCGGCATGATCTTCTCCTGTTCGAGTCCTTTTTGTGAGCCACCCCAGCTTGCACCAGGGAGGCGCCACTGCCAAGGGTGGCGTGTTACACTGCCGCCCCGTCGCTGCCAGCAGAACAGAAGAAAACATGAAGCCATTGTATGGGGATGGCGATTGATACTGCCGCCTCATCAACCGCTGGCAATAGAAAAAATGAAGCCATTTATGGCGATTTTGCACGGCCGTCTCATCAGCAGCCGCTGGCAACAGGAGATAACATGAAGCATTTTATGGAGATAGCGGGCCGCCGCATGGCCTATCTGGACGAGGGGCAGGGCCCTGTGCTGCTCTTTGGCCACAGCTATTTGTGGGACAGTGCCATGTGGGCGCCACAAGTCGAGGCGCTCAAGGGCAGCTATCGCTGCATCGTCCCCGAGCTCTGGGGCCACGGTGATTCCGACGTGCTCCCTGACGGTGGCTGCACCCTGGCAACCCTGGCCCGGGATCACCTGGCACTGCTCGATGCCCTCGACGTCGAGCAGTGCGTGCTGGTGGGGCTGTCGATTGGCGGCATGTGGGGCGTGGAGCTGGCGCGCATGGCGCCCGCTCGCCTCAAGGGACTGGTGCTGATGGATACCTTCGTTGGCTGGGAGCCCCAGATCCCCTGCGAGCGCTACCTCGGCATGCTGGCCACGATAGAGCAGCTGGGCACCCTTCCTGCCCCCGTCATCGAGCAGGTGGCGCCGCTCTTCTTTGCCCATGAGCCGGATCCCGCCCTGATGAGCGGCTTCAAGGCGCGGCTCGCCCAGTGGCCAGCGGATCAGGTGGCGAGCCTGGTGGCGGTGGGGCGCAGCTTCGTGACCCGGGAGGATCGCATCGAGTGGCTCGAAGAGATGGCGATGCCGAGCCTGGTGATGACAGGCTGCGAGGACAAGGCGCGCCCGGTGCTGGAGGGTTATCTGATGGCCGAGGCGCTGGCCTGCCCCTTCAGGGAGATACCGGGGGCGGGCCATATCTCGACCCTGGAGAACCCCGAGTTCGTCAACCGGGCCCTGGCCGAGTTTCTGGCCACCCTGTGATGGCCGCATGCCGGCTGCGAGTCACATCAAGCAAGAAGGGAGCCCATGGCTCCCTTCTTGCTGGTTGGCGGTTGGGTTACCAGATATAGCCCACCCCGAAACCGGCGTAGAGCTCCCCCTTGTGCTGGACTATGGGGCTATCCGCGATGTCGTCATCGTAGCGCTCGTAGTTGGCGGCAAACATGCCGATCCAGTGGGGGCTGAAACGGTAGCTGGTGATGATGGCCGCCATGGGGGAGAGGGTGGTGCCCGTGTCCCACGCCGGGCGCAGCCCCGTGGCCTCGCCCCCCGAGACGCCGCCAAAGTAGTAGTTCGCCATCTTGTCGCTGCGGATCATCATCCCCATGCCGGGCATGATGAGCAGCCTGTCCCGCAGTATGGGGAAGTCGGCCCACAGCAGCAGCTCCTGGCCGTTGCTGCGCCCGGTCACGTCCGTGCTGAGGCGGGTGCTGAGCAGGGCATAGGGGGTGATGAGGCTGGCGCCTATGCCCCCTTCCAGCTGCCACTTGCGCTGCTCCATGCCGGCCAGCTCGGGGGCATCGTCGGGATCCAGGTTGCCAAAGCGCATCCTGCCGTAACCGTAGGCGGCGAAACTGTCATCCTTGTGAAAGTAGTAGCGGGCCCTGTCCCCGAGGAACATGAACTGCTCGCCGAAGTAGATGAAACCCGGTATCGCGAGGGCTGTGTCATCCTGGCCCTGATAGCGGGCATCGCCACCGATGACGGCGCCGCCCAGCACCAGTCCCTTGGGCACCGGGCTGGTGGGGCTGTCCTGCACGAAGATGTCGAGGGAGCCGAGATCGACCTCGGCCCGGGCCTGGATCGCGAACAGCAGGGTCAGGAGTGCGCCAAGCGCGGCGCTGTGCAGGGGACGAACAGGGGGCATGGCGTGATCCTTCATGGGTCGGGGCTGGCAGAGCATACTGCCGACAACCTTGTCAGTGAAGCCTGTTTTTATTTCAAATTCAAGTTGATAGCATCATTGTGCCGCACCTGGATTCAGGCGGGAACCGAGTGCGGGGGCATGAGTTCGCGGGAATAAAAAAGAGAGGCGAAAGCCTCTCTTCTCATCAGGGGGCGGGGCGGGGCGCCTCGTCCCGCTTGGGCCAGGCGTTGAGCACCGCTTTCACCAGGGTCGCCAGGGGAATGGCGAAGAAGACCCCCCAGAAGCCCCAGAGCCCGCCGAACACCAGCACGGCAACGATGATGGCCACAGGGTGCAGGTTGACCGCCTCGGAGAAGAGCAGGGGCACCAGCAGATTGCCGTCGAGGGCCTGAATGACCAGATAGGCCACCATCAGCCAGGCGAAGTCCGGGGTCAGTCCCCACTGGAACAGGGCCACCATGGCGACGGGCACGGTCACCGCCACCGCCCCTATGTAGGGGATGAGCACGGAGAAGCCGACCGCCACCGCCAGCAGCACCGAGTAGCGCAGCCCCATCAGGGCGAAGGGGATGTAGGTCGCCACCCCGACGATGAGGATCTCGATCACCTTGCCGCGGATGTAGTTGATGATCTGGTCGTTCATCTCCACCCAGACCCGGTTGACCAGGGTGCGGTTGCGGGGCAGGAAGCGGCGCAGGCCGCTCATCAGCACCTGCTTGTCCTTGAGCATGAAGAACACCATCAGGGGCACCAGGATGGCGTAGATGAGGATGGCCACCACGTTGATGAGGGAGCTGAGGGAGGCGCTCACCAGCTGCTCCCCCCCGGCCAGAATGCGCTGGCGAATGTTGTCTATGATGGTCTCGACCAGGCTGACGTCGATGATCTCGGGGTACTTTTCCGGCAGGGTGCGCACCGCGTCCTGGGCATGGGCCAGCATGGAGGGCGCCTCCTTGGCGAGGTTGACCCCCTGGCTCACCAGTGTGGGGATGAGCCCCAGCAGCATCATGGTGGTCACAGAGAGAAACAGCAGCAGCACCAGGCTGGTGGCCAGGGGGCGGGAGAGCCCGGTGCGTTGCAGGCGGCTGACCGGCCACTCCAGCAGATAGGCCATCACCACGGCCACCAGCAGGGGGGCCAGCAGATCGCCAAACAGCCAGAGCACGGCGAAGCAGAACACCAGCAGCAGGAACAGGGTAACGGCATCGGGGTCGGAAAAACGGGTCTGATACCAGCGCTTCAATACATCTAACATCGAGGCTTCCTTGGTTTTACCTTGTCATCAGGATGGAAAGGGGCAACACGGAGTCTGGCGACATCATGATGGCCAGCTCCCGACCACGAGCAGCAGGGAGAGGCGGGCGGCGGACTCCTCCAGGGGGCGGACGCTGTGGCCCAGGCGTTGCAGGTAGGCCGGAATGTCCTGCCGGGAGCCTGCATCCCCCAGTATGAGGTGCAGGGATTGGCCGGGTCTTGCTTGGCGCAACCAGAGCTTGAGCCGGATCAGCGGCTCGGGACAACGCCAGGGGGTCAGGTCGAGCTGTTCCATGAGGATTCCATCGCGTGCGTGGTGGCCATTATGGCCGTGATACCAGTATGAAACAACGCTTGTGGGCCTTGATGGGCAAGGGTATTCTGCCCGAGCCCCTTCTGATGGAGATAGAAATACTGTGGCCCGTTTTTCCCCCTTGATGGCATCGCTTCCCCTGCTGGCATCCCTGATGAGCGCGACCTTTCAGGCTCAGGCGAACAACCAGCTGCCCGACATCGGCACCGCCGGGGTTGCCGCCCTGCCCATCGAGCAGGAGGTGCGTTATGGCAATGCCTTCATGCGGTTTGCCCGGGCGGGCTTGCCCATCATCGATGATCCCGTGCTGAACGAATACATCGACGATCTGGGTCAGCGACTGCTCACCAATGCCGACGGGGTGCGTTTCCCCTTTACCTTCTTCCTCATCAACGATCCCAGCATCAACGCGGCCGCCTTCCTCGGTGGGCGGGTCAAGGTGCACACCGGCCTCTTCCTCTACGCCGACGACGAGAGCGAGCTGGCCTCGGTGCTGGCTCACGAAATCACCCACGTGACCCAGCGTCACATCGCCCGTTACATGGAGGCGCAGGCGAGCAGCTCGGCCATGACCCTGGCCGGTCTGGTGGGTTCCATTGCGCTGGCGGTGATCAACCCCACTGCCGGCATAGCCGCGCTGCAGACTACCCTCGGGCTCTCCATGCAGTCGGCCATCAACTATACCCGTGACAACGAGTACGAAGCGGACCGCATCGGCATGAAGACGCTCTATGATGCCGGTTTCGATCCCATGGGCATGGCCAGCTTCTTCCAGAAACTGGCGGCGGAGTACCGCTACGCCAGCAAGCCGCCCGAGATGCTGCTCACTCACCCCCTGCCGGAGACCCGGATCAGCGAAGCCCGCGCCCGCGCCAACAGCTATGGCCGCCGTGCCTTGCCCCCCAGCCTCGACTTCTGGCTGGCCAAGGTGCGCATCCAGGTGCGTTATGGCACCGAGAGCCCCCAGGCGCTGCTCACCTATTTCGACAGCCGCCTGCAGAAGGGGGACTACCCCCTCAAAGACGCCGCCACCTATGGCAAGGCGCTGGCCCTGCTGCAGCTCAAGCGCACCGACGAGGCCGATACTCTGATGCAGAGTCTGGCCGCCCGCCATCCGGAGGATCTCTTCGTGGTGGATGCCCTGACCGACATCGATCTCGCCAAGGGGCGCAGCGCCCAGGCCATCGCCCGGCTGGAGCGCTTCCGCACCCGGATGCCGGACAACGAGGTGGTGGTGGTCAACCTCGGCAACGCCTATCTGGAGGCGGGCAACTACAAGAAGTCCATCGCCCTGCTGGATCCTTACGCCCGTGAGCACGACGAGAACAGCCTGGCCTGGAGCCTGCTGTCGGATGCCTATCGCAAGGCGGGACGGATGACGGATCTGCACATGGCGCGGGCGGAGACCCTCTCCCTGCGCGGTGACTACCAGGCGGCCATCGACGAGCTGATCGTGGCCCGTGGCACCACCAGCGACAAGCTGACCCTGGCCCGCATCGAGGCGCGCATCACTCAGCTGGAGCGGGCGAAGAAGGATCTGGACAGCCTGAAGGGCTAGTCCGGCTCACCGCGCCTGCATGCAACGGGGTGCACCAGAGATGGTGCACCCCGTGTCGTCATGGTGCCATCATGGCCGTGCCGAGGAGACTTGTGTGGCGGCCCAGGCCCGGATGGCGGCGAGCTTGTGCTCATCGAGCTCCCCCACCAGGGTCTGCTGCAACTGCCCCTTGCCGTCGAGCAGGTAGCTGGTGGGCAGCGCGCCAGGCCTTGGGAAGGGGAGGCTGGCCTCATCGAGGGGGATCATCAGGGGCACGGCTATCTGATGGCGCCGTGCCAGCTCGGCCAGCTCGCCGGGGGAGGCGGGATCATAGTTGATGGCTATGACCCCTATCTGTCCCTCCCGGTGCAGCGCCGCGAGCAGGGGCATCTCCCGCAGGCAGGAGGCGCACCAGGGGGCGAAGTAGTTGACCAGCAGCGGCTTGCCCGCCAGGGCGCTCAGGCTGATGCTCTTGCCCGTCTCGTCGGTGAGCTGGGGGGCCGGTGTGCAGGCTCCCAGCAGGGCAGCCACAATCAGCCAACAGATTCGTTTCATTTCCATATCCTTCCCGCTTACCCTGCCCATCCGTTTCCCCTACAATAGCGCCATTTGTTGTCCCATCTTGCAATATCAGGGAGTTACCATGAGCGAGACCCAAATCTATCACAACCCGCGCTGCTCCAAGAGCCGTGAAACCCTGGCCTTGCTGGAACAGCAGGGGATAGCCCCCGAGGTGGTGCTCTATCTGGAACAGGCGCCGAGCGAAGACGATATCCGCACCCTGCTGGGTCAGCTCGGGTTCGCCGACCCGCGCCAGCTGATGCGCACCAAGGAGGATCTCTACAAGGAGCTGGGGCTCAGCGAAGTGAACGGCGACGCCCTCATTCGCGCCATGCACCAGCATCCCAAGCTGATCGAGCGCCCCATCGTCATCAAGAATGGCCAGGCCCGCATCGGCCGTCCGCCCGAGCAGGTGCTGGAGATCCTCAAGTGAGCACCCGCTTCGCCCGTCTGCTGACCCTGGTCGGCTTCTTCGGCCTGCTGGCCTGGGTCATCCTCTGGCATCTGTGGCTCTCGCCCCACCCGGATCTCAACCCCTGGTTGCTGCCGGTGATCTGGACCGTGCCGCTGCTCTTCCCCCTCAAGGGCATAGTGCAGGGCAACCCCTACACCCACGCCTGGGGCAACTTCGTGCTGATGCCCTACTTCCTCCACGCCCTGACCCTGATCACCACGGACGAGGGGGAGCGGTGGCTGGCGGTGGTGGAGCTGGTGTTCACCACCCTGGCCTTCGTCGGCACCATCTATTACGCCCGTCTGCGCGGCCGCGAGCTGGGTCTGAGCATTCGCAAGAAGAAGGATGAAGCCCGGTAATAGCGCCCTCTCAACGCCCCGCTCGGGGCGTTTTTCATTGTCTTGATCCTGCCTCGTCCTGGCCCCTGCGGTAGTGGGTGAGTTGCCGCTCACTAAAGCGCATCACCTCGGGATAGAAGCGCAGAAACCCCCGTTCGCAGTCGCGCCAGCGGCCCTCATCCAGGGTATGGAGCGCCTCCCCCAGCAGTAGGGGGCGACGCAGGCGCCGGCCTATGCCGTTGAGGGCCTGACTCAGCCCCTCCCGATGCCGGTACGAGGCGATCCAGTCCTGCTCGGCCATCCGCCTGAGGGCTATTGGCAGGCCATCCGGCAGGCGGGCGTGATCCGCCAGCAGCTGGCCATAGCTCTGCTGCAGGAAGCGGGGCAGGGGATCCTGACTGAATTGCTGCCAGTGGTGGCTCAGCCAGTGGTCGTAGAGCATGTCCACCAGGATGCCGCCAAAGCGGCGCCAGGGGGCCTCGAAGCAGGCGACCGCCGCCCTGTGCTCGGGGTGGGCATCGGTGAAGGCATCTATCTTGCGGTGCAGCCAGATCCCCTCGTCGAAATGGGCCGCGAGGCCTGTGGGCAGGGGCCCCTTGACGAAGTCCCCCAGCAGGTTGCCGGTGAGGGAGCTTCGGGTGTGGGCCGCCAGATGGAGGTGCGCCAGGTAATTCATGGGATCAGGGTCGTGTGCGGGTCGATGGCAAGGTGCTCAGAGCCTAGAGGATCCTGGTTCTGTTGACCATGGCCAGGATGTTGCGTTGGCCCCACAAGCCCCTCTTGCAGGACAAATTTGAGGCGTGCTAAGGTGGCTCTCATCTTTGTCACAGGACGCGACAGACCATCATGATGCGCAAAGCCAGAGGTTTCTTTCTGGCCTTCTACTTCAAGCCTTTCTACCTCTCCGAGTGGTTCGACGAATAGATCGAGGCCCCGGAGCAGCTCATTGACCCCCGACGATCATTGATATCTGTCGAACATTGATACCCACGGGGGCGTGATCTCGCTCATCCGCGTTTTGCCGTTTGTTGGCCATCGCCTGCCCACGCTTGCGATGCCTTGACCGCGCCTGTGCGCTTTGTAATGGAGTACTCATGATGAATACCAAACTGACCCTGTCAGCCCTGTTTGCTGCCTGCCTGCTCACCACCCCCGTCACGGCCAAGGAGTGGAAAACCGTGCGCTTCGGTGTGGAAGGCGCCTATCCCCCCTTCTCCTGGACCGATGCGTCGGGGGAGATCAAGGGCTTTGACATCGATCTCGCCCATGCCCTGTGCCAGCAGATGGCCGTCAAGTGCGAGCTGGTGGCGCAGGATTGGGACGGCATGATCCCGGCCCTGCTGTCGCGCAAATACGATGCGATCATCGCCGCCATGTCGATCACCGACGAGCGGCGCAAGAAGGTGGATTTCACCGAGAAATATGCCCATATCCCCAACCGCTTCGTGGCGGCCAAGGGCACCGAGCTGGCGCTGACCCCGGCGGGGATGGCAGGCAAGCGCATCGGTGTGCAGCGCGCCACCACCCACGACAAGTACCTGACGGACAACTTTGGCTCCGATGTCACCATAGTGCGTTACGGCAATGCCGACGAGGCCTATCTCGATCTGAAGGCGGGCCGGGTGCTGGCCTTGCTGGCCGATGCCTCGGCCATCGATCAGGGGCTGCTCGGCAAGGCGGGAGGGGACAAGTTCGAGTATGTGGGGCCAGCCCTGACCGATCGCCAGTGGTTTGGTGACGGCATGGGGATTGCGGTACGCAAGGGCGATCAGGATCTCAAGGCCAAACTGGACGAGGCGATCAAGACCCTGCGAGCCAATGGCAAGTATCAGGAGATCAACCAGAAGTACTTCAAGTACGATATCTATGGTGGCTGATGGGGGGAGGGAGCTTGCTCTCTCTCTTTTTTCGCGGCAAGTGGTGATGAAACAAGGAGATGACCCATGTTGACCCTGATCGAGGGTGCGGAAATTCATAGCCCGGCCCCGCTCGGCCAGCAGGATCTGCTGGTGGCCGACGGTCGCATCGCCTGGCTGGGCAAGGGGCTGACGGTCCCCCCTGACTGGCCGCTGGTGCGCGTCGACGGCCGTGGCCGCTACCTGGTGCCCGGGCTGGTGGATCCCCTGGCCCACATCACGGGGGGCGGTGGGGAGGGGGGCTTTGCCTTTCGTACCCCTGAACTCGCGGCGGGGGAGGCCCTCAAGGCCGGGGTCACCACGCTGGTGGCGGCGCTCGGCACCGACAGCCTGACCCGCACCCCGGCCCAGGTGCTCGGCAAGGTGCGCGAGTTTCGCGCCGCCGGGGTGAGCGCTTACATGTATACCGGCTCCTATCACCTGCCGGTCAAAACCCTCACCGGCAGGGTGGAGTCGGACATCATGCTGATCCCCGAGGTGCTGGGGGTGGGGGAGCTGGCCATCAGCGATCACAGATCCAGTGCGCCGACTCATGACGAGCTGGCGCGGCTGGTGAGCGAGGCGCGGGTGGCCGGGCTGCTCGCGGGCAAGAGCGGGGTCAGCTTCTTCCACGTCGGGGATGGCCGCGGGGCCCTGGCACCCCTGCGGGCCCTGCGCGATGGTACCGACATCCCCCTGCGCCAGCTCTACCCCACCCACTGCAACCGAAACCCCTGGCTCTTTGCCGAGGCCATCGACTGGGGCCGGGCGGGGGGCTGGATCGATCTCACCACCTCGAGCTTCCCCGAGCTGCTGGACGACGGCGAGCAACTGGCGGCAGAGGCGCTGGTGGCGCTGCTGGCGGCAGGAGTGCCTGCCGATCGCATCAGCTTCAGCTCGGATGCCAACGCCAGCCTGCCGCGCTTTGACGGCGAGGGGCGCCTTGTGGAGATGCGCTGCGGCCAGATTGCCAGCCTGTGGCAGGAGTGCGTCCGTGCCTGCGCCCTCGGGGTGTCGCTCGAAGTCGCCCTCGGGGTGGTCACGGCCAATCCGGCACGGGCCCTGGGGCTGGCGGGCAAGGGGGTGATCGGCGTGGGGCAGGATGCGGATCTGCTGCTGATAGCACCGGAGCACCTCGCCATCGAGAGGGTGATGAGCGGCGGCCAGTGGCGAACCTGAGCCAGTGTGCGCCCGTCAGTAAACGAAAAGCCCGGCACTGCTGCCGGGCTTTTTGTTCGCCTGGGTGCTTTCTCCAGGCTCAGATAGCGAGGAAGCCCAGGATCAGGATGGGGCCGAGCAGGCTCAGGATAAAGCCCGAGACGATGGCCACAGGGACCACCTGGATGCCGCCGGATTTCTGGATGACCGGCAGGGTGAAGTCCAGCGCGGTGGCGCCACCGTAACCGATGGCGGCGGAGGGGTGGCGACGCATCAGCACCGGAATGATGAGGATGGCGATGAGCTCGCGCCCCAGATCGTTGATGAAGGCGGCGGAGCCGAGCACAGGCCCCAGCTTGTCGGCCACCAGGATGCCGGAGAGCGAATACCAGCCGAAGCTGGAGCTCATCGCCAGACCATGGGCAAAGGGCATGCCCAGCAGTTGTGAGGCCAGCAGGCTGCCGAGCCAGCTGCTGAGGATGACGGTGGCGGCTATCTTCATGCCCCAGGGGTTGAGCAGGATCTGGCGCAGCCGCATGCCGGAGTTGCGCATCTGGATGCCGATGAGCAGCAGCAACAGCATCAGGGCCCACTCGCTCCACTTGTCGATGGGCAGGGCGCGCAAGTCCACCAGCAGCCCCAGCAGCACGCCGCCGAGCACCACGAAGCAGAGCTGAAGCGACTCCCACAGCAGATGCAGCTTGCTCGGCATCCTGGCGTCGCTCGACTCGTGGGTGGGGGGGCTGCGTCTGTCCAGCCACCAGAGCGCCAGCAGGTTGCAGGCGGTGATGGCGGCCAGCATCACCCCTGCCACCTTGAAGATCACCGCCAGGTTGCTGCCGAGGTTCTCCACATAGGCCAGCCCCAGCCCCATCAGGAACAGGATGAGATAGACCATCTTGCCGAGGGATTGATTGATCAGCTTGATGAGCCGGGTGGAGGAGAGGGGGACAAGATAGCCGACACCTAACGGCAGCAGGATCAGCAACACATTCAGCAACATTGGGGCCTCGGTCACAAAACTGGGAAAACGACACATTACCACTACTTATTGGCCAAGAGTCATAAATCCACGAGTTTGTATGCCTCATTCGACCCTTTTTTTATCGGTTTGTTACTTTTCCATGGCGAGACCGCCTTCCCGGAGCCCTCTGATCTCGGGCCGTCATCGCCAATAAAATCAATTTCATTCAGAAAAAAGTGCGTTTTGTTCAGCCGAAGCGGGGTGAATAAAGTGACTCTGAACGGCTTCTGACTGAAATGGCTGAATCTTCTTGCTACTGGTGCGTTCCGGGTATAAAAAGGCGGTATCCCGGAGGTGGTGCAAAGCGGATTTTATGCAGACAAAGTGCTGAAAAATACCGCCAAGGCCAATAAAAATACAGATAAACCACTAAATACCTCGGTTCTGTATTGTTTTTTAACTACCTGAATGATATTTTCGCTGAAGGTTGCCATCGGTTAACTTTTTGTTAAATTCACGATGGTGGAGTCACGCCGTAGCGGCGTCTAGGGACAGACAAGGTTGTAATGGATGAGCGACGTTGCCGCACTGGAAGTTCGTGAACTGCACAAGTATTTTGGCACCCACGAAGTGCTCAAGGGCATCGATATGACGGCCCGCAAGGGGGATGTGATCTCCCTGATCGGCTCCTCGGGTTCGGGGAAGTCGACCTTTCTACGCTGTATCAATCTGCTGGAAACCCCCTCTTCCGGCACGGTCTCACTCCATGGCGAGCTGATCCGCATGAAGAGCAATCGGGCCGGTGAACGCCTGCCTGAGGACATGCGTCAGGTGGAGCGCATTCGCAGCCGCCTGGCCATGGTGTTTCAAAGCTTCAACCTCTGGTCCCACATGACCATTATGCAGAACATCATCGAAGTCCCGATCCAGGTGCTCAAGGTGCCCCGTGCCGAGGCCATCGCCAAGGCGGAGCAGCTGCTCAACCGGGTGGGGCTGTGGGAGCGGCGCGACTACTACCCCGGCCACCTCTCCGGCGGCCAGCAGCAGCGGGCGGCCATCGCCCGCGCCCTGGCGGTCGAGCCCGAGGTGATGCTGTTCGACGAGCCCACCTCGGCGCTCGATCCCGAGCTGGTGGGGGAGGTACTCGGCCTGATGCGCGAGCTGGCGGAAGAGGGGCGCACCATGCTGGTGGTGACCCACGAGATGTCGTTCGCCCGTGACGTCTCCAACAAGGTGATGTTCCTGCACCAGGGGCGGGTGGAGGAGGAGGGCAATCCCAAGGAGATCTTCGCCCATCCCAAGTCGGAGCGGTTCAAGCAATTCATCTCTTCCATCTATTGATGGAGGAGCGGTATTTTCAATATTCTGCGTTTTCAACGATCGACGTGTTTATCAAGGAGAGATACATGAACAAGCTGATGCTGGCGACTGCCGTGATGACGGCCCTGTGTTCCGGTAGCCTGATGGCCAAGGAGTGGAAAGAGGTGCGGATCGGGGTGGAAGGTGCCTATCCCCCCTTCTCCTGGACCGAGCCGAGCGGCGAGGTGAAAGGCTTTGACATCGACATCGCCAACGCCCTGTGTGAAGAGATGAAGGTGAAGTGCACCCTGATCAAGCAGGATTGGGATGGCATCATTCCGGCGCTGCTGTCACGCAAGTATGACGCCATCATCGCCACCATGGACATCACCGAAGAGCGCAAGAAGAAGGTGGACTTCACCCAGAAGTACCAGCACATTCCGGCCCGCTTCGCCGCCAAGAAAGGCACCGAGGTGCAGCTCGACAAGGCCTTCATGGATGGCAAGACCATCGCCGTGCAGCGCGCCACCTCCATGGACACCTACATCACAGACAACTTCCCCAATGCCACCATCAAGCGCTACGGCACCGCAGATGAAGCCTATCTCGATCTGAAATCCGGTCGGGTTGACTATGTGATGGCCGACTCCGCCGCCATCAGCGACGGCCTGCTGAAGAAAGAGGGCGGCGATGCCTTCGAGTTCGTGGGGCCCAAGCTGACCGATCCCAAGTGGTTTGGCGAGGGTGCCGGCATCGCGGTGCGCAAGGCTGACAAGGATCTGAAAGAGAAATTCAATGCCGCCATCCTGGCCCTGCGCGCCAACGGCAAGTACAAGGAAATCAACGACAAGTACTTCGACTTCGACGTGTACGGCGAGTAACTCCCAGGCGCGCTACCCCGGGTAGCCGCCGAAGGGATTGCGGCGGATCATCACGACAGGTTGACCCTCGTCTGTCCTCATCGGGCCCGTTGTCTCTCGCAAGGGAGCGATGGGCCCGCTTAGTTGCAATGGAGCCGCATGTGTTTGGTTTGAAAGGATATTGGGACGGGCAAGCCCGCTCAATGCGTTGCAATGGAGCCGCATATGTTTGATTTGAAAGGATACGAAACCTCCCTGCTGGAGGGGGCCTGGGTCACCCTGGAGGTGGCGCTGGCCTCTCTGCTGCTGGCGCTGGTGCTCGGCATGCTGGGGGCGCTGGCCAAGCTCTCCCCCTACAAGTGGGCGCGCGGCATCGCGACCGCCTATACCACCGTCATTCGCGGCATCCCGGATCTGGTGCTGATGATGTTGCTGTTCTTCGGCGGCCAGGTGCTGATCAACGGGATCTGCACCTGGGTCAACGAGGCCTACAACAACTACCTGCTGGAGAGCAACCCGAACCAGGAGTGGGTCTCATTGCTGCCGGATTACATCGACATCAGCCCCTTTGCGGCCGGGGTCGCCACCATAGGCTTCATCTTCGGTGCCTACATGACCGAGACCTTCCGTGGCGCCATCCTGGCGGTGGACAAGGGGGAGCTCGAGGCTGCCCGTGCCTTTGGCATGCGGGCGACCCAGGTGTTTGTGCGGATCCTCTTCCCCCAGATGATGCGCCACGCCCTGCCGGGCTTTGGCAATAACTGGCTGGTATTGCTCAAAACCACGGCCCTGGTCTCCATCATCGGGCTCGATGACATGGTGCGAAAGGCGTCCCTGGCGGCGGGCTCGACCCAGCAACCCTTTACCTTCTACATGGCGGTGGCGTTGATCTTCCTGATCTTCACCGCAGTCTCGACCTCGGCGCTCAAGTGGGCCGAGCGTCACTACGCCATCAAGACGAGGTAAGCCATGCCGTATTCAATGCAGTCATTCGTTTACTGTGATCGTTGCGGTGTCAGTGCCGAGCGTATCTTCATCACGATCAAGACGAGGTAAGCCATGGATTTCTCCATCATTCTCACGGAGTGGCCCACCTACTGGGAGGGCTTCTATACCACCATCTGGCTGGTGGCGGCCTCCCTCATGCTCGGCCTCATGCTGGCGGTGCCCATGGGCATTCTGCGCAACAGCCGCAACTGGCTGATCAAGGGGCCGATCTGGGCCTATATCTACTTCTTCCGCGGCACCCCGCTGCTGGTGCAGCTGTTCATCATCTACTACGGCGCCGCCCAGTGGGAGTGGCTCAAGAACGGCCCTGCCTGGGTGCTCTTCTCTGAGGCCTGGTTCTGCGCCCTGCTGGCGTTCACCCTCAACACCGGTGCCTACACCGCCGAGATAGTGCGCGGCGCCGTGCTGAACATGCCAAAGGGGCAGATTGAGGCGGCCAGTGCCTTCGGCATGAGCCGCTGGCAGACCCTCACCCGCATCATACTGCCCAATTCATTTCGCCGTGCGCTGCCCGCCTACAGCAACGAGGTGATCTTCATGCTGCAGGGCTCGGCGGTGGCGGGCATCATCACCATCGTCGACCTGACAGGTGCGGCGCGGATCATCAACTCCCGCTACTACAGCCCGTTCGAGGCCTTCCTGACCGCAGGCCTGCTCTACATGCTGCTCACCTTCGCCATCGTCTGGCTGTTCAAGAAGTGGGAGGCCCGCTGGCACGCCCACCTGCGTCCCCGCAGCGTATGACCTGATACAAAAGCCAGAGACAAAAAAGCCCGCAGTCGCGGGCTTTTTCATTGCGCCGGCCTCTGCAGACTCAGCGCCCCAGATATTCCCTGTCGAAGAAGGTGTTGACCCAGTGGGGTCGGTAGACGGCGAGCAGTGTCATGGCCATGCCGTTGAGCAGGGCCTCGGGGAAGAGCAGCAGCGGCCAGATGGAGAGGTAATCGGCAGTGATGGTGTGCCAGGGGTAGGTGCCGCTCATCCCCATCAGCAGGGCGCTGGCGAGGATCTTGACCGAGATGCTGAGGGCCCCCCCGAGAAAGGCGGCCACGAACA
Source organism: Aeromonas sp. 130281 (assembly GCF_056642115.1). Taxonomy (NCBI): domain Bacteria; kingdom Pseudomonadati; phylum Pseudomonadota; class Gammaproteobacteria; order Aeromonadales; family Aeromonadaceae; genus Aeromonas; species Aeromonas sp. 130281. Next base: position 841,404 of record NZ_JBWVQS010000001.1, on the reverse strand, counting down.
GGTAGACGAAGAGGTGGCGGGGCAGCCAGGCCCAGCTTGCGAGAAACAGCAGCCAGCTGGTGGCCACCGGCAGTGCGACGCCGATGAGCGCCTGCCAGCCGAACTCCGCCGGATCGGTGACACCAAAGGCCCCGAGGAGCAGCAGGGTGAGGCAGGGGGCCAGCAGGGCGAGGCGCCAGCCCAGCAGCAGGGTCAGGGTGGTGAGGCCGAGAAAGTGGATCTCCAGCCCCTCATGGAGGCCGGCCCGCAGGGTCCAGAGCGGCACCAGGACGATGGCGCTCCCCAGGCAAAGGTGCTGATAGAGGGGGTTGTCTTGGAGGGTGCGCAGCAGGGAGGCGCGCAGGCTGAAGGCGAGCAGCACCAGCCAGAGCAGGAGGGCGGTGACTTGTCCTTCACTCATGGCCTGTTCCCCCGGATCTCACTGCCCGGAGATGAGCCCGGGCGCTGGCTGGCGCAATAAAAAGAGGCCGCCCAGTCCCGGGCGGCCTCCTGTCTCAATACTTCACGTTGGGGTGGTACTTGCCGAGGATGCCCTGGACCCTGTCCATGGTCTCCTTGCTGGGGGGCTTGATCCCGGTCAGATCGTAAGTGTCTCCCAGCACGTCCCACTTGTGCTTGCCGAGTTCGTGGTAGGGCAGCAGCTCCACCTTCTCGACGCACTCCCCCAGCTCGGCGATGAACTGGCCGAGCCCCTCGGCGCTCTCGTCATCGTCGGACCAGGTGGGCACCACCACGTAGCGGATCCACATGGTCTGGCCGCGGGACGCCAGGTAACGGGCGAACTCCAGGGTGTACTTGTTGCTGACATGGGTGAGGGGGATGTGCTTCTCGTCGTTGATCTGCTTGATGTCGAGCAGCACCAGGTCGGTGTTGTCGAGCACCCGATCGAGCAGCTCGTCGTAGTGACGCACGAAGCCGTTGGTATCCAGGCAGGTGTGGATCCCCTGCGCCTTGCAGGCGGCAAACAGCTCGGCGATGAACTCTTGCTGCAGCATGGCTTCCCCACCGGAGGCGGTGACGCCGCCGCCCGAGGCATTCATGAAGTGGCGGTAGCTGGTGAGATCCTGCATCAACTCGGGCACTGTGACTTCGCGGCCGCCCTGGGTGTCCCAGGTGTCCCGGTTGTGGCAATACTTGCAGCGCATCAGGCAGCCCTGCATGAACACGATGAAGCGGATGCCGGGGCCGTCGACTGTGCCGCAGGTCTCGACGGAATGGATCCGGCCAATGATGTCGGGATTGCTGGTGTCGCTAACGGTGGCGGCAGGGATCCGCTGAGTGCCCTGATCGGCAGGGCCGCTGGTTTCAACGGCAGGGATCCGGTTAATGACTGACATAGACGACTCCAATTGTTCGGACAGGGTTCGAGCGGTCGTTATTTTATGACATAAAGCCCTATAAATCCTACCAGTTTAGCCCGCCGGGGTGGCACCCAGCAGACTCTCCAGTGCCTTGACAGGGAGCGGGCGGCTGGTCAGGAAGCCTTGGTAGTGCTGGCATCCCAGGGCCTTGAGCACGGCCAGCTGCTCCTCGTCCTCCACCCCTTCGGCGGTCACCGTGAAGCGAAATACCTTGGCGAGATCCAGGATGGCCTTGACGATGGCCTTGTCCTGCTCGCTGTGCACCAGCGTCTGGATGAAGCTCCTATCCAGTTTGACCTCATCGGCGGGCAGATCGCGCAAATAGGCGAGAGAAGAGTAGCCGGTACCGAAGTCATCGATGGAGATGAGGATGCCCAGCGCCTTGAGCTGGCGGATCTTGGCGATGCTGTCCAGCCGGTTCTCCAGCACCACGGACTCGGTGACCTCCAGCAGCAGGCGCGACGGTGGCACCCCGGTATCGCGCAGCACGTACTCCACCTGCTGCACGAAGCCGGCGGTGTGGAACTGGCGGGCGCTGACGTTGACCGACAGATGGGGGATGGCGAGGCCGTTGTTGAGCCAGAAACTGTACTGGGCGCAGGCGGTCTTCATCACCCAGTAGCCTATCTCCTGGATCAGGGTGGTCTCTTCGGCGATGGGAATGAAGTCCCCGGGGGGGATCATGGTGCCGTCCATCTTCTGCCAGCGCAGCAGGGCCTCCACGCCCGAGAGGCTGCCGTTGTCGACCCTGTACTGGGGCTGGTAGTGCAGCACCAGCTCGTTGTTGCGCAGGGCATCGCGCAGCTGGTTGCTCAGGGAGAGCTTGCTCTTCTCCTTCTCTGCCATGGCTTCGCTGAAGAAGATGTGGTTGCCCTGGCCGGCCCGTTTGGCCATGTGGACGGCGGTGTCGGCCTGCTGCATCAGGATCAGGTGATCCTTGTCATCGTCGCTGAACAGGCTGATCCCTACGGAGGCACTGCAGTGCAGCTTGTGATCGCCGATGTCGAAGGGGAGCCGGAAAATCCCCATCAGCTCCCGGGCGAAGTGCTCCGCCAGTATCTTGGCGGTGACATAACCCTGGCCCAGCGCGGTGAACAGCAGGGCGAACTTGTCCCCCGAGGTGCGGGCCAGCACCAGGTTCTCCTGGGGCAGGGACTTGAGTCGCACCACCACGGCCTGGAGCAGCAGATCGCCGCAGGCGTGGCCGAGGGAGTCGTTGATGGACTTGAAGTTGTCGAGATCCAGCAGCAGCAATGCTCCCCACTGCCCGTTCGGGCTCTGCAGGGTGCGCTGCATGATGTCGTTCAGGCTGCGTCTGTTGTAGAGGTCGCACAGATCGTCGTAATAGGCGAGCCGCTCTATGTGGCGAGCCGTCTCCTTCTCCTGGGTGATGTCGTGGAAGCTGCAGACGAAGTGGCTGATCTCGTCCTCCTCATCCTTGACGCCGCTCACCATCAGCCGTACCGGGAAGAGATGGCCGTCCCTGTGCAGGCACTGCTCCTCGCCGAGCCAGTACCCCTGCTTGTCGACGGCGGCGATCACCTCCTGCTTGAGGCTGTCGCCATAGTAGGTGGGCCTCAGGGCCTCGATATGCTGACCCAGCATCTCCTCGCTGGCAAAGCCGGTGATGCGGCTGAAGGAGTCATTGACCTTGAGGATGATGCCGCCGTGATCCATCACCAGCAGACCGTCGTGGGTATTGAAGGCCACTTCCGCCAGGCGCAGGGCATCGTCGTTGGCGAGGCGCTGCAGCTCGATGGCGGCCCGCTCGCGCTGCTCATGGAGGGCATCGAGCAGGGGTATGGGATCGGCCAGCGGCCCGTCGAGCAGCAGGGTGATCTGACCCAAGGGTGTGCCGCCCTGGCCCTGGAGGGGGATGCCGATGTAGGCCTTGGCGTCGAGGGCCAGCAACTGGGTGGCCTGGGGATAGCGCAGGGGCAGGTCTTCCACATAGAGGCTCTGGCCGTGCTGGAAGATCTCCCGGCCCGGGCCTATCTCCATTCGCATGGGCTTGACCGCGGAGAAGGTCTCTCCTTCCAGCACGCAGCGGGGAATGAGCCAGAGATCCTGACCGCGCAGCTGAAACTCCCCGAGCCAGCCGATGCGGGCGCCGCTCGCCGTCATGGCCCAGCGTATCAGGGCGCGGCAATACTCATTGCCGGTCTTGCAACTGAGCCCGCCTGGCAGGGTGAAGGGGGAGGCCTCGACCACCTCGGGTTCGGGCTGCCAGTGACCCAGCAACTGGGCGCAGTGGCGCACCAGCTGCAGCGTCTCTTCGCCTATCAGGGTCGTCTCGGCGTACTCGAGGCTGAGCACGCCGATGAGCTTCTCCTGCTCCAGCAGGGCGCCGTCCAGGCGGGAGCTGACGTTGGCATTGGCCAGATAATAGTGCTGGCTCAGCATGGGCTGATGGGCGGCCTCCGAGAAGCTCAGGGCGCCCCGGGTACGCAAGGCCCGGATGTAGCGGCTGTCACCGCGAATGGCGCCGACAGAATCCGCATTCAGGGTGAAGACAGGGGTCAGCTGCTCGCTGCCGAGGGGGCCGTTGGCCTGGTAGTGCCAGAGGATAAGTCGATCGGCCCCCAGGCACTCCCTGAGGCTCTCCAGCATGGGGGCGTACTGCTGCTGGCTGGCCATCTGGCTCAGGCGCGGCAGTTGCAGCGACAAGTTGGCCGCACTCTCCTGGGGCTGGGTCTGCAGGCAGATGAGCCAGAAGGCGTCCTGTTCATGGGAGAGGGAGATATGCCACTGCTGGGCGGCAAAGCGCAGCAGCAGCTTGCCCCCCTTGCCGCTGGCGAGCCGCTGCTCTATGGGCTGGCGCAGGGCATCCGGCAACTGGGCCGGCCAGGCGCTGCGGGGCTCATCTAGCCAGTGGAGCGGGGTCTGCATCACATCGGTCAGGGCGACCAGCCGTTGACTACGGGTATCCAGGCGAAAGAACAGGGGGGCCTGGCTGGCTGTCGGGAGATGACTGAGCGCGGTAGACGACATGAACTGACACTATCCTGTTGAGCAATTGTCGGAGGGCAAGAATACTGCAAATCCACGGCAAACAAAATTTCATTGAAACCTAAATTAGATGAGTCTAATTTATTGGTCATTTCCTGTTGAGTGGAGTCTTGCAGATGAAACGGATCCTGATTGTGGGTGGCGTCGCAGGGGGCGCCTCGGCGGCGGCCCGCGCCCGTCGGTTGAGCGAAGAGGCAGAGATAGTGATGTTCGAGCGGGGGGAGTTCGTCAGCTTCGCCAACTGCGGTCTGCCCTATCATATCGGGGGGGATATCCCCAGTCGGGATGCCCTGCTGCTGCAGACGCCCCAGAGCTTCAAGCGCCGTTTCAACGTCGATGTGCGGGTCTTCCACGATGTGATCGAGATAGACAAGGCGGGCAAGAGCCTGCTGGTGCGCAACCTGCAAACCGGCGAGGAGCGGCGCGAGCCTTATGACGTGCTGCTGCTGAGCCCGGGAGCGGCGCCCATTCGTCCTCCCTTCCCCGGCATCGACAGCCCAGGCGTGCACACCCTGCGCAACATCCCCGACATGGATCGTATCCTGGCGGCCCTGCACCACGACAAGCCGCGCCACATCACCGTGGTGGGCGGTGGCTTTATCGGGCTGGAGATGATGGAGGCGCTGCACCAGCGCCAGCTGGCGGTCACCCTGCTGGAGCTCTCCGATCAGGTGATGGCGCCGGTGGACAAGGAGATGGCCAACATGCTCCACGCCCGCATCCGGGAAGAGGGGATCGATCTGCGTCTGCGCACCGGCCTATCGGCTATCGAGAGTCTGGATCTGCCCGCCGAGATGACGGCGGCCGTGCCCACCGCCAACAGCGGCGGCCTGCGCCTGACCCTGAGCGACGGCACTCATCTTGACACCGGCCTGCTGATCCTCGCCATCGGCGTCAAACCGGAGACCCTGCTCGCCGCCAAGGCGGGGCTGGCGCTGGGCCAGCGCGGCGGCATCAGGGTGGATGCCGGCATGCGCACCTCGGATCCCTTTATCTTTGCGGTGGGGGATGCGGTGGAGGAGACCGACTTCGTCACCGGCGAAGCTGTGCTGATCCCGCTGGCGGGCCCCGCCAACCGGCAGGGGCGCATCGCCGCCGACAACATGCTGGGCCGAAGCGAAACCTACAAGAAGACGCAAGGGACCGCCATCTGCAAGCTGTTCGACTTGGCGGTGGCCAGCACCGGCCTCAACGAGAAGCGACTGGTGCAGCTGGGATTGCCGTTCGAGAAGGTCTATGTCCACCCGGGCAGCCACGCCGGCTACTACCCCGGCGCCCATCCGGTCAGCCTCAAGCTGCTGTTTGCCCCGGATGGCAAGATTTACGGCGCCCAGGCCATCGGCAAGGATGGCATCGACAAGCGCATCGACGTGCTGGCGGTGGCCCAGCGCGCCGGTCTCACCGTTTTTGACCTGCAGGATCTGGAGCTCACCTATGCGCCGCCGTTCGGCTCGGCCAAGGATGTGATCAACATGGCGGGCTTCGTGGCGAGCAACCACCTGAAGGGGGACACCATCCTCTGCCACGCGGCCGAGGTGCAGGCCCGTCACCCTCACCAGCAGGTGGTGGATGTGCGAAACGGCCCCGAGCTCGACAAGCTGGGGCGCATCCCGGGGGCGATGCACATTCCTCTCGACGAGCTGCGCGGCCGCCTCGATGAGTTGCCAAGAGACAAAGAGCTGCTCATCAGCTGCCAGGTGGGCTTGCGCGGTCACGTGGCCTGCCGCCTGCTGAGCCAGCACGGCTTTCGGGTGAAGAACCTCTCCGGCGGCTTCAAGACCTGGCAACTGGCCTTCGCCGAATAGTGCTGCCCGGCCGACATGGCCCAATCCCCTGCTGTGCATGAAAAAGGGCCACTCCATGGAGTGGCCCTTTTCTACACCATGAGCACAGCCCGCTCAGGGGGTTCCGTCATTGAGCTGCTTGCGAATGTGATGCTGCAAGACCGCCAGCATGGAGGCGCCGGAGAGGCCTATCATCAGGGCGCCGTTGACCGCCTCCAGCGGGCCGAGCAGCTTCCACTGCGGGCTCATGACGATGTCGCCATAGCCCAGGGTGGCGAAGTTGACCCCGGAGTGGTAGACGGCCTCCTGCAGGGTGTCGAACTCCCCGAGCCACAGGAAGAGCCCTCCCCAGACGCCGATCTGGGCCAGGTTGCCCAGCATCACCAGGGTGATGATGCCAAACAGGGCCAGCATGCCGGCCAGGGCCCCCTCGCGGCGATGGAACCGCTTGACATAGAAGCGGATGCACCAGACGGAGACCAGGGATTGCAGCAGCATGTTGACCAGGATCACCGGGATACCGACCAGAAAAATCGTAAACATATCAATCTCCTAACTGGGATTCCGTCAGCGGGCGGCCGACCGGCCACCACTGCTCGAGCAGCAAGATACACAGCCAGCCATAGCCGGCCACCACCAGATAGAGGCCGCAACGCATGGCGGCCGCCAACCACAAATCCTTGCCGGTGGCGCTGTCCTCTATGGCCGGGCCAAACAGGATGAGCGCCGTGATCCAGGCGTTGCTCCAGAATGAGGGCGGGAAGCGCCCCGCCACCAGCCGGATCAGACGCCGCGCCAGCCACAGGGTCATCAGGGAGAGCATCAGCACCAGCATCAGGAGGGAGGGCCAGAGGCTGAGTCCCATCCAGAGTGCGAACGCCAGCAGGGCGCCCGCCAGGGTCGAGAGCACCAGCTCCTGGCCCGCCTGTCTGGCGTTGAGGGAGGTGCTCTGCTGGGCCAGCGCCACCGTCTTCATCACCGCCGGAATGTAGAACGCCGGGTTGCCGAGGGCCAGCAGCCACACCGGCAGCACGATGGCGACGGCGCGCAGCGCCAGCCGCTCGGGATGTTCGGGGGGCAATGGCACCGGCCTTGCCGCCCCCCCTGCCACCGGCAGGGGGGGGAAGAGCGCGTGGGCCATGCGGTTGACCAGGGTGCCTATCAGGATCCCCAGCCCCATCATCTGGGCGATGGCGATGGCAAGGGACTGCTCGATGAGCCCGGCCACCGGGATCACCGTAATGGCCATGATGAGCAGCATGGCGGCGGCCCCCTTGCCGGCCATCGACTGCTGCATCAGCAGGTAGAGCAGCAGGGCGATGAGCAGCACGGCCGCCAGGGCATAGTGGGTCAGCAGGGGGACCAGCAGCACCCCGGCGGCCATGATCCCCAGCAGCAGCAGCCCCCCTGCCAGCCCCTTCTTCAGGCCAAGGGCCTCCCCGGGTCGGCACAGCACCACCCAGGCCATGATGACGCCGAGGTGGGGCATGGGCAGGGCCAGGCCGTAACAGATCCCCGCCGCGAGCCCGATGCCGGTGCCAATGCGCAGTACAGCCCTGTCGGCGTTATGCATATGGCGCCTCAATAGAGGAAGGAGAAGAGGCTCATCAGCCGGATATAGAGCGCCCCCAGGAAGTGCATCACCCCGCTCTCGCCGGTGTAGACCAGCACATCGGCCTGGCCGCCGACCCGCAGCGCCTCGACCGGCGGAAAGTCGTCACTCTGGAAGGCGATCTTGACCGGGAAACGCTGCGCCTGACGCAGCCAGTCGCGGTTGTTGTCCACCGTGGGCAGGGCACCGGCGGGCTGGCTCTTGCCATCGCCCACCCCGTAACCGACGCTGCGGATCTCCCCCTTGAACAGCTGTCCGGGCAGGCTGTCGAGCAGGATGGCGACCTTGTCCCCTGGCCGAATGTTGCCGAGGTTGTTCTCCGTCAGATCCGCCGACACCCAGACGTCGTGGATGGCGATCAGGGTCATGGCCGGTGCGCCGGCCCCGATGAACTGGCCTGCATCTGTGCTCAAGTCGGTGATGAGCCCCCGACCCGGTGCCACCACGCGGGTGTTCTGGCGATCCAGCTGCGCCTTGTGGACCGCCGAGCGGGCGCTGAGCAGCTGGGAGTTGTCATCGCCGCTCGCTCCGGCGGCCTCGATGGCGCGGCGGACGTCGGCCTCCGCTGCCGCCACCTGGCTCTTGGCCGTCTCGCGACTGGCCTGGGCCACCTCGAGGCGACGCACCGAGATGGCGCCCGGATCCTCGCGATAGAGCCGCTCCTGACGCTCCGCATCCTTGGCCGCGTTGTCATAGGCGGCGCGCATGGCCATCAGGGAGGCCTCGGCCGCCTTGACCCCTTCGGTGTTCGCCTTGACGCCGCTCAAGACCGTCTGGTAATCGGATCTGGCCTTGGCCAGGGCGATGTCATAGGGCTCGGGATCGATGTCGAACAGGGGGGAGCCTGCCTCCACGTCCTGGTTGTCGTGAACATAGACCCGCTTGATCTGGCCGGACACCTCGGCGGCGACGGGGACCACGAAGGCCTGCACCCGGGCCTGGGAGCTGTATGGGGTCAGCCGGTCCGCCAGCAGATACCAGATGAGCAGGAGGAGGATGGCAGCCAGCAGCCCTAGGGTGGCGCGGCGGCTGGCCTGGCCGGGAGATGCAGTGCTGTCAGTCATGGGAGCTTGCCTTCTGTGTCATGGGGGAGTGGGTTGCGTCGAGCAGGGGAGCCCAGTCGGTGCGCGTGCGCAGCTGGGCCTCCACCTCAGGGGTCACCAGGGGACGTTCGCGCCCCTGTTCCCAACCGCCACCCAGTGCCTTGTAGAGCGTGATGAGATCCCGCATCCGGGCGCCACGGCTGTTGACCAGGCGCTCCTGCTGGTTGAACAGGGCGCGCTGGGAGTCGAGCACCCGCTGGAAGTCCGCCATCCCCTCGCGATACTGGGTGTTGGCTATCTCGAGGGAGCGACGGGCGGCCTCCCCGGTCTGGGTCAGCAGGACGATCTCGTCCTGGCCGTTGGCGTAGGCCACGGCCGCGTCATCCACCTCGCGGGCCGCCTTGAACACGCTGTCACGATAGCGCTCGTGCAGTTGCTGGAAGCGGGCGTCCTGCACCAGGATCTGGTTGCCGAGCCGTCCCTGATCGAGCAGGTTCCAGCTGAGCGAGGGACCGACGGCCCAGGAGAAGGTGCCGCTCTCCCCATTGGTGGCGTTGACGCCCAGGGTGCCAAGCAGGGTGATGGAGGGGTAGAGCTCGCTCTCGGCCACGCCGATCAGGGCCGACTGGGCGGCCAGTTGCCGCTCCGCGACCCGCACGTCGGGACGCCGGCGCAGCAGATCGGCCGGCATCTCGGTGACCAGGGCCAGCTCCCCCTGGGGGATCTTGCCGGTGTTGGTGGCCATCTCGGGCAGGGGGCCCGGGGGCCTGGCAATCAGGGTCGAGAGGGCATTCTGGCTCTGGCGCAGGCTGGTCTCGAGTTGCGGAATGCCGGACAGGGTGCCGAGGTACTGGGTCTTGGCCTGCTGCACGTCCAGCTCGGCGCTGTTGCCGCTCTTGAACAGCCGCTCGGTGATCTCCAGGCTGCGCTGCTGGAGGCGGGCATTCTCCCGGGCTATGTAGAGGCGAGCCTCCAGGGTGCGGATGCTCACATAGAGCTGGGCTACCTGGGCGGCCATCAACACCTGGATGTCATCATACTGGGCCAGGGTGGCGAAGTAGTTGGCATCCGCCGCTTCGATGCCGCGTTCGAACTTGCCCCAGAAGTCGAGTTCCCAGCCGAGGTTGAACCCGGCGCCATAGCTGCTGCCGGCGCTGCTGTGGCCGCCCCGGGTCTGCCCGGCTTGCAGAAACTCGCCCGTGCCCACGGTGGCCTGGGGGCCGAGCAGGCTCTCGGCGATGCCGAGCTGGGCCTGGGCCTCGAGGATCCGCAAGCCGGCGATCCGCACATCCGGGTTCTTGCGCAGCGACTCCTCGACCAGGGCACTCAGCACGGGGTCGTTGAGGCGGTTCCACCATTGGCGATAGTCGGCGGTCGCACTCGCCTGCTGACCCTCGCTGGCGCTGTGCCAGCCGGCCATCTCCTCGACTCTGGGGGCCTGATAGTCGGGGCCCAGCACTGTGCAGGCACTTAATAACAGGCATGCGCCCCCCGTGAACAGGGGGCGGTGACGTTGGACGGCCATGGGGTTATTTATCCGCAGAAGCCAGACCTTCGTTGACCCAGGCCATGAAGATGCGATAGCCGATGGAGAGCAGGGTGGCGCCGATGAACATGCCGAGGATGCCACTGGTCGCCATGCCGCCAAGGGCGCCCAGCAGCACCACCGGCATGGGGGCATCGACACCGCGACCCAGCAGCAGCGGCTTGAGCACGTTGTCGGCCATGCCCGCGACGATCAGCAGGACGCTGTAGATGATGTTCACCGCAGTGCCGTGATCACCCGTGCTCCACATGTAGGCGATGGCGGGAGCCGTCACCAGGATCACGGGCACCTGGGCGATGCCGAGGATGAGCGCCAGGACGAAGAAGATGCCGACCGCCGGGATCCCCGCCAGCATCATGACGATACCCGCCAGCAGCGCCTGGATGAAGGCGACCCCGATGACCCCTTGAGCGACGGCACGTATGGTGCTGGTGCACAGCTTGGTCAGCGCCAGCCCCTTGCGTTCGTCCGTGATGCGCATGGCGATGCGATCGGCGCTCACCGCACCCGGTGCGCCCCAGGCCATGATGATGCCGGCCACGATGAAGGAGAAGACGAAGCCGAGCAGACCGCCTCCCATGCTGGCCAGGATGCCGACGACCTTCTTGGCGAGATCCCCGAGCTGCGGCTGGTAGCTGATGATGAGGCTGGGCAGGTCCACCGAGGCCTTCAGCCAGACGGCATGGAGCTTGGCGCCCACCAGCGGGATGTCGGCGATCTCGGCGGAGGGGGCCGGGATCACCAGGGTGTTGTTCTCCACCTTGTCGACCAGGGCGCTGACGCTGTCACCCAGGGAGCTGATCATGACCACGGTCGGGGCCACGATGAGCAGGATGCCGAGCAGCACCAGCAGGGTGGAGGCCCGCCCCTGCTTGCCGCCCAGGCGCGCGGCAAAGCGCTGGTGGAGGGGATAGAGGGTGACGGCCAGGATCAACGCCCACAGCATCATGTTCATGAAGGGGGAGAACACGGTGAAGCAGAAAGAGCCCAGTGCCAGGATAAGGCCAAACTTGATGAACATATCCAGGAATCTGGCAACCAACCTTTTTTCGACTATGGACAGATCGTTATTTTCCATTCTGGTATGACTCCGACGGGGGATGAGCACACAACCATGCTGGCCCGACATAGATGTCGGGCCAGCAGGCATGGGTTGTGCAGTAATAAATAACACTGAGTTCAGCGCGTGGGGGGCACGCTGACCTTGCCTGCATTTAATGTATGGCACAGGAACTCAATGTTTAAAAAATATTTAACCGATTGATATTAGGTTGATTGCGTCTACAACTTCAGCGGTGCCAGAGAATAAAGAGTCCCCTCGTGCCGCACAAGCGAACAGTTGTTCCCAGTTTGGCTTGGGTTCAGAAAACGGGGAAAGTTTTCCCATATAAAATAGCCGCCCAAAAAAGAGCTTCGAATGGGGAATATTATTGCTTGCTCATAAATAGCTATTTCTGCTGCCAGCAACGGCATGCCGTGGATGATGCGCCCGCCGCACTGAGTTTTGTGTTAATGGGGGGGACGTTTTATCCTATTGGCTCCTGCGCTGCGCTGGCGGCGACTCAACCCGGGATCAAATCTATGCGTCTCCTCAAGCCCTCTGCTGTGTCTCGCGTCCCTCGTCTGCTTACCTCGTTACTGGCGGGTGTGGGTGCTCTGCTTTTGGCAGGCTGCGGCCCGGACACTCCGGCCCCCGCATCCTCCCCAACCGAGGTGCAGCAGGAGGCCGGGGCACCGACCTCAGTGGTGCAGGCCAATGCCCGCCAATATAGAGACGCCCCGGCGCTGGCGCTGGTCTTCTCCGGCCCCTTGGCGCCCAAGGCAAACTGGCAGAGCTGGCTCACGGTCAGCGAAGGGGGCAACCAGGTGCAGGGGGAGTGGATCCTCGCCGACGATGGCCGCACCCTCTATTTCCCGAATGTCCAGCCTGACAGAAGCTACGAGGTGAGTCTCAAGGCGGGGCTGGGCCCAGCCCCCCAGAGCTGGACTCTCAAGACCCGGCCGCTGGAGGCGGGGGCCTCGTTTACCGCCAGCGGCATGGTATTGCCCCTGCGCGACGAGCTGCGCCTGCCCATCAGCGCGGTGAACGTGGACGAGGTCAACATCGACTTCTTCCGGGTCGATGCGGAATATCTGCCCCGTTTCCTGGCCGAGTATCGCCCCGGTGCCGGCATGGGCAACTGGGATCTGGAGCAGGTCACCCGGCGAGCCAAGCGGGTGTTCAGCGGTCGCTATGCGCTGGAACTCGATGCCAACCGGCGCGAGACCCGCCTCATCAATGTGAAGGAGCCGCAACTGGCCGAGGCTGGGATCTACTTTGCGGTGATGTCTCCCCTTGGCAACTACGACTGGCGCAAGGAGACCACCTATTTCGCGGTGAGCGACATGGGGCTCAGCGCCCGCCGCTACCGCGATCAGCTGGAGGTGTTCGTCAGCTCCCTGGCTAGCGCCGACCCGCTCAAGGAGGTGCAGCTCTCCCTGCTCGACGAGAAGGGCAACCGGCTGCAGGTGCAAAATACCGATCCCCAGGGCCATCGCCGCTTCGATCAGGTGCAGGGGGCCCGGCTGCTGCTGGCCGAGCAGGGCAAGCATCTGGCGGTGCTGCGTCTCGATGGCGCGGCCCTCGATCTCTCCACCTTCGATCTCGGCACCCAGCCCTGGCAGGCACAGCAGCTTTATCTGTTCAGCGGACGAGATCTCTACCGCCCCGGCGAGCGGCTCGACAGCGAGATCCTGCTCAAGGGGCAGGATGGCCAGTTGCTGCCCGGCATGGCGGTGGAGCTGGAGGTGAAGCAGCCGGACGGCCAGCTGCTCGAACAGAAACGGCTGCTGCCGGACAACCTGGGCGCCGCCCACTATGGTCTGCGGTTGCCGGACGATGCGCCGCTCGGGCGCTGGACCATCACCCTCAAGACATCGGCAGGCAGCCGTTTCGAGTGGCCCTTCCTGGTGGAGGAGTTTCTGCCGGAGCGGCTGAAACTGCAGCTCGGCAAGGGACCGGAGGGGGAATTGCAGAGCCCTGAAGCCGCGCTCACCCTGCCGCTGCAGGGGGACTACCTCTACGGTGCCCCGGCGAGCGCCACCAAGGCGAAGGCGGAGGTGAAAATCAGCCGCGCCACCATGCCCTTTACCCAGTGGCAGGAGTTCACCCTGGGTGACGTGCTGCTCGCCGAGCAGGCCAAAGAGCCGGAGCCCCTCAATATCACCCTCAATGAACAGGGGCAGGGGACTTTCTCGCTGGCGGATGAGCTCGATGGGGTGCGCGGTCTCGGGCCGCTGGAGGTGGCCTATCGGGTGTCGCTCTCCGAGCCAGGTGGCCGCGCCGTCAATCGCAGTCGCACCCAGTACGGCTGGCCAGCGGGCAGCCAGTGGCCCGCCCTCAAGGCCGATTTCGTGGCGGATCGGGTGGAAGGGGGCAAGCCGCTGCCCTTCCAGATCCTCAACCTCGACGACAAGGGGCAGCCGGTGGCGGGCGAGGTGAAGGTGCGTCTCATCAACGAGTACCGCGACTACTACTGGCACTACGCCGACGGCGAGGGGTGGAAGTACGAATTCAACAGCCAGCCCTATCTGGAGCAGGAGCAGATCCTGCAGCTGGACGGCAAGGGACCGACCCCCCTCAGTTTGCCGCTGGCGGCGGGCTGGTATCGGTTGGAGGTGGAGAACAGTCAGGGCCATCAATCCAGCCTGCGGCTGGAGATCGGCAGCTACGCCTGGGGCGGCGGTGGCGAGCAGGCGCGGCCCGACAAGATTGCCATCACCCTCGACAAGCGCGCCTACCAGGCGGGCGACAAGGCCAAGGTGACCCTGGTGGCCCCGCGCCCCGGCAAGGGGCTCTTGCTGGTGGAAGATGGTGACGGCCTGCGCTGGTGGCAGCGCATCGAGCTGAACGCCGAAGGTGCCGGACAAGGGGAGGGGCGCGGCGAGTTCGAGATCCCGGTCAGCCCCGAGTGGCTGCGTCATGATCTCCATATATCGGCCCAGATCGCCGTCCCTGACAGCGAGTCGAGGCCGGCGAGCAGCAAGGGAATACCGAGCCTGCGCTCGGTCGGCCTGGTGCCGCTCACCCTGGATCGGGAAGCGCGCCGTCTGCCGCTCACCCTGAGCGCGCCGGATAAAGCCGTGCCGCTCACCCGGCTGGAGGTGACAGCCACCTCCACCCCCAACAGTCAGGGCCGCGTGGTGCTGGCGGCGGTGGACAGGGGCGTGCTCAATATCAGCGACTACCAGCCGCTAGACCCGTTCGAGATCTTCTTCGGTCGCAAGCGCTTCGCGCAAGACTTGTTCGACAACTACGGTCAGGTGATCCCGCCCCAGGATGGTAAGCTGGCTCGCCTCAACTACGGGGGGGACCGGGCACCGCTGAAAAAGGGTGGCGCGCTGGAGAGCCGGGTCGAAGTAGCCGCGCTCTGGAGTGGCGAGGTGAGTTTTGATGAGAGCGGCAAGGCGGTGATCCCGCTCGACCTGCCCAACTTCAACGGCGAGCTGGCGCTGATGGCGCTGGCCTGGAACGAACAGCAAGTCGGGGAGGCCGAGCGCGCCGTCAAGGTGGTGGCACCCTTGGTGGCCGAGATCGGCTGGCCGCGCTTTGGCGCCAGAGGGGATGAGACCCGGGCCCTGGTACAGCTGCGCAACATGAGCGGTGAGGATCAGACCCTCTCCCTTGCCTGGACCCTCAACGGTGGGCTCAAGGCAGACGGCGAACTGCCCGGCACCCTTGCCCTGAAAAATGGCGAGGAGCAGTGGCTGACCCTGCCGCTCACCGTGACCGGGGCGAGCGGTGTGGCAAGCTTGCAGTTGGCGGCCAGCGGCAAGGGCTTTGCGGTCAGCCGCGACTGGACTCTGCCGCTGCGCTCCCCTTGGCCGGCCGAGACTCGCCA
The DNA here is from genome assembly GCF_056642115.1 of Aeromonas sp. 130281. Classification (NCBI taxonomy): domain Bacteria; kingdom Pseudomonadati; phylum Pseudomonadota; class Gammaproteobacteria; order Aeromonadales; family Aeromonadaceae; genus Aeromonas; species Aeromonas sp. 130281. The sequence goes on along the minus strand of NZ_JBWVQS010000001.1, from coordinate 826,169 downwards.
GCGCTACCAGATGCTGGCTCCCGGCCAGCAGATGAGCCTGGCACCGGGCGAGCTTGCGGGGCTTGACCCCGCCAATCTGCAGGGGCTGCTTAGCCTCTCCGGCACGCCCCCCTGGGATCCGGCGGCCCAGTGGCAGGCGCTGGCCGACTACCCCTATGCCTGTCTGGAGCAGACCCTATCGCGCGCCTGGCCCTATCTGCTGACCACGGCGGATGATCGGGCCGCCTGGAGCAAACCCGCAGAGGGCAAGAAACCGGCGAGCGAGGCGGATGTGCAGCGTGCCCTGCTGCAACGGCTGCAGCGGTTGCAACTGCCAAGCGGCGGCTTTGGCCTCTGGGATGGTCGTTCCGACGAGGAGCAGTGGCTCACCGCCTATGCCGCCGACTACCTGCTGGCCCGCAAGGAGGCGGGTGATACGGTGCCGGAGGCGATGCTCAATCAGGCCCTGAACCGGCTGCAGAGCTATCTCACCGACAGCCAGTACGGGGAGCGCTGGAGCAGTGCCCCCGAGCACAGCCGTCTTGCCTATCAGGCCTACAGCGCCTATGTGCTGGCCCGGGTGGGCAAGGCACCGCTCGCTACCTTGCGCCTCATCTGGGAGCAGCAGGCGGATCACGCCCGCTCCGGTTTGCCGCTGCTCCATCTCTCGTTGGCGCTCTCGGCCATGGGGGATGAGCAGAATGCCGCCAAGGCCCTTGCTCGGGCGCAGGCGACCGAGCGCGGTGAGGATTATCTCGGGGATTACGGTTCCCCCCTGCGCGATCAGGCCCTCGAGCTCTCCCTGCTGCGTCAGTACAAGCTGGCCGAGGAGCGCTGGCCTGATCTCAGCGCCAAGGTGGTCGACACCCTGGCCCACCGTCAGTGGCTCAGCACTCAGGAGCGGCTCGCATTGCTGCGGCTGGCGCAAGTTGATCCTGCCGCCGACTGGCAGGCCAGGGTCGACTCACCCCTTGGCAGTGAATCCCTGACCGGTTCGGCCCCATTGCTGCTGGGCGCCCCCGAGGCGCTGGCAGTCAGCGGGATCACCAACGAGGGCAAGGGATCCCTCTATGTGCAGCGCACTCTGGTAGGTTACCCCGAACAGGCTCCTGCCCGGTTGAGTCAGGGGATAAGCGTCACCCGCAGCTGGTTCGACAGCGACGGCAAGCAGCTTGATCCGGCCAGGGTACGGGTCGGCGATCTGGTGGTGGTGCGGCTCAACGTCAGCAGCGAATCGGCGGTGCCCGATGCCCTGCTGGTGGAGATGGTGCCGGCAGGCTTCGAGCTGGAGAACCCGGCCCTTGGCAACAGCATCAAGCTGGAAGAGCTCTCCATCGAGGGGAAACCGGCGTGGCAGAGCGAGTGGAACGACTACTTCAAGCATCAGGAGTTTCGTGACGATCGCTACACGGCGGCGTTGGATCTGAGTGCGGGGGGCAATCAGCAGCTGGTCTACCTGATGCGGGCGGTGACGCCGGGTCGTTATCAGGTACCGCCGACCCAGGTGGAGGACATGTACCGGCCTGAGCTACGGGCAGTGGGTGAGGATATTCACGAGGTGAGCATCTCTGAGTAATCTTCCCTCCCTCGAGCGGGTTCGCCCGCTCACTTTCTGGCAGCGTGGCTGGCTGCGACTTTGTCACTGTGGTCGCGCTTGCTGGGGCTGGCTTGACCGTCTGCCACGCTGGCTGCGCTGCTCGGTGCTGGGCGTTGTAGCCCTGTTTCTGGCGCTGCTGGCGCTCGATCGCATTTTCCCGCCGCCGCCACTCGACCCAGCCTATGCGCGGGTGGTGCTCGACATGAAGGGGCGGCCACTGCGGGCCTTTGCCGACACCAGCGGCGTGTGGCGCTACCCCGTGACCCTGGAGCAGGTCTCCCCCCGCTATATAGAGGCGTTGCTGGGCTACGAGGATCGCCATTTCTGGCGCCATCCCGGGGTCAATCCGGTGGCCATGGTCCGCGGGGTTTGGCAGTGGCTGCGCTACGGGCGCGCCGTGTCGGGCGGCTCGACCCTCACCATGCAAGTGGCCCGCCTCATCGAGCCCTACCACAGGAGCGTGCCCGGCAAGCTGCGCCAGATGGCGCGGGCGCTGCAGCTGGAGTGGCACTACGACAAGCGTACCCTGCTCACCGTCTACCTCAACCGGGCGCCATTTGGCGGCAACCTGGAGGGGGTGCAGGCGGCAAGTTTTGCCTATCTCGGCAAGAGCGCCGCCAAGCTGACCCATGCCGAGGCGGCGCTCTTGGCAGTGCTGCCGCAGGCTCCCAGCCGCAACCGGCCGGACAGGCATCCCGAGCGAGCCCGCGCCGCCCGCGACAAGGTGATGCTACGACTGGTGGCACAAGGGGTCTGGCCCGAGCCGGTGTGGCAGGAGGGGCGCATCGAGCCTGTGCTGGCCCGCGGTCACTTCACGCCGATGGAGGCGCCGCTCTTTGCCCGTCTCGCCGCCGATAATCAGGCCGGGGCCCTGGTGCACACCACCATAGACGGGGATCTGCAGCGCTGGCTGGAGGGGCGGGTAGCGAGCTATATCCGCCGCTTCCCCGAGCAGACTTCCGCCGCCCTGCTGCTGGTAGACAACAAAACCATGGCGGTGCGCGCCTATGTGGGCAGCGCCGAGTATGGCAATTTGCGCCGCCACGGTTATCTCGACATGGTGCAGGCGATCCGTTCTCCCGGCTCTACCCTCAAGCCCTTTATCTACGGTCTGGCGATGGACGAGGGGTTGGTGCACTCCGCCTCCCTGCTCTCCGATGCGCCTAGGCTCGGCTCGGATTACAGACCCGCCAACTTCTCCGGCGCCTTTCAGGGGCCGGTGACTCTGGCTCAGGCGCTGCAGCAATCTCTCAACGTGCCGGCGGTACAGGTGCTGGAGGCGCTTGGGGCCGACAAGCTGGTCAGCCGCCTCGACAATGCCGGGGTGCGGCTCGCGCTTTCGGACAAACCCAACCCGGCCATTGCGCTGGGGGCGGCAGGCATTCGGCTCGAGCAGCTGGTGGCGCTCTACAGCGCGCTGACCCGGCAGGGGCAGGTGGCGATGCCGGTCTGGCTGGCGGGGCAGCAGGCGGTGTCACGCCCCTTGCTGAGCCCGGGGGCGGCCTGGATCATCTGGCAGATATTGAGCGCCCAGGGGCGCGCGGATCAGCCCTTTGCCAGCGAGGCGACCGGCCGGGTCAACCGGCTTGCCTGGAAGACCGGCACCAGCTATGGCTATCGCGACAGCTGGGCCATGGGGGTCTCCGGTCGCTGGACCATAGGCGTCTGGCTGGGACGCCCCGACGGCACCCCCATGCCCGGTTTTTACGGCCAGAGCGCGGCGGTGCCGCTGCTGCTCTCGGTCTACTCGCGGCTCTCGGACAACAGCCCTCTGCCGGCGCAGCCCAATACGGTGAGCGAGGCGGAGATCTGCTGGCCGTTGGGACGCAAGGCGAGCGCGACCCTGCCAGAGGCCTGTCTGCAGCACCAGAGTGCCTGGCTGCTGGAAGGGCGCGATCCCCCCACCTTGCCGGATCCCATGGACTGGCCTTCGCCGCTGCGGCTGGTTGCGCTCACTGCCGAAGGCAAGCCAACCCTGGCCCGTTGCCAGGATGCGGCGCAATCCGGTTTCCGGGCGCTCTGGCCGCTCTCGCTGGAGCCCTGGCGGTCACCCGGCGAGCGGCGGCAGGCGCTGCTGGCAAGCGGTTGTGCGGGGGAGGGGCGAAGTGCCGAGCTGCAGGCCCCTATTCGCATCCTGGCGCTGGGAGAGGGCAATCTTATCCGCAGCCAGCGTTACCGGCTGCAGCCCAAAGTGCTGGGGGGCGTCGGCAAGCCGGCCTGGTTTCTCAACGGTCAGCGGCTGCGCTGGGATGGGGATCAGGTGCTGAGCGAGGCGGGGCGCTACCAGCTGGTGGTGGTGGACGAGGCGGGCAACAGCGATCGCATCGAGTTTCGATTGGAGAACCCCTCCTGAGAGAGGCGAGTCAAAGGGGCTGCCCGTTCAGGGCGACAATATTTTGACGGCAGCCTCTGCGCCTAAGCTGGCTCAGGGTTTGACCTGACCCAGCCGGGTGAAGAAGTGCTGACTCTTGCGCTGGTGGAAGTGGCTCTTCTTGATGGGATGGAAGACCAGAGTGCTGTCGGGATGACTCTCCTTGAGCCTGTGGATCATCGCCATGGCGGGCAATGAGCAGCTGACCAGGGTGGTGAGTGGTAGGCTGCGGGTCTGCGGGCCCAGCAGCTGGTTGAGCCCCTGCTGCGCCTGTTCGAAGCGGGCCAGTATCGCAGGGTCGGCGTAGCCGCTGCCAAGCATGGCGAGCAGGGCATCCAGAGCCTGGTGGAAGGCCGCCAGCTGCTGGCGAAACCCGCTGCGCCCGCGCAGAGCAACCAGCTCCGCAAAGGAGATCTCGGCGAGGTGAGTGGGTACTTGCAACGGGATCTCGAGGTGGAAGCAATCCTGACCGCCGCGATTGTGGTAGCGGGATTCGAGCAGGTGAAGCAGCCGGTCCAGATAGTCGTGATCCGTGATGAGGGCCCCCTCATTGGCGAGCGCCCACTCACGGGCGAGGCGCATGGAGAGCAGGTTGGCAAAGCGCCGCGCCATTCTTATCCCCCCATCATCCTGCGTCGCAAAGCCCTGGGTCAGGCAAAAACCGTGCAGCCGCTCCAGACCTGGCTGGGCGGGGCAGAAGCAGTCGTGGTTGGCACGCTGGCGCCAGCGCGTGATCAGCTCCTTGTTGCCAAACACCTTGTGGCGGACGAAGTCGGGGGCGACAAGGCCGGCAATCTGGCTCTCGACCTGGGGCGTGATGGCGGCAAAGAAGGCGGGCTCGGGCGGCTCGGCCAGCAGGTCGCTCTGCTGGCGCAGGGTATCGAGCAGGGCGGTGAGGCCGCTCTTCTCGCTGACGGTGAAGACGAAGGCGAGCCGCTCCAGATAGATAAGAGCAAACTTGAGCCAGAGTTCATCCCGTACTTCCATGCCGGGGTAGTAGATATAGGTCTTCATCGGATCGTCAGGGTTCAAGCCGGTGGCCAAGGCGCAGGCTCGGGAATATACGCAAGATTGCCGCCTTGCGGCAAACATTGCGTGGGAAAATATGCCGTCGCCTGGCCAGTAGGCGCTGGCGCCAAACTTCTGATATAATTCGCGCCCTTAAATCAAGGCCACCCGAGTCAACACCATGAAGTTCATTATCAAGCTGTTCCCCGAAATCACCATCAAGAGCAAGTCAGTGCGTCAGCGTTTCACCAAGATGCTGCAGGGCAACATCCGTAACGTGTTGCGCCGCTTTGACGAAGACGCCCGTGTGCGGATGGACTGGGACAAGCTGGTAGTGAGCTCCCGCAACGATCAGTTCCACGCCCAGTATCTCGAGACCCTGGCCTGTATCCCTGGCATCCAGTACTTCCTCGAAGTGAAGCTGAGCAACTTTACCGATCTGCACGACATCTTCGAGCAGACCCGCGCCGTCTGGGGCGATCGCCTGAAAGGCAAGACCTTCTGCGTGCGCGCCCGTCGCGTCGGCAAGCACGACTTCAGCTCCCTGGAGCTGGAGCGCTATGTGGGTGGCGGCCTCAACCAGCACTGCGAAACCGCCGGTGTGCGCCTTAAAAAACCCGATATCCAGGTCAACCTGGAAGTGGAAAACGACGAGCTCTACATCATCAGCGCGGTCCACCACGGCATGGGAGGCTTCCCCATGGCGACCCAGGAGGATGTGCTGAGCCTGCTCTCCGGCGGTTTCGACTCCGGCGTGGCCTCCTACCAGTTCATCAAGCGCGGCTGCCGCGTGCACTACTGCTTCTTCAACCTGGGGGGCGCCGCCCACGAGATCGGTGTCAAGCAGGTCGCCTATTACCTGTGGAACAAGTTCGGTGCCTCCCACAAGGTGCGTTTCACCGCCATCGACTTCGAGCCCGTGGTGGCCGAGATCCTCGAGAAGATCGACAACGGTCAGATGGGGGTGGTGCTCAAGCGGATGATGATGCGTGCCGCCGGCCAGGTGGCGGACACCTTCCAGATCCCGGCCCTGGTGACCGGCGAGTGCGTGGGCCAGGTTTCCAGCCAGACCCTGACCAACCTGAACGTCATCGATCGGGTGACCGACAAGGTGATCCTGCGCCCGCTCATCACCTGGGACAAGCCGGACATCATCAGCGAAGCCCGTCGCATCGGTACCCTGGAGTTCGCCGAGACCATGCCGGAGTATTGCGGTGTCATCTCCAAGAAGCCGACCGTGAAGGCCGAGCTCTCTCGCATCGAGGCGGAAGAGGCCAACTTCGACTTCGCCATCCTGGACAAGGTGGTGAGCGAAGCCCGCTACCTCGATATCCGCCGCATCGGCGAAGAGACTGCCGCCCAGGTGCAGGAGGTGGAGACCACCCAGGTGCTGGCCGCCAACGAAGTCATCCTGGACATCCGCTCCAGTGATGAACGCGACGAGAAGCCGCTGGTGGTGGAAGGGCGCGACGTACTGCACATCCCCTTCTTCAAGTTGGCAACCGCCTTTGGCGATCTGCCGAAAGAGCAGACCTACCTGCTCTATTGCGATCGCGGCGTGATGAGCAAGCTGCAGGCGCTCTATCTGAAAGAGCAGGGCTTTGACAACGTCAAGGTGTACCGCCCCTGATAGCGGTGCCCATGCGCCCATAAAAAAATCCGGCCAAGGTGCCGGATTTTTTTATTTCACATGTTCGGTGATGATCAGGGGCAGGGGACGGGGGTAAAGGTCTCCTGGCCATGGCAGCGCCAGCCCATCTCTGCCTGACGCATTTGCCACAGGTTGTTGCTGCGAAACAGGGTCAGGATGTAGATCATGTCGCTCTTCTGGCCATCGAGGGCCACCGAGAGCACCAGATCGTTGTCCAGCTGCTGGGCATGGATGCGGGTGGGCACGTCTTCATGACCCACGAAGCGGCGGGCCACTTCGCGATAGTCGTTGACCCAGCCCTGCTGACTGCTGCTCGCCTGACGGATCTGCTGGTTGAACTGCTGTACCGGGGTGGATGCCAGGCGCCCGAACAGGGCCTGTGCCCCCGCATGAGCCGCTGCCACCATCATCAGAATCAGCGTGGTAATGAGCCCAAGTTTTTGCATGAGGTAATCCGGCTTGAAACGACCACTCTATGACAACAGAAAAGCGGGCTTGGTTCAATCTTGCCCCTGCAAGGGTGGGATCTCGCCCACCCAGTCCAGGTTCAGTTGCGCTGCAACGAGAAGGTCGGCAGGGAGAGGTGCCAGTAGATGGCGGCCACGCGCAGGCCAAAAACGGCCGTCATGCAGATAAGCATGGCTGTGACCCTGTCCATGTTGACCTCCAGCGCCAGGGTATAGAGGATGCCCCCCAGGATGCAGGCGGTGGCATAGATCTCCTTTTGCAGCACCATGGGCACTTCCCGGGCCAGCACGTCCCGGATCATGCCGCCAGCAACCCCCGTCATGGTACCCATGAGCACCGCAATCAGCCCTGAGGTGCCAAAGTTGAGTGCCTTCTGGGCGCCTATCACGGTGAAGAGCGCCAGCCCGAAGGCGTCGGCCACCGGCAGCACATACCAGGGCATGCGGCGGGGCAACTTGACCATCCACATGCCGATGAGGGCCGTGGCGATCACCACCCAGATATAGAGGGGGTCGCGTACCCAGAAGACCGGGGTGGCGCCCAGGATCATGTCACGTATGGTGCCACCACCGATGGCGGTCACCGCGGCCAGCACCATGACGCCGAAGCCGTCCATTCGAAGGCGCCCTGCCACCAATACCCCCGAAAACGCGAATACCGCAGTACCAAACATGTCGCTGATGTAAACAATCTGCTCAACCAGTGTCTGCATGGAGAACAACTCATGTCCAATAAATGATGGGGCGGCGATTTTAGGGGCAAGGGGCGCGTGTGAGCAATGCCGGTATGCAAAAGTGGGAGCCAGAGCGGGTTTCTGGGGGTCAGGGGAGGACGGGTGACAGGCAGCACAGACCCAGCGGGTGCGGGATCTGGCCACCTATCTGCGGGTCGGTTGGGGATCTGCGACAAAAATTCTGATTTTTTTCTCAAGGCTGGGAAATAGAGGCCGATATATAGGTTAGGCGGCGATTACTGCCAAAAAGGCAGAAAAAAGAAATTAAAGTCTTACCAAACAGCGCCGTTAACTAAACATATCAGGCACAAAACAAAATAAAGCCTGAGTGAATTAAAGATAAAATTTAATAGCTTAGGAGAAAAATTATGAGTCTGTATATCAATACCAACGTTTCATCGCTCAACGCTCAGCGTAACATGATGAACAGCACCAAATCTCTGGATACCTCCTACACTCGTCTGGCCTCCGGCCTGCGCATCAACAGCGCCAAGGACGATGCGGCGGGTCTGCAGATCTCCAACCGTCTGACCTCCCAGGTCAACGGCCTGGATCAAGGCAACCGCAACGCCAACGACGGCATCTCCCTGGCGCAGACCGCAGAAGGCGCCATGGACGAAGTGACCGGCATGCTGCAGCGCATGCGTACTCTGGCCCAGCAATCGGCTAACGGCTCCAACTCCGCCAAGGATCGTGAAGCCCTGCAAAAAGAGGTGGATCAACTGGGTGCCGAGATCAACCGTATCTCCAGCGCGACCACCTTCGCTGGCACCAAGCTGCTCGACGGCTCCTTTGGTGGCACCTTCCAGGTCGGTGCGGATGCCAACCAGACCATCAGCTTCAGCCTGAGTCAGGCAGATGGTTTCAGCATCTCCGGGATTGCGGCGGCGGCGGCAACCACCATTGCTGGTACCGCAGCGGCGGTCGGTATCTCTACAGTCTTTGTTGGCGGTAGTGCTGGTGGCATCAGCATCAGCAGTCAGAGCAATGCCCAGAACGTACTGGCAGCCGTTGACTCCATGCTGACCGTGGTCGACAGCAAGCGTGCCGAGCTGGGTGCGGTGCAAAACCGGTTGGATTCAACCATCCGCAACCAGTCCAATATCTCCGAGAACGTCAGCGCCGCGCGCTCCCGTATCCGTGATGCAGACTTTGCCACCGAAACCGCCAACATGACCAAGCAGAATATCCTGCAACAGGCTGCCTCCAGCATCCTGGCCCAGGCCAACCAGCGCCCGCAGTCTGCGCTCTCCCTGCTGCAAGGCTAAGCTGACTGATTGCCAGAAAAAGAAAAGGGCGGTTGTTCAGGCCGCCCTGGTAAGCAAGATGGAACAATGGGGTGTTCGGATTTACGCCTTGTCCTATCGAAAGAGAGTTTCTCTTATTGGTATTACCCCTCGAGTGTTGCGCAGATCGTTCACTCTGTCACCCTCGAGGTTGTTCTCCTGAGCGTAAGCTCTTCTTTGGCCGACATTGTCGGCCTTTTTTATGGGCGCCGATAAACTGGCGACACATAAACTCCAGCATAAAACATGCCAATTTCTATTGCGTAGACATTCATGAGTGACGTCGAAGTGTCTAATGACGACAGGGCTTTGAGGCCACGTCATCAGGAACAGGGCTGTTGCCAGTTTTTTGCGTGGGGAGGTTGAATAAATTGCTTAAAGCTTCTGATGGGACTGCCGTTACAGAGAGTGAAGCAAATCGAGGGGTGTTCGGAAAACCAACATTTGCGCAACTGCGGGTCCTGTGTCCGTTCAAACAGGGGACCCGCCAGATGGCACAGACCGTTCAATCTGTCCATCTGAACGGTGGGACCCTGGCTGCATAGATGCAAGCAGAGCCCGCAGTTTCTTGTTCATCAGGAGAAATCTTTTATGGCCATGTTTATCAATACCAACACTTCATCATTGAACGCCCAGCGTAACTTGATGAACACCACCAAGTCGTTGGATACCTCATACACCCGCCTGGCATCCGGTCTGCGTATCAACAGCGCCAAGGACGATGCGGCCGGTCTGCAGATCTCCAACCGTCTGACCTCCCAGGTCAACGGCCTGGATCAGGGCAACCGCAACGCCAACGACGGCATCTCCCTGGCGCAGACCGCAGAAGGGGCCATGGATGAAGTGACCGGTATGCTGCAGCGTATGCGTACCCTGGCCCAGCAATCTGCCAACGGTTCCAACTCCGCCAAGGATCGCGAAGCCCTGCAGAAGGAAGTGGATCAGCTGGGGTCTGAAATCAACCGTATCTCCACCGATACTACCTTCGCCGGGACCAAGTTGCTTGACGGTAGCTACTCTGGCTCCTTCCAGGTGGGCGCGGATGCCAATCAGACCATCGGCTTTAGCCTGAACCAGTCTGCCGGTTTCAGTATCTCCGGGATTGCCGCCGCCGCTGCCACGTCCATCACAACGGCAACCGGGGCGACGGTACTGGTGTCTGCCATCTTTGTTGGTGGCAGTGCAGGTGGTATCAGTATCAGCAGCCAGAGTAACGCCCAGAACGTCTTGGCGGCCGTCGACTCCATGTTGGGAGTGGTGGATGGCAAACGTGCCGAGCTGGGTGCGGTGCAGAACCGACTGGATTCGACCATTCGCAACCAGGCCAATATCTCGGAAAACGTCAGTGCCGCCCGCTCCCGTATCCGTGATGCGGACTTCGCCACCGAAACTGCCAACATGACCAAGCAGAATATCCTGCAACAGGCGGCTTCCAGCATACTGGCCCAGGCCAACCAGCGTCCGCAGTCTGCCCTGTCACTGCTGGGTTAATCAGCAAAAAGAACAGGGCGGTTGTTCAGGCCGCCCTGGTAAGAAAAGATGGAACAATGGGGTGTTCGGATTTACGCCTTGTCCTATCGAAAGAGAGATTATCTTGTTGGTGTCTCTCCTCGAGTGTTGTGCAGTCGTTCACTCTGCCGCTCTCGAGGTGGTTCTCCTGAGCATAAACTCTTCAATGGCCGACTATTGTCGGCCTTTTTATTGGCGCCAGAAAAGTGGCGACGAGAAGTATCCAGCATAAACTATGCCAGTTGAGCTTTCTGGCCTGAATCCAATATGAACAAAAGCCTTCTGCTCTGAACGGGATCGGCCAGCTGTCTGGTTAACCGCCATCAGTCTCTGAGCGGAAGGCATTTGCCTCTTTGTTGATGAGAGCGGCAATAAATGTCCTAAAGCTTCTGATGGGACTGCCGCTACAAAGGATGAAGCAAATTGTGGGGTGTTCGGAAATCCAGCATTTGCGCAACTGCGGGTCCTGTGTCCGTTCAAACAAGGGACCCGCCAGATGGCACAGACCGTTCAATCTGTCCATCTGAACGGTGGGATCCTGGCTGCATAGATGCAAACAGAGCCCGCAGTTTCTTGTTCATCAGGAGAAATCTTTTATGGCCATGTTTATCAATACCAACACTTCATCATTGAACGCCCAGCGTAACTTGATGAACACCACCAAGTCGTTGGATACCTCATACACCCGCCTGGCATCTGGTCTGCGTATCAACAGTGCCAAGGACGATGCGGCGGGCCTTCAGATCTCCAACCGTCTGACCTCCCAGGTCAACGGCCTGGATCAGGGCAACCGCAACGCCAACGATGGCATTTCCCTGGCACAGACAGCGGAAGGGGCCATGGATGAAGTGACCGGCATGCTGCAGCGCATGCGCACCCTGGCCCAGCAATCAGCCAACGGCTCCAACTCCGCCAAGGACCGCGAGGCTCTGCAGAAGGAAGTGGATCAGCTGGGCTCTGAGATCAATCGAATCTCCAAAGATACCACCTTTGCGGGTACCAAGCTGCTGGATGGCAACTACAGCGGTAGCTTCCAGGTTGGGGCAGATGCCAACCAGACCATCGGCTTCAGCCTGTCCCAGGCTGATGGGTTCAGCATTTCCGGTATTGCGGCTGCGGCCAACACTACTGTCGATGTAGGTACAGTGATCGGTACTGCCATCAACGTCACTGCGATCTTTGCCGCAGGTAGTTCGATTAGCATCAGTACTCAGAGCGGCGCTCAACAAGTGTTGGCTGCTGCCGATGCCATGCTGGGGGTGGTGGACAGCAAGCGTGCCGAGCTGGGTGCGGTGCAAAACCGTCTGGATTCGACCATTCGCAACCAGGCCAATATCTCCGAGAACGTCAGCGCCGCGCGCTCCCGTATCCGTGATGCGGACTTTGCGACAGAAACCGCCAACATGACCAAGCAGAACATTCTGCAACAGGCCGCGTCCAGCATCCTGGCACAGGCCAACCAGCGTCCGCAGTCGGCTTTGTCGCTGCTGGGCTAAGTCGGTTCAACCGTCAATTGACATGAGGAGCAGCAGATGGCCAATGAATCGATAGCCATGCCTTCTGTTACTTCGACGCTGACTCAACATGGCGGCCCCCAGGCCGCCATGGCTGTTTCTCCATCGGTCTCCAATGGAGAGGATGTGGTCGAGCAGACCAGTGTCGAGCCGATAGCCAAGGCATCACAGGCACAGGTCAAGGCGTCAGAGTCGCGTATGGACAAGGCCTATATGGAAAAACAGGCCCAAGAATTGCAAGAAAGATTGGACAATTTGAGCAAGTTGAAGGGATGGACCATCAATTTCAGTCTGGTCCCCGAATTTGACCAGCCGGTGATCAAGGTGATAGATGCGGAGACCAAGCAGGTTATCCGTCAGATCCCGAGCGAGGAAATGCTCTTGATAAGCAAGAGGTTGCAATCCATGGATCAGGCGAATGGCAATAGTGCCGCTCTCTCCGGGCTGCTGTTCGATGGTCAGGTGTGACCCAATTTTAAGTCGATAGACAGGAGGATGTATGGCAATTACCTCTGCGGGGGCGGGATCCGGGCTCGATCTTGAAAGTGTGATCTCGGCGAGTGTGGCAGCGAAAAAAGCCCAGCTGCAACAACCGATCGTCACCAAACAAAACAGCACCCAGATCACCTTGTCTGGCATAGGTCAGTTGAAATCCTCCATCTCTGCCTTCACCGACATCCTCGACAAGCTGAGTGCCCCCGGTGCTTTCAACAAGCGCGCCATCAACATTACCCAGAGCAAAGACGACCCCATACTGAAGGTGGAGAGCAAGTCTGGCGCCTCCAATGGGCAATACAACATCATCGTCAATAAGTTGGCACAAACGAGCCGTCAGGAAGGGATCTTTGATAGTTCCACCACCTCTCTGGTCACCCAGGATGGGCAACTGACGTTCAAGGCCGGCGACAAGACGTTCAAGGTGGATGTGAAAGCGGGCGATACCCTGCAAGACATTCGCAAGAGCATCAACAGCAATGGCGACAACTTCGGCCTCAGCGCCAACATAGTGAACACGGCGGATGGCAAGGCCAAGCTGGTGATCGATTCCGGCATTTCGGGCGATGGCAAGGACCTGACCATCACCGGAGATACGGCGGAGCTCGCCATCTTCGAGTCGGGGGGCGGTGTCATGAACCAGACCCGGGCTGCCAGCAGTGCAGAGATCTCCGTGGATGGCAACGTCCTCAAGAGCGACACCAACACCTTTGATGACTCTATCCAGGACCTCAAGGTGACTGTGCTGCGCGTGTCGGATAAAGACAGTGTGGGGGATCTCAAGGCAAACAAGGTCGATATCACGACCGACAAGACCTCTATCCAGGAGCTTGTCCAGCAGTTCGTGGATGGTTACAACACCCTGCAAGACAAGATGAATACCCTGGGCAAACGCAACACCTTCGTGGGTGGCGTGAAGCAGGATGATGGCGGCGCCCTGGCCGGTGACTCAACCACAAGAGCCATCGAGTCATTCATGAGCAATCTGCTGGTCAGCCCTTCCCAGAACAGCGGTACCTACTCCACCATCTTCGAGGTCGGTATCAAGATGGACAACAAGGGCAAGCTCTCTCTCGACAAGACGAAGTTTGGCGAAGCCGTCGACAAGAACTTCGATCAGGTTGTGGCACTGTTTGGTGGCGAGAAGGGCCTGGCGGGCACCTTGAATACCGGCTTGAAAGAATATACCAAGAGCGGCGGCATGCTGGCACAACGAGAAGATGTCTTGAACTCTGACTTGCGTGCTCTTACCCAGAAAACCTCAACGGCCAGTGCACAATTGGCAAAATATGAGGCCTCACTGCGTGCCCAATATGGCAGCCTGGATGCCTTGCTGGTCAAGATGAACAACTCGGCCTCTGCATTGTCCAGCCTGCAGACGAATTATCAGAAATCTTGATAGATCGAGAGTATTGAAATATGTACAAGCGCAATATCAAAGCCTATACCGCAGGCAACCTCGCAGCCGATCTGGCCACGGCGGATCCTCACCGTGTCATTCAACTGATGATGCAGGGGTGCCTGGAACGTCTGGCACAAGCCAAGGGGGCCATCGAGCGCCAGGACATGGAAGCAAAATCGGTGGCCATTTCCAAGGCACAAGGGTTGCTGCATGGTTTGCAGGATGCACTGGATATGAGCCAGGGAACCATGGCTGAAGACCTATATGGGCTTTACGCCTATATGGACGAACGTATCTGGGATGCCAGTCTGGCGCGCGATATCGCTCCCCTCGAAGAGGTCATGGGACTGATGCTGACCATCAAATCCGGTTGGGATCAATTGCCCGAGGCTGAAAAACAGCAGGGCTATCAGATGAGACAGCAGTTGGGTGAGCTGTGAGAGCCACTCTCACCGAGCTCGATGACGCACTGCGGGATAATAGCCGCTTGATGGGCGCCCTATTGCAACAGCAGCAATATGATGAGGCCCTGTCGTGCATGGATGAGCGGTTGGTGTTGATAGGTCGTCTGGTGCAGCTTGCTCAAGATGAACCTGAGCAACAACAGGCTGTTGCGGCCCTGGCTGGCGAGCTGTCACTTCAAGAAGAGAGCACGAAAGCCCTGATAGCCAGTCATCATCACGCCATTTTCGAACAACTGACTCACGTTGGGAAAGCCAGCAGGGCTGGGCAAGCGTATCGTGCAAACAGCAAGGAGTTCTGATGCCAGGCAATATTGATGCAGCCCTGATAAAAGCGGAGCAGGATGCACAGCGACTTCAGCAGCAAGCAGAGCAGGAAGCTGCCATGAAGGTGGCGTTACCCCTTCGCTTTGCACAAAATATGGCTGCGTTTCGTCAATATATTCCCCATATCGCCGACATCTATGAGGACTATCAGCCCGCTCGTCCATTCAAGTTCTTCTGCACTGAAAACGGTCAACCCAATCTGGCCTGGCTGGATGATGATGTCGCCGTGTACGGTGCTGAGCCTTATCTCATCTGTGAGACGCTGGTGAAGGAGTTCATGGAGAAGGGGGGATTATCCAGATTCTCCTTCAGCCAGGAGGCCAATCCCCTGGGCTTCATGCATGTCGAGTACCTCAACAAGCTCAATGCCTATCTTGACGACATTTCCGCGCGGGAAGAGAGACTGGGACAGGTGCCCCAAGAGGTACCGAGCGCCTTTATCTTCGGGGTGGGTCTGGGCTATCACCTCGGTTATCTCTATGAAAGGTGCAAGATCGGTACTCTCTTTCTGTTCGAGCCGGACCTGGATCTCTTCTATGCTTCCTTGTTCTGCTTCGATTGGGCGCCATTGCTGACTTATCTGCATCAGGAGAATCTGGGGCTGCACATTCTGCTGGGGCAGGATGAAGAAACCATCGTCAAGGATTTTGCTGCGGCCATTCACAGCCGTGGATCTTTCCTGATCGCCAACGCTTTCATCATGTGGGGCTATCAGAACGAGAAGATAAGAAAGCTGATAGAGAAGGTGCAGCAGGAATATTATCTGCTGGTCATGGGGTGGGGCTTCTTCGATGACAATCTGATCGCCCTGTCTCACACTATCAATAATATCGAGCGTGCAGTACCCTTCTTGAAAAAGGGCGGGAGGATCCCATCTGGTTATTCTCGGACTCCCGTCTTTATTATTGCCAATGGTCCTTCGCTGGATGAAGCCATTTCTGTCATCGAGAAAAACAAAGACAAGGCCATCATCATCTCCTGTGGCAGCGCCATTTCAGCCTTGCAAAAGGTCGGTATCAAGCCGGATATTCACGTTGAGACGGAGCGGACCAAGATAGTCTATGACTTCCTGATCAATCTGAACGATCCTGATTACCTGCGCGATGTCCTGTTCCTGAGTACGGATGTCATTCATCCCGACTGCGCCTCGCTATTCAACCGTTCGGTGCTTGCATTCAAACTCAGTGAGCCTGGGGTGGCGCTCTACCATAATTATTTCCCTCATTTGAACGCCTGCGCCGCCCTCGGTGGGGTAAACCCCCTGGTGGGCAATATAGGTGTCAGTGCCCCCATCCATCTTGGTTTTAAAAACCTCTATCTGTTCGGTCTGGATAACGGCTACAAGCACAAGGGACACCATCATTCCAAGCTCAGCTCCTACTATAACAACGAGGAGAGTGCCGGGGCCTTGGGGGAGATGATGTATGGCGATAGTTTGTGGCAACGGGAAGGGAATTTTGGCGGCACCATCATCAGCAACGCCATGTTTGACACCTCGCGGCGGGTGATCGAGCAGGTGCTGGCAGCCAATGAAGATATTCGCTGCTTCAATTGCAGCGATGGCGCCAAGATAGAAAAGGCGAGGGCCCTGCCAAGTGCCGAGATAAGCCTCTCTATGCCGGTCGACAAGTCCGCCCTGCTGGGGGAGATAGTGGCGCTCTGTGCCCCGATCCCTTTGTGCAAGCAAGACTTCTCTTCGCTGCTTGACGTCGAGTTCTTCAATATCTTCATCGACAAGATGGTGGCCGAATGGCAACAGGATTTCACGTCTCGCAATGAGATAAATCAGCTGATGCTGCGCAACTTTGGCTATCTTGCCCAGATTTCCGCCACACGCCAGCAGCATATTCCACAAACCATGATAGGGTCGATGAATTATGTATTTACCCTGCTGAGCTCCATTCTCTACTCCTTCGAGGGGGAGGAGGAAACGTTGGCGCTGATGAAACCGGCCATCGAACTCTGGTTGGAGTTCTTGGCGAAAGTCAGAGAGATGTATCCGATGGCACTCGACAGCGTCGATATGATAGATAACGAAGTGATGGCGTTGTTCAGGAAATAAAGGATAAAATTTAAGCAAATAAAAACACCGACCCTTGGGTCGGTGTTTTTTTATCCCTTGGGATAAGGATTCTGCGCTGCGAGCAGGCGCACATCTTTTCGCAGGATCTGCACCGAGATCAGTGCATCTGGCTCCAGTTCGGCGCCACCGTCGTGATGCTGCACGTGTTCAAACAGGCGATGGTAGCTCGGGTGCCAGCTAAACAACTCTCCGTAATTCATCTTGTAGCTGAAGAGATTGGCGTGATGCTGATAGTCGTTGCGATAGTGGCCCGTCGGGGGATTGAAATCCAGTATGGTCATGAGGCCCCGATCGGCCAGCAGGGCATCACTGCCGGCGGCAATCCTGAACAGATCCTGGGGATCGCACAGATAGAGGCAGAAGCCGAAGATGATGAGATCGACCGGCTCTATCTCGGGCAGGCTGTCGGCCGTCCCGACGGTGAGGTGCAACCCTGGATAGCGGGAGAGCCCATCCTGGATGGCGCTGGCGGACGGATCCACCCCATAGCAGCGGGCGCCGTAGTGCTCGGCCAGCTGCGCCAGCCGCCAGCCATTGGCACAGCCTATCTCCAGGATCCTGGCAGGTCTGCTGCCCAGGTATTCCAGCGCCTTGAAGATGGGATCATTTGCCAGGGATTTCTCGAGGATGGCGGCCTTGTTGCGCTCGTACCACTCGTTCCCTTCCTGGGCCATGAAGACGTTTTTCTGTTGCATCTACTGCTCCTCGGCAACTTGGGCAATCAATGACCATGCCAGCGGTGTGCCAGCCTGAATATCCTGGCTTGCACGGCGACCCAGCAGGGAGGGCAGGTGAACCGGGGGTAATCCATCCGCAGGGCGGACGGAGCGCACATTGCGGGGGGTAAAGGCCTCTCCTGCTTTCATCGGCTCACAGACGAAGAGTGAGCGGGAGAAGTGCCGGTTTGCCATCGCCTTATCATTGAGGCTGTAGCAGACCTCGCCCAGGGCGGCCTCAACCTGCCTGATCCCGTTGACCATATGGGAAAACTCGTCCGGTGTCATGGAGAAGGAGGCATCCGGTCCTCCCAGGGTGCGATCCAGAATGAAGTGTTTTTCAATCACGCGAGCCCCCAGTGCGGTGGCGGCCATGGCCACGGCCTCGCCCAGGGTATGATCCGACAAGCCCACCTTCACCCCGAATGTCTGTCGCATATTGGGCATGGTGAGCAGGTTGGCCTCCTCTACCGGGGCGGGGTAGGAGGAGGTGCACTTGAGCAGGGTAATATCCTGATTGCCCATGCGGCGGCAGGCCTGCACGGCGGCATCGATATCGGCCAGGGTCGCGATGCCGGTCGAGATGATCATCGGCTTACCCTTGCTGGCCGCGTATTCGATCAGGGGAATGTCGGTGATTTCGAACGAGGCGATCTTGTAGAGGGGAACCTTGAGTTCTTCCAGAAAATCGACCGCGGTAACATCAAAGGGGGTGGAGAAGAAGATCAGCCCCTCTTTGTGCGCCTCGGCCTGGATGGCGGCATGCCACTCCCAGGGGGTATAGGCCTCCTGGTAGAGCTTGTAGAGCGTGGTGCCATCCCAGATGGTGCCCTGATTGATCTGGAAATACTCGTTGTCGCAATCCAGGGTGATGGTGTCGGCCGTATAGGTCTGGATCTTGATGGCATCGGCGCCGCACGCCTTGGCCGCCCGTACCGTCGCCAGCGCCGTCTCCAGGGAGTGGCCGTGGTTGGCAGACAGCTCGGCGATGATGAAACACCGATCCGGGTTGATGGCACTCGCCATGGTTTGGGTCATGAATGTGTCCACTCCTGTTCAGTGATCCCCATCAGCACGAGATCCACATGGTTTGTTGTATGGGGGCGATAGACGGCCTCCCGCCAGGCGCCTTCATGGCGAAAGCCTGCTCTCAGATAGGCTTGAATGGCTCTTTCATTGTCCGCGGCGACCTCCAGCTTGAGAGTGTGCAGGTGGGCGATCTCGAAGGCGAGCCGGTTGACGGCGGTCAGCAGGCGCGCGCCCAGCCGTTTCTCGCTGCGCCAGGGATTGCGATAGATCCCGAGCCAGGCCAGGCGATTGTGCCAGTCAAGCCGGTGCAGGGAGATGACGCCGACAGGACCCGCGTTGTCCAGACAGAGATAGTTGATGTTGCGGGTGTCCTGATGCTGGCGAGCCATGAAGGCGCGATGTGATTCCAGGCTGATGTCGCCGCCACTGTTCATCCAGTGCGCAATGTCTGGATGTGTGCGCATCTGCCAGACCGCCACTATCTGCTGCTCGTCCAGCATGGCGAAAGGGATGAGGGTGACACCGGCCAGCTCGAAGCGGCGCTGCAGGTTTATCTCTGGTTGAGCCATGAGAGGGCCTCCAGGGTGCCGTTTCCTGCCATCAGCGCTTGCAGCTTGTGTGCTCGTCTAATGCGTTCGTCCGGAGCCGCCAGTCTTGCCAGCCCTTGTTCCAGCCGGGAGAGCAAGTCGGCATCATGCCACCAGCCGCCCGAGAGGAAGGCGTCCGGGCCGCACCAGCCAGCCAGCTGACTTGCCTGATTGTCGGCAACACCGACAAGGATGCCCGGCAGTCCGCAGCGCGCCAGCTCATAGGTCACCTGTCCGGCACTGCCGATGGCCAGATCACAGCGACACATGAGAGCGGCCATCTGGCTGGCATCGAGACGGTGATGTTGCCTGCATCCCGACAGCCGCGGATCGTGCTCCCGGATGATGACGTCCAGCTCCACCTCAGGACAGTGCTGACGTAGCCAGGTGACCAACCCGGGAGTGAGATCGCGCACATCGGTTCCCCCCATGATGATCAGGATGCGTTCGATACGCTCGGGAACCCGGTTTCGGGCTGGAACAGACCAGAACGGGGGGCGTAAGGGTTGCCAGCCGGGCCCCCACTGCCATAGCGCGGGGCCGGACTTGTTGCCAGGTGCGCCCGGACTGGCGTGGATCACCAACCCCTCTGGATAGTCCAGGCGCTCGGTGTCATCGAGATATATCACCCGCAGGAAACCGGCTGCGATGCTCTCAAGCGTGGCCAGGCTGGCCGAGTAGGAGTCGACAATGGCGACCGCCTGCCGTGGGGAGATGTGTTGTTGCTGCCAGTTTCCCCAACTGACGGTCTCCTCCTTGAGCAGGGCGCTGGCAAGATCATCGCCCTCGACCACCCAGTGGACGGCGCCCCCCTGTTGTCGCCAGGCCTGCGCATAGGCGCTGCAACGGCTGAGGTGCCCCAGGCCCCGGACTCTGTCCCCTTCACTGAAGATCCACAGGGGCAGCACTCAGCGCACCTTGAACACCGGCTGGATGGGTTCGCCATCCAGGGCCTGATGAATGGCCTTGTCTGCATCCAGCCGGATAAGCGCCGGCAGGATATCGGCATAGACGGCCAGCAGAGTTTGAACGTCCTGTTCGCTGTGGGCGAGATTGAGGTTGTGGCTGCCGAGGCTAAGAATGCCGCGCTTGCACAGCTCCTGGATGAAGTAGCTTTTCAGCAGCCAGCTGGAGTGGTTGGCCGAGTCGCCGATGAGCAGGAAGCTCCAGCTCGGGTGGCCGGCGCTTTGCAGCCAGCTCGGGGCGTTCAACTGCTGGAGCAGGGTATCGAGTCCGCTCAGCAGTTGCTGGCCCCGCTCGGCCAGTCTGGCGGGCACGTCGAGCCGGCGCATCTTCCTGATGACGGCGTTGGCCGCCGCCAGGGCGATGGCATCGCCGCCGAAGGTGCCGGAGAAGAAGATATCCTCCATGCGGCCCATGTACTGGCGGCGACCCACCACGGCGGAGATGGGGAAGCCGTTGGCCATGCCCTTGCCAAAGGCGGCCAGATCCGGCGTGACCCCGAACAGGGTCTGGGCGCCGCCGAGGTGGAAGCGAAAGCCGGTGATGGTCTCATCGAAGATGAGCAGGGCGCCGTGTTCGTCGCAGAGCTGGCGCAGACCGGGCAGGAAGTCCGGGGCGGGCCAGGCGACGTTCATGGGCTCCAGGATCACGGCGGCAAACTCGCCGGGATGGGTTTCCAGCTGGGCCCTGATGGAGCCCAGATCGTTGTAGTCGAAGCGGTGGGTCAGCTCGCGTACGCACTCGGGCACCCCCAGATGGCGGGTGGTGGAGCCGATGTACCAGTCTTGCCAGCCGTGGTAGCCGCAGACGGCGACCCGCTCCCGACCGGTGACGGCGCGGGAGAGGCGGATGCAGGCGGAGGTGGCGTCGGTGCCGTTCTTGCCAAAGCGAACCATCTCGGCGCAGGGGATAAGCTCGATCAGCTGCTCCGCGACCTCGGTTTCCAGCCTATGGGGAAGGGAGAAGATGGAGCCCAGATTGAGCTGCTCCAGCACGGCCTGGTTCACATCCGGGTCGCAGTAACCCAGGCTGATGGCCAGAAGGCCGCTGGCAAAGTCGAGATACTCGTTGCCATCCACATCCCATACCCTGGCGCCCTGGCCACGCTCGATAAAGAGCGGGGCGGCGCCATAGGGGAAGCAGAGGCGGCTCTTGGAGAAGGTCTGGGAGCCTAAAGGAATGCTCTGCTCGGCCCGGGCGGAGAGCGCCAGTGAATGCTGATAACGTGAGGTCATGAGTGGTTCTCCTTGGCCAGCGAGCTTGCCAGCCCCTCATTGCGTTGATGTTGAGTGTTCAGGGTCGCAAGCGCCGGCTCCCGCGCCAGCAGGGCGAGAATGTCGCCGGTGGCAAATGCCGGGTTTGACGGATAAAGCCGCTGATAAATCTGTTCGACCAGGGTGAAGTCGGCGGGCTCGTCCACCGTCCAGCGCAGGTGGGCCAGGCTGGGGATACGGCTCAATGTCCCTATCTTGAACTGATCCTCATGCTGGCGGATGTAGTAGGTCACGTGCTCGCGCTGGGCCGGGGTGTGTGCGCGCTCGGCGAGCAAGTCTAGGGTGGCGGCACTTAAGATCTCGGCGTCCAGGCCGTCCGGGTAGCTGGGATCCCAGCAGTTGCTGCTGTAGTCGTAACCGCCGGTCAGATGCAGCTCGATAAGCTCGTCGATGAGAGCGGGATCCGCGAGGGGGCAATCCCCGGTGAGCCGCACTATCTGGCTGGCCCCGAAGGGTTGTGCGGCCAGATGGAAACGCTGCAACACATCGTCAAGCGGACCGCGGAAACAGGGTACCCCCAGCTGGGTGCAGAGCGCTGCAATGGCCTCATCCTCGCGCTGGTCGCTGGTGGCGACCACCAGCTGATCCAGCCTGGTCGAACGCTTGAGCCGTTCAATCTGGCGGGCGAGCATGGGCTCGCCGAGCAGGGGCTTGAGCACCTTGCCAGGCAGTCGGCTGGAGCTGGCTCTGGCCTGCAGGATCCCGAGGATCATGATGTTCTCCACAAGGCTGGGTTGATGAGGGTCGGCTCGTCACAGGTGAGGGCGGCCAGGTCGTCGTCATGGCACGGATGCAGATGGGCATAGGCCGAGGCGATGGCCGCCAGCTCGTGGGCATGACAGACCCCCACCACGAAGCGGCTGACCTGGGGCAGGGCCGGGATCAGGGCGAGCGCCTTGTGGAGGGGGGAGAGGTGGGGATGCCACTCATCCAGCCGCGCGAGCGGTTCACTGAAGGCGTCGAAATAAGCGGGACGAAGGGCCGGCTGCATCAGCAGCAGGCCTTGCAGGAAGAGGGATCGCACATGGATTTCACACCCCATGGCCTGCAACCGGTCGAGCCAGCCCGAGCGCAGGAAGCGTTGATCGAGCAGGTTGGCGGGGAGCTGCACCAGCTCCAGGGGATAACCCTGATCCAGCCAGAGTGCCAGCTCCTCGGGGGAGTAGACGGAGACCCCCACCTTGCCCACCTTGCCCTGATGTTGGAAATCCGCCAACTGCTCGAACAGGGCAGGGCTGGCGTCCTGGCTGCGGTGCAGCAGCAGGCCCTCGACGCTGGCTCGGGCCAGTCGTTGCAGACTGGACTCCAAAGAGGAGGCTAGGTTCGCGGCATCTATGCTCGGTGACAGCTTGGTGATGACTTGAAAGTCGGCGGTGTTGCAAAGCCCTAGCCTTGTCTCGGCCTTGCCGTAGGCCTGGGCTGTGTCCAGGGTATCCATCCCCAGCTTGCGGGCCAGAGTCAGGATGGCGCCTAGCTCGGCATCAGCAACCTCGCCAGTGTGGTTGCTGATGCCGTAATCGAGGCCGAACTGGACAGTGCCGAGGGCTAGGCGCATAGCACCGACTCCAGGGCTTCGACCACCTTGTCCTGCTCGGCCGATGAGAGGGCAGGGAACAGGGGAAGGCTGATGGCTTGTCGGTAATAGGCCTGGGCACCGGGGTAATCGGCGGGGTCATGGCCGAGATCACGGTAATAGGGTTGGGCCGGAATGGGCATGTAGTGGACGTTGACGCCGATACCGGCCTCCCTCAGTTGTGCAAACACCCGGTCCCGGTCGTGAACCCGGACCACATAGAGGTGATAGCCGCTGCGGCAGTCATCCATCTGGCGCAGGGGTTGCACCGGCAGTCGGGTCAGCAGCTCGCCGTAGCGGGCGGCCAACTGCCGACGCCTGTCGATGAACAGCGGCAGGCGAGCGAGCTGGCTTAACCCCAGCGCCGCCTGGATGTCGGTCAGGCGGTAGTTGAAGCCGAGCACCTGCTGCTCGTAGTACCAGCCCCCCGGACTGTCGACGCTCAACTGTGCGGGATCCCGGGTGATGCCATGACTGCGATAGAGGCGAAGCCTGGCGGCCAGCTCGGCACTGCGGGTGGTTACCGCGCCCCCTTCCCCCGTGGTGATGGGTTTCACGGGGTGGAAGCTGAAGACGGTCATGTCGCTGTGGGCACAGCTTCCGATGGGGTCCCCCTGATAGCTGGCCCCCAGGGCATGGCAGGCATCCTCGATGAGGTGAACGCCATATTGCCGGCACAGGGCGCCAATCTCGGCAAGATCGCAGGGCTGGCCTGCCAGGTGCACGGCGACCAGGACCCTGGGCTGACGAGCGCTGCCCTGAACGCCTTGCAGCTTCTCGCGCAGCGCCGCCACGCAGAGGTTGCCGGTATCGGGTTCCACATCGACGAAGTCCACCTGGGCGCCGCAATAGCGGGCACAGTTGGCGGAGGCGACGAAACTGATGGCCGAGACCCAGACCCAGTCATCCGCTCCCAGTTCCAGCGCGGCGCAGGCGAGATGCAGGGCCGTGGTGCCGTTGCTGCAGGCGATCACATGGGGGGCATGGCAGTAGTCGGCCAGCCCCTGTTCAAAGGCGGGGACCGCCTCGCCCTGTGTCAGATAGTCCGACTTCAGGACGGCAACGACGGCGTCGATATCTTCATCTGTGATGGATTGGCGTCCATAGGGGATCATTCGGCTAGCACCTGCTGGTTCATCGTTTTCAATTCCTCTATCGACAGGAAATGGCGATTATTGAGGGAATTGTATTCGAAGCCGGGCTCGACCAGGGTCGCCTGCTCCTTCAGGGCATTGATCGCGAAGTCATTGTTGCGACTCGTGAAGGTGATGCTGGGGGCGATGACGTAGTAGTCCTTGAACTCATAGGTATGGTAGGAGTCATCGGCCGGGCACATCACCTCGTGCAGCTTCTCGCCCGGGCGTATGCCGATGATCTCCTGGGGCAGCTCGGGGGCCATGGCGCTGGCGAGATCCGTGATGCGCACGGACGGGATCTTGGGAACGAACACTTCCCCCCCCTTCATGCGGACAAAGTTGGTCAGCACGAACTCCACTCCCTGTTGCAGGGTGAGCCAGAAGCGGGTCATCTCGGCATGGGTGATGGGCAGGCGGCTGGCGCCTTCCTTGATCAACCGGTCGAAGAAGGGCACCACAGAGCCGCGGGATCCCACCACGTTGCCGTAGCGCACTACGGAGAAGATGGTCGGGTGCCTGCCCGCCATATTATTGGCGGCGACGAACAGCTTGTCGGAGCAGAGCTTGGTGGCGCCATAGAGGTTGACCGGGTTGGCAGCCTTGTCGGTGGAGAGGGCGATTACCTTCTCGACCCCGTTGTTGAGGGCCGCCTTGATGACATTTTCCGCCCCATAGATATTGGTCTTGATGCACTCCATGGGGTTGTACTCGGCGGCCGGCACCTGCTTGAGGGCGGCGGCATGAACCACGAAGTCCACGCCGTGCATGGCCATGTTGAGTCGCTCGGCATCGCGCACATCGCCGATGAAGTAACGCATGCAGGGGTTGTTGAAGCGCTGCTGCATCTCGAATTGCTTGAGTTCATCACGGGAATAGACGATCAAACGGCTCGGCGTGTACAGGGAGAGGACCGTCTCGATGAATTTCTTGCCAAAGGAGCCGGTACCCCCGGTGATCAGGATCGTTTTGCCGTTGAACATGTCATAGTCCCGTTATGGAGTGAGTATCTGTCAGAGTGGAAAGCATATTCTATGCCATATCTTGTCGCGAGCCATCGGAGGGCCAACCCGCTGCGACGCCCGGGATCAGGCCGATGGCGGGCTACTGCCGGCGATCGCCTCGCATACCTGCTCCACCGCGTTGAGGGCCCGCGGGGTGAAGCGGTGCAGTTCATCCGGGTTGATGAGAACGAGCCGCTGCTGCTTGACGGCATCCAGCATGGACCACTGGCGCCAGTGGGCCAGCACGGCGGGATCCCGGCTGCCGGCCAGGATGAGCCCGGGGTTGGCCTTGATCACCTGCTCCAGCCCGACCTGGGGGTAGGGGGAGCTGGCATCCGCCATGATATTGCGGCCACCGCAGAGCCTGATGGCGTGGCCCGGCCAGGTCGAGTCGTTGACGCTGGTGAGCGGCGGATACCAGAGCTGATAGAAGACCGAGACTGGCTTGGGCTTGCCGTAGCGCTGTTTCAGGGCATCGAGTCTGGCCAGATAGGCGTCGGCCTGCTGGTCGGCCTTCTGCCGGGTGCCGAGCAGGCGCCCCAGGCTGCGCATCTCGTCGGCCAGGGAGGCAAAGTCGGTGGGCTCCGAGTAGAAGACGGGGATGCCGAGCTTCTCGACGGGGGCCAGCATGCGGGACTGGGCCGAGCGCCAGGCCACCACCAGATCCGGCTTCTGGGCCAGCAGGGCCTCCAGGTTGATGCTGCGGTAGTTGGCGACCCGTGGCAGGGGCGCCACCTCGGGGGGGAAATCGGAGGCATCGTCGGTGGCCACTATGCGATCCCCGGCCCCTATGTCGTACAACAGCTCGGTCAGGTGGGGGGTGAGGCTGATGATGCGCTGCGGGGGGGCCGCCGCGCCTGACAGGGGCAAGCCGAGCAGGCACAGCAGCAGGCAGAGGGTGCGAAGGGGGAAGCGGTCAGCCATGAGTCAGTGCCATCAGGGTCAGGATCAGCGAGAGCCCGAGCCAGCCCCAGCCGATCAGCAGCAGGCGATGGAGCAGGCGCCGGGGCAGGGTGGCGTCGGGCTCGCTCCCATCGCCCAACACCGGGAGGCGCACCAGCTGGCCCTGATAGTAGCGGGGGCCCCCGAGGCGGCTGCCCGTGCTCTGTGCCAGCAGGCCGAGCAGGGCGCCCATGGCCGGATAGGGCCAGCGCAGGGCAAGGCGCAGCTTGCCCCCAAGCTGGCGTAATCGGGTCAGCGCGAGGGGGAGCGCCAGCAGCAATATGGCGGGGGCGCAGAGCCCCTGATAGAGCGCACTGGCGGCGCGGCCGAAGTGGACGAACTCCGCCTGTTTCGGGCTCCAGGCCTGATTCATCAGCTGGGCGAGGCGCCAGAGCAGGGCTCCCTGCACCCCGGCCAGGGCAAAGCCCAGCAGGGGGCCGGCCCACTGCCCAACGAGGCGCAGCACGCAGGTCTCGCTCACCGCCTTGTTCAATCCCATCACCGACAGGGCGCCCGTCTCTCGTCTGAGCCAGCTTGCTGCCTGCAACCTCGCCACCACCAGCGTCTCCTGGGCCGCCAGGGCGCGACTCCCCTGGGCGAGCTCCCGCAGGGGGCGCGACTCCAGCATCAGCAGCAGGAACAGCAGGTCGAACAAAGGCTCGGAGAGGGAGAGGTTGCGTACCGCCCAGAGGCCGGCGGCGCAGGGCACCCAGACCACCAGCAGGGCCAGCAGCCCCGCCTGGCGTTGCTGACCGGGCGAACCGTCCGGGCGATACACCTTGTGGCCGAGGCGGGCCAGCAGCGGCACAGTGGCGCCGGGCCTGAAACGCGCGGGCCAGGGCAGCAGGGCCTCCAGCAGGGCGGCACCCACCATGATGGCCGCCGTCGTCGAGGCGAGGGCAGTCATCAGGTCGTCCCAGGGAAGGGTGTCGATCACAGCTTGCCGAGCAGCGCCATGATCACCTCGGCGGAGTGTTGACCCGCCACCTCGATGAAGGCATCGAAGGATTCCACCTGCTCCTTGCCGGCGATGTCGGACATGGCGCGCACCACCAGATAGGGCACCTTGAACATGTGGCATACCTGGCCGATGGCGGCCCCTTCCATCTCGACTGCCAGCATCTGCGGGAAGTCGGCGCGGGCCTTGGCGATGGCGTCCGGCTTGCACATGAATTGATCACCGGTGCAGATGAGGCCGACCTTGGTCTGGTGCTTGCCTTGCTCGGCGATGCAGGCCTGGGCCAGGGCGATGAGCTTGTCATCGCAGGGGAAGGCGGCGGGCTGCTGGGCCATCTGACCCATCTCGTAGCCGAAGGCGGTCACGTCCACGTCGTGGAAACGCATCTCGCTGGCGATGACCACGTCCCCGATGTGCAGGTCCTGTGCGAAGCCGCCGGCGGAGCCGGTGTTGATGACGCAGTCGGGGGCAAATTTTTCCAGCAGGAGGCTGGTGGCGACGCTGGCGGCAACCTTGCCGATGCCGGAGCGGGTCAGGATCACCTCTTTACCGGCCAGACGGCCCTGATAGAACTCGCAGCCGCCCAGTTGCAGGGTGGTGGGTTCACTGAGCTGGCTGCGCAGCAGGGCCACTTCCTGCTCCATGGCGCCGATAATACCTACTTTCATCATCTACCTCGTCTCTGTGGCCGCTGGGCCGGAAAAGTTGGCGGGGATGATAACAAAACTTGGCGGTGACGCCGAGCATTCCTGTGGGGCTGCCGGGGCATCTCCTGCGTCAGCGGTAGCGCTCGACCAGGGCGGCCAGTTCGCCACTTGTCGCGAGCCGTTGCAGGGTGTTGGCAAACAGGGTCAGTCGCTCGGGGGCACTGTGGCGGTGGAACAGTATGTAGAAGGGGGTCTCTTCCATCACTGTGGGGAGAATGCGGATCCGCTCCCCCAGCCCATGCTCGCGCAGATCGGATTCAAACCCCGGGGAGCGGTAGTAGACGAAGCGCGCCCGCTTCATCAACAGCTTGTCGTAGTTGGCCTTGCTGCCTATTCCGCCGCTGTCGATGAGGAGGCCGCCGATGGCCTGGAGCCGCGCGATGGCGCCGCTGCCGTGATTGATGAGGATGATCCCCTGCTGACCGAGTGCCCTGACGTCCTCCCAGCCCCGGATCTCGACCGGATCGTCGCTGCGCACCGCCAGGTGGTAGCGCACCGTGAAGATGGCGGGTTGCAGGTAGACGAACTGGCTGCGGCGCTCCGGGCTGTCTCCCACGCCGCAGATGAAATCCAGCTGGCCGTGCCGCACCTTCTTCTCCAGGCGCTTGAGGGGCAGGGAGGCCTGATCTCCCGCGATGCGCAGGGTCGGCTCCCGTGCCTCCATGCGCCGAAACAGATCGACGCAGATCCCGCCGATCTTCCCTCCCGCCAGGGTCAGGTATTTGGGGGCCGAATCGGCTTGTGCCGCCGTGTGGTAAACCTCGGTGGCACCGACGGCCCCACTGGCTGGGGCAAGCAGGCAAAGCAGCAGAGCCATCCGGAAGATCATCTCATGCAGGGTCTCGATAGGGGCGACGCTAACCCATCATCAGCCGGATCAGGAACGCAAGGAACTAGACATTAGGCTATTTATCAGCGTGTTATCAACCCAAGGCCGTATCTTGCGTCATCATCAAAGCAAAGCCGGCCATCGGCCCCGGGAGGTGATGGGTCTGGTGACCGTGGTGATGGGATTGGAGTCCACTGCGTGGAAGCCCCGAGGTTGCATCCTCCATATCAACCCAAGGCCGTATCTTGCGTCATCATCAGGGCAAGCCGGCCATCAGCCCCGGGTGGAGATGGGTCTGATGGCCGTTGCGGTGGGTCTCGGGGGTCACCAGAAGGCTTGCATCCTGCCCCGGCCTCTTGCACCCATATCAACCCAAGGCCGTATCCAGCGTCATCATCAGGGCAAAGCCGGCCATCAGGCCAAGGGTGGCGTGGGTCTGGTGGCCGTTGCGGTGGGTCTCGGGGATCACCTCGTGGGAGACCACGAACAACATGGCGCCTGCCGCGAGCCCGAGACCTATGGGGTAGGCGATGGCCATGCCGCTGGCGAGCCCGACCCCGAGCAGGGCGCCGAGCGGTTCCAGCAGGCCGCTGCCGATGGCCACCATGACGGCGACCGAGGGGCGAAAGCCGGCGGCGCACATGGCGAGCGCCACCGCCAGCCCCTCGGGGATGTCCTGCAGGGCGATGGCGGTAGTGAGCGGCAGCCCCACCGCCATGTCCCCCTGGGAGAAGCTGACCCCGATGGCCATGCCTTCCGGCAGGTTGTGCAGGGCGATGGCAAACACGAACAGCCAGACCCGGGAGCAGCTCTCGTGGCCGGGGCCGCAGGGGCCTGTCTTGTCGTGCTCGTGGGGGGTGAACTGATCCAGCCCCAGCATCAGCAAGACCCCGAGGGTCATGCCGGCCACCACCACGGCGGCGGCGAGAAAACCGTCACCTGTGATCCCCTCGGCCGCCTCCAGCCCCGGCAGCAGCAGGGAGAAGGCGCTGGCTGCCAGCATCATGCCGGCGGCAAAGCCTAGCATGGCGTCTTCCACCCGCTGGGGAACAGATCGCAGGAACAGGGCGGGCAGGGCGCCCAGCGCCGTGGCGGCAAACCCGGCGACGCCGCCGATGAGGCCATAACGCACCCCGGGGCTGATGTCACCGGCCGCCAGCAGGATGAGGCTCTGCAACAGGAGCAGCAGCACGGCGGCCAGGGCGAGCAGCAGTCCCAGGGCGATGAGGGGGCGATCCGCTATCTGCTCGCGCAGTTGGACTGACCAGGAGGGGCTGAGGGTCGACGCGTTATCCATGGGGCCTCGGGGGATTGTGGTTGGGAGAGACGAGAGGGCCATTACATAACCTGGCCTCCCGTTTGTCCATGATGGCGGGACGATTGGGGCAATCGGCTCAAGTTTGTGGTCATCCGGTCGCTCTTGTATCCCGGGCACATGCCAAACGACATGGCCCTGTACAACACGAGAGGGATGAGCGAGGGCGGCAGCTGTGATAGGGTGCGCGCCTGCGAACGCTCTTCCCCGCTTGTTCGTGTTGTTTCATTTTCCCGTCAGGAGTCTCGGGTCACCGTTTACACGGATGTGATCGCCACAGTGCACCTGCTTATCAGCAGTCGAGGATCACCAGTCAACATGTCTTACAAGAACCTCTCCATCGGCAAGAAGATTGCCGTGGTCTTTGCGGTTATCGCCGCCATCAACGTCATATTCGGTCTTTTCCTCGCCAGCGAACTGCGCGGAGTACGGGATCGGGTACTCAATTTTACCGATTCCACCCTGCCGAGCGTGATCTCGGTAGAGAACTTGCTCTACGACGTCTCCTATGTGCGCCGCGCCCAGTTTGCCCTGCTGATGGTCGAGGACGCCGCCGATGTGCAGGCCCGTCGCGGCCGCATCCAGGAGAGCGTGGCCAAGGTGGAGCGCGCCCTTAGCGCCTATGAGGCCACCGTCGGGGCCGAGCATGAGCGCCAGGTGTTCAACCGGGCCAAGCAGCAGTGGCTGCACTACCTGAGCGCGGTCAACCGGGTCGACAGCCTGCTGGTGCAGGGGCTCAAGGAGCAGGCCAGGGACGCGCTGTTCCAGTCCAACGGGAGCTACACCGAGCTGGAGCAGGGGGTCAACGCCCTGGTGGACGTGAACCTCGGCTTCGTCAAGGAGAACCGCGGCAGCCTGCTTGGCAGCGTCAACATGGTGACGACCTTCGCCACTGTGAGCATCGGCGCCCTGCTGCTGTTCATGGGGGTGATGACCTGGTTCCTCACGCGCCAGATCTGCCTGCCGCTGCAGGCCGTGGTCGCCCAGGCCAATGCCATCGCGCAGGGGAACTTGACCCACAGGCTGGATCGCCAGCACATAGGGCAGGATGAGCTGGGCATGCTGGCCAGTGCCTCCCTCAAGATGCAGGACAACCTGCGCGGTCTCATCGAGGAGGTGGTCGCCGCCGTGACCCAGCTGGGGGCCGCCATCGAGGAGGTGAGCGCCGTCTCCGAGCAGTCGGCCCAGGGGATCCAGAGCCAGCAGCAGGAGATCTCCCTGGTGGCGACCGCCATGGCCCAGATGAAGGCGACGGTGGCCGATGTGGCGGGCAACACCGAGGTCGCCTCGGAATCTGCCAGCTCGGCCAATGCCCTGGCCCGTCGCGGCAATCAGGATGTGCAGGGCGCCCTGGTGGCCATCACCCGGGTTGCCGAGGAGATGGAGCAGGCGGGCACCCTGGTGGCGGAGCTGGAGCGCGAATCGGCCCAGATCAATCTGGTGGTGGACGTCATTCGCGGCATCGCCGATCAGACCAACCTGCTGGCGCTCAATGCCGCCATAGAGGCGGCCCGCGCCGGCGAGCAGGGGCGCGGCTTCGCGGTGGTGGCCGATGAGGTGCGCACCCTGGCGGGCCGTACCCAGGCCTCGACCGGCGAGATCGTCGCCATCATCGAAACCCTGCAGGCCCGTGCCAACCAGGCGAAGGCGGTGACCAGCCAGAGCTGCGAGATGATCCGCCAGTGCGTGAGCCAGAGCGAGCAGACCAGCTCGGGGATCCAGCAGATCGAGGAGGCGGTCGGCCAGATTGCCGACATGGCGATCCAGATCGCCAGCGCCTGCGGCGAGCAGGATGCGGTCTCCGACGAGCTGGGCCGCAACGTGGAGCGGATCAACGAGTCTTCCAACGAGGTGGCGACCGGTGCCGATCACACCGCCCGCGCCTGCCTGGAGCTGAGCCAGCTGGCGGCGAGCCTGCGCCAGACCATAGGCCGCTTCCGCCTCGCCTGATGGTGGCGGCTGGCAGAGTAGCAACAAAAACGGGGCCCCAGGGCCCCGTTTGCTATGTCACCGCGAGGGTGCCGGTCTGGCTCAGACGCCGAGGCCGGTTCCCGTGTCTTTCTTGGCGATCAGCTCAATCTTGTAACCGTCCGGGTCTTCCACGAAGGCGATGACAGTGGTGCCACCCTTGACCGGGCCCGGCTCGCGGGTGATCTTGGCGCCGGCGGCGCGCAGGGCGTCGCAGGTGCCATAGATGTCGTCCGCTTCCAGGGCGATGTGGCCGTAGGCGGAGCCCAGCTCGTACTCGCTCACGCCCCAGTTGTAGGTGAGTTCGATGACGGCCTCGTCCTTCTCGTCACCGTAGCCGACGAAGGCCAGGGTGTACTTGTATTCGCTGTTCTCGCTCTTGCGCAGCAGTGTCATGCCCAGCACGCGGGTGTAGAAGTCGATGGAGCGTTGCAGGTCGCCGACGCGCAGCATGGTATGCAGAATTCTCATTGCTCAATTCTCCGGGTTGGTGATTGGTACTGCTTTCAATCTAGGTCTTGAGGTCGGGCAGTGAACGGACAGGAGATCGTTCAGCTCTGCCGGTAGACCTTTTCTTTGTATTCGCACAACTCTTCGAGGATACAGGAGCCACGGCCGTAGACGTGTGCGAGCCAGGCGGGTGGCTGTGGCGGCGCCCCATTGCTCAGCTCTCCGGGTAGACCTTTTCTTTGTACTCGCACAGGTCTTCGATGATACAGGAGCCGCAGCGTGGCTTGCGCGCCAGACAGGTGTAGCGCCCGTGCAGGATGAGCCAGTGGTGCACATCCAGCTTGAACTCGGCGGGCACCACCTTCAGCAGCTTCTCTTCGACCTGATCCACGTTCTTGCCCACCGCGAAGCCGGTGCGATTCGACACCCGGAAGATATGGGTATCGACCGCTATGGTGGGCCAGCCGAAGGCGGTGTTGAGCACCACGTTGGCGGTCTTGCGGCCCACCCCCGGCAGGGCTTCCAGTGCCTCGCGATTTTCTGGCACCTCGCCACCGTGGCGCTCCAGCAGGATGGCGCAGGTCTTGATGACGTTCTCGGCCTTGGTGTTGAACAGGCCTATGGTCTTGATGTACTCCTTCACGCCGTCCACCCCGAGAGCCAGCATGGCGGCCGGGGTATTGGCCACCGGATAGAGCTTGTCGGTGGCCTTGTTGACGCTGACATCGGTCGCCTGAGCCGACAGCAGCACGGCGATCAGCAGCTCGAACGGCGAGCTGAAGTTGAGTTCGGTGGTGGGGTGCGGGTTGTTCTCCCGCAGCCGCTCCAGTATCTCTCTGCGTTTTTGGTTATTCATCGCGTCTCATGTCTGTCTTGGTGCCAGCCCTCAGAGCTGGGTGGTGCGGGCACCGGCTGCGGGCAGGCTGCAGTGCGCCTTGTCGGCACGCTGCTTGCGGCCCATCCAGTCGTTGATGGCGTTCTTGCCGGCGATGAGCAGCCCCAGGCCGATGAAGCCCCCCGGCGGCAAAATGGCCAGCAGCAGGCTGGCATCGGCGTGGAACAGCTCGATGCGCAGGGACCTGGCCCACTCCCCCAGCAGCAGATCGGCGCCGTCGAACAGGGTGCCCATGCCGATGATCTCACGCAGGCCCCCCAGCAACAGCAGCACCAGGGTGAAGCCCAGCCCCATCATGAAGCCGTCGATGGCCGCCAGCAGGGGCGGGTTCTTGGAGGCATAGGCCTCGGCCCGGCCTATGATGACGCAGTTGGTGACGATGAGGGCGATGAAGATGCCGAGCGCCTGATAGAGGCCATAGGTGTAGGCGTTCATCAACAGCTGCACGCTGGTCACCAGGGCCGCGATGATCATCACGTAGACCGGGATGCGAATGTCCTTGGGCACCCAGTTGCGCACCAGGGAGACGGCCAGGTTGGAGCAGACCAGCACCACCATGGTCGCAAGACCCAGCCCCAGGGCATTGGTAAAGGTGGAGGAGACCGCCAGGGTCGGGCAGAGCCCCAGCACCTGCACCAGGGAGGGGTTGTTCTTCCACAGCCCCTGCAGCATCAGCTCCTTGAGCTCCTCGCGGCGGCTGTTGCCCTCATCGGCCGGGCTCTGGCCGTCAATCACATCAACTTGTTCCATTGCTTGTTCCGTTGTATGCGCCATACGGGGCTCCGGTGTCAGGGGGTGGCGTCACAGGAGGGGGCCTCTTGCAGCAGCTCAGGGTGCTCCTGTTGCAGCAGCAGCAGATTCTTCACCGCCTTGACCACGGCGCGGGGGGTGATGGTGGCGCCGGTGAAGGCGTCAAATTCGCCACCATCCTTCTTCACCGCCCAGCTTGCCGCGTTCTCCTTGGTGAGGAACTTGCCGACGAAGCTCTCTATCCAGCTCGATTTTTTCAGCTCTATCTTGTCGCCAAGACCCGGGGTCTCCTTGTGAGCCAGCACCCGCACCGCGCTGATGGCGCCGCTGGCATCTGTGCCGACCACCATGCGAATGGCACCACTGTAGCCGTCGGGGGCCACGGTTTCCAGCGCATAGCCGGTGTGCTCCCCCTTGAGGGTCGCGGTGTAGAGCGGCATGGGCTGATCGCTGCCCAGGTACTCGCGGCTGGTGACCAGCCTGCAGCTGGCCACCAGATCGTTGTCATAGCTCCCCGCCGGCAGCAGGGCCTCCAGGGTGCGCAGCTTCTCCAGCTGTTGCTGGTGGGCGATGCGATCCCGGGTCAGCTCGTTGGTCAGCACCACCATGGCGGTGCAGCCGAGGGCGAACAGGGCCAGGGTGACGCCGTTTTTACGCATGCTCTTTAACATGTTGTGGCTCCGGTTCCGCTGGTATGAGAAGTCAAAGATGAAGTCATTTGCGGCGATCCCCATAGACCTTGGGGCGAGTCAGGCTGTCGATGAGCGGCACGCAGAGGTTGGCGAGCAACACGGCGAAGGCGAAGGCGTCCGGGTAGCCGCCGAAGCGGCGGATCAGGTAGACCAGCACGCCGATCAGCACGCCGTAGATGAGGCGACCCCTGGCCGTGGTGCTGGCGCTCACCGGATCGGTGGCGATGAAGAAGGCCCCCAGCATGGTGGCGCCGCTGAACAGGTGCAGCATGGGGGTGGCGGTAGCGTCCGGCGTGGCCAGATAACCCAGGGTGGCAGACAGCAGCAGGGCCCCCAGCACGGCGGTGGGAATGCGCCAGTTGATCACCTTCTGCTGCAGCAGGAAGAGGCCACCCAGCAGGTAGCCGAGGTTGACCCAGCTCCAGCCAATCCCGCCCCAACCCTCAAACACGGCGTGAGTCATCACTTCGCTGGCGGTGAGCCCCTGGGTCAGGCCCGTCTTCAGGGTGTCGAGGGGAGTGGCCATGGTCAGGCCATCCACCCCCTGCTTGAGCTGCGCCAGGCTGTAGCCGTCCAGGCTGAAGCCGGTGAAGATCACCGAGACGGCGTCCCCAAAGTCGACCCCGTAGGCGGCGATGCTGGAGGGGGGCAGCCAGCTGGTCATCTGGACCGGGAAGGAGACCAGCAGCAGCACATAGGCCACCATGGCCGGGTTGAACAGGTTCTGACCGAGCCCGCCATAGAGATGCTTGGCGATGATGATGGCAAAGGCGGTGCCCAGCACCAGCATCCACCAGGGCAGCAGGGGGGGCAGGGAGAGGCCGATCAGCA
This sequence comes from Aeromonas sp. 130281, assembly GCF_056642115.1. Lineage (NCBI taxonomy): Bacteria > Pseudomonadati > Pseudomonadota > Gammaproteobacteria > Aeromonadales > Aeromonadaceae > Aeromonas > Aeromonas sp. 130281. The sequence continues at coordinate 790,669 of NZ_JBWVQS010000001.1, read as the reverse complement.
CGGCGGTGAGGGCCGCGCTGCCGTCCAGCAGGGCCGGTTTGACAGGGCGGCCGCGCAGGCGCAGGACCAGGGCCTCGCAGCCCAGGGCCGTCACCAGGGCCAGCAGGATCTGGATCAGGGTCCCCCAGCCGAAGAACCAGGTCTGGGCCAGGAAGCCGGGCAGACAGGCCAGGATCACCAGCAGCATCAGGGTCTGGGTCTGTCTGCGGTTATGGGCGAAGGGCGCACTCGCGAGATTGAACATGGATCAGTGGCTCTTGTCGGTCGAAGGGGAAGGGGTGTGCGCCGCGGCGTCGGCCGCCAGCTTCTTGGCCTTGGCGCGGGCGATGGCAGCGGCGATGGCCGCCTTCTTGGGGTCGACCTCGGGGGCGGGCTCAGCCACCGGCTCGCTCGGGGCGGCCTGCATGTCGCTCACGGCGTCACTTGAGGGGACGGGTGCCTCGGGCGCGACCTCGGTGGCGGCCGCCAGCTTCTTGGCCTTGGCGCGGGCGATGGCAGCAGCGATGGCGGCCTTCTTGGGGTCGACCTCGGGGGCGGGCTCGGCCACCGGCTCGCCCGGGGCGGCCTGCGTGTCGCTCACGGCGTCACTTGAGGGGACGGGTGCGTCGGGCGCGACCTCGGCGGCGGCCGCCAGCTTCTTGGCCTTGGCGCGGGCGATGGCAGCCGCGATGGCCGCCTTCTTGGGATCGGCCTCGGCAGCGGGCTCGGCCACCGGCTCGCTCGGGGCGGCCTGCATGTCGCTCACGGCGTCCCTTGAGGGGACTGGCGCATCGGGCGCGACCTCGGCGGCGGCCGCCTTCTTGGGGTCGACCTCGGCAGCGGGCTCGGCCACCGGCTCGCCCGGAGCGGCAGCCGTGTTGCTGGCCTCGTCACCGGCAGCCTGGGCAGCCTTCTTGGCCTTGGCGCGGGCCAGGGCGGCGGCGATGGCGGCCTTCTTGGGGTCGGCCTCGGGGGCGGGCTCAGCCACCGGCTCGCCCGGGGCAGCAGCCGTGTTGCTGGCCTCGTCACCGGCAGCCTGGGCAGCCTTCTTGGCCTTGGCGCGAGCCAGGGCGGCGGCAATGGCGGCCTTCTTGGGATCGGCTTCGGCAACGACAGCCGTGCCGGCATCATCCGGCTGTGCGGTCTCGACCGCCTTGGCGGCGCGGCGCGCCAGCGCCTCCTGCTTGCGCGCCTCGCGGGCGGCCATCATGGCGGCGTTGTCCGGCGGAGTCTCTGCGCTGGCGGCATCCTGCTTGGCCTTGAGGCGGGCCAGGGCGGCGGCGACGGGATCATCCCCCCCGGCCGCGGCCATGGCCTGGCGACGCTGGGCGGCGGCCTCGGCGTGGCGAGCCTCCCGCGCGGCCTTGTCCCGCTCGAAGCGGGCCTGCTTGGCCTCGAAGCGCTGCTTGGCGCGCTCCGCCTTCTCGTGCTCGGCACGGACCTCGCGGATGTCATCCTTGGCAATCTTGTAGTACTGCACCAGGGGGATCTCGCTCGGGCAGACCCAGGCACAGGCCCCGCACTCTATGCAGTCGAACAGGTTGAGCTTCTCGGCCTTGTCATACTCCTTGACCCGGCTGTACCAGTAGAGCTCCTGGGGCAGCAGGTTGGCGGGGCAGGCGTCGGCACAGGCGCTGCAACGGATGCAGGCCTGTTCCGGGCCGGGGGGCGGCAGCTCGGCGCGGGTGGGGGAGAGCAGGCAGTTGGTGGCCTTGACCACGGGCACCATGGCATGGGGCAGGGTGAAGCCCATCATGGGGCCCCCCATGATGACCCGCTGATCCGCCTCCGGTTGCAGCTCGAAGCGTTGCAGCAGCCAGCGCACCGGGGTGCCGAGGCGTACCCAGGCATTGCCGGGCTTTTTGAAGGCGTCGCCGGTGAGGGTGACGATGCGCGAGATGAGCGGCTCGCCGTCGATGATGGCGCGCTTGATGGCGAACACGGTGGCGACGTTGAGCACCATGATGCCCATGTCGACCGCCCGGCCTCCCTTGGGCACCTGGCGTCCGGTGAGCAGCTCTATGGTCTGCTTGGCACCGCCGGAGGGGTACTTGGTCGGCACCGACTTGACCAGCACATCCTCGTCTGTGGCATGGCGGGTCAGGGCGTCGATGGCCGCCGGCTTGTTGTCTTCCACCCCGATCAGGGTGAGCTTGGGCTTGAGCAGGTGCTTGAGCACCCGGATGCCGTCCATGATCTCGTCGGCATACTCCTGCATCAGGCGATCGTCTGTGGTGATGTAGGGTTCGCACTCCAGGCCGTTGACGATCAGGATCTCGGTGAGCTGGCCGCGGCCATCGAGCTTGCTGTGGGTCGGGAAGACGGCGCCACCGAGCCCAGCGACGCCCGCCTGCTGGATGCGCTCGAGCAGTTCGCCCCGCTCCAGATTCCAGTAGTCGGGTTGGGGGTTGCGCTCACCCCAGGCATCTTCCCCGTCCGGGGTCAGGATGACGCAGAGATCGTCCAGGCCCGAGGGGTGCGCCACCGTGTGTTGTTCGATGGCGGTGATGGTGCCCGAGGTGGAGGCGTGCACCGGCACTATGCGACCCTTGTCATGACGGGTCAGCGGTTGGCCCTTCTTGACCCTGTCACCCACCCGTACCAGCAGTTCGCCGGCCGGGCCCGCGTGCTGGCGCACCGGTATGATGAGCTGGGGGGGGAGACCCGCGTCCACGACGGGGGTCAGGCTGGACTGGTGCTTGTTCTCGGGAGGATGAATGCCACCGTGAAAATCCCAGAGGGTGCCGGCTTTGATGCGTTCTAGCAGATGCTGCATGGTTACTCCGCTGTTTATTCCACTATCTTGACCGGAATGGCGACCTTGGCCAGATCCCATTTCCAGTTGTCGACCGTGGTCGGCACCGGGATCATCTCGATACAGTCGGTCGGGCAGGGGTCGACGCAGAGATCGCACCCGGTGCACTCGGCCGCGATGACGGTGTGCATCGCCTTGGTGGCGCCGAGGATGGCATCGACCGGGCAGGCCTGGATGCACTTGGTGCAACCTATGCACATGTCCTCGTGAATGAAGGCGACCTTCTTGACGGGGACGGCCGCTTCGTCGCCACCGTCCAGCGGCTGGGGCTCGACCCCCATCAGATCCGCTATCTTGCGCATGGTGGTATCGCCACCGGGCACGCACTTGTTGATCTTGTCGCCGTTGGCCAGGGCCTCGGCGTAGGGCTTGCAGCCCGGGTAGCCGCACTGGCCGCACTGGGTCTGGGGCAGCAGGGCATCTAGCTGGTCGACGATGGGGTCGGCCTGCACATGAAACTTGACGGCGGCATAGCCCAGAATGATGCCGAAGGCCAGGGCCAGCAGGGCCAGCACCAGGATGGCAAAGAGTATGTGAGTCATAGCGCTATATCTTGATGAGGCCGGTAAAGCCCATGAAGGCCAGGGACATCAGGCCGGCGGTGACCATGGCGATGGAGACGCCGCGAAAGGGGGCAGGCACGTCGGCGGCCACCAGACGCTCACGCATGGCGGCAAACAGGATCAGCACCAGCGAGAAACCGCAGGCAGCCCCGAAGCCGTAGATGATGCTCTGGATGAAGTTGTGACGCTCGTTGATGCTCAGCAGCGCGACGCCCAGCACGGCGCAGTTGGTGGTGATGAGGGGCAGGAAGATGCCGAGCAGGCGATAGAGGGTCGGGCTGCTCTTGCGGATCACCATCTCGGTGAACTGCACCACCACGGCGATCACCAGGATGAAGCCCAGGGTGCGCAGATAGGCGATGTCCAGCGGGATCAGGATATAGTGCTCCATCAGATAGGAGCAGGCGCTGGCGAGCGTCATCACGAAGGTGGTGGCCAGTCCCATGCCGATGGCGGTTTCCAGCTTGCCGGAGACGCCCATGAAGGGGCAGAGGCCGAGAAACTTCACCAGCACGAAGTTGTTGATCAGCACGGTACTGACCAGTAAAAGCAGGTACTCAGTCATTGACGATGGGTTTTCCGGTGTGAAGGCGGCAGTATTATCTGATGTTAGGTGCCTTTAGACAACCGCAAGGCCGTATGGTTATTATTCGGGGGCCCAATTCATGGAGGCATTGTGCGCCCGTTACCCATACTGACCCTCACCCTGGCCATGCTGCTCTGGTCCAGCTCCTTTATCGCCCTTAAACATGTGCTGGAGGTCTGGTCCTTCGGTCAGGTGCTGTTTATGCGCATGGCGGTGGCATCGGGCTGCTGGCTGCTCTGTTACCGTCACCTCGGCAACTTCCACTATCAAAAAGGGGATTGGCGCTGGCTGGCCCTGATGGGCGCCCTGGAGCCCTGCCTCTATTTCCTGCTGGAGGTCAATGCCCTGCGCTACACCAGTGCCGGGCAGGCGGGCATGGTCTGTGCGCTGCTGCCCCTGATGGTGGCCCTGGTGGCCTTCGTGCTGCTGAGGGAGCGGGTGAGCCGCCGCCAGCTGCTGGGTTTTGCCATCGCCATCTGTGGCATCGCCCTGCTGGGGCTGGCCGAGGGGGCGGATGAGTTCGCTCCCAACGCCCTGCTCGGCAACAGTCTGGAGATGGGGGCCATGCTTTGCGCCGCCACCTACTCGGTGGTGTTCAAGAAGCTCTCCAGCCGCTACGGCGTGCTGACCCTGACCGCTCTGCAGGCCTTCGTCGGCACCCTCTTCTTCGCCCCCTTCGCCTTCAGTGCCCCCTGGCCTGCAGCCTGGGCCTGGCAGGACATGGGGGTCATCCTCTTCCTCGGCGCCTTCGTGACCCTTGGCGCCTACCTGCTCTACAACTGGTCGGTGACCCAGGTGAAGGTGACCCTGGCGGCCGCCTATGTGAACCTCATCCCGGTCTTCACCCTGCTGCTCGCCTATCTGCTGCTGGGGGAGACGCTGGGTGCCCTGCAATGGGTTGCCTGCGCCGCCGTGCTGGCCGGCATCGGGGTCGGTCAGTTGCCAGCGGGCAAAAACCGGGTACGCAGCGCCGCCGCCCAGAGTTGACTTTCCCCCGATCGGCTACAGTCTGGACAGGGACCTATGCTGGCCATGAAGGAGCCACACCATGAGCGACATGAAGTTGCTGGCCGAGGCCAAGACCTTGTTGAGCCACCACCCTTTTACCCTGGCCGATGCCAGAGCCCTGGAGGCCCTGGAGGAGGCGGCGGTGGGGGAGGAGGGGCTCTGCATCGCCGAGTTGTGGGAGCTGGCCCTGGGTCAGGCCGACGAGGAGGCGAGGCACTATCTGCAGGGAGGGGATTGACGCCTCTTGGCGTGTCTTGGATGAGCAAAAAACAACGCGGGGCCTGGCCCCGCGTTGTTTTTGGATGGTGCGCACCGAGCTCAGATGGAGAGGCTCTTGACGGTGTCCGAGACCGAGTTGGCGTCCTCGATGATCTCCTTGATGACGTCGGCGATGATGTTGGCCTGATCCTGCCCCGCCACCGCCTTGCCTGAGACGACGGAGACGGTCTGGGTGATCTTGGAGGTGATGTCGGAGTTGTGCTTGATGACGGAGACGATCTCGTTGGTGGAGGTCGAGGTTCTGGCCGCCAGCTGCCTCACCTCGTCGGCGACCACCGCAAAGCCCCGGCCCTGCTCGCCGGCCCTGGCCGCTTCGATGGCGGCATTGAGTGCCAGCAGGTTGGTCTGATCCGCGATGCCGCTGATGGTGGAGATGATGGACTCTATGCTCTTGGATTGCTGATTGAGCAGATCTATCTGATTGCTCACCTCGTTGACCGAGGTGTTGATGTGGGAGGAGGTCTCCAGCACCTTGTCGATCACCTCGCGCCCCTTGGCGGCACTGGCGACGGTTTCGCTGGCGATGGCGCAGGCCTTCTGGGCCGCCTCCCGGGTGGAGATGGATTTTTCCACCCGCTCCGTGATGTCGCTCGCCAGCTTGATGATTTTGACCACCTTGCCCTCGTGGTTGAAGATGGGATTGTAGGTCGCCTCCAGCCAGATCTTCTCCCCGCGGTGACCAAGGCGCATGAAGAGTCCGGACTTGATGTCCCCCGAGCCGAGATCGCGCCAGAAGTTGGGGTTTTTCTGGTAGAACTCGGGGTCGCAGAACTGGCGGTGGTGTTTGCCGACCACCTCCTCCAGCCGGTAGCCGAAGCAGTGGAGGAAGTTCTGGTTGGCGGTGATGACGGTGCCATCCGGCTGGAAGTCGATCACTGCCAGGGATTTGTCGAGCGCCGCCAGCAGGGCCTGGGTACGCTCGAGGGAAGACTGCTGCTGGGTCACGTCCGAGGCGACCTTGGCGACGCGTGCCACCTTGCCATCGATCATGATGGGGAAATAGGTGGCCTCCAGCCAGACAGCCTTGCCCGATTTCGACTGGCGGATGAAGCGGCCGTTGCGGGAGATGCCGCCGCGCAGATCCTGCCACAGGCTCTCGTAATCACGGGTCTTGACGTCCTCCGGGAAGCAGAGCGCACTGTGGTGCTTGCCAATCACCTCCTCCCGTTGAAAGCCCACGATCTTCAGAAAGAGGTCGTTGACGAAGGTGACCGTGCCGGCCGGAGTGAACTGGATGAAAGGCACCTGGGACTGGATGGCCTGCTCGAAAGCCCCCAGCTCCGCCATCTTCACCACCTGTTCACTCGCTTCCTTGCTTGCTTTGTGATTCCAGAACATACGGAGCTCCTCCATGAGACCCTTGAATGACAGACCGACAGTAATCTGAGTGAATTAACAATAACATTGCTGCTTGATGAACCTTAATCGACTCCGCATCGACTTTTTGAATATTTATTTTCAATCCCGATTTATGTTCCCTCGGCACAGGGCGTCGGATGGCATCGTCCACATGCCGGCCACGGGGCACTGCCAGCCGAGCCGAGAGTGGCATGAAGGCGGCGCCATTGGCACTGTCGGTGGTGTGACCCTTTGGTGTCGGTGTGCGGGCAGTGGTCATCCCGTGGAAAACGGGCCTGTGCACCGGGCAGGGGGGGGATTATTTTGACTGCTGGAGGGTGTTTATCTTCTTGTTCAGCGCCTCCATCTCGTTCTGGTATTGGCGCGCCACGCCCTGCATCCCGGGAGAGCGTACTCTGTCCTCAAGATCGCTTGTCTCGGTCGTCGCCCTCTGGTCATTGCGCTCACCGGCTATCTCAGGGGGTATCTTCTGATCCCTGGCGCCCATCCCGGTGCGCAGGGCCTCAAGCTGGCGTTGCTTCCGACCGCTGGCCAGGTTCTCCTCTATATCCCGGGTTCGCTTGTTCGCCCGCTCGACCTCCTCGGGCGAGGGGGTGAAGATGTTCATCCGCACCGGCTCGCTGTCACCGGTGCAGGGAATGTCGCTGAAGGTGATGTTGCCGTTGACGGTGCATTTGTAGACCTCGGCAGAGAGCGGGGTGGCCGCCATCAGCAGGGCGAGGCAGATGACCAGGGTGCGTGACATAGACTCCTCCTTGAATCCTCCCCTTGCACACTAGTACATGGTGCCGGGTCAGACAATCGCCCCCGACACCCGCAATGAAAGTGAGGGGGTGCCCGTGTCGCCCTGTCCTCTTCTCCTGCACGCAGGGTGTCCGGTTGCCGTGCCAAACGGCGGGATGTTGGCCGGTTTTCCCGGCAGTTCAACACATCAGAGCACCATAGCGGGCCACAATGAGGTATCTTATGCCCCGATTTCATCCATTTAACGGATCCGAGACCCCTATGATTATCAAACCCAAGGTTCGCGGCTTTATCTGCACCACCACTCACCCGGTCGGTTGTGAAGCCAATGTTCGTCGCCAGATCGCTTACACCCAGGCCAAGGGCACCATCGAGAATGGTCCCAAGAAGGTACTGGTGATCGGCGCCTCCACCGGTTATGGTCTGGCCTCCCGGATTGCCACTGCCTTCGGTAGCGGCGCCGCCACCATTGGCGTCTTCTTCGAAAAGCCGAGCTCCGAGACCAAGACGGGCTCCGCCGGCTGGTACAACTCCGCCGCCTTCGACAAGGCCGCCAAAGAGGCGGGCCTCTACGCCAAGAGCGTCAACGGCGATGCCTTCTCCCACGAGTGCCGTGCCAAGGTGATCGAGCTCATCAAGCAGGATCTGGGTCAAATCGATCTGGTGGTCTACTCCCTGGCCTCCCCGGTGCGCAAGATGCCGGACACCGGCGAAGTGGTGCGCTCCGCCCTCAAGCCCATCGGCGAGGTCTACACCTCCACCGCCATCGACACCAACAAGGATCAGATCATCACCGCCACCGTCGAGCCGGCGAACGAGGAAGAGATCCAGAGCACCATCACCGTCATGGGCGGTCAGGACTGGGAGCTGTGGATGGCTGCCCTGCGTGATGCGGGCGTGCTGGCCGACGGCGCCAAGTCCGTGGCCTACTCCTACATCGGCACCGATCTGACCTGGCCCATCTACTGGCACGGTACCCTGGGCCGCGCCAAGGAAGATCTGGACCGCGCCGCCGCCGCCATCCGTGGCGATCTGGCCGCCAAGGGCGGCACCGCCCACGTGGCCGTGCTCAAATCCGTGGTGACCCAAGCCTCTTCCGCCATTCCGGTGATGCCGCTCTATATCTCCATGGCCTTCAAGATCATGAAGGAGAAGGGCATTCACGAGGGCTGCATGGAGCAGGTGGATCGCATGCTGCGCACCCGTCTCTATGGCGAGGAGCTGGCACTGGACGAGCAGGCCCGCATCCGCATGGATGACTGGGAGCTGCGTGAAGACGTGCAGCAGACCTGCCGCGATCTCTGGCCCTCCATCACCACCGAGAACCTCTGTGAGCTCACCGACTACGCCGGCTACAAGCAGGAGTTCCTGCGCCTGTTCGGTTTCGGTCTGGACGAGGTGGATTACGATGCGGATGTGAATCCGGACGTGACGTTCGACGTGGTCGAGCTCTGAGCCTGACCATGTGACGACAGGGCCCTGCGGGGCCCTGTTTTTTTGCCGCTCATTCAAGCTGTTGCCGCAGGTTTATTATCCGCGATCACCTTTTTCCCCGACCAAACCCGCTAGTCTTGCGCTGTTTGGATCACATGACGGCATTGCCGAGGAAGGGAAGCCATGACCACATCAACCGAGGCGCCCAAGAAGCGCCAACTCCCCACCGTTTATACCCTGCTTTTCATCATCATCGCCCTGATGGCGGCCCTCACCTGGGTGCTGCCGGCGGGCAAGTACAACTACCTGACGGCCAAGACCCAGCAGCCGGTGGCGGCGGCCGCCGTGGCCGACTACAGCGGCGACGAGCGGTTGTTGCCGGTGCCCGGCAGCTACACAGAGCTGCCCGCTCAGCCGCAAGGGGTGTTCGAGGTGCTAAAAGCCCCCATTCAGGGCTTTCACAAGGCGGCCGACGTGGCGCTCTTCGTGCTCATCATCGGCGGCTTTCTGGCGGTGACCATGCAGAGCGGGGCGCTCGATGCCGGGGTGGGGGCCATAGTGCGCGCCTTCGCCGGCCGTGAGCGGCTGCTAATCCCCGTGCTGATCGCGCTGTTTGCTCTTGGCGGCTCCACCTTCGGCATGGCGGAGGAGACGGTGGCCTTCTGGGCGCTGATCGTTCCTGTGATGATGGCCGCTGGCTTCGATCGCATGGTGGCGGCGGGGATCATCCTGCTCGGCTCCGGGGTCGGGGTGCTGGCCTCTACCGTCAACCCCTTTGCCACCGGTATCGCCTCCGGTTTTGCCGGCATTCCCATCGGGGAGGGGATTGGTTTGCGGGTCATTCAGTGGCTGCTGCTGGTGATCTTCGCCTCCTGGTTCGTGATGCGCTACGCCAAGCAGGTGCAGCAGGACAAGTCCCGCTCCGTGCTGGCCGACATCGTCTATGACGACGAGTTCTCCCAGATGAAGAGCGGCAACCTCGCCTTCAGCGGCAAGCAGAAGCTCACCATGCTGGTCTTCTTCGGCACCTTCCTGCTGATGATCTATGCGGTGGTGCCCTGGTCGGATCTGGGGATCGATCTGTTGCCCACCCTTGGCTGGTGGTTTGACGAGCTCTCCACCCTGTTCTTCAGCGCCTCCATCCTGATTGCGCTGATCAACCGGATGCCCGAATCCAATTACGTGGCGACCTTCCTCAACGGGGCGCGAGATCTCATCGGGGTGGCCCTGGTAGTCGCGGTGGCGCGGGGCATCTATGTGGTGATGGAGCAGGGCGTCATCATAGACACCATTCTGCACTGGGCCGAAGGGCTGGTGAGCGGGCTGTCGTCGTCGGTCTTCATCCTGATGGCCTATCTGGTGCACATCATCCTGAGCTTCTTCATCCCCTCCACCTCGGGGTTGGCGACCGTCTCCATGCCGCTGATGGGGCCGCTCGCGGACTTCTCCGGCATCTCCCGGGATCTGGTGATCACCGCCTATCAGTCCGCCTCCGGCTGGATCAACCTGTTCGCCCCCACCGCCGCCCACCTGGTGGCCGGTCTGGCGCTCGCCAGGATCCCCTACGATCGCTTCGTGCGCTGGGTGCTGCCTTTTATCATCGGCGTCGCCCTCATCACCATGGGGGTGCTGGTGGCCGGGGCCCTGCTCCACGGCTGATGAGTCGGGCGCAAACGCCAGACAGCAAAAAGGCTCCCGAGGGAGCCTTTATCATGGGCGGAGCTTACTGCTTGTAGCCCTTGAGGAAGCGGGCGAGGCGGCCGATGGCCTCTTCCAGCTCCTCTTCCCGGGGCAGGAACACCAGGCGGAAGTGATCCGGTGCGGGCCAGTTGAAGCCGGTGCCCTGCACCAGCAGCAATTTTTCCTGCTGCAGCAGATCGAACACCATCTTCTGGTCGTCGCGGATGTCGTACACCTTGGGATCCAGGCGCGGGAACATGTAGAGCGCCCCCTTGGGCTTGACGCAGGAGACCCCGGGGATCTCGTTCAAGAGCTCCCATGCCTTGTCGCGCTGGCGGCGCAGGCGGCCGCCCGGCAGGATCAGCTCGTTGATGCTCTGATAGCCACCAAGCGCGGTCTGGATGGCGTGCTGCATGGGCACGTTGGCGCACAGCCGCATGGAGGCCAGCATCTCCAGCCCCTCGATATACCCCTTGGCGCGGCCCTTGGGCCCTGTGATGACCATCCAGCCCTGGCGGAAGCCGCAGGCGCGGTAGGCCTTGGAGAGGCCGTTGAAGGTCACCACCATGACGTCGTCGCACAGGGTGCAGACGCTGGTGTGGGAGATGTCGTCGTAGAGGATCTTGTCGTAGATCTCGTCGGCGAAGATGATGAGGTTGTGCTGGCGGGCGATCTCGATCACCTCTAGCAGGAACTCGCTGCCGTAGACGGCGCCGGTCGGGTTGTTGGGGTTGATCAGCACCAGGCCGCGGGTGCGCGGGGTGATGCGGGCGCGGATGTCGTCCAGATCCGGATACCAGTCGGCCCCTTCATCGCAGCGGTAGTGCACCGCATGACCACCGGAGAGGGTGACGGCGGCGGTCCAGAGCGGGTAGTCGGGGGAGGGCACCAGCATCTCGTCGCCGTTGTTGAGCAGCGCCTGCATCGCCATCACGATGAGCTCGCTCGCGCCGTTGCCGATGTAGATGTCGTCGATGTCGACCTTGCGCATCCCCTTTTGCTGGTAGTACTGCATCACCGCCTTGCGGGCCGAGAAGAGCCCCTTGGAGTCGCAGTAGCCCTGGCTCAGGGGCATGTTGAGGATCACATCCTTGATGATCTCCTCCGGCGCATCGAAGCCGAACGGGGCCGGGTTGCCGATGTTGAGCTTGATGATGCGGTGGCCTTCGTCCTCGAGACGGCGGGCCTCTTTATGCACCGGGCCGCGAATGTCATAGCAGACATCGTCGAGCTTGTGCGACTTGTCGATAGTGAACATGGTGAGCGTGATTCCTTCCCCTGGGGGCGCGTTGGCAGAAAAGCTGTTTTTAGTATCAAATTTCTCTACCCCTATTCTTCACAGAATTGAATGCTAGAACAATCTAATTTATGGAATAAATCCCTGATATTTACCCCTGAAACAGGGTTGCCAGTCTGTTAAATTCAGCAGGATCGTTTGCCTCTCTCGCGAGAGACTAGTGAAAGATGAGGGGGAGGTTCATAAAGCAGCAAGAGTGTATTGAATTATCCACCCCATCTGGCACGATTGGCTGGGGTAAAAATCTGCTCCAACCCCTGCTGCCGGCCAAGGGCGCGCGCAGCCCAGGGCGTCCTTTCATCCTGTCGTCGAGGATCTTCATGCACGCACCCGCCACCGGTCGCTACCGCCACTTCAAGGGGGGTTACTATCAAGTGCTCGCCCTGGCCCTGCACACCGAAACCCAGGAACAGCTGGTTGTCTACCAATCCGAGCAGGATGGACAGGTCTATGCCCGCCCGGTCGCCATGTTCATGGAGTGGATTGAGCATCAGGGGCAGGTGGTGAGCCGCTTCACGCCTGTGGCATGAGCCTGGTAAAGCGACATGAAAAAAGGCGCCTGAGGCGCCTTTTGCATTGGTATTCTGTCTTACAGGCCCAGATTGGCTCTGGCATAGGCCTCGAAATCGGTGCAGCCACCGATGTGCTGCTCGTCCAGGAAGATCTGCGGCACCGTGGTGACGGGCTTGCCCGCCTTGGCGGCGAGATCGTCCTTGGTGAGCCCGGCGACGTTGATGTCCACATAGCGGAACTCGAAGTCATCGCGCTCCTCGGTCAGCTGCTCGGCAATCTGCTTGGCACGAACGCAATAGGGGCAACCCGGGCGACCAAAAATTTCTACAAACATCTTTTCTCTCCGTTAGATAAGGCCGTTGAGACGAGGCTGGCGACAGCATAGCCTCGGCTCCTGGCCAGTCAAAGCTGAAAATACCGATACGCCCATTCGCCGTGCTCGATTGCACCCCGGAAAGGGGTCGGCACCTGGCGCGGCAATCTGGATTGGCGGCGAGGGGAGTTCCCTCCTCGAGCCAGCCTTACTGCTCGGCAATCTGGATGGGCTGCTGCTGATAGATGCTCTCCAGCACACCCTTTTCGAAGACGGTCCAGGGCCAGGGGGCCTTGCTGGCGCGGTAGCGCTCGTGGGTGGCCGGATCCTGGGAGAGGCCGCGCTGGAACATCACGAAGGCCTTGCGCTGACCACCGGCGGTGTCGATGAAGCCAGCCAGGTTCGAGGTACCAGTAATGGTGCCCGTCTTGGCGTGCACCTTGTTCTTCATCATGGGGGCGGTGACACTGCGTCGCCAGGCCAGGGTGCCGTCCACCTGGGAGCTCGGCAGCAGCTTGATGAAGTCGAGCTGGGCGTCGTTCTTCTGGATGAAGTTCAGCACCGACAGCATCTGGCGAGCGCTGATGAGATTGTGGGCGGAGAGACCGGAGCCGTCGGCCAGGGTGGCGTTGCCCAGATCGATGCCGTTCTTGGTCAGGATGGCGCGCACCGCCATGGTGCCGCTGCGATAGCTGCCCGGCTTGTTGTAGTAGTGACGACCCACGGTTTTGAGGAAGGTGTCGGCGTAGAGGTTGTCGGATTTTTTCAGCATCTTGGAGAGCATCACCGGCAGGGAGACCGAGTAGTGGGTCGCCAGCGTCTCGGCGCCAACCGGTGTCTTGTGGGTGACACGCAGCAGGCCGTCGTGGCTGATCCCGGCACGGTTCATGGCCCAGCGGATGTTGTCCCAGCCCCAGGCTTCCACGTCGTGGATGGCAAAGCGCAAGCCTTGCGGCTCCTTGTTCGGGGTGATGCAGCCCTTGAGCTCATAGAAGTTGCCCTTGGCCATGTCCACTTCCAGGGCGCAGAACTGGCGCGCCATGTCCCCATAGCTCATCACCTCCACGTTGTCGGCACCGATACCGATGGGGACGCCGGTGGCGACGTTGCCCACCGCGGGTTTGCCAATCTGGGTGGCGGTGACGGTGCCGTAGGCGCAGTTCTTGTCGATGATGACAGAGGAGACCGGGGCCGCGAAGCAGAGGGTCTGATCCCCCCAGGACCAGCCGTTGCCGCGCTCATAGCCGTTGTAGGCGCCGGTGTTGACATAGACATTGCCCTGAATGCGGGTGACCCCGAGCTGCTTGAACAGGGCCACCAGATCCATCCGCGACAATGTGGGGTCGCCGACGAAGTTGATCCAGATGTCGCCGTTGATGGTGTTGCCCTGCCTGGCGCCAGCCTGGGCCTGGATATCGGTGGCGAAACGGAAGTCGGCGCCGAGCTCGAGGCGGGCGGCCAGGGCGGTCAGCACCTTCATGGTGGAGGCGGGGGCTATCATGTCGTCGGCGTGACGGGCAAACTCCACCCCGTTGTTGCCCTGGACTATGATGGCGTACTGGCCCCCCTTGGGCGGGGTCAGCGGGGTGGCCTGGGCCACCAGGGAAAAGAGAGCACAAAAACCAATCAACAACCGCTGCATAAGATCCTCTAACTGAACGAAGGGCGCCGGCAGTGCGATGCGCCCCTGATAATCAAACCTGGTGACTGTCATTTGCCTGCCAGATGGCGTGGCTAGGCAAAGGCGTTGGCAGTCCGGTACCGCCCTTCATAATCAAAAATTTTCTCCTTCACCTGCCAGAAACGCCCCGACTTGCGGGCGATGACGAAATCCGGGTGACGGAACTGGCTTTGCGCAGCCAGCACGCTTGCCATGGCGGTGAATTCGGGCTCCAGGCCCGGGGCGGGCCAATGATGACGCACAAAGCGTTGTTGAAACAAGCGCCGTGCACCGCTGGTGTGAAAGGCGAAGTACTCCGTCAGGGTGAGACCGTCCTCATCGTGATAGGTCACCTCCAGCCGCTCCCCCTGTTTGCCGCGCCCGGCACTCAGGGTCAGCCCCGCGCAGCGGATCACCATGCAGTCCTTGAGATTGAGCGCCTCCTTGAGCTTGTCGTCAGGATCTACCAGCAGCTGATCGCAGCTCTGGCAGCGGCGGGCGGCGATGTCGTTTTCGGCGCCGCAACCGGGACAGATCTTGGCGCGAAAGCGATAGTCGCACTCCTCGCGGTGGCCCTCGTCATCTTCAAACAGCCCCTGACAGCGGCGGCCGTAGTGCTCGACCACCTTGCCCTCCTCGTCGGTCTTGCCCCAGAAGGTGTTGGCAAAGCCGCAGGCGGGGCAGGGTACCTGCACCGGCTCTGTGCCGGCGTGGGGTCTGGGCTCCCCTACCTCGGGGGCGAACAGGTTGAAGTTGTTGCCCGCGTAGTCGAGCACCAGACAATCGCTCTTGCCCGGCGAGAGGCGCAGGCCCCTGCCCACAATCTGCTGATAGAGCGACACCGACTCCGTGGGTCTGAGCATCACGATGAGATCCACATGGGGGGCATCGAAGCCGGTGGTGAGCACCGCCACGTTGACCAGAAACTTGATCTCCCGAGCCTTGAAGGCGCTGATGAGGGCATCGCGCTCCGGCCCCGGCGTCTCGCCGGTGACGAGGGCCGCGATCTGGGATTTGGCCTGCAGCAGTCCCTGAATTTCCCGGGCGTGCTCGACGGTGGCGGCGAAGATCATCACCCCCTGGCGCTCGGCCGCATACTCCAGCACCTGGTTCAGGATATGGGGGGTGACCCGCTGCTGGCGCTTGAGCTCGCCGTTGAGATCCGCCTCGCTGAACAGGCCGTTCTCCCGCGCTACCAGCTTGCTGAAGTCGTAATGGACTATGGGGGCATCGATCATGCGCGGCGGCGTCAGGTAGCCGTTTTTCACCATGAAGCGCAGGGGCAGCTCGAACACGCAGTCACCGAACAGCCGCTCCCCGTGGCTCTTCACCATGCCGTGGTAGTGGCGTCGATAGATCCAGCCCAGCCCCAGCCGATAAGGCGTGGCGGTGAGGCCGAGGATCTTGAGGGCGGGATTGGCGGCCTTGAGGTGGTCCAATACCTGATGGTACTGGCTGTCGTCATCTAGCGAGACCCGGTGGCACTCATCGATGATGAGCAGCGAGAAGGCGCCGTCGAAGGCATCCAGATTGCGCGCCACCGACTGCACCGAGCCGAACACCACCTGGGCGCTCGCCTCCTTGCGTGCGAGCCCGGCGGCAAAGATGTCGGCCTTGAGCCCCCAGGCCTCGTACTTGGCGTGGTTCTGCTCCACCAGCTCCTTGACATGGGCCAGCACCAGCACCCGGCCGCGGGCCTTGCGGGCCAGCTCGGCGATCACCAGACTCTTGCCCGCCCCTGTGGGCAGCACCACCACGGCGGGATCCGGGTGCTTGCGAAAGTGGCTGATCACGGCGTTGACGGCGTCGGTTTGATAGGGTCTGAGAACGAACATGAGGGTGTGGCGTGTGGACATGGTGCGGCGCAGGATGGCGCCATTATAGGGATCTTGGGGCCACAAAAACAGCGGGCCGGCATGATGCCGGCCCGCAGGTACCACCAAGGTGCTTAGTGGAAGGGGAACAGGTAGTTGAGCCAGCTGCCCATGCGCAGCAGGATCTTGCGCATGATGGCCACGTGGTGCATGTGTTCGGTATAGATGGCGGCCTGGCCGCTGGAGCCGGCGATCACCTGATACTGGGACCAGTCTGGATCCGTGATGCGGATGAGCACCGGCAGGCGACCCGGTTGCTGCGCCGAGTTCTGGTCCAGCAAGGGGGCGTTGGCCTGTATGTTGCCGGGTGCCATGGCCGGGATGATGGCCTCGACCTTGCCCTTGAAGATGCGGCCCGGGGCTCCATCGATGACCACTTCAGCTTCGTCACCCGCCTTGAGGCGTTGCATGCTGTTCTGCCAGAACCAGCCCACATAGAAGTTCTCGTCCTTGTGAACGAAGGTCATCACGGGGCGATAGAGGTAGGGGGTGGCCACCATGCCGGGGCGCAGGGCCATTTGCAGCACATAGCCATCCGAGGGGGCATAGACCACTGTCTGCTCCAGGTTGTACTGCGCTTCGCCCAGTTGGGCCTGCAGATCGTCGATGGTCGCCTTCTGCTGATCTATCTGCGCCGTGATGTCATCGACGTTGGCCTGTGTCACATCCAGATCGCGCTGCTTGCCGATACCACGGCGCATCAGCTCTTTCGCCCGATCCCGGTCAAGCACCGCAGAGCGCAGCCTGGCGCTGATGGAGTTGAGGCTCTCCTTGCTGGCGGTGAGACGGGCGGCCAGACTGTTGACCTTCTGCTCGAAGCGCACCGGATCTATCTTGAACAGCACGTCGCCTTGCTTCACAGCCTGGTTGGGCTGGACGGGGACCTCGGTCACTCGTCCCTTCACCAGAGGCACGACGGGGGTGGAAACGTAGTAATTCCGGGCCGTCTGGGCATAGGGGTGGTTGTAGTTCATCAGGGTGATCAGGGCCCCGATGATGATGACGCCACCCAGCACGGCGGTCGGTACGGTCCACTTGTTGAGCGGGATCTTGAAGATCTTGAAAATCCCTACACAGATGGCCGTATAGGTGAGAATAAGTAGCAAATCCATGGAGGGTTACCTATTTTTCAGTCTGTTCGAGCGTGGTCATACGGGCCTGCAGAGCGGCAAGTTCCTGCTTGAGAGCGTTGATTTCGTCTTCGTCTTTTTCAAGACGCTGACTGAACCCCCAGCCGCGATCGGGGCGATAGAGCGTGGCCCAGATCCAGAGGAAAGGCCAGAGTACGTGCAGGGTGAACAGGCTGACCCAGCCGGCCACATGAATGGCATCCTGGTGGGGGTGATTGCGATGCTTGGCGATTTCATACGGAATGTCGTGGATGACGATGACTCCATAGAACATGATCAAGACGACGAACACCAATATTCCCAGGGCAATGTAGTCAAGTACCATCGATTTCTCCCATCTAAGTCGCGAGGCCATACCCGGAGCCTGGCATTCACAATAATCGGCTCATGATGACAGCATATTAGCAGATCGCAAGAGTGCAATCGGGGAGTTAGCTTGCCAGTACAGGCTAGGTTAACCGGTTGGTTATTTAACATGCACCGTCTAAATATTTCTATAAAATCAAGCAGGAAAGAGATTCGTATGTCTCGTAACAGAAAGGATGCGCGATGGAAAGGCGATACAGGATGAACCTCTGGCTGGGGCTGCTGCTCATGCTTGCCCAGACCACGACGGCATGGGCCGCCGAACCCAGGCTGGAGCCAACCGAGCAGGAGAAGGCACAGACCCTGGTGCTGCTCCATGAACCCATCGTCATGCTCCAGGCCAAGTTTGGCAGTCTGGACGGGGCGGGCAGGGTTCGGCTGGTGCAGGAGCGGATCAAGCAGATGCAGGCCTCCGATCTTGAACAGCCGGTGACCCTGGTGAGCGCCAGGCGCTTCGGGCAGGACAGCCGGGAGTTTCTGGTCAATGGCAAGCGGATCCTGGTGCTGGTGGAGGGGGATCTGGAAGCCCTCGACGAGCTGAGCCTGGATCAGGCGAGCGAGCGGGTCCGCCAGCGGCTCGACAAGGTACGGCTCAAGTACCTTGAGCTGCACTCTACCCCCTATCTGGTCAAGGCCAGCGGCATGGCGATCCTGGCCAGCCTGATCTTCTTCGGCCTCATCTGGGCGCTGCAATGGGGACATAGACGGCTCAGGAAGTGGCTCGCCAATCGCCTCCTGCTGCAGAAGGGATTGATCCCCCACCAGTGGCGTCAGGTGGCGGGCAACGTGGAGGTCCGCTTGCTCGGCCTGCTGACCCTGTTGCTGGTCTTCATGCTCACTTATGGCTGGCTCACCTATGTGCTTGGCCTCTTCCCCCAGACCCGGGCCTGGAGCGAGCGGCTGGGAGACTCCCTGTTTGCCCTGTGCGGCGACATGCTGGAGGGCATGATTGCGGCCATGCCGGGCCTGGTGACAGTGCTGCTGATCGCCATCATCACCCGCTTCTTCATCCGGATGCTGGCCATCCTCTTCGATCGCATCGAGCGGGGGCAGTTTCGCGTGCAGGGGCTGCATGCCGAGACCATAGGGGCCACCCGGCGGCTGCTCTCCGTGGTGATCTGGCTGTTTGCCCTGACCGTGGCCTACCCCTATCTGCCCGGTGCCGACTCCGACGCCTTCAAGGGGATCAGCGTCTTCTTCGGTCTCATGGTGACCCTGGGGTCGGCGGGCATCATGAACCATGCCATGAGCGGCCTGGTGCTCATCTACTCCCGCGCCCTGCGGCCCGGCGATCTGGTGCAGATTGGTGAAGTTGAGGGGATGGTGAGCGAGCTCAATGCCCTCTCCACCAAGCTGGTGACCCGCCAGGATCACGAGGTGACCCTGCCCAATGCCGTGGTGGTGGGGGGCAAGGTGGTGAACCTGACGCGGCTGGCGGGGGAGAAGGGGGTCGCACTGCTGACCAAGGTGACTATCGGCTACGATGCGCCCTGGCGTCAGGTGCACGCCATGCTGGAGCTGGCGGCCCGCCGCTGCACCCTGCTCAACCAGTCCGAGCCGCCCCTGGTGCGCCAGCTGAATCTGCAGGACTGGTATGTGGAATACGAGCTGCAGGTAAGGATGAAGGCGGACCTGCTCCCCGCCGTGGTCAAGACCGAGCTTCACGGCCATATCCAGGACGTGTTCAACGAGTTCGGGGTGCAGATCATGTCCCCCAACTTCATCGCCCAGCCGGAGCAGGCGGTACTGGTGGCGAGGGAACATTGGTACCAGGCGCCCGCCGAGGCGCCCGGGACGACCAGCAAAGGGTAGCTCCCCGGAAAATGAAGAGGCCCGGCAGCAATGCCGGGCCTCTTGTCATGGGGAAAATGCAGTCTCGGGACTCAGCTCTCCTTGGCTTCCCTCAGCTGGGAGGGTCTGAACTTCACCAGGAAGGCCAGGGTGATGAGGGCGGTGCTCACCAGGCCTATGATGGTGGAGACGTTCATCGCCAGCCCGAAGCCGATGGGGGCGTTGGCCAGGTAGGTGATCACCACGGCGGTCATGAAGATGGCGGGTATGGTGCAGATCCAGTGCAGCTTGCCCTCCTTGATGAGGTAGGCGGCGGCGGCCCACAGCATGATGACGGCTGTGGTCTGGTTGGCCCAGCCGAAGTAGCGCCAGATCACCCCGAACTCGGCCTTGGAGATGATGAAACCGAGGATGAACATGGGGATGGCGATCAGCAGTCGCTTGGCCAGCGGCTTCTGGGTCATCTTCAGGAAGTCCGCCACTATGAGGCGAGCGCTGCGAAACGCGGTGTCACCTGAGGTGATGGGCAGGATCACCACGCCGAGGATGGCCAGGATGCCGCCCACTGTGCCGAGCAGGCTGGTGGAGACCTCGTGTACCACGGCCGCCGGGCCGCCGTTCGCCATGGTGGCGTTGAGCGCCTCCGTGCTGTCGTAGAAGGAGAGACCCAGGGTGCACCAGATGAGGGCGATGATCCCTTCACCTATCATGGCGCCGTAGAAGATGAAACGGCCGGACTTCTCGTTCTGCATGCAGCGCGCCATCAGCGGTGACTGGGTGGCGTGGAAGCCCGATACCGCGCCGCAGGCGATGGTGATGAACAGCAGCGGCCAGAGCGGCAGCTCGGTCGGGTGCAGGTTGGAAAAATCCATCCCGGTGTTGTAGAAGCCTTTGCCGGAGACGATGAGGCCTATGATGAGGCCGACCGACATGAACACCAGCAGGGCGCCGAAGATGGGGTAGAAGCGGCCGATGATCTTGTCGATGGGGACTATGGTGGCGAGGATGTAGTAGGCGAAGATCGCCACTATCCAGTAGACCAGATCGGTGGAGGTGAGGTTGGCCAGGAGACCCGCCGGGCTCAGCACGAACACCACACCCACCAGCATCAGCAGCACCACGGCAAAGAGGTTCATGAAGTGCTTGGCGGCGGTGCCGAGGTGCTCGCCGACCACGGTCGGTACCGAGGCGCCCCGGGCGCGTACCGACAGCATGCCGGAGAAGTAGTCGTGGACCGCGCCGGCGAAGATGCAGCCGAACACTATCCAGAGCATGGCGACCGGGCCGTAGAGGGCGCCCAGGATGGGGCCGAAGATGGGGCCGACGCCGGCGATGTTGAGCAGTTGCACCAGGTAGACCTTCTTGTCCGACATGGGGACATAGTCCACTCCGTCCGCCATGGTGATGGCGGGGGTCTTCAGTTCGGGCTTGGGCCCGAATATGCGCTCGACGAATTTGCCGTAGATGAAGTAGCCGGCGACAAGTAAGCCGACACAGAGGAAGAACCAGATCATTGCTACGCTCCTGCTTTGTTATTGTTTGGTGTGCGCAGCCAGTCTAGGTGGGGGCTTCTGTTAACGGCAGGTAAATGATGGTGAGCGGCGACATGGCGACCCGAGCGGTCGCCCGCTGTGATCCGGCGCACAGCGGGCGACCTTATTCCAGCCCCAGCTCGTCTCTCAGCTCCTTGAGATAGCGTCGGCTGACCGGCACCCGGGCGCCGCTCGGGGTGACTATCTGGGCCAGCTGGTTTTCCAGCAACTGGATCTCGAAGATGGCGCCCGGGGCCACCAGGTACTGGCGGTGGCAGCGCAGCAGCGGGGTCTTCTCCTCCAGGGATTTCAAGGTGAGCTGGGTGTGAAACAGCTCCCCCTGGCAGGCGACGTGCACCCCGCCGAGATCCGAGAAGGCGTACTCCACCTGCTCTATGGGCAGCAGCCGCACCCGGTTGTGCAGATAGCCGGGAATGTGGCGAATGGCCGGAGTCAGCGCCGCCACCGGCTGGGGGCTGAGATCCTGCTTGAGGCGCGCCAGCGTCTTGGCGAGGCGGGCAGGTTCCACCGGTTTGAGCAGGTAGTCGAAAGCGTTCTCCTCGAAGGCCTGGATGGCATAGTCATCAAACGCCGTGACAAAGACGATGCGGGGCAGAGGGTCCAGCATGGCCACCAGCTCCATGCCGCTGAGCTTGGGCATCTGGATGTCGAGAAACACCACCTCCGGCTTGAGCCGCGCAATGAGGGAGAGCGCCTCTATGGCATTGGCGGCCGAGCCGAGGATCTCGATGTCGGGGTCGCTGCCGAGCAGCTCGGCTAGCTCCTCGCGGGCATAGGGTTCGTCGTCGACGATCAGGGTGCGGATCATGTCATCTCCTTGGAAGGGGAATCCGGCTGTCTGGGCAGGGTGAAAGAGACCCGGGTCCACTGCTCCGGCTCACACTGCACCTGGATGCCAAAGCGCTCGCCGAAGGCACTCTTGAGCCGCCTGTCCACAATGCTCATGCCAAGGCCGTCCCCCTGGGGGCCCGGCTGCCAGGCTCCGGCATTGTCCTCCACGCAGAGGGTAACACTCTCTTGCCCCTCCTCGGCGAAGAGCCGGATCCGCCCCTGCTCCAGCAGGGAGCAGATCCCGTGCTTGATGGCATTCTCGATGAGGGGCTGCAGGGTGAAGCTTGGCAGTTGCATGTCGGCCAGGTGTGGCGGTATCTCGTTGATGACGGTCAGGCGCTCGCCAAAGCGGGCCTGCTCTATCTCCAGATAGGACTGGCAGTGCTCCTGCTCCTCCCGCAACGTGGTCAAGCCGCTCTGACGCTTGAGGTTGTTGCGAAAGAAGCGGGAGAGGTGCAGCAGCAGCTCCCGCGCCCGGCCCGGATCACGGCGGGTGATGGCACTGATGGTATTGAGGGTGTTGAACAGAAAATGGGGATTGATCTGCGCCTGGACCAGCTTGAGCTCGGATTGCACCAGCAGGCGCTGCTGCTGCTCCAGCCGGCCGGCCAGCAGCTGTTGCGACAACAGGTTGGCTATCCCTTCCCCCAGGGTGTGATTGATCTTGAGGAAGAGCCGCTTCTTGGGCTCGTAGAGCTTGATGGTGCCTATTACTCCTCTGTCTCCCTGCAGCGGGATCACCAGCACGGAGCCGAGCTGGCACTGGGGGGAGAGGCTGCAGCGATAGGGCTGACTATTGCCGTCGGCAAACAGCACCTTGTTCTGGGCTATGGCCTGTAGTGTGATGGCGGAGGTGATGGGGGTGCCCGGCTTGTGGTGATCCTCCCCGGTGCCGATGAAGGCGAGGATCTTGTCGGTGTCCGTGATGGCGACGGCGCCGACCCCGGTCTCCTCCTGCACTATGTGGGCTATCTTGCGGCTCGCCTCCGGAGTGAAGCCCTGGGCCATGATCCCCAGGGTGCGGTTGGCTATGGTGAGCGCCTTGGCGGAGAAGACCCGGGAGAATTTCTCGTACATCCGCTGCTGGTCGCGGATCATGCTGATGAAGAGCGCAGCCCCGCAGGAGTTGGCGAGGATCATCGGGGTGGCTATGGTGCGCACCAGCTGCAGGGCCTGCTCGGACGGGGTGGCGACCAGCAGGATGATGACCATCTGCAGGATCTCGGCGTAGAGGGTGGTGAAGAAGGCAATCCGGGGAGTGAACAGGGCATCCACCCGGTTCGTTCGCATCAGCCGCCAGTGCACCAGGCCCCCCAGCAGCCCCTCGCAGGTGGTGGAGATGGCGCAGGCGAGATCGGTAAAGCCCCCCAGGGTATAGCGATGCAACCCCCCGGTCAGCCCTACCAGAAAGCCCACCAGGGGGCCCCCCAGCAGCCCCCCCAGCACGGCGCCGACGGCGCGGGTATTGGCGATGGCGTCGTCTATGTCCAGCCCCACATAGGTGCCCAGTATGCAGAAGCAGGAGAAGATGACGTATATCAGTATCTTGTGCGGAAGTCTGACCGAGTAGTTGGCCAGGGGGCGCAGCAAGGGACTCTTGGAGAAGAGGTAGGCAATGACCAGGCTGACGCTCATCTGCTGGAGCAGGGAGAGGACTAATTGCATAAAAAACCTTCCTCAAGAGTGATCCCGGGTCAGAGCGCCACCAGGGCGTACTGTGAGCAAGATCCCGTCCTGATGCAGGACGCGGCCCCATGGCGGGGGCAGTTTGCCAGAATGAAAAAATAAAACCATATCAAATCAGCACGTTAAATTGATATTTGTGTAACCGGGCGGAGCTTGATATTGCTGGAGTGAGCATGAATGTGCCCACTGGGTGCGCCACACGGAGGTGGCATGCTCCGCCCGGCCTTCGGCTGGGCGTTTTTTATCCAGCTCCAATGGCGGACGATTTTGAGGGGGCTCGAGCAATTATTCAGGTTTGTCCAATGAGTTATCCCCAGCTTCTGGGGATAACTCAGAAGGCGAAATAGTAGCAGACGCGTCGGCCCAGGTTGAAAAATGGCCGCTGCCCCTCATCCAGCTCCTCCTGCCTGAGGGTGGCTATGATGCTTCTCCCATCTTCCCGCAGATCCATCATGGCCACGGCTTCCGGGCGCTGTCCCCTGATATAGGGCTGCACCTTGGGTTTGAGGGGCATGCTGGGTTCGGTCGAGAGCACCAGCGCCACCGTATCATCCTCCAGGCGTACCAGGGATCCGGGCGGATAGACCCCCAGCACCTTTATCAACAATCTGACCAGATCTTGATCGAATTTCTTCTGGGACAACTTGTAGAGCTGGCCGATGGCCTGACTCGGCCCTGCCGGGTGGAGGCCGCTGCGCGGGTGCAGCAGCTCGTCGTAATAGTCCACCAGGCCGATGAGGCGGGCGAGGGGAGGGATCCTGTCTCCCTGGATGCCGAGGGGAAAGCCGCTGCCGTCCAGCCGCTCGTGATGGAGGTGGGCAACCTCGCGGATCCTGGGTTCGAAGGCCTGCCACTGGTTGAGCATCTCCAGCCCGTACTGGGGATGCATGTTGAGAAAATTCTGCTCGGCGCGGCTGAGCTCTCCCCGCTTCTGGGTGATCTGGCTCGGGATCCTGAGCTCGCCGATATCGTGCAGCAGGCCGGCCAGCCCCGCCTCCTCGATCTCGATATGGCTCATGCCGAGCTCCCTTGCCATCAGCATGGCGATGAAGGCCACGCTCAGGCTGTGTTGCAGCAGGATGTCCGTGTGCTGGCTGCGGATGAGGTGCAGGCCCAGGGGCCCCTGGTGGTCGGCAAGGCGGGCTGCGACGGTGCGCACCATCTGGGCGGTATTGGCCAGTCCCTCGTCAGGCTTGAGATTGAGGGCGCCGAGGGCATCGCGAAGATCTGACAGGGATTGGCCGAATGCCTTGTCGGCGGTGCGCAGGGAGCGACGAAAGGCCTTTTCGTCGAACGCGGGTTCGGTCGGTGGGGCGGAGGCATCTTGCGCTGCCCCGAGATCGGGCGAAGGGGTCGGCTCGGCCCGCAGCAGGGGCTCGACGGGGAGATCGCTCTTGTCGGGATCCACCATCAGCAGGGTGAGGTCGAGGTGGCGGATGATCTCTAGCTGCTGCTGGTCCTTGATCTTGAAGGCGTTGAACATGAAAGGGTGGCTGGTCCATCCCGTGGGGAGATGGATGTAGTGGCCGACTCTCAACTGCTCGATGGAGGCCTGGATCAGCGCCATAGACTCACTCTTCTGTCGAATTTGCCTATCAACAAGCTAGCAAAATTAAACAGATAGACAAACAAAAAAGCCCGCGCATGTGCGCGGGCTCTTGTCATCCTTGCCGGTTATCAGGCCTTGGATTTTTTCTTGCTGTCTACCTTGGTGTCGACTTTGGCCTCAACCTTGGTCGCTACCTGAGCTTCCTCGGTGAAGGGACGGCCGTAGTAGGTGTCCATCAGTATGGCTTTGAGCTCGGTGATCAGCGGGTAGCGCGGGTTGGCGCCGGTGCACTGGTCATCGAAGGCTTCCAGGGCCAGCTGGTCAACCTTGGCCAGGAAGTCGGTCTCGTTCACGCCGGCTTCACGGATGGAGGCCGGGATCCCCAGGGTCGCTTTCAGCTCGTCCAGCCAGGTCAGCAGCTTCTCGATCTTGGCAGCGGTGCGGTCACCGGCGGCAGTCAGACCCAGATGGTCGGCCACTTCGGCGTAGCGACGACGAGCCTGCGGACGGTCGTACTGGGAGAACGCGGTCTGCTTGGTCGGGTTGTCGTTCGCGTTGTAGCGGATGACGTTGCTGATCAGCAGGGCGTTGGCCAGGCCGTGGGGGATGTGGAACTCGGCACCCAGCTTGTGGGCCATGGAGTGACACACACCCAGGAAGGCGTTGGCGAACGCGATACCGGCGATGGTCGCGGCGTTGTGCACCTTCTCGCGGGCAACCGGGTCGTTGGCACCGTTCTGGTAGCTGGAGGGCAGATACTCTTTCAGCAGTTTCAGGGCTTGCAGCGCCTGACCGTCGGAGTATTCGTTGGCCAGCACGGAGACATAGGCTTCCATGGCGTGGGTCACGGCATCGATACCGCCGAAGGCACACAGGGATTTGGGCATGCCCATCACCAGGTTGGCATCGACGATGGCCATGTTCGGGGTCAGCTCGTAGTCGGCCAGCGGGTACTTCATGCCGGTGGCGTCGTCGGTCACGACCGCAAACGGGGTGACTTCAGAACCGGTACCTGAGGTGGTGGTGATGCAGACCAGTTCGGCCTTCACGCCCATTTTCGGGAACTTGTAGATACGCTTGCGGATGTCCATGAAGCGCATGGCCAGGTCTTCGAACGCGGTGTCCGGGTGCTCGTACATGACCCACATGATCTTGGCGGCATCCATCGGTGAACCACCACCCAGGGCGACGATCACGTCCGGCTTGAAGGAGTTCGCCATCTCGGCGCCCTTGCGAACCACGGACAGGGTGGGGTCGGCTTCCACTTCGTAGAAGATTTCCACTTCCATATTCAGCTTCTTGAGCAGACGAACCACTTCATCGGCATAGCCGTTGTTGAACAGGAAACGGTCGGTGACCACCATGGCGCGCTTCTTGCCTTCCAGGTCGCCCAGGGCGATCGGCAGGGAACCACGACGGAAGTAGATGGATTTCGGAAGTTTGTGCCACAGCATATTTTCTGCCCGTTTTGCGACTGTCTTCTTGTTGATCAGGTGCTTGGGACCGACGTTCTCGGAGATGGAGTTACCACTCCAGGAGCCGCAACCCAGGGTCAGGGACGGGGCGAGAGCGAAGTTGTACAGGTCACCGATACCGCCCTGGGTGGAGGGGGTGTTGATCAGGATACGGGCAGTCTTCATCTTGTCGCCGAAGTACTTGATGCGGTCGGCGTTGCGATCCTGGTCGGTGTAGAGGCCGGAGGTGTGGCCGATACCACCGATGTTGACCATGTCGCAGGCCATTTCGACGGCTTCTTCGAAGTTCTTGGCGCGGAACATACCCAGGGTCGGGGAGAGCTTCTCGTGAGCGAACTCGTCCTCTGCGCAGAGCTCCAGACCTTCACCGATGAGGATCTTGGTGGTGGCAGGCACTGTCACACCGGCCATGGCGGCGATCTTGG
Organism: Aeromonas sp. 130281; assembly: GCF_056642115.1. NCBI lineage: Bacteria > Pseudomonadati > Pseudomonadota > Gammaproteobacteria > Aeromonadales > Aeromonadaceae > Aeromonas > Aeromonas sp. 130281. Next base: position 763,759 of record NZ_JBWVQS010000001.1, on the reverse strand, counting down.
TGGCGGGCTGGCCCACGATGTCGGCGTTCAGGGCGCCGTTGATCAGCAGCACCTTACGCACCTTGTCGGCTTCGTCCTTGGAGAGGATGTAGCCGGCGTGAGTCGCGAAACGCTCCTTGACCTGGTTGTAGATGGAGTCGACCACGATGACGGCCTGCTCGGACGCACAGACCACGCCGTTGTCGAAGGTCTTGGACATCAGGATGGAGGCGACGGCACGCTTGATGTCGGCGGTTTCGTCGATAACGATGGGTACGTTACCGGCGCCCACACCGATGGCGGGCTTGCCTGAGGAGTAGGCGGCCTTCACCATGCCCGGGCCACCGGTGGCCAGGATCAGGTTGATGTCGTTGTGCTTCATCAGCGCGTTGGAGAGCTCGACGGACGGTTGGTCGATCCAGCCGATGATGTTCTTCGGGGCACCGGCGGCGATGGCTGCATCCAGTACCAGCTTGGCAGCGGTATTGGTGGAGTTCTTGGCGCGGGGGTGCGGGGAGAAGATGATGGCGTTGCGGGTCTTCAGGGAGATGAGGGCCTTGAAGATAGCAGTGGAAGTCGGGTTGGTGGTCGGTACTATACCGCAGATGATGCCTACCGGCTCGGCGATGGTGATGGTGCCCATCTCGTCGTCCTGGCTCAGGATGCCGCAGGTCTTCTCGTCTTTGTAAGCGTTATAGATGTATTCGGAGGCGAAGTGGTTTTTGATGACCTTGTCTTCGATGATGCCCATGCCGGACTCAGCCACTGCCATCTGGGCCAGGGGAATACGGGCGTTGCTGGCGGCCAGGGCGGCGGCGCGGAAGACCTTGTCTACCTGCTCTTGCGAGAAGCTGGCGAATTCACGCTGGGCTTCTTTGACGCGGGCAACCAGTGCATCCAGTTCAGCCAAATTGGTTACTGCCATGTTTATCTCCTGATGATTTGAAAACTGTTTAGTAAGACCTTGGCAATGCCCGGCAATTATAGCCGCCCTGTCAAGGAGAGAATCACCATAACGGGGTATTTACATGCCTTACTAAATTGTTTTCTGGCTCGATTATAGAGCCGGGATGTGTCAGAAAAGATTGATCTGGATCATATGTAACAAAAGAACAAAAGAAATTTTGTTTCACCATCCCGGTCGGCCAGATGTTACGCATTTGTAGAGTAGAGCGCCGGGGGGATGAACACTAGGTGAACAGCCATTTTTGCGCCAGGTATCAAACCGTTGCCTCACATCCTCCCGCTGTTTCGCCGCTGGCAAGGAGGGCGGTGAGGCCAGGCCTGGTGGCGACCCTTGCAAGCCTCTCGCCCTGATAGAGAGGCTGGCGTTTCATTTCTGTTGGAAAAAGTGGTGGTTGTTTTCATCCAGTGCGGGCCTTTGTGCCGGGCTCTGGGGGCTGTTCGGAAAATCCCATGGCGACGCCTGTGTGGGGGCACGGCTTGCTGCATGGCCGCCCCGGGCAGATCGGGGTGAAGATAGGGCGCCAGCCTGGGACGCGCTGTGGGGGTGAATAGGGGTTATCCCCTGGGGTCCTCCAGATCAATCCATGAAAATGACGCTTTCCTGAAGGGAAATAGGGTGATGACAGGGAGTTTCGATATAAAACGCCGCCACACTTTGCAAGCGTGTTAAATGGCCTCCATGGCGATTAACAACTCGATATGTTGATTTTTATCGATTCATTAGAGGAACTAACTGAAAAGCCCCGGAAAGGGTGAGATTATTTGATTGGAGAAGGGAAATATCATGGTGTAAATTTACGCGCAGTTTGACGGGGATGGCCCTCGGTGGCCCGAATTGGTTCTGGATGGCGCTTATGGCAGCAATTGACTTCTCTTTATACCTGAAATTTTTCGTTGGCCTGTTTGCGATCATCAACCCGCTGGGTCTGTTGCCGGTCTTTGTGAGCCTGACGGGCCACATGCAACCGGATGAGCGCAGGAAGACCAACACCACGGCCCATATTGCCGTGATGATCATCCTCATGGTCTCCATGTGCATGGGGCAGCTGATCCTCGACGGTTTCGGCATCTCGCTCGCCTCGTTCCGCATTGCAGGCGGCTCGCTCATCACTTTGATCGCCTGGTCCATGTTGCAGGGCAAGCTGGGGGAGGTGAAGCACAACAAGCAGGAGAAGGGTGAACTGGCCGCACGCGAATCCATCGCCGTGGTGCCGCTGGCGCTGCCGCTGATGGCCGGCCCCGGGGCCATCTCATCCTCCATCGTCTATGCCAGCCAGAAGACCCTGCCCGAGCTGATGGGCATGTTCGTGGTGGTGATGGCCTTTGCCTACTGCTCCTGGCTCATCTTCCGTGCCGCCCCTCTGCTGTTCAAGCTGATGGGCAACACCGGCATCAACGTGGTGACCCGGATCATGGGTCTCATCATGATGTCCCTCGGTATCGAGATCATGGTGGCGGGGATCAAGGGAGTCTTTCCCGGATTGATGTGATTCAGGTCTGTTTTGTCGGAGCCGGTCCTCGTGACCGGCTTTTTATTGTTTCTTTTTTGTTAGTCATTTCCTAGAATCGAGCGGCTTTGTATAAAAAACGCCCATTGCACGATATTTAAATGCTGAATAAATGGTTTAAAGCTGTTTTTTTGACCGCCAAAGCCGCCCCCACCTGATGATATCTATTGCATTATCAGAATTGTCAGGGAATTATGCGGGCAGCGGGATTTTTATCTCGTGAATGGACAAATGCATGGAATGTTCTTGTTGGAGTATGGAAATGACTCATAGAAAAACAATTATTAATACCCTTTTATTGACCGCACTCTTTGGTGGCGCCACCCTGGCCCAGGCCGCCGACGTCCCCGCCGGCACCAAGCTCGCTCCCGAGCAGACTCTGGTGAAAGGCAATGGCTCCGAGCCAGCCACCCTGGATCCGCACAAGACCGAAGGAACGGTTGAATCCAATATTCTGCGCGATCTGTTCGAGGGTCTCGTCACCTCAGGCCCCAAGGGTGAAACCCTGCCCGGCGTCGCCGAGTCCTGGGAAACCAAGGACAACAAACACTTCGTGTTCCACCTGCGCAAAGATGCCAAGTGGTCCAACGGGGATCCGGTCACCGCCCATGATTTCGTCTTCGCCTTCCAGCGCGCGGTGGATCCCAAGACGGCTTCTCCTTACTCCTGGTACATGGAGATCCCGACCATAGTCAACGCTACCGACATCATTGGTGGCAAGAAACCGGCCGACACCCTAGGGGTGAAAGCCAGCGACGACTACACCTTCGAAGTCCAGCTGGAGAAGGCGGTGCCTTACTTCGTCAGCATGCTCTCCCACACCACCACCTACCCGGTGCCGAAGAAAGTGGTCGAGAAGTTTGGTGACAAGTGGACCCAGCCCGGCAACATGGTTTCCAACGGCGCCTATGTGCTGAAGGATTGGGTGGTCAACGAGCGCGTCGACGTCGAGCGCAACCCCAGCTACTGGAACAACGCCAAGACAGTGATCGAGAAGGTCACCTACCTGCCCATCCAGTCCACCAACGCCGAGCTGAACCGCTACCTGGCCGGTGAAGTCGATCTCACCTACAACATGCCCATCGAGCGCTTCAAGCAGATGAAGAAGGAGCACCCGAACGAGGTGCAGGTGAGCGGCTATGTGGGTACCTACTACTACCAGTACAACTTCAAGCACAAGCCGTTTGACGACGTGCGGGTGCGTACCGCGCTCTCCTACGCCATCGATCGCAACGTGATCGCCGACAAGGTGATGGGCAAGGGCGAGACCCCGGGTTACACCCTGGTGCCTGACTTTGTGGATGGCTTCAAGCCGGTGGCCCCGGCCTGGTCCAAGCTGACCCAGGCCGAGCGTGACGCCAAGGCGAAAGAGCTGTTGACCGAGGCCGGTTACGGCCCGGGCAAGCCGCTCAAGTTCGAGCTGCTCTACAACACGGACGACAACCACAAGAAGGTGGCCGTGGCCGTCGCCTCCATGTGGAAGAAGCTGGGCGTGCAGGTGAGCCTGGTGAACCAGGAGTGGAAGACCTACCTGGAAACCAAGAAGCAGGGTAACTTCGACGTGGGTCGCGCCGGCTGGATTGCGGACTACAACGAAGCCTCTTCCATGCTGGATCTGATGCAGACCACCCACGGCAACAACGACGGCAAGTATTCCAACACCGCCTTTGACAAGCTGATGAGCGAGTCTCGCAACCAGGTGGATGCGGATGCGCGCAACAAGCTCTATGTCCAGGCCGAAGATATCCTGGCCAAGGACATGCCGATCGCCCCCATCTATCAGTACGTGACCTCCCGCATGGTCAAGCCCTATGTGGGCGGCTACCCGGCCAACCCGCTGGACAACCTCTACAGCAAAGACATGTACATCATTGCTCACTGAGTAAAGAAACAAGTCGCATAACAAGCAGGCCCGCCGGACGGCGGGCCTTTATTACAACCGCGACCCTTTGGAAGCAGTACAGGACAGGAAATGTCTATGTTGAAATTCATCCTTAAACGTCTACTGGAAGCGATCCCGACTCTGCTGGTCTTGATCACCGTCTCCTTCTTCATGATGCGTTTCGCGCCGGGTAACCCCTTTACCAGCGAACGCGCCCTGCCGCCGGAAGTGCTTGCCAACATCGAGGCCAAATATGGCCTGGACAAGCCCATCGGTGTGCAATACCTCACCTATCTGGGCAACCTGGTCCAGGGGGATCTGGGGCCCTCCTTCAAATACAAGGATTTCACCGTCAACGATCTGGTGAGCCAGGCGCTGCCGGTCTCCGCCAAGATTGGCTCGGTCGCCTTCCTGCTGGCGGTGACGCTGGGAGTCACGTTCGGCACCATAGCGGCCTTGAAACAGAACACCCTCATCGACTATCTGCTGATGTCGTCGGCCATGGCCGGGGTGGTGATACCCGGCTTCGTGCTGGCACCCTTGCTGGTGCTCTTCTTCAGTATCTACCTGGGCTGGTTCCCGGCAGGAGGCTGGCAGGGGGGCGGGGTGCAGTTCATGGTGCTGCCGGTGTTCGGCATGATGATGTACTACATCTCCGCCATCTCCCGCATCATGCGTGGCAGCATGATCGAGACCATGAACTCCAACTTCATCCGTACCGCCCGCGCCAAGGGGCTGCCGCTGCGCCATATCATCCTGAGACACGCGCTGCGTCCGGCCATGCTGCCGGTGGTCTCCTACCTGGGCCCGGCGTTCGTGGGCATCATCACCGGCTCCGTGGTCATCGAGACCATCTTCGGCCTGCCGGGGATTGGCCAGCTGTTCGTCAACGGTGCCCTCAACCGTGATTACTCCATGGTGCTCGGCCTGACCATACTGGTCGGCGCCCTCACCATCACCTTTAACGCCGTGGTCGATATTCTCTATGCCGTCATCGATCCCAAGATCCGTTACTAAGCCGGGAGTACATCATGGTAGTCACAACTGAAAAGCGCGAAGCCGTCGAGGCGTTCGCCCAGAAAGTGGAAGTGGTGGAAGGACGCTCCCTGTGGAAGGATGCCCGTCGCCGTTTCCTGCGCAACAAGGCGGCCCTGACCAGCCTCATCATCCTGACCATCATTGGTCTGGCGGTGATTGTCGGGCCACACCTGTCCCAATACACCTTCGACGATCCGGACTGGGGAGCCATGCAGGCCGCCCCTGACATGGAGACGGGGCACTGGTTCGGCACCGACAGCCTGGGGCGCGACTTGTTCGTGCGCACCCTGCTGGGGGGTCGCATCTCCCTCATGGTCGGCATCATGGGGGCCCTGGTGGCCGTCATCATAGGCACCCTGTACGGCGCCGCCTCCGGCTTCATCGGCGGGCGGGTCGACAGCCTGATGATGCGGGTGCTCGAGATCCTCAACGCCTTCCCCTTCATGTTCTTCGTGATCATGCTGGTGACCTTCTTCGGCCGCAACCTGGCGCTCATCTTCCTCGCCATAGGCGCGGTGAGCTGGCTCGACATGGCGCGAATCGTGCGAGGCCAGACCCTGAGCCTCAAGAGCAAGGAGTTCATCGAGGCGGCCCACGTCTGCGGCGTCTCCAAGTGGAAGATCATCACCCGTCACATCGTCCCCAACGTGCTCGGGATAGTGGCGGTCTACGCCACCCTGCTGGTGCCGGGCATGATCATGTTCGAATCCTTCCTGAGCTTCCTGGGGCTGGGTGTGCAAGAGCCCATGACCAGCTGGGGTGCCCTGCTGGATGAAGGCTCCAAGTCGATGGAAGTGGCCATCTGGCAACTCCTGTTCCCCGCCGGTTTCATGGTGGTGACCCTGTTTTGCTTCAACTTCCTCGGGGACGGTCTGCGTGACGCCCTCGATCCCAAAGACCGCTGATCGCGTGCCCGGGATCGACAGTAAAGCGCCACCCAAGATCGATAAGGAGTTTTTATGAAGTTACTGGATGTGAAGGATCTGCGGGTCGAGTTCAAGACCCCGGACGGCAACGTGGTGGCCGTAAACGACCTCAACTTTTCCCTGGCGGCCGGCGAGACCCTCGGCATCGTCGGTGAGTCCGGCTCGGGCAAGTCCCAGACCGCGTTCGCCATCATGGGGCTGCTCGCCAAGAACGGCGTGATCACCGGCTCGGCCAAGTTCCAGGGTAACGAGATCCTGAACCTGCCGGAGTCCAAGCTCAACCGCATTCGCTCCGAGAAGATCGCCATGATCTTCCAGGACCCCATGACCTCGCTGAACCCCTACATGAAGGTGAAGGATCAGCTGATGGAAGTGCTGATGCTGCACAAGGGGATGAGCAAGGCGGCGGCGTTCGAGGAGTCGGTGCGCATGCTGGACGCGGTCAAGATCCCTGAGTCCCGCAAGCGGATGAACATGTATCCGCACGAGTTCTCCGGCGGCATGCGCCAGCGGGTGATGATCGCCATGGCGCTGCTGTGCCGCCCGCAACTGCTCATCGCCGACGAGCCGACCACGGCGCTCGACGTGACGGTGCAGGCCCAGATCATGACCCTGATGAACGAGCTCAAGCGCGAGTTCAACACCTCCATCATCATGATCACCCACGATCTCGGCGTCGTGGCCGGCATCTGTGACAAGGTGCTGGTGATGTACGCCGGCCGCACCATGGAGTACGGCAAGGTCAACGACATCTTCTACCGCCCGAGCCACCCCTATACCGAGGGCCTGCTGAGCGCCATTCCCCGCCTCGATACCGAGGGAGAGGTGCTGCCCACCATCCCGGGCAACCCGCCCAACCTGCTGCGTCTGCCCACCGGCTGCCCCTTCCAGGAGCGCTGCCACCGGGCACACGAGATCTGCGGCAAGCAGTCCCCGATCCTCACGCCGTTTGGCGACGGGCGGGCACGGGCCTGCCACTGGGAATCGGATGTCATGAATGCGGGTGTCATCGCCAAGGGGGCCAACTAAATGGGTACCGACAAGAAACTGCTGCTGGAAGTGTCCGACCTCAAGGTCCACTTCAGCATCAAGAGTGACAAGGCCTGGCCCTGGGCCAAACCCTCCGCCCTGAAGGCGGTGGACGGGGTGACCCTGCGCCTGTACGAGGGGGAGACCCTGGGGGTGGTCGGCGAGTCCGGCTGTGGCAAGTCCACCTTCGCCCGCGCGCTGATCGGCCTGGTGCCGGCCACCGACGGCAAGGTGGTGTGGCTGGGTCAGGATCTGACCAAGCTGGAGCAGAACGCCCTGCGGGAGAAGCGCAAGGAGATCCAGATGATCTTCCAGGATCCGCTGGCCTCCCTGAACCCGCGCATGACCATCGGCGACATCATCGCCGAGCCGCTCATCACCTTCTACCCGAAACTGCCGAGGGAGGAGGTGAAGGAGAAGGTGCGCGCCATGATGACCAAGGTGGGGCTGCTGCCGAACCTGGTGAACCGCTACCCCCACGAGTTCTCCGGCGGCCAGTGCCAGCGCATCGGCATCGCCCGCGCGCTGATCCTCGAGCCCAAGATGATCATCTGCGACGAGCCGGTCTCGGCGCTGGACGTATCCATCCAGGCACAGGTAGTCAACCTGCTGAAATCCCTGCAAAAGGAGATGGGGCTGTCACTCATCTTCATCGCCCACGATCTGTCGGTGGTCAAACACATCTCGGATCGGGTGCTGGTGATGTATCTGGGCAACGCGGTGGAGCTCGGCACCGGCAAGGAGATCTTCGCGAACCCCCTGCACCCCTACACCAAGGCGCTGATGTCGGCGGTGCCCATTCCGGACCCGGATCTGGAGCGCAGCAAGGTTATCCAGATCCTGGAAGGGGATCTGCCCTCGCCGATGAACCCGCCGTCCGGCTGCGTGTTCCGCACCCGCTGCCCGGTGGCCGGTCCCGAGTGTGCCAAGACCCGGCCCCAGCTTGAGGGGAACTTCGACCACGCGGTCTCCTGTCTCAAGGTGGATCCGCTCTGAGACAGCGACAACAGGAGGGGCGCCCAGGTGGCGCCCCTTTTTTATGGGGCTGTTAAGATGCCTCTTGGCGTTATCTTTCGAGGCTGTTACTATCCGCGCAACAAGGGGAGTAACTTCTCGCCGGTTTGTCGTCATTACGGTGCACCCATATCCTGCAGTGCACCCGGCAGCCGGGCAGCAAATTGAACTTGCTGTAAGTGAGACCTTGCCGAGAGGCAAGGTGTATCTGCTCCAAAAGCGAACCCACGCCTCCCGGCCGTGGGTTTTGTCATTTTGGGAGAAGTGAAAATGGGTGAATGGTGGATGTGGACCGGTTTCTTCAGCATAGTGCTGGTCTTGTTATGGATTGATATCCGCTTCGTCGGTGGCGGCAAGGCGCACAAGGTGTCGCTGAAAGAGGCGGGGGTCTGGTCCCTCATCTGGGTGAGCGTGGCGCTCTTGTTCAACCTGGCCATCTGGCTCTGGCTGGATCACAGCGTGGGCCGCGAGATCGCGAACCAGAAGGGGCTGGAGTTCCTCACCGGCTACCTCATCGAGAAGGCGCTGGCGGTGGACAACGTCTTCGTCTGGCTGATGCTGTTCGGCTACTTCGCCATCCCGGCCGAGCTGCAGCGCCGCGTGCTGCTGTACGGGGTGCTGGGTGCCATCGTGATGCGGGCCGGCATGGTATTCGCCGGCAGCTGGCTCATCGAGCAGTTCCACTGGATCCTCTACCTGTTCGGTGCCTTCCTGCTGCTGACCGGGGTCAAGATGCTGTGGGCCGCCGACAAGGAGCCTGACTTGGCCAACAACCCGCTGCTGGGCTGGATGCGCCGCCGCTTCAAGGTGACCGAAAACTTGGAAGGGGAGAACTTCTTCGTCTGGCGCGACGGGGTGCGCTATGCCACGCCGCTCTTGCTGATCCTGGTGCTGGTGGAGGTGAGCGACCTCATCTTCGCGGTGGACAGCATCCCGGCCATCTTCGCGGTGACCACGGATCCCTTCATCGTGCTGACCTCCAACATCTTCGCCATCATGGGCCTGCGCGCCATGTACTTCCTGCTGGCGGGTGTGGCGGAGCGCTTCGCCCTGCTGAAATACGGCCTGGCGCTGATCCTGATGTTCATCGGGGTCAAGATGCTGCTGCTGGATATCTTCAAGATCCCCACCGGCATCGCTCTGGGTATCGTGGCGCTCATCCTGATAGCTTCCATGGGGCTGAGCCTCTGGGTGACCCGCAAGAAAGAGGGTGTCAAAACGGCTTGATTGCCAAACTATTGAAAAGGGCTCCCGCGGGAGCCCTTTCTTATTTCCGACCCGCGATCAGCGCTTGATCTTCTTGGGGTTGGTGTAGCCCCAGATGGTGTACATGTCCGCCAGCAGGGCGCCGTTGTACTCCTCCAGATCCGCCTGCTTCACCTCGGCGTCGCCCTGGCGGCCGAACAGCACCACCTCGTCACCGGGTTTCACCCCCTTCAGATCGGTCACGTCCACCATGATGGTGTTCATGGAGGTCTTGCCCACCACAGGCACCTTCTGACCCTGGATCAGCACATAGGCCTTGTTGCTGAGCGCGCGGCGATAGCCGTCGGAGTAGCCAAGCGGCAGGTTCGCCAGCAGGGAGTCGCGCTTGAGGGTGAAGGTGCGGTCATAGCCGACGCTGTTGCCGGCCGGGTAGCGGTTGACCGAGGCGACCTGGGTCTTGAACGCCATGACGCGCTTGTACTCGGTGTAGGAGGGGATGGAGTCACCGTACAGCAGGCCGCCCGGGCGCACCATGTCGAAGTAGGCGTCCGGCACCTCCAGGGTGGCGAAGGAGTTGGCGGCGTGGATGGTGATCTTGCTGCGATCCAGCTTGCCCGCCTCCAGCAGCCACTGGCTGTCCAGTTTGAACTGGGCCAGACCCAGCTTGACGTCCTCTTTCTCCTCCACCGGGAAGTGGGTCATGATGCCGACCGGGGTGATGCCCGGCAGCTTGAGCATGGCCAGGGCATCGTCCTTGGCACCGGCCTGGCGCAGATCGATGCCGTTGCGGCTCATGCCGGCGGAGTTCAGACCGACGTGGACCGCCACCTTGGTGTTGTGGCGCAGGGCGATGTCGGAGATGCCCTTGGCACTCTCCAGGCTGCCGATGAGCTCCTCCAGCTTGTAGGGCAGGGCCTGCTCCACCTCGGTCGGGGTGGCGGCACGGACCCGCATCAGCCGGCCTTCGAAGCCCTTCTCGCGGGCCACGCGGGCTTCCTCGTTGCTGGCGATGCCGATGCAGGGGATGCCTGCCTTGACCACGGAGGGCACCAGCAGATCGATGCCGTGGCCGTAGGCGTCCGCCTTCATGATGGCGCAGATCTGCGGGCCCTTGTCGCCGAGGCGATCCTTGAGAGTCTGGATGTTGTGCTCGAAGGCACCGAGATCCACCTCCAGCCAGGCGTTGGCGGCGGTCTGCTCCTGGCCGTTGCGGGTGTCGCTGGCCAGCGGCAGGTAGGGGGCGGCGACGGCTTGGCCGGCGAGCAGGCCGAAGACCAGGGTCGCGAGCAGGGTTTTCTTGTGCATGGGGTGGTTCCTTCTTATTGTTCCTGTTGAGGTGTGTCCGGTTCAGGCGCGAGAGGCGGCAGGGTCGGGCAAAAAGTTGCTATGCTGATGATATTTTTAATTTTTTGCCCAGCAACCGGCGCAGCGAGTGTATCGCAATGGCGCCATTTGTGGCACATGTTGCAGGAAGAAAATATGCGTTTCGAGCTGCGTATCCCACCCTTGTTGCTGTTTGTCGTCATCGCGCTCGCCATGTGGCTGGGGCGGGGGGAGGAGAGGGGGGCGGGCGTCCTGCCGCTGCTGGCCGTGGGCCTGCTGGTGGTGGGGGCCCTGCTCGGGGGCGGCGCCTTGCTGCACTTTCGGCACCAGCGCACCACGGTCAACCCGATCCGGCTGCAGCAGAGCCGGGTGCTGGTGACCCAGGGGGTCTATCGCCTCAGCCGCAATCCCATGTATCTGGGGCTCTTGTGCTGGCTGATGGCGCTGGCCTGCTACCTCGGTGGCGCCGCTGTCTGGCTCGGCCCCTTGCTGTTGCTGGCCTGGCTCACCCGCTTCCAGATCCTGCCGGAGGAGCGCGCCCTGCGCGCCCGTTTCGGCATCGCCTACGTGCAGTACTGCCGCAGGGTGCGGCGCTGGTGCTGAGCACCAAACGAAAAAAGGCCCGCAGTTGCGGGCCTTTTGCCGGGATCCGTTGACTCAAGCCTTGGCGAGTTCGCCCTCGGTCTGGGTCTCTCCCAGGCTGTCTTCCGTCTTGGCCACCACGCTGGCGGCGATGGCGTTGCCCAGCACGTTGGTGGCGGAGCGCCCCATGTCCAGGAAGTGGTCTATGCCGAGCAGCAGCAGTATGCCGGCCTCCGGGATCTGGAACTGGTTCAGGGTGGCGGCGATCACCACCAAGGAGGCGCGCGGCACCCCGGCCATCCCCTTGGAAGTGACCATCAGCAGCAGCAGCATGGTGATCTGCTGGGCCATGCTGAGCTCGATGCCATAGGCCTGGGCGATGAACATCACCGCGAAGGTGCAGTACATCATGGAGCCGTCCAGGTTGAAGGAGTAGCCCATGGGCAGCACGAAGCTGGCGATGCGCTTGTCGCAGCCGAACTTCTCCAGCCTGTCCAGGGTCTTGGGATAGGCGGCCTCGGAGCTGGCGGTGGAGAAGGCGAGCAGGATGGGCTCGCGGATCATGGCCAGCAGGGTCAGGATGCGGCGGCGGATGAAGAGGCTGCCCATGGCGATGAGCAGCAGCCAGAGGCAGGCCAGGGCCAGGTAGAACTGGGCCATGAAGGTGCCATAGGTGGCGAGGATGCCGAGCCCCTCCTTGGCGACCATGGCGGCGATGGCGCCGAACACGGCGAAGGGGGCGAAGTTCATCACGTAGCCGGTCACCTTCAGCATGATCTCGGCGCTGCTTGCCATCAGCTTGACCACGGGTTTGGCGGCATCCCCCAGGGCGGCGGCGGCCAGCCCGAAGAAGAGGGAGAAGACCACGATCTGCAGGATCTCGTTGGTGGCCATGGCCTCGATCACGCTTTTCGGGATGGCGTGGGTCACGAAGTCCTTGAGGGAGATGGCGGTGGCGGCCACCCCTGAGCTGGCGCCGTCATCGGGCAGGGAGAGAGAGAGGCCGACCCCGGGCTGCATCAGGTGGACCATCACCAGCCCCAGGGTCAGTGACATCAGGGAGGCCAGCATGAACCAGCCCAGGGTCTTGGCGCCGATGCGGCCCACGGTGCGGGTGTCGCCCATCTTGGCGATGCCGACCACCAGGGTAGTGAACACCAGAGGGGCGATGATCATCTTGATGAGGCGCAGGAAGATGTCGGTCAGCAGGGTGATGTCACTGGCAAAGGTGGCGGCCTGGGCCGGGGCAAACAGGCGATAGCCTTGCCCGGTAAAAATGCCAAGCAACATCGCAATGAGGATGGCAACGGTCAATTTGTTCATTTTCATGGGGGGACAGTCTCGATATGTGCAGTGCCTGTGCAGGTGGGGAGGGTACCACCTAAGTCCGTTTTTGTGATCCGGGCCATGGAATCCTGACAGCCGGTATGCTGGCAGCATGCCTAATCACGAAGGGGAAATCCAGCGACTTATATCAGAACTTTATGTTGCAATTAGTTGTATGTGATGTGGATCTTGTAAATTAATTATATTAATCACTGTTTGTTTTCAGCTTTGCCAGATAAATGGCTTCCAGGCTCTGATCGTCCAATGGGGCTCTCCCCAGGGAGAAGATCAGCAGTGCCGAGGTGCGGTGCTCTACCTGCATCTCGTCCATGAAGGTGTCGGGTTCGTACTCATCGAAGCCGAACCGGGGGCGGGTCGGGGTGACCCTGACTGCATCCCGCGACAGGGTCAGCGACTGCACCTGCACCCAGGCGTACCCCTGCGCCAGCGCCATCTCCCCCGCTCGCTTGAGCACATACTTGCGTGCCGTCTCCCTGTCCACCAGATCGTTGCCCACAAACTCCAGCTGCCAGCGGGTCGCCCCGAGCCGGGTCTGGGAGAAGCCTGTCTGGCCGTTCCAGAAGGACTTCTCGCTGTCGTAGGAAGTGGCGCAGCCGCCGAGCAGCAGGGAGCCGCACAGGACGAGGACGAACAAGAGGGGGGAGCTTGGTGACATGGTGTTGGCCCTTGGCTGAGAAGGAGTCACTACAGCACAACGCCCCCCAAGAGACAATCGCCAGCCCGGGCGCCGCCGCGGGGAGGCAAAAAGAAAAGGCCTTGTCGTCTGACAAGGCCTTTCTCGGGGAATTTGGTCGGTGTGAGAGGATTCGAACCTCCGACCCTCTACACCCCATGCAGATGCGCTACCTGGCTGCGCTACACACCGACGGAGTCAGCTCGGCTGACGGGGAGGGAGTTTATGGAGATGCCACTACCCTGTCAACAGGGGAAATCCCGCGCCGAGATCGTTTGCCTGCTTTGCGAGCAACTTCGGATCAAAGTGCGACCAGCCGCGCATTTTGTCAGCACTTAGCCGACGCCTTGCATGAAAAACGGCCGCCCTGAGGGGCGGCCGTCTGGTATCAGCGATGACGGGATCAGCGGTTGAAGGTCAGTCGCTTGCCCAGTACCTGATCGGTGACCTGACCGTTTTGCCAGGCGATCTGGCCGTTCACCAGGGTCATTTCGATGGTGCTCTGGAAGCGGTAGCCGTTGAAGGGGGACCAGCCGCACAGGTAGAGCAGGTTGCTGTCGTTGACCACATAGGGCTTGCCGAGATCCAGCAGCACCAGATCCGCGAAGTAGCCCTCGCGGATGTAGCCGCGATCCTGCACCTGGAAGCGCTCGGCCACCGCGTGGGAGGTCTTCTTGACGATGGTTTCCAGCGAGAAGACGCCGTTGTGATAGAGCTCCAGCAGCGCCTGCAGGGAGTGTTGCACCAGGGGCACGCCGGACGGCGCCTTGAAGTAGCTGTTCTGCTTCTCTTCCCAGGTGTGGGGGGCGTGGTCGGTGGCGATGATGTCGAGCACGTCGTTGCGCACCGCATCCAGCAGGGCGTGCTGGTCGGCGGCGCTCTTCACCGCCGGGTTGCACTTGATCTGGCTGCCCAGGGTGTCGTAGTCCGCCTCGTTGAAGAACAGATGATGGACGCACACCTCGGCGGTGATGTTCTTGTCCTTGAGATCCTTCAGATCCGGGGTGGCGGTGAAGAGCGACAGCTCCTTGGCCGTGGTCAGGTGCAGCACGTGCAGCTTGGCGCCGTACTGCTTGGCCAGGGAGACCGCCATGCTGGAGGATTTGTAGCAGGCGTCGGCGCTGCGGATGCGGCCGTGCTCGCGCATCGGCACATCCTCGCCCCACTTGGCGCGGGCCTCGTCTTCCAGCACCTTGATGCTGGGGGTGTCCTCGCAGTGGGTGACTATCATCACCGGGCTCTCGCGGAAGATGGCCGCCAGGGTCTCCTGGTTGTCTACCAGCATGTTGCCGGTGGAGGCCCCCATGAAGATCTTGATGCCGCAGGACTGCTTGGGATCGAGCTTCTTGATCTCTTCCAGGTTGTCGTTGGTGGCACCCAGGTAGAAGCTGTAGTTGGCGGCGGCGGAGTTGGCGGCTATCTGGTATTTGGCTTCGAGGGCGTCGATGGTGGTGGTCTGGGGATTGACGTTGGGCATTTCCATGAAACTGGTGGTGCCACCGGCGACGGCGGCCCGGGATTCACTGGCGATGGTCCCCTTGTGGGTCAGGCCAGGCTCCCGGAAATGGACCTGATCATCGATCATCCCGGGGATGAGGTGACGGCCTGCGGCATCGATCACCACGGCATCGGGGGCGCTGATGTCCGGGGCGATGCGGGCGATCCGCTCACCCTCGATCAAGACGTCGGAAGCATAGATGCGGCCTTCGTTGACCAGGGTGGCATTCTTGATAAGCAATTTGTTCATGGGGGGTTCCAGTTCCTTTGCCGATAATCCGGGGTCATAATATCGCAAACTGCACTTTCTCTGTAGCAAGGCCTGAGTAATGAAGTTATTTGTTAGAGATTTGACTGTGATCGATTCTAGCTATCTGTGCGAGCGTCGCGGCATGGTAGGGGAGAGCTGGCTGGTGGACATCGAGATGAGCGGCGAGCTCAACGAGATGAGCATGCTGCTGGATTTCGGCCGGGTGAAGAAGCTCGTCAAGTCGATCATCGATGAAGAGGTGGATCACAAGCTGCTGGTGCCGGCCGAGAGTCCCCTGGTCCATGTCCACGCTCTGGACGGCGACGAGTGCACGGTGGATCTGCTGCGCCCTGGGCGCTCCATCCACCTGCGCTGCCCGACCCAGGGCTTTGCCTTCATACCCGCCCCCCAGGTGGACAAGGAGTCGGTGACCCGCTATCTGCTGGCGGTGCTGGCCAAGCGCCTGCCCGGCAACATCAAGGATCTCTCCCTGACCCTGCGCCAGGAGAAGATAGAGGGCGCCTTCTACCACTACAGCCATGGCCTCAAGAAGCACGACGGCAACTGCCAGCGGATCGCCCACGGTCATCGCTCTCCGGTGGAGATCGAGGTGGACGGGGCGCGCGACGAGGAGCTGGAGCTGAACTGGGCCGAGCGCTGGGCCGACATCTACCTCGGCACCCAGGAGGACAAGGTGGCCCTCTCCGAGCTGGCGTTGAGCGAGCTGGCCAAGGCCCATCTGGGGGAACACCACCTGGGCTTCAAGTACGTGGCGCCGCAAGGGCTGTTCCAGCTCGCCATGCCGGCCGCCGAGGTGGAGATGATCGACACGGACACCACCATAGAGCTGCTGGCTCACTATATCGCCCGCGAAGTGAAGAAGCAGGTGGGGGAGAAGTTCGTCAAGATTGTCGCCTATGAAGGGGTCGGCAAGGGCGCCATCGCCTACGCCTGATCTTCCTGCAAGCCGCCATAAAAACGAGGCCCCGCATCTGCGGGGCCTCGTCGTTTCACATGGCTCGGGGCGTCATGCACTGAGCCGGAAGCGCTGCACCAGCCCCTCCTGCTGCTCGGCCAGGTTGTCGAGCTGCTGGCTGGTCTCGGCGACCCGCTCTATGCCCTGATAGTTGAGATCCGAGATGTCGGAGATGCGGTTGAGGTTGGTGGCGATGTCGGCGCTGGTGGCCTGCTGCTGCTCGGCGGCGGAGGCTATCTGGCTCGACATGTCGCTGATGAGCACGACGATGCCCTGCACCTCCTCCATGGCGTTGTTGGCCTGGGAGCTCTGATCCACGCAGCTGTCCATCTCGCGAGAGCACTCCTGCATCACGTTGACCGCCCGGGCGACCCCCTGCTGCAGGTTCTCTATCATGGTCTGGATCTCGCTGGTGGACTGGGCGGTACGGCCAGCCAGGTTGCGCACCTCGTCCGCCACCACCGCAAAGCCGCGGCCCTGCTCACCGGCCCGGGCCGCCTCGATGGCGGCGTTGAGGGCCAGCAGGTTGGTCTGTTCGGCGATGCCGCGGATGACGTCGAGGATGTTGCCAATCTGGCCGCTCATGGCGCTCACGTCGCCGATCACCTTGCCGGTCTGCTGCAGCTTGCCCGCCAGCTGGTGGGTGGTGGTGATGTTGCCAGCCATCACCTTGCGCCCCATCTCGGAGGCCTTCTCCACGTCCTGCACCCGCTCCAGGGTCTGGTTGGCGGCCTGGGCCACCTCCCGCACCGAGGCCTCCATCTGGGTCATGGCGGCGGCGACCGAGGCGGTCTCCTGACGCTGTTTCTCCAGATCTGCCCGCACCGATTCTGTGGTGTGGCGGTTGTCGTGGGCGGCGCTGTTGAGCTGGGTCGAGGCCTGGGAGAGCTGCCTGAGCACGTCTCCCATCTGCTGGATCAGCAGGTTGATCTGGCTGGCGAGCTGGCCGAACTCGTTCTGACTCTTGAAGCCGACCCGCTGGGTCATGTCACCCTGGGTCACCTCGGTCAGTACCCGCAGCAGCTCTTTCAGGGGGCGGCGGATGGCCTTGCCGAGGGTGAAGGCCACCAGGATGGCGACGAAGATGGCGATGACTATGCTGATCCCCTGGGTCAGGGTGCTCTGGGTCTGCACCCGATCGGAGGCCCTGATGCTGGCGTTCATCAACTGCTGGCTCTGGGCGGTGATCCCCTCCAGCTTGTTCTGGATGCTGACGATGAGCTGGCTCGCCTGCTTGCTCTGCTCGCGCATGGTCTGTTGCTGCTTCATCAGCGCCAGGTACTGGGCGAGCACCCCCTCATTGGCGGTGGTGTCGCGCACGAAGCCATGGACGTAGTGGCCCATGTTGTTGTCGAAATCCTTGAGCTCCCCCTGGAGATCCTTGATGGTGCTGTTGAAGCCCTCGATCTGCATCTTGTTGCGCTTGAGCGCCGCTTCGATGGGGGCGGGGATGCTCTGGTTGAGGGCATCCATGGTGGAGAGCTCGATGGCGGAGAGCTTGGTGGTCAGGGTCTCGGAGAGCATCTTGATGAAGCTGTCGTCGACGGTGACCATCATGTCGCCGAGGTTCTTCTTGAACTGGGGCAGGCTGACCTGGAACTGGCCCTTGGCCTGGTTGACCTTGTGCAGCCGGGTGAGCAGGGCCTCGTGCTCGGTGGGCAGGGTCTGGGTCAGCTGCAGGTAGTCAGCCACCAGCTTGTCGAGGGCTGTCATCTCCCCCTGCAATTCGGGGTGTGCCGCCACCTGCTGCCTGAGGGTCGTCAGCATCTTGTCGACCTGGCCCTTGGCCTGCTGCAGCTCGGCCACTTCCGCCGGCAGTTGCTTGGGATCCTGCTCGGTCAGCACGTCGGTGAGCCACTTGTTGGCGCTGAGCAGGCTGATCTGGGTCTGGCTGCTGGCGATCACCAGCGGCATGGACTCTTGTGTTACCTGGTCCAGGGCATCGCTGAGTTCGCTCTGGCCGCGAAAGGTCAGTACCGCGCTGGCGACCATGACGGCGACCAGGATGGCAAAGCCCAGATAGACTCTCTGTAAGATCGAGAGGTCTGACATTGTTTGTTTCATTATTGTCCCGCTGTCTATGCAAAAGTCCCTTGCCTGAGTACCCCGTCCCTTTGGTACCCTGCATGCCCTCACGGGGAATGCCGCTGGGGTACTCGGGACGTCATCCTCACTATCGGTATTCTTCACAATAACTGAAGTGATTGGGACAACGGCTGTGTCAAATGTCGGCTTGTGTCACACTTGGCGGGCTGTGGCGACATTTTTGGGAGTCGCTTGAGTTTTGCATTGAATTTTCTTTTTCATATAAAGGAGTTACCCATGGCGCAAGAAACCATTTTCAGCAAAATCATCCGCAAGGAGATCCCCGCCGACATCCTTTATCAAGACGATCTGGTGACCGCGTTCCGGGACATCCAGCCCAAGGCCAAGACCCACATTCTGATCGTGCCCAACGTGCTGATCCCCACGGTCAACGACGTGGAAGCGGATCACGAGCTGGCGCTCGGCCGCATGTTCACCGTGGCCCGCAAGCTGGCGGCGGATGCCGGGATCGCCGAGGACGGCTATCGCCTCATCATGAACTGCAACCGCCACGGCGGGCAGGAGGTCTACCACATCCACCTGCACCTGGTGGGTGGCCAGCCGCTGGGACCCCTGCTCAGCCTGTGATGCGTCCCGCCTCATTGACCGGCCTGCTGTTGGCCGGTCTGCTGCTGGGAGGCTGCGCCTCCCGCTGGCAAGATCTCTTCGTCTCCTATTCCGATCAGATGGTGCCCCTGCGCAACCAGCTGCTGCTGGGTCATGCCGCCGAGGCCCTGCCGAAGGTGCGGGAATCGACCCCGGGGGACGACACCTATGTGCTGGATCAGCTGGAGAGAGGGCGCATCGCCTGGCTGGCGGGTCAGGACGGGGTCAGCAAGCAGGGCTTTGCCGCCGCCGACAGCCGGCTCGCCTGGGAAGACAATCAGGCCCAGTATCGCCTGAGTCACGGCCTCGATCAGGCGGGCAGCCTGCTCACCAACGATCAGACCATGGCCTACCGGGCGCCGGACTACGAGCGCACCATGCTGCACCACTATCTGGCGCTGAACTACCTGCAACGGGGGGATGCCGAAGGTGCCCTAGTGGAGGTGCGCCGCGCCAACCAGGTGCAGGAGCGGGCGCTCAAGGCGCGGGCCGACGAGGTGCGCAAGGCCAAGGAAGAGAGCGAAGAGACCGAGGCTGATACCGTAGCAGAGGGGGAGATGCGCCAGCTGATGTCGCGCGGCGCGCCCGAGCTCGATCGCCTGATAGGTCAGGTGAAAAACGGTTTCCAGAACGCCTACACCTTCTATTTCTCCGGCGTGCTCTACGAGGCGGCCGGGGATCTCAACGATGCCTGGGTGGACTATCAGCGCGGCTACCAGATAGCGCCGGACAACCAGAGCCTGCAGGATGCCTTGCTGCGTCTGGCCCGGCTTCGCGGCTCCGTGGATGAGCTCAAGGAGACAGAGAAAAGGGTGGGCCGCAAGGCGCCGCCGCTGCTCAAGGATCAGGGCCAGCTGGTGGTGCTGTTTGAAGATGGCCTGATCCCGGCGCGGCGGGAGATCTTCCTGCCCCTGCCGATTTCCACCTCCAGCGGCGATTTTCGTACCTTCACCGTGGCGGTACCCTATTACGACAACAGGGCCAGCGATACCGGCCCGCTGACGGTGTCGGCGGGCAAACAGGCCGGGCGGACCAGCTCGCTGGTGCGACTCGAGGCGCTGGCGGCCAAGGATCTGCAGGAGCGGCTGCCCGGCATGCTGACCCGCCAGGCGCTGCGGCTGGTGGCCAAGGAGCAGCTCAGACGCTCCGCCGCCAAGGAGGGGGGAGATGTGGGCAACATACTGGTGGGGATCTTCAACACCCTCTCGGAGCGGGCCGATACCCGCAGTTGGCTGACCCTGCCCGCCGAGGCATCGAGCTGGCAGGTAATGGTCCCGGCCGGGGAGGTGCAACTCCGGCTGGGGGCGGGCAGCGCCATGCGCACCCTGCCCCTCACAGTACACGCCGGCCGTACCACGCTAGTCTGGGTGCAGCGCCTCGGCGCAGGACTGAGCACCCGGGTGATGCCCCTATGAGTGTCCGTTTGGGCAAGATCACACACTGACCGGCTCGGCCCATCGGCCGCCGGCAAGGAGAGCAAGATGAAAGCATATGGCTTGGCCCTCGGGCTGGTACTGCTGCTGGCGGGCTGCGCCACCAACACCTCGGGGGTGGCGCTCTATGGCGCGCCCGGGGCGGCGGCGGTGGCCGAGCAGCACCAGAACGTCAATGTCACCCTGACCGAGCTGAGCCGCCGTCAGCAAAACGGCCTGCTGCAGGTCAACGTGGCCGCCGCCAGCACCCAGCGCGGCGACAACAAGCTGCAATACCTGTTCTATTGGTATGATGACGCCGGGCAGGAGGTGGCCAGCGATGGCCGCGGCTGGACCCCCATCAAGCTGCACGGCTACCAGACCCGCACCCTGTCCGCCCTGGCGCCGAGCCCGGCCGCCCGGGGCTACCGGATTTACGTACGCGAAGTGATTGAGGAATCGAACTGATGAGAATGAACCATGCCCTGCTGATCCTGACTTCTGCCCTGCTGCTGGGGGGCTGCTCCAGCACCACCGTCAGCTATGGCGACGCGACCGAGACAGAGACGGTGACAGTGGATTACGGCTCCTCCGACTTGCAGGCCATCGCCGACAAGATGGCGGACTCCATGCTGGCCTCACCGGTCACGGGCGAGATCACCGCAGGGGGCCGTCCCGTGATGTTCATGGACTCCATCCGCAACAAGACCTCGGAGCACATCGACACCGAGGCCATCACAGACACCATCCGCACCAAGCTGCTGCGCGCCGGCAAGTTCCGCTTCGTGGACATGAGCAAGGTGAGCGCGGTCAAGCAGCAGCTCGAGT
Source organism: Aeromonas sp. 130281 (assembly GCF_056642115.1). Classification (NCBI taxonomy): domain Bacteria; kingdom Pseudomonadati; phylum Pseudomonadota; class Gammaproteobacteria; order Aeromonadales; family Aeromonadaceae; genus Aeromonas; species Aeromonas sp. 130281. The sequence goes on along the minus strand of NZ_JBWVQS010000001.1, from coordinate 742,632 downwards.
ACCAGCAGAGCAGCGGCATGGTGGATCCCGCCTCCATGGTGCGCCTTGGCAAGCAGACCGGCGCCCGCTACATGGTCTATGGCAACCTGGCCAGCATCGTCAAGGACAACGGCAAGGTGAAGGACGTCTACTACCAGATGACCATGAACCTGATGGATCTGGAGAATGGCGAGCTGCTGTGGGCCGATCAGAAAGAGATCCGCAAGCAGGCGAAGACCTCCACCTTTGGCTGGTGAGGCGATCCGGCAGCAGGGGGATCTGGCGGAGCTGACCCTGCTCGCCAGCCTGCCGGCCCCCTGGAACCAGGGGCGCCTTGAGCCACTGGCGAGCGGCCTGACCAACGGCAACTACCGGCTGCACCTGCCCTCGGGGCAGAGCGGCTTCCTGCGCCGCGGCCACCCGGATCCGGTCCGGCTCGGCATCGACAGGGCCACCGAGTGGCAGCTCTATCAGGGGGCCGTGGGGCAGGGGCTGGCCTTGCCCTGCCATCACGGCGATCCCGCCACCGGCCTGATGCTGCTGGCGTGGTGCGACGAGCCGAACTGGGCCGAGCAGGCGCCGCCCCTCGCCGAGCAACCGCCCTTGATGGCGGAGGTGCTGGCGCGGCTGCATCGCCTGCCGCTGCCCCGGGTGGTGATGGCGGTGCGGGCCCACAGCGCCGGCTATCGTGCCCGTCTTGCCCGGATCCCGGACTGGTTGCCGGCGCTGGAGCGGGCCCTGCTTGCGAGCCGGGAGCCGGACGACTGCTGGCTCCCTTGCCATCACGATCTCAATCCGGCTAACTTGTTGGGCCACAGACCCTGGGTCATCGACTGGGAGTACGGGGCCGCCGGCCATCCCGGCTTCGAGCTGGCCAGCATACAGCGCACCCATGGCTGGAGCGAAGAGCTGCGGTGCCAGTTGGAGAGCTGCTATCTTGAAGGCAGGGGAGGCGCTCATAAGCTGCTCAATGGCAAGGGATTCCAGGCCGATGCCTTCCTGCCCTGGGTCGATTACATCGGCCTGTTGTGGGCGTTGCTGATGGCGGAGCAGCAACCCGGGCCCGACTATCAGGCCCTCATAGACACCAACCGCCAGCGCCTGGAGTGAGTCCGGGCAAGGGCCAGCGCGACGCTTATTTTCTACGACTTGGAGGCATGCATGGTGACCAGATTCTCATGGCGTCAACCCCGCAGCTGGAGCCTGCTGCTGCTCTGCCTGCTGCTGACCGGCTGCGCGACCCGGGTGATCTACTACTGGCTCGACTCGGCCATCGTCTGGCAACTGGACGACTACTTCTCCCTGGACCGCAGCCAGAAGACCCTGCTGGACAGGGAGGTGAAGGGGCTCATGGCCTGGCATCGCCAGCACGAGCTACCCATCTATGCCCGGGATCTCGATGCCCTGGCCAGGGCGGTGGCCAGCCCCATGACCCCGGCCCAGGTCACCCTGCACCTGGATCGCACCCAGGCCAGCCTGACCCGCACCCTGGAGAACGCCATTCCCCGCACCGTGCGCCTCGCCAGCACCCTGACCGATGCCCAGGTGGCGCGCTTCATGACCGACCGGGTGAAGCGCCAGCAGGAGCGCAAGCATGATTTCGCCACCGAACCCAAGGCGCAGATGCTCAAGGAGTTTCGGGAGAAGATGAACGAGCGGCTGGTGTTCTGGATTGGCAAGGTGAAGCCGGCCCAGGAGCCGCTCATCGCCCAGTGGGCCGAGTGGCAATACGAGATGATGCCCCCCTGGCTGGAGTTCCAGGAGGCCTGGACCAAGGAGCTGGAGCGGCTGATGAAGCAGCGCCAGAGCCCGGACTTCGGCAGGGAGCTGACCCGCCTGCTGCAACAGGGAGACGGCCTGATGGATGGCCGCTTCACCGGTTACACCGACCAGTCACGGCAGCGCACCATACAGTGGCTCAGCGCCCTCAGCCAGTCGATGGATCTCTCCCAGCGCGCCCACCTCTACACCCTGCTCAAGGACTATGCCGAGGACTTCGAGGCCATGACCCGCAGCCGCTGATTGACAGGATCCGCGCGGCAAGGGCGGCAGGCGTCATGGCCTGCCGCCCTTGTCCTTGTGGGGGTACTATGGTAATTTACCCTTTCTATTATTCGGGAATTAACTTTTTGAGCCTGCTGGACAAAGTGAAACTGGCGGCGATGACCCTGCTCATCGCGCTCACTCTGCTGCTCTCTACCGTTTCGGTGGAGGGGCTCAAGGTTCCCGCTTCCCAGCTCGCCGCCCAGCTGATGGGGGAGGCCGCGGACTCCGCCGACGGCGCCCGGATCCAGCACGGCGCCAGCGACAGCGACGACGGTGTCGTCAAGTTCATCGGCTCCCACCAGAGTCACCTGCTGCGCCTCGAGCACTCCCTGAGCCGGGATCATCAGCCTGGCAGCGTGGTCTACGAGCTGGTCATGAGCTGGGCCCAGCAGGCGATACTGTTGCTGCTGTGCGGCCTGCTGCTCTACGCCGCCCTCTTCTACCCGAGGACGAGCTTTCGCGATCACTTCGCCAGCATCCACCGGCGCCGCCTGCAGCGCCGGCACCTGCAATACCGCTTCTCCCAGAGCTTCCTCGCCTGACCCCGATGGGGTCAGTCTGCCTGCTGTTGCCTCATCTTCTCTCTGTTGCTGTTCACTTTTAGTGAACGGCTAGGCTGTCTTGTTTCATTTTTTTGCACGGTGCGACCCTGTGTCGCCCTTGCCATCGCCTGACAGAGGCCGATTTCATGAGAAAAAAGAGTCATACCATATTGAACCGCATGAGCCTGTGGCAGTACGCCCTGTTGCTGCTGATGCTGCTCACCTTCACCTTCTACTCCCTGCCCACCTTCTTCGGTGAGCAACCCTCCCTGGGCCTCCATGGCCAGAGCCGCCTGAGCGGGGCGCAGCAGCGCCTGCTGCAGGAGCACCAGATAGCCCCCCAGCTGCAGATCGAGCAGAAGGAGCGGGTCGAGCTGGTGTTCGCCACCCAGGCCGAGCAGCAGCGGGCCAAGCAGTTGCTGGAGCAGCAGGGGGTGGACAGCGCCGCCCTCACCCTGGAGTTTCACTCCAATGCCCCGACCTGGATAAGCCGGCTCGGCGCCGATCCCATCAAGCTCGGGCTGGACTTGCGCGGCGGCTCCCAGCTGCTGATCGGGGTCGACGTGGACTTTGTCATCGACAACCAGACCAAGAACCTGGTGGACACCCTGCGCACCCGCTTCCGTGAGGCCAACCTGCGCGGCGCCAGCGTGATGCGCACCGCCCAGGGGGCCCTGGCCATCACCCTGCCGGACGTCGACGGGCAGGAGGGCTGGCTCAATATCATCAAGGAGAGCGCCGGCACCCGTCAGGATCAGTGGAAGCTCTCCCGCTCCGGCAATGAGCTCAAGCTGGTGCTGAGCGACGCAGAGCGCACCCTGTTGGTGAACAACGCCGTGACCCAGAACCTGTCGATCCTCAAAAAGCGGATCAACGAGCTCGGCATCGTCGAGGCCTCGGTCCAGCGTCAGGGCCAGGACGGCATCCGCATCGAGCTGCCCGGGGTGCACAACCCCAAGCAGGCGAAAGAGGTGATAGGTGCCACCGCGTCCCTGGCCTTCTACGAGGCCAAGGCCGACAGCCGCTTCTTCATGGCGGATCGCAGCGGCCAGGCGGTCGGTCTGGCCCGCAAGCCGGTGCTGAGCGGCGAGCACATCGTCGATGCCCGCGCCAACATGGGGGAGATGGGTCAGCCCCAGGTCAACATAGTGCTCGACACCCTGGGCGGCAGCAAGATGAACCAGTTCAGCCGCCAGCACGTGGGCAAGCCCATGGCCACCGTCTTCACCGAGTACAAGACCAACGCCGAGGGCCGGCTTCGGGCCCGAAGCGAGGTGATCAACGTCGCCACCATACAGACCGCCCTTGGCAACCAGTTCCGCATCACCGGGATTGGCAGCCTGCCGGAGGCCCAGGAGCTGGCCATGCTGCTGCGGGCCGGCGCCCTCACGGCACCGCTCAAGATCCTGGAGGAGCGCAGCATAGGCCCGACCCTGGGCTTGCAGAACATAGAGGCGGGCTTCACCGCCCTGGCGTTCGGCATGGCGGGCATGATGCTGTTCATGATGGCCTGGTATCGCAAGTTCGGCTGGGTCGCCATCACGGCGCTCATCGGCAACCTGCTGATGCAGGTGGGGATGTTGGCGGTGCTGCCGGGGGCCGTGCTGACCCTGCCCGGGATCGCCGGCCTGGTGCTGACCGTGGGCATGGCGGTGGATACCCATGTGCTCATCTTCGAGCGGATCAAGGACAGGCTGCGGGAGGGGGGCTCCTTGGCGAACGCCATCGACTTTGGCTATCGCTCGGCGTTTCGCACCATCTTCGATGCCAACATCACCACCCTCATCTGCGCCATGGTGCTCTATGCCATCGGCTCAGGGCCGCTGCAGGGCTTCTCCATCACCCTGATCCTGGGGCTCATCTCCAGCATGGTGACCGGCATCTGGGGCACCCGCGCCATCATCAACCCCTTGTGGGGCAACAGCCGCGCCAAGCTGCTGAGGGTATGACCATGACTGACCACCTGTGTCATAACACCGCGCGTTCGAGCCTGCTCCGCGCCACTTGCTTCCTTGCGGGAAGCCAGCACCAACTGTCGAGGGAAGAAGAATGCTGAGAATGATCATTGCCATGGGCCTGACCCGCTGGCGTTACATCGGGATGTGGGCCTCGGTGCTGCTGACGGTGGCGAGCATCGCCGTGCTCGCCATCAACGGGCTCTCCCTCGGGCTCGACTTCACCGGCGGCATACTGCTGGAGTTTCGCATCCAGACCCTGAAGGAGGCCCACGAGCTCAACGCCCTGCTGAGCGCCCCCCTGGCGGGGGCCGTGGAGCTGCACGGCGCCGGCGTGCCCGGCGAGTGGCTCATCAAGCTGCCTCCCCACGAGTTGCCCTGGGCGGCGGAGGATCTCGCGACCATGCTGGGGCAGCAACTCGCCCTGCCGGTGGAGCTGCTGCGCACCACCATAGTGGGCCCCCAGGTGGGCGCCGAGCTGTTCCAGCAGGGGATGCTGGCGGTGCTGGTGGCGTCGCTGGCCATCTCCGCCTACCTGGCGGTGCGCTTCGAGTGGCGCCAGGCCATCGGCATCCTGGTGTCTGTGCTGCACGACGGTCTGGTGGCCCTGGGGCTGCTGGCGCTGTTCAACATCGAGTTCGACCTCAACGTCATCGCCGGTCTGATGGCGGTGATCGGCTACTCCCTCAACGACAGCATCGTCATCTCGGACCGGCTGCGTGACCTGCTCGGCTCGCGCACCCAGATGGGGATCCACGACTGCTCCGACGTGGCCATCAAGGCCACCTTCAGCCGCACCATGATCACCTCGGGCACCACATTGTTCACCGTGGGGGCCCTGCTGCTGTTCGGCGGCGACGCCCTGTTCGGCTTCTCCTTCACCCTGTTCGCCGGCATCCTGGTGGGCACCATCTCCTCCATCACGGTCGCCTCGACCGTGCAGGAGCTGCTGGGGCTCTCCCCCCAGGCCTACCAGAAGAAAGAGGAGGCGCTGGCGGAGGCGGCATGACCCCGTCACCCTGCATGCAAAACGGGCCCGAGGGCCCGTTTTTTTATGCGCGTTATGCGGCACGGCTCAGAAGCCGGAGCCCGGTTGGCGCAAGAACTCGGCCTCCTCCGGGGTGCTGGTGCGCCCCAGAACGGCGTTGCGGTGGGGGAAGCGGCCAAAGCGCTGAACGATCACCTGATGGCGGCGGGCGAAGTCGGCGAATCCCTCGAAGGTCTCGCGCGCCTGGCCGTCCACCTGCTCGGCCGCCAGCGCCTCGAACAGGGCCACGCTTCTGGCCTGCTGCTCCCGGGACTCCGCATGCTCCAGCGGCAGGTAGAAGAAGACCCGCGCCAGCGGGGAGAGGGCCTTGTCCGCGCCAAGGGAGAGGCCCCTGAGGCAGAGATCCCGGGCCTTGGCATCCTGGGCAAAGGCCGCGGGTGTGCCACGATGAAGGTTGCGCGGCAGCTGGTCCAGCAGCAGGATCAGCGCCAGCCTGCCCACCGGCACCTCGGCCCAGGGGGCGAGCTCCCCCTCGGCGGCGGCCTGTGCCAGCTCGCCAAAGCGGTGTGCCAGCAGCGCGTCCGTCTCGCTGCTCTTGCCCCACCAGAGGGGGGCTTGCCGGGCGGCGCGGGGAGCGTCGCCTGAGTCGTCGCCAAACCAGAAATCGAGCAGGGGTTGCCAGGGTTGCATGGGTACTCCTTGGGCCTGGGGCCTTCAGGTGAAACAAGGCCGGTTGACCCTGTCATGGGGGGCTGCCGAAAGGGCGGCTTCTCGCTACACTGTGCCATCTTTTGCCTGAAATGCGGAACCCCAGATGAGCAAGGTCGTCGCCAGACCACCTGGGAAGAACGCTGTGCTGCCTGGGGAGATGTTTCCCACTGATATAAGGAATACCTGATATGGCCGGAACCAGTCTGTTGGCCCTGCTTGACGATATTGCCAGCGTGCTCGATGACGTGGCCCTAATGACCAAGATGGCGGCCAAGAAGACCGCCGGTGTGCTGGGGGACGATCTCGCCCTCAATGCGGAGCAGGTCTCCGGGGTGCGGGCCGAGCGGGAGCTGCCCGTGGTGTGGAAGGTGGCCAAGGGCTCGTTTCGCAACAAGCTGATCCTGGTGCCCGCAGCCATCGCCATCAGCGCCCTGATCCCCTGGCTCATCACCCCCTTGCTGATGCTGGGGGGCGCCTACCTCTGCTTCGAGGGGGCCGAGAAGCTGGCCCACAAGTTCCTGCCCCACGACAGCGGCGAGACGGCCTCGTCGGCGCAGGCGATCCCGGACGATCTGGAGGCCTTCGAGCAGCAGAAGATAAAGGGGGCCATTCGCACCGACTTCATCCTCTCCGCCGAGATCATCGTCATCGCCCTCGGCACAGTGCAGGGCTCGAGCCTCGGCCTGCAGATTGCCGTGGTGGCGGGCATTGCCCTGCTGATGACGGTGGGGGTCTACGGCCTGGTGGGGCTCATCGTCAAGCTCGACGACATCGGCCTGCACCTGCTGCAAAAACCGGATGCCGGCGCCCTGCGCCGGGCAGTGGGCCGGGGGCTCTTGGTGACGGCGCCCCGGCTGATGCACCTGCTGGCCCTGGTCGGCACCATCGCCATGTTCATGGTGGGGGGCGGCATTCTGGTCCACGGCTGGCCCTTTGCCCATCACCTCATCGAGGGGGTGGCCGCCAGCCTGGCACCCCTGACCGGGGGCGCCGTGCTGGCCGCGGTGACGCCGACCCTGCTGAGCGCCCTGGTGGGGGTGGTGGCCGGTCTGCTGCTGGTGCTGGCCATGACCCTGGTGGGCAAGCTGACTCCCGCGAAATAACAGCGGCGGTCGCTCAGGAATCGTCCCCTGCCGACAGGGGGCGTCGCAGGTCGGATCTGCTGTCTGTTGACCAGAATGGGGGCTAGGCAAGGGCCGGCCCCCTTCGTACTATTTGGCGGTCACTGCCCACAGAGGCGGGATGCCCACATGGACGCAAACAGACAAGGACAGTTATGACCACCACCCTCTGGCAGGATGATCACATCTATGCCGCCCCCGATTGCCCGGCCATCGACGCCGACTTCCAGCGCGCCGCCCTGGCCCTGACCGAGATCGCCAGCCTGCTGGCCAGCCTGCCAGAGACGCGGGACATCAATGCCTTGCGCCACCTGCTTCGGGCCATTCGCCGCCAGGCCAACGCCGTGCGCAGACAAGCCTGGAACAGCCAGACCTTCGCCTACAACAGGCTCAGCCGCAACGGCCGCGACGAGGCCGCCCGGGTGCTGCTCTCTCGTGGCCAGCAGTTGCAGGCGAGGCTGGCCCAGCTCGTCAAGCCGGTGGCCCTGTTCTGGCTGAACGCCCCCGAGGATCAGGTGCGGGCCCTGCTGCAGGATCCCGAGCTGTTCGAGCTGGCCTACCTCATTCGCCACGATCGCCGGTTGCAGGATCAGGCCCTCTCCCTCGAGAGCGAGCAGCTGATCGAGGGACTGGCGGTGGACGGCCTGCAAGCCTGGGGGGATCTCTACGACAGCCTGGTGGCCAGACTCAGGCCAGAGGTGGCGGGGGAGCCCATGGGGCTGGCCCAGGCGGACAACCTGCTCTCCCACCCGGACAGGGCGCGGCGTGCCAGCGCCTGGCACGGCATTCAGGCCGCCTGGGCTGGCGAGCAGGAGACGGTGGCTGCCATCCTCAACGCCATCAACGGCTGGCGCAACGAGCTCGCCACCCAGCGCGGCAAGGGGCGGCTGCTCGATGCGCTGGATCTCTCCTGCCACCAGGGGCACCTGGAGCGCATCACCCTGGAGACCCTGATGGCGCAGGCCGAGGCCCACAAGGCGCTGGGCAGGCGGGCCCTGCGAGCCATGGCAAGTGCCCAGGGGATAACGGATTTCGCCCCCTGGGATCTCTATGCCCCGCCGCCCGACGGGGCGCAGGCCAGGTTTGGCTTCGGACAGGCGCTGACCCTGGTGGCCGATGCCTTCGCCGCCTTCGATCCCGAGATGGGGGCCTTCGCCCGCATGATGGCCCAGCGGGGCTGGATCGATGCCGCGCCGAGCGACAACAGGCGCAGCGGCGCCTATTGCACCGAGTATGCCGACCCCGCCGAGCCCAGGGTCTTCCTCACCTTCGAGGGCACCATGGACAACGTCATCACGCTCGCCCACGAGCTCGGCCACGCCTGGCACAGCTGGCTGCTGCGAGACCTCCCGCTGGAGCAGCGTGACTACCCCATGACGCTGGCCGAGACCGCCTCCCTGTTTGCCGAGGTGCTGGTGCGAGACGCCCTGCTCGCCCGTGCTCAGACCCGGGAGCAGCGCCTGGCCATCGCCTGGATGGACGGGGAGCGGGTCGCGAGCCTGCTGCTCGACATCCCCTCCCGCTTCCACTTCGAGCGGGCGCTGGTGGCAGGTCGGGCCCAGGGGTATCTGGGGGCGGGCCAGCTGAGGGCCATGATGAAATCCGCGAAGCAGCAGTGGTATGGTGACAGCCTCAGCCAATATGACGAGCTGTTCTGGGCCAGCAAGGGCCACTTCTCCATCGCCGAGTTCGGGTTCTACAACTACCCCTATCTGTTTGGCTACCTGTTCAGCCTGGGGCTCTATGCCCAGAAGGAGCGGGTGGGCGATGACTTCGTCGAGGCCTACCGGGCGCTGCTCACCGACACCGGCCGCATGAGTGCCGAGAGCCTGGTGGAGAAGCACCTGGGGGTCGACATTCGCGAGCCCGCCTTCTGGCAGGAGAGCCTGCGTTCTGTCGAGGAGGCGGTGGAGCGCCTCGAGCGGCTGGTGTAGTCGCGACTCCTCCTGAGCTTCTGGCAGGAGAGCCTGCGCTCTGTCGAGGAGGCGGTAGCGCGTCTCGAGCGGCTGGTGTAGTCGCCGCGTTTGATCCGGCTGGTGTCGCCGCCAGCCTTGGTATTCCTGTGCGTGGCCCTGGGGCCACCCCTGTTTCACGACGGGCCGGACCCGTCTCTGACAATGAGCGTTCGATGCAACAACGAGTCTACCCACAGCAGTGGCAAAATCAGCACATCTACCCCTCCCTCGACAGCAGCGTGCTGGAGGCGGACATGAGCCTGGCCCGCGCCAGCCTCGCCGAGCTGGCGGTTTTCATCGACGGCCTGCCGTTGCGTGATCTGGACGCCGCCCTGCAGGATGGCTTGCGGGATGGCCTACGGGATGGCTTGCGAGAGGTGCGGCTGCGGGCCCGCCGCATCCGCGAAATCGGCTGGAACATCGCCGTGCTGGCGGCCTGCACGGGGAGCCAGGACGCCCGGGATCCCCTGGCCAAGCAGCTGGCCTCCCGGGCCCGGGCCCTCAATGCGGACCTGTTCAAGACGCTGGCCCCCATCGAAGATCTGATGCTTGGGCTGCCGGAGGCCGAGTTCGAGCAGCTGATGCAGGACTCCCTGCTCGGGGAGGAGGAATACCGGCTGCGCCACGAGCGCCGCCTGCAGGATCAGCGGCTGCCGGTGGAGGCGGAGCAGCTGGTCATCGGTCTTGGCACCGACGGGCTGCACGCCTGGGGCAACCTCTACAACGATCTGGTGGGCAAGATCCGGGTACAGGTCGCCGGCCAGGAGCGGGGGCTGGCGGAGGCGAGCAACCTGCTCTCCAGCCCGGATCGGGCCCTGCGCAAAGAGGCCTTCGACGCCATCAGCGCCGGCTGGGAGGGGGAGCAGGAGACGGTGGCCGCCATCCTCAACGCCCTCAACGGCTGGCGGCTGGAGCTCTCGCGCCAGCGCGGCAGGGTGCGGACCCTGGATGCGCTGGATCTCTCCTGCCACCAGAGCCACATAGAGCGGGCGACCCTGGATACCCTGATGCAGGAGACCTGGCAGGCGCGCCATCTGGGTCAGCGGGCCCTGGGGCTGATGGCCCGGCGGCTCGGCATCGAGGAGCTGGGGCCTGAGGATCTGTTCGCGCCGCCCCCGGCGAGCAGCCACCGCAGCATCCCGTTCGAGGAGGCGATCGAGATCATCGCCCTGGCCTTCACCGGGTTCGATCCCGAGATGGGGGAATTTGCCCGCATGATGGCCGAGCGCGGCTGGATTGATGCGGCTCCCACCCCGAACCGGCGCACCGGGGCCTACTGCACCAAGTTTGCCGATCCGGTGGAGCCGCGGGTCTTCATCACCTATGCCGGCACCATGGACAACGTCATCACGCTCGCCCACGAGCTGGGACACGCCTGGCACAACTGGCTCATCCGGGACTTGCCCATGAGCCAGCGCAGCTACCCCATGACGCTCGCCGAGACCGCCTCCATCTTCGCCGAGACGCTAGTGCGCAGCGCCCTGTTCGAGCAGGCCCGAAGCGCCGAGGAGCGCCAGGCCATCGCCTGGGCGGAAGCCGACGGCGCCGCCACCTTCCTGGTCAACATCCCGGCCCGCTTCGCGTTCGAGCAGGCCCTGGTGGCCGAGCGCGAGCAGGGCTATGTCTCCTCGGCCCGGCTCAAGGCGCTCACCGACGAGGCCTGGGGGCGCTGGTATGAGAAGAGCCTTGGCCGCTATCACCCCATGTTCTGGGCCGCCAAGGCGCACTTCTCCATCGCGGGCTTCGGCTTTTACAACTACCCCTACCTCTTTGGCTACCTGTTCAGCCTCGGGGTCTATCAGCAGCTGATGAGTCGTCAGGCCGCGGGTGAACAGGATGTGGCACAGGCCTATCGCGCCCTGCTGCGAGACACGGGCCGCATGAGCGCCGAGGCGCTGGTGGCGAAACACCTGGGGCAGGACATCCGCGAGGCGGCCTTCTGGCAGGGGAGCCTGACCCTGGTGGCGGCGGCGGTGGATCGCTTCGAGCAGACCCTGGGCTGAGGCCGGGAGCAGGCAGGGCAGCGCGCCTGCCCTCGTCAGGGGCCTGGCGCCCCTTTTCCCCTGCCGAATGCGCCCAAACGGGGTGGGAAAACGATTTTCCGGCGGCGGGGGGCGTGATCCAAAGCAAGAAAGTGCGATGTTTTGGTGGCGCCTCTGCGGTTCGCTGGGGTAGTTTCGATAGAACCGACACAGTTCTTGAGGTCTTATCCATGATCATCTATCTGCATGGCTTCGATGCCACCAGCCCCGGCAATCATGAGAAAGTGCTGCAGTTGCAGTTTATCGATGATGATGTGCGCTTCGTTCACTACAGCACGGTTCACCCCCGCCACGACATGAGCCACCTGCTCAAGGAGGTGAAGAAGCAGCTCGACATGAGCACAGACCCCAAGCCCCTCATCTGCGGGGTAGGGCTCGGCGGCTACTGGAGCGAGCGGATCGGGTTTCTGTGCGGCATCAAACAGGTGGTCTTCAACCCCAACCTGCACCCGGAAGAGAACATGCAGGGCAAGATCGACAGGCCGGAAGAGTACGAGGACATCGGCACCAAGTGTGTAACCGAATTTCGTAATAAAAATTCAGGAAACTGCCTGTGCATCCTTTCCGTTCAGGATGAAATCCGCGATAATCGGGACACTGAACGTGAATTGAAGAACTATTACGACATCGTATGGGATGAGCGCGAGACCCATAAGTTCAAGAACATCTCGCACCATCTGCAACGGATGAAGGCCTTCAAAGAAGCCTGAGCCATCACGTCAACCGATTTCGTTTTAGGGAGCCAATGGCTCCCTTTCGTTTTGAGGAACCAAGGAAAATCATCATGATGAATATTGTCGTTGTAGGCGGTGGCGCCGGCGGTCTCGAGCTCGCGACCAGCCTGGGCCGCAAGCTGGGCAAGAAGAACAAGGCCAGGATCACCCTGGTGGATCGCAACCGCACCCACCTGTGGAAGCCCCTGCTGCACGAAGTGGCCACCGGCTCCATGGATGCGGGCATCGACGCCCTGAGCTACCAGTCCCACGCCAAGAACCACGGCTTCGAATTCCAGCTCGGCAGCCTGACCGACATCAAGCGCGACGAGAAACGCATCGTGCTGGCCCCCATCCACGACGAGAGCGGCGCCCTGGTGGTCAACGAGCGGGAAGTGGCTTACGACGTGCTGGTGATGGCGATCGGTTCTGTGTCCAACGACTTCAACACCAAGGGCATCAAGGATCACTGCATCTTCCTGGACAGCCCCTCCCAGGCGCACCGCTTCTACAACAGCATGATGAACCGCTTCCTGCAGTTCGCCACCGAATACCAGCCCGGTGACAAGGTGAAGATCGCCATCGTCGGCGGCGGCGCCACCGGCGTCGAACTCTCCGCCGAGCTCTACAACGCGGTGGAGCAGCTCTACGCCTACGGCTTCAAGAACCTCACCACCGACAGCCTCAAGGTGACCCTGGTGGAAGCGGGCCCCCGCATCCTGCCGGCCCTGCCTGAGCGCATCAGCGGCTCCGCCCACCAGGAGCTGGTGAAGCTGGGTGTGGACGTGCGCACCGCCACCATGATCACCGAAGCCACCGCCGAGGGTCTGCACACCAAGGATGGGGAGCTGATTGAAGCAGACCTCATGGTGTGGGCCGCGGGCATCAAGGCGCCGGACTTCATGAAGGAGATAGCGGGGCTCGAGACCAACCGCATCAACCAGCTGGTGGTCAAGGAGACCCTGCAGACCACCCGCGACGAGAACATCTTCGTCATCGGCGACTGCGCCGCCTGCCCGCAGCCGGACGGCAAGTTCGTGCCGCCCCGCGCCCAGTCCGCCCACCAGATGGCGACCCAGGCGTTCAAGAACATCCTGGCCAGGATGAACGGCGGCGAGATGAAGCCCTACCTCTACCACGACCACGGCTCGCTCGTTTCCTTGAGTCGCTTCTCCACCGTGGGCAGCCTGATGGGCAACCTGATGCGCGGCTCCATGATGGTGGAAGGCTACATCGCCCGCATCGTCTACATCTCCCTCTACCGGATGCACCAGGTGGCCCTGCACGGCTACATCAAGACCGGCCTCATCATGCTGGTGGGCCGCATCAACCGGGTGCTGCGCCCGAGCATGAAGCTGCACTGAGCGGCGTCGGCAAGGGAAACCAAAAGGAGAGGCCTGGGCCTCTCCTTTTTTTATGGCCGAAGCGGGGCCTGCCTAGAAGCGTCTGCCGTAGTTCAGGGCGAAGAAGTAGAGGGCCGGGGTGGGGTAGTGACCCGAGAGGGAGCTTTCATCAACGCTGGCGCTCTCCATGTGAATGTACTCAAACCCGGCCCCCAGGGTCTCCTGGGCGTTGAAGGCATAGGTCACCCCGGTGCCGAGGCGCAGCGCGGCGCCGCTCGGCACCGTCAAGGAGGTGTGCTCCTGATCCCGATAGGCGCTGCTGTCGTAGGCCAGGCCGCCATTGAGGGTCCACTGCGGCGTCAGCGCGTGCTGGAGCCCCACCGCCAGGTGGTAGCTGTCCTGATAGAGCCCCTTCTGCGAGGCGGTGCGGTCGAAGATGGCGACCTCGTTGTCGTTGTAGCGGCTCCAATCCTGCCAGCCCAGATTGCCCATGATGGCCCAGTCGTGGGCGAAGCCGTGAAAGGCGCTCACCATCAACTGTTGGGGGCTGTTGACCATGCCGGAGAGGGGGAGGGTGGCGCCGATCCCGGGCAGATTGGGGCGCGAGAAGGTGATGTCGCGGTCGATGGCGAAGTGATAGGTCACCTCGCTGGCATAGCCGAGTCCGAGTCGGGTGCCCGGGTTCCACTCATAGAGCAGCCCCAGCCTGGCATTGAGGGCCCAGTCACTGTCGTCCTGCTTCTGCTCCCCGCCACTGCCCTCCCGGGTGAGGGCGAACAGGCCGTAGTTGATGCCGACCCCGGCCCCGATCGACCAGTGCTGGTCGAGGCGGTAGGCGATGGATGGCTGCAGGGTGAGGGCGAGCAGGGTGGCCTCCTTGATGAGCTGCTTGCCGGCCCAGTCGCCAAAATCGAGCCCCAGCCCGAAGTTGCCATAGAGCGCCAGACCCGCCGACCAGCGCTCATCGAGCTGCTGGCTGTAGTAGGCGGAGGCCGCGGGGAACCAGCCGATGACGGTATCGACATCCCCCTGCGCGGGATCGTCCAGATCGTAGGGGACGTCCCCGTAGAGCAGTTGCCCGCCCAGGGTGAGGTGGCGCCCCTCCAGGTGGCTCAGGCCGGCGGGATTCACCAGCTGCACTGTGGCATCCTGGGCCCTGGCGGCCATACCGGCGGAGGCGAGCCCGAGATCGTTGGTGCCGGTTTCGTACAGATAGAGGCCGGCCCCCTCGGTGGGGGCGCTCAGCAAGGTGGTCAGTGGCAACAGCAGCAGCGTTCGTTTCATCAAGGTCCCTCTCCCATCAATCCTGAGGATCGGCCCCCTCAGGCGAGTGCCAGATGCATCTGACAAAGAGGGAGAAGATCCGCGACACAGGCAGTATAGATGGCACTTTGAATGCTGAATCAATCACTTGTCAGTGCCGGGGGCGCAGCGTCTCCCGCGGTCTCCGGCAAGGCGGGGTTATGCTTTGGCCAGCGCCTTGCTACCATGACGGCAACGGTGCCCCGCGCACCCAGCCCAACCCACAGGAGACCTCATGATCCTCTCAACCACCCCCACCCTGGAAGGCAAGACCATTCGTGAATACCGCGGCATCGTCGTGGGTGAAGCCATCCTCGGCGCCAACATCTTCAAGGATCTGTTCGCCGGCATCCGCGACATCATAGGCGGCCGCTCCGGCGCCTACGAAAAAGAGCTGGCCCGGGCCCGGGAGATCGCCTTCGAGGAGCTCAAGGAGCGCGCCGCCGCCCTGGGGGCCAACGCCGTGGTCGGCATCGACATCGACTACGAGGTGGTGGGGCAGAACGGCAGCATGCTGATGGTCAGCATCAGCGGCACCGCCGTGGTGGTTTAGTTCGCCTTTGCCCCTGGCTGCCAAAGGCGGCCCGCAGCAAGCCGACCCCAGGGTCGGCTTTTTATTGGGCGCGGCGCCTCCATGGCATCGGGGGCGATTCACCCTTCTTCCTTGCGGGAGAAGGGTGGGGGATGAGGGGGATACCTGGGCCGGGAACGTTGTTTATTTTTTCTATCCGACTGGCTCGTATCGTTTGGTTTACCCAAACAAAAAGGGTCTGTTCGGAGCCCGTTGGCCCTTGTCGGGGAGAAAACAGCTGGATTAGGATGGAACCTGCTGCCGGATCTTGGGGATCCCGGCCCCAGACTCTCAGGAGCGACCATCATCCATGGCACTGCGCAAGCCCGCCGGGCTCAAGCCCGGCGACACCATAGGCTTCTTCTCTCCCTCCAGCGCGGCCACCGCCTGGGCTCCCCGGCGGTTCGAGCGTGCCAGGGCGTTTCTGGAAGGGCAGGGTTTCAGGCTCAAGGCGGGCAGCCTGACCGGGGAGCGGGATCACTGGCGCTCCGGCTCCATCGCGGCGCGGGCCGAAGAGCTCAATGGCCTCATCCGGGATCCCGAGGTGCGGGCAATCATGTCGGTGATTGGCGGCAGCAACTCAAACTCCCTGTTGCCCTATGTGGACTACGAGGGGCTGAGAGAGGATCCCAAGATCATCGTCGGTTACTCCGACGTGACGGCCCTGCTGCTCGGCATCCATGCCCAGACCGACCTTGTCACCTTCTATGGCCCGGCGCTGGTGGCCTCCTTTGGCGAGCTCTCGCCGCTGGTGAACGAGACCCTGGCGGGTTTTCGCCAGATCTGTCTGACCGGTGGCGCCGCCGCGCCCCATACCCTGCCGACCCCGACGCAGTGGACCGACGAGCGGCTGGATTGGGAAAACCAGACCCGGGCCAAGCTGTGCCAGCCAAACCGGTTGATCTCGGTGGGTTCTGGCCGGGTGCGGGGCCGGCTGATCGGCGGCAACCTCAACACCCTGACGGGGATCTGGGGTTCGCCCTATATGCCGCCCATAGCGCGGGGGGACATTCTGCTGCTGGAAGACAGCCTCCTGTCGGCGGAGACGGTAGAGCGCTCTTTTGCCCACCTCAAGCTGTGCGGGGTGTTCGAGCGCATCGGTGCCCTGGTGCTCGGCAAGCACGAGCTGTTTGACGGCCAGGGCAGCGGCAGGCGGCCGCTGGATATCCTGCTGGAGGTGGTGGGGGAGCCGACCTTCCCCATACTGGCGGAGTTTGACTGCGCCCACACCCACCCCATGCTGACGGTGCCGCTTGGTATCGAAGCCGAGCTGGATCTCGACGCCCAGACCCTCACCCTGTGCGAGTCCTGGCTCCGCTAGCAGCAAGAGAAATGCAAAGAGGCCGCAGTTGCGGCCTCTTTTTATTGCGCGTTCAGGCAGGGCAGGGCAGGGCAGGGCATCGGCCCGGAAGCCCGGAAGGTGTGGCAAGGATCTGCGGCCCCCGTCTCTTAAATGTCTATTGATCTCAGGGTAATGCGTCGGCCCGGAAGCTGGCGCGGATCTGCGGCACCAGGGGCGAGGGGTCGAAGCCCTTCTCCTCCCCGAGCACCGGGTGGAGCAGGGGTCTGTCCTCTATGGGGGTGAGATCCCCCGCCAGCAGCGCTCGGGTGGCCTGGCCCATCTGGTAGAGCTGGCGCACCGGGGCAAACTGGCGATCGAGTGCGATGGCGCCATCGTTTCGGGTGAAGGCCATCATGGGGATCTGGTAGGGGGCATCCCGGGGGGGCTTGGCGCCATGGATGCCCTTGCCCGCCGACATCAGGAAGGGCTGGTGATCCCCGAAGGCCACCACCAGGTAGCGCTTGCCTGAGCCGTCCAGGGTCTTGAGCAGTCGCTCCAGAGAGGCCATGGCGTCCACCACCCCGGTGTAGTAGGTGTTGAGCAACTGCCTGTCCGCCGGGCTCTGATCCGGGCAGGCCCTGTCGATCTGCTGGGCCCGATAGCGATCCCCGTCGAAGGGGCCGTGCCCCTGCATGGTGACCGCGTAGGCGAACAGCGGCTTGTCATCCTGCTCGCTGCGCTTGATCAGGTGATCGATGAGGGCGTCGTCCGAGATGTAGAGCCCCTTGTGTTCCAGGGTAGTGAAGCGGGTGTCGAACCAGCGCTCCTGGTAGCCGAGCGCCGGAATAGCCTTGGCGCGGCCCCAGAACTTCTCCACATAGGGGTGGGCGAACAGGGTCTGGTAGCCGTTCTGCCTGGCGCTGCTGGCAAGGCCTGGCACCTTGTCCGAGAGGTAGTAGTAAGGCACCACCCCCTGCTTGAGCAGGCCCACCGGCAGGCCGGTGTTCATCTCGAACTCCGCCAGCACCGTCATGCCCCCCGTGGTGGGGGAGTGGATGGTCTTGTGCCACTGGGCCACCCCGGCGGGCAGGCTCAGGGTGGGGGCGGGGGCGCAGATCCTGCCCTGCCAGTCGAGCCAGAGGGACTCATATTGCAGCACTATCACCAGATCGAAGCGGGGCGGCTGGCCCGGGGCCGGCTGGCTGAGCTCTGGGGTGCGCTCGTTGATCTGCAGGGGGTAGCGGAAGATGTTGCCGCTTTGCAGCATCTCGTCCACCAGGTTGAACAGGTAGAGGCCGGGGCCGGCGCGGATGATGTCCCTGTGATAGTTGACCGCCCTGTCCACGTAGCGGATGTTGGCTCCCAGCAGTTTGTTGCCGGTCTGGGTGGCGAACACGCAGAGCGCGAAGAAGGCGGCGGTGGCGGCGGTGGTGCGCAGGATCCAGCGCGACAGCGCGAAGCGCCAGCACAGGAACAAGAGCCCCAGCAGGGCCAGCACCGGCAGCACGGGGTGCTGATCGAGCAGTATGTGCAGCAGGGCCATCAGGTTGCCGAGATCGTCCCCCCCCAGCGGCACCCCGTAGATGGCTATCTTCATGAAGTTCGCGAGCAGGCCTATCCCCGAAAGGGCCGTAAAGACCAGCCCCATATAAAGGTTGAAGCCCGCCAGGGCGCAGAGGCTCCAGCCCAGCACCATGCTGCCCCAGGCGAGGTAGTAGTGCTCGGGCCGAAAACCCGACCAGAGCAGAAACTCCCCCAGCTTGAACACCACGAAGCCGTGCAGCAGCACGAAGGTGAGGTTGCCGAGCAGCAGGCTGCCCAGCACCCGGGAGCGGTAGCTGCGACGCAGCCGCGGCAGCAGGGCCCTGAGCACGGCGGCGCTCACCAGCAGCACCAGCAGCAGGCTGGTCATCAGATAGGTCAGGTTGAAGCCGCGCTCCGGCAGGGTCTGCAGGATCTGGCTGTACTCGGCGCTCTCGGGTCTGTCTGCCAGCAGCAGGCCGATGCGCAGCTGGTAGCGGCTGTCCAGGGCGTCGTCGGGGGCGCGCAGGGCGCTATTGAGATCCAGGGTGCAGCGGTTCTGGCGACACTTCTGGCGCTTCTCCACCGCCTGGCTCAGCTGATCGATGCGAATGCCCTTGTCGTTGAGCAGCTCCACCCGCACCTTGTCCCCCGCCTGCAGCGGCTTGAGCAGTTGCCACTGGCTGCGCACCACCAGATAGAGGCCGCGACTGTCGCTCTTGTAGAGCAGGCTGTGGCGGGTGAGGGTGGCGATGGGCTGATCGGCGGGCCCCAGGATCAGCGGTTGTGCCTTCCCGAGCCAGCCGGCGGGATTGAGCAGCGGCAGGGCCAGGGTCAGCAACAGCAGGGCGATCAGCAGGCCGAACAACCACCCGGCCAGAGACCGGGAGAGGGAGGGGCTGTGACCACAGACGGGGGCATTCATAGGGGCTCATCCTTGGAGCGGGCAGGGCAGCAGTGCTGCATCTATTTTGACCCGATGGTGAGGGGCTTGTTCCTTGATGTCAATTTAATGACGACGGGATGAATCCTGGGTGACAGCCTGGGCGTGCAAATTGTGATCCCGATCCGGGAGGGGCACTCATTCTGTGATGAAAGCGTCATCATGGGGCTTTGCCGCTGGTCTGGGAGGGGGGCGCTGTTTAGTCTCTCAGTAACGGTTGGAGGTACATGTATGAATCCCAAGGTTGCGGCACGTCAGGCAAGATTGCTCCAGATGCTGGAGAACGGGGACGAGATCCGGATCGGGCGTGAGCGGGACTGCCCCCTGCCCCTGGCCCAGTTGACCAGGCTGACCGAGGATCACCCGGACGTCGTCAAGGTCTATGGTCACGGGCTCACCGCCGAGGTGTTCCACCTCAAGGTGGAGGGGCACCACTGGTGCCTGAAGCGCTGCCGGCCAGACTCCCTGGTGGCCAACGTCGACGGCAAGACCGCCTTTCTCACCGAGCTGGAGCGGCGCCGGGAGATAGAGAGCCTGCGGGAGCTGCACCCTACCATCCTCTCCAACGTGGTCTGCACCAGCTTCGGCTCCGCCCGCGCCGGGGTGCTGGTCTCCCCCTGGCTGAGGGGCGAGCCGGTGCGCAGGCTCAATGAGCGCAACCTGGCGCAGATGCTGGCGGTGGAGGCGGAGCTGGCCCGCTGGGGCTGGTTTGACTGGGATCCGAGCCCGGGCAACCTGCTCGACGACGGCCAGCAGATCTCGGTGTTCGACTTTGGCTACATGTGGCCCTTCGATCCCCTCCACGAGTTCAACTCCAACGGCCTCACCGATCCGGCGTTTCATGTGCCTGAGCGGCTGGAGACGCGCACCCTGTCCGGGCTCTGGCTGGAGCAGAGCGATCCCCTGCCGCTGTTTCGCCACTGGCGCACGCTCTGCCTCGCCTGGGCGAAGGGGGAGTTGCAGTACCTGAGCCGGGAGGGGGCCAGCGCCCCCGTGCTGGCCCGGATGCAGGGGTTGGTGGGGGAGTGGAGCGCGGCGCTGGCAAGCGAGCAGGCGCTCGCCGCCAACTGGTGGCGCGACATGTATCGCAGCCATCGGCTCGACATCCAGGACGATCTCAGCGGCAAGAGCTGCGGCCCCATGACCCTGCGCCGCCTCGACTGGCTGGAGCTGGCGGTGCGGGATCACTTCCCGGCGCTGGCCGATAACCTGGGGTTTGACGAGGCCGGGCTCAGCCAGGCTGCGCTGTTGCAGCGGCTGGGGGGGCTGCGCGAGCAGATCCGGGCCAACCTGTTGCCGACCCGGACCCGCCAGCCTGCGCGCTGACATGGGGACGACAGCATGACGAGAGGGGCGCATCGGCGCCCCTCTTCGTTGGTATAGGGTCGCCATGGGCTTCCCCTGATGCCAGCCCCTTTTCCCTCGCGGGGAGAAGGGGCTGGCAAGGTTTTGTCAGGCTCAGTCGAGCAGCTCCTGATGGAGGCGGTTGACGATGTGGCCCGCCTCGCTCTCCTTGACCAGGAAGCAGAGGTTGTGGGCGCTGGCGCCGTAGCAGATCATCCGGATGTTGTGCTCGCGAATGGCGTCGAACACCCGGCTGCCCACCCCGGCGGCCTCGCTCATGCGGTTGCCGATGAGGGCCACCAGCGCGAAGTCAGTCTCCACCTCCACCTTGCACAGCTGGCCGAGCTCCGCCAGCACCTTGTCGCCCAGGATGGGCTCGCCGTTGCTCTGGCTGCCGGTGTGATCCAGGGTCAGGGAGACGCTCACCTCGGAGGTGGTGATGAGATCCACCGAGATGCGGTGACGGGCCAGGATGCCGAACACCTCGGCCAAAAAGCCGTAGGCGTGGAACATGTTGAGGCTGTGCAGGGTGACCAGCACCTGCTGGCGGCGCAGGGCCACGGCGCGAAACAGCGGGTTGCTGCCGGTGCTGGCGCGGATCCAGGTGCCACCGGCTGCGGGATCCCTGGCGGAGCCGACGAACACCGGAATGTCCTGGCGCAGGGCGGGTTGCAGGGTGGCCGGGTGCAGCACCTTGGCGCCGAAGGTAGCCATCTCGGCCGCCTCCACGAAGCTGATTTCCGGGATGGGGCGGGCCCGGGTGACCAGGCGCGGATCCGTGGTGTAGATGCCGGGCACGTCGGTCCAGATCTCGATACTGCCGGCGTCCAGCGCCTCGGCGAGCAGGGCCGCGCTGTAGTCGGAGCCGCCCCGGCCCAGGGTGGTGGTGCGGCCATCGGCGTCGGCGCCGATGAAGCCCTGGGTGATGATGAGGCTGTCACCGAGCAGGGGGCCCAGGGTGGCTTGGCAGAGGGTGCGGGTGGCGGCCAGATCCACGGTCGCCTTGCCAAAGCGGCTGTCGGTGCGCAGCAGCTGGCGCGCGTCCTGCCACTGGGCCTTGATGCCCCGCTGGTGCAGCAGTTCGGTGAAGAGGCGGGTGGACATCAACTCGCCGCAGGCGATGAGGCGGTCGGCCAGCTCCGCATCGGTGTGCTGGCAGGCCTGGCGGGCCATGGTGCGAATCTCGCCAAGCTGGGCGTGGATGAGAGCGCTCACCTCGTTCGGGTTGCCGAGCGCCGTGAGTATGGCCTGCTGGATCCCGGTCAGCTTGTCGAGCTGGGCATCCTGCCCGGCTTCGTCCAGTTCACCCTGGGCCAGGCTCACCAGCAGGTTGGTGACCCCGGCGCTGGCGCTCAGTACCACCACCCGGGTCGCCGGATTGGCCAGCACCACGTCGGCGCAATGGTTCATGGCCGCGGCATCGGCGACACTGGTTCCGCCAAACTTGGCGACGTTGATCGGGTTCATTGCATACTCCTGTCTCAAGGTGAAAATCCGGTTTCATCGGGCAAAAGAGAGGAGGAGGCAGAAAATGGCAGGAATAGCGAAGGATCCCGGCCAGAAGCACTCCATCCGCGGTGCCCATCCCACAAGGATCCTGCTGGATGCCTGTGGGATGCACACGACCGATGACAACCCGGGGGATTCAGCCCCCGCAGCCGACGTTGAGGTATCCAGTTGCCTCACTCGTCTCGGCGCTGCTCCCCCTGACCCAAGTTCACCGGACTCTGGTGTCCTCCCTTGGGCTGCCTGGGCAGCGCTCCTCTTCTGGTGCCACCCTGGAGGGTGGCGTGCATGTAGAAATACCCTGCACTGGATTGCACTGTCAATCGAGTTTGTAAAAAAGTACACAATTGGCAACAACCAGGCACAAGATCAATCAGTTACGAAATGGTCTTGGACAAAACCTTGGAGCGGCGCTGCCAGTTGTAGAGCCGCTGGCGCGCCACCGGCAGATCTTCCACCTCCAGGGGATCGAAGCCCCGCTCCCGGAACCAGTGGATGGAGCGGGTAGTGAGCACGAACAGGCGGCGGATGCCGAGCCGCTTGGCCCGCTCGGCCACCTTGGCTACCAGCTGATCCCCCCGGTTGGAGTTGCGGTACTCGGGATGGATGGCGACGCAGGCCATCTCGGCCATGGCCTCTTCCATGAAGCAGTAGAGCGCCGCGCAGCCGATGATGAGGCCGTCGCGCTCTATGATGGTGAACTTGTCTATCTCCATCTCCAGCTGCTCCCGGGAGCGGCGCACCAGTATGCCTTCCTCCTCCAGCGGCCGGATGAGATCCAGGATGCCGCCGATGTCCTCTATGGTGGCGGCCCGCGCCCGCTCGGCGCTTTCGCGCACTATCTGGGTGCCGAGCCCCTCGCGGCTGAACAGCTCCTGCAGCATGGCGCCGTCATCCTGATAGCTCACCAGGTGGGAACGCGGCACGCCGCCGCGGCAGGAGGCGATGGCCGCGCGCAGGTAGCGGGCGGTGCCGGACATCTCCTCGCCCGCCTGCTCCAGCTCCACCAGCAGCTCCTCGGCCTGCTCGGGGAAGAGTTCGGAGATGGCCACGCCCTGCCTGTTCATCACCCCCTGGGTGCTGCTGAAGCAGATGAGCTTGTCCGCCTTGAGATCCACCGCCACCCGGCGCGCCACCTCTTCCGAGCTCAGGTTGAAGCTCTCGCCGGTGACCGAGCAGCCGATGGGGGAGATGAGCACCAGCCCATGCTGATCCAGCTGGCGGGTGATCCCCTCCACGTCGATGCGCCGCACCCGGCCGCTGTGGCAGTAGTCGATGCCATCTTCCACCCCCAGCGGCTGGGCGGTGACGAAGTTGCCGCTCACCACGCTGATGCGCGCCCCCTGCATGGGGGTGTTGGCCAGCCCCATGGAGAGCTGGGCCGTGATGTCGTATTGCAGGCCGCCGCACACCTGCTTGATGATGGCGAAGCTCTGATCGTCGGTGACCCGGATCCGTCTGTGGTATTGGGCCTGGATGCCTGCGCGGGCCAGCGCCTCGTCGTTTTGCGGACGCGAGCCGAACACCAGAACCAGGCGGATCCCCAGCGTCTGCAGCAGGGCGATGTCGCTCACTATGTTGGCAAAGTTGGGGTGGCAGATGGCTTCCCCGCCCATCATCAGCACGAAGGTGGCACCCCGGTGCACGTTGACATAGGGGGTGGATTGCCGAAAGGCATGGACCAGGCTGGGTTCGCGTTCACGCACGTGTTTCGTTCCATAAAAAAGCAGCAATTTGCTCAATATATGAAAATAAATTCATAAATCAAGACTAAATATTTGTTTTGATGTTTTGTGCCGCCATTTTGACCAGCCGTAGACGCCCTGCGCCCGGGCGAGCCGGAAGGCGGTCAGCCCGCTGAAGGGACCGCCCTGGTTGATCCGGGCTCATAACCTGTTATCTTCGGGGTTCCTTTTCGTCAGCCGCGTCGCGCGGGATTTTATTCAAGGACAGGGCATATGGAGCAGATTATTTCACCGGCAGAGGCCCTGCCGGGACGACGGGAAGCGCTGGCGATCGGCCAGCAGCATGCTGTCAACGGCCACCCGACCCAGGGCCCCTGGCCCGAGAGGATGGAGCTGGCCTGGTTTGGCATGGGTTGTTTCTGGGGCGTGGAGCGCCTGTTCTGGCAGCAGCCCGGCGTCTATTCCACCGCCGCCGGTTATCAGGGGGGCCTGACGCCCAACCCCACCTACAAGGAGGTGTGCAGCGGCCTGACCGGTCATGCGGAGACGGTGCAGGTGGTGTTCGACCCCAAGGTCATCAGCTATGGCGAGCTGCTCAAGCTATTCTGGGAGCAGCACGATCCGGCCCAGGGCATGCGCCAGGGCGGCGACATCGGCACCCAGTACCGCTCGGTGATCTTCTATGGGGATGAAACCCAGGAGGCCATCGCCCAGCAGAGCCTGGCGGCCTACCAGCAGGCCATGATGGCGAGCGGCGATGCCCGCGCCATCACCACCCGGATCCTGCCGCTGGCGCCCTTCTACTACGCCGAGGATTACCATCAGCAATATCTGGAGAAGAACCCGGAAGGCTATTGCGGACTGGGGGGCATTGGCGTCTGCCTGCCCCCCAGCCTGAACCGCTGAGGCGCAGTCTGGATAAAACAGGGGCCATTAGGCCCCTGTTTCGTTTTTTTGAAAGAAATATTAAAAAAAGCATCCTGGCCGGGAACTTAACCGAACCTCGGCAGACTAATAGGGTAGCTACCATGGACGGCAGCCAAGACCAGACATATTTCTTGCCTCGATATTCATTCAACTGACAAGCGCGATGAATCGGAAGTGATAGCAAGCAGGGCTGCCCTTTGAGGCGGCCCTTTTCATTGCGGATCGTTGCGGGCCCTGCGGCCGCGGGGGAGGGGACTAGCCGATGGTGCTGTCGAACAGGTTCTTGATGAGATCGATGAACTCATCGAGGAAGGCGTGCTGGGCCGGGGTGGGCGCCCGCAGCCAGACGGCGGAGAGCACCTCCTCCAGATCGGCCACCACGGCGTCGGCCTCCTGCATGATCATGAAACGCACCTTGGGGTCGAGCTGGGGGTTCTGCTCGCAGATGGCCATGAGGTTGCCTGCCACCCGGTTGCTCACCAGATCCTCTATGGTCTGGGTGCCCGTGCCCTGCTGCTGGCTCTCGAACAGGCCCAGACTCTCTACCAGATACTCGATAAGCGCAATATAACCGTCGCTCTCTACCACCATGATGGCTGCCTTCATTCATCGCTTTGGGGAAATGGTGGGTATTTTAGTGGCTGGCCCCCGCTTGGCAAGCGGCAGTAGAGGCGATGGCGGACAAAACTGACCCCGCCGCGCTCCACGGTTTCCAATCCGGCCTGCTCGAAGCCGTGGCGCAGAAAGAGCGCGAGGCTGAAGGCGCTGGCCTCTGTGGTCAGGCTGTGCAGGCCCAGCTGGCTCGCCGCCTGCAGCGCCTGCGCCAGCAGCAGGCCGCCGAGCCCCTGGCGCGGATGATCCGCACTCACATAGAGCAGGCTGAGGTGGCCGTCATCGCTTAAGGTGACAAAGCCAAGGGGGATGCCCTCCTGCTCGATGATCCAGCCGTGGTGCTCGCGCAACTGGCTGGCGAGACCCGGATGACGGGCGCCCAGCGCCCATTGCTCCACCTGCGCCGGGCTGTAGTGCTCCGGGCCCATGCGGCGCACCGACTGTTCGAACAGGGTGAGCAGGTCGGGGATATTGCGCTCATCCAGGGGAACGACGCGATAGAGGTCAGGGTTTAGGGAGTGCGGAGCAGGGGAATCAGACATGGGAGGGCTCATGGTTTGGAATGGGGGGTCGGCGCCTGTGGCCGCTTGGCTTTGGGCAAGCCCGCCACCACCCGCTGGTAGGAGTGTTCAATCCAGCCCTGCCAGAGCTCGGCGTCCAGATCCTCGCTCAGGGTCACCGTATTCCAGTGCTGCTTGTTCATGTGCCAGCCGGGTTTGACCTCGGGGTGGATCTCTCGCAGCAAAAGCGCCAACTCCGGCTCGCATTTGAGGTTGATGGTCAGCGGTTCGGCCTGCCAGTCCACCAGGGCGAACATCTTGCCGGCGATGCGATAGACCAGGATCTCCGGGCCGAAGGGGGTATCCTCGGTGGCCCCCGGCTGGCTGAGCAGAAATTCGCGCAAAAGGGTGAGCGTCATACAGGCCTCCAGGCTGGTCCGATCATGAGAGCAAGCATATTCATCGAGGCGAGGCTTCTGTTAATATGCCCGCCGAGTATATCCCTCAACCCCCCGGGAGCCCATAAGATGTTGTACCACAAGACCTTTGAGCTGGGCCCCGATCGGGATTGGGTGGTGTTCGTGCACGGTGCCGGCGGCAGCTCCTCCATCTGGTTCAAGCAACTGCGGGCCTACCGGGAGCACTTCAACGTGCTGCTGCTGGACCTTCGCGGCCACGGCCAGTCCAACCAGTTGCAACAGGTGGTCAAGGGGCACTACAGCTTTCGGGCCGTGACCGAGGACATACTGCGGCTGCTCGATCACCTGCGCATTCCCCGCGCCCATTTTGTCGGCATCTCCCTTGGCACCATCCTCATTCGCCACCTGGCCGAGCTCTGCCCCGAGCGGGTCAAGAGCATGGTGCTCGGCGGCGCCATCCTGCGCCTCGACATCCGCTCCCGGGTGCTGGTGCAGCTCGGCCGGGTCGGCCAGCACATACTGCCCTACATGTGGCTCTACCGCTTGTTCGCCTTCATCATCATGCCGCGCCAGCACCATCAGGAGTCCCGCAACCTCTTCGTGCGCGAGGCCCGCAAACTCTGTCAGAAGGAGTTCAAACGCTGGTTCCGCCTCGCCACCGAGGTCAACCCCTTGATGCGCTACTTCAAGGAGCGCGCCCTGCCCATTCCCACCCTCTACGTGATGGGGGAGGAGGATCATATGTTCCTCGCCCCGGTGCGCGAGCAGGTGGCCCGGGACCCCTACAGCCGGCTCGAAATCATCGAAAACTGCGGCCACGTCTGCAACGTGGAACAGCCGGATCACTTTAACCGGCAGTCGTTGGCGTTTATCTCTACCCAGGCCTGTGCTCCCAAGCACCCACTATGACAGCCAGAGCTTTAGCAATTGCCGCACCGGTGAAATGGGGCTGAGTCAGGTGATAACTAGATCTGTACAAACTATGCCCCCCCAATAGTCAAAGCGGCTGGTATGAACAAATACATTTCCCTGATAATCTCTACTGTTGAAATATGCAATTAAATTCGAATTTAATAAAATGACTTTTCTTTACTCTTTACTATGATTTTGCACTTGTTGAACTCGGATAGTTTACTGTCTAGCCAGCGACCAAAGATCATCATTTTTTTCTCGAATCGTCCCTCTTTATAATGGGCAATATACCTTTCAAAGTTATCTGGCTCAAAGCCTTCGGCAATCAATGCTGATATAGCTTGATGAAAATGCTTTGGTGGATATTTTGTGTTGTGAAACTTAGTATCTATAACTCGCTCAATACGAAATATACTATTAGTGTATTCAATATTTTTTTTAGGTATCTCCATCGTACCATCATCTGATTGACAAACAACAATGAACTCTTCATCATCTCCCGGTAATTCGAGATCTTTCAGTGTGTAGGCGCTGGCCCAAACCCAATCAATAGGACAGTCAATAGATATTTTTAGTTGCCGATTGAATGCACTGCATAAATGGTTGAAAAAAGTAATGGTTTGGAAGTAATAGCTTATTCTATCACCATCTATTTCTTCTAGCAGTTTTGCACATACAGAAGCCTCGATACCATCAATGCCCCTAACTAAGTTTATTTCATGGGCGTGTTTTTTCATTTCTTTTTGAGTATGAGAATATATTCTTTGGATATCTTTTACTGCACCATGAGGCTCATTGTTACTAATATATTCAAAGTGTGATGAGTTGAGAACAATGTCATAAGTCCCTGGTCGTCTAACGATCCCTAAACCTTTTCTCATTAGATATGAAAGAACTTGTCTTGCCTGGCAATTCTGTCCATGACCATTGTAGACGATTGGGTTTATATTTTTATATTTATTTATTCGGCGCTTGTTAACTAGTAAGGCTTCAAGAAGATCATCTTCGATCTCAGTCCTATCGCAATCAGAGAAAATGCTTCTCCCTCTAAAATGGCGTAGATTCATGTAAAAACACCCTTATTTTTAATTAGCATCACAGTACAACATAGTAACTGTAATGTAACCTTATATCGCTTTGTTTACAAGTTGACAATAGATATATGTGGCTGAATTATCAACTAGGATAATGTTACTCATTATCAGAAGCATTGATGCGTAGGGCCTTGTCATAATCTAACTGCAAAGTTCAGACGTACAATACGCACTCAATACTATGTCAAATATCATATGAGTATAGTTGTATTTTATTTATAATAACCATTGGCTTTGGCAAGGAAGTAGATAAATATATCCATCAAATAATCACTAGTCTAAACAATAGGAAATTCACCTGATTGAATTGTCTTTGAGTAAAAATGTAATCTCATCATAGTATGTGCCGGATCATATCCATATATCTGACTCTATGGGCATCCCTTGATACTGAAACGGCTTCTTTGTAATAGTCAGCAGCTGGTTAGATAGATACTAATTTTGGCTTTATAAATCCAGATGGGGCTCTGATTGTATCCATCAATACCCCGTCATCTCCAGATAGCCCAGCCCTTGGGCATCTCCTTCTACAACCACAGCCCCCTCCCAGTAATCGAAGCGTCCCGTCATGGCCTGATTGGGCTGGCGCGCCTGGATAACGAGGTTCAGATCCCCGGCCTTAAGCTGCCACTCGACGGGGTAGTCTTGCCCCTTGGGGCCGCGCCAGGTCTTGCCGGGGGTGAGGACGATGGATTCCGGGGAGAGTACCCGGCTGCTGCCGTCCCGCTCGATCAGTATGCCGTAGCGGTTCTCCGGCTCAGTGTGTCCGGCCTTGGTGCGCAGGCGAAACAGCATTAGCTCGCGGCCATCTTCAAACTGCAGCGAAAACCAGTCCCAGCCCGATTGCCACTGGGCCAATACCGAGCTGCTCCACTCGTGATCGAACCACCCCTGGCCCGTGACATTGCGGGTCTCTCCCTCCAGGATCAAAGTGCCGCTAAGCGTCAGGCGCGGGTAGGAGTAGTAGAAGGAGGCGTTGCCCGGGCTCTTCTCGCTGTAACCCTCCCTGCCTTGCAGCACCACTGGCTTGGCGGCGCTCACCTTGAGGTTCAGCTCACCCATCTTGCTCTGCACCTTGAGGGTGGCGGGAAAGAGCGATTCCCCTTGAGAGGCGAGCACCCACTCCTTGAGCCAATACTGGCCGCCACTGGCGCCGGCGAGCCCAGGTCCCTGGCGGCTGGTGCGCTCGTCTTGCAGATGCTTGCCGGTGGCTAAATCCGTGATGGCGAACTGGGCCAGCCAGAGCTGGGGGCTGAGCCAGGGGTTGTCCGATTGTATCTGCTGCTCGATACCCTGGCGAAACAGGGTCCACTGCAGGCCGTAGTCGCGCCCCTGCTCATCTTGCAGGTTGCCGGTGAGATACCACCACTCGGATCTGTAGTCGGGGTGGGCGCCGTGATCGGCGGGCAGCCGGATGGGTTGGCCCGGCAGGGCCTTCTTGAATTTATCGCTGCCGCCGCCAAGGATGCTCCCCAGATCGCTGGCCTGCGCGTTGCCGCTCATGGCAATAAGCGGGATCAAGAGGGCTGCGAGCCACAGGGTCCGTAAAGAGGACAAGATTCCCCTCACCCTGGCCCTCTCCCGAAGGGAGAGGGGATGGTTCGCGGCAGCTCTATGCGCTTCTCTGCGCTGAATCAAGAGCGGTGACAGGGATGTGGTCAATGGGAGCGTCAAGCCATGGCCGAGCCAGTGCGGTAACCGATATTTCATACCACTCTCCTTGCGGCATACCAGGAGGCGAGCGCTCCGCACACCGGCGCCAGCAAGAGCGCCGTGACGGCGTGCAGGGGGGCGGCCTCGAAGGCGAGGCGCCAGCCGAAGGCGCGGGGGTTGACCACTTCAATCAGCACCCAGGCGAGGCCATAGCCCACCGGCAGGGCCAGCAGCGCGGTGAGCAGCCCCAATCCCGCCCCTTGCCACACCAGCAGGCGGCGGCAGTGGCGGGGGCCAATCCCTAGGCTCTGCAAGGTCTGCAACTCGCCGCGCCTGGCCAGCCCCAGCACCATAAAGGCGGAGCCTATGCCGACGAAGGCGATGCCGAGGATCAGCAGTTTCAATAGCTCGGTCACCACAAAGGTCTGATCGAACACCTTGAGCGCCGCGGCGTGGATGGCGGGGGCAGGCAACAGGTTCACCCGCTCGCCAAGGCGCGAGCGCAGCCGATCGCCGAGGCGCTCGGGGTCTGGGCTGAAGAGGGCCAGGGATTGCACCGCCCCCCCTTCGAAGGCGTGCAGTATCTGCCCCTTGTCGCTGCCGTAATCCTGATAGACCCCGGTGACGGTGAGCCGCCTTGGCCCCCCTTCGCTCGTTACATCCAGGGTCTGGCCCACCCTGACCCCGAGGCGCACCGTGAGCGGTTCGCTCGCCAGCACCTCGTCGGGGGCGGCGGGCCAGCGCCCGGCCAGCAAGGGGTAGGCGGCCTTGAGCTCGGGGATAAAGTCCATCTGCGCCCACTCGATGGGGTGTCCCTGCCAGCGGGCGGGGAGCACGGCGCGGCGCGAGGCGGCGCTCACCTGCGGCTCGGCGAGGATGGCGGTCAGGGTCTGCTCGCTCAGCTGGCCTCTGCTGCCCGCCACCCCCTTGGGGGCGCTGACATAGAGATCGGCGGCGAGACGCTGGCCGAGCCAGATCTCCACGCTCGAGCGAAAGCTCGACACCATGACCCCGATGCCGATGGCCGCGGCGATGGCAAGTTGCAGCGCCATCACGGCGATGGCGGTGCGATCCAGATGGTATTGGGTCTCGGCCACCCCGAGCCGGACGCTGAGGGGGCCGTGCCCGCGCAGCCGCCCCAGCAGCGCGCGCAGGGCATCGGGCAGGGCGAGGGCCATGGCGAGCAGCCAGCCCCCGGCCACGAAGAGGGCGCCCCCCAGGCCGGTCTGCGGCAACAGGAGGCAGAGGGAGCAGAGCAGCAGTATGGCGATGGCGAACAGGCGTCTGCGCCAGGGATAAACCGGCGGGCGGCTGCTCCCCTCCCGCAGTTCAAGAGGGGATTGGCGCAGCAACTGCCACCAGCCGGGCAGGTTGGCGGCAAGGGTGCCAGCCAGGCCTATCAGCAGCGCCTTGATGAGGCTGGCGGGGGAGAGGCGCAGCAGGTCGATGGGATTGGGGCCATAAAGGTCGGCCAGCGCCTGGGTGAGCTGCCCCATGAGGGCCAGCGCCAAGAGGCTGCCGAACAGCAGCCCGAGCAGGGTGCCTAGGGTGGCGAGGATGGAGAGCTCCAGGGCCAGCCAGCGGAGCACCCGGCTTGGCGGCATCCCGAGGATGATGAGCTGGGCGAGCTGGGGGCGGCGCACGCTCTGCACGAAGCGTTGGGCGTTGAACACCAGAAACAGCCCTACCGCCATGGCGAGCAGGGAGAGGGCGCTGAGGTTGAGGGCCAGGGCATCCCCGAGCTGGCTGGCATCGAGGGCCGGGCTGATGGGCTCGAGCCATAAGGGCTGAGCGAGGAACTCGGCTCCCTGCGCGGCCTGCAAGGCGCTTTGCAAGGCTTTTTGCAAGGTATTGGCCTGCGCATCGCTCAGCTTGAAGACGATGCGATCCAGCCTTCCGGCCTTGCCAAGCAGTGACTGAGCGAGACCGATGTCGGTCACCAGCAGCCGCTCCATGGGAACGGCGCCCGGCTCGAAGGTGCCTGCGAGGGTGAGGGTCAGGGGGCGCTGCCCCTCATCGCCCAGCATAAAGGCCCGCGACTGGCCCGGTTGCCAGTCAAGGCGCCTTGCCTCGGGGGCCGAGAGCCAGACGCTGTCGGCGCGGCTCAGGGTGAAGTCGGGCTTGCGCCCCGGTTGCTCCCCAAAGAGTCGGCGCAAGGGGCCCGGGTTGAAGAGATCCATCCCCAGCAGCTGGAAACTGCGCCCCTGCTCGTCCTTGAGCCAGGCGTGCAGTTCTGGCATGGCGTCCAGACCTGGCTGGCTTCGCACCAGCGTCACATAGAGCTGCTCATCCAGGCCGCCCTGGGGGGCCAGGCGGTAGTTCGCTTCCCCCGCAAGCTGGCTGCGGGCGGCGACGAAGTTGGTGCGGGCGCTGTGGTTCAAGAGCTCGATGGCCACCACCAGGGTGACCCCCAGCATAAGCCCCGCCAGGCTCATCAGCAGCAGCCAGGGGTGGGTGCGATAGAGGCGCAGCAGCGCCTTCAGCGGCAGCATGGCTCATCCTTGCGGCTTGCATCACCCATGGGGTCTGCCCTCGAGCAACTGCCCCCCTTCCAGGCGCAGCACCCGATCCGCCAGGGCGCCATAGCCCGGGTTGTGGCTCACCAGCAAGAGGCCGGCGCCGGTATCGCGCACCGCCGCCATCATCAGCTCCATCACCTGCTCGGCGTTGTGCTCGTCGAGACTCCCGGTGGGCTCGTCTGCCAGCAGCCAGGTTGGCTGGTGAACCAGGGCCCGGGCCAGGGCCACCCGCTGGCGCTGGCCGCCGGAGAGCTGCTCCGGCCAGGCGTGGCGCTTGTGGCTCATCCCAAGACGCTCCAGCAGGGCATCGAGGCGCGCCATGTCCCGGGGCAGGTGGTTTATCTCCAGGGGCAGGCAGAGATTTTCCAGCACGGTGAGGGTCGGCAGCAGGTTGAAGTCCTGATAGACGATGCCAAAATGCCGGCCCCGCAAACGGGCCCGCTCGTCCGGGGACTGGGTGTCGAGCCGGGTCTCTCCCAGCCAGATCTCCCCCTCGTCCGGGGTGATGAGACCGGCGATGAGGTTCAGCAGGGTGGACTTGCCACAGCCGCTCTGCCCCAGCAGCAGACAGGTTTCCCCCGGGGCGAGCTTGAGATCCAGCCCCTCAAACAGGGGGAGCGTCTCGCCGCCGCTGGCGAAGCGTTTACTGAGGTTGCGCAGGTTCAGCATGGGATAACCGGTTGATGGCCAATGGCTTTCACAATGTCAGTCACTATGCCAGTTAGTGATCGCGCCTGCAAAAGGGATGAGGATCCTTGCTGGATCCCGCTCGCCAGAGGTGGTTAGAATAGGGGCTTCCATGGGTCACAGGATGAGCAAGGATGTTACACAAGCAAGTCAGTTTTATCGTCGACAGCAAGGGGGCCAAGCAGGCAGCCGTAGTCCCCATCGATATCTACAACGAGCTGATGACCCTGCAAAAGGCGCTCTCCGACAACAAGCCCGGCGAGCGCGAGCTCTACCACTTCAACGGCAAGGGTGCCGAGGCCCATGGCTATCCGGTGGGCAAGCGGCAGAACCCCGGCTTCATGGTGCAGGCGGGCTCCACCGCCAATGGGGAAGATGCCGCCTCCCTGCGCGAGGCGGTGATCGAGCTGCGCCAGGAGCTGCTGGCCAAGGGGGTGCTTGTGCCCCGGGCCGAGGGGGGCTTCGTGTTCGGCGCCGATCAGCTGTTCAACAGCCCGAGCCTGGCCGCCAGCCTGGTGGCGGGCAACAACAGAAGCGGGCTGGATGCCTGGCAAAACAGCGCAGGCTACACCCTCAAGCAGTCCGGTTTTGGCAAAAAATCCCCCTGATATCCCCTGAGTCGCGCCGCTAGGTCGAGGCGGGCGGCTCGTCCTGCGGACAGGGATGAGGGTGACTTCCCTGTCCGCTGCTAGCCTCAATGCCAGACGGTTCTCAAGAGACGCGCACTCATGTCTGGATCCTCACGCCTTGCCCCCTTGTCCGGGCTCTGCCTGTTCTGCGGCCCCGCACTGGCCGAGGGCCCCCTCGCCCTGACCCAGAGTGGCGTTGGCGTATTCGCCCTCGTCATCTTCGTGCTCGCCTACCTCCTGGTGATGGCCGAAGAGTACCTGAAGCTGCGAAAATCCAAGCCGGTGCTGATCGCCGCCGGCATCATCTGGATAGCCATTGGCGTCGTCTATGCGGACGCGGAGCAGAGCCCCCTGGCCCACGAGGGGTTTCGGCAGAACCTGCTGGAATACGGGGAGCTGATGCTGTTCCTGCTGGTGGCCATGACCTACATCAACGCCATGGAGGACAGGCTGCTGTTTGCCGCCCTGCGCGCCCGCCTGGTGCGGGCCGGGCTCAGCCTGCGCACCCTGTTCTGGCTCACCGGGTTGCTGGCCTTCTTCATCTCCCCCGTGGTGGACAACCTCACCACGGCGCTCCTGATGTGCACAGTGGTGCTCAATGTGGCCAACGAGGATCGCCGCTTCATCAACCTGGCGTGCATCAACATCGTCGTGGCGGCCAATGCCGGCGGCGCCTTCAGCCCCTTTGGCGACATCACCACCCTGATGGTGTGGCAGGCGGGCAAGGTGCCCTTCGGCCAGTTCTTCGCGCTCTTCATCCCCGCCCTGCTCAACTTCCTGATCCCGGCCCTCCTGATGAGCCTGATGGTGCCGCGCCATGCCCCCAGGGTGCTGGACGAGGAGGTGACCCTCAGGCGCGGGGCCGTCGCCATAGTGTTGCTCTTCCTCCTCACCATAGGGACGGCCGTCGCCTGCCATCACTTCCTGCACCTGCCCCCGGTGCTCGGCATGATGACGGGGCTCGGCTATCTGCAATTTTTCGGCTTCTACCTGCGCAAGACCCAGCCAGGTGCCCTGGCGCGGGAGCGCGCCCTCTATGAGCGCACCGGTGACGAAGCGCGGCTGCTGCGTCTCGGCTCCATAGTGCCGTTCGACGTGTTCAACAAGATTGCCAAGGCCGAGTGGGACACCCTGCTCTTCTTCTACGGGGTGGTGATGTGCGTCGGGGGGCTCGGCTTCATGGGGTATCTGGCGCTGGCGTCCCAGCTCCTCTATCAGGGGGATCCGATCCAGGCCAATGTGCTCATCGGCCTGCTCTCCTCCGTCATCGACAACATTCCCGTGATGTTCGCCGTGTTGTCGATGGAGCCGCAGATGAGCACGGGGCAGTGGCTGCTGGTGACCCTGACCACTGGGGTGGGGGGCAGCCTGCTCTCCATCGGCTCCGCCGCCGGGGTGGCCCTGATGGGGCAGGCCAGGGGCATGTACACCTTCCTCGGTCACCTCAAGTGGTTGCCTGCCATTTTGCTTGGCTATATGGTCAGCATAGGGGCGCATCTGTGGCTCAACCGCGCCCTGTTCTGAGCACAATCGACACAGCAGGGGAAAGGGACTATGGGACAACTGTTCGAGGCGCTCTCGCCGCGCCATGTGGCCTTTATCGAGGCGCAGAAGATCTATTTTGTCGGTACGGCGGCGAGGGAGGGCACGGTCAACCTCTCCCCCAAGGGCGGGGATTCGTTGCGCATTCTCGATGCCCATACCCTGGCCTGGCTCAACCTGACCGGCAGCGGCAACGAGTCGGCGGCCCATGTGTTGCAGAACCCGCGCATGACGGTGATGTTCTGCGCCTTCGAGGGGGCGCCCATGATAGTGCGGGCCTATGGCCAGGCGCGGGTGCTGCACCGGGGCGATCCTGACTGGGAGACGGCGCTGGCGCGTTTCCCGGCCAGCGTGGCGGCCCGCCAGATCTTCCTGCTCGACATTGAACGGGTCCAGACCTCCTGCGGCATGTCGGTGCCCCTGTTTGACTATCAGGGGGACAGGGAGGATCTCGCCAACTGGTCGGCCCGCCAGGGCAAGGAGGGCATAGAGGCCTACTGGCGCAAGAAGAACCAGCTGAGCCTGGATGGCGTGGAGAGCGAGATCCTGGCTCGCAGTGGCTTGGAGGCCGATGCCTGAGGGCCGCGCCCCTGATGCAAAAAGCCCTGTCCGGTGGACAGGGCTTTTTCGTGTCGGCATCGCGGTGAGCCGAAGGGATCGTCAGGCCGCCCTGGCGCGCTTGCCGGTGAGCAGCCAGTAGCAGAGCGCCGAGCTCAGGCCACAGGCGGCGATGGCGATGGCCATGGGCAGCGGCGACTCGGGGGGATTGAGGTTGACCAAAATGCCCACCACGGCGCCTATGCCAAAGCGAAGGGTGCCCGCGAGCGCCGAGGCGGTGCCCGCCGACTGGGGGAAGTGGCCCATCAGGCCCGTCATGGCGTTGGCCCCCACCAGGCTGATGTGGCCGACGAAGAGCACCACTGGGATGACGATGCCCCACAGGCCCCCGGTCTGGCTCCAGGCGTTGTAGATGAGCAGAGCCCCGGCCAGCGGCAGCACCGTCAGGCCGTACTGCAGCATGCGCTCGGCGCCCACCCCCTTCACCAGACGGCTGTTGACGAAGGTGACCACCATCATCAGCAGGATGTTGAGGCCAAAGAGCCAGCCGTAGTGCTCGGTCGGTACCTTGAAATACTCGATATAGACATAAGGGGAGGCACTCAGGAAGGCGAACATGCCCGAGCTCGACAGGGCGCCGCACAGCACATAGCCCATGGCGCCGCGGTGGGAGAGCACGCCCCAGTAGTTGCGCAGCACCTGGCCGAGCTTGAGGGGCTGCTTGTGTTCGGGTTTGAGGGTCTCCTCTATCTTCCACTGCATCACCACGCAGATGAGCAGGCTGATCCCCACCAGCAGCCAGAAGATCACCCGCCAGTCGGCATGGGCGCTGATGTAGCCGCCCACCACCGGGGCCACCAGGGGGGCCAGCGTCATCACCAGGATGACGAAGGACATGGCCCGCGAAAACGCATCCTTCTCGAACAGATCCCGCAGCAGGGCATTGACCACCACGGATCCCGCCGCCCCGCCGGCGGCCTGCAGCATGCGCCAGGCCAGCAG
The DNA here is from genome assembly GCF_056642115.1 of Aeromonas sp. 130281. Classification (NCBI taxonomy): domain Bacteria; kingdom Pseudomonadati; phylum Pseudomonadota; class Gammaproteobacteria; order Aeromonadales; family Aeromonadaceae; genus Aeromonas; species Aeromonas sp. 130281. Next base: position 706,029 of record NZ_JBWVQS010000001.1, on the reverse strand, counting down.
CTCCGGCAGGGAGTCCGCCAGGGCGCAGCCCACCGAGGCCACGGCGAACATGGAGAGGCCCGCCAGGATCACCGGCTTGCGGCCGAAGCTGTCGGCGAGCGGCCCGTAGAACAGCTGGCCGATGGCGAAGCCGCCGAGGAAGGCGCTGATGGTGAGCTGGGCCCCGTCTATGCTGGTGGCCAGATCCCGGGCAATGGCCGGAATGGCGGGCAGGTACATGTCCACCGCGAGCGGGGTCAGGCCCGCCAGGGCGCCGAGCAGGATGAACAGGAAGCGGGGAGAGAGGGTCGTGGCTTGAGGCATAGGGTATCCGAGTCGTGGCAGGGCCGGGAAAAGGGGCAAGTGCTGAGTCTATCAGCTTTGGCAGGCTTGGGCAGGTCTATCCTGTCCCGGGCCCAGAGGTCAGATCTGCGACGGACTCAGCGCACCGGACGCCTTGCCCTGTGGTGGCACAGAAGCAGCCAGCCGAGCCACCCGAGCAGGGAGAGGGCATTGCCTGCCCGCTCGGGCCAGCGCGCCGTCAGCCTGAGGGTGAGGCTGTGGCTGCCCGCCGGCACCCAGAGCTGCATCAGGCCCTGGGGGTTGGCACCCACCGTCAGCATCAGGCGCTCGTCGAGCCAGGCCTGCCAGCCGGGGTAATCATACTGGTGCAGGACCAGCCGGGTCGGCACGGCCGCCGTTACCGCCAGGGTCAGGGTCCTGGGCTGCCAGCGGTGCACTGTCCAGCTGGCGCCCGGGGGCTCGGCGCTCACCGGGGGCTGGAACTCGTCCTTCCAGGCGAGCAGGGTGGGGGCGAACATGCCCCCCGGCACCTGTCTTGGCCTGTACTCCCGGGCGCTGCGCTTGCTGTCGAACTCGAGGGCCATGGCCTCCCGGGTGGGGGCCTGGGTGAGGGGGGCGTGGCGCACATAGGCCAGGGTGGAGAGGAGGGTCAGCAGCAGCATGCCCCACCAGAGCCACTGCCAGGGACGGTGAGTGGGGGTGCCGAGCGCCACCACGGCGATGGTGGCCAGGGTGAGGATGAGATTGAGCCGCCAGGGAAACTGTACCCGTTGCAGGGGGGGCAGCAGGCTCCAGAGGGGCTGGCTCACGGGCAGCATCATCAGGAAGGCGGTGACGCCGATCGCCCCCCAGCACAGCAGCTCGGGGTGGCGCGGCTCGCGGGCGGCGGCCCAGGCGATGAGCAGCAGAGCCAGGGTCAGCAGGCTCTGCCACGCCAGGTGACCGCGAAAGCGCCAGTCCCCCCAGCCCGAGGGCAAACGGTCGAGGAAGTTGCGCCTAAAGTCGAACATGCCGCCGCGCATCAGCTCCATGGAGATGGCCCCCTGATCCGCCAGGGCGGGCAGCAGCAGGGCCGCCGCCATGCAGAGCCCCAGCCCCTGGGCCCCCAGGGCTATCCAGCAGGGCGCCAGGGTGCGGGATCGCCAGGCGAACCAGAGGGCTCGCACGCTGACCAGCCCCATCAGCAGCAGCAGGCTGGGCAGGTGGGAGAAGGCCAGCAGCGCCAGCCCCAGGATCAGCAGGGGCAGGCCCTGGCGCAGGCCGCGATGGGCGAGATCCTGGCCAAGCAGGATCAGCGGCGCCCAGGCGAAGGCCCAGAACTCCGCCAGGGCGAAGCGGGCATAGAGATCCATGGCCAGGTGATAGGGCAGGATCAGGTAGAGCAGGCTGACCGCCAGGGCCCGGCCCGGGGGCGTGGTGGCGCGCAGCCACAGATAGGCGAACGTGCCCGAGAGCAGCAGCGCCAGGGTGGCGCTCCCGAGCAGGGGGTAGATGGCCTGCTGGGCGGGGGCACCGGGGCCGGCAAAGAGGGCGCTGACATAGTAGGGGAGCGGGGGATAGAAGAAGAAGGTGGGGCTGCCAAAGCCGCCATTCATGGCCATCAGCCAGCGGGGGTAGAGCTCCCCCTGCCACAGCTGGCGGGCAAAGTAGTGGCCGGAGAGCAGGTGGTGGAACAGATCGTGCCCCTGAGTGCCCCCCTGCAGCCAGACAGGCAGCACCAGGAGCGCACTGGCCAGCGCCAGAACCAGGGGCACCAGTGCCCACTCCTTGCCTCCCTTCATGCATCCTCTCCCTGCCACGCCCATGCGCAGTGAGTGTAGACGAGTCAGCTGACGCAGCGACGCGTTTGGGCCAGATGTCAGCGCGGGATGGCGAGCCAGAGGCCGGGTTCGGCGCCAAAGCGGGGGGCAAACCAGTGCCCCTGGTGGGGGAGCGGCATCTCGCTCTGCGCTATGGGGCGGCGGCTGAGGCGGCAGGCCCCCTGGGTGAGTGCAAGGGCGGCATCCCCCTGATACCAGCCGTCCGTCACCGGCAGGGTCGTGGTTTCCCTAAGCAGCCTCACCCCCCACTGGGTCACCAGGGCCGGACACGTCTGCTCGGCCAGCCGGGCGGCCTGTACCATGGCGGGCGGCGCTGGCGCTGTGAGTGTGGTGCAGAGCAGCAACAGGGCTCCCAGCATGGCAGGGCGCTCGCCCCATCGGGGCAGCCTGCCCGCCAGCAGCACTATACCGAGCAGGGTGATGGGTGCCAGATGGCGGGGATTGTCCGGGTTCTGGCCAAACAGGGTCCAGAGCAGCAGGGCGAGCCAGTAGAACGACCAGAGCGGGGAGAGGGCGGCAGTCTGGCCCTTTGACCGCTGCCAGAGCGGCAGCAGGAGCAAGGCCCCCATCAATAGGGGCCAGAGCGGGGTGAGCTGATCGTTGAAGGTGCGCGCCCAGTTCAGCAGCCGATCCCCGTGGGCCGCCGCCGTGTTGCCCCAGAGGGTGAAGTGGCCGTCGGTAAAGCGCCGCCCCTCGGCAAAATAGGCCCAGCCATCGGCCTGCCAGACAAAGAGCAGACTGATAAGCCCCACCAGGGTGATGGGGAGCACAAACCTTAAGCGCGTTCCCTGCTGCGCCATCCCGAGCCAAAGGGGGAGCAGGGCCAGCACGAAGTAGGAGGGGCGCAGCGCCAGCAGCAATCCAAGCAGCAGACCCGCCAGCGCGATTTTGCGATGCTGCAAGGCCAGCAGCGCCCCGAGCCAGGCGGCCAGCGCCGGCCCATCCGAGAGGCCGGAGAGCGCCAGGGTCGGGGTGAGCGGCAGAGCCAGCACCAGCAGCCAGACCGGCGCCAGCAGGTTTGGCCGTTGCCATAGTTTCACCGCCAACAAGGCGGCGAGGGGCGCTATCAGCGCTGTGCCGAGCAGGCTGGCCCACTGCACCGCGCGGGCCGGGTCGTCTACCGCGAGGTTGATCAGTCGCGCCAGCCAGATAAAGGCGGGGTAGCCCGGAAAGTGGGGGGAGAACTCCAGCACGCTAAAGCGCACTACCCCATGGGCGAAATTGAGGGCGTCGTCGGAGTCGAGCGCCACCGGGAAGGTAAATAGCCAGCCCGTCCAGACCAGTTGCAGCAGGGCAAGCAGCCAAATGGCGGTTGTGCAGGGGGAAGCCCAACGCCGAGACCTTGCCTTCCCCCTCATCCCCAGCCCTTCTCCCGCAAGGGGAGAAGGGGGCAAACCGGCGTGCGGGTGCATCTATCGGCCGGTCGTGCGTAGGGTGGGTAGAGCGCAGCGAAACCCACCATTTGTCACAGCGAGGTGGCGCAATGAGTGGCTGGTGGCCATCAGAGCGGTGCCAGCACGGCCATCAGCGCTTTTTCGGCATCGCTAAAGGCGGTGGCATCGGCGGGCTTGGCACCTACCCCGAATACCCCCGGGTTGCCGATGGCATCGAGCACCTTGGCCAGCGCCTGTTCGGCCGCCTTGCGATCCCCTTCATTGAGGGAGGGGAGGATCAAGTCGAGGAAGCGCTTGCTCTTGACCACCAGCACCTTGGCAGTCTGGTAGTCGCCAAGGTTCTGAGCCGCCCCTTCGAGGCGGCGCTCGATCTCCGCCTTGTAGGCGCGGTTGAGCAGGGCAGCGGTGGTGGCCGCGTCTTTCCCCTTGATGGCGGCGGCCAGGGGCGCTTGCAGTGTCACCTTGTGGTGCTCTTCCAGATAGGTCAGCTCGTCGGCAATCTCGCTCAAGGTGGCGCTGGCGTCCTTGCCGTCAGTGGCGGCGCCAAGCAGCGCCTCGCGGGCGTCGATCAGCGGCTCCTTGCCGGCGGCGGCGTAGGAGTAAGCCTGCGCCTGACCGCTCAGGGCTAGCAGCAGGGTGAGGGCAAGCAAACCCGGGCGTATGGTCATCCTGTTCTCCTTGTTGATTTGTTCTGACGGCATGGCGCCAGTCCTGATGAGTTGGACCCCCGACGCTCCCCTTGTCAGGGGAGGGAGTTTTACCCTGCCCCTTTCGAAGGGGGAGGCCGGGAGGGGGTTGTTCTTGTTGCTACGCCACGCTCTGGGTCTCGATGACGGTATTTTCGTTGCGATGGTTATAGATGGCGTGGCGTCTGTCCACCCCGTCGATCACCATGTCGGCGGCCATCATCCCCATCTCCATGGCGGTGTCGGTGAAGATGTAGCGGAATGTCCCCTGACGGCCGGTCATGATGAGGTTGGCTATCGGCATCAGCGCCTGGATGGCGTCGTTGCGGCGGGCCTGATAGCCGAGATCCATCAGCGGATAGGCGTACTCGCTGCGCGCCTCGAAGGTCTCGTCGCCAAGCTTCTGGGTATCGACCCCAAGGCTCGCCAGATCTTCTGTCACCCGGCCGCGCAGATCGGCCAGCGGCGCCTGCCAGGTGGCATCCCCCGGATTGCAGGGGATCTCCAGCATCACCGAGCTCTGGCCTTCTGGCGCCATAAAGGGGCTGCGCCGGCGCGGCTCCTGCAGACGGGTGGCCAGGATATGGGGGTCGGAGAGGTACTGCCAGGTGTTGTCCGACAGGTTTTCCTGTTTGAGGGGCATATTGACGAAGCGCAGGGATCGGTAGTGCAGATCGCAGGGCAAGCCCAGATGCTGGCAGGTGAGCGGTAGCGGCAGGGTGGAGATCACCTGATCAAATTGCTCGCTTTGTTCCACGTTATCTTGTGACCAATAAACCCGTTCGATGCGGCCATCAGCCTGCTCGAGGCGGGTGATGGTGGCGCCGGTCTTGAGTTCGACTCCCTCTGCCACCAGCCGCTCCCCCAGGGTGGTGAAGATCTGGCCGAAGCCGTACTTTGGATAACGATACTTGCGGGCATAGGTGCGCACCGAGAGGTTGCCCTTGCGCCTTGGCAGCAGGCGGCGCGCCACGTCTTTCAAATCGATGAGGCTGATGCGCTGGCCGGCCCAGTCGGCGGAGAGACGGTCAGGGTTGATGCCCCACAGCTTGCCGGTGTAGCCCTCGAAGAACTGGCGGTAGAGGGTGCGACCGAAGTGGCTCTGGATCCACTCGGCAAAGCTCGCCTTGGCAAAATCGGTGGGCTTCTTGGCAAAGGGCAGCAGCAGCAGATCCTTCACCGTACCGGCCATCAGCGGCAGGGGGGCGGTTTTCAGCAGGTTCGGCAGGTTCAAGGGGTAGTCATAGGTGCGCCCGCCAAAGCGGATCACGCTCTTTCGCTCGGCGTGGAGCAGATCGTCCCCCATCAGCTCGTCGATAAAGGCGAGCAGCTCGGGGTTCTTGGTGATGAAGCGGTGACCACCGTAGTCGAAGCGATAGTCGCCATCGCGCCCCTTGAAGGTCTGGGTGGCGCACATGCCGCCGACGACCGGCTCCTGTTCGAACAGGGTGACCGCAAAACCGGCCTGGCAGAGGCGCCAGGCGGCCATCAGACCGGCGGGCCCGGCACCCAGTACCGCAATCTTCTTTTTGTTGTCGCTCATGAGTGTTCCGACACTGCTTGATAGATAAGGGAGCCGCACCAGGGCGCGGCCCCCGAATGGGGTTGCAACCGCGGGTTTATCCCTGCGCCCGAGGGCGATAGCTGCGATGCCAGAGGGTGACGAAGATGGCCAGATAGGCGGCCCAGGTCAGCAACTGCAGGCCGGCCGGCGAGGCATTGTAGCCAAACAGGGCGCGCAGGAAGGTGCCGAAGACCCCCTGATCGTCGAGGATGTGGCTGATGTTGAACACCGGTGTGGTCCAGAAGGTGATGATGTCTGCCGCCTGCAACATGTTGACGGCGGACGAGAGCAGCCCCGCGGCTATGATGATGATGAGCAGCCCGGTCCAGCGGAAGAAGGGGGCCAGCGCCACCTTGCGGGTGGAGCGCAGCAGCCCCCACACCAGCACCACAGAGACCAGCAGCCCCGCCAGCGCCCCCATCAGTCCCTCGTGCAGATCCACCCCTTGCCCTGAGTAGACCAGGGCGGAGAAGAAGAGCACGGTTTCAAAGCCTTCGCGCATCACAGCCAGGAAGGCGAGCAGCACCAGACCGAACAGGTTGCCGCCATCGATGGCGGCATCGATGCGCGCCGTCATGGCCCCCACCTGGGATTTGGCCTGCTTCTGCATCCAGATTGCCATATAGGTGAGCACCAGGGTGGCGAAGATGAGGATCCCCGCCATCAGGAGGTGGTTGTAGCGCTCGCTCTCGAACTGGCTCACCACCACCTGGAACAGGAAGGCGACCACGAGGGAGGCGACGAGGCCGAGCCCCACCCCCAGATAGATGAGCTTGTTGTAGCGGCTCGCCCCCAGCTTGGCGAGGTAGGAGAGGCAGATGCCCACCAGCAGGAAGGCTTCCAGCCCCTCGCGCAGGGTAATGAGAAAACTTGCAAACATCAGGTTTGAGGCTCCGTATCGGGCGTAACGGGGAGGGGCTGCAGGGTCAGTTGCAGCCGATTGAGTTGCACTATGGGTGGCGCCGGCAAGCTTGGCTCGGCGGCGCGCACCGCATCACTGACCCACTTGGGGTAGGTGCGGAAATTGAGTCTGATATCGGCCTTGAAGGGCCCCTTGGCATCTGCGGGCAGCGGCCAGGCTTCATCGCGCCAGCCATCGGCTGGAATGCGGGTATCTTCCAGCAGCTTGGCGTAGCGCCAGAACTTGAGCCCCACCGGCTTGCCCTCGGCATCGCCGAACACCTTTCTGAACAGGCGCGCATCCTCAGGCACGGCGCCGTCCACCGGCTGGCCGCTTCTGAGCACCACCTTGCCGCTGGCGTCGGTGATGGTCAGCTCCAGCCAGAGTTCACGGAAATCGGCGACCCCGGTGGGCAGGGCGTGGCCCGCGCCTGTATTGGCGACCCGCACCACCAGTTGCTGGTTATCGGCAGCCCCTTCGATACGGGCCGAGAGGGTGGCGCTTGAGCGGAGCAGCGCCAGGCTCTCCTGTTCAAGGTCAGGATTTCGCAGCCCCACCAGCTGATGCTGGGCGCCGGTGAAGTTGTGGCGATAGAGCCGCGCCTTCATGGTGCCGTTCTCGGTGGACTGGCCCGCCACCGGTGCGCCGCCATTGCCGGGCTCCGGGTTCATATGGCAGTCGATGCAGGTGCGCCGTTTGGCGGGATCCTCGGCCTTGGCGAAGCTGGATTTCTCCCACTCGTCCCAGGTGTTGACGATGTTGGCGCCTGTGCCCGGGGCAAACTCGTTGTGGCACGACTTGCACAGGGCCGCATCCTGGTAGAAATCCTTCTGGTAGGAGGCCTTGTGCATGGCGGGACGGGCGTTGATCTGCCGCTCGGCCAGCCAGTGTCTGAGGCTGCCACCCGGGGAATCCTCGAACACATAGCTCTCGCGGTCTTTCAAATTCACCGTAAAGGCGCTGTTGCCGCCCGCGTCTTCCACTTTGGTGATGCGATGGCAGAGCACGCAGCCGGTCCCTTCTTCCACCACGGGCTCGCCTTTCTGGTGGGCGGCAATCAGCGAGGCGCCGCCCTGCTCGAACATGTGGGAGCCCTTGGGCAGATCCTGCTGGCCGGTCAGCACCTGCTGGGGCATGTGGCAGCCCTGGCACCACTGGCCGAAGGCTTCCCCTTCGGTTTCCCGGGCCAGGGCCTGCACCACCTTGTAATAGGGGTGGGAGTTGCCCATCAGCCGGTGGTTGCTCTCGCTCCAGTCCTTGAACGCTTGGCTGTGGCAGTTCTGGCAGGAGGCGGAGTTGAGCCACTCTTTCGGGTGAGTGGTCGGCGCCTTGGCGGGATCCCTGCGCGGGGCATCGAGCCTGAGCCAGTTGGCGAGATAGGGGAGGTTGCCATCGGCGGTGACGAAGGCGTGCAGATCCTCCATCATCGCTTTCACTTCCGGTTGCGGGCTCTCGGGATCCACCGGCTCGGCCCCATCCCGGGTGTCGTGGCCCATGCCGCCCTGGGTCTGCTGGGTCATGCGCAGGTACTCGCCGACGAAGTCTCCCGCCACCATGTTGGTGAGGTTGGCGTGGCCGTTGATGGCGTTGTCGCCGCTCTTCTGGCGATGGGCCGCCATCAGATGGCGGTTGGTGAAGTTGAAACCGTCCAGATGGCAGGAGTTGCAGCTCATCCAGTTGTCCCCCGCCATGGGGAAGCGGCTGTTGGCGGCGGTATTACCCAGGTTGAACAACCGCTCGCCGCGCCTGAGCGCTTCGGGGCGGGGATCCGTCTCCACCAGTTTGGCGAAGTGGGGCACATCGACGGTGACCCGGGCAAATGGGCCACTGCCGCCGCTATTGAGGCGGGTAAGATCCTGCCCCATGGCGTTGTGCACCAGAATATGGTCGCCATCGATCAGCAGATCGCGCGGATTCTGGCCCGGCAGGTGGCGCAGCAGCTGGGTCGCCTTGGCCCCCCCCTGAAACTTCTTGCGGCGGTGACGGTTGCTGTTGGATTTGCCGCTGCGCGACAGGTCAAACACCAGCAAGTCCTCGGAACCCGCTAGGGTCAGGTAGACCCGCTTGCCGTCGGCGGCGAAGCGCGCCGCGAACGGGTTGGAGACGATCTGGCTGCGGTTGCCGACGCTTGGCAGATTGATCTGCAAGAAGAGCTGCTTGCGCTCGTCTACCCGTTCTTTCTCCTCATCCAGATCGATGATGGAGACGGCCGGGAAGACGGTGCTCTGAAACTGGAAGGGGTGATCGAAGCTCCACAGCACGTGAGGCAGCCAGGCTTCGCTGCCATCGGGGGAGAGGGTGATGCCGTCCAGCAGGCGCGGCAATCCCTGGGAGTCGCTTGGGGTGTCGCTGTGGGTTTCCGCCAGGGTAATGAGCTTGGGTTTGGGAAGCAAGGAACCCTTGGCGCTGTGGCCAAGCTTGGCGAGATCATAGATGGCGAGCTGGCCTGTCATGGCGTGGGTCAGCAGCAGGCGATCGTCGTCGGTCAATGCCAGTCCACGCGGAGTCTCGGCGGCTTCTGTATCCAGCTGGAGGTTGCCGGCGGTGTCGTAGGCCTGCAGGCGAGCGGATTCGAACAGCGTGACCCAGAACCACTGCCGCTTGGGGTCAAAGATGACGCCGTAGGGTCTATGGCCGGTGGGGATTGCCTTTTCCAGAGTGAGATCATCATCCAGCAGCAGCAACCGATCGCCGCTGTAGTCGGTGACCAGTAGGGTGCCGTCGTCTGCCCGGGCCAGTTGGCGCAGATCCCCCCCCAGCTGCACCTCTTTCAGCCGCTTGCCGCTCTGGCGTTCAAGCAGGGTGACGGAGCCGGCGCCCTGGTTGGCCACCAGCAGGCGCGGGGCGGCGCCCTCGGCATAGGGGATCATGGCGGTGCCCATCTCCTGGGCCGAGGCGGTCCCCAGCAGCAGGGCGGCGAACATCAGGGAGAACAACCACTTCAACATAAGATCAGGTGCGCCATGTCAAGATGGTCCAGCGCCAGGCGTGGCGCAGCACCAGGGGCGTCAACGCGAGCGCGCTCAGCCAGTGGGCCCAGCTGGCAAGGTTGCCGAGGCTATCCCCCGGGGTGCCGTGCAGCACCAGCAGCAATCCGCTGGCGAGACAGACCAGCAGCAGGGTTTCGATGATGCGCCCCGTGGTGCGCAAGAAAGGTCTGCGGCTCTTGTTCAGCAGGCTGCGATGGGAGAGCCAGAAGGCGCCAAACAGCAGGGGAAACAGGGAGAGCGAGAGCATCACATGGAGAAACAGGTTCCAGCGCGCCAGGGACCAGACCGGGGTCAGGGGCTCCCACAACAGCAGGCCGGAGAAGAACATCAGGTAGAGGGAGCCCTCGGCGGCCTGATGGTGATAGGCCAGCCATTGCCAGAGGTGTCGCGGTGAGAGGGAAAGGCTTGTCATAGGTGCTCCAGCACCCGGGCAGTTCAGCCCGGGGCGAGCAAGTTTACAATGGGGTAAGGGTAATGAAAAGAGTTATCAATTCGGCCGCTGATGAATAGATCCTGAATGAAATCAGGGCCGGGTCACTTGTGATCCGCCAGTCGCTCCGTGATGGCGTAGATGAGGGCGGCGGTGGAGAAGGCCAGGAAGACGATGACAGACCACTTCATCTCTGTCTCGTTGCCGGTGCCGTCTTCCAGGAAGGCCTTGAGCACCTCGATGCCGGCTATGGTGACCAGGGAGTTGATGACGATGAGTTTGAGGGAGGCGAAGTTGATCTTGCTGAGCCAGTTGTCCCCCAGGGCCGCCCGCTGCTCCGGGGTCTTGATGAACTGCACATAGCCGCAGATGGCCACCAGGATCAGCATCTGGGCCACCAGCACGAAGTCCACCAGGGTGAGCACCCCAGTGATGAGATCCAGATAGTCGATCTCTATGATGTCGCGGCACAGCACATAGAGCTGCATGGCGAACTTCACCATCAGGAGGGCGACGCAGATAAGGATGCAGACATAGAAGGGGAACATCATCAACCGGCTGCCGTTGAGCATGACGTTGAAGCGGCGCATGGGGACTCCATCGAGAGGGAAGCGAATGGCAGCCAGAATATCTGGAAAGAGGGGGGCGGGAAAGCGCCATGGCGCTTCCCCGCCCGTTCAGAGGGGGAAGGGGGGGAGATCTCGAAACAGCCGCTGCAACCCCTCGCCCCAGGCCTTGCGCAGAGCCAGGAAGTGGGGGTTCTGCTCTGTGATGCGGTGCAGGTGTGCCGCCGAGAAGCTCCCCTCGGGATAGACCAGGGCGTCCAGGGGCAAGCCCACCGAGAGGTTGCTGCGCAGGGTCGAGTCGATGGAGATGAGGGCGCACTGCAGGGCGGTCTGAAGCGGCGTCTCGTACTGGATGATGCGATCTATGATGGGCTTGCCGTACTTGCTCTCCCCTATCTGGAAGTAGGGGGTGTCGGCGCTCGCCTCGATGAAGTTGCCCTCCGGATAGATGTGGAACAGGCGGTGGCGCTCCCCCCGGATCTGTCCCCCCAGCAGTATGTTGCAGCCGAAGTTGACATGCCCCTGCTGCTGGCCCCCATCCCGGCTGATGACGGTGCGTATGGTCTGGCCGATGAGGGCCGCGACCTCGTAGAGGCTTGGGAGGCTGAGCAGAGCCGTCCCCTCCGTCAGCAGGCTGATGACACTCTGGGTGGTGGCCAGATTGCCGGCGCTTTGCAGCACTATCACCCTGTCCTCCTGGGTGAAGAGGTGCAGCTTGCGGAAGGTGGCGATGTGGTCCACCCCCGCATTGGTGCGCGAGTCTGAGGCGAAGACGATGCCATCTTGCAGGCACATGGCGACGCAATAGGTCATGGCCGCCCTCCCGCCAGCGCTTCCCGGGCCCTCATTGCTGCTGCCCATCCAGGCGGGTGACCCGCGCCTGGCTCTGCAACTGCTCGCAGCCGCCACCGTAGCGCACCCCGCGCACCGGGCAGGCATCCAGATAATCCATGCCGACCGCGAGCTTGAGGTGCTCGCTGGCGGAGCAGGTGAGGTTGGTGACATCGAAGGTGTGCCAGCGCCCCTCGATCCACACCTCGGCCCAGGCGTGCATCGCCACGTGGCTGCTGTCCTGGCTGTAGAGGTAACCGCTCACGTACCTGGCCGGCAGGCCGGCATGTCGACAGCAGGCCAGGAACACATGGGTGTGGTCCTGACAGACGCCGCTGCCCGAAGCGAGGGCCTCGTCGGCGCTGAAGGTGGCGTCCGTGCTGCCGGGCTGATAGGGCATCAGCACCAGGATGCGTGCCATCAGCCCCTGCAGATCGGCCAGGGTGGGCTCCTCTGGCAGACAGGCCTTCGCGAGATCCCGCAGGGCCGGGGTCGGGCTGGTGAGGGCGGTGGGCCTCAGGTAGCTCAGGGGGGAGATGAGGGAGTGCTCCTCATCGTCCTGGGCATCGTCGCAGATCTCCACCTCGCCACGGGCGCGGATGAGGATCCCCTCGTGGGGGGACTCCAGGCTCAGCACGTGCAGTATGTTGCCGTAACCGTCCGTGGTGCAGGTGGCCTCCCCCGGCAACTCCAGCTGCCAGGAGAGGATCTGCTGGCGGGCCGTGCTGTGGGGAGTCAGACGCAGGTACTGGGTGCTGCGGCGCACCACGTCGGCATAGTGGTAGCGGGTCTGGTGATCGATGATGAGTCTCATAATACCTCCAGGTAGGCGGCGTGGATGCTCTGGCCGATGGCGCCGATGTCGCTGAGAAAGTCCCTCAGGTACGCCTGCATGCCGAGGGCGAACACATCCTCGATGGCGCCATAGGTCAGATGGGCGTTGAGTATGGTGGTGAGGCGCCGGGGCGCCTGGCCGGCGTTCCCCTCGATCTGGGCCAGGATGTGCTCCATCTCGTCGAGGCAGGCGCGCAGGGAGCGCGGCACTTCGTTGCGCAGGATCAGCAGCTCGGCGATGGAGGCGTGGGAGAGGGTCTTGTAGAGGGTCTGGTGCGCCTCGTAGGCCCCCACCGAGCGCAGCAGGGCGTTCCAGCGGTAGAACTCGCGCACGCTGTCCTCGTCCTCCCGGATCACCTGATACTTCACGGTCAGGATGCGTGCCGTGTTGTCGGCCCGCTCGATGAAGGTGCCAAGGCGCAGGAACCAGAGCACGTCCCCGCGCATCATGGTGCCATAGGTGGCGCCACGGAACTGGTGGGATCGCTCCTTGATCCAGTCGAAGAACTCCTGGGCCTGGCCGCTGGAGAGCCCCGCCTTGCGGCGCCTGCGGATCTCTATCCAGGCGGCGTTGATGCTCTCCCACACCTCACCCGGGATCTTGCCGCGCACCCCGTGGGCATTGTCCCTGGCCATGCGCAGGCAGCTGAAGATGCTGCTCGGGTTCTCCTCGTCGAAGCAGAAAAATTGCAGCAGGTTCTCCATGTTCACCTGGCCGTAGCGGGCCAGGAAGGGCTCGTGGGTGCCGCTGATGGTGAGGGGGGCCACCAGCTCGCTGTGATCGGCGTCGATGGAGGGCATCAGCGACATGGTCTGGGTGACGTCCAGCATGCGGGCCGTGTTCTCCGCCCGCTCCAGGTGGCGGGACATCCAGTAGAGTTCGCTTGCGGTGCGGCTCAGCATGGGTTGCCCTCCATGACCCAGGTGTCCTTGGTGCCGCCGCCCTGGGAGGAGTTGACCACCAGGGAGCCTTCGGTGAGGGCGACCCGGGTCAGACCGCCCGGCACCAGGCGCAGCTCCTGTCCGGTGAGGACGAAGGGGCGCAGGTCGATGTGGCGGGGAGCGATACCCGCCTCGACGAAGGTGGGGCAGGTGGAGAGGGAGAGCGTCGGCTGGGCGATGTAGTTGTCGGGCCTGGCCTTGAGCAGCTCGCGAAAACGGGCCAGCTCCTCGCGGCTGGCGCAGGGGCCGATCAGCATGCCGTAGCCGCCGGCGCCATGGACCTCCTTGACCACCAGCTCCTCCAGGTGCGCCAGCACATAGGCCAGGGCATCGGGTTCCCGGCACTGCCAGGTGGGGACGTTGTTGAGGATGGGCTCCTCTCCCAGATAGAAGCGGATCATCTCCGGCACATAGGGGTAGATGGACTTGTCATCCGCCACCCCGGTGCCGATGGCATTGGCCAGCACCACGCCGCCGGCGCGGTAGACAGAGAGCAGGCCGGGTACGCCGATGAGGGAGTCCGGGTTGAAGGCGAGGGGATCCAGGTAGTCGTCGTCGATACGGCGATAGATGACATCCACCCTTTTCAGCCCAGTGGTGGTGCGCATCAGCACCTGACCATCCTTGACCACCAGATCCGCGCTCTCCACCAGCTCCACCCCCATCTGCTGGGCGAGGAAGCTGTGCTCGAAGTAGGCGCTGTTGAAGCGTCCCGGGGTCATCACCACCACGCAGGGGTTGTCCACCGGGCTGCTCTCGCGCAGGGTCTGGAGCAAGAGAGCCGGGTAGCGCTCCACCGGCGCTATGGGCTGGTTGTGAAACAGCTCAGGGAAGAGGCGCATCATCATCTTGCGGTTCTCCAGCATGTAGGAGACCCCGGAGGGGGTGCGCAGGTTGTCCTCCAGCACGTAGTAGTCGCCGTCGCTGTTGCGGATGATGTCGACCCCTGTGATATGGACATAGGTATTGCGGTGCAGGTCGACCCCCTGCATGCAGGGCTGGTACTGGGCGTTGGTGAGGATCTGGGCGGCCGGGATCACCCCCGCCTTCAGGATGCGCTGATCGTGATAGATGTCGTGCAGGAAGGCGTTGAGGGCGGTGACGCGCTGGCGGATCCCCTTGTCCAGATGCTGCCACTCCCGGGCGGGGATGATGCGGGGAATGCTGTCGAACGGGATGAGACGTTCGGCGCCGTCCCCGTCCCCATAGACGTTGAAGGTGATGCCGACCCGGTGAAACAGCAGATCGGCCTCCTCACGCTTGCGTTCTATGCTCTTCTCGTCGGTCTGGTGCAGCCACGCCAGGTAGGCGTGGTAGTGATCGCGAAACTGGTTGTCGGCGAGCAACATCTCGTCGTAGCAACCGGGTCCGGGCGGCTTGATGGGTAGCATAGGCAACTCCTTGTGACGTCCCTGAGGTCAGGAATTGCAAGGGCTGTGCCAGTCAACTGAGTCGCTACGAAGGCCGATGTCAGTAATTTTATACTGATAAATCAAAGAGATGAGTGCATTGTCATCAAGAGGAAAAGGATGCTGCACCAGACTGGTACCCCAGAGAGGGTATGCCTGCGCCATCTTGTGGCAGCGCCCCCAGGCGCAATGAGAGGAAACGGGCAGGGAGGGGAGGCCACGCTGCTTCGCCTTGCCCCGTGCTGGGGCAGTGGAAACGAAAAAGCCCAGTCCTGAGACTGGGCTTTAGAAGATGGCTCCCTCGACAGGACTTGAACCTGTGACATACGGATTAACAGTCCGCCGTTCTACCGACTGAACTACGAGGGAATTGGCTCCTCCTACTGGACTTGAACCAGTGACATACGGATTAACAGTCCGCCGTTCTACCGACTGAACTAAGGAGGAATTGCCTGTCTCGTCGAGACGGAGCGGATATTAATGATCCCCCGGACGGGTGTCAACCCGCCATGCCACGGAAAAAGGGCTTTTCGGCCCGTTTGCCCAAAACTTGGGCGCTGTGGACTATTTTCAGCACAATCAGCAGCTTGAGATGCCCTGCCTGCGGCCACGGTGGAGCTGGCCGTGAAGGCGCCCCCCGGTCTGGATGGGGCGCGGCAATGGATGAGCCGATCATGGAGGGGGGGATGCCTATCGGCGATATACCCATTGTCGATGGGCTTGCCTTTGAGGTGATGGGGGAGGCGGGGAAGATGCAGGTTCGCGATGACCGGGTCACTGAAGGGATGTCTGGGAAAATCGGTGGTATACCGATTGTCGAGGGGCTTGTCTCTGAGGTTATGGAAGGGGAGGCGGGGAAGATGCAGGCTCGCGATGAGCAGAGAGCGGAAGGGATGGCTGGGAAAATCGGCGATATGCGAGCTATCGATGACAATAATGCGGGGTAATGGCCATTTCTTGATCCTGCCCATCGAATTATCGGGCCGGCTCGGGTATGGTTGCTCTGGATACCATCGCCGCGTCGACAGCTCTGCCGGCCCTTGATGATGATCGGGTGCCGGTTCACCCCGGCCTTTGTCTCCCTCTTCTGGTATTACCCTAGACATGCACAATCAAGCTTCCTTACAAGGCGTGAAGCTGGCTATCGCATTGCGCCAATCCTGCATCGATGAACCCTATAGCGTGGCGCGCTTCGGCCGCGACCTCATCGCCGGCATCACGGTCGGCATCATCGCCATTCCGCTCGCCATGGCGCTGGCCATCGCCAGCGGGGTGCCGCCCCAGCACGGCCTCTACACCGCCATCATCGCCGGCATCGTCATCGCCGTGACGGGGGGCTCGCGCTTCTCGATTTCTGGCCCCACTGCCGCCTTCGTGGTGATCCTCTATCCGGTGGCCCAGCAATTCGGGGTGGGGGGCCTCTTGATGGCGACCCTCATCTCCGGCTTCTTCCTGGTGGCCATGGGGATGGCGCGCCTCGGCCGCCTCATCGAATACATTCCGCCCTCGGTGACGCTTGGCTTTACGGGCGGTATCGCCATCGTGATCGCCACCTTGCAGATCAAGGACTTCTTCGGCCTGCACGTTCCCGAAATGCCGGAAACCTATGTCGGCAAGGTGCAGGCGCTGGCCCATGCCCTGCCCAGCTGGCAGTGGGGTGATACCCTGGTGGGGGTGGCCACCCTGGCAGTGCTGCTGCTCTGGCCCAGATTGCGGCTGCCGGTGCCGGGTCATCTGCCGGCCGTGCTGGTGGGTGTCGGTCTGGCTTTCGGTCTGCACCAGTTCGGGGTGGACGTGGCCACCATAGGCAGCAAGTTCAGCTATACCCTGGCCGATGGCACTCAGGGCATGGGGATACCTCCCATAGCCCCGACCCTGGTGATGCCCTGGGCCCTGCCCGGGCCGGACGGGGCGCCGGTGGAGTGGAACCTCGCCGCCATCGAGCGCTTGCTGCCCGCCGCCTTCTCCATGGCCATGCTGGGAGCCATCGAATCCCTGCTCTGCGCCGTGGTGCTGGATGGCATGACGGGGCGCAAGCACAGCTCCAACGGCGAGCTGGTGGGACAGGGGCTTGGCAACATCCTCACCCCCTTCTTCGGTGGCATCACGGCGACGGCCGCCATCGCCCGCTCCGCCGCCAACGTGCGGGCCGGTGCCACCTCGCCCATTTCCGGCATAGTCCATGCGCTGGTGGTGCTGGCGGCCATTCTGGTGCTGGCACCCTGGCTCTCCTGGCTGCCGCTCTCCGCCATGGCCGCCCTGCTGCTGCTGGTGGCCTGGAACATGAGCGAGGCCCACAAGGTGGTGGATCTGGTGCGCCGGGCGCCCCGCTCCGACGTGCTGGTGCTGCTGGTCTGCCTGTCGCTGACCGTCATCTTCGACATGGTCATCGCCATCACCTTCGGGGTGATCCTGGCGTCTCTGCTGTTCATGCGCGAGATTGCCAAGATGACTAAGCTGCACAATCTGGCGGAGCATGGGCGCTATGCCAGCGAGGTGCCGGCGCAGACCCTGCTCTACAAGATCAACGGTCCGCTGTTCTTTGCGGCGGCGGAGCGGGTCTTCGACGAGTTGCTGGCCCAGGTGGGGGAGCACAAGGCGCTGATCCTGCAGATGGAGGCCGTCTCCATTCTGGATGCCGGCGGGCTCTCTGCCTTCCAGCAATTTGCCTGGCGCATGGCCAAGTCGGGCGTCCAGCTGAAGGTGGCCGAGCTGCAGTTCCAGCCCCTCAAGACCCTGGCGCGCGCCAAGGTGCGTCCTGTCCCGGGTGAGCTGGAGTTCTACGGCTCGCTGGAGGAAGCCATCAGAGGGGAACATTTGCACGAAGCGGTTGAAAATTGACGTAAAGGGATAGGAAACGGCATCTTTTTGGTCAGTTGGTTCGCAAATTGAGCAAACGATGGCAAAAGATGAAAAATGAGATTGACCGGCATGCTCCTATCCCTTACATTACGCCCCGTTCCAGCGCAGCAGCGCAATGAACCCGTGTTGGATGAACACGTTAAACCACAGACAGAACTTTGGTGCGGTGTCCGAGAGGTTGCCCACCGACGAAGTCGGCAAGATGCACGCGCAGCGTGCTCCGAAAGCCACTTCAAGAAGTAAAAATTTGGTGAGGTGTCCGAGTGGCTGAAGGAGCACGCCTGGAAAGTGTGTATACGGCAACGTATCGAGGGTTCGAATCCCTCCCTCACCGCCAAATTGAAAGCCCGACCTTATGGTCGGGCTTTTTGCATTTCGGGTTATCACATTCCCTGATGCCCAGCGAGGGGCGGCTCGGTTCGAGCTCTGGTTCGACAAGGGGGCAGGACAGCTCGCCTGGACAGCCGCAGGGTTAGCGCCAGAGATGGCGCGAGTCAATCCCGACCACCGCCTTATGCAAAGCCCGATTTCATGATCGGGCTTTTTTGTTGTTGGGGCCGTCATCTCCTCGGCTTCAGCGCAAGATGGCGGTGTCTCCTTGCCGGAGGTGGTAATTCGTCCAGCTCATGCCGCTTTTTCCTTCCCCACCCGTATCAGAAGATCACCCCCACCAGCCTGTCGAGCAGAGTCTCGAAGGAGAAGAGGGTGAGGAGCAGGGGCAGGAAGGGCACCACAGTCGCGAGCACCAGCTGCAGGAACATGTCCCGGCTAAATGGCATGGGCCTTATCTCCTTGATGACGGCATAGGCATTGCCGAAATCTGCGAGGGACTGGATATCCGAGGCGCCGAGCAGGGACTCCCCGTCTCTGTCCGCCGTGCGCAGCCAGCGGTGTTCGAAGCTGCGGCTGTATTCGGCGGCGAGGGCGCCGTATTCCCGTAGCCCCAGACGCTTGGCCGCCAGAATATGGGGGGCAAAGACCGTCAGGGGCGCCAGTACCAGCAGCAGGCCGAAGCTGGCGAGCAGGATGATCTCCGGCTTGTAGGCGGTGAGCACGGCGGCGTCAAAGAAGATCCGGTTGGCGATAAAGCCGGCCAGCTGGGCCCCCAGAGCGGTCAGCAGCGGCGAGTAGGCGTAGGCCGACCCCCCGAGAAAGCCGAGACCGCAGTTGCGATCGGGATGGGTCGGCATGAGGGAGAGGGGGATCCGGGAGACCTGCCAGAGGAAGCGGGTCCAGATCAGGATCCGGTAGAGCCAGCGCAGGAGCAGGAACTGGATGATGGGGTTGCTTACCCAGAAGAACCAGAAACCGGGCAGGGTCAGGGTCGGGTTCCCCCCTTCCATGGTGGCGTACCAGGTCGAGGACTCCAGGATGAAGGTGTGGGTCCGGATGAAGTACCCCATCGAGAAGACAAACAGAATGAGGCCGACCTCTGCGGGGATCGAATTTCGCCAGACCATGGCGCTGCGAATGGCGTCATGAAAGCGTGGCAGAGAGAGCGGCGAGATCAGCCCCCGTTCGATGAACTGGCTGACGATCCCCCGGATGCGCTGGTGGACGATGAGTTCGGCGAACACCAGCAAGGAGACGCAGATGAGAAAGCGGACATGGGTCTCTATGTCCAGCAGAAAAGGCACCGCTACCCCTTGCAGCAGGCTGCCTTCCCACCCGCACAGCAGCAACAGGGGCAGCCAGCAGACCCCGCTCAGGATGAGGATCCGTCGCCTGATGTGCGCCTCTATGTCACCAAGATGCGCCCGACTCCAGAGCTGATAGAGGGGACCCCCCAGGATCAGGGAGAAGTTGCCCGGATCGGACAGGGGAGGGCTGAGGGGATCGGGCGGGGTGACAGGCCTGTGATGCGACATGATGGGACCACCTTGCTGTGCGACAAATGTGCCATCCGGCCGCCACTGGCTCCCCTTGCCACCAGGGTGGAGGGGGAGGGAGCTGCGGGCCGGGATCCGGGCTTGGTGTCATGAGTGCACCATGACGGATCCTCTGAACTCAGCCGATGTATTGGCTGAAAATCCCATATTTAACAGGATTTGCAGAGGAAAATGACTGCCGTGGCGGCGGGTTCCATCGCAATGCCTTTGAGCCAAGCCCCATGGCTATAGGTATAGCCTTTGCCAAGGACGGGTGATGTGATCGGCCCACGACAATTTTACCCTTGGAGTGTGCCCGTTTTCCCGTGATGGTCCTTGCCTCAGGGCCGTGCCGTGTCAGAGAAAGGGATGTGCTGCGATAACGGCATAAAGAGCCGTGTGTTCACCGCTGGTGGCAGTATCACATGCTGTTACGGGCAATATCTTGCCGTAATGGTGGGATTAAGTGCTGTTATTGCAATAAATGCCAGCGATATACACTGGATGCGCAAGGCATTGCGGCGTGTCGATGGAAGCTTGGATGAAAAATAATTTCAACCATTTGTTTTATAACAAAAAAATAGATTGGCATGGTCACTGCTAACGGTTTCGGTTGAGTGTCATTACCGTTCAACCAATCAGGAGCAAACTCATGCCAACTCCATGTTATATCAGCATCGAAGGTAAAACCCAGGGCAACATCACCGCCGGTGCCTTCACCTCCGACTCCGTCGGCAACATCTTCGTACAGGGTCACGAAGACGAGATGCTGGTGCAAGAGTTCCAGCACGTCGTCACCGTCCCGACCGATCCGCAATCCGGTCAGCCTGCCGGCCAGCGTGTCCACAAGCCGTTCAAGTTCACCGTGGCCCTGAACAAGGCCGTGCCGCTGATGTACAACTCCCTGGCCTCCGGTGAGATGCTGCCGAAAGTGACCCTGAAGTGGTACCGCACCTCTGTTGAGGGCAAGCAGGAGCACTTCTTCTCTACCGTGCTGACCGACGCCACCATAGTCGACATCGACTGCCAGATGCCTCACTGCCAGGATCCGGCCAACGCCGACTTCACCCAGCTGATCCAGGTCTCCCTGGCCTACCGCAAGATCGACTGGGAACACACAGTGGCCGGTACCTCGGGTGCCGACGACTGGCGTGCCCCCATCGAGGCTTGATGCCATGAGGGAGCACTCGTTCGGGTGCTCCCCTTTCTGAATCAGACAAGGAGGCATCATGCCAAGAGAGTCGTTCTATCCCGATACCAATGAACCGCACATTCACCTGCACAGAGGGGGCGCCACCTTCACCGACATTGGCCACAGCCATAGAACCCTGGTGCGGGGCTCTTTGGTGTATCGCGGCACCCTGCAGGAGGTGATTGCCGAGCTGCAAAGACGCGGTGATGCCCGCAGCCTCCAGATGGCGCAATACATCCAGACCAATCTGGCGTGATCTCGAAGGCCGGAATGCCGGCCTGCTTGTGACTCCCACTCAATAACGCCCCGTCGGTTTTTCTTCTGCTCGTTTGCAGCTGTGAGCGAGCACAAGAAAAATCACGACTGAAGTTCCAATCGCGCGCCTTTGGGCGTGCGGTAGCCATGGCGGCGAAAAAGTGGCGGCCAGGGTGGATCTTTCACTCCCCTTGACGTCACCCGGCAGTATTGCAGGGCCGGGTTCACAGCAGAGGCGCGCCGATGGCAGACAGCACAGGATTACAATTTACCGTCAAGGTGGGGGCCTTGCCCGAGAACACCTTCGTGGTGGCGGAGTTTGCCCTGGAAGAGGGGCTCAACCAGCCATTTCGCCTGCGCCTCGAGCTGGCAAGCCCCGAGCCCGACGTGGATTTCGGCGCCGTGCTGGACCAGCCCTGCGAGCTCTTGGTGTGGTACAACGGCGAGCTGCAGCGCCGGGTGTGCGGGGTGGTGAGTGACTTTGCTCAAGGGGACAGCGGCTTTCGCCGCACCCGCTACACCCTTGACGTTAAACCGGCGCTATGGCGGCTCTCTTTGCGTCAGAACTCCCGCATCTTCCAGGCACAGAAGCCCGACGAAATCCTCTCCATCCTCTTGCAAGAGCACGGCATCACCGACTACGCCTTTGCGCTCAAGAACGAACACGCCAAGCGGGAATACTGCGTCCAGTATCGTGAGACTGACCTCGATTTCGTCAATCGCCTCGCCGCCGAAGAGGGGCTGTTCTACTTCCACGAGTTCGAGCAGGGCAAGCATCGCATCGTGTTTGCCGACGACGCGGCCGCCCTGACCGCCGGCCCCGAGCTTTTCTTCAATCTGGGCAACCGCTCGCTGGAACAGGGCCCCTATATTCGCCAGTTCCACTACCGGGAAGCGGTGCGCCCCTCGGATGTGGAGCTGAAAGACTACAGCTTCAAGACCCCGGCTTATGGCCTCTCCCACCAGAAGGTGGGGGCGGAGCTCTCCCATCAGCGGGATACCTATCAGCACTTCGACTACCCGGGCCGCTACAAGCTGGACCCGAGCGGCAAGGCCTTTGCCCAGCACCGACTCGATGCCCTGCGCAATGACGCCGTCACCGGCAGCGGCAAGTCCAACTGCGCGGCCCTGCTGCCGGGGCAGACGTTCGCCCTCACCGAGCACCCGAATGGCAGTCTCAATGCCGACTGGCAAGTGGTGCGCATCAGCCACACCGGCTCGCAACCCCAGGCGCTGGAAGAGGAGGGGGGCAGCGGGCCCACCGTCTACCACAACGAATTCGGGGTGGTAAAAGCGAGCACGACCTGGCGGGCCCGTATTGGCAGCCCGGAAGCGCCCGACAGGCCCATGGTGGACGGTCCGCAAATCGCCATGGTGGTGGGCCCGGAGGGGGAGGAGATTTACTGCGACGAGCACGGCCGTGTGAAGCTGCAATTCCCCTGGGACAGATACGGCAGCTCCAACGACCAGAGCTCCTGCTGGGTGCGGGTATCCCAGGGCTGGGCGGGGGGTCAGTACGGCATGATGGCCATCCCGCGCATCGGCCACGAGGTCATCGTGAGTTTCCTCGAAGGGGACCCGGACCAGCCCATCGTCACGGGCCGCACCTTCCACGCCACCAACCGACCTCCCTATGAGTTGCCCGCCCACAAGACTCGCACCGTGTTTCGCACCGAGACCCATCAGGGGGAGGGGTTCAACGAGCTGCGCTTCGAAGACCAGGCGGGGCAGGAAGAGATCTACATCCACGGTCAGAAAGACCTGAACCTGCTCATCGAAAACGATGCCGCCTGGCATATCAAGCATGACGAGCATAGGGATATCGACAATGAGCGGGTGACCCGCATCAAGGCCAATGACCACCTGACGGTGGCGGGCGAAAAACGCGACCAGATCAAGGGGGATTATTCGCTGAGCGTGGATGCGTCCATGCACCAGAAACTCGGCCAGAGCTGGCTCACCCAGGCCGGGCAGGAAGTGCATGTCAAAGCCGGTGCCAAGGTGGTGCTGGAAGCGGGATCTGAAATTACCGTCAAGGTGGGCGGCTGCTTTATCAAGGTCGATGGCGGTGGCGTCACCCTGGTGGGCCCCACCATCAAGATGAACTCAGGTGGCAGCCCGGGCTCGGGCTCCGGTTGGGCGGGCAAGTCTCCCATCGATCCCCAGGGGGTTACCGTGCCTCCCCCACCCAAGGTGCCGCTGAGCCCGGCTCAGCTCGCCACCATGAAGAGTGCGGCTCCTTTCTGTGAGGAGTGCGAGAAGTGCAAGGAGGGGGCTTGTGAGATCTGAGATCATCTCGTTACCCGAGTGGGTCGGCACACACAGCTCATACCCTCTGTATGCCGTGCTGGCGGGGGCCAGCGATGCCGCCCCCTTGCAGCACTACTACCAGCTGGATGGCCGTCATACCCCCCGTGGCCTCTATCTCGGCACTGCCTATGCAGACTGGCACCCTGTCATGCCCTATCTGGTGGCGTTGGATGAAGGCAGCGCCTTTATGGAGTGGGCGTCCAGCACCCCGGCCCGTGATTGGGGATTTCTGCTCTCTACGGCGCAACCCGCCGACACACTCTATGCCCATCTACAGGGGCTGACCCAGATCCTGCACCAGGGGGAGGCGGTGTTTTTTCGTCACTGGGATGGCGTTTACCTGGCGTCGATCATCGAACAACTTGGGGATCGCTTTACCTCCCTGTTGCCCGAGTTGCGCGAGATCTGGGTCTGTGGCAGAGCCTTTGAATGGGCCCCTTCAGAGCCCTTGGCGCCACGTCCCTTCCCTTGGTGGAGCCTGCCCGAATCGTTGGCCGCGGCGCTGGCAAAACGAGATCCAGCCCCCCTTGTCACCAACCTGATGCAGCAGCTTGCCGATCAGAATGGCCAGCTCTATTGGTCCTTTCCCGAAGCCAATTTACGACTCAAGGTTGCCCGCTTTGTCGCACGCAACACCTTGAGTGATTCCGAATTATTCCCGGCGCTTGAAGCTGCGCTGTGTCAAGAGGTGCAAGCATGAACAATGCCGGCCAAGCCGTCTTCAACCAGGTACTTGCCGACTATCGCAATGCCCTGAAAGAGTACCGCAAGGATGCGGAGAGTTTCTTTCTCGGCGACATGCTCGGCATGGACATGGAGCAGACCATCAAGGTCGGCGACAAGACGATCAAAGCCTCATCCAGCAGCAGTAAAGCCCAATCTGTCGTGACCCAGTGCCCGCTCAGCGGCACTCTGCGCCTGGTTCATCTGTTCGAGTCTGTGCGCTTCATCCCCATCGGCAACACCCCTTACAAGGTGGAAGCTGGCAACATGACCAGAACGGGTTTCATGCCCGAGGCCGTGGTCAAGGAGGGCAGCCTGGATGCCAAAGGCATTGCCGAGATTGGCAAGCTCACCCCGGGCAAATCCTATCGGGTGACCTTCTACCCCAATGTGAAGAAGAGCGATCTCGATGCGCTGTTTGCATCCTATGCGCCGCTACAAAAAGATCTCGAAGCCTGGCTCACTCAGGAGTGGAACGGCGAACACAAGGTCGCCTGGAGCCGTTACAGCGCGACCGGTGGCGGATATGGCAGCCATTCTCTGGCAGCAGCCAGCGGCATTGGTAAAGCCCTGGTCGGGGTATGGGATGATCTCAAGACCATCTACGAACTGCTGGCCGATCCGGTGGGTAATGCCAAGAAACTGGCCGAGTTCGGCGTCGATGCGGCCGCCATGGCCGAGGCGGGTGCCTCCCAGATGGAGGCGGCCATGCTGGTGCTGCAGGATGAGGCGCTGCTTTATCTCTATGCCTATGCCCTGGTGAGCTGGGTCAAGCTGCTGCCGCCGGATCAGCAGACCGAGTTTGGTGCCCAGGTGATCGCCTCTGTGCTGATAGACGTCATCGTCGGTGTGGTGCTGACTGGCGGCGCCGGCCTTGCGGCCCGTTACGGTGCCAAGACTGTCTCCATGGCCAAGAACAGCGATCGGGTGATGCACCTGGTGACCTCTCTGGTCACGCTCTCCAAGAAGCACAATCTGGCCCAGCATGCCCAGACCGCCAAGAAGGTACTGGCGGCCGGTGTGGCCAAACTCAATCCGGCCAAGAAGGCCGATCTCAATCTGGTGGGGGATGGCAAGGCCCTGACTCAGGTCGAGCAAGCGACGGCCGCCAAGCGAAAATTCCAGTCTCATACCGAAATCCAGAAGGTCAACAGCACGCCGGATGTGTCCACACCGGCCAAAACGCCATCCGGTCAATCCAGTCAACTCGAGGCTCAGACCTGCAAGAACAACTGCCCTGTCTCCATGGTGACAGGAGAGGAGTTGCTGGCGCTGGAAGATGCGCTGCTGCCCGGCCTGCTGCCCTTTACCTTTGGTCGCCTCTACCGAACTTCGGCGGTAGAGCAGCACTGCGGTATGGGACCTGGCTGGAGTCACTCTTTGGCACACCGGCTGGAACGCCGCGGTGAGACCCTGATCTGGCGCGATAACGAGTCGTTAGCCGTCGAGCTGCCGCTGCCGTCGACAACGAGGCCCATGATAACCAACCGGGTGTCGGAGGCGGCAGCCTACCTGGGGGATCAAACCGATGAGGTGATCCTGGCCAAGGCCGGCTCCCCCTTCCTGCATTTTATCTGGCAGGGAAATGAAGGCCGATTGACGGCGATGTCGGATGTCTATGGCAATCGTCTGACGGTGCGCCCGGATGCCGAGGGTCGCCCCTGCTGGATTGAGCACGATGGTGGCCTGGCCCTGCGACTCGTCTACCAAGAAGGTCGTCTCACCGCCATCGAGTTGCAGCGATTCGATGGCATCAACTGGCAGCCGCAGGCCACCCTTCAGCGCTATCACTACGATGACGCAGGCCATCTGGTGGCCGCCGAAAATGGGGCAGGAGAGAGGGAGCATTATCGTTATCGCAGCGATGGGGTGATCCTGGAGCGTCGTCTCGCGGGTGGGGCCGGTTTCTTCTGGGAGTGGGAAGGTGAGGGGAGCAGCGCTCGCGCCATCCGTCACTGGAGCGACGTCGCCCGCTTCGATGTCAGCTATGGCTGGGATGATGACAAGGGAGAGGTGACCGTCAACAACGCCGACGGCAGCCTGGAGATCTACCAGCATGACAGCAATGCCCGCCTGGTGCGCCAGCAGGATCCGGACGGTGCAGTCACTGAATTTGTTTACAACGACAAGGGCCAGAAGGTGCTGGCTCGCGATGCCCTGGGGGGCGAGACCCGGTATCAGTATGACGATGCGGGTTTGCTCTCCCTCGAGGTTGCCCCGGATGGCAACCAGACGGCCTACAGCTACTGGGATGGCCGTGTTCGCAAAGTCGTACAAGGGGATCGTGAGTGGCGTTTCGAGCGCAACGAGCAGGGCGATGTGGTTGCCAGAGTGGATCCTCTCGGTCGGCAGACCCGTTATGGCTACACGGCACAGGGCAAACTCAGCTGGGTGGCGCAACCCGATGGCAGCCGTGTTGAACTGGTCTGGAATCGCCTTGGCCAACTGATTGAAGAGAAAGGGGGCGACGGCGGCATCACCCGTTGGCGCTATGATGAACGGGGTCGCCAGATCCTGGTGCGCGACCCGCGCGGGGCCATCACTCGCTATGAGTGGGATGCCGCCGATCGCTTGCTGGCCGTACATCTGCCAGGCGGTGGTAGCCGCCGTTTCGAATACAACCCTTATGGCAAGGTAACGGCGCAGTGGGACGAGCAGGGGCGCGAGACCCGTTTCGAATATCATCCGGGCCTGCACCTTGTGAGCCGGCGCATCAACCCCGATGGCAGTGAGCTCAAGTATCGCTACGACAATACCAAGCTGTTCCTGAGCGAGATCGAGAATGAACACGGCGAGCAGCACCGCATCCACTACGCCCCCAACGGGCTGGTTGAGCGGGAAACCGGTTTTGATGGCCGCACCACCGCCTATCGCTACGATCTCAATGGCCACCTCGGTGAGAAGGTGGAGTTTGGCAGGCAGGGGACAGAGCTGGTTACTCGCTATGAGCGTGATGCCATGGGGCGACTGCTCAGGAAGCTGCTGCCGGATGGTCGTGAAATCCAGTTCTCCTATGACCAACATGGCCAGCTGACCCAGGTCAATGATGGCGTCTGGCCGCTTGCCTTTGAATATGACAGGGGCGGCAATCTGGTTGCCGAGCATCAGGGGTGGGCTTCCAGCTACTTCAAGCACGACGTCATGGGGCAGCTCGCCCAGTGGCGGCTGCCGGACGGCAATCGTCTCGATTACCACTATCTGAACGGTGCCTTGAGTGGCGTCGATCTCAATGGAAATGAGCTGACCCGTCACCAGATGTTGGCCGGGCTTGAGATGCGCCGCCGCCAGGGGGCGCTGACCCAGCAATATGAATACGACGAGCAGGGGCGTCTGACCGCCTTGCGCCTGCAGCGTGAGCAGCGGACCGCCCGTGAGCGGCGTTACGGCTATGACAGCACCGGTAACCTGCTGCAGATCAATGACAGCGTGCAAGGGGAGCAGCGCTACCGCTACGACCCGCTGGATCGGTTGCTGGAGGTGCGCGGTGAGCTGACCGAACGTTTCCTGCACGATCCGGCGGGCAACCTGCTGAGCCAGACTCAGGGGGCTCAATTCGAGCCTGCGAGAACCCAGGGTAACCGGCTGCTGTTCAGTGGCGATCGCCACTTTGAATATGACGAATTTGGTCGTCTGGCCGTCGAACGACGCGGCAAGGGCCAATCATTGGTGACCCGCTATGAGTACGATTGTCAGCATCAGCTGATTGCGGTCGAGCTGCCTGATGGCAGCACAGCCCGCTACGACTACGATGCCTTTGGTCGCCGCATTCGCAAGACGCTCAATGGGCAGAAAGGGCAGGGCGCCGAGCTGGTGACCGAGTTCTTGTGGCAGGCCAACAATCTCATCGCCGAGAGCCGCAGCGACGGCATCTATCGCAGCTTTGTCTACGAGCCGGGCAGCTTCAAACCCTTGGTACAGCTGGAGGGGGAAGGAGAACAGGCCGAGGTTTATCACTACCAGCTGGATCACCTGGGCACTCCCTTGGCCCTGACTCATCATGACGGCCACACCGCCTGGCAGGTGCGTTATCGCGCCTATGGCAACGTCTGGAAGCAGGAGCTGGCCGAGGTAGATACCCCCCTGCGTTTTCAGGGGCAATATTTTGATGCCGAGACGGGACTTCACTACAACCGCCACCGCTACTACCAGCCCAACACCGGTAGATTTATCACCCCCGACCCGATAGGCTTGGCCGGCGGGCTCAATAACTACCAGTACGCACACAACCCCACCGGCTGGGTGGATCCGTTGGGGTTAAGCAATGTGCCGGGACAGTGTCCCGATGCTAGTTATGGTATTCAGTCTAAACGCCAAGATGCTTTGGAATCACCACTGAGTGTGGGTGGTAGCAAACCTGATTTTTATGTCGGGCCAAGTGGTCCAGATGCAACTTTGCCGAGCACTGGGTATCGGTATGATCGATATTTAAATGATGATGGTTCGTTATATAAATATGGACAGGATGCAATTAATACAGGAGAAGCTCGACTGTCATATTTCGGTTTTGATAAATTAGATACAGGTAATCAGGTTACAGAGGCATTCCAGATTCGAGCGCCAAAACATGTGAAGATGAATGATCCAGATAAGTCATGGAGTGATGGACGATTACGTATCAAGTTTGATACATTGCAATTATATGATGGCTCAGGTGTTCCAAGAGTGGAAGTGCCTAGAAGTCATGGGGGGAAAGGGCCTGATCTAGAACCATTCACTGAGGCTTATCCAGAGTATGGAAAGGGTGGTGCTAGACAATTAGTTCCTAACACGGATGAGTCTTTATATATAAAGGCTGATGCAATTGATATTTTACCAAAGGAATGATTATGACCGAAGGTGAATACTTTAGAGAACAATTAATAATTCTTATTGAAAATCATAAAGAGGATTTTTTTTCTGACTATGAAAATTTAATTGAAATTCTCAAAGATAAGAATAGAAGAATACCCATCAGGGGGATTAAGGAGAGTATGAGAGGGTATGACCAATCAAAGTACTCTGATGCTGAGAAAGAAATACTTGATGAAGCTATGTATCGTTATGGTTAGACCAAAATAAATATTGAGACTCTCACCATTTTGACTGAGAACAAGCGATCGAGGCTGAGTCGTGAGAGAGAATTTCAACTCAATAGAGGTAGCTTGGGTTCGATGATTTTTTAACTAGCATAAGGCGATCTTTACTATCGAGCAGTGGTTATAAACTAGGTCTGTATACTTGGCGAGAAGTGAATAATGGGGAAAAATAGGCTGCATTGCATTTTTCTGATAACAGAGTGAAATATATGGAACCTATTTTCTTTTATGGCATTATGACCTTGCAAAAATGAAACCATATAATAATATCGAGTTTTTATCAGAGTTCAAAACAAGACCATGGAATTTCTTTAAAGGAAATGAGGGTTTTTTGGTTATGGACAGAGATTGGGGAGAGCATAGCCATCACCGTTCAACTGGGCGCCTTCTAACCTATATTGAACGGGGGAATCTATCACTAGAAGATCTTACGAAAGGAATGAATGCGTTCATAGGCACGCTAGATAAAAATAGTAAAGAAGATTTCTTTCAATTTACCGCTAGTGCTTGTTACATCTATTGCTCCATATATAATGTGGATTTTTATCCATACAAAATAGAAGACGACTTTTTTCTGCCTGGTCATGCTTGCTACAGTGTGACAAAAGAATATATTGATAGCATAACATTTGATTACCACGTTCAACATTATGCATCTTTGATAAAAAATGAATACCCTCAGTCAGGCTTGGCCAATATCCTATTGTAATAGATTATTATCTTGCGTTGGAATACTATTGCTTTTTTATAATGTGGTTGTGGTATTATCAACGTCACAGCCAAAGTAATTTCATTATCTTCTTGTTTAACTCTGCGGGCGTTATAGATGGTATATCGAGCTTTATTATTGATACTATTATCGAGTGTGCTGATTGCTTGCACCACAACTAAATCACTCACTGAATCTGAACTTGCCCAAGCCGCCCGGCAGGGCCAGGGCAAGGTGCAGTATGAACTGGCCAATCGTCTGGCGGCCAAGCCGGATTATCCCGAAGCCATGCGTTGGATGAAGCAGGCCGCGGATCAAACCGGGCCTTTGGCGGCGGATGCCGATATTCGCGGTAAGGCGGCGCTGCAGGTGGGGAGCTGGTATCAGGCTGGTTTGGGTGAGCCCAAGAACCCCAGGCTGGCCCATGACTGGTGGCAGCGTTCGGCCAAGCTGGGCAATCGGGACGCCAGCTATCAACTCGGCAAGGAGTGCCAGCGTCAGCACCAGGATAAGCTGGTGAGCGCCTGTCTCGACTGGTTCGAGCAGGCTGCCAAACGGGATCATGCCGGTGCTCAGTTGGTTCTGGGTGAGTGGTACGCCAGCCAGCCCGGCGCCGATGCAGATGCGGTTCAGTGGCTGGAAAAGGCCGCCGAGCAGGGGAATCGTGACGCTCAATATCGGCTCGGCCTGCGCTATGAGCAGGGCAAGGGGGTGAGCAAGCGCCCCGACCTTGCCCTGCGTTGGTATGAGAAGGCTGCCGCCCAGCAACAACCGGATGCCTTGTTGACCCTGGCTCGCCAGGCAAACACGGCAGAGGCGTTTCCCCTTTATCAGCGTGCCGCCAATGCGGGTTCGCCATCCGCTCAGCTGTGGCTGGGGCAGGCCTATCTGGCGGGTGAACAGGTGCCCCAGGATCTGGCGCTGGGCCGGTACTGGCTGGAGCTGGCCGCAGGCCAGGGCTTCCATGAGGCCGAATACCAGTTGAGCCTGCAGCAGACCGATGCGGTTGCCCGTGAACATTGGCTGACCCTGGCCGCAGCGGGTGGGGTGAGTCAGGCTCAGCTTGAGCTGGCACTCTTGCAGCAGGAGAGGGGAGAGCTGAAGGCGGCTCGCCAGAGCCTTTCCCTTGCCGCTGGTGAAGGCAATGTGGATGCCCGCTATGCCTATGGCGAGATGTTGCGGCTGGGACTCGGCGGTGAGGCGGACTACAGCCTGGCATTGAAACAGTACCGACTTGCGGCAAATGCCAACCACCGTCAAGCCCAATATCGTATGGGTACCATGCGTGAACAGGGCTGGGGGGCGCCTCGCAACAGATTGCATGCCTATGCATGGTATTTGCTGGCGGCCACGGATGGCAATACAGATGCGACTGCCGCCAGCCGTGAGCTGGAAAAAGGCATGACAGAACAAGAGAAGGGAGCTGGACAGAAGCTGGCGCAGCACTGGTTTGTGACACTGGAAAAAAACAGTCAGCTGGTGCAGCCACACAACGACATTTAGCACCATGAATGCCGTGCCGATGTCACATATTCAAAGTGAATGAATGATATCTTGTCGCCGCTATTCCTCCTTTTTTCTTGTCATTAATCAGTCATTAATCAGTCATGAAGTCGTCATGAAACACCATCATGGCGGCCTTCCTATGTGTCAACAGACACTTCTTGTTACATAATTAGCCTTTAAATAGGTTGTTGATTGACCTGTGTTCATTGAGTGACGTTCACTCAATATCTTGGCTGAATATCAGATTAATCCTACATCAATAATGGTTGTTTCTGATTTATCCTTGTTTGTGATCTTTCATTTCAAGTCTTGCGAGTTGCATGTAAGTTATTGTTTTTATTTGATTATTTAGTTTGTTTTTGTTTTGTAAATCCATTTTAAATAGTTTTATGTTGACTAATTTAGATTTTAAAATATACCATTTGTCGCAAATGGCTCTCTAGCCAAGATGATCTCTAACAAAGAGTAGAGACGTTATCGGGTTGTATTAAGTAACAAGATGCATACTGTGTTTTCGGTTGCCAAGCTTCGCCTTGGTATATATCGAGAATGCGCCGTCGGCTGATGTTTTTTTGTCAGGATCCCTGCCGATCCCGTCAACTGTCATTTTTTACAGTTGCTGACAGATGCATTGGCTATAAGCTTTAGGGTCTTCATGGATCCTTAACTTGGTATTTAGAGCATGGGAAAAGGAATTGATGGCGCCACTGTTGCGCCCAAAGAGCGTATCAATATCAAATATGTGCCGGCAACCGGTGGTCAACAGGCGGAAATAGAGCTTCCGTTGACCATGATGGTGGTGGGCAATATGAAAGGACGCACGGAAGAGACTCCCATTGAGGAGCGTCAAACCGTCTCCATCGACAAGAATAATTTTTCCTCTGTCATGAAAGAATCTGCACTGGAGTTGAAGTTCTCCGTTCCCAACCGCCTGGAAGAAAACAGCCAGGACGAGTTGCCAGTGTCGATCAAGATCCAGTCTCTGGAAGACTTCACCCCCGACAGCGTGGCCCAGCAGGTTCCCGAGCTGCGCAAGCTCTTGGAACTGCGTGAGGCCCTGGTTGCCCTGAAAGGACCGCTCGGAAATATCCCGTCCTTCCGCAATCGTTTGCAGGATCTGCTGTCCAGTGACGAAGCTCGCGAGCAACTGCTCAAGGAGCTGGATCTGATTAAGCCTGCGCAGTGATCCGCAGATTAATTGACTGACTGATAAGGAAAAAATATGTCTCTGGTCGAAGAACAGGTTCAAGCGGGGGCGAGTGCGGCCTCCTCGTCCTTGCTGGACGAAATCATGGCGCAGGCCCGCATCACCCCGGTGGATGAGGGATACAGTGTCGCCAAGCAGGGGGTTGCCGCCCTGATCGCCAACATTCTGGACAGCGGTACCACCTCGGAGCCGGTCAACAAGGCACTGGTAGACAGCATGATTGTCGAGCTCGACAAGAAGCTGAGCAAGCAGATGGACGTCATCCTGCACGCCAAAGAGGTGCAGGAGCTGGAGTCCTCCTGGCGCTCCCTCAAGCTGCTGGTGGATCGCACCGATTTTCGTGAAAACATCAAGATCCAGGTGCTCCATGCGACCAAGGAAGAGCTGCTGGAAGATTTCGAGTTCTCGCCCGAGATCACCCAGTCCGGCCTCTACAAGCATGTCTACTCGACCGGTTACGGCCAGTTTGGCGGCCAGCCTGTCGGCGCCGTGATCGGCGACTATGCCTTCACCCACAGCTCCCCCGACATCAAGCTGATGCAGTATGTCAGTGCGGTGGGGGCCATGGCCCACGCGCCTTTCATCTCCTCCGTCGCACCGGCCTTCTTTGGCGTGGACAGCTTCACCGATCTGCCCTCCATCAAGGATCTCAAGTCGGTCTTCGAAGGCCCGTCCTACACCAAGTGGCGTTCCCTGCGTGAATCGGAAGATGCCCGCTATCTGGGGCTGACCGCACCGCGTTTCCTGGCCCGTCTGCCCTATGATCCGACCGAAAACCCCATCAAGGGCTTCAACTATCAGGAAGACATCAGCTCGGATCACGACCACTACCTGTGGGGCAACACCGCCTATCTGATGGGCACCTCCCTGACCGACAGCTTCGCCAAGTATCGCTGGTGCCCGAACATCATCGGTCCCCAGAGCGGCGGTGCCATCCATGATCTGCCGGTGCATGTCTACGAGGCCATGGGTCAGCTGCAGGCGAAGATCCCGACCGAGGTGCTCATCACCGACCGTCGTGAATACGAGCTGTCCGAAGAGGGTTTCATCACCCTGACCATGCGCAAGGACAGCGACAACGCGGCCTTCTTCTCCGCCAACTCGGTGCAAAAACCCAAGGTGTTCCCGAACACCAAGGAAGGGAAGGAAGCCGAGACCAACTACAAGCTCGGTACCCAGCTGCCCTACATGTTCATCATCAATCGCCTGGCACACTACATCAAGGTGCTGCAGCGCGAGCAGATCGGCTCCTGGAAGGAGCGTCAGGATCTGGAGCGTGAACTGAACGGCTGGATCAAGCAGTACGTGGCCGATCAGGAGAACCCGCCGGCAGACGTGCGCAGCCGTCGCCCGCTGCGTGCCGCCCAGATCAAGGTGCTGGACGTGGAAGGGGAGCCGGGCTGGTATCAGGTCGCCATGGCCGTGCGCCCGCACTTCAAGTACATGGGGGCCAGCTTCGAGCTCTCCCTGGTGGGTCGTCTGGACAAGGAATAATGCCCGATGCCGTATCTCTCTTCCTGGGATAGAGGCAATGCGGCCAGTCTGTTTGACCGGATCCGGGGGGAGGGGCTCGTCTCCTCCCCCCAATCGGACGTTGAGGAGCTGATCGACTCGGTCAAACGCCAGCTCGATCAGATCCTCAACACTCGCCCCGGCAATTGTCGTAGCGCGCCCGAACTCGGTGTCATCGATCTCAATGATGCCACCCAGGGCAGCGCCGACATCCGTGGGCGGATCCGTGAGGCGATCCGGCAATGCATCCGCCGCTATGAGCCGCGGATCGTGCATGTGGATGTGCGTTCACCCGATCATCAGTCGAGTCCGCTCGAGATGTCGTTTCAGGTGACGGCCCACGTGAGACTGGAGCATATCGAGCAGGTTACCTCGTTCAACGTCCATATGGACAGCCACCGTCACTACCGCATGGTCTGATCTCAATGTCGCTGGAACATTACTTCAGGGATGAATTGGCATTTTTGCGCCTGCAAGGGCGCGAATTTGCCGATGCGCATCCCGAACTCACCCGTTTCCTGTCGGAGCAAAATACCGATCCGGACGTGGAACGCCTGCTGGAAGGCTTCGCGTTTCTCACCGGCAATCTGCGCGCCAAGATAGAGGATGAGTTCCCCGAGCTGACCCACGGTCTGCTCAATATGCTCTGGCCAAACTATCTGCGCCCCGTGCCCAGCATGACCATCATGCAGTTCTCGGTCATTCCGGGAGCCATCACCCAGCCGGCGCTGGTCAAGCAAGGCTGCCAGCTCGACAGCCTGCCCATGGACGAGGTGACCTGTCACTTCCAGACCAGTCACGATGCCTGGGTCTATCCGGCCGATATCCGCCACATCGCGGCCCAAAGCGGCAACGATCTCTCCACCATCTCGCTGGATATCGCCCTGCATGCTCCCTTGCCATTGAGCGAACTGCAGCTGGACAAGCTGCGTTTCTTCCTCGGTGGCGACAGTTATACCGCCTATGAGCTCTACTTCTGGCTTTCCAACCAGCTCTCCCATATCGAGCTGGAGATAGACGGCAAGCGCTTTCGCCAGGAGGCCAAGGCGCTCAAGCCCGTCGGCTTCGAGCGCGACGATGCGCTCCTGCCCTATCCGAACAATGTCTATTCCGGCTACCGGATCCTGCAGGAGTACTTCTGCTTCCCGGAGAGCTTCCTCTTCTTCGAGCTCAGCGGTGGCGACTGGCCCAAACAGCCGCTGCCGGTGAGCGAATTCAAGATCCACTTCTGTTTCGACCGGCCCCTGCCGGCTGAGCTCAAGATCCGGCCCGACTCCTTCATGCTCAACTGCGTGCCTGCCATCAACCTGTTCCAGCACGACAGCGAGCCGGTCAATCTCAACGGCCGCCAGACGGAGTACCCCCTCAAGGCGAGCTATCGCCATGCGGACAGCTTCGAGATCTTCTCGGTCGATGAGGTCGAGGGCTGGGTCGAGGGCAACCTCGGCCGCTCCCGCGGTACGCCGCGCATCTATCAGCCATTCGAGAGTTTCCAGCACCAGATAGAGCGGGCCAAGCAGCGGCTGGCGCTCTATTACCGGGTGCGGGTCAGAGAGTCGGTGAGCGGCGACGGTTTCGAGCACAGCCTCTCCTTCGTGCGCGGAGATGAAACCACCACAGTCAATCTGGATGAGTCCATCTCTGTCACCCTGACCTGCACCAACCGCTCCCGTGCCGCCCGCCTCAAGGTGGGCAGCATCTGCGTGCCCACCGGCAGCTCCCCCTCGTTTGCCACCTTCCGCAACCTGATCCGGCCGACCCGGCCATTGCGACCGGCCCTCGATGGCAGCCTGCACTGGACGCTGATCTCCAACCTGTCCCTCAACTATGTCTCCCTGCTGCGCCGGGATGCCCTGGTGCAGGTGCTGCGTACCTACGACTTTCCGGCACTGCACGACAAGCAGGCGGAGCAGGCGTCGCGCAAGCGGCTGGCGGGGATAGAGCAGATCGAAACCAGCCCGGTAGACAGGCTGGTGCGGGGCATGCCGGTGCGCGGGCTCAAGTCGGTGCTCTCCATCCGCCAGTCCGCCTTTGGCAGCGAAGGGGAGCTCTACCTGTTCAGCACTGTGCTTGCCCACTTCTTCTCGCTGTATGCCAGCGTCAATGCCTTCCACCTTCTTG
Organism: Aeromonas sp. 130281; assembly: GCF_056642115.1. NCBI lineage: Bacteria > Pseudomonadati > Pseudomonadota > Gammaproteobacteria > Aeromonadales > Aeromonadaceae > Aeromonas > Aeromonas sp. 130281. Next base: position 670,040 of record NZ_JBWVQS010000001.1, on the reverse strand, counting down.
AGGTGGTCAATCTCGACAACAAGGAGCGTTACCTGTGGCCAGTCCAGATCGGTCAGCACTCCCTGATGTGACGTCCGCGAAGGACGCGCCCCGCTTCAGTTTCTTCCAGCTGGTTGAGCTGCTCAACCGGCTGGACGGCACCGATCAGGAGCGCAGGCTCGATCACCTGCCCGGGGATGAGGGTATCCGCTTCAAGGCGACCGCCTCTCTCGGTTTTCCTACCAGCGATGTGTTGCAGATCGGCCGCGATGGCAAGGGGCGCCACGAGCTGGAGGTGGCCTTCCTCGGCCTGCATGGCAGCCAGTCCCCCATGCCCGGGTACTACCTGGACTCCCTGGCGTGGGAGTACGCCCAGGGGGAGCAGAAGCTGGGTCTGTTTCTGGACTTCTTCCATCACCGTCTGCTGACCCTGCTGCACCGGATCTGGCGTAAGTATCGCTATCACGTGCGCTTCCAGGACAACGGCGAGGATGGTTTCTCCCGCCTGATGTTCGCCCTGGTGGGGCTGGGCAACGAGGCTGTCTGCCAGAGCCTGCCAGTCAACCGCGCCAAGATGCTCTCCTATGCGGGACTGCTGGCCAGCCCCAGCCGCTCCCCCGAGGTGGTGGCCGGTCTGGTGGCGCACTGTTTCGATCTGGCGCAGGTGGAGGTGAGTGCCTGGCAATGGCGCAGGGTGCCCATTCATCAGGATCAGCAAAACCGGCTGGGCAGCGCCTGCGCCACCCTGGGGGACGATTTTGTCATCGGCGACAAGGTGAACGACTGTGCGGGCAAGTTTCTATTGAAGATCAACAACCTGAGTTTTGGGCAGTTTCTCGGGTTTCTGCCGAACGGGGAGCACTTCCCCGCCCTGGTGACCTTTGTCTCCTTCATCCTGCGCGACCAATTGGCCTGGGATCTGCGACTCGGTTTCGGCCAGGAGCAGGCCAGGGGGCTGCGGCTGGGGGAGGAGCAGAGTGCCCGCCTGGGGTGGAGTACCTTTCTTGGCCAGCCGCCGAGTGATCCCTTCGTGACCATTTGTGTGCAGGAGTGAATGTGGACGACTTTAACCAGCAACTTTCCCTGGTGGTGCTCAACAGCGAGCAGCTCGACGGCAACCAGCAGGGGCAATACCGCTTCGACGAGATGGGGGGGACCCTGGGGGCCTCCGAGCAGGATGACTGGCAACTGCGAGACAGGTTGGGGGCCGTGATGCCGGCCCACGCCCGGGTCGAGCGCCAGGATGGCCGCTTCTGCCTGTGCGATCTGAGCGGCCAGACCTACATCAACGGTGCGACCTCGCCCATAGGGCGGGCCCGCAAGGTGTATCTGGAGCAGGGGGACGAGCTCGTCGTCGGCCCGTTCCGGCTGCGCGCCTATCTGGGGGCCATCTCGGCCGAGCAGAGCCTGCAGCAGGTGCTGGGCACACGCCCGGCCGAACAGCTCGACGAGTGGCTGAGCGGCGATGAGCGGATCAGCCAGCCCATGGAGGCGTCGCGCGCCCTGGCCGTCGACCCCCTGCTGGCGCTGCAGCATGAGCGCTCCGCGCTGACTCCCCTGGTGGATCCTCGTCGCCAGGCCGACTTCTCTTTACAACCGGATATGGAACATCCGTCCCTTTCCCCCTTTTCTGCCGCCGAGAACACCATGAACCAAGAATTTCTGGATATGCCCACCATAGAGAACCATCCCGATTATGCCCATCCGCTGGAGGGGGTCGATCACGTGGCCCTGACCCCGCTGATGCGCGGCCTGGGTCAGCCGTTGCAGCTGCAGGATACCCAGCAGGCCCACGACATGCTCGAAGAGATGGGCAAGACGGTGCGGGCCATGGTGGAGGGGCTGCTGCAACTGCAAAGCGATCAGGCGGCGCTGGCGGACAAGCACCTGCGTCCCATCGAGGACAACCCGCTGCGGCTCGGGCTCGACTATGACGAGACCCTGGCGGTGATGTTTGCCGAGCAGAAGAGCCCGGTGCACCTGACCGCCCCAGCGGCGGTGGCCGAGAGTCTGCGCAATGTGCGCATTCACCACGTGGCGAACCAGCAGGCCATAGGCGCGGCGCTGGACAGCATCCTTCAAGCCTTCTCGCCGGAGGCGCTGCTCGGTCGCTTCGAGCACTACCGCCGCACCGGCACCCCCGGCATGGCCGACGAGGGCTGGGCCTGGAACATGTATCAGCACTACTACCGCGAGCTCACCTCGGCCCGTCAGCAAGGGTTCGACAAGCTGTTCCACCAGGTTTATGCCCAGGCCTATGACCAGGCCGTGCGTCAGCAACAGGGACTGATTTGATGATACGTGCGTTGATGCTGGGGGCCTGTGTGCTGACCCTGGCAGCTTGTACCACCATGGGCAAGATGGCCGACGTGGCCATGAACCCGGACATCCAGGTGGGCAGCAATGACAGCCAGCCCTCCACCCTGGGGCTGAGCCTGGTGGCCGAGCCCGACGTCAACCCCAACGAGAGCGGGGAGGCGGCGCCGATCGAGTTTCAGGTGCTGCTGCTGGCGGAAGATTCCAAGCTGCTCGCCACCGACTACGACCAGGTGACCGAGGATGTGGAGAAGGCCCTCGGCAAGAACTACCTGGATCATCAGGACTACACCCTGCTGCCGGGCCAGTTCAAGTATCTGCCTCCCATCAAGCTTGACGAGAAGACTCGCTACATCGGGGTGATCGCACGCTACGCCGATCCGGACAGCGCCGAGTGGCGCAAGGTCATCAAGGTCAAGAGCAAGGGCACGGCCTATCAAATCCTGGTTCATCTGCGTCTGGATGAAGTGGAACTGCAACAAGAAGAAGAATAACCATGTCGAGTCGAAATCGGGTTATCTGGCGTGAGGGGCTCTTCATCAAGCCCCAGCACTTCCAGCAACAACAAAGGCATTCGGACTACGCGCTGCACGCTCGCCTGAGCGCGCTCTCCGACTATTTCTACGGCTTGCAGTCGCTCGCCATCAACGAGGATTACCTGGGCTTTGGTCGCATCGCCCTGGTGGGAGCCACCGGCATACTGCCGGACGGCACCGTCTTCAATATTCCCAATGACGATGTGCTGCCATCGCCCCTGGAGGTTACCGACGCCTCGGTGGCGAACCAGAAGGTCTATCTGGCGCTGCCGCTTTCGGTGAGCGGGGTCAACGAGGTGGGGCAGGGGGGGCTGGTCTCCAGCCGGTTGCAGGCCCATCGCCACGACGTGCGGGATCTGCACAGCGAAGGGGGGGACGTGGTCTCCCTCGAGGTGGGAAGGGTCAGTCTGCGGCTGATGCTGGAGCGGGACGATCGCAGCGCCTATGCCTCGCTCGCCATCGCCCGGATCCTGGACAAGCGCCCGGACGGCGGCCTGGTGCTGGATCCCAACTTCATGCCCTGCAGCATCAGCGTCTCCGCCATCCCGACCCTCAAGCGCTTCCTCGGCGAGTCGGCCGGCCTCGTGGCCGAGCGGGCCCGCAGCCTCTCCCAGCGCATCGCGGCACCGGGGCAGCAGGGGGTCGCCGATGTGGCCGAGTTCATGATGCTGCAACTGCTCAACCGGGCCCAGCCCCAGCTGTCGCACCTCGCGCGTCTTGGCACCCTGCACCCGGAGCGGCTGCACGAGGCCCTGGTGCAGCTGTGCGGCGAGTTGATGACCTTCACCGACGAGTCCCGCCTTCCCCCCGAGTTCCCCGCCTATCGCCACGACGATCAGCAGGTGAGCTTCGAGCCGGTGATGCTGGCCCTGCGTCAGGCGCTGAGCACAGTGCTCTCGCCCCGCGCCGTCTCCATCCAGCTGCGCAAGCACCAGTACGGCGTCATGGTGGCCGTGGTGGGGGAGAGCGAGCTGATGCAAAGCGCCGACTTCGTGCTGGCGGTGCGCGCCCGCATGCCCCAGGAGCAGCTGCGCAAGCAGTTGCTGCAACAGACCAAGGTGGCGTCCAGCGACAAGATCCGCGAGCTCATCAGCCTGCAACTGCCCGGCATTCCGCTGCTGCCGTTGCCGGTGGCGCCCCGTCAGCTGCCCTATCACGCCGGTTACAGCTATTTCCAGCTCGACCGGCAGAGTCCGGCCTGGCAGATGCTGGCGGTGGGCAACACCCTCGCCTTCCACATCGCCGGCGATTTCCCGGAGCTCGACATGCAGCTCTGGGCCATCCGTAGCCAGTGATAGCACCAAGGAAACAAGCAAAGATGACCACGGACATTATCAAGAACGAGCAACTGAGCGACCTGCTGTTCGATCATGCCGAGCAGCTGGACATGGATTCGGACCACTGGTTCCGCCTGCGTGGCCAGAGCATCAACCCCATGATAGATGCGGTGACCCCCTTGCTGGGGCTGGTGCAGCGGGTGCGCCTGCTGTCGCGCCACGACCGGGTGCCCGAGCTCTATCAGCGGGTGGTGACCGAGATCCAGGCCATCGAACAGGAGCTGATGGCCCAGGGCTACGAGAACGGAGTGGTGCTGTCGTTTCGCTACATCCTCTGCACCTTCATCGACGAGGCCGTGATGGGCCGCGACTGGGGCAGCCAGAGCGAATGGTCCGAGCACTCCCTGCTGACCCGTTTTCACAACGAGACCTGGGGCGGCGAGAAGGTGTTCGTGCTGCTGGCCCGCCTGCAGGAAGATCCGGTGCGCTATCGCGACATCCTGGAGTTCATCTATCTGTGCCTCTGCCTCGGTTTCGAGGGGCGCTACAAGGTGATGAGCCAGGGGCGGGACGAATTCGAGCGCATCGTCAGGCAGTTGCACAAGCAGCTCGCCCCCGAGGTCGGTGGTGAAGCCCCCAGCGTGTTTCACCTCGACCTCGGCCGCCAGGCCTCCCGCTACCAGCTGCGCAAGCAGGTTTCCCTGCGCAGCCTGTTCATGGGCGGCGCCCTGATCCTGGCCATCATCTTTGGCCTCTATCACCACCAACTCAATAACCAGACCCAGGACGTGCTGCGTCAACTGGGCGAATTATTAAAATAAAATACTAAGGAGAGCACGCCTTGATCCGTATAGAGCTACCCGTACTGGTGGAAAGACTCAACCCCATCTGCCGTCACATGCTGGAGGAGGCCGCGGCCCTCTGCGTCAACCATCAAGGGGCCGAGATCCGCATCGAGCACCTGCTGCTGAAAATGCTGGAGACCCCGCTGAGCGACGTGCGCCAGATCCTGAAAGTGGCCGGGGTGGAGGTAGAGGAACTCAAGACCCTGCTGCAACCCTCGAACGCCGACAGCGGTTATGGTCAGGGTTACCCTTCCTTCTCGCCACTGCTGGTGGAGTGGCTGCAAGACAGCTGGCTGCTCGCCTCCGCCGAGCTGCAACACGCCCAGCTGCGCAGCGGCGTCATGCTGCTGGTGCTCTTGATGACTCCCCAGCGCTATTTGCCGGGGTCGGTGACCCGTTTGCTTGCCAACGTCAATCGGGAGCTGCTGCGCCAGCAGTTCGATGAGTGGGTCAAGGAGTCCGCCGAGACCCAGGTGACAGTCTCTGCCAGCGGCGCTGCGACCCAGGCCGCCCTGCCGGCCGATGCCAGCCTGCTGGCCCGCTTCACCGTCAACGTCACCGAGCAGGCCCGCCAGGGGACGCTGGATCCCGTGCTCTGCCGGGATCATGAAATCGACCTGATGATCGACATCCTCTCCCGCCGCCGCAAGAACAACCCCATCGTCGTGGGGGAGGCGGGGGTCGGTAAAAGCGCCCTGATCGAGGGGCTGGCCCTGCGCATGGTGGCGGGCCAGGTGCCCGAGAAGCTGCGCGGCGTCGAGCTGATGACCCTGGATCTCGGCGCCATGCAGGCCGGTGCCTCGGTCAAGGGGGAGTTCGAGAAACGCTTCAAGGGGGTGATGCAGGAGGTCAAGGATTCGGTGCAACCCGTCATCCTCTTCATCGACGAGGCCCACACCCTGATCGGGGCAGGCAACCAGGCCGGCGGCCTGGATGTCTCCAACCTCATCAAACCGGCCCTGGCCCGGGGCGAGCTGCGCACCATCGCCGCCACCACCTGGGGCGAATACAAGAAATACGTGGAAAAAGACGCCGCCCTGTCGCGCCGCTTCCAGCTGGTGAAGGTGGGTGAGCCCAATGCCGACGAGGCTACCGTGATCCTGCGCGGCCTGCGCAGCATCTACGAGAAGGCCCACGGGGTGCTCATCGACGAGGAGGCGCTGCAGGCGGCCGCCCAGCTCTCCGCCCGCTACATCTCCGGCCGCCAGTTGCCGGACAAGGCGATCGACGTGCTCGACACCGCCTGTGCCCGGGTGGCCATCAACCTCACCACGCCGCCGCGCGCGGTCAGCCACCTGCAAAACGCGCTGCGCCAGCGCGAGCTGGAGATCCGCCAGCTGGAGCGCCAGAGTCTGATAGGCCTTGGCGACAACGCCGAGCGTCTGGCCGAGTTGCAGGCCGCCCAGCAGGCTTGCCGCGAGGAGTTGGCCGAGCAGGAGGCCCGGTGGCAGCAGCAGCAGGGGCTGGTGCACCAGATAGTCGAGCTGCGCGCCGCCCTGCTCGCCGATCAGCAGGATGAGATGCTGGCCAGAGAGGCGCTGGATCTCGCCGATGCGCCGCTGGATCCCCAAGCCGCCGCCGAGACGCTTGCCAGCCTCGAGCGCGAGCTGGCCGCCCTGCAGCAGGGAGAAGTGTTGGTCTCCGCCCATGTCGACAAGACCCAGATTGCCGCCGTCATCGCCGAGTGGACCGGGGTGCCCCTCAATCGCATCTCGCAAGGGGAGCTGGACGTGGTGACCCGGTTGCCGGAGTACCTCGGCGAGCTTATCAAGGGGCAGGATGTGGCGGTGGCCCACCTGCACAAGCACCTGCTCACCGCCCGCGCCGACCTGCGTCGTCCCGGCCGACCGCTCGGGGCCTTCCTGCTGGTGGGGCCGAGCGGGGTCGGCAAGACCGAAACCGTGCTGCAGATTGCCGAGCTGATGTTCGGTGGCCGCCAGTATCTGACCACCATCAACATGTCCGAGTACCAGGAGAAGCACACCGTTTCCCGTCTTATCGGCTCGCCTCCCGGCTACGTCGGTTTCGGCGAGGGGGGCGTGCTGACCGAGGCCATTCGTCAGAAGCCTTATTCCGTGGTGCTGCTGGACGAGGTGGAGAAGGCCCATCCGGATGTGCTCAACCTCTTCTATCAGGCGTTCGACAAGGGCGAGCTGGCGGATGGGGAAGGGCGCATCATCGACTGCAAGAACGTGGTCTTCTTCCTCACCTCCAACCTCGGTTTCCAGACCATAGTCGATCACGCCGAGCAGCCCGATGATCTGCTGGATGCGCTCTATCCCGAGCTCGCCGCCTTCTTCAAGCCGGCCCTGCTGGCACGCATGGAGGTGATCCCCTATCTGCCGCTGGGTCACGACACCCTGGTGCAGATTGTCGGCGGCAAGCTCAACCGGCTGGTCAAACTGCTCAAGGAGCGCTTCGGCGCCGAGGTGGTGCTGGAGAGCGAGGTGGCCGAGGAGATACTGCTGCGGGCCAATCGCAGCGAGAACGGTGCCCGCATGCTGGAATCCGTCATCGACGGCGCCCTGCTGCCGCCGGTCTCCCTGCAGTTGCTGCAGCGGCTCTCGGCCGGTGAACCCATCAAGTGCGTCCGCTTCTCGGTGGCCGATCACCAGTTCGTGGCCGAGGTGGAGGGCTGACCATGGAACAAGCCCTCGCCTTTGCCCTCGCTTTGACGCAGCAACGTGACGAGCAGCACCTGTGCCACTGGTGGAGCTCGACCCTGGACGCCAGCTTCCAGCCCAAGGGGATACTGCTCGGCATGCTGGATGTGAGCGGTCGCCAGCTCGAATGCACCGGCTGGGTCAAGGGACAGGCGGTGAGCCTGGCCCTGGCGGTGGACGATTTTTCCCACCCGCTCGCCTATGTGCTGCACAAGGCCCAGTCCCGCACCTGGGACTCCCTCCATGGCGGTGCCCGCATCGAGCACAAGGAGTTTCGTCTCCTGCTCTCCAACCTGGGCCAGCAGTGCGGCCTGCACGCTTTCCCCTTGCTGGACGGCAACGGCAAGCCGTTCGCCGTGCTGGCCATGATGGATGAGGGCGCTGTGTTGCAGGGGTGGACGGAGAGTTCCGAGCTGGCACAGCTGTCGCAGGTATTTTGCAACCAGCTCACCCTTATTCGCGATCTGGGGCGCAGCCGCCGGGATCAGAGCGTGCTGCGGGACTCCCTGCGTCAGATGAAGGGGGAGGGAGAGCGGCTGCGCCAGCATGAGAAGCTGCTCGGCGATCAGCTGGTCGGCCAGTCGGCGGTGATCCGCGGGCTGCGCGAGCAGATAAGCCTGGCGGGCCAGCACAAGCTGACCGTGCTCATTCAGGGGGAGACCGGCAGCGGCAAGGAGGTGGTGGCCCGCCTGGTGCACCAGTGCTCCGATCGGGCGGCCAAGCCGTTCGTCGCCATCAACTGCGCCGCCATCCCGGAGAACCTCATCGAGAGCGAGCTGTTCGGTTACCAGAAGGGGGCCTTCTCCGGGGCGCTGACCAACAAGGCGGGGCTGGTGGCCCAGGCCAACGGCGGCACCCTGTTCCTGGACGAGGTGGGGGACATGCCCGCCGCCATGCAGGCCAAGCTGCTGCGGGTGCTGGAAACCCGCAGCTACCGGCCCCTCGGGGCAGAGCAGGAGTACCACTCCGATTTTCGCCTCATCGCCGCCACCCATCAGCCCCTCAGCCGTCACGTGGAGGAGGGGCAGTTTCGGGCTGACCTCTACCACAGGCTCTGCCAGTGCCTGCTGCTGATTGCCCCCCTGCGGGAGCACATGGACGACGTGCCGCTGTTGTGCCAGCACTTCATGGCCCAGTTTGCCGCCCAGGATGGCAAGACCCTGGCGGGGCTGCAGCGCAAGTTCTTGAAGCAGCTGCAAAGTTATGACTTTCCCGGCAACGTGCGCGAGCTGCGAAACCTGCTGGAGGTGGCCTGCGCCCACACCCGTCATGGGGAAGAGGTGGTGCTGGAGGCGCTGCCGCCTGAGCTGCGGGAGCGGGTCTGTGTGGAGCTGCCGTCCTCGATGGACGACTACAACCACATCCGGGATCTGCGCCGGGCCATGCAGCAGTACGAAGCCTCCGTCATCGAGGCGCGTCTGCGCTACTTCCAGGGCAACCGCATGCTGGTGGCCGAGAGCCTCAACATTCCCAAGCGCACCCTGGATCACAAGTGCCAGAAACTGGAGGTGAATTGATGAGCGTCCTCGGCCTATTGCTGCTGGCCGCCGGCAGCGCGGCGCCGCAGCTGGATATGCCCGGCTGGCAGCAGTGCCGCCGCGAACCCTCTCCGCTGGTGCGGCTCGCCTGCTATGACGCCCTTGGCAGTGGCCCCGACACCGAGTCCGGCGCCGCGGCCATGTCCGCTGCCTGGCAAGCCATCCGGGATCAGGAGCAGAGCCGCACCCCTGACAGCCCCCCCTTCCTGCTGCAAAGCGATGCCGGCAGTGGCAGTGAAACCCTCACCCGTCCCGCCTTGCGCGGGGCGACCCTGGCCATAGGGTGCGTCGACAGCATCACCCATATCCGCCTGCGGCTCGATGCGCCCTGGGTCGGCGAGGAGGTGCAGATAGCGCTCGACGGCTCGCCCGGCAACCGCGCCCAGGGCTGGTTTATCCGGGACAAGGGAATGCTGCTGGAGTATGGCCGCGGCCTGCCCGCCATCGAGGAGCTCAAGCGCTGGATTGGCCATCGCGAGCTGCAGGTCAAGGCGGCCAATGGCGCCTTGCTGCGGGTCGATTTGAGCGGCCTGAAAGAGGCGCTGCTTCCCCTGCGCCAGCAGTGTCGCTGGTAGGGGGCGCCATGAGCTATCAACACCCCTGGTGTGCCCGCCTGCTCACCCCCTTGCCGGATGGGCAAGTCAGCGGCGCCGTGCTGGCGGATGAGCCGCGCTGGGATTATGTGGAGACAGAGCTGGTCAAGCTGGGATCCCTGGCCCATGGCCAGGTGGATCTCAATGCGGTGGCAGAGGCCTGTCTCGGGTTGCTGGAGAGCCGCACCAAGGACATGCGGGTACTGGCCCAGTTGCTGCGCTGTTTGCAGCATCCGGCCAAGGCGACCCCCATGGGGGCCGCGCTCAGTCTGCTGGAAGCCTGGATCCAGGCTTATTGGCTGCTGGCCTGGCCCGGCAATGCCAGCCAGAAACAGCGGCTGATGGTGCAAATCGTCAAGCGCTTCGAGGGGGCTCTGCCGCGAGTGAGCGAGAGCGCCTCGGCGGCCGAGCTGGCCCAGTTGCTGGCCCAGGCCGAGCAGTTGGAGCGAGTCTGGTTGGCCCGGTGCCCGGACAAGGGCGAGCTGCTCGACCCCCTGCTGATGGGGCTGAAGCGGGCCCAGCGCCAGCAGGTGGCCCAGGCCCAGGCGGATGCCGGTGTGCAACCCGGGAGCAGCGCCGCCGTGGCGACGGCCGCCGCCACCGGCATGGCGGGCTCCATGGTGCTCAGTGGCAGCACCAAGGGGTCCGGCGTCGAGATTGACAGCTCCAATGACAGGGCCTGGCGCCAGACCCAGCTCAAGGTGGCGGATCTGCTCATCGAGCGTCAGCCGGAGGCGGCGGTGGGCTATCGCCTGCGCCGTCACGCCATCTGGGCCGGGATCACGACTCCGCCCATGGTGGCCCGGGACAACAAAACCCAGCTGGCCCCCATGTCGGCGGACATGGTGGACGAGTACCGCGCCGCCATGAGCAGCCCCGATCAGGGGCTCTGGCAGCGCATCGAGCAGAGCCTGACCCTGGCCCCCTACTGGTTCGAGGGGCATCGCCTCTCGGCCGAGGTGGCGCAGAGGTTGGGATTTGCCGCCGTGGCCCGGGCCATCGCAGAGGAGCTCGATGGTTTCTTGCAGCGTCTGCCGGCCTTGCGGGACCTTGCCTTCAGTGACGGCAGTCCCTTTCTCCCCCCCGAATGCGGCCGCTGGCTGCAACCCGTCAGGGGCGGTGGAGGAGGCGAGGGGGAGTCTTGCCTGGCCGAAGAGATAGCCCAGCGCCATGGGGAGCAGGGGGTGGCCGCGGCCCTGGCCCTGCTCGATGAACGCATGGCGCAGATGAAGGAGCCAAGAGATCGCTTTCACGCCCAGCTGGTGCAGGCGGAGCTGTTGGCACAGGAAGGCATGGAGGCGCTTGCGCGCCAGCACTATCAACACTTGTGGCAAGAGGCGAGTCGCCTCGGGCTGTCGCACTGGGAGCCCGGGTTGGTCAGCCGCCTGGAGAGCCAGGCGACCCCGTTGTCGAAATAAGTGCCGAAATGAGTCATTGAGTCGGAGTTGGATCACATTTTATGTTCAAAACCATCTTTACCTTTCTGCGGCAACAGCTGCCGAAATTGAAACCCTCCTGGCCTCTGCTCGGTGTGGTGCTCTGGGGGCTTGCCCTGATCCTGGTGTGGTGGCTGGGCCCTCGCCTCGAGATCCGTGACGCCAAGCCGTTGGCGCCGCTGTGGGGGCGGGTGGTGTTCACCCTGCTCTGGCTCTGGCTGCTGCTGGGGGTTCTCTCCTGGCGGGTGTGGCGCAAGATGCAGCAGCTCAAGGCCGAGCGTCAGCACGAGGTGGTGCTGGAGCAGGATCCGGTCAAGGGGCTGCTCGACCGGCAGGCGCTGTTCCTGGATCGCTGGCTGCAGGCGTTGAATACCCATCTGGGCAAGGGGGCGCTCTACGCCATGCCCTGGTACCTGGTGCTGGGGCTGCCCGGCAGCGGCAAGAGCAGCCTTATTCACCGTGCCAACCCGGCCAACAAGCTAAATCCCAGGCTAGACACCGAGCTGCGTGACGTGGCGCAGGATCAGCTGGTGGACTGCTGGCTGGGGGAGCAGGCGGTGATGCTGGATCCCGCCGGCGAGCTCTTGTCCCAGTCCGAACCCGAGCTGGATCCCCTGGCGCGCAAGCACGAGCGGCTCTGGTTGCACCTGTTGACCTGGCTCTCCGAACATCGTCGTCGTCAGCCCCTCAACGGCCTGGTACTGACCGTGGATCTGGCCTGGCTCTCCCACGCCAGCGTGGCCGAACGCAAGGCCTATGCCCAGCTGATGCGCGCGCGCCTGCAGGAGGTGTCGGCCACCATGAATACCCGGTTGCCACTCTACGTCACCTTCACCAAGCTCGACCTGCTGCGTGGTTTTGACGTGGTGTACGAGCAACTCGACAAGGAGGCCCGTGACGCCGTGCTGGGGGTGACCTTCCAACCCGGTGACGGTCAATCCTGGCAGCAGGATCTGGCCCTGTTCTGGGATCAGTGGGTGGACAACCTCAACCAGAATCTGCCGGAGTTGATGCTGGCCCGGCTCGATGCCGCCCAGCGCAGCGCGCTGTTCTCCTTCGTGCGCCAGCTGGCGGGGCTGAAGGATTATGTCACCAGCCTGCTCGACGAAACCCTGGCCATAGAGGAGAGCAAGCCGCTCTTGGTACGCGGTGTCTACATCAGCTCCGTCTATCAGCAAGGGGTGCCGTTCGATGCGTTCGCCCAGGCGGCCTCCCGCCGCTACAACCTGCCGGAGCCCATTCACTCGGCCCTGCGCGGGGAGTCCAACACCTATTTCGTGCGCCAGCTCTTCTCCTCCATCATCTTCCCCGAGGCCCATCTGGCCGGGGAGAACCGGCTGCACACCCTCTATCGCCGCCGCCGCATGGCCATCGGCCTCGGTTGCCTGTCGCTGTTCTCGGCAGCCCTCATCGGTGGCTGGCACCATTTCTACCGGGTCAATGAGGAGGCGGGTCGCAACGTGCTGACCAAGGCCCAAGCCTTCATGGAGACCAACGAGGTGGCCGATGCCCACGCCTTCGGGGTGAGCCAGCTGCCACGCCTCAATCTCATCCGCGAGGCGACCCTCTCCTTTGGCAACTACCGCGATCGCACTCCGCTGGTGGCTGACCTTGGCCTCTATCAGGGGGACGAGATAGGCCCCTATGTGGAGGGATCCTATCTGCAACTGCTGAGCCTGCGCTTCCTGCCGGCCCAGATGCAGGGATTGCTGGCGGATCTCGAGCAGGCACCGGCGGGCAGCGAGGAGAAACTCGCCATACTGCGGGTGATGCGGATGCTCGATGACGCCTCCGGCCGCAACAAGGAGCTGGTGGCGCAATACATGGCGAGCCGCTGGCAGAAAGCCTTCCCGGGGCAGGGTGCTGTGCAGGAGCAGCTGATGGGGCATCTGGATTACGCTCTCGATCACACCGACTGGCACGGCGCCCGTGCGGCAAGGGATCAGGGGGCCATCACCGCCTTCGTGCCGTTCAAGGAGCCCATCTATGGTGCCCAGCGCGAGCTTGGCAAGTTGCCCATGTATCAGCGGGTCTATCAGAACCTGGTGGTGAAGGCGGGGGAGGTGTTGCCACCGGATCTCTACGTGCGCGACGAGGTGGGACCCACCTTCGACACCGTCTTTGCCCTGCGCAGCGACAGCGCCGGTCAGGTGCCCCGTCTGCTGACCTGGCCTGGTTTCAGCGACTTCTTCCAGAAGCAGGACAAGACGCTGATCGATCTCACCGCCATGGATGCCTGGGTGCTGGGCCAGCGCAAACTGACTCAGCTGAGCGAGGCGGATCGCAAGGAGATCACCCGTCAGGTCAATGAGCGCTACGTCACCGACTACGTCAACCAGTGGCAAAAACTGCTGACCAATCTGGATGTGCAGACCCTGGAGAGTCCGGAGCAGGCACTGGACGTGCTCTCCGCCATCACGGGCAACGATCAGCCGTTCCAGCGGGTGCTGGCGGCCCTCGATGACAACACCCGCATTCGCAAGATCTCCGACGTGGAAGGGGATCCGGCGCAGGCCATCACGGCCCGCATAGGTCGCCCCTTCATGGTCACCAATGCCGCTCTTGCTGGCCGGGGTGAGCAGGGGCCGCTCATCCAGGAGGTGAACCAGAAGCTGGTGGAGCTGCAGCACTATCTGGAGCTCATCGTCAACGCCACCGAGCCGGGCCAGTCGGCCCTCAAGGCGGTGCAGCTGCGCCTGACCAACAAGTACGCCGACCCCGTGTTTGCCTTGCAACAGTATGCCCGTGGCCTGCCGGCCCCGCTGGATCGCTGGGTGGGCCAACTCTCCGATCAGAGCTCGCGGCTGGTGATAGACCTTGCCATGTCCTCCCTCAATCAGGAGTGGCAGGACAAGGTGCTGGCCCCGTTCAACAGCCAGTTGGCGGGGCGTTATCCCTTCGAGCCCGGCTCCGCCAAGGATGTGCCCCTCTCCGAGATGGAGCGCTTCTTCGCGCCGGGCGGGACGCTGGACAGCTTCTACCAGGTCAATCTCAAGCCCATGGTGGAGAGCGGTCTGATGGAGGGGGAGCTGAGCTCGCCCATCCAGGCCGAGCTGGTGAAGCAGCTGGATAGAGCCGCCCGCATCCGCCAGATCTTCTTCAGCCAGCAGGGCAACCTGGAGGTGCAGTTCGCCCTCGAACCCATCGAGCTCACCGCCAACAAGCGGCGCAGCGTGCTGAACCTGGATGGTCAGTTGCTGGAGTATGCCCACGGCCGGCGTACCAAGATCCCCCTGGTGTGGCCCAACACCATGCGTGACGGGGCCGAGAGCAAGATAACCCTGGTGCCGGCTGCTCGCGAGCGCTCGCCGCGCAGCGAAGGCTTCGTCGGTCCCTGGGCCATGTTCCGGCTGATGGACAAGGGGGAGCTGACCCAGGTCAACGAGGCCACCTTCGACGTGCGCTTCCCGGTGGATCAGGGGGCCATGACTTATCGCGTCTACACAGACAGCGTGCAAAACCCCTTCGCCGGCGGCCTGTTCAGCCAGTTCAGATTGCCTGAATCCCTCTATTGATAGTGCGGGGGGCAGGCAGTGCCCCTCCTGTTTTGGAAGCCGATATGACACATGACCAGCAAGGCCAGCAGGCGTTGAAGGTGGGGCGAGACCCCAGAATGTTACCTGAGTACGAGGCGCTGCGAGCGGAGATCAACAAGCTCAGCCACGCCTCCCGTCCCGAGGTGGACTGGCTCAAGATCCATCAGCTCGCGAGCCAGATCTTCGAAAAACACGGGGTGGATCTGCAGACCGCCATCTATTTCACCCTGGCCCGTTCACGGCTGCAGGGCCTGAGCGGCTTCACCGAGGGGTGCGAGTTTCTCGCCAACCTGATAGTGACCCAGTGGGATAGCTTCTGGCCGCCGGCCCATCAGGAGCGGGCCCGCATCGAGATGCTCGACTGGTTTATCGCCCGCATCAGCGATGTCATTCGCCAGTACCAGATCAGTCACGAGGACAAGCGGCTGGTCTACCGCTGCGAGCGGGCGTTGCAGCTCATCAGCGAGAAGCTGCACAACGCGGGCTTAAGCCGCATTCCCCGGGTCGAGAACCTGGTGCACTTCATCGAGGGTTATACCCACCTCTTTGACGAGACCGAGATCGTCATCGTCTCCGACGAGCCCGGTCTCAAGGATGAACTGCAGATCCCGCCCATGGTCTTCTTCAAGTCCGATATGGAGAGCGATCACGGCGCTTCTGCCGGGACGGCGACCGGGCACCTGCCCCAGGGCAGCATACTGGTGGGTCGGGAGAAGGGGCAGATGAAGCCTACCGTGCTCAAGATTGAACAGCACCGCAAACAGCGGCCCGCCTGGTTCTGGTTTGGCTGCGGCCTGCTCAGCTGCGCCCTGCCGGTGATGGGCTGGCTCGGCTGGCAGCAGCAGCAGCAGGAGAAGATGGTGGTCGCCCAGCGCTTGCAGCAGCCGGCCGCCGAGTTGCCCAGGGCGCTCAGCTATGACGATATCCGCCAGGCACGCATCGTGCTGGGGGAGCAGGCCCTGCAAGGGATGGAGAGCGATCTGGTGGCCCGTTATCAGAGTCAGCTTGCCCGGCTGGAGCAGACCTCGCCGCTCTACTGGTATCGCTATGGCGAGGGGCTGCGTGCCTCGCTGCAGATGCTTTACCCCGACTCGCTGGCGGTCAAGGCGCTCGACAAACAGTGGCAGAGCGTGCTGGCGGGCCAGCAGGGAGACGCCCTCGGTGTGCCGACCTATCTGGATGCCCGCGCCGGAGTGGATGCCCTGCTGGAACAACTGCTGGAGCTGGAGCGCCAGCGCAAGACGGTGACCATCTCCTATCTCAAGTCCCAGCTCTACGAGGTGCAGAAGAACCTGATGCAGAACATTCCGTTCAGCTTGCGCCTCGATGAGCTGGAGGCGAGAAGGGCTGCCCAAGAACCCATCACGGCGGCGGATCTGAAGGGGCTGGAGAACGATCTGAAGGCGCTCAACATCCGCCTCTATCAGTTGCAGCAAGGCCATGTTGGCGGGTAATCATGCTGCCCCGAGCAAGATATTGCGCAAGACGCAGAGAAATTCTCTGAGTGGGCAAGGTTTTGCCATGTTTTCGCGAAGTCTTGTGCCATCCATTGCAGCGCGCAGCGCCATGGTCAGTTGGTGTGATTGTAAGGCTTTGATATAAAACAACATTGTCGTTTTGCCTGCGTTGGCATGGAGGCTGCTGGACAGCCACCCCAATGTGCATTCACGCCTCCTGCCCACCCGAGTGGGCAGGAGCCATGGCAGGGCCGTCATCCGTGGCGCGCCCTTGCCCAGACGGAGAACCCAGATGTGCCCTTCCATTGCATTGCTCGGTGACATAGGTACCGACCACGAGGGATTTCACCCCTCCCCGGTGATCGCCGCCAGCCCTGATGTGTTCCTTGATGGCAAGCCGGTGGCCCGGCAGGGGGATCCGCTGGCCCCTCACGACAAACCCAACAATCCCCCTCATCCGCGCAGCATCTCGGGGGGCGTCGGCTCGGTACTGGTCAATGGCAAGCCCATCGCCGTGACCGGCACCGCCATCGGCTGTGGCGGCGTGGTCATTGGTTCTGGCAGCGGACAGGCAGGATAAGGAGTCACTGATGGCAGACAGCACAGGATTACAATTTACCGTCAAGGTGGGGGCCCTGCCCGAGAGTACCTTTGTGGTGGCGGAGTTTGCTCTGGAAGAGGGGCTCAACCAGCCATTTCGCCTGCGCCTCGAGCTGGCAAGCCCCGAGCCCGACGTGGATTTCGGCGCCGTGCTGGACCAGCCGTGCGAGTTGCTGGTGTGGTACAACGGAGAGCAGCAGCGCCGGGTGTGCGGTGTGGTGAGCGACATGGCGCAGGGGGACAGCGGCTTTCGCCGCACCCGCTACACCCTTGACGTTAAACCGGCGCTATGGCGGCTCTCTTTGCGTCAGAACTCCCGCATCTTCCAGGCACAGAAGCCCGACGAAATCCTCTCCATCCTCTTGCAAGAGCACGGCATCACCGACTACGCCTTTGCGCTCAAGAACGAACACGCCAAGCGGGAATACTGCGTCCAGTATCGGGAGAGCGACCTCGACTTCGTCAATCGGCTGGCTGCCGAAGAGGGGCTGTTCTACTTCCATGAGTTCGAGCAGGGCAAGCACAGGGTGGTGTTCGCCGACGATGCGGCGGCATTGACTCAAGGCCCCGAGCTTTTCTTCAACCTGGGTAACCGCTCGCTGGAACAAGGCCCCTATGTGCGTCAGTTCCACTACCGGGAAGCGGTGCGCCCTTCTGACGTAGAGCTCAAGGACTACAGCTTCAAGACCCCGGCCTATGGCCTCTCACACCAGAAGGTGGGGGCGGAGCTCTCCCATCAGCGGGATACCTACCAGCACTTCGACTACCCAGGCCGCTACAAGCTGGACCCGAGCGGCAAGGCCTTTGCCCAGCACCGACTCGATGCCCTGCGCAACGACGCCGTCACCGGCAGCGGCAAGTCCAACTGCGCGGCCCTGCTGCCGGGGCAGACCTTCGCCCTCACCGAGCACCCGAACGGCAGTCTCAATGCCGACTGGCAAGTGGTGCGCATCAGCCACACCGGATTGCAGCCCCAGGCGCTGGAAGAGGAGGGGGGCAGTGGGCCCACCGTCTATCACAACGAATTTGCAGTGGTGAAAGCGAGCACCACCTGGCGGGCCCGTATTGGCAGCCCGGAAGCACCTGGCAGGCCCATGGTGGACGGCCCGCAAATCGCCATGGTGGTGGGCCCGGAGGGGGAGGAGATTTACTGCGACGAGCACGGCCGGGTGAAACTGCAATTCCCCTGGGATCGCTACGGCTCTAGCAATGATATGAGCTCCTGCTGGGTACGGGTGAGTCAGGGCTGGGCGGGGGGTCAGTACGGCATGATGGCCATCCCGCGTATCGGCCACGAGGTCATAGTGAGTTTCCTCGAAGGAGACCCGGACCAGCCCATCATCACGGGTCGCACCTTCCACGCCACCAACAGGCCACCTTACGAGCTACCCGCCAACAAGACCCGCACCGTGCTGCGCACCGAGACCCACCAGGGGGAGGGGTTCAACGAGCTGCGCTTCGAAGACCAGGCGGGGCAGGAAGAGATCTACATCCACGGTCAGAAAGACTTGAAACTGCTCATCGAAAACGATGCGGCCTGGCATATCAAGCATGACGAGCATAGGGACATCGACAATGAGCGGGTGACCCGCATCAAGGCCAATGACCACCTGACGGTGGAGGGGGAGAAGCGGGACCAGATCAAGGGGGACTACTCGCTCACCGTGGATGCCAACCTGCACCAGAAGTTGGGGCAGTCCCTGCTGGTGGAGGCGGGTCAGGAAGTGCATATCAAGGTGGGCGACAAGCTGGTGCTGGAGGCGGGGTCCGAGATCACCCTCAAGGGCGGCGGCAGTTTTGTGAAAGTTGACCCGAGCGGCATCAAGCTGGTCGGCCCCGCCATCAAGCTCAACGCCGGTGGCAGCCCGGGGTCAGGATCCGGCTGGGGTGGCAAGGCTCCCGTGGTGCCCAAAGGGGTAGAAGTGGTCAAGGCTCCCGAGCTGGTTGAGCTCATCAAGGCCATTCCCACCGAGAAGGCGATGGAGGCACTGCTCAAGGAGCAGAAGCCTGGCGCGTTCTACCTCTTTTCTGAATAAGGAAACAGCATGAAGTTTGCATTTCCCATCCTCACCGCCAAAGGGGAAGAGTTCAAGGACGTCAAGGCGCTGACGGCACTTATCAATGGCGAAAAGTCGGGCCATTACCTCCTTGGTAACCACAACAAATGGCACGGCGGCATTCATATCAGCGACCAGAGTGCCCCCTGGTGCAAGGATAAATACCCCGTCAGAGCCATTGCCGATGGCAAGGTGGTGGCATTCCGGATGATGAAGGATTACTTGACCTCTGAATTTCAGGGGGAGTCCCTGCGTTATTCCAACTGTTTCTGCCTGGTACAGCACGAATATTGTGAAATCAATGCAGAGACCAAGGCGAAAAATGAGTTCACATTCTATTCGCTATATATGCATCTGCTGCCTTGGGATCAGTACCAAACCGCCGAGAAACTGGTACTGAAAAAGGACTGGAATGCACGTAATTCCGTTCCTCACGCCAATCCCGATGCCGATCAGCAGCGTGCCGATGCCGCCTTGCCTCGTTTCACCCTGCCCAAGGATACCGAACTGGAAATGGACAGCAGTGTGCCATCCCAAAAGGGGAATGTCGGGGGCAAGGTGTATGACTTCATCAAGGTGATCATCAAGAGCCCGTTTTCCAGTGCCCAGATAAAAGAGGCGGAGAAGGCGGGAGTATTGGTCAGTGAAGGAAGTGCAGTCTGGATTGCCAATAGCCCGGACGCTGTCGAGGTGATTAAACCCAACCTGCCTACCTGGCTATTCGATCAGATAGAGGCGGAACTGCTGACTAATATGGTTGGCCGTGCGGACCCTGTTCTTAATGGACCTACAGGTCGTCTGATGGCGGGAGACAGAAGTGTATCTCTGCCTGCGGGCACCAAGTTGCAGTATGATGCGCACCAATTGGAATTCCATTGGATTGGTGACAAGGCGCGCAAGATGGCCAGATGCAACTATGTGATGCCGACTATGGAGGGGGCGCCCGGTAGCTGTGGCATGGCCTGGGTGTGCGTTGAGGATGAATTTATCAAGGTCAATGCGCGTACACCCTCCCATCTCGGTGAGCTCTATGTGTTGCCATCATCAGTTGCCATAGCGGCGGGAGAGACCATAGGTTACCTCGGCCTGGTGGAAACGCCGGGTTCCCTCATCGGGGGCATGAAGAGCAAGCATCAAGTACATCTTGAGGTGTTCACCCAGGATCCCAGACTGGACGATGTATTGGCCAACAAAGCTAATACAAAAGGCGGTGCCAGCTATGCCAAGGTGCCGGCCGAACTCGTCTTGCATGAGAAGAAAACGCAGGACGGTAAAGATCTCTGGGTTGCGACCGGTGACAAGAGTCTGGAAGAGCTGGTTGAATCACCCAAGCTGGAAAAAGACGCTGCCAAGCAGGAGTGGGTCAGCGTCTCGTCAGGAAAATATGTCAAGAAAGAGCAAGTGGAGCTGTTGAGCCAACATGACTGGCTGAAGATAGGTTTTAAAAAGGTCGATGGTTCAGGCTCTGACGGCTATCTGGATCCCGATGCACCGTCTGCATTTTTTACCAATCTGGTAAAAAGTTTTGATACCGATGGCAATGGTGAACTTAGCAGTGAAGAGATCCAGGCTGCCCTGCAAAATAGCGGTAATGCCGATCAACTTCATAAGCTAATCGTCAAGCACCCCAGCGAGTGGTATGAAAAATCCTCGGCCAGCAGTTACATATGGCTTGATAAATTGATGGCCAAGATTGGTCTGCCTGACTTTGATTTGCTAGTTGATCATGAAAAACAGCGTATCGATAAGCTGGAATGGATGCAGAGTGCTGCTAATTTAAAGATTGGTCCGGATATTTGGCATATCTACCCCATAGCTATTTATGGAAAGAAGAAGGACCGATTTGTAGTAAGCTATACGCATTATAAGTATCCACTATCGTATGCACTGGGAAAACAAATGGCAATTCCTTCCCAATATGCCCCTAAAGTAGGGAACTATAAGATAGCAAGTCGAAATGAAGTATTGGTGAATCTAACCCCAGATGATGATGTCACTAAAGATTCCATCTATCAATTTCTCGATCTGTCTAAGTATTCTGAAGTTTCAGATGATGAAATTAATAAATTTTTGTTAGGTCAAGGCGTTTTGGAAGGGAAAGGCTCTGTTTTTACATCTGCAGCTAAAAAATATAATGTCAGCGAAGTATATCTTGTTTCCCATGCATCACTAGAAACTGGTCGAGGGACGTCAGGGTTCGCACGTGGGAAAGATTTTAACGGAATTAAAGTTTATAATATGTATGGGATTAATGTTAGAGATGACAAGCCTTCACTAGGCACAAAGTATGCGTTTGATAAAGGATGGGATTCTATTGATAAAGCGATAGATGGTGGTGCTAAGTGGATCTCTGATAACTTTGTTAATCATCCTAAATACAAACAAAATACACTCTATAAAATGCGTTGGAACCCTGCATTACCAGGTGAACACCAGTACGCTAGTGATGTTCTGTGGGCTAAACATCAAATTCCCAACATGAAGAAACGATTTGATATTTTTCCAGATGCCGTTCTATACATAGATGTTCCTGTTTACGAGGAGTGATTGGTGAAAAATATATTTTCTCTTGTTTTTTTACTGCTTTCTTTCAGTGCTCAATCTGAGTGTGAAAAAATGAGTTTTTCGAATGCTGAAACTGACTCTGAAGGCGTGAATTATGGCTTGTCAGAAGTCGTTGTAACATCGAAAGGGAGAACTTATTTTTATGATTTCCCACTCGAAAAGTGTAAGTCAAAGAAAATTTTCATCATTAATGGTGATAAGGCAGTATCATATGCATCATATAATGATTTCCAATATATAAATTTTTTAGATAGAAATGGAAAAATACATGCTGGATGGGTTAAATCACCTCGGATAAGTAAAGATAGTGCTTCGACAGATAATTTAAATGTGAGGGAAGGTGATTTTTTTATAGATTTCAATGGTGCTGAAATACATATTGATAGTAGTTACAGTGACATAGCGTGGGTGTTTGCTAACTTTACTGAAATAGATAGTGGGAATAAATACATAGATTTATTTAGAACTGTAAATGGGGTTGATTATAAATTTTATCAACACGACTTTGGCTCTATATATATAGAGTCGTCGAATCTTAACTATGATAAAACAAAAAGAGATTTTGATGATTATAGAATAACTAGGATTACTATCAAGGGAGATATAGGATTTAGTAGTAGGGGGATTTTTGTGGGAAGTAAAATGCTTGACGTCCTAAAAGTATATGGTAAGCCTTCAGCGAAAAGAGACGGTTATTTAATTTACGATTATGATAATAAATCAATAAGTTTCATCGGTTCAGAAACAGTTAAGGAGATAGATGTTTCAATAAACCCAGTATAATATAGAGTTATTAATGGTTTATATGTCCAATGAAAGTTAATTCATCAGTTTCACTATATGCTTCGATTATCTAATTGTCATTAGTTCGATGAAGATTTTATTAAGGATTAAAAATATATGAAGTTAAAATTATTTATTGTCATTCTGGGTTTAGGGGCGGCGAGCATAGCTAATGCCGGACTTTTTGACTCTAAAGAAGAAAAACCTCCCTTCAAATGTGGTCGCGAAGATTCCGTACTCGCTGTGACGGAGGCACTGCGTGACAGTGCTTTGTCTAAAATGTCGGTCTCGGCAGATAAACTCGAACGTTTTCAAAATCAAGTCGCAATATTACCCATTAGCATATCTGATGTATCGACTACAGGTGGTTCAGCGCAAGAGCTGAAGTGTATAGCGACTGTATCGATGACTGTTCCTGCTGAATTGAAAGAGCTCTCAGAGAAGGTCCCAGAAGTATTTTCAGAATTTATCAGAGAAAGCCACGGATTGTATAAAAATGGTGATTTATCATGGAAAAATATCTCATATGGTATAAGGCTGGCCGACAATGAAAAAGATATTTCAGTAGATTTTGGTGGAACTTATTATGCCCCCATGTCACTGGCTAGTTCATCGTATTTAGCGATTAGGAAAGATGAAATAATTAGGAGTAATGATCCATCTAGAGTGACAATTGCCAAGCAATCCTATGAGGTAGAAGATGCTCATTTGAATAAAATTTGGAGGTCTATTCCTGCATCATTTCGGTCATCTATGAAAGATGAGCAAATAGCATGGATATGGGGAAAAGAAAGTAAGTGCGGCAAGATTGAATCTGTAGACCTTGCAGATCTATCCATATCGGAGCAGGTTGATAGGTATGAATGTCAAGCTGAAATGACCAAAAGTCGTGCAAAATATCTAAGCGGAAAACAGTGAGAATTTACAGTTATAAATATTCCCTGACACCGGCCTCTGGCCGGTGTTTTTATATCTGCTATCACGCAACAGTGGCCGCATCACCGTCTCTTCATTTTTTTCCCTTGGTACGGATTGCTGTGCTCAGCGTTTGTTGGGAGTTGGCGAGAAGGAGGTTGGCAGTGCTCTGTGCGGGGCGCAGTATCAGCAAATAGCTATCGAATGCGGCAGTCTGTAGATGTTGTTGATAAGCTGGGTAGCTTGATTAATTCATTGCCCCTATCTTGCCGGTTTTCCTGCCTGACTCACTCACCCCTCTCTCCTTGAAAAATTGTCAGCCAAATTTCGAAAACACCCAATATCAGCCACGGAAAAATGATTCTGTGACATCGCTTCTATTTTGATGAATGAACCCTGCTAGCGAACCGAAGTTTAAATGTTTTTAATTCCAGTCGTTCAGTTGATACCCCCTAATGGGTGTTTTTTTGGTTGAGAATGATTTTCGATAACCTATTGCTGCATATGGATTTTTTTGTTTTGTGGTGATGAGTTTTATCGGTGGCTAATGACCTTCCACTTGATGGAGATCAACATAAAGGGGGAGGGGGAGGCATAGCATTCCCGCCATTAAGCATTTGTCAAACAATGCTCACTGACGGGAATAAAAAGAATGGTCGAGGATACTTTTTTATCGGCTCATGGGATTAATCGCCGTGATTTTATGAAATTGTGTGCCGGGATGGCCGCAACCCTGGGATTAAGTCAGAATGCCGTCGCCAAGATGGCCACCGCGCTCACCAGCCCCGAACGGCCGCCGGTGATCTGGATTGGGGCGCAGGAGTGCACCGGCTGTACCGAGTCACTGCTGCGCGCCACCCACCCTACCATCGAGAACCTGATCCTCAATACCATTTCGCTGGAGTACCACGAGGTGCTCTCGGCGGCCTTTGGTCATCAGGCGGAAGAGAACAAGCACAACGCCATCAAGCGTTATAAAGGCAAGTATGTGCTGGTGGTGGATGGATCCATTCCACTGAAAGATGGTGGCGTCTACTGCATGGTGGCCGGTGAGCCCATCGTCGACCATATTCGCCGTGCCGCCGCTGATGCGGCTGCGGTCATCGCCATCGGCTCCTGCTCCGCTTGGGGTGGCGTGCCTGCCAGCGGTGGCAACCCGACCGGCGCCGTCAGTCTGGAAGAAGCCCTCGGCAATATCGGCACCCCCATCATCAATATTCCGGGTTGCCCGCCCAATCCCCACAACTTCCTCACCACGGTTGCCTACTACATTACCTACGGCAAGCTGCCGGCGCTGGATAGCAAGAAGCGTCCGCTGTTTGCCTATGAGCGTCTGATCCACGAGAACTGCGAGCGTCGTCCGCACTTCGACGCAGGTCGTTTTGCCAAGGAGTTTGGCGACGAGGGGCACCGTCAGGGCTGGTGTCTCTACCATCTGGGTTGCAAGGGACCGGAGACCTATGGCAACTGCTCGACCCTGGAGTTCTGCGATGTGGGCGGCGGCATCTGGCCGGTCGGCATCGGCCACCCCTGTTATGGCTGCAACGAGCAGGGCGTCGGTTTCAGCAAGGGGATCTTCCAGCTCGCCAAGGTCGAGAACCCGACTCCGCGGGTGGATAAACCCGACGTGAAGATCCAGGAGGGGGGCTATACCTCGCCCACTGCGACGGGTCTTATCGGTGGCGCCCTCGGGGTGCTGGTGGGGGTGAGTCTGATGACGGTGCGTGAACTCGGTCGCCAGCAGAAGCGCCACGAAGCCGGGCAGCACCCATCACGGGAGGAGTAACCGTGAACAGACGCAATTTCCTAAAGTTTGCCTCTGCCAGTGCACTGGCGGCAGGGGCTGCCGTGCCCGGCAGCGCCATGGCGGCGGCCAAGAACAAGCCGCCCATTCCCGGGGCGCTCGGCATGTTGTATGACTCCACCCTCTGTGTCGGCTGTCAGGCCTGTGTGGCGGAGTGTCAGCGTTTGAATGGCAACCCGGCCAATCCGGAGGGCGCACAGACCTGGTCCACCAACGACAAACTGACCCCCTACACCAACAACATCATTCAGGTGTGGAAGAGCGGCACGGGTGAGCACAAGGATCAGCTGGTGGATGGCTACGCCTACATCAAGAAGCAGTGCATGCACTGTGTCGATCCCAACTGCGTCTCTGTCTGTCCGGTGCAGGCGCTGACCAAAGATCCCAAGACCGGCATCGTTCACTACGATCCGGACGTCTGCACCGGCTGCCGTTACTGCATGGTGGGCTGCCCGTTCGATGTGCCCAAATATGACTACGACAATCCGCTGGGGGCGATCCACAAGTGCGAGCTCTGCAACCAGAAGGGGCTTGAGCGGATTGATCGGGGCAAACTGCCCGGCTGTGTCGAGGTGTGCCCGACCGGCGCCGTCATCTTCGGCACCCGCGAGGAGCTGATGGCCGAAGCCAAGCGTCGCCTGCTGGCGACCCCGGGCAGCGAATATGCCTACCCGCGCCAGACCCTCAAGGCCAACGACCCCTATCTGCACGAAGTGCCCAACTACCAGCCTTACGTCTATGGCGAGAAGGAGGGGGGCGGCACCCAGGTGCTGGTGCTGGCCGGGGTGCCTTATACCAAGCTCGACATGCCCGACTTGCCGGAGCTCTCCTCCGGTGCTCGCTCCGAGCATATCCAGCACACCCTCTACAAGGGGATGGTGCTGCCCATGGTGGTGCTGACTGGACTCTCGGTGCTGATTCGTCGCAATAGCAAGAAGAACGGTCACGATCACCATCACGATGATGGTCATGATCAGAGCAGCGCTCAGATTAAAGATCAGAGTTCAGCAAAGGGGGGCAAGGATCATGAGTAATCACAAGGCGCATCCGCTCGGCGGCAAGCTGGTCAGCTGGCCGGTACTGGTGCTGGCCCCCTTTGCCGTGCTGTGCGGCATGTTGATCTTGAAACGCCTCTTCTTCGGGCTGGGTTCGGTCACCGATCTTAACGGCGGTTATCCCTGGGGGCTGTGGATCTCGTTCGATCTCTTGATCGGCACCGGTTTCGCCTGTGGCGGCTGGGCGCTGGCCTGGGCGGTCTATGTGTTCAACCGGGGCGAGTATCACCCGCTGGTGCGACCGGCACTGTTGGCGAGCCTGTTCGGCTACTCGCTCGGTGGTCTCTCCATCACCATCGATGTGGGGCGTTACTGGAACCTGCCCTACTTCTACCTGCCTGGTCACTTCAACACCTCCTCTGTGCTGTTCGAGACGGCGGTCTGCATGACCATCTATATCGGGGTGATGGCGCTGGAGTTTGCGCCCGTGCTGCTGGAGAAGTTCGGCTGGAAAGCGTCACTCATTCGCCTCAACAAGATCATGTTCTTCGTGCTGGCGCTGGGGGCCCTGTTGCCCACCATGCACCAATCCTCGATGGGCTCGTTGATGATAGTGGCGGGGGAGAAGATACATCCGCTCTGGCAAAGCTACGAGTTGCTGCCGGTCTTCTCCTTGCTGACCGCCTTCATCATGGGCTTTTCCATAGTCGTGTTCGAAGGCTCTCTGGTGCAGGCGGGGCTGGCGGGGCGGGGCCCCAACGAGAAGTCGCTCTTCTACAAGCTGACCCAGGTGATCGACATCTTCCTGATCCTGTTTGTGGCGCTGCGCTTTGCCGAGATCGTCATCAACGACAAGTCGGAATACCTCTCCCAGTGGAATCGCTACGCCTTGATGTTCTGGAGCGAGATCGCGCTGATGATCTTCCCGCTGCTGGTGTTCCACTGGGACAAGAGCCGCCGCGATTCGCGCATGTTGTTCCTGGGGGCCCTCAGCATGCTGCTGGGCGCAGCCCTCTGGCGACTGGACTACTCCCTGCTCGCCTTCAACCCCGGCAATGGCTACCACTACTTCCCCTCCGCGGAGGAGGTGCTGATCTCCCTGGGCTTCGTTGCCATCGAGGTGTGTGCCTATTTGCTGTTGATCCGGCTGCTGCCGGTACTGCCATCACTTGAACGTGTTCACCAAGATTATCAGGCCCGAGGGAAAGCCAACGTATGAGCCAACGTATCACCATAGACCCCATCACCCGCATTGAGGGGCACCTGCGTATCGACTGCGAAATCGAAGGCGGCGTCGTCACCAAGGCCTGGTCGTCCGGCACCATGTGGCGCGGGATGGAGGAGATCGTCAAGGGCAACGACCCGCGCGATGCCTGGATGATAGTGCAGCGCATCTGCGGGGTATGTACCTCCATTCACGCCATCGCCTCGGTGCGGGCGGTGGAGAACGCCATCGGCGCCAAGGTGCCGGTCAACGCCCAGTACATCCGCAACCTCATCATCGCGGCCCACAACATCCACGATCACATCGTCCACTTCTACCAACTCTCCGCGCTGGACTGGGTGGATATCACGGCGGCCCTTGAGGCCAATCCGCAAAAAGCGGCCGACCTGCTCAAGGGGGTATCGACCTGGTCCCTCAACAGTGCTGAGGAGCTCGCCAAGGTGCAGGATAAAATCCGCGCGCTGGTGGCGAGCGGCCAGCTTGGCATCTTCGCCAACGGTTACTGGGGTCACAAGGAGATGAAGCTTAGTCCGGAGGTGAACCTCATCGCCGTGGCCCACTACCTGCAGGCACTGGAGTGCCAGCGCGATGCCAACCGCATCGTCGCCATTCTGGGGGGCAAGAGCCCGCACATCCAGAATCTGGCGGTGGGCGGCGTGGCCAACCCCATCAATCTGGATGCACCGAGTGTGCTCAACCTCGAGCGGCTGCTCTATGTGAAGAGCTTTATCGACCGGCTCGGCGAGTTTATCGAGCAGGTCTACAAGGTGGATGCCGCCATCATCGCCGCTCACTACCCCGAGTGGTTGAATCTGGGGCAGGGGGCCAAGCACTATCTGAGCGTGCCGGAGCTCCCCACCGACGCCAACGGCGGCAGCTTCCTGATGCCGGGCGGCTATATCGAGAATGGAAATCTGGCGGGGTATCGTCCCATCGAGAGCCATCAGGACGCCTGGCTGATGGATGGCATCGCCGAGAGCAACAAGCACGCCTGGTACAAGGAGGACGAACCTCTCAAGCCGTGGGAGGGCAAGACCGAGCCCGACTACACCGGCTGGCAGGATGACGGCAAATACTCCTGGGTCAAATCCCCCACTTTCTACGGCAAGGTGGTGGAGGTGGGGCCACTCGCAGACCTCCTGGTGAAATTGGCCGCCAAGCACCCGGAGACGGTGGCGCACTTCGATCAGCTGAACGGTCTCTACCAGACGCTCACCGGCTCTACCATCACACCTGCACAGCTGCACTCCACCCTGGGCCGCATCATCGGCCGGGCGGTGCGCTGCTGCGTGCTCAAAGACACCCTGGCGCACCAGTGGAAGGCGCTGGTGGACAACATCGGCAAGGGGGATGTCAGCGCCTACATCAAGGCCGAGATCCCGGCGGACAAGGAGTTTCGCGGGGTGGGCTTCGAGGAGGCGCCGCGCGGCATGCTCTCCCACTGGGTGGTCATTAAAGAGGGCAAGATCGCCAACTATCAGGCGGTGGTGCCATCGACCTGGAACTCGGGCCCGCGCAACTTCAATGACGAGCCCGGCCCCTACGAGCAGGCGCTGGTGGGCACCCCGGTGGCCGATCCCGCCAAGCCGCTGGAGGTGGTGCGCACCATCCACTCGTTCGACCCCTGCATGTCCTGCGCGGTGCACGTGGTGGATACCCAAGGTGGCGAAACGACCCAGGTGAAGGTGCTGTGATGAACACCCTGATCCTGGGCGTGGGCAACCTGCTCTTGAGTGACGAGGCCGTCGGCGTGCGCATCGTCGAGGGGTTGGGGCGCAACTACCGTTTCGCCCCCGGCATCGAGCTGCTCGATGGCGGCACCGCCGGCATGGAGCTGCTCGACGTCATGGCCAGTCGCGACCACATCATACTGGCGGACGCGGTGCGCAGCGGTAACCCGCCGGGCACCGTCGTGACCCTGAAGGATGAGGAGATCCCGACCCTGTTCGGTCGCAAGATCTCCCCGCACCAGCTGGGGCTGGCGGACGTGCTGTCGGCGCTGCACATGACGGGGGAATCCCCCAAGCGGCTCACCCTGATCGGCATAGAGCCTGAATCCCTCGAACCCCGTATCGGCCTCACCCCGCTAGTGGCGGCGGCGCTGGGGGAGGCGACGGATCGGATATTGACCCTGCTGGCCAGTGTTGGCGCCCCCGCCATCCCGCTCTCCGAGCAGGAGAAAGCCGAACAAGCACGGGAGGGCCTATGGCGCAGTCCCATTTAAGCGAGCTTGATGCCGTGCAAGAACGCGTGCAGGAGTTCTCGGGTTTTGCCACCGATCCCGCGCCCTTGCTGGTAGCCCAGTATGAGCGGATCGCTCGCGAAGAGATGCAGGCGTTGCCCTTCTATCACGCCACCATGCCCATAGTTGCGGAGTGCAGCCTGTTTGAAGGTCAGTGGCTCGGCTGTGTGCTCACCCCCTGGATGTTGAGCCTGGTGGTGCTACCGGGGCCGGATCAGCTGTGGCCGGTGCGCAGCAGCAGCGAACGGCTCGCCCTGCAGCTCCCCTGCGGCAACCTGACCTTTATGGTGGGTGCATTGCCCGAGACGGGGCAACTGCTGGCCTGCTCGCTGATGTCGCCGCTCGATCCCCATCTCGGGGCTGATCAGGGGAGAACGCTGGTGAGCGGCACCCTCAGGATGCTGCTCTCCTTGCCGGTTCAGCAAGGAGCAAGCGGCGTGGATCTGGGGCGCAGAAGGCTATTCGGGGCGCGGCGCGGCCAGAGGCCAGGGGCCACCGAGTCCTAGTTTCAGGGCTCATCCACCATAGTTCGGGGGCCCCTGTCGGCCCCCCTCGTTCGATGTGTCGCCCGGCGCCCTGCGTCGCCCGGTTCAGATGGATAAGGAGTCTTATGACCATCCCCCGTCATACCCATAACCAGGTTCGCCCTTATGGCGCCCCTGTGGTTGCCACCCTCCTGCTGACCCTGCTCTCGGGCATGTCTCAATCGGTGCAGGCCGCCCAGCCTGTGCCCGCCGAGCTCAAGCTCGCCATCGGTAGCGAGCCCACCGAAGGGTTTGACCCCCTGCTCGGCTGGAGTCACGGTAGCTACCTGCTGCTGCACAGCCCGCTGCTCAAACAAAACGCCGATCTCGGCTGGCAGAATCTGCTCACCCAATCGGTGACCCCGAACCAGGATGGCAAGGGGTGGCTTATCCGCCTCAAGCCGGATCTGAAATTCTCCAATGGCGCGCCGCTCACCGCCGAGGATGTGGCCTTTACCTACAACAGCGCGGCCAAGGGCGGCGGCAAGATCGACATGGGCAACTTTGTCTCGGCCAAGGTGCTCTCGCCTACCGAGGTGGTCATCACCCTGAGCGCCCCCCAGAGTACCTTTGTCAACGTGCTGGGATCCCTCGGCATAGTGTCGAAGAAGGATTACGACGCAAAAGCGTATGCCCAAAAGCCGGTCGGCGCAGGCCCTTACCGGTTGGTGAGCTTCCTGCCCGGCCAGCAACTGGTGGTGGAGGCGAACCCCTATTACGCCGGTGGGAACAACGACTTCAAGCGGCTGGTGTTTGTCTTTATCGACGAAGAGAGCGCCTATGCCGCCGCCCAGAGCAATCAACTCGATCTGGTGCGCATCGCCCCGTCGCTGGCGCCCACAGTCCCTGCCTCACTCAAACTCTGGGTGCGGCCAAGCGTGGAGAACCGCGGCATCGTCTTCCCCATTCCGCCGGCGGGTGGCAAGGATGCCAAGGGTTATCCCATCGGCAACGACGTGACCTCGGACGTGGCGGTGCGCCGCGCCATCAACTACGCCATCGACCGCAGGCTGCTGGCCGATCAACTGCTGGAAGGGCACGCCATTCCTGCCTACAGCGCGGTAGAAGGCCTGCCCTGGCAAAGCAAAGCCACCGCCTTCAAGGATGGGGATGTCGCCCATGCCAACGCCCTGCTCGACCAGGCGGGCTGGAAGATGGGCAGTGACGGCATTCGCCACAAGGGCTCCCTGCGCGCCGCCTTTACCCTCTGGTACACCAGCGGTGACAGCACCCGCCGGGATCTGGCGGAAGCGGTGCGGGCCATGCTCAAACCCATCGGCCTCGAGGTGAGCCTCAAGTCCGGCAGTTGGGAGCAGGTGGAGCGCGAGATGCACGCCAATCCGGTGCTGATGGGGTGGGGGAGTCTGGATCCCATGGAGCTCTATCACCACTACCAGAGCGGCTCCGGTGGCGTTGAGTTCTACAACCCGGGTTACTACAGCAACCCGGTGGTGGATGGCCACCTCAAGCAGGCGCTGGATGCCACCGACTGGCAGGCGGCCGCACCGTTCTGGCAGCAAGTTGAGTGGGATGGCAAGACAGGTGCCGGGGTGCAAGGGGATGCCGCCTGGGCCTGGCTGCTCAATGTGCAGCATACCTATCTCGCCAACCGTTGCATCGACCTTGGCAAGGGGGCGCCGGAGATCCACGGTAGCTGGTCACTCCTCAACAACCTCTCTGATTGGCGGTGGACGTGCCGCTAAGTTCGTCCACTATGATGAGTGTCACTGTGAAAGCCCTGCTGCGACTGGCAGGGCTGTTATGTCTGGTCTCTGTCGCCACCTTTGTGCTGCTGAGCTACTCCCCCATCGATCCCATCAAGGCCTATATCGGCAACGATCTGCTGCACGTGCCGCCCGAGCAGTACGCCCGCATTGCCGCCCGCTGGGGGCTGGATCAGCCGCTCTGGCTGCGCTATTGGCACTGGTTTAGCCAGGTGCTGCAGGGAGATCTCGGCTACTCCATGCTCTACAACGCACCAGTGGGTGAGGTCATTGGCCAGCGCTTTGCCGCCTCCTTCCTGCTGCTGGCGGGTGCCTGGCTGCTCTCCGGTTTTTTCGGGATTTTGCTGGGGCTCTGCGCCGGTCGCTATCTCAATCGCTGGCCCGATCGCCTGATTTGCCGTTTTGCCTACCTGCTCGCCTCCTTGCCCACCTTCTGGGTGGGCCTGTTGCTGCTGGCGCTGTTTGCGGTGCACTGGCCGCTACTGCCAGTCTGCTGCGCCTGGACGCCTGGCCTCTCTGCCGATGAGGTGGACTGGTTGATGCGATTGCGCCATCTATTGCTGCCAGTCACAACCCTGGCCCTGCTGGGGCTTGGCAATATCGCGCTGCATACCCGGGCGCGGGTGGCCGAGGTGCTGGAGAGCGACTTTATCCGCTACGCCCGCGCCCAGGGGGATGGCGGCTGGCCCATGCTGCGCTTTCACGTGCTGCGCCACGCCCTGACTCCGGCGCTCTGCCTGCAGTTTGCCTCCCTCGGTGAGTTGATTGGCGGATCCCTGTTGGCAGAGAAGGTCTTCTCCTATCCGGGTCTCGGCCAGGCCACCGTGGATGCGGGGCTGCGGGGAGATATCCCCCTGCTGATGGGCATCGTGCTGTTCTGTACCTTGCTGGTCTTTATTGGCAACACGGTGGCCAGCCTGCTGCTGGCGCGCATCAATCGGGGCTGGGAGGGCGAGCATGCTGTTTAATCCATTCCCCTCCATCGTGCGCCTTGGGGTGGCCCTGATAGGATTGGCGCTGCTGGCCACTTACGGCTGGAGCTTGTCGGCTCAGGATGTGCCGATGGATCTGCTGGCGCGCCAGCAGCCCCCCTCGCTGGCTCACTGGTTCGGCACCGATCAGATGGGGCGGGATCTCTGGTTGCGGGCGTTTCAGGGCACCCTCACCAGTCTGGAGCTGGGGATCAGTACGGCCCTGTGCAGCGGCCTGCTGGCCATGGTGGCGGCAAGCGTGTCGCTCATTCACCCCAGGTGTGATGCGGCGGTGCGAATGGTGATCGACGCCATGCTGGCGCTGCCCCATATGCTGCTGCTGATCCTGATCTGCTTCGTCGTTGGGGGGGGCATGCGCGGGGTGATCCTGGCGGTGGCGCTGACCCACTGGCCCAAGCTGGCGCTCATTCTCTGCGCTGAGGCGCGGCGGATCGCCTGCAGCGACTATGTGGTGCTGGCCCGCTGTCAGGGGATGGGGGCGCTGCGCCGCTGGCGCACCCACCTGCTGCCGGGGTTGTTGCCTCAGTGGTTTATCGGCACCTTGCTGATGTTTCCCCATGCGGTGCTGCACAGCGCGGCCTTGAGCTTTCTCGGCTTTGGGCTGGCGGCCCACGAGGCCTCGTTGGGTCTGCTGCTGGCCGATGCCCTGCGTTATCTGGCCGGCGGCGGCTGGTGGCTGGCTCTCTTCCCCGGTCTGATGCTGCTGACGTTGGTTTTACTGTTTGATCAGGCTACCCGTGCTTTGCAACAACTGCTGTGGCACAGGAGTGAACCATGCTGAGTTTTGACCATGTGACCATAGAGGCGGCCCACTACTCCTGGCTGGGGCGGCGTAGCTGGCAGCCATTGCTGACCGATATCAGCCTGCAACTGGCGCCGGGGGAAATAGTGGCGCTGGTGGGGGGAAGCGGCGAGGGCAAGAGCCTGCTGTTGCAAAGCGCTCTGACATTGCTGCCGGACAATCTGCGCATGCGCGGCGCCATCTCTCTTGATGGCACGCCTCTGTGCGATGCCAGCCGGGCCCGTCTGCGCGGCCACACCCTCTGTTATGTGCCGCAGGGGGTGAGCGCCCTCAATCCGCTGCTGACGGTGGAGCGCCAGCTGGGCCGCGCGGCGCGTCTGTGCGGTCAGAACGCTTCCCGCGAGCGGCTCGGCCAGCAGTTGCAGCGCTACCAGCTGCCCGCCACCACGTTGGACAGATACCCGCGCCAGCTCTCCGGCGGCATGGCCAAGCGCATCCTGGCCTGCACCGCGGCGCTCGGCGGTGCCCGCTACATTCTGGCGGACGAGATCACCGCCTGGCTCGACGAGGGGCTGGCCTGCCAGCTGCTCAGCCAGTTGCGTGAATTGGCCAATCAGGGCAGCGGTATCCTCTGGGTCACCCACGATCTGGCGCTGGCGGCCCGTTTTGCCGATCGCATCGTCGCGCTCCATCAGGGGCAGGTGAGCGACACCTTGAGCTGCCACCATCTGCGCCAGGGGCAGGGGAGCGAGATGCTCCGTGCTCACTGGCAGGCGCTGCCCGAGTTCAATGCGATCTTCTCCGTGCCGGAGGTGTCCTGATGTTTGAAGTACGAGATCTTACTATCGCCCAGGGGGAACGCCCCCTCTGGCAGGGGTTATCGCTGACGGTGAAAGCGGGGGAGCGGCTAGGGATATCTGCGCCAAGCGGCCATGGCAAGACCACCCTAGGGCGGGTATTGGCGGGTTGGCAACCGGTTCGTGCTGGCGGGCAGATCCTGCTGGATGGGCAGCCGTTGGCCGAACCGGTGAAGGGCTATAACCCCATCCAGCTGGTGCCCCAGCATCCTGAGCTCACCTTCAACCCCTACCGCACCACCGGGCAGGCGCTCTGGGATGTATGGCGCCCCGATGACGCCATGCTTGCCCGCTTTATGGTCAAGCCTGCGTGGCTCGGTCGTAAACCCGGTCAACTCTCCGGTGGTGAGCTGGCCCGCATCGCGCTGTTGCGCGCCCTCGATCCCCGCACCCGGTTGCTGATTGCCGACGAGGTGACCGCCCAGCTGGATCCGCAAATACAGCGCCAGCTCTGGCGGGAGTTGATGGTTGAGTGCGAACAGCGCGGGCTCGCCATGCTTGTCTTCAGTCACCAGCAGGCACTGCTGCGCCAGATCTGCCATCGGGTACTGCGCTTTGGGGAGATGCAGCCCGTGACTGGTGTATTGGCTGAAAATGCGGCCTGAGGGTTAGTTCCCCCTCATCCCCAGCCCTTCCCCCGCAAGGGGAGAAGGGAGCAGAAGGTGCCATCTCGTCAGGCTCGGGGTTGGGAAACGGGGCGGGTTGTTATGCCCACAGACTTTCTGGGGGGCTGTGCGTACTTCGAGCATCTCGCGAGCATCCATGAACAGGTTCCCCTTTCCCTGTTGAGACGGGAACGGAGCATCCACAGACCGGTTCCCTCTCCCTGGGGAGAGGGTCAGGGTGAGGGGGGCGAGTATGAAACGCTGGCCATTTTGGGCAGATAGCACGGCGGGCAAGATTCGCAGATAAAAGAGAGGGAGGCATCAGCCTCCCTCTCTTGTTTTCTACCGTTATCAGCGGCGTTTAACCGGTTCAGGCACTGGCCAGCCAGTTAAGCCAGGCATCCATTCCTTCGCCTGTGGTGGCGCTGACCTGGATCACCTGGATATAGGGGTTGACCCGTTTGGCGTTCTCGATGCAGCGGGCCACGTCAAAGCTGACATGGGGCAGCAGATCGATCTTGTTGATCACCATCAGCTGGGCGGCGGCAAACATGTCCGGGTATTTCAGCGGTTTCTCTTCCCCCTCGGTGACGGAGAGGATCGCCACCTTGTACTTCTCGCCGAGATCGAAGCTGGCGGGGCAGACCAGATTGCCCACGTTTTCGATAAAGAGGATGCCCCCTTTATTGGCGGGCAGCTGGTGGCAGGCGTCGTGGACCATCTTGGCATCCAGATGGCAGCCCTTGCCGGTGTTGATCTGCACGGCAGGGACGCCGGTGGCACGGATGCGATCCGCATCGGCACTGGTCTGCTGATCCCCCTCGATCACCACGCAGGGGCGTTTGTCGGCCAGCTGGCGCAGGGTTTCGCACAGCAGGGTGGTCTTGCCCGAGCCCGGACTCGATACCAGATTCAGTACCAGCTGTCTGGCGGCCTCGAAGTGCTCGCGGTTGTGGGCCGCCAGGGCATTGTTCTTGGCCAGCACGTCCATCTCGATGGCGATCAGCTGGCGCTGCCCCATGCCGGGCACCGACAATCCCGCTTCCCCCTTGCCGTAGTGCAGGGAGCCCTGCTGATGGTCATGGTCATGGTCATGGGGATGCGCGTGGGAATGACCGTGGTGATGAGTGTGATCATGATGATGGCCGTGGGGGGGCTCATGGTGGTGCTCA
The DNA here is from genome assembly GCF_056642115.1 of Aeromonas sp. 130281. Lineage (NCBI taxonomy): Bacteria > Pseudomonadati > Pseudomonadota > Gammaproteobacteria > Aeromonadales > Aeromonadaceae > Aeromonas > Aeromonas sp. 130281. The sequence goes on along the minus strand of NZ_JBWVQS010000001.1, from coordinate 634,062 downwards.
TGGGGGTGATCATGCCCCTCATGACTTATGGGAGCCCGCACCCCGTGGTAGTGGTGATGAACATCCCCCTGATGGTGATAGTGGTGGTGAATGATCAGGGTGCGCGTCGCACTCTGCTCGTGGTCATGATGGTGATGCGCGTCATAAGCATGATGATGGTCGTGCTCATGACCATGTTCATGGTGATGTTCATGTTCGTGATGATGCTCATGATCGTGCTCATGGCCGGCGATCCGCGCCTGGCCGCATCCGCATACGCTACACATATCAACTTACCTCGATGTCGGTGATGCGCAGGCTATCGCCCTGCGCGACTCGTAATTTGTATCCGCCACACTCGGGACAGGCCTGCCCGCGCTCGGTGAGGGTGACCGTCTGGTTGCAGTCGTAACACCAGGCCTCTGCCGCCTGGTGCTGAAAGTGAAGCTGGGCGCCTTGGGCCACGGTGCCCTTGGCGGCTGCCTCGAAACAGAAGGCAATGGTGTCCGGGTCGACGCAGGAGAAGCTGCCGACCTCGAGCCAGAGGGCGGTCACCTTGTTAAAGCCCCGCTGGGTGGCCTGCTCGGCCGCCAGATCGATGGCGGCCATGGCCAGAGACATTTCGTGCATGGTGGCTCCTTAACCGATATGGGGAGGAGTTATTCCCCCCTGTAATTGGCTGAACGGCATGGCCGATCAGCAGATCCGCGGCAGCAGTTCCCCTTGCGGCAGCTCCAGATAACGGCGGCTGCCCCAGGGGTTGTTGAGGATCACCTTGTGGCGATCGCTCGCCTGCACCCCGCCGATCTGGCTGGCGGCGGGGTTGAATTGCCGCAAGATACCCAGCGCGTCCTGTGCCTGTTCGGCAGGCAGGGCCAGCACCATGGTCCCCTCGTTGGCGAGATCATGGGGCTCGAAACCGTAGAGCTCGCACAGGCCGCGCACCGGATCGCACACCGGAATGGCGGACTCCTCCAGCTCGATGGCAACGCCGGAGGCGCTGCTCCACTCGTTGAGCACGGCGGCGAGGCCACCGCGGGTGGCATCGCGCAGGGCGTGAGGTGTAATGCCCGCTTTTAGCAGCGCTTCGACCTGTGGCCAGAGGGTGGTGCAGTCGCTCTTGAGATCAGATCCCAGCTGCAGGGTGTCACGGGCCATCAGGATGCAGGCGCCATGGCTGCCGATATCCCGCGACACCAGAATGGCGTCACCGGCCTTGAGGCTCCGCACCGAAATGCCCCGGCTCTGCTCAGGCAGCGGGAAGGTGCCGACCCCGCTGGTGTTGATAAAGATCTTGTCGGCCGCCCCCTTGGGCACCACCTTGGTGTCGCCGCAGACGATGCGGGCGCCGCTCTTGGCAAGCTCCGCCGCCATCGACTCGACGATGCGGGCCAGATCGGCGTAGGGGAACCCCTCCTCGATGATAAAGCTGGCGCTCAGATACTCGGGTTTGGCCCCCATCATGGCGAGATCGTTGACCGTGCCGGCGATGGCCAGCTTGCCGATATCGCCCCCCTCGAAGAAGAGCGGCGAGACGGTAAAGCTGTCGGTGGTGAAGGCGACGGGGCCCTCTACCGGCAACAGGGCGGCATCTTCACCGCGCAGCAGGATCTCGTTGCCAAAGTGGCGAAAGAAGAGCTGATTGATCAGCTGATTCATTTCGACACCGCCGCCGCCGTGGCTAAGTTGGATTTCTCTCATCGGGTCTGGTTCTCCACAAGATTGCAGAAATAGGCTGGTTCATCTCTCCTCATCACCCGACCGCCGTGGCTTGACTGAATTTCTCTCATTGGATCCCCATATATCGGTAGTAGGCATTGCAGGCCCCTTCGGAGCTGACCATGCAGCTGCCCATGGGCTGGGTCGGGGTGCAGCCCCGGCCAAAGACTTTGCACTGGTTCGGTTTGGCCAGGCCGCGCAGGATATCGGCGCACTGGCACGCCTTGTGGTCATCGATGGGAGTCTGATTGAGCGCGAAGTGGCGCTCCGCATCGCGTTTGGCAAAGGCATTGCGCAGGCGCAGGGCGGAGGCGTTGATATCCCCCAGACCTCGCCAGCGAAAGTGCTCGCGGGTCTCGAAAAAGCGCTCGACTAGCCGCTGGGCGGCTTTATTGCCGCTGGCGGTGACGGCGCGGCTGTACTGCACCTCCAGCGCGAAGCGACCCTCCACCTTCTGGCGCACCATCATCAAGAGCGCCTCCATCACATCCACCGGCTCGAAGCCGCTCACCACCACAGGCACCTGATAGCGTTGGACTATGGGCAGGTAGATATCGGCGCCGGTGATGACGCTGACGTGAGAGGGGCCGATAAAGGCGTTCACCTTGGCCACCCCGTCGGCCATCACCGCATGAATGGCGGGGGGCACCAGCACATGGTTGATATGAAACAGCAGATTCTCGACCCCTTGCTCTTCAGCGGCAGCCAGCAAGGCGGCGGTCATGGGGGTGGAGGTCTCGAAACCGATGGCGAAGAAGACCACGGTTTTTTCCGGGTTCTCACGGGCGATGCGCAGGGCATCGAGGGGGTCATAGACCGGGCGGATATCGCTCCCCTTGGCCCGTTGCTGGGCCAGCGTGCCCTTGGAGCCCGGCACCCGGATCATGTCCCCCAGGGTGACCAGAATGACGCTGGGCTGGCTAGCCAGCTCGATGGCCTGATCGATGCGCTCTTTGGGCATGATGCAGACCGGGCAGCCGGGGCCGTGAACGAACTCGATGCTGGCGGGCAGCAGCTGGTGCAGGCCGTATTTCATGATGGTGTGGGTATGGCCGCCACACACCTCCATCACCCGCAGCGGCTCGGGCAGATCTTTGGCCAGTTCGGTGATCTGGGCGGCGAGGGCGCGGATCACCTCGGGCTGGCGAAAGCCCTGAAAGAGATCATTGAGGGTCAGCATGGCAAAATATCCTGCTTTGGCATCAGGGCCACCATCTGGCGGAAGCTCCCGAGGCTGGCCTGCGCCTCCTCTTCGTCAATCTTGCTCATCACAAAGCCGATGTGGAGCAGCACATAGTCGCCAATGTTGAGAGGCTCTTCGAGCAGCATGCAGCTGACGCGCCGCTGCACCCCCAGGGTGTCGACGGTGACGCAGTTATCTTCGGGGTGCAGTTGCACCACCTGAGAGGGGATGGATAGACACATGGATTTCAGGACTCCGACAAGGTGGCACAACCGGTGGTGACAGGCTGATGCGTGGCAAGATGGTGGATGGCAAACCAGAGCTGACCGGCGGCGATGCCACCGTCATTGAGCGGCAGGGTTTCGCTGGTCAATACCTGCCGGCCGGCGGCTTCGAGAGCGGGCACCAGCTGGTCCATCAGCACCCGGTTTTGAAACACGCCGCCCCCCAGTACCACCGGATAGCCGGGGAAACGCTCGGCCAGGGCGATGACCAGCTTGCTGACGGCGTGGATAAAACCGGCAGCCAGGCTGGCGTTGGAGGTGCCTTGGCGCCGCTCGTTGACAAGGGTATGGATCAGCTCGGCCCACTCGATACGCAGTGGCCCCTTTGCTGATTGGCTGAGGCCAAAGGCGAGGGGGAAGGGCTGTTCATCGGGGGCCAGCTGCAAGGCGGCTGCCTCCAGCAAGAGTCCGGCCTCGCCTTCGTAATCTGGGGTGTCGATCACCCCCAAGAGCGCTGCCACCGCATCGAACAGCCGACCGATGGAGCTGGTGTAAGGGGCGTTGCGACCCAAGCGCCAGAGCTGATGCAGGTTGCGGATCTTCTCGGCTGGCAGTTTATTGATCAGCGGAATGTCGAGGGCGCAGATCTGCTCCACGCCATACGACTCAAACAGCAGCCCCAGCAGCTGGCGCACCGGCTCGCGGATGGCCGCCTCGCCACCGATCAGTTTGAAGGGCTGAAGGTGGGCAACCCGCTCGAAGCTCTTCACATCGGCCAGCAGCAGCTCGCCGCCCCAGAGGGTGCCATCATCGCCAAGGCCGGTGCCATCGAAGGCCACCCCCAGCACCGGGCCCGTGATGTCGTGCTCGGCCATCACCCCCAGCAGGTGGGCGTGATGGTGCTGCACCTCGAGGTGGGTTGAATCCTGATCCTGGCAATAGCTTTTGGCCCACTGGTGGCTGAGGTAGCCGGGGTGGCGATCCGAGACCAGCAGCTGGGGTTTGAGAGCGTAGAGATCGCGGAAGGTCGCCAGGGTCTGCTCAAAGTGGTTCTGCATCGGCAGGCTGTGCAGATCGCCGATATAGGGGCTGTAGATGCGCTGGCGGCCGAAAGCCAGCGCCAGCTGGTTCTTCTGCTGCGCCCCGACCGCCAGCAGCGGCACCTTGACCGCCTGTTTCAGGCTGGGGGTGCAGGGGGCATAGCCCCGGGCGAGGCGCAACGTCTGGCGCCGCCCGCCTGCCCACTGCACCAGACTGTCGTCGCACGGGTGCAGGATGGGGCGGTTGTGATCCAGGATGCCGTCAATCTCGCCCCCGAGTTCCCTGATCACCGCCTCGCACTCGATCAGGATCGGGCTGCCGCGACCATTGGCGCTGGTGGCCACCAGCGGCATGGCGCAGGCATCCAGCAGCAGCTGGTGCAGCGGGGTATAGGGGAGCATGACGCCGAGGTAGGGGATGCCGGGGGCGATCCCCTCGGCCAGCGGAGCCGCAGGCTGCTGCGATTCTGACGGCCGATCATCGTTTTTGTGCTTGCGCAGCAAGGTGATGGGTCTGGTCTGAGAGGCGAGCAGCTTCCACTCTGCCTCGCCGCCGGTGACATGCAATTTGGCCTCGGCAAGGGAGCCCATCATCACCGCCAGCGGCTTGCGCTGGCGCCGCTTGAGCGTTCGCAATCTGACCACACTCTGTTCATTACGAGCATCACATATCAGGTGATAACCCCCCATCCCCTTGACCGCAATCAGCGCCCCCGCTTGCAGGGCGCTGGCGGCAGCCTGCAGGGCATCCTCGCGCTCGGCCAGCGCATCGCCGTGGCCGCTGCGCCAGCTGAGATGGGGCCCGCACTCGGGGCAGCTCACCGGCTGGGCGTGGTAGCGTCTGTCCAGCGGGTTTTCATAGGCTGCCGCACAGCGCGGACACATGGCAAAGCCCGCCATGGCGGTGTGGGGGCGGTCGTAGGGGAGGCGGCGGATGATGGTGTAGCGCGGGCCGCAGTGGGTGCAGTTGGTAAAAGGGTAGTGGTGATGGCGATCTTTGGGGTTGGCCACATCGTTGGCGCACGCCTCGCACATTCCCTGATCCGGCGAGATGGCGACCGTGGCGGCGCTCTGCTGCTGGCTGGCCTTGATATGAAAGGTGCCGTCGTAGTCGGGATTATGTTCGGAGTCAGCGTCTTGAGGTAGTTCACGTTCGCTGAAGTGATCGATGCGGCTTAAGGGAGGTGCCAATTCCCGCAGTGCGCGGGCAAAGGCGGCGAGCTGCTCGGGGGAACCCTCGGCACCGATAGTGACGCCATTGGCATCGTTCAACACATAACCGACAAGGCCGTGGCGCAGTGCCAGCCCATAGACGAAGGGGCGAAAGCCGACCCCCTGTACGATACCGTCGATATGAAATTCGCGGCGCAGCCGGGTGCTCGTTGGGGTCCTTGTCGTCATGGCGCCATCCTGAGGGGGGCTGGCGCCCCAACCTGAGAACAAGGGGGCAGATGGCCCGCCTCGATGACAAGAGGGCAGGGTAGGGCCGGCCATCCGGCGATCATCCTGGGGAATGTCATGCGATATCGAACTCCCGTCTGCTGGCCTGCTGCCATGGCACGGGCTCAGGGTGCAACGAACCGGGTTGCAATGGGCGCCGCGAGGGGAAGGGGCCTTGGTTTGGCAGGGAAAGGAGGAGAGTGGCCCCTGCCGCGGGGGCCAAGTTTATCGGGTCAGTGCCCCCCATTACCTTGATCTCGCACCGGTTTGAGTGCCAGACGCGGCGCTTCTTTGCGATCCTGCGAGACGGGCCCGCTCGTCATTGAGCAGCAGCATCAGGTGGGGGAATCGACGGGGCAGTGACGGCACAGCGCATCGGGCGCCCCGATAGCGCCCCTGCAGGGTGGCGCGGCCAGGGGGCGCTGGCCTCGGGAGGTTTTTTTTGTTTGGTTTTATTTGACGATACTCATCAACCGAATAGAAAAACTAAACATTTTGGGCGCTTTTTATCGTCTTCTGAGCCCTGGGTGGGCCTTGTCGGGTCTGCATGGGCCAGAAAACGGGGGGCAGCCCGGTTTCCCCGGTGTGCCGGGGATCTGTGTGGCAAGGGGGAGGGGCCATTTGGCGGGATCTGCCATTGGCGCCCGGGGTCGGCTCGGGTATAGTCCTGCGCCAACAAGATAGGTTCGGATGGAGGAGTCGGCGCCGCGTCAGGCAAGCGGGCCGACGCCTCCCTTCGGCGCGGCTTTAAAGGATATCCCCATGAAATTCAGTCCCCTGCTCGATGAGATGATGAAGGCGCTGCAGGTCTTGCCGGGCGTGGGCCCCAAGTCGGCCCAGCGCATGGCGTTCACCCTGCTGGAGCGCGAGCGCAGCGGCGGCCTGCGTCTGGCCTCCCTGCTCAATCGGGCGCTGACCGAAATCGGTCATTGCAGCCACTGCCGCACCTTCACCGAGAACGATCGCTGCGAGATCTGCGCCAATCCCAAGCGCGAGGAGAATGGTCTGCTCTGCGTGGTGGAGAGCCCGGCAGACGTGGCGGCCATCGAGCAGACCGGCCAGTTCTCCGGCCGCTACTTCGTGCTGATGGGCCATCTGTCGCCGCTGGACGGCATAGGCCCGGAGGAGCTGGGGCTGGAGATCCTGGAGCGGCGCCTCAAGGATGAGCACATCAAGGAGCTGATCCTCGCTACCAATCCCACCATAGAGGGGGATGCCACCGCCTGGTACATCGCCGACATGGCCCGCGCCGCCGGGGTGGAGGTGAGCCGCATCGCCCACGGGGTGCCGGTGGGGGGCGAGCTGGAGCTGGTGGATGGCACTACGCTCTCCCACTCCCTGATGGGGCGTCAGCGCATCTAAACCTGCTTATGTGCCTGCTGCGAAACCGTGATCAAGGCTCATGTGCTGCTCGGAATCCTCATTTATGCCTATAAACTTCGGTTTCTGCGCTGCTCTTCACCTTGCTGACGGCTTCTCGCGACGGCCCATCAACAGGTTTGGCTGGATGGTACAAGAAATGGGCAACTGAGCCTGTGACGAGGGGCCAGTGTGCAAGTTTGCATACTGGCCCCTTGATATTTGAAAGGCCAGCCCCATCTAGGTTGGGAATCTGTTCAACCCGACGTTTTGAGGACTGGTCGATGACCCAAAGTGTTCACGCCGAAACCCACGGCTTTCAGACTGAAGTCAAACAACTGCTGAGCCTGATGGCTCACAGCCTCTACTCCAACAAAGAAGTATTCCTGCGCGAGCTGATCTCCAACGCATCCGATGCGGCGGACAAGCTGCGCTTCAAGGCGCTTTCCGATGCCTCTTTGTTCGAAAACGACGGCCAGCTGCGCGTGCGCCTGGTGGTGGACAAAGAGAACAAGACCCTGACCATCTCGGACAACGGCATCGGCATGACCCGGGATCAGGTGATCGAGCACCTGGGCACCATCGCCAAGTCCGGCACCGCCGAGTTCTTCAAGCACCTCTCCGGTGATCAGGGCAAGGACTCCCAGCTGATCGGTCAGTTCGGGGTGGGCTTCTACTCCGCCTTCATCGTCGCCGACAAGGTGACCGTCATCTCCCGCGCCGCCGGCACAGAGCCGGGCCAGGGCGTGCAGTGGGAATCCGAAGGGGAAGGCTCCTTCACCGTGGCTGACGTGACCAAAGAGGGTCGCGGCACCGACGTCATCCTGCACCTGCGCAGCGATGAAGAGGAGTTCCTGGACGACTGGCGCCTGCGCGCCGTGGTTGCCAAATACTCCGATCACATCAGCGTGCCGGTGGAGATGTTCAAAGAGGGCACTCCGGATCGCGAAGAAGACGGTGAAACCATAGTCGGCACCCCGGGCGAGTGGGAGCAGGTCAACCGCGCCACCGCGCTCTGGACCCGCAACCCCAAAGACATCAAGGACGAGGAGTATCAGGAGTTCTACAAGCACGTCGCCCACGACTTCGAAGATCCCCTGCTGTGGGGCCACAACCGGGTGGAAGGGGCTCAGGAGTACACCAGCCTGCTCTACATCCCGGCCCGCGCACCGTTCGACCTCTATAACCGCGAGCAGAAGCACGGCCTCAAGCTCTACGTGCAGCGCGTCTTCATCATGGATGACGCCGAGCAGTTTATGCCGACCTATCTGCGCTTCGTCAAAGGGGTGCTGGACTCCAACGATCTGCCGCTCAACGTCAGCCGTGAAATTTTGCAGGACAACAAGGTGACCGCCTCCCTGCGCAAGGCCTGCTCCAAGCGGGTGCTGACCATGCTGAACAAGCTGGCGAAAGAGGATGGCGAGAAGTACGCCAAGTTCTGGAGCGAGTTCGGCAATGTTCTCAAAGAGGGCCCGGCCGAGGATTACGCCAACCGCGAAGAGATCGCCAAGCTGTTGCGCTTTGCCAGCACCACCGGCGAGGGCGAGGCCCAGACCGTGTCGCTGGAAGACTACGTTGGCCGCATGAAGGAGGGCCAGCAGAAGATCTACTACATCACCGCCGACTCCTATGCCGCTGCCAAGAACAGCCCGCATCTGGAGATCTTCCGCAAGAAGGGGGTCGAAGTGCTGCTGATGTGGGAGCGTGTCGACGAGTGGCTGATGAGCCACCTCACCGAGTTCGACGGCAAGCAGCTGGTCTCCGTCACCCGTGGCGAGCTGGATCTCGGCGAGCTGGAGGACGAGGCGTCCAAGCAGGCCCAGGAGGAGGCTGAAAAGGCCAACGCCGGTCTGGTGGCGCGGGTCAAGCAGAGCCTGGCCGATGCGGTGAAAGAGGTGCGTGTCACCCACCGCCTGACCGATTCCCCCTCCTGCATCGTCACCGACGACCACGGCATGAGCACCCAGATGATCAAGCTGATGCGCGCCGCCGGTCAGCCGGTGCCGGAGCAGAAGTACATCCTGGAGCTCAACCCCGACCACGCCCTGGTGAAGAAGTTGGGCGCCATCGAAGACGAGGCGCTGTTCGGCGAGTGGGTCGCCCTCTTGCACGAGCAGGCCCAGCTGGCGGAGCAGGGCGGGCTCAATGATCCGGCGAGCTTCGTCTCCCGTATCAACCGTCTGCTACTCCAGGCGTGATGTGATTGGCCCACTGCAAGGCAGTGGGCTTTTTTTTGGTCGACGCCGCCCCCGGGGCGGCGTCGGTCGCCCTGGTGACTGCTGCATTTTCAATCATTTTTGGTGGCAGGGGCCTGCGTCTTTGGTCGCAGAGACGGCGCCAGGGAGTGGTGATAATCTGGCCACTCACACGGGGCGAGCTTGTTAATATGGGCGAAAACGTGTAGTTTTTTGCCTTCTCAAGAATTGAATAACCAATCAATTAGGAGCGTGTATGCGCATTGTTCTGTTGGGAGCACCGGGTGCCGGCAAGGGTACCCAGGCTCAGTTCATCATGGAAAAACACGGTATTCCGCAGATCTCCACCGGCGACATGCTGCGTGCGGCGATCAAGGCGGGCACCGAGCTGGGCCTCAAGGCCAAGGCCGTGATGGACGCAGGTCAGCTCGTCTCCGACGACATCATCATCGGCCTGGTCAAAGAACGTATTGCGCAACCGGATTGCGCCAACGGCTTCCTGCTGGACGGCTTCCCCCGCACCATTCCCCAGGCGCAGGCCATGAAGGATGCCGGTGTGGTGGTGGACTTCGTGCTGGAGTTCGACGTGCCGGACGAAGAGATCGTCAAGCGCATGAGCGGCCGCCGCGTGCACTCCGGCTCCGGCCGTACCTACCACGTGGTGTTCAACCCGCCGAAAGTGGAAGGCAAGGATGACGTGACCGGCGAGGATCTGGTGATCCGTGCCGACGACGAAGAGACCACGGTGCGCAAGCGTCTGGATGTCTACCATCAGCAGACCGCGCCGCTCATCGGTTTCTACGGCAAGGAAGCGGAAGCGGGCAACACCCGTTACGTCAAGATCGACGGCACCCAGCCGGTGGATCAGGTCAGCCAGCAGCTGGCGGCGATCCTCGGCTAAATCTGGTCTTGCCACCGGCATTGCCCGGCGTGCTGGCAATCCTCTTGCCACGCCAGGGGGCAATCGAGGGGCAACGACATTGAGACAAGGGTCCATACAGGGCCCTTTCTTGCATTATCACAAGCACGACAAACACCCCACGACAGGACGCTAACGTGACCACGAAAACCGGGATCTTGCTCGTCAATCTTGGGACCCCAGCGGCGCCAACCTCGGCGGCCGTCAAGGCCTTTCTCAGTCAGTTCCTGCAGGACCCCAGGGTGGTCGAGATACCTCGCCTGCTGTGGGCCCCGCTGCTGACCTTCGCCATACTGCCGTTTCGGGCCCCCAGGGTCGCCAAGCTCTATCAGCAGGTCTGGACCGAGCAGGGCTCGCCCCTGATGGCCATCAGCCAGCGGCAGCGGGCGGCGCTGGAGCAGGAGCTCAAGCGGGAAGGGGTCGATGTGCCCGTGGTGCTGGCCATGACCTATGGCTCGCCCTCCCTCGACGAGGGCTGGCAGGCGCTCAAGGCCCAGGGGGTCAACCGGGTGATACTGCTGCCGCTCTATCCGCAGTATGCCGCCAGCACCACGGCCGCCGTGTTCGACGGCTGGGCCCGGGTGATGAAGAAGGAGCGCCACCTGCCGGTGATGCGCCTGATCCGCGACTACCACAACCACCCCGAGTACATTCAGGCGCTGGCCATGAGCGTGCGTCGCCAGTGGGAGCAGCAGGGCCAGGGTGAGCACCTGCTGATGTCCTTCCACGGCATTCCCCAGCGCAGCGAGGACGAAGGGGATCCTTACGGTCACCAGTGTCGCCGCACCGCCGCCCTGCTGGCGGAGGCGCTGGGTCTGTCCCCCGAGCAGTGGAGCGCCAGCTTCCAGTCCCGCTTTGGCAAGCAGGAGTGGCTCAAGCCCTATACCGACGTCACCATAGCCCAGCTGGCAGAACAAGGGGTCAAGCGGCTCGATGTGATCTGCCCGGCCTTCTCGGCGGATTGCCTCGAGACCCTGGAGGAGATCCAGGTCGAGAACCGCGCCGTCTTCATGGACGCGGGGGGAGAGCAGTTCCACTACATACCGGCCCTCAACAGCGATCAGGCCCACATCCGCATGATGGTGTCGCTGATCTGCCGCGAGCTGGCGTGAGGGGTCTTCACGGTCGCGACTATGCGCGCCTGGTGTTCGGGTTCAACGATAAAGGAGTGTCTTGATGATGCATATCACGCTGATCTACGCAGGCCTCTTGGGGCTCCTGTTCCTGCTGCTCTCGTTCTGGGTGGTCAAGCGCCGTGCCCAGTTCAAGGTGATGATAGGGGAAGGGGAGGCGCCCGAGATGCTCTCCGCCATCCGTGCCCACGGCAACTTCGCCGAGTACGTGCCGCTCACCCTCCTGCTGATGGCCCTGTGCGAACTGGCCGGGGTGGGGGCGCTCTGGCTGCACCTGGGTGGGTTGCTGCTGCTGGTGGGGCGCATCCTGCACGCCATCGGCATCCAGATCCCAAAGGCGCCGAACAAGCCACGGCTCTTCGGCACCCTGTTCTTCTGGCTGGCCCTGGGGCTCTTCTCGGTGCTGGCGCTGGTGCAGGGGCTGTCATTCGGCTGAGGCCCGGGCCACTTGAGTGCGAAAAACCACCTCAGCGCGAGGTGGTTTTTTGATGGGGAAAGATCAAACGTTTTCCTCGCAAACCCTTGCCTATACTGACCTCAAAATTTAATCGTGCGACTTTTCGGCGGGGTGGATTGTGTTAAAATCCCGCCCCTCTTTCCCCCAGAGCACAGAAGATTGCCATGAAATTTCCCGGTCAGCGCAAGTCCAAACACTACTTCCCGGTCGACAGGCGTGATCCCCTGATCCCGCAAAATCCCCAGCTCACCGAACTGGGCAAGGCCTATGTGGTGGGCATAGATCAGACTCTGGTGGATATCGAAGCCCATGTGGACGAGGACTTTCTGAACCGGTACGGCCTGAGCAAGGGCCACTCCATGCTCATCTCCGACGACGTGGCCGAGCGGGTCTATGAAGAGCTCAAGGCCAACAACATGGTGGTGAGCGAATTTGCCGGCGGCACCATAGGCAACACCATGCACAACTACTCTGTGCTGGCGGATTCCCACTCCATCCTGCTCGGGGTGATGAGCCAGGACATCCGCATCGGCAGCTACGCCTACCGCTATCTGTGCAACACCTCGTCCCGGGTCAACCTCGACTACCTGCAGCCGGTGGACGGCCCGGTCGGTCGCTGCTTCACCTTCATCACCGAAGGGGGAGAGCGCAGCTTCGGCATCAACGCCGGCAAGATGGACCACCTGGACGTGGCACACATCCCGGAGGCCATCATCAAGGACTCCTCCGCCCTGGTGATCACCGCCTACCTGGTGCGCGGTGCCGACGGCACCCCCATGAAGGAGGCCGCCATGGCTGCGGTCCGTTATGCCCGCGAGGCCGGTGTGCCCGTGGTGCTGACCCTGGGCACCCGTTTCGTCATCGACGAGAACCCCCAGTGGTGGCGTGACTTCATCAGCGAGAACGTGACCGTGCTCGCCATGAACGAGGACGAAGCCGAGGCCCTGACCGGGATCAAAGACCCGCTCGGCGCCGCCGACAAGGCGCTGGACTGGGCCGACATGGTGCTCTGCACCGCCGGTCCCATCGGCCTCTACATGGCGAGCTACACCGACGAGGATTACAAGCGCGAGACCACCCATACCCTGCTGCCCGGGGTCATCCCCGAGTTCAACATGTATGAGTTCAGCCGCCCCATGGCCCGCGAGAAGTGCCGCAAGCCGGCGCGGATCTACTCCCACATCTCCCCCTACATGGGCGGCCCGGAGAAGATCAAGAACACCAATGGCGCCGGGGACGGTGCCCTGTCCGCCGTGCTGCACGACATGGTGGCCAACGCCTATCACCGCATGAATGTGCCGAACTCCGCCAAGCACCTCTCCGAGTTCCTCACCTACTCCTCCCTGGCCCAGGTGTGCAAGTACGCCAACCGGGTGAGCTACGAGGTGCTGGCCCAGAGCAGCCCGCGTCTCTCCCGCGGCCTGCCGGAGAAGGAAGACAGCCTGGAAGAGGTGTACTGGGAGCGGTGATCCCGTCATCCGGTCGACAACAAGAAAGGGTGCCCAGTGGCACCCTTTCTTGTTTTTGGGGCTGGATCATGTTTTTGGCACTGCTTTTGCTGACATCGTGGACAGGGCGCGTCGTGGCGGCATACCTTGTGTTAAGGATATGTAGCTGCTGCGGGGCTGGGGTATGTTGAGACAATGGAGTATCGGTCGGCGCCTGTCGCTGGTGACCCTGATGGTGCTGGCGCTGCTGGGACTGCTGCTGTTCTTCTGCCTGCAGATCTATCATCAGGGGCTGATGGGGGAGAAGAGCCGCCAGACCCGGGCCCAGGTGGACACCGCCTACAGCCTGGTGGCGGGGCTGGAGGCCAGGGTGCGCAAGGGAGAGCTGGGCGAGGCGAGCGCCAAGGCCGAGGCCCTCGCGCTGATCAAGGGGCTGCGCTATGGCGCCGATGACTACTTCTGGATCAACGACAGCCACCCCACCATGGTGATGCACCCCATGAAACCCGAGCTGGACGGCAAGGATCTCTCCGGGGTGGAGGACAAGCAGGGGCTCAGGCTGTTCGTCGCCTTCGCCGATCTGGCGCGGGCGCAGGGGGCCGGGGAGGTGGCCTACTACTGGCCCAAGCCCGGGGTGGAGGAGCCGGTGCGCAAGATCTCCTACATCAAGCGCTTCGCCCCCTGGGACTGGATCATCGGCACCGGCGTCTATGTGGACGACGTCGAAGCCCAGTATCAGGAGGTGCTGCGGACCCTGCTCGGGGTAGGCCTGGTGCTGGCCCTCCTGCTGTTTGCCGTGGTCGGACTCATAGTGCGCAGCATAGTGGCGCCGCTCTCCCAGTCGGTATCGGCCCTCGGCAACATCGCCAGGGGGGAGGGGGATCTGCGTTTTCGGCTGCCGGAGTCGGGCCGGGACGAGCTGAGCCAGCTCTCGGTCAACTTCAACCTCTTCGCCGGCCAGATGGCGCAGCTGGTGGGGCGCAGCCAGCAGATCACGGCCCAGAACCGGGAGCAGGCGCACCAGCTGGCCCAGGTCGTCGATCGGACAGGCGCCATCGTCACCGGCCAGGAGCAGGACACCCTGCGGGTGGCCAGCGCCATGGAGCAGATGACGGTGAGCAGCCGGGAGGTGGGTCAGCACGCGGCCCAGGCTGCAGAGGCGGCGGACTCCGCGCTCAACCTCGCCCGGCACGGGCGCCAGGTGGTGGCCCAGACCCGGGAGACCATCAGCCAGCTGGCGGACGAGATGGTGGAGACGGTGCAGGCGGTTAGCCGGCTCGAGCAGGAGACCCAGCAGATTGGCTCGGTGCTCGACGTGATCCGGGGGGTGGCGGAGCAGACCAACCTGCTGGCCCTCAACGCCGCCATCGAGGCGGCCCGGGCCGGGGAGCAGGGGCGCGGCTTTGCGGTGGTGGCCGACGAGGTGCGCACCCTGGCGACCCGCACCCACAGCTCCACCGACGAGATCCGGCAGATGATCCAGCGGCTGCAGGAGGGGGCGGGCCGGGTGGTCAGCGGCATCACCCAGTTGCAGCAACTCTCCCGCTCGACCGCGGACCGGGCAGGTGACGCCGACGGCGCCATTCATGCCATCGATGGATCCGTGCACACCATCAATGCCATGAACAGCCAGATCGCCACCGCCGCCGCCGAGCAGAGCCGGGCGGCCGAGGAGATCAACCAGCGGCTGGTGGCCATCACCGAGCTGGCGGCGGATGCCCTGGCCCAGAACCGGTTGACCGAGCAGGCGGCAAGCCAGCTGGCGCTCTCCTGCGATGAGTTGGGGGCCCTGGTCGCCCAATATCGTACCTGATGGCGCTTATCCCCGCCTTTTTGGGGATAAGGCTTGAGTCTGGGGGGCTTTTGGGACACCATCAGCCCCATTATTGGCCAGCGTTGGCCGACCGCCTGCAAGAGAGAGACCCCCATGAGCAAACTAACTGACAATCTTGACGCCAATTTCCAGCTGTTCATCGAAGAAGTCCGCGAGTCGGGTCAGGTGTGGGGTCTGCGTTACGGTGAAGACTGGGTGGTGTGTCGCTCCGCCGAGTTCGAAGATGCCGACGTCATGCCGCTCTGGTCTGCCGAGGGCGATGCCCGTCTGCACTGCGTGGACGAGTGGGCGGACTACGAGCCGGAAGTGATCGAGCTGGAAGAGTTCCTCGACATCTGGGTCAACGATCTGGACGAAGACGATGTGCTGGTCGGCCCGAACTGGAACGCCGATCTGGAAGGCCAGGAGCTCGAGCCCATCGAGCTGGCCAAGGCGCTGGTTGAGCTGGACGCCTGAACCGTGCTGCACTGATGGCCCCGACGCGGGCCATCGCCGAGACCAGAACCGACGGCTGCGAGGCCGTCGGTTTTTTTTATGGCCGGCAGGGTGCCACGCTGGGCAGGCGATTTGGCTTTGCACCCGTCGCCGAGATGGGTCATCATCAACCCTTTGCCGATCGGGAGGTGCCATGTTTGTCTTTGACGTGACCACAGCGGCGGGCGCGCGGGCCCGGATCCGGGTGCAGGCGCTGGACTGGGGCCAGAGCGGTCCCGTGACCTTCCAGTGCGACAGCGACGCCCTGGCCCTGGTGCTGCTGACCGGCTGCCGCTGCGATGCGGTGGGTTATTTCGATCTGCTGGCCGGTTGCAAGCCGCTCTATGTGGAGCAGTGGCTCGCCTACCTGCAGGAGAGTGGCCACCTCGACAAGCAG
Source organism: Aeromonas sp. 130281 (assembly GCF_056642115.1). Classification (NCBI taxonomy): domain Bacteria; kingdom Pseudomonadati; phylum Pseudomonadota; class Gammaproteobacteria; order Aeromonadales; family Aeromonadaceae; genus Aeromonas; species Aeromonas sp. 130281. Next base: position 618,261 of record NZ_JBWVQS010000001.1, on the reverse strand, counting down.
AGCTGCCAGCTGGAGAGCCCGTCCCAGGAGGACTATCTGGCCCGGGCCGGGCTGGATGACGAAGAGCTCAATGCTCTGCTGGGACAGGTCTACAAGGTGGCCGGCTTCAATCGCCTGCAGATAAACCGTTACCTCAAGAACCGCCACAACCCGACCATGCTGGCGACCCGTTACGATCAGAAGGAGCTGGAGCGCTATCGCCAGCTCAATGACATCATTCTGACCTTGCTGAAGTTGAAACGTCCCCAGTGAAGATCCCCGGATGGGGAATGTCGGGCCTCAGCTCCTGGGGCCGTGCTATCAGATACCCCTGCAATCCGTCCACATACATGCCTTGCAACAACTGCTTCTGACCGAGCTCCTCCACCCCTTCCGCTATCACCAGACAGCCCATGCGATGGGAGACGTCGACTATCATCCGCACGAACTGCTGGTTGGCGATGTCCCGTTCCAGGGTGCCAAGCAGCAGCGGATCCAGCTTCACATAATCCGGCCTCAGCTCATGAAGCAGGGTGAAGGAGTCCATTCCCTTGCCAAAGTTGCGAATGGTGGAGCGACTGCCATGGCGCCTGAGCAGTTCAAACAGCCGCTTTCCACCGACCATGTTGTGTTTCAGGTGCTCTTCATCCAGGGCGAAGACCAGATTGGCGCTGATGTTCGCATCCTTTTGCAGCTGGTGATCAAACCAGATCAAAAAGGCGCTGTTCTGCAACAGGCAGATGGAGAGGTTGATCCCCCAGCGGTGGGGCTGCTGGTCGAAGGCGCGATACTGGCGCATGACATGGGTGATCAGCATCTGCTCCAGCCGCATCAGCATTTCCAGTCGCTGTGCCATGGCAAAGAGCGTGTCTGTGGGGAGCTGTATGCCCTCTCGATTGCTGAAGCGGGCAGAGATGTCCTGGTAGGGCACCATGTCCCGATTGAACGACTGCACCGGCTGGCTGTAGAGCGTGATGCAGTCCGGCTGGGACAGCAGATCCTCCAGCACTCTCTTCCAGTGCTGCTGGCCATGGAGGTTGCTGGAGTGATCATGCTGCTGGATGGCCCAGCCGTTGATGGTTTCAGTCTGGGCCCGTGCCAGAGCGAGATCGGCGCGGGCCAGGATAGCCTCGATATTCTGCGCGCGGGAGAGCTGAGTCAGCCCTGTGTAGGCCACGTTTTCCAGTTCCCGCTCCCGATGATAGTGATCGAAGGCCCGCTTGAACTCCTGCCCCAGCAAATGGGGTGGAATGTTGATGTCAGAGGGGAGCAGCACCGCAAAATCAGAGCCCGAGATGCGATAGACCTGGTGCCCGGGAAAGCGGTTGACCACCAGATTGATGAGGTTGGAAATATCCCTGATGTAGGCATCCCCGGACTGGAAACCACGCTGGGCGTTGAGGCGGGCAAGCTCGGTGGCGCGGATCAGCACCAGGATGGCGGTCTGGGTCGTCTCCTGCAGCAGCAGCTCGGTGAGATCGCGCCTGAACGCATGGCGGTTGCGCAGGCCCGTCATCTCGTCCTGGGTCGCCTGCTGCTGCAGCTCGCTTATCTGGCGATGTGCATCGAGTTCGGCTTCACTGAAGGAGGCAAGCAGCTGGCGTAGCGCCGTTTGTGCCTGCGGACTCTCCAGCATGGCGGGATCCCGTTGTTGCAGCGCCAGCAGCCAGCGCTGCTCCTGCCTCTCCCGCTCCCCCTTGCGCACGCTGTGGGTCAGAAAGAGCAGCAGGGCAAAACCGATGAGGGTGGTCATCAGGACCAGCAGCAGGGTGAGGGGGGAGGCCGGAGGCGCAAGCCAGAGCCCCTGCAGCAACAGCATGGGAATGCAGACCAGGGCACTGACCAGCAGCAGATTTCCCTCATGTTTATTCAACATCGTTTCATCCTTGATGATGCTCATGATGTAGAAATTCTAACCAAGCCGCCGGCACAACGCTTGAGTACTCACGCAACTCCATGAAAAGGGCCGTCGGAAAGCGACTAAATGTGAGTGAAAACACTTTCACAGTTCGCAAAAAAAGCGAAGATGGGTTGAAAACAGCCCCAACAGAGCAGAGGTAGATATGTTGCTAGAACCCGTAGACACAGCCAAAGCACGGCAACTATTGAATCAGAGTATGGCCTTGGTGCTCGCAGGGGGACGCGGTAGTCGCCTGAAGCAGTTGACCGACAATCGCGCCAAGCCTGCCGTCCATTTCGGCGGCAAGTTCCGCATCATCGATTTCGTGCTTTCCAACTGCATCAACTCCGGCATTCGCCGGGTGGGTGTGGTCACCCAGTACAAGTCCCACAGCCTGCTGCGCCACCTGCAATCCGGCTGGTCCTTCCTGCGCTATCAGATGAACGAGTTCATCGATCTGCTGCCTGCCCAGCAGCGGGTGGACGAGGTGCACTGGTATCGCGGAACCGCCGATGCCATCTACCAGAACGTCGACATCATTCGTGACTACGGCCCCAAATACATAGTGGTGCTGGCGGGGGATCACATCTACAAGATGGACTACGCCGCCATGCTGCTGGATCACGTGCGCCTCGGCGCCAAGGTGACGGTGGCCTGCATCGAGGTGCCGCGCGCGGAGGCGTCCGCCTTCGGGGTCATGGACATCGACGAGCAGCGCAAGATCCGCGCCTTCGTGGAGAAGCCGGCCAACCCGCCCGCCATGCCGGGCAATGACCAGGTCTCCCTGGCCTCCATGGGGATCTACATCTTCGATGCGGAATACCTCTATCAGCTGCTGGAGGAGGACATCCACAACCAGGAGTCCAAGCACGACTTCGGCATGGACGTGATCCCGCGCATCGTGGGAGAGGGCAAGGCCTTTGCGCACCCCTTCACCATCTCCTGCGTCGGGGCCAAGGAGGGACAAAAGCCCTACTGGCGCGACGTGGGGACCCTGGACTCCTTCTGGGAGGCGAACATGGATCTCGCCTCCGTGGTGCCCGAGCTCGACATCTATGACGAGAACTGGCCCATCTGGACCAGCCAGAACATGTCGCCCCCCGCCAAGTTCGTGCAGGACAGAAACGGCCAGCACGGCATGACCATCAACTCCATGTTCGCGGGCGGCTCCATCGTCAGCGGCTCCTTCGTGCTGAACTCGGTGCTCTTCACCAATGTGCGGGTGCACTCCTTCTGCACCCTGGATCAGGCGGTGATCTTCCCCGGGGTCGAAGTGGGGGCGGGCTGCCGCCTGCGCCGGGTGGTAGTGGACAAGGGCTGCAAGCTGCCCGATGGCCTGGTGGTGGGGGAGAACGCGGACGAGGATGCCCGTCGCTTCTACCGCTCCGAGCAGGGCATAGTGCTGGTGACCAAGGAGATGCTGGCCAAGCTCGCCTGATGAGATCGAGACCAACAAAAAGGGAGCCGTAGCGGCTCCCTTTTTCATGCGGTCATCGCCGACTTATTCGCTGACGATGGCCTTGCCAGCCATCACCATGGCGGTGCCGTGCTTGCCACCGGCGGCGGTCACCTGGGGGACGCCGTCTTCGTCGGTGTCACCACCGGCGCCGTCGATGACGTTCTCGCCGGAGTCACCCACCCACTCGGCCATCTGCATGCCGCCGTTGACGGTGCCACGGAACCAGCTGACGTACTGGCCGGTCAGCTTGGCCAGCTCCAGCTCGGGCGCCTTCTCGGCCCCTTCGTTGCGCAGGTTCAGCATGGCAGAGCGCAGGGCGCCGGAGATGGCGGCCTGGGTCCAGGGGGTGTATTCACCCTGCTTGCCCGCCAGCCAGGTGCCCGCCTTGGCATTGAAGTAGGCCTTGTCGGTGGCGATGAAGAGATCCCGTGCGGCAGTGCGGTACTTGGCATCCGAGGTGGCCAGGAAGGCGGCGGTCAGGCCACGGATGGCGGCAAATTGCGCCTCCATGGATTGACCGGCGTCCAGCGCTCCGCCCAGGGTCAGGCCGTCGTGGACCAGGCCGTTCTTGCCCACCAGCTTGCCGAGGATGAAGTCAGCCTGCTTGCGTACCAGCTCGAGCGCCTGTTGACCCTGCTTGGTCTTGAGGTTCAGCTCGCCATTGTCACCGGCAGCGTAACCGACCGGCAGGGCATCCTGGGCGCGCTGGAAGATCTGCAGGGCGACCAGGGCGTAGGCTGCGTCGAAGGTGGTGACGTGAGTGCCTTGCTTGCCCCCTTGCCAGCTGTCCACCAGGGTACCGGCCTTGGGCTCGAAGTGCAGGGCGGTCAGGTTCTTGAAGGTCAGGTTGGAGAGATTCAGCGCCAGGGAGAAGGCATCGCTGCCCGCCACCGCCTTGCCCAGATCATTGGCCTTGTTGGCGGCCGGGGCCGCGGCAAACGGGGCGCCGTCAAACACGGCGTGGAAGGCCGGGTTCTGGTTGGTGTTGGCCGTGCGCTGATCGCTGAAGGCGTAGAACTCGGAGAGCGGCCACAACAGCATCCAGGCGTCGCGCAGCTGGGCGGAGCCATCCACCACCTCCAGCTTGCCGATGGCGCCGACCTCATTCTTGCTGGTCTCGGTCACTTTCACCTGATGGGGGAAGTAGACGACCCCCTTGGCCGGATCGTACTGGGGGCTGATCTTGGCGCCGAGCTGCTTGCCGTCGAAGCCGAGCTGGTTCTGCATGATGGCCAGCTTGTCGATGGACTGTTCGGTCAGCATCATGCCGTTGAAACCGTCGGCGGCGGAGACGCCGAGCTTGTGCTTGCCATCCTGATCCATGGTGGCGGACGCGGCTTCCACCTCTTCATCGCTCTCGGCCACGTGCATGCCGCCGAGGAAGTCCTGGGACCACATCACTTCCTTGAGCAGGATGCCGCCCACGGCCGCCGGCACCAGCAGGTTGTCACTGCCGCTCCAGCGCAGGGTGGCGTAGTCGCGGAAGTAGGCCGGCACTTGGGTCTTGACCGATTTTTCCGTGCCCTTGGCGGTCTTGATGGTGAGCTGATCACCGTTGACCGGGGCGGCGTTCACCGCCTGGGCGAACTCCGGATTGGCGGAGGCGTAGGGCAGGGAGAGGGGATACATGCCCTGGGGCACTTCATCGGCCGGGAAGCCGACGGCGTCGGCCATGGCCAGCACCCGCTTGCCAAGGTCGGCCAGGGTGCCGCCACGGGCCAGGTTCTGCGGCCCGTTCACCAGGTGCGGGCCCATGCCGGACTGGTAGTTGAGGGCGTACATCGCCTCTTCGGAATACTCGTAGGATTCGATGCCGGCGGCGAAGTCGAAGGGGGTCGGCTCATCGGCGCGGTTGGCGTCCAGCACGTCCAGATCCAGCCCCAGGGCCTCGGCCAGCGGCTCGCCGGAGAGTTCGAATTCGGTATAGGCCAGCATGCTGGCGGCGGTGTTGAAGGTCTTGTCTTCCACCTTGACGGCAGCGTGCGCGGCGCTGCTGAGCAGTGCACAGGCGATCGCCTGCACCAGTACGGTCTTTCTCATGTCCTTTTCACCCATATGTTTGATTTTATTATGACGCTTCTCATGAATCTAAATGAGAATGGTGTGCATTATGAGGCAAGGGAAGGAACTTTAGAAGCGAAAAACCGCGCCCCGGGTCCCGGGAATAGGGGGGCGCGGCGGCAGGGGTTACATCAGCTTGAAGGGGATCACCAGGCGACCCGGTTCCACCTTGAGGGCCTCGACCTTCTCCTTGATACGCGCCTCGTTCTTGCGGTTGCCATCGAGCCGATAGACGGGGGTCTGGGAGAGGAAGAGGGAGAGGGACTGGTTGAAGGTGGGCAGCAGCGGGGTGAGGGCGGCGCCCACGTCGGCCGGCTCTGTCTTGACCGAGATGAGTTCGAGGTCACGCAGGTAGATGGCGCCCTGCTCCGCCACATAGTCCGGGCGGGCGCTGAGGGAGAGGCGGATCTTCATCTGCTGGCTGCCAAGGGGGCTCGCGACCTGCAGATCGCCGGCGGCATCCAGCTCGACCCTGTCGGTCTGGTTGCGACCGATGCGACTCTCCATGTCGTCCAGGCGGATCTTGCTCGACATGATGCCGGGGATCCCCAGCTGTTTCTCGAAGGCGACTCGCTCCTTGAGGTACTGGTTGATCTCGCCCTCGCTGACGCTGTACTGGGTGAGGGAGCAGGCCGCCAGCAGCAGGGCGAAGGGGAGCAGAAGCAGGTGCTTTAACATGGGAAGGTTCCATCAAATGGGTGGCAACAACGGATGGCGCCATCTTAGGGGCAAAGCGGGTCGGCCGCCAGTGGGGGCTCCCTCGTCCCGTTTCTGTCGCATCCCCCATATGGGGATGGCAATTCGTGTTCATTCGAGTAGCGTTGTCATCCCCTGCGCCAGCAGGCCCGCCACGGCGCCATGGCACCAATATCCACAGAAAAGCCCCTGTTTTATCGACTCAAAATCCCATTGACCCCGTGATTTCAAAGCGAGTATTTTACCGCCGCACAAAGTCAAACTGATAATCATTATCATTTTGAATCTTCTTTGAGGGTGTAACGTGAATACTCGAGTAATGGAAAATGGCGCACCTGCCGAGGCGAAGATGTCGCCTGATTTCTTGTTTACCTCGGGTCAGGGCGCGATCAGTGCCACTGATCTGGGGCAACCCATCACCACCCCCGCCTGTGAATGGCCTTTGCTAGAACAGCAGATTGCCGACGCGCTGGCTGCTGCCAGGGCCGCCGGCCAGGCCAATCCCTTGCTGATCGGCGCCTTCGCCTTCGACCCGGCGGAAGCCTCCTGTCTCTATGTGCCCGGCCGCTATGAGCGGGGCGATCGTCCTGTCCCGTTGGCACAGGCGGCAGAGCAGGCCGCCGAGACCAACAGTGTCATCTCGGTGCAGAGCACCCCGGCGTCTGGCGAATTCCAGGCCTCGGTGAGTGCTGCGCTGGATGCGTTCGCCCAAGGCAAGCTCGCCAAGGTGGTGCTGTCACGCAAGCTCACCCTTACCCTGCATCAGCCCGCCGACCCTAAGCGGGTGCTGGCCCGTCTGATGGCCCAGAATCCCCACGCCTTCCACTTCTCCCTGCCGCTCGGTCAGGGCCGCCGCCTGCTCGGCGCCAGCCCGGAGCTGCTGCTGCGGGTCAGCGGGGGAGAGGTGTTCACCCACCCGCTGGCGGGCTCCGCCAGACGGGCGAGCGAACCGGCGCAGGACGAGGCGGTGGCCCGGGAGCTGCTGGCTTCTCGCAAGGATCAGCATGAACACAAGTTGGTGATCGACGAGATCCGCCGGGTGCTGACGCCTCACTGCCGCGAGCTGGCGATCCCCTCCCACCCCTCCCTGATGAGCACGGACACCCTCTGGCATCTGGGCACCCCCATAGCGGGCCGGCTGCACGGCAGCGATGCTTCAGTGTTGTCGCTTGCCTGCCAGCTCCATCCCACCCCGGCCCTGTGCGGTTATCCCACGGATCTGGCTCGCAAGTTTATCCGCGAGCAGGAACCTTTCCGGCGTGCCCTGTTCAGCGGCATCGTCGGCTGGTGCGACAGCCAGGGCAACGGCGAGTGGGCCGTGGTGATCCGCTGCGGGGTGCTCGATGGCCACCAGGTGGAGCTGTTCGCCGGCGCCGGCATAGTCGCAGGCTCGGATCCCGCCATGGAGTGGGCCGAGACCGGCACCAAGCTGGGGACCATGTTAAAAGCCCTGGGCCTGGATTTGGAGGTGGCGCAATGAGCCAGCTTCAATACCTGGGCTGGCCGAGCGGGCAGCCGAATCTGAAAGCCCTTGGCCTGAGTCCGGAGGTGGCGCCATGACTGAGCCCAACCGCTTCCTGCCCTATACCCGCTGGCCCGAAGAGCTGGCCCAGCAGTACCGCGCCAAGGGTTACTGGCGCGGCGAGCCCCTGACCGCCATGCTGGCGCGCCAGTGCGAGCTGGCCCCCGATGCCGACGCCATCCTCTGCGGCGAGCGCCGCTTCAGCTATGGCGAGCTGGACGCCGCTTCGAGCCGGCTGGCCGCAAATCTGGCCCGCCACGGCCTGGGGGTGGGGGATACCGCTCTGGTGCAGCTCCCCAACGTGGCCGAGTTCTATCTGGTGTTCTTCGCCCTGCTCAAGGCCGGTATCGCGCCGGTCAATGCGCTCTTTAGCCACAACCGGCTGGAGCTGGTGTCTTACGCAGAGCAGATAAAACCCCGCCTCTTTATCGGCTCGCTGGCTCATCCGCTGTTTGCGACCAAGGGTCGCGAGAGCGAGCTGCTGACGACCATAGGCGCCGAACTGGTGCTGCTGGATGGCGACGCAGGGGAGCTGGGGCTGACCCGCTGGCTGGCGAAGCAGGGTGAGAGTGAGCCGGTGACATGTGCCCCGACCCCGGCAGACGAGGTGGCCTTCTTCCAGCTCTCCGGCGGCAGCACAGGCACTCCCAAACTCATCCCCCGCACCCACGATGACTATCTCTACAGCGTGCGCCGCAGCAATGAAATCTGTGAATTGGGGCCCCATACCCGCTATCTGTGCGCCCTGCCGGCGCCCCACAACTTCCCCCTGAGCTCCCCCGGGGCGCTCGGGGTGTTCGAGGCGGGTGGCGCCGTGGTGCTGGCGCCGGATCCCAGCCCCATCAGCTGTTTCCCGCTGATCGCCCGCCACCAGGTCAACCTCACCTCGCTGGTGCCGCCGGCGGTCTCACTCTGGCTGCAGGCCGCGGAAGCTGACTCCGCTGCGCGCACTCGGCTCGAGAGCCTCGACTTGCTGCAAGTGGGCGGTGCCAAGCTGGGGGAGGCGGTGGCCAGCAAGATAGGGCCGCTGCTCGGCTGCCGGCTGCAGCAGGTGTTCGGCATGGCGGAGGGGCTGGTCAACTACACCCGGCTGGACGACCCCGACGAGAAGGTCATTCACACCCAGGGCCGCCCCATGAGCCCGGACGACGAGGTGCGCATCCTCGATGAGGCGGGCAACCCGGTCGCCCCCGGCGAGCCTGGCGCCCTGCACACCCGCGGCCCCTATACCTTCCGCGGTTACTACCAGAGCCCGGCCCACAACGCCCGGGTGTTCGATAGCGAGGGTTTCTACTGCTCCGGCGATCTGGTGGTACAGGATGCCGATGGCTACCTCACCGTGGTCGGGCGACAGAAGGATCAGATCAACAGAGGCGGCGAGAAGATCGCGGCGGAGGAGGTGGAAAACCAGCTGCTGCACCACCCGGCCATCACCCATGCGGCCCTGGTCTCCATGCCCGACAGCGCCATGGGGGAGAAGAGCTGCGCCTTTATCGTCACCACAGAGCCGGGTCTCAAGGCGCTGGCCTTGCGCAAGTTTCTGCGCGAGCGCGGGGTGGCGGACTTCAAGCTGCCCGACCGTTTCGAAACCCTGGACGCCCTGCCCATGACGGCGGTGGGCAAAATTGACAAGCAGGGACTGCGGGCGCGCATTGCGCACGCCATCGCCGCCAACCAGTCCCTGACAACAGCATAAAACTAAAAAGGAATCATGACGTTATGGCTATCCCAACCCTGAACAACTACGCCATGCCCAGCCAGTGGAAGGCCAACAAGGTCGACTGGTCTCTGGATCCCAAACGCGCCGCCCTGCTGATCCACGACATGCAGGAGTACTTCACCGCCTTCTATGGCAAAAACAGCCCGCTGATTGCGGAGCTCACCGAGCGCCTGGCCGCCGTGCGCAAGCAGTGCAAGGCCCTCGGCATCCCGGTCTTCTACACCGCCCAGCCCAAGGATCAATCCCCCGAAGATCGCGCCCTGCTCAACGACATGTGGGGCCCGGGGCTCAACAAGAGCCCCGAGCTGCAGCAGGTGGTCGCGGCGCTGCGCCCGGAGCGGGACGACACCGTGCTGGTCAAGTGGCGCTACAGCGCCTTCCAGCGCTCCGAGCTGGAGCAGATGCTTGAAAGTCAGGGGCGGGATCAGCTGATCATCGGCGGCATCTACGGCCATATCGGCTGCATGATGACCGCCTGCGACGCCTTCATGCGCGACATCCAGCCCTTCTTCCTGGCGGACGGGGTGGCAGACTTCTCCCTGGCCGATCACCAGATGGCGCTCGACTACGTGGCGACCCGCTGCGGCAAGGTGATCCCCTGCGAGGAGGTGCTGGCCCTTGCCCTGGCCTCCGCTTCTGCCGCCCAGAGCAATCCGTTGTCCACCAATCCGCTGCTGACCAATCCGTTGCTGACGTATGAGGGGCTCAAGGCGCGGCTGCTGAGTCATATCGACGAGGACGAAGGGGAGTTTGACCCCGACGAGAACCTCATCGACTACGGCCTGGATTCGGTGCGGATCATGGCCCTGCTCACCGAGTGGCGCGCCGCCGGGGTGGAGCTCGGCTTCGTGGATCTCGCCAAGCTGCCGACCCTCAACGGTTGGTGGCGCCTCATCGAGGCCAAACTGGCAGCCCAGGCCCTGGAGGTGACCCCATGAACCGCTTCCCCTTGACCATCCCCCAGCAGGGGCTCTGGTCCGGACATCTGCTTAATGACGACAAGGCGATGTTCAACACCGCCGAGTGCATCGCCTTCGACGGCAAGGTCGAGGCGGCCGTGCTGGTGGCCGCCCTCGCCAAGGCGGTGGGGGAGTGCGAGGCGCTCAAGGGCCACTTCGAAGACGATAAGGAGGCGGTCTGCTTCGTCTCGCACGAGCTGCCCCTGGCCTATGAAGAGGTCTCCCTCGAGCGCGACGACGAGACCCTGGCCCGCGCCTGGGCCTGGGCCGATCTGCGCCGCCCGTTCGAGCTGACCCAAGAGGCGCCCTGCCGCTTCGCCCTGCTGCGCGGCCCCGGCCGCGATTACCTCTACAGTTGCGTGCACCACATCGCCCTCGACGGCTTTGGCACCACCCTGCTGTTCCAGCGCATCGCCGAGCTGTATGCAGAGGGACTGGCCGGTGAGATGGGCTCCCCATCCCCCTTCGGCTCTCTGGCTGAGGTGCTGGCAGAAGAGGCGAGCCGCGAGCAGAGCGGCAAGAACGCCGCCGCCCGCGCCTTCTGGCAGGAGCAGCTGCAAGGCTGGCCCGAGGTGAAGTCCTTTGGCGAGACCCGCGCACCGATTGCCGCCGAATTTATCCGCGAGAGCCGTCCGCTGCCGGCGGCGCTCTGGCAATCCCTGACCGGCTTTGCCGACGAGCACAAGCTGGGCTGGCCCGATCTGCTGCTGGCCGGTCTCTCTGCCCAGCTGTCGCTGTCGAGCGGCCAGGATAAGACCCTGCTCGGCCTGATGATGATGAACCGCATCGGCTCGGCGTCGCTGACCGTGCCCTGCATGCAGATGAACATCACCCCCCTTGCTCTGGAGCTCGAAGAGGGGCTGGATCTGGCGGGGGCCGCCGGCGCCGTAGCCAAGGCCAAGCGCGGGGTGCGCAAGCATCAGCACTACCGCTACGAGCTGCTGCGCCGCGACCTTGGTCTGGTGGGGGGAGACAAACGCCTGTTCGGCCCCCTGGTCAACATCATGCCGTTTGATCACGCTCGCCGCTTCGGGCCGCTATCTGCCCATATTCTCAACATCAGCGCCGGCCCGGTGGAGGATCTCACCATCGAGGTGCAGGTCGGCGTCGATGGCCAGCCACGCCTGGATCTGGACGCCAACCCCGACTGCTACCAGCAGGCCGATCTGGCGGCCATCGCCGATACCCTGTTTGCCCTGCTGGAACGCTGGCTGGCCGAGCCCGCCCAGACCCTGGGAGCGCTCAAGGCCGACTGGCTGGCCGAGCAGCGAGCCAGCGCCCTGATCGCCGGCCCCGCCCATGAAGCTCTCCAGGTGCGGCCTGTGCTGGAGGCGCTCTGCCACTTCGCCGCCCAGACCCCGGACAAGATTGCCTTGATTCAGAGCACGGCGCAGGGAGAGGTCCGCTTCAGCTACGAGGCGCTGCTGGCCAGAGCCGAACAGATGGCGGCCGCCCTGCAGGCCGCAGGCGTCGTCCCCGGCGACAAGGTGGGGGTCATGCTGGCCCGCACCCCCCAGGCCATCTTCGCCCAGCTGGCGGTGCTGCTGGCCGGCGCCGTCTATGTGCCCCTCGACCCCGAGCAGCCGCTGGAGCGCCAGGGCCATATTCTGCGGCTGGGGGAGGTCAAGACCCTGATCACCCAGGCCGAGTACCGTCACAAGCTGGCCAGCCTGTTTGAGGGGCGCACGCTGCTGGCGGGGGATCTGGTGAGCGATGATCGGCTCAACCAGCCGGCCGCCGGCCGTGCCGTCGCCTACCTGATGTTCACCTCGGGCTCGACCGGCCTGCCCAAGGGGGTGGCGGTGAGCCACGGCGCGCTGGATCACTTCGCCGCCGCCGCCCGCTGCCGTTATCACCTGGATGAAGAGGCGCGGATGCTGCAATTCGCCCCCTTCAACTTCGACGCCAGCATCGAGGAGGTGTTCGCTACCTTGAGCGCCGGCGCCACCCTGGTACTGCGTACCGACGCCCTGCTCGAATCCATGCCCGCCTTTGCGGCCGGGGTGGAGCAGATGGGGATCACCCACCTCGACCTGCCCACCGCCTTCTGGAACGAGTGGGTGGTGGCGCTGACGGCGGGTCAGGCCCATATTCCTGCCAATCTGGCTACCGTCATCATCGGCGGCGAGGCGGTCTACCCCGAGCAGCTGGCCCAGTGGCAGCGTCAGGGCCGCTCCGATGTGTGCCTCTTCAACACCTACGGTCCCACCGAAACGACCGTGGTGGTGACCACCCAGGAGCTGCAACAGGAAGACCCGAGCCAGGCCCAGTTGCCCATCGGCCTGCCGCTGCCCGGCATGCAGGCGCTCATTCTGGGGGCGGGGGAGCAACCTGCCGAGGAAGGAGAGTTGGTGCTGCTCGGCCCACAACTGGCCAATGGTTACGTGGGCGGTGTGCAAGGGAGCTTTGGCACCCTGCGGGTTGGCGCGGAGCTGATGCCCGTCTATCGCACCGGCGATCGGGTGTGCTTAGTGGCCGGCCGGCTGGTCTACCTCGGCCGGCGCGACAACGAGTTCAAGATAAGTGGCTATCGCATCCAGCCCGGTGAGGTGGAGGCCCAGCTGCTGGCCCTGCCGGGGGTGGACGAGGCGTGCGTGCAGGGGGTGAGCATCGGCAGCGTGCGCCGGCTGGTGGCCTTCGTGGCGGGGCCGGAGCGCGACAGCCGGGTCATCAAGGCGCAGCTCGCCAGGGTGCTGCCCGCCGCCATGATCCCCACCGACTATCGCCACTATGACCAGTTGCCCCGCACCGGCTCCAACAAGCTGGATCGCAAGGCCCTGCTGGCCGCCTACCAGGCGGGCGGCGAAGCCCTGACCCTGGGCAGCGAGACCGAGAACCGGGTCGGCGCCATATGGCAGCAGATCTTGGGGCTCGCCACCATGGCGCCTGCCGACAACTTCTTCGAACTGGGAGGCCAGTCCCTGCAGACCATCCAGATCGTCAACCGGCTTGGCGCCGAGTTCGGGGTGCAGGTGAAGGTTTCCGATGTGTTCGATCACCCGCGCCTGGATGACTTTTGCCGTTTCCTCGACGGCCTGCTTGCCGAGGACGAAGAGAGCGTGGAGATGGTGTGGTGATGGATAAGGAGCAACAAGCAATGGCCTTTGATTTCACTGGCAAGCGGGTCTGGGTGACCGGGGCCGGGCGCGGTATCGGCCGCGAGGTGGCGACGCAGTTCGTGGCGGCCGGCGCAATCGTGGTGGGGCTGGATCTGGCATTTCCCGAAGCAGACTACCCCTATGCCACCCGGCTGCTCGATATTGGCGATTCGAAGGCGGTCAACGCCTGCTGCGCAGCGCTGCTGGCGGACGGCGGGCTCGATGTGCTGGTCAACGGGGCCGGGGTGCTGCGCCTCGGCCCCACCGACGCCCTGAGCGATGACGACTGGCACGACTGCATGACGGTCAACGCCAGCGGCGTCTTCTATCTGCTGCGGGCCCTGGTGCCCCACTTCAAGGAGCAGCAGCGCGGCGCCATCGTCACCATCGGCTCCAACGCCGCCCATGTGCCGCGCATGCAGATGGCGGCCTATTGCGCCTCCAAGGCGGCGGTCACCAGCCTGACCCAGACGGTGGGGCTGGAGCTGGCCCCCTTCGGCGTGCGCGCCAACCTGGTGTCGCCGGGCTCGACGGATACCCCCATGCTGCGTGGCATGCTGCCAAGCGAGGAGGCCATGGCCCGCACCATTGCCGGGTTGCCGGAGCAGTTCAAGCTCGGCATCCCCCTGCGCAAGGTAGCCACCCCGGCGGAGATCGCCCATACCGTCCTCTTCCTGGCCTCGGATCTGGCCAGCCACATCACGCTGCAGGATCTGGTCGTCGACGGCGGCGCCACCCTGAGTGCCTGAGGCTTGAGAAACAGATGAACAATATGATTTTGCTGTTGAAACAGCTGGAACGGCAGGGGGTCAAGCTCGCTCTGAACGAGAAAGGCCAGCTTATCTCCCAGTCGAGCAAGGAGGCGGTGACGCCGTCCATCGGCGCCACCATCAAGGCCCACAAGGATGAGCTGGTGCGCTGCCTGGCGGCCCGCGCCGCCTTCGAAGAACCTATCGCCGCCGAGGGCGCCCGGCAGGGGCCGCTCTCCTCGTCCCAGAGCGGGCTCTGGTTTATCGAGCAGTACGAGGAGGCCTCCCACCTCTACAACATGCCGGTCTATTTTCGCGTCAAGGGAGAGCTGGACACGGCGGCGCTGGAGTTTGCCTTCGACCATCTGTTTGCCCGCCACCCCAGCATGCGTACCCGCTTTATCAAGGACGAGGCGGGCAGGGGGGCGCAGGAGATCCTGCCCCACACGCCCTTCAAGTTGCAGATTGAGGACGTGAGCGCAGAGCCCATTGCCGAGCGTGAGGCCTATGTGGCCCGCCGGGTGCGGGAAGAGATCGGCCGCCCCTTCTCCCTGACCCAGGGGGATCTGAGCCGGGTGCACCTTATTCGGCTGGGCAGCCGCGAGCACGTGCTGCTGATCACCCAGCACCACATCATCTCCGACGGCTGGTCGGTCAAGAACATGTTCGCGGATCTCAAGCGCGCCTTTCTTGCCCATCAGAACCGCGAACCCCTGCAGGTGAGCGAGCTACCGCTCACCTACATCGACTATGCCCGCTGGTTCAACTCGGACCGCTTTCTCGATTATCACGCCGAGTTCAAGCCGTTCTGGGTCGACCGGCTCGGGGGCAGCCCCGAGGTGCACGGCCTGCCGCTCGACAAGCCGCGCCCGGCCCATCAGGACAGTGGCGGCGAGCTGGTCTTCTCCACCATAGACAACGAGTTGTGGGAGAGCTTCAAGCGCCTCTGCCAGCGCCACAGCACCTCCAACTTCATCGGCCTGCACGCCCTGTTTGCCCTGCTGATGGTGCGCCAGAGCGGCGAGAAGGAGGTGGTGATCGGCACCCCGCTCGCCTATCGCGAGCGTCACGAGATCGAGTCGCTGGTGGGCTTTTTCGTCAACACCCTGGTGCTGAGAACCCAGCTGGAAGGGCGGCCCAGCTTTGTCGACTATCTGCAGCAGTGCCGGGAGGAGGATCTGGCGGCCTTCGATCACCAGCTCTACCGCTTCGAGGCGCTGGCCGAGGCCATCGGTGCCGATCGCACCACCGCCATCAACCCCATCTTCCAGATCATGCTGGTCTATCAGGCCAAGGTGGACTTCAACGATCTCATCCCCGGCTGCCAGCTGGTGGAGGAGACCTCGCCTGTGCTGCCGGCCAAGACCGACATCTCGGTCAAGGTGACCGAGCTGATGGACTCCGTCAGGGTGGACTGGCTGTTTGCCACCGCATTGTTCGAGCGAGAGACCATCCAGGCTCTTGCCGATCGCCTGCTGCACCTGATGCGCGCCGTGGTGGCGGCCCCCGAGACCGACATCTGGCAGTTGCCGCTGGAGGCGGGCACCGACCAGGCAGCGCTGGCCGCAGAGCTGGCCGACCTGCCGCCGGATTACCCGAGCCGCGACACCCTGCTCTGTCATATCGAGCGGCGCACTATTCAGTTGCCGGACGCGCTGGCGGTGAGCGACGGCGCGCAATCGTTGACCTATGGCGAGCTGGAGGTGCGTGCCAACCGGCTGGCCCACTGGCTGGTGGCCCAGGGCGTCACCCCGGGCGCCGCCATCGGCATCCAGGCCAGACGCGATGTCGCCTTCGTGGTTGCCCTGCTCGCCTGCTGGAAGGCGGGGGCGGCCTATGTGCCGCTGGACCCTGCCTATCCCGCCGAGCGGCTGGCCCATATCCTGAGCGACGCCAGTATTGCGCTGGTGCTCGGGGGAGAGCCGGATGCCCGGCTTGCCGAGGCCATCAAGGGCACAGATGCCGGTTACCACAACCTGCACCAGCTTGCGCTGGACAAGATGCCAACCAGCGCCCCCGCACTGCCTCGGGATGCCGCCATGCTGGCCCAGATCATCTACACCTCCGGCAGTACCGGCCTGCCCAAGGGGGTCATGGTGGAGCAGGGCAGCCTGGTCAACCTGATGGCGGATCACGGCGATCGCATCGCCCTTGATCAGAATGGTGCCATGTTCAACTGCATGTCCCTCTCGTTTGATGCGGGCAACATGACCAGCTTGCTGCCCCTGTACTGCGGCGCGGCCCTGCACTTCGGCGAGCCGGGGGAGGGGGTGATCAGTGCCGCGATCGCGCGGGGTGCCAGCCATATGATTTTGCCGACCGCCCTGCTCGCGAACCTGCTGCCAGCGGCGGATCTCGGCTCCCTCAAGGCCATCGGCTTTGGTGGTGAAGCCTGCCCGAGCAGCCTGGTGGAGCGCTGGGGGGAGCGGGTGGCACTGTTCAACATGTACGGCCCGACCGAGTGCACCGTCACCGCGCTCTGCGCGCGGCTCACCCCGGGGGCGCCCATCACCATAGGCCGCCCCGTCAACAACCTGAAGGCGCTGATCCTGGACGAGGCGGGCAACCTCTGCCCGGTGGGGGTGCCCGGCGAGCTCTGCCTGGCGGGGCTGGGGCTGGCTCGCGGCTACCTCAATCTGCCGGAGCGCACCCAGGAGGCCTTTATCGAGCTGGCGCTGGCTGATCGTTCCCATCGTCTCTATCGCACCGGCGATCGGGCCCTTAGGCGCCGCGATGGCAACATCCAGTATCTGGGCCGGATAGACGAGCAGATCAAGCTGCGCGGCTATCGCATCGAGCCGGGGGAGATAGAGACCCAGATTGCCTCGCTGTGCCCGGCGATGCGCCAGATCAAGGTGGTGGTGCAGGAGGGTCGCCTGCTGGCTTACGCCTGTCTGCAGGCCGGGGCAAGCGAGCCCGACGGCGATGCCCTGCTGCAGCGGGCCGGCGAGTGCCTGCCCGAATACATGGTGCCGGCGCGCCTCTGTTGGCTGCCCGAGATGCCACTCACCCCCAACGGCAAGCTGGACCTGCGCCGTCTGCCCGCCATCGTCTGGCAGCAGAGCAAGGGCGAGCCGCAAAACGAACTGGAGCAGACCGTGCTTGCCATCTGGCAAGGGGTGCTCAAGCAGCCCCTCGGGGTGGAGGATGACTTCTTCCGCTTAGGCGGTGACTCCATCCTCAGCATCCAGCTCACCACCAGGCTGCGGGATGCGGGGCTGCACTGCAGCGTGAAGGACGTGTTCGAAGCCAAGACGGTGCGCCGCCTCTGCCGCCAGCTCGGCCAGCAGCAGGCGGTCAGCCACAGGAGCGAGCAGGGCAGCCTGACCGGCGAGTTCCCGCTCCACCCCATCCAGCACTGGTTCTTCGAGCAGGGCTTTGCCAAGTCCGGTCACTGGAACCAGGGGGTGATACTGCGCCTGCCAGCCGGGGTGGACGATGAGGCCCTGCGCGGCTGGCTCAATGCCTTGCGCCAGCACCACGATGCCCTGCGCCTGGCGGTGACCCCGACCGGCCAGCGCTACCTGGCCGAGCTGCCATTGCCGCCGCTGCCGACCCTGGACGCTGCCAATCTCGATGAGGCCGAGCTGCAGGCCCGCCTGAGCGAACAGCAAGGGGAGCTCGATCCCGCCAGTGGTCACACCCTGGCCTGGGCCCGCCTGCGCAATTTGACGGTGGACGGGGAGACGGTGGAGGGGCTCTTCCTCGCCTTCCATCATCTGGTGATCGATGCGGTCTCCTGGCGCATTCTGGCCGAGGATCTGGCTCGGGTGAGCAGGGGCGAGCCCCTGCCCGCCAAGGGCAGCAGCTATCGCCAGTGGGGCGAGGGGCTGGCGGCCTACGCCAAACGGGAAGAGGAGCAGATGGGCTTCTGGCTGGCTCAGGGGGAGGGCTGCGAGTCAGGCTTGCTCTCGGCGCAACGTGCCGCCGATGGTCGCGCCGCCGCCAGCCTGCTGCAACTGAGTCAGGAGACCACGGCCCGCCTCATCGACACCGCCAACCAGGCCTACTTCACCCGGGTGCCCGACCTGCTGCTGGCGGCACTGACCCGTACCCTGAGCGAGCAGGGTTACGGCAGCCGTCACTGCGTGATGCTGGAAGGGCACGGCCGTGAGGCCATCGATGCCGAACTCGACGTGAGCCGTACCCTGGGCTGGTTCACCAGCACCTATCCGCTGGCGCTGGAGGATGCCGGGGCCTGGGATGGGCTGGTCTGCGCCACCAAGGAGCGGCTGCGCGCCGTGCCGGACAAGGGGGTGGGCTTCAACGCCCTGCGCCTGCACCATCCCCGTGGGCAGGAGTTACCGCAAGCCCTTGTCGTCTTCAACTACCTGGGAGTCAGCCATCAGGGGGAGGCCGCTCAGCCCTGGCAGCCCCTGCCCGTGGCGCCGGGGGCTCCCTCTTCGCCGGACAACCTGCCGCGCGAGCTCATCAGCCTGCACGGGGGCGTGTTTGATGGCCGCCTCACCCTGCGTCAGGTCGGCGCTCTCAACCAGCAAGGGAGCGACGCCCTGATGGCGCGGCTGGCGGACAACCTGACGGCGCTGGTGGAGCACTGCTGCGCCCAGGCGGCCCCGCGCCACACCCCGAGCGACTTCCCGGGGCTGGGACTCTCCCAAGCTGCGCTGGACCAGGTGCTGGCCGGGCGCGAGGTGGAGACCCTGCTGCCCATGACCTCGCTTCAGCAGAGCATGTTCCATCACAGGGCGCTGGTGCCCGGTGACACGGCCTATCACCTGCAGACCGAGATCGACTATCACCAGCCGCTGGACGTGGCGGTCTACCGTCAGGCCTGGCAGGGGCAGATCGCCCGCTGGCCGGCCCTTCGCAGCGAACTGGTGCTGGCGGACGGAGTCGCGCTGCAGCGCATCATGAAGCGCGCCGAGCTGCCGTTCCACTATGAGGACTTGTCCGAGGTGGAAAATGCAGAGGCACGGATCCAGGCCTATCGCCAGCAGGATCTGGTCCGCCCGATCCCGCTCGAGCAGGCGCCCCTGCTGCGCCTTGCCTGCTTCAAACTGGCCCCCGATCACCACAAGGTTGTCTTCAGCGCCCATCACGGCGTGCTGGATGGCTGGAGCGGCCCCGTGTTGCTGGGGGCGCTGCATAGCAGCTATCAGGCTTTGATGAACGGCCTGTTGCCGCAAGCCGAGCCGGATACCGCCTGGCTCGAATTTGGCCGCCATATCGCGAGCCAGACCCGCAGCGCCGACGCCTACTGGCAGGGGCGTGGCGAGCTGCTGGCCAGGCCCAACGACCTGTCCGCCCTGTTCGGGGTGGCGCTGGATCCCCAGCTGACCCGGCGCCATACCCAGCAGCGGCCTGCGGTGTGTGGCCAGCCCCTGGCACCGGCGCTGTCGCGCCAGCTGGAGAGCCGTGCCCGCGATCTTGGCGTGACAGCGGGCTTGCTGGCCCAATATGCCTGGCATCGCCTGCTGGCACGCCGCTCTGGCGATGCCGTCACCCTGGTGGGGAACGTGACCCCTGGCCGGGACTACCCCATCGAGGGGATCACCCAGAGTGTCGGCCTCTACATCAACAGCCTGCCCCTGGCGCTGGAGTGGCGCACCGAGCTGAGCCTGGCCGAGCATATCGCCCGGTTGCAGACCGACCTGATGGCGCTCAACGAGCACGGCACCCAGTCGCTGGCGGCGCTGACGAAAGGGCGGGCGCGTCTGTTCCAGAGCCTGTTCGTGTTCGAGAACTACCCCATGCCGGCGGCCCCTGCCGCCCCCGAGTCCCACCAGCTGGTGCCGCACTTTGGCTCCGTGGTGGAGAAGGTGGAGCTGCCGCTCTCCCTGGTGGTCAATGCCCGTGGCGGCCAGCTCAACCTGCGCCTCGAGTTCGACGGGGATCAGATCCCCATGGCGAAGGCCGAGGCCGTGCTGGCCGACTGGATCAGAGAGCTGGAATGGCTGGCGCAGGCGAGTCTGGCGCAATCGGCCAGACCCGAGGCGCCGACTCTGACGACAGAGGTGGCCGCGCGCGCCGCAGGGGCTGCGCCCTGCCCGGCTGACATCCCTGTGGCGGCCCGTTCCCTGGTGGAGCTGTGGCAGCGTCATGGCGGCGTGCCAGGGGGCTGGCAGCAGAGCCTGCAGGATCTTGGGGTGGACTCGGTGCAGCAGCTCGCCCTGCTGGCGGCCCTCAATGAGGCCTTTGCCGATGGGCGGGCCCCCCTCACCCTGGGGGATCTCAAGAGATATGGCTCCCCCAGCCGGCTGTTCAACCATTGGCTGGTGCGCCAGCCCGAGGAGGTGCTATGACGATGGCGATAGGCTCAGGCAAGGGGGCGGGCGCCGGGGCCAGGGAGCACTCCCTCGGCTCTCGGCTGGCGGCTTGCCTCGCCGCCACCCCGCTGGCCCCCGCCATCCGTATGGGCGTGGGCATGAGTGTGGAAATGGCAGAGACCCGGGATGGTGCAACCGCAGGGCAGTGGCTCAGCTACGGGGCGCTCAATGGGCGGGTCGAGCACGTCGCCGCCCGCCTGCAGGGGCTGGCGGTGGGAGAGCGGGTCGGCCTCTATCTCTCCCGCAACCCGGATCTGGTGGCCAGCCTGCTGGCCTGCCTGCGGCTCGGCCTCTGCTTCGTGCCGCTCGAACCTGACTTTCCCCTGGCGCGGCTGCAGGGGATAGCCCGCCAGGCCAGGCTCTCGGCGGTGATCTGCGATGAGGAGGCGGGGACCCCGGATTTCGGTTGCCCCCTGCGCCCCCTCAAGGGGCCGGCCCCTGGCGGGGCTCTCTCCTGGCCCAGGGTGGACGACGCCCTGGCGGCCTACATGATGTTCACCTCGGGCTCCACCGGCGAGCCCAAGGGGGTGGTCATCAGCCGCCGGGCCCTGCTCTGTTTCCTCGACGGGATCCGCGAGCGGCTAGGACTCTCCCCGAGTTGCCACTGGCTCTTTATCACCACCCCGGCCTTCGACATCTCCTTGCTGGAGATGCTGGGGCCGCTCTGGGGCGGTGGCAGGCTGACGGTGGCGGGGGGCGAGCACAACAAGGATCCCCTGGGGATGCTGGCGCTGCTGGCGGCAGATCCTTCCATCAACGTCCTGCAGGCCACTCCGGCCTGCTGGCGCATGCTGCTCAAGGCCGGCTGGCAGGGGGGCGATACCCTCACCGCCCTGTGCGGCGGCGAGGCGCTGGATATGGGGCTGGCCGAGCAGCTTTGCGCTCGCACCCGGCGGTTGTGGAACTGCTACGGGCCCACCGAGGCCACCGTCTGGTCCCTGGTGAGCGAGGTGCGCTGGCCACCGGCAGGGGGGCAGATCACCATAGGCCACAGCCTGCCCGGCTATCGCCACTGGGTGCTGGACGAGACGGGGCGGCAGGTGCAGGAAGGGGAGGTCGGTGAGCTCTGCATCGAGAGCCCGGCCCTGTGCGAGGGGTACTGGCGCAAGCCCGCCCTGACGGCGACCGCCTTCCTGCGCCTGGGGAGCCATCGCCTCTATCGCACCGGCGACAGGGTGCGACTGCTTGGGGCGGACAGCTTCCTCTATCTGGGGCGGCGGGACGATCAAGTCAAGCTGCGGGGCTTTCGCATCGAACTCGGGGAGGTGGAGGCGGGGCTGCGCCGTCAACCCGGGGTGCAGGAGGCGGCGGTGCGCCTGGTGGGCGAGGGGGACGAGGCCATGCTGGTGGGCTATGTGGAGGCGAAAAGCGGGGTGACCCTCCATCGCCTGGCCCTGCGCAAGGGGCTGCAGGCCACGCTCCCTCACTACATGGTGCCGGCGCGACTTATCCTGCTGGATGCCCTGCCCAAGACCGGCAGCGGCAAGCTCGATAGAAAGGCGCTGCCCCTGCCGGAATGATGAAAGGGCTGCAGGTCAGCAACCTGCCTCACTACATGGGTCAGGCGCGCATCCTCTTGCTCTATGCCCTGTCCAAGACCGGCAGCGGCAAACTGGACAGAAAGGCGCTGCCTCTGCCGGAGTAGCATTGCCCGTTGCTCGCAAGCGTTGATAAACAAAGAAGCCCGCATCAAGCGGGCTTCTTGTTGGCAGTCAACCGAGATGGGGATCAGTGCGCGATGGGGGCCGCGTCCGGCTTGGTGAGCAGCAGCTCGACGTCGTCGATCACCTTGAGGGCCGCCTGGGGGCCGCCGGTGGAGGTCCAGAGCGACCCGTCCACGGCGCCGAAGCGCTTGCCCTTGATGGCGCCAAGCTGCTGGAAGGCCGGGGTCTGCTCGGCCTGCTTCATGGCATCCACCGCATCGCCGCTGGTGCTCAGGGTGCCGACCACCAGCCAGTCACCGTCCAGCAGGTTGAGGGATTCGAGGCTCAGCGCCGGGGAGTGGGGGCTCTTGTCGCCGATCTGGTGGGCAGGGCGAGCCAGCCCCATCTCGGTGACCACGCTGCTGGCGAAGGTGCCGCCGTGCATGTAGCTAGGCCCCTTGGGGTTCCAGCGCACTATGCTCACCTGCTCCCCCTGGTGCTTGGCGAGCTTGCTGCGGGCCTCTGTCAGGCGGGCGTCATACCGGGCGAGGAAGGCCTTGGCCTCGGCCTCCTTGTTCATCACATTGGCGCTGCGGTTGAACACGGTTTTCCAGGGCTCGCCCCAGTTGCCGGTGACGACTGTGGGGGCTATCTCCTTGAGCAGGGCCAGGAGCTCTGGCTTGGTCTGGCCGGTGAGGATGAGATCCGGTTCGAGGTCTATCAGCTTCTCCAGATTGGGGTTGTCCAGATCCCCGACCACCTGGATCTCCTTGCCCGCCATGTCCAGCAGATAGCGGGGCAGGGTGGACTGGCCGCGGCCGTTGACTGTGCCGACCGGTTGCACCCCCAGGGTGAGGGCGCTGTCGAGATCGAGCTCGCTCAGCACCACGACCCGCCGGGGCGCATCGGGGACAGTGTGGGTCTGGCCGTTGGCATCGAGCACCTGGCGGGTGCCTGCCTGGGCCTGAAAGCCGACCAGACTGGCCAGCATGAGCGCGGCGGCCAAGGGGGAGAAGATCTTCATGGTTACATCCTTAATGGGTGAAATCGGCGGCACGCTTGGCCCATGCAGGGCGGCCCCTGTTGGTCGTGCCTGCCAGTCAGCCTAAAACCGGGGTCCAAATGGGCGGGGACATGCTATCACAGAAGCGCAAGTGAGAAACATTGTCATTTGTATTTGTGGTGTCTGCCCTTGGGGGTTTGATACCATGAGGCGCCATTGCGAGGAGCCCAGATGCCCCCCTTATCCCCTCTCACCGCCTTCCTTTTGCAACGGGATCACCTGTTGCTGCCGGGAACGCCCCCCTTGACCCTGCATCGCATCTGCTTCGATGCCGCCGCCTTTACCCCCGCCTGCTTCGCGGCCCACGGCATGGCGCTGCCCGCCAGCCTGGAGCGTGCGGCCCCCAAGCGGCTGGGGGAGTTTCTGGCCGGTAGGCTGGCGGCCCGCGAGGCCCTGCGTCCCTTTGGCCTTGCGGGATGCCGCGTGGCCATCGGGAGCGCCCGGGAGCCCCTCTGGCCTGCGGGAATGGAGGGGAGCATCAGCCACAGCCAGCTGGCGGGGCAGGGGGTGGCGCTGTGCGGGGTGCGCCCCGCACAGGGGGGGATGGGGCTGGATCTGGAGGCCTGGCTGGGGCCGGAGCAGGGGAGTCAGCTCTGGCCCGGCATAGTCGATGAGGATGAGTGGGGGCGACTGGAGGGCGGGGCCCGCGCGCTCGGGCTGGACAGGGCCAGAGGGCTGACCCTGGTGTTTTCCGCCAAGGAGAGCCTGTTCAAGGCGCTCCATCCCAGGGTGGGGCGCTACTTCGACTTTCTCGATGCCCGCTGGCTGGGGATGACGGCCCAGAGCCTCACCCTGGAGCTGAAGGTCCCGTTGACGCCGACCCTGCCGGCTGGCTGGCGCTGCACCCTGCACTGGCAGCCGCTGTCGGGGGGCGTGCTCACCGCATTGTTGCTATGAGAGTGAGGCTTCGGCCCAGACAAAGAAACCGCCATCAGGCGGTTTCTTGCTATCCGGCTCAGGCCGACTGCGCATGGTCGACGCGCCTGCGGGGCACTATGACGGGGGCACCGTCGCCGGGGGCGTGCAGTATGTCCACGTCGGTCTGGTAGAGCCGATCGATGAGGGACTTGGTCACCACCTCCCGGGCCGGGCCCATGGCCTGGATGCCGCCGTCCCCCAGGGCAATCAGCTCGTCGCAGTAGCGGGCGGCGGTGGCGAGATCATGGATGACGATGAGCACCGTCTTGCCCTCGGCGGCGACCCTGTGGATGGCCTCCATCACCTCGGTCTGGTGGCCTATGTCCAGGGCGCTGGTGGGCTCGTCCAGCAAGATGAGATCCGCATCCTGGGCCAGCACCATGGCGAGCCACACCCGCTGGGCCTGGCCGCCGGAGAGGGAGCTGGCGCTCTGCTGCCAGATGGCATCGAGCTGCATCCGCTCCCTGGCCCAGCCCACCATGCGGGCGTCCTCCTCGCTCCACTGGGTGAACCAGCCCTGATGGGGATGGCGGCCATATTGCACCAGCTGCTCGACCCGGATGCCGGGCGGCACCAGGGGGCGCTGGGGCAGGTAGGCCAGCTCCCGGGCCAGGGCCTTCATGCCATAGCTTCCCAGGGGCTTGCCTTTGAGCAGTATCTCCCCGGACTGGGGCTGCTCCTGGCCCGCCAGCAGTTTGAGCAGGGTGGACTTGCCGCCCCCGTTGGGGCCGACGATGCCCACCAGCTTGCCCTGGGGGATGGAGAGGGAGATCTCCTTGAAGATGGCCTTGTGCTGATAGCCGAAATGGAGTCGATTCACGGTGAGCGTCATCAGGCGGCCCTCGGTCTGTCTTGGAAATGGATGAATGGCATGGTCAGTCCGCCCGTTGTCTGTCTTTGATCAGGATGAACAGCAGCAGCAGGCCGCCGAGAATGCGGGTCATGATGCCGGTGGCCACCTCGTGGGGGCTGGCCAGCACCCGCACCAGGGTGTCGCTGGCGAGCAGCATCAGGGCGCCGCACAGGGCCGCAATCCAGAGCGGCACTATGCGATCCCGGGAGAGCCAGGAGGCGAGTATGGGGGCCGCCATGGCGATGAAGACCACGGGGCCGCCGATGGCGGTGCCAAGGGCCGCGACTATGATGGCCTGGGCCAGCACCCCGAGCTGCACCCGGTTCACGTTCACCCCCAGGGTTTTGGCGGTGACGGGGCCGAGACGCAGCACGCCGAGGGCGCGGGAGAGATAGACGACCCAGGGGCAGACCAGCAGGATGAGGATACCCACAGGCAGCACTGTGCCGTAGCCCTGGCCGACAAAGTTGCCCATGTTCCAGAGATAAAGGCTGGTGAGGTGCACCAGGGACTGGGTGGACATGGCGAACTGGCCGATGGCGTTCATCAGCTCGGAGACGCCGATGCCGATCACCACGAACAGGTAGCCCTGCTCCCCCGGCTTGTTGCACAGGGCATAGAGCACGGCGGCGGCAAACAGGGCGCCAAAGGGGGCGGCCCACCAGGGCCAGCTGCCGAGGGTCAGGTAGAGGGAGAAGATGATGATGGCAAGGGACGCCCCCTCGTTGACCCCTATCATGTCCGGGGTGGCGAGGCGGTTGCGGACCAGGGTCTGCACCAGGCAGCCGGAGAGGCCCATGGCGGCGCCGGCCACCAGCACGGCGACGATGCGCGGCAGCCGGATCTTGAACACTGTCACCTGGTCGAGCCGGCTCCCCTCTCCAAGCAGTGTCTGGATCACCCCAGGCATGGTGATCTTGCCTGAGCCCAGTGTCAGGGCCAGCAGGGAGAGCAGGGTGAGGGCGAGCACCAGCGCCAGGGTGACGAGCCAGGCGCGGCGCTCCAGCAGCAGGGTGCGGCGGCCGAGGCGCAGGCGCAGGGTGCCGGTGGGGAGTGAGGTCCCGGGCAGGGAGCCCGGCAGGGTGTCATTCATGGGGTTGTTCATGGGAGGGCACCTTATTTGACGGCCAGCAGGGAGCGGAAGCCGCCGCTGCGCACCACCAGGATGAGCACGGGGGCGCCGATCAGCGCCAGAATGACGCCGTTGGGCAGCTCGAACGGCTGCAGCAGCCAGCGCGCCAGTATGTCGGCACCGAGCAGGAACAGCACCCCGAACAGGGCGGAGAAGCGCACCTGGATGGCGAGGCGCACCGGCTCTACCAGGCGGGCGCAGTAGGCGGCCAGGAAGCCGACGAAGCCGATGGGCCCGGCGATGGCGATGGCGCAGGCGGTGAACAGGGTGGCGGCCAGCAGCACGCCGATGCGCACCCGGGTCGGCCGGATGCCGAGGGCCTGGGCCTGGTTGTCCCCCATCTGCATCAGGGTGAGCTGGCGGCAGAGCGCCAGGGTCAGCAGCAGGGCGGCCAGCGCGAAGGGGGTGACCGTCAGCACGGACTCCAGGCTGGAGGCGGCAAGGGATCCTAAGTTCCAGAAGCGGAACTGCTCCAGCACCACCCGGTTGGAGAGCAGCAGGAAGTTGGAGAGGCCGCCGAAGGTGGCGGAGAGGGCGACCCCCACCAGGATGAGCTTGAGGGGGTTGGAGCGCCCCACCATGAGGCCGAGGCCGAGCACGATGAGGTTGCCAAGCAGGGCCCCCATGCCGGACCAGAGCAGGTAACCGTAGGCGGATTCGACGCCAAACCAGGTGAGGCCTATCACCAGGGCGAAGACGGCGCCGGCATTGACCCCGAGCAGGCCGGGCTCGGCCAGGGGGTTGCGGGTGGCGCTTTGCAGCATGGAGGCGGCGAGCGCGAGACAGACCCCCACCACCAGGGCCGCCAGGGTGCGGGGCAGGCGCAGGGTATTGACTATCATGGCGAGTTTTTCATCGGCCAGGAAGGCGGGATCGCCCATCAGGAAACCGGCGACCTCGCGGCCACCATAGACACCGGCGCCTGTGGCCAGTGACAGAGAAATCAGCAGTAAGAGGAGCAGCACTCCGAGCCAGAACAGCTGTGCTTGGTATCTGAGCACGCAACAACTCCTTTGATACGGGGCAGTAGAAACGCAAAAAGGGAGCCCCGATCTCGGGGCTCCCACAGGGAGAGCTTACAGCTTGTAATCGACACCGGCGTAGACGGTGCGTCCTTCCAGGATGAAGTCGGCGTCGGTGGCCACCTCGTCACGCTTGGTGTTGGTGAGGTTGGTGATGCCGAGCTTGAAGTCCAGCGCCGGGGTGACGGTCCAGTTGGTGTTCACGTCCAGGGTCTGGTAGTGCTTGGAGGTGAACGCCTGGGAGTTGCGGGCCGGCACCTTGATCACCTGGCTGCCGACATATTGCCAGGCCAGGTTGGCGCTGACGAGCTCGCTCGCCTGCCAGTCCAGGCCGAGGTTGCCGGTGTGATCCGGGGTCTTGGCCAGATCGTCCCCTGTGCTCCTGTCCTCGGAGTCCAGCAGGGTGAAGTTGCCGGTCAGCTTGACGTTGTCCAGCACGTCGACCCAGCCGGTCAGCTCCAGACCCTTGATGCGGGCCTCCTTGACGTTGAGGTAGGTCATCACGGTCGGACGGTAGCCCGGGCCCCACTGATCGCTCTGGATCAGATCCTCGATCTCGTTGTGGAAGCCGGTCACCCCGGCGCCGAAGCGCGCGGCCTCGTAGGCGGTGCCTAGCTCGTAGCTGACGGCGGTTTCCGGCTTCAGGTTCGGGTTGCCGATGACCTGGCAGGCGCCGCGGCAGGCGGTGGTGGAGAAGCCTTCGCTGGACTGGGCCAGGGTCGGGGCCTTGAACGCCTTGCCGGCGCCACCCTTGATCACCCACTCGTCGGTCAGGGTGTAGAGGGCGTAGGCGCGCGGGCTGAACTCGGTGCCATAGGTCTCGTGGTGATCCAGACGACCGGAGAGGGTCAGGGCCAGATCGCCGAAGCCGAACTCGTCTTGCAGGTAGACGGCGCTCTGGGTCGCATCCACGCTGCCATTGGCGATGTTGCGGCTGTGCTCCAGCTCGGTCTTGCGCAGCTCGGCGCCTGAGGTGAGCAGGTGATCACCCAGGTAACCGCTGATCTGACCGTCCACCGTGTTGTTGGTCTGGGTGATGTCGGCGGCGCCGCCATTGAGCTGGGAGTCATCCATCAGATCAATCTGCTCGAAGTAGTAACGAGCGCGGCTGTCGAAGTGCTCCCAACGGCCGTTGTGGGTCAGTCCCAGGCTCAGGCGATCCAGGTTCTGCACGTTGTGGGGGGTGGCCGGTGCGGTCGGGGCGCGGGGCACGTTGTTGAAGTAGCTGTCCATGTCGTTCTGGTTGTAACCCAGATCGAAGTCGATGTCCTGGTTGTCCGCCACCAGCCACTTCAGGCTGGTCAGCACGTTGACCACTTCACGCTTCTCCAGGGCATCGGCGTCCGGGTTGTTGGACTGATCGCTCTTCCAGTTGTCGCGCTGATAGCCTTCCACCACCACGCTGCCCAGCAGCTTGTTGTCGATCAGGGCGCCGGAAACATAGGCGCTGGCCTGGTTGGCATCGCCGCCATCACCCTCGGTGGGCATGCTGTGGGTGTAACCGACGGCAGCCTCAGTCTTCTCCTTGGCCTGGCGCAGGATCACGTTGACCACGCCCCCCAGGGCATCGGCCCCATACAGGGAGGAGACGGGACCACGGATCACCTCGATGCGCTCGATGGCGGCCATGGGGATGGAGCTTAAGTCGAAGTCGTTGCCGTAGGCGCTGCCCAGGGTCTCGCGGGCGTTGACCCGCTTGCCGTTGATCAGCAGCAGGGTGTAGTCACCCCCCATGCCGCGGATCTTGATCTCGTTGCGGCCGGTGGGGTTGGTGGAGACGATGTTGACGCCCGGCACGTGCTTGAGGGCATCGCCGATGTTGTTGACGTTCATCTTGTCCAGATCGGCACGGGTCACTACCGAGACGCTGGCCGGGGCGGACAGCTCGGTGTGCTTGGTCTGGGTGGCGGTGACCACCATGGTCTCGTTGGCCTTGACCGACTCTGCCTGGGCCAGGCCCGGTACGGCCAGCAGGCCGAGGGAGAGCAAAATCGGGTTCAAACGAAATACGCCATGCTGCAACTGCATTGTCAAAACTCCATGAATAAACAGAGGTTATGGGGTAGGGCGCGGTGGGCCCAAATGCTCACTGACTTCCTTGTCTGGCAGTACCAGAGGCAGGATTATTGTTATCTCTTGTCCGCTCCAGTCCCCGGATGAGGAACCAGACGCCGGTGCAGGCCAGGAGGCCGCAGCCGATGTTGATCCAGGCCAGGGTGGAGAAACCGTGCAATGCGCCTCCCTCGTCGGAGACCAGGTATCTGGCGGAGATCAGGCTGCCGAGGCCCGCCGCCACATTGGTGACCGTGCCCTGGAAGGACATGAAGGCGGCGCGCTGATGGGGGGCCGGAATGGCGGCGGTGACCGCGAGGGTGGTGCTGGCGCGGGCCGAGCTCAGGGCCATGAAGAGGGTAAACAGCAGGTAGACGGGCAGGCCGACCGGCAGGGCGAAGCCGAGCAGGGTGACCAGGGCCAGCAGCAGGCTGGTGAGCAAGATGGCGCTCTGGGCGCGGCCCTGGTCTATCCAGCCGCCGCACAGGCGCATGGTGGCCATGCTGGCGAGGCCGCCGCACAGATAGAGGGCGGCGATCTGCTGGCGCGGGAAACCGAGGTTGAACTGGAAGTAGTTCGCAAAGTGCGGGATCAGTAAGAAGTGGCCGAACATCTGCAGACAGAGGATGCACAGGGCTCCCTGACAGAGCGGCGAGCCCAGCAACTGGCGCAGCCCCTGGCCCTGCGGGGCGCGGCTGACCGGCAGCGAGGGCAGCAGGCGGGCGCAGAGCAGGGCCAGCAGCAGGCCGCTCGCGCCAAACAGCAGGAAGGGGCTCTGCCAGCCGAGCCACTGGGCCAGCACCAGGGCGACGGGCACCACCAGGATGGCGGCAAGTGAAAACGCCATACCCACGTAAGCGAGGCGGCGTCCACGCTCGGCCGGTGGCACTAGGTCCAGCACGGCGGCCATCAGGATGGCGGCAAGGGGCCCGGCCACGCAGCCGGATAGGATGAAGAGCAGCAGCAGTTGCTGGCTCTCTTGCACCAGGGCGCAGGCCATCAGCAGCAGAAAACGCAAGGTGAGCAGCACCAGCAGGGCGGGTTTGCGATTGACCCGATCGAGCCAGGGGGCGGCAAGGAGCCCCATCAGGGCGGCTCCCAGGGTGGCGCCGCCGCTGAAGTAACCTGTCTGCTCCGGGGCCATGCCGAGGCTGGTCACCAGATCGGGCCCGAGCGGCATCACCATCATCATGCTGCCCATGGAGAGCATGTTGATCAGCAGGGCCAGATGGATGGCAGCAGGGGAGGAGACGACAGGTTCTGGCTTCATCAGAGGCTGACTCGAAAAAATGAGTCCGAATTGTATCCGAGGGATATTGTCGTGACAACAAATGATAACCATTTTTATTTGTATTGAGCGGTCTCTCAATGAGTCTTTGCTTTGGGCTCTAAAGCGAGCCGGAAAAGGACCTTCATGATAACGTTCTGGGCCAGGCCGCTTGCCCCTTGCCATTGCAATCGGGGCGCCATGGCCCATGATCGCAAGGAGTGATGAGAGAGACGCCATGAGAGACGGCAAGAGGGAGACGAGGATGAGAGCTTGGTGTTGGGTGCTCGGGTGTTGCGGACTCTGGGCCTTGCCCCTGCAGGCCGAGGTGAAGGTCATCCCGGTGTTTGAGGCAGAGGGGACGGTGCAGACCCTCAAGGAGCTCTACCCCGAGCTTGGGGTCAGTGCCATGGGCAACCAGCTGGTGCTGAGCGGGACGCCCGCCCAGTTGCAGGAGGCCGAGAGGGTGCTGGACAAGCTCAATCAGCCGCCCCAGAGCCTGCTCATCGAGTGGCGGGTGGCGGGGGCGTCCGGCAGCCGGCAGCTGGGGATAGGCGTCGGCAATGACAACGCCAGACGGCGCTGGCTGGTGGAGGGGGGCGCCGAGGATTACCAGCGCACCCAGCAGGACAACTGGCAGGTGCGCGGCCTCTCGGGGCGGCCCGTGCTGCTGCAGATGGGCTCCTATCAGCCGGTCACCTTCTACCGCTGGCAGGGAGGCCGGGTGGTGGGCATGATGCCGCTGATAAGCGGTCTCTACGCCACCGCCACCCTGATAGGGGACAGGGTACAGATAGCGCTCAGCAGCGAGCAGGCCAGGCTTGAGCGGGGCGACATCAAGACCGGCCAGAGCGCCACCGAGGTGAGCGGCGCCCCGGGTCAGTGGCTGACGGTGGGGGAGCTCTCCACCAGCCAGGAGGATCAGGGGGCCGCGCTATCCAATCCGTCACGGGTCGGGGTGGCAAGCGGCAGTGAACGCCAGACCCTGCAGATCCGGGTCACCCGTCAATGAGGCGGCCGACGGCGCCTGTTAATGGGGTTGATCCCGGGTGTAATCCCGCAGCTGGCGGCTCTTGAGCAGATACCAGAGCGCCCAGAGGCTGGCGACCAGCACCAGGGCGGTGGGCCAGCTGAACGACCACGCCTGCAGATTGAGGCTGTGCAGCTGCATCACCAGACCGCTCGCTGTGGAGCAGAGCAGCAGGCCCCGGCTGTGGCGCCTGAGTCTGGCGCGAATGCCCTGGGTCTGCTGATAGGTGCCGCCGCAGGCGAGCAGCGCCAGCATGGCGGGCACGTCCGTCAGCAGGCCGAGATAGAGGCTCATCTTGTCCGGGTAGAAGAGGGTCAGGATGGCGCTGCCGCTCTCCCGGGTGACGCCGGCCATCAGAAACAGCCAGACCGAGCGGGTCAGCAAGAGGGCGATGGGCCAGAACCAGAGTGGCGGGCGCAGCTGGCCATGATCGTCGTAGCGATGTTCGGGGTAGAGGGTCATAAGGCCCGTTCCGGGGTTGAACTATTGATGCAGGGGATATGGGGCGGGGAGCGGCCCTTTGCAAGGAGGGACAATGAATCGGGGGGCCATGCCCCCCAATCTCTGTTTGGCTTGTCTGACGCCGGAAGACGTTACAGCCAGCCCTTGCGCTTGAAGAAGAGGCCGGTGCCGAGCGACGACATCACCATCAGCACCAGCGACATCTGATAACCGTACTCCCAGGCGAGCTCCGGCATGCGGCCGAAGTTCATGCCGTAGATGCTGGCGATAAGCGTCGGCGGCAGGAAGATGACCGCGGCCACCGAGAAGATCTTGATCACCTTGTTCTGCTCCAGATTGGTTACCCCCATGGAGGCCTCCAGCTGGAAGTTGATCTTGTCGAACAGGAACTGGGTGTGGGGCAAGAGGGACTCCACGTCGTGCAGCATCTCGTCGATCCACTTGTTCTGCTCGCCGGTCATGCGCTGGCGCAGGCTGCGTTTGAGGAAGCGCAGGGCACGGCGGGTATCGTGCAGGGAGAGACGGATCTGGCCGTTGGCCTCTTCCTGGGCCATCAGCTCCTTGAGCATGGAGTTGATCTGATCCGGCTCGAAGATCTGATCGGCGGTGTTTTCCAGGGTCTTGTAGCCATCCTCGATGAGATCCGAGAGGTACTCTACCTTGAGGTTCTGCACCTCCAGCAGGATGTCGAGGGCGTTCTCCACCTCCAGCCGGTCCTGACGCATGTAGTGGCGCAGCAGGCGCACCAGGCCGATGTCATCCTCGCGAATGCTGATCAGCAGGTTGTTGCGCAGGGTAAAGGAGACGTGGACACCCTTGGTGTCGCGGCCGATGCGCTGGGGGAACAGGGAGTGGATGTGCAGACCATCTGTGTCCCAGTAGAAACGGGCGGACGCCTCTATGTCGTCCAGCTCTTCCTTGTCGGGGACCTCTTCCAGAAACAGGCCCGTCAACCATTCTCGCTCCGCTGTATCCGGCTTGTAGGCATCCAGCCAGACGGTGTTGTCGGGGACTATGTCGTCCGGCCCGAGCGTGACTATGTCCAGCACCTTGTTGTTGAGAATGTAGGCGGTGATCATCTGTCCCCCCTTAAGAAGTCATGGGTAATCAGGGATGGTTGCACAGGTTCATGCGGCCTTAGATCGCACAGAAAGCGATCCCATGAAATAGCATAACGAGGCCGATGGACAACCTGAATGCGGCGAACTATACAGGGGCGGGCCCCGCTTGTCAGGGGCTATTCATCGGGGGTTCAGCCTGTTTGCTCAAAAAAACGGCGAGGTCGGAGCAGCTGCTGACATCCCGTTACCGCTTCAAAGAATGCACTGCTCTGCCTCCCCGGGACTGG
The DNA here is from genome assembly GCF_056642115.1 of Aeromonas sp. 130281. Lineage (NCBI taxonomy): Bacteria > Pseudomonadati > Pseudomonadota > Gammaproteobacteria > Aeromonadales > Aeromonadaceae > Aeromonas > Aeromonas sp. 130281. Next base: position 585,041 of record NZ_JBWVQS010000001.1, on the reverse strand, counting down.
GCATCTTTGGCGTTTTCAGACTCAGATCTGGAGCACACCGGTCAGATATTGGGGTAGTTAGGGCCCGAGCCTCCCAGGGGCTGAGCATCCTTGATGTTGCAGGTCCTTGCACCATCACATATTGGGATAGTTCGGCCCCGATCCTCCCTGGGGCGGGGTCCAGACGATGTTCTGGCTGGGATCCTTGATGTCACAGGTCTTGCAGTGAATGCAGTTGGCCGCGTTGATCTGCAGCCTTGGCCGGGTATCCCCATCCAGGATCTCGAACACCCCGGCCGGGCAGTAACGCTGGGCGGGCTCGGCCCAGGTGGGCAGGTTGACCGCCACCGGGATGCGCTCGTCCTGGAGCCTCAGGTGGCAGGGCTGATCCTCGTCGTGGCTGGTGTTGGCCAGGTACACCGAGGAGAGCTTGTCAAAGCTGAGCCGCCCGTCCGGCTTGGGGTAGTCGATGGGCCGGCAGCGGCTGGCCAGGCGCAGTTGGCGATAGTCCGGCTCCTTGTCCAGCAGGGTAAAAGGAGAGGCGCGGGGGAACAGCCGCTGCTCCAGCCAGTTGAAGGCGCCGCCGAGCCAGGGGCCGAAACGGTGCAGGGCGGCGCCAAAGTTGCGGGCCGCGATCAACTCCCGGGCCAGCCAGCTCTGTTGCAGCGCATCGCTATACTCGGCGAGATCCCGCCCGCCCTCATCGCCGCCGCGCAGGCTCATGGCGACCGTGGCGGCCGCCAGTATGCCGGACTTCATGGCGGTGTGAATGCCCTTGATGCGGGAGAAATCCAGGGTGCCCGCATCGCAGCCGATGAGCAGGCCACCGGGAAAGTGCATGCGGGGCAGGGAGTGCCAGCCCCCCTTGGTGATGGCCCGGGCGCCGTAGCTGATGCGCTCCCCCCCCTGCAGAGTCTCTGCGATAAGAGGGTGGTGCTTGAGGCGCTGGAACTCGTCGAACGGGCTGAGCCAGGGATTCTGGTAGTTGAGATCGACGATGAGGCCGACCGCCACCTGGTTATCCGCCAGATGATAGAGATAGAAGCCCCCCTGACTCTTGCTGCCCCGCTGCTCTCCGAGCGGCCAGCCGCTGCCGTGCAGCACGCGGCCGGGATGGCATTGACCGGCGGGCACCTGCCACAGCTCCTTGAAGCCGATGGCATAGTGCTGCGGTTGGTGCCGGGGCTGGGCGGTTTTTTCCAGCGTGAACAGGGCGCCAAGCTGCTTGCCGAGGTGGCCGCGGGCCCCTTCGGCGAACAGGGTATAGCGGCCATAGAGTGCCATGCCGGGCACGTGATCCGCCTTGGGATTGCCCTCTTTGTCGAGACCCAGATCCCCCGTCAGCACCCCTCTTATCCTGCTCTCTTCCACTATGAGCTCGCTCGCCGCGAAGCCGGGGTAGATCTCGACCCCGAGCGCCTCGGCCTCCCGGGCGAGCCAGCGGCAGAGGTTGCCGAGGCTGATGATGTGGCAGCCGTCGTTGTGCATGCGCGGCGGTACCGCCCAGCGGGGCAGTTGCAGGGCGCTGGACGCGCTTTGCAGCAGATGAACCTCATCATCCGTGACCGGCACGCCGAGGGGGGCCTCTTGCCAGCGCGCCGGCAGCAGCTCCTTGAGGGCGACGGGATCGAGCAGGGCGCCGGAGAGCAGATGGGCGCCCACTTCCGCCCCCTTCTCCAGCAGGCAGACCGAGAGACCCGGGGCCTGCTGCTTCAATGCGATGGCGGCGCTGAGGCCAGCCGGGCCGCCACCGACGATGACGACATCAAATTCCATTGCTTCGCGTTCCATCTTGCCTCTGCGCTCGACTTGGCCTAGGGTAGTGCTGGTAGTTTACGTAAACGTAAACCATTTTGTCAGCATAAAAGTGTGAGAGTGCAAAATGGATTCACTCAACCGATACGAGGGATGACCGCCATGAAGCTGCTGGTCGCTGTCAAACGGGTCGTTGATTTCAACGTCAGGATCCGGGTCAAGAGCGATGGCTCCGATGTGGAGCTCGCCAATGTGAAGATGGGCATCAACCCGTTTTGTGAGATCGCGGTGGAGGAGGGGGTGAGGCTGCGCGAAGCCGGGGTGGCCACCGAGCTGGTGGTGGTGACCTTTGGCCCGGAGGCGGCGGCCGAACAGCTGCGCCATGCCCTGGCGCTGGGGGCGGATCGGGCCCTGCACTATGTCACCGACGAGACCCTGGCCCCACTCACCGTGGCCCGGGCCCTGCAACAGGTGTGCGAGCAGGAGCAGCCAGATCTGGTGCTGCTCGGCAAGCAGTCCATCGACTCTGACAACAACCAGGTCGGCCAGATGCTCTCGGCCCTGTGTGACTGGCCGCTCGCCACCTTCGCCTCCGCCGTCAGTCTGGTGGAGGGGGAGCTGCATGTGACCCGCGAGATAGACGGCGGTCTCGAGACCCTCGGCATGGGGCTGCCTGCCGTGGTGACCGTGGATCTGCGCCTCAACGAACCCCGCTTCGCCTCGCTGCCCAACATCATGAAGGCCAAGCGCAAACCGCTCGAGAGCGCCCCCTTTGCGGCCCTGGGGGTCGAGCCCGCCGGTCAGACCCGGTTGCTCGGGGTGATGGCGCCAGCCCCCCGACGCGCCGGTGTCAGGGTGGGCTCGGTGGACGAGCTGCTGGACAAACTCAAGAACGAAGCCAAGGTGATCCCATGAGCGCATTGAGGATCAAGGCCTATCCTGCGGGCCGGCCGATTGCCGCCAGCGGGCGCGTTGGCGAATGGACAGGAAGATCAACGGACGACATCAAGGTGCTGCCATGAGCGTACTCATCATTGCCGAACATCATCAGGGCCAGCTGGCGGACAGCGCCGCCCGTCTGGTCACGGCGGCGAGCCTGCTCGGCGCCGAGGTCCACCTGCTGCTGCTGGGTCAGGGGCTGGCGGAGGCGGGGGAGCAGGCGGCCTCCTTGCAGGGGGTCAACCGGGTGCTGCTGGCCGAGCACCCCATGCTGGCGGAAGGGCTCAATGACGGGCTCGACCGACTGCTGGCCCCCGTGGTGCGTGACTATCAGCACTGCCTGATGGCGGCGAGCAGTCACGGCAAGGATCTGCTGCCGCGGGTGGCGGCCAGGCTGGGGGTGGAGATGATCTCCGAGGTGACGGGCATAGAGGGGCCGGATACCTTCCTGCGCCCCCTCTATGCGGGCAACGCCATCGCCCGGGTGACGAGCACGGCGCCCGTCAAGGTGCTCGGCATACGGGCATCGGCCTTCCCAGGCGTCGAGAACGGGGGGGCTGGGGCCAGGGTAGAGCACCTTCCCGTCCCCGAGCTGGCGTGCCGGACCCGGCTCATTGAGCGGCGTGCGGTGCGATCCGCACGGCCCGAGCTCGGCGCCGCGCGAGTGGTGGTCTCAGGCGGGCGGGCGCTCGGCTCCAAGGCGCAGTTTGCCCTGATTGAAGCCCTGGCCGACAAGCTCGGCGGGGCTGTGGGTGCCTCACGGGCCGCGGTGGATGCAGGCTTTGTGGCCAACGATCTGCAGGTGGGACAGACCGGCAAGGTGGTGGCCCCCGAGCTCTACATCGCCATCGGCATCTCCGGGGCCATCCAGCATCTGGCGGGGATGAAGGAGTCCAAGGTGATCGTCGCCATCAACAAGGATGCCGAGGCCCCCATCTTCCAGGTGGCGGACTACGGCCTGGTGGGGGATCTCTTCACCCTGCTGCCTGAGCTCACCGCCAAGCTGTAAATGTGCCAAAAGGGGGCGCAGAAAGCCGTCTGTGCTGTCTCGCCCCCGTTTCCATGCATGTTCTCTGCAAGCCCTGGCCCATTCAGGGCTTTTTCCATGGCGGCGACATCGGCCATATGAGGTAAAAGGTTGCGCTGGATCCCAAAAAGCCTTTGCCCCCACGGGGGCCTGTCGTGTAAAAACATTCAAGTCATCGATCACACTCATCCATTCACGGAAAGCGTCATGAGCAAACAGATTTACAACTTCTGCGCCGGCCCCGCCATGTTGCCGGTTGAAGTCATGGAGCGCGCCCAGCGCGAATTTTGTAATTTCCAGGGGCTGGGAGCCTCGGTCATGGAGCTGTCCCATCGCGGCAAGCCCTATATGGCGGTCGCCGAGAAGGCCGAAGCGGATCTGCGGGATCTGCTGGCGGTGCCGGACAACTACAAGGTGTTGTTCATGCACGGCGGCGGTCGCGGCCAGTTCTCTGCCGTGCCCATGAACCTGCTGGGTGGCGCCAACAAGAAGGCGGATTACCTGCTGACCGGCGTCTGGGCCCAGAGCGCCGTGGATGAGGCCCAGAAATACGGGGAGATCCAGACCTTCCAGGGGGTGGCGAAGAACGAGCAGGGGATAAGCCATCTGCTGCCGACCCCGGCGTTTCGCGCCGACGTGGCCTATGTGCACTACTGCCCGAACGAGACCATAGATGGCATCGAGATGTTCGACATCCCGGCCACCGGCGATGTCCCCCTGGTGGCGGATCTCTCCTCCACCATCCTCTCCCGTCCCATCGACGTGAGCCGCTTCGGCATCCTCTACGCTGGTGCCCAGAAGAACATAGGCCCGTCGGGCCTGGCCATCGCCATAGTGCGGGACGACCTGCTGAACCAGGCGAGAGCCGACGTGCCCTCGATTTTTGACTACCAGCTCACCGCCAAGAACGACTCCATGTTCAACACCCCCCCCACCTACGCCTGGTATCTGGCCGGTCTGGTGTTCGAGTGGCTCAAGGAGCAGGGCGGGCTGGAGGCGATGGAGGCGCGCAACAAGGCGAAGGCCGACTTCCTCTACGGCTACCTCGACGACTCCAGCTTCTACGGCAACAAGGTGGACGCGGCCTGCCGCTCCCGCATGAACGTGCCCTTCCAGCTGAAGAACGAGGCCCTGGACAAGCAGTTCCTGGCGGAGTCGGAAGCGGCCGGTCTGCTGGCGCTCAAGGGGCACCGCATCGTCGGCGGCATGCGCGCCAGCCTCTACAACGCCATGCCGCTGGAAGGGGTCAAGGCCCTGGTCAGCTTCATGGATGGCTTTGCCAAGCGCCACGGCTGAGGCCTGTTTCCCCGATAGCAAGGCGCCGGGGACTCCCCGGCGTCTGTTTTTCCAGAAGATCCTGACCGCCAGCCCGGTTGCCCCGGTTTTGTGCCACAGACGGTCTTGCCGCGCGGGGCGCGGGCTGTTAACGTCCGGTCAGGTGATTTACTTGAGATTGTACAGGAAGTCTATGAATTCGTTGCGTTTGGAACCTATTTCTAGCGTGGCCGGGGTGGTCAATCTGCCTGGCTCCAAAAGTGTCTCTAACCGTGCCCTGCTGCTGGCTGCCCTGGCACGGGGCACTACCCGGCTGACCAACCTGCTCGACAGCGATGACATCCGCCACATGCTGGCGGCGCTGACCCAGCTCGGGGTCAAGTACAAGCTCTCCGCCGACAAGACGGAGTGCACAGTGCATGGCCTGGGTCGCAGCTTTGCGGTATCGGCACCGGTCAACCTCTTCCTCGGCAACGCCGGCACCGCCATGCGCCCGCTCTGTGCGGCGCTTTGTCTGGGCTCCGGTGAGTACATGCTGGGGGGCGAGCCGCGCATGGAGGAGCGTCCCATCGGTCATCTGGTGGATGCCCTGCGCGAAGCGGGTGCCCATATCCAGTACCTGAAAAAAGATGGCTATCCGCCCCTGGTGGTGGACGCCAAGGGGCTGTGGGGCGGTGACGTGCACGTCGACGGCTCCGTCTCCAGCCAGTTCCTGACCGCCTTCCTGATGGCTGCCCCCATGGCGGCCGGCGACACCCGCATCCACATCAAGGGGGAGCTGGTCTCCAAGCCCTACATCGACATCACCCTGCACATCATGAAGCAGTTCGGGGTGGTCATCGAGCACGACGACTACAAGGTGTTCTACATCAAGGGCAACCAGACCTATGTCAGCCCCGGTGACTTCCTGGTGGAAGGGGATGCCTCCAGCGCCTCCTACTTCCTCGCGGCGGGCGCCATCAAGGGCAAGGTGCGGGTCACCGGCATCGGCAAGCACAGCATCCAGGGAGACATCCACTTCGCCGACGTGCTGGAGAAGATGGGCGCCCGCATCACCTGGGGTGACGACTTCATCGAGGCCGAGCAGGCCCCCCTGCACGGCGTCGACATGGACATGAACCACATCCCGGATGCGGCCATGACCATCGCCGTGGCGGCGCTGTTTGCGAAGGGGCCCACCGCCATTCGCAACATTTACAACTGGCGGGTGAAGGAGACGGATCGCCTGCACGCCATGGCGACCGAGCTGCGCAAGCTGGGGGTGGAGGTGGAAGAGGGGCACGACTTCATCGCCGTCACTCCGCCGGAGCAGCTCAAGCACGCGGCCATCGACACCTACAACGACCACCGCATCGCCATGTGCTTCTCCCTGGTGGCGCTCTCCGATACCGCAGTCACCATCAATGATCCGGGTTGTACCTCCAAGACCTTCCCGGACTACTTCACCAAGCTGGCCAGCATCAGCCAGGTCTGAGTCCGTCGGGCCCGCCTTGTGCGGGCCCGTTCGTTTATGCCTCCCGTCTTCTCCCCGGTTTGCCAACGCCTCTTAGCAGCATTATCCAAACTTGCAAGGTCCGCAGATAAAATTCCTTGTCCAAGAATGTAATTTTCTATTTACACCGTCCCGGTCGCGGGCTAGATTGAAGTTTCTTCATCGCAGTCATTTAGCAGGAAACTTGGTCATGCAGCATCAAACCGACGACGTTCGTATCAGTGAAATCAAAGAGTTATTGCCCCCGGTTGCGGTGCTTGAGAAGTTTCCGGCGACCGAGACCGCATCAAATACCGTGTTTGAATCCCGTCAGGCCATCCACAACATCCTGGCCGGTGACGATCAGCGCCTGCTGGTGGTGATAGGGCCCTGCTCCATCCACGATCCGGTCGCCGCCCTGGAATACGGCAAGCGCCTCAAGACCCTGCGCGACGAGTTGAAAGATCAGCTGGAGATCGTGATGCGGGTTTACTTCGAGAAGCCGCGCACCACGGTCGGCTGGAAGGGGCTGATCAACGACCCCTACCTCGACAACAGCTGCCAGATCAATGACGGCCTGCGCCTGGGTCGCAAGCTGTTGCTGGATCTCAACGACATGGGGCTGCCGACCGCCTCCGAGTTCCTCGACATGATCACCCCGCAATACGTGGCGGATCTGATGAGCTGGGGCGCCATCGGTGCCCGTACCACCGAGTCCCAGGTGCACCGCGAGCTGGCCTCCGGTCTCTCCTGCCCGGTGGGCTTCAAGAACGGCACCGACGGCACCATCAAGGTGGCCATCGATGCCATCGGCGCCGCCAGCGCCCCGCACCACTTCCTGTCGGTGACCAAGTACGGCCACTCCGCCATCGTCTCGACCGCTGGCAACCCGGATTGTCACATCATATTGCGCGGCGGCCGCGAGCCGAACTACAGCGCCGCCCACGTGGATGAGGTGGTGAAGGGGCTGGACAAGGCGGGTCTGCCGCAGAAGGTGATGATCGACTTCAGCCACGCCAACAGCAGCAAGCAGTTCAAGAACCAGATGCTGGTGGCCGAGGACGTGGCCGGTCAGCTGCGCGCCGGCAGCAAGGCGGTGTTCGGTGTCATGGTGGAGAGCCACCTGGTGGAAGGGCGTCAGGATCTGGTGGAAGGGTGCGAGCTCACCTTTGGCCAGAGCATCACCGATGCCTGCATCGGCTGGGCCGATACCGAGGTGCTGCTGCGCAATCTGGCCGATGCCGTCGCCACCCGCAACGCACTCTGAAACCGGGGCGGGGATGCCCCGCTCACGGCAATAAAAAAGCGCGACTTCGGTCGCGCTTTTTGTTGCTTCGGGAAGAGGGCCTACTTGGCCCGCTCCTGGTGGCCACGCAGGCGGATGTTGATCATCTCCACCACCAGCGAGAAGGCCATGGCGAAGTAGATGTAACCCTTCGGAATGTGCAGATCCAGCCCTTCGGCCATCAGGGCGACCCCGACCAGGATCAGGAAGGAGAGGGCCAGCATCTTGATGGTGGGGTGGGTGTCGACGAAGTCGCCGATGGCCTTGGCGGCAAACATCATGACGCCGACGGCGATGACGATGGCCAGCACCATGACTGGCACGTGGTCCGCCATGCCGACGGCTGTGATGACGGAGTCCAGGCTGAAGATGATGTCGAGGATGGCGATCTGCACCAGTGTCGACATGAAACCGGCGGTCTTGCTCACCATGCCGGGCTCCTCGGCGGCACCCTCCAGGCTCTGGTGGATCTCGTGGGTGCTCTTGGCGATGAGGAACAGGCCCCCCACCAGCAGGATCAGATCCCGGCCGGAGATGGCTTCATTCAGCACGCTGAACAGCGGCTCGGTGAGGCGCATCACCCAGGCGAGGGAGAGCAGCAGCAGGATGCGGGTGCCCATGGCGAGCCCGAGTCCCAGAATGCGCGCCTTCTGGCGCTGGGCTTCCGGCAGGCGCCCCACCAGGATGGAGATGAAGATGATGTTGTCGATGCCCAGCACGATCTCGAGCAGGGTCAGGGTGGCGAGCGCGACCCAGGCGGAGGGGTCAGCAATCCATTCCAGCATGATAGAACCTTGGTTGAACTTTGATTGAGGGGTGAAGTCGCGCATTCTAGCAGGGGGTTATGGCTTGTCCCAGTGGCGGGAAAAGATAAAAATGGTAGCCATCCAACGGGAGGAAAACATGTTTCGATTAGGGCTCATCATCAACCCCATCGCCGGCATCGGCGGGGCCGTCGGTCTCAAGGGCAGTGACGGCATGGTGGCCGAGGCGCTGGCGCGGGGCGCCGTCCCCAAGGCCCGGGGGCGGGCCCGCCAGGCCCTGCTGCCCCTGTGCGAGCTGTCCACGCCGTTCGAGCTGCTGACGGTGGCCGGGGAGATGGGGGAGACGCTCGCCGCCGAGCTGCATCTGCCTCATCGCATCGTCTACCAGCCAGCCGGGGCCCAGACCTGCGCCGAAGACACCCGGGCCGCCGCCCTGGCCCTGCGGGAGGCGGGGGTGGATCTGCTGCTGTTCGCCGGTGGCGACGGCACAGCCCGGGACATCTGCGCGGCTGTGGGGGAGTCCTGCCATGTGCTCGGCATCCCGGCGGGGTGCAAGATCCACTCCGGGGTCTACGGCGTGACCCCGGCGGCGAGCGGCCGGGTGGCGGCGCGGATGATAGCGGGTGAGCTCCTGAGTCTGGTGGATGCGGAGGTGATGGACATCGACGAGGAGGCGTTTCGCGCCGGCAAGGTGCGTGCCCGTCACTACGGCCAGCTGCTGGTGCCCGGGGATCTGCGCTACGTCCAGGCGGTCAAGCAGGGGGGACGGGAGTCCGAGGAGCTGGTGCTCGCCGATCTCGCCGCCGGGGTGGTGGAGCAGATGGAGCCCGATACCCTCTACCTGATGGGGTCGGGGAGCACGGTGGCCGCCTGCATGGCCGAGCTCGGTCTCGAAAATACCTTGCTCGGTGTGGATCTGGTGGAAAATGGCCGGCTTATCGGGCAGGATCTCTCCGCCGCCGAGATCCTGACCCGGATCCGCGGCCGTCGCTGCCGCCTGATCATCACCCTGATCGGTGGCCAGGGACATCTGTTCGGGCGCGGAAATCAGCAATTGAGTCCAGACGTGATCCGGGCCGTCGGGCGAGACCATATCCAGGTGCTCGCCACCAAGTCCAAGCTGGCGGCTCTCGAGGGCCGTCCGCTGCTGGTGGATACCGACGATCCGGCACTGAACCGGTCGTTACGTGGTTATCTGCGCATCACCACGGGATACAAGGATCAGGTCATCTACCCGGTGGCCAACCCGGAATAGGACATCAAGGATGCGGCTGGCCTGGCGCCAGAGAGCCGCGATCAACCGGATCGCGGTTCCACTCCCCCGAATTTTTTGCCGGCAATCCCGGAAATGAGGCTGCGTTAAATGACGATTCACGATTTTGAACACAAGTTGTTGGGACTGATCGACGCCATGGTCGCCACGGCCAGCGAGGACGAGCTGTTTGCGGGCGGCTACCTGCGGGGTCATATCTCGCTGGCGGTGGCACGCGCCGAGCTGGAGGGCAAGACGCTGGTGCGGGACGTAAAGAGCTATGTGCTGCGCAGCCTGAACGAGGCCATCTTGCAGGGGGAGCTCTCCGAGCAGGACGAGGTGCTGGTGCAGGAGATGTGGAAGCGGCTGCAGCAGCAGGCGGAAGCTTGATCCCATTCGCAATTCAAACAGAAGTTTAAGTAATCTGCTTCCCTGAGTGTTATCAAAAGGTTAATAATGAGGCTCGCCTTTTGTTTCAGGGATTAAACTATGGCCTCCACCTCACGCATTGCCACTAAACTGCCGCTCGAGATGCTCTATCACTGGGAGCGGCAGTGTCCCGACCGGATCTACCTTCGCCAGACCATCCACCGCGAATACGTCGACTTCACCTGGGGTGAGGTCGCCGACGAGGCGCGCCGCATGGTGACGGCACTGCGTCATCTGGGGCTGGTGCCGGGGGACAAGGTGGCCCTGCTCTCCAAGAATTGTGCCCAGTGGTTCATCGCCGATCTGGCGATGCAGATGGGGGGCTACGTGAGCGTGCCCATCTACCCGACTGCCAACGTCGACACCATCGAATACGTGCTGCGCCACAGCGAGGCCAAGGCGATCTTCGTCGGCAAGCTGGACGACTGGAAGAGCCAGGAGGCGGGGGTGCCCGCGGATCTGCTGCGCATCGCCCTGCCGTACGACACCATGCCGGCTCCCCACCAGTGGGACGCGCTGCTCGATGCCCATGAGCCCATCCCGGACAGCCCGGTGCAGGCGCCGGACGCCCTGCTGAGCCTGGTCTACACCTCCGGCAGCACCGGCAAGCCCAAGGGCGCCATGCTGAGCGTGGAGCGCTACGCCTGGTCCTGCGAGAAGCTGGTGGAGGCGGTCTCCCTGACGGCGGCGGATCGCGGCTTCTCCTACCTGCCGCTCGCCCACATCACGGAGCGGGTCTACATCTACGGCGGCAGCCTGTTCAGCGGCGCCACCATCGCCTTCCCCGAATCCCTCGACACCTTCATCGAGGACGTCAAGCGCTGCCGTCCCACCGTCTTCATCTCGGTGCCGCGGCTGTGGGCCATGTTCCGCATCAAGATCCACGAGAAGCTGCCCCAGAAAAAGCTGGCGCTGCTGCTCAAGATCCCCCTCGTCTCCAGCCTCATCAAGAGCAAGCTGCAGAAGGGGCTGGGGCTGGATCAGGCGCGGGTGCTGGGCTGCGGCTCGGCCCCGGTGGCCCCGGCCCTGCTGGAGTGGTATCACAGCATAGGGCTCGAGATCACCGAGGCCTGGGGCATGACCGAGAACCACGCCTACTCCACCCTCAACTTCCCGTTCCGGGCCGACAAGATAGGCACAGTCGGCAAGGCCGGGCCCGGGGTGACCATCAAGATCTCCGACGAGGGGGAGATCCTCTGCCGCTGCGACGGCATGATGCTGGGCTACTACAAGGATCCCGAGCACAGTCGCGAGGCCATCGATGACGACGGCTGGCTCCACACCGGTGACATGGGCAAGCTGGACCGGGAGGGCTACCTCACCATCACGGGCCGGATGAAGGATGTGTTCAAGACCGCCAAGGGCAAGTACGTGGCCCCCGTACCCATCGAGGGGCTGCTGGGGCAGGAGCCCATCATAGAGCAGCTGTGCGTCATCGGTTACGGCATGCCGCAGCCGGTCGCCCTGGTGCAGCTCGCCGAGAGCGCCATGAAGGGGGACAGGGGAGCGGTCGACGCCCAGCTGGAGGCCGCCCTGACCCGGGTCAACGGCCAGCTCGAGTCCCATGCCCGCCTGCGCGGCATCCTGGTGGTCAAGAGCCCCTGGAATATCGAGAACGGGGTGCTGACCCCCACCATGAAGATCCGCCGCCACCTGCTGGAGCAACAATACGCGGATATCGGGGAACGCTGGTCCGGTGTCCGGACCATCATCTGGGAGTCCTGACAGGGCCGACGAGGGGCCTCCCGGGCCCCTCTGGGCATTTGGCAAATCAATGCAAAGCGCCATATCATTAAAAAATCAAATGACAAAGGGGAGCCAGTGGCTCCCCTTTTAGCACTCAACGAACCTGTCTAGACGGCCTGGTACTCCAGCTCCACCAGTCCCAGGGCCTTGAGGGTCGACTGGGCCGAATCCCGCTGGCTGATCTGGCCATCCTTGCTCTCCAGCAGCACGGCGCGGCGCACTGTGGTGAGCTCCTCGCCATTCAGTACCGCGTGGGCGCAGGCCATCTGCATGGGGGGCAGGCTTGGGTTGAAGGCGGCGTTCTCGGCGTAGCGGCCGCAGAAGATACGCCCGTCCTCGAACTGCAGCGCCACCGCGGCATAGCCCTGACTGTAGGGAGCATAGCTCTGGCGGGCGGCGGCGAGCGCAGCCTGCCACAGGGGGTCGTCGCTCTCGAGCACCAGCTCGTCGTGAGCCTGGGGGCTCATCAGGGCATCGGTGATGTCGAGATCGGCGGGGCCGAAGGAGTGGGGCAGGAAGGATTGCAGCTCGCTCAAGTCATCCGGCAGGGAGACTTTGAGGGTCTTGGCGGTGCTCAGCTCGTTCATGAACTGGCGGCAGTGACCGCAGGGGGTGTAGTTGACGGTGATCTCACTGATCCCGGTCTCGCCGCCGAGCCAGGCGTTGGAGATGGCGGACTGCTCGGCGTGCACCGAGTGGAACAGCCCCTGGCCCGCAAACTCCATGTTGGCGCCAAAATACCAGGCGCCGCTCAGGCCGCAGGCGATGGCGCCGACGAAGAACCTGGAGATGGGAGCCACCGAGCAGGCGGCCGCCAGCGGCAGCAGGGCCAGGCGCAGGGCCCGATCGTCGAGCCCGGTGGCGGCTTTCAGGGTCGCCACTTGCTCAGGGGTGAAACGGGCCTGGAAATCGTCCCCCAGCATGGGCAGCAGGGCGGCCTGGAGCGGGGCGGAAAGGGTCTCGAATGGCTTGGCAAAGCGGGGATGCATACTGTGTCCTCAAAGGCCAATTGGGGGGCCATTGTAGGGAGCAAGCGCGGCGAAATGTGTGAGCGCGCTCACGCCTTGATGGGCAAAGGGGCGGGGATGGTAAAGGAAACGTTTGTCTTTCGCAATCTGTGCGCTTGCTCGCAGCATCAGGGGAGTGGCTGTGTCCTATGGCTGTGATTGAAGGGCAAGGAGGCATGGCCGCAGGGGCGGCCATGGCAGGGGGGCGCCGGGCTCAGGTCAGCCAGTGATAGAGGGCAAACAGCAGGGGGGCGACGGCGGCGGTCAGCACGCCGCATACCACCATGGCCAGCGACGAGAAGGCCCCCTGGGTGACCCCCTGCTCGGCGGAGGCGGCGGTGCCGATGGCGTGGGCGCAGGCCCCCATGGCGAGTCCCTGGGCCTCGGGGTCGGTCACTCGCATCAGCCTGAGCAGGGGATAGCCTATCAGGGCCCCCAGTATCCCCACCACCACCACCACGGCGGCGGCGATGGCGGGAATGCCGCCGAGGGACTGGCTGACGCTCATGGCGAGCGGCGTGGTGATGGACTTGGTGGCGATGGAGGCGAGCAGCGCCGGATCCGCCCCCATCAGGTGGCCAATGCCCAGGGTAGTGCAGACCGAGATGAGCACAGAGGTGAGGGTGCAGAGGACGATGGGCTTGAGCTTGTCGCGGATCTGGCGGGCCTGCTGGTAGAGGGGCAGCGCCAGCGCCACCACGGCGGGCTCCAGCAGGGCCGTGATGGGGGCGGTGCCGCGCTGGTACTGATCCAGCGGCAGGTCCAGCCAGAGCAGCAGGCCTATGATGGCGGCGGTGGGGATCAGCACCGGATTGATGACGGGCCAGGGCAGGCGGCGGTAGAGGGCCCGGGTCATGAAATAGAGGGCCAGGGTGAGGGGCAGGGCGAACCAGAACATCATTCTCTGTTCATCCTCTGGTAGAGGTGGCCGACCGCCCCCAGGATCAGCACTATGCCGAGCACGACGCAGAGCATGATGAGGCCAAACGACTGGCGCAGGGGCTCGAGCCAGGCCACCAGACCGACGGCGACCGGCACGAACAGCACCCCCATGTGACGCAGCAGCAGGCCGCCCCCCTGCTCGACCCAGGAGAAGCGGATGAGCTGCAGGGAGAGCAGCACGAACAGCAGCAGCATGCCGAGGATGCTGCCGGGGAAGACGAAGGGCAGCAGGGCGGCCAGGGCCTTGCCCGCCAGCAGGCAGGCGATGATGACCAGAAAATCACGAAGGTAGCGCAAGGCGCGTTGCAACAACACGGGGGCCTCATCTTGGCAACTGTGAGCGAGGTCGCAGTTTAACAGGCACGGGGGGCATGGAACAGGGTCAACTGACCCGCAGGGGATACAATGGCCCCGGCATCATCCCCATTCACCAGAAGGAGTTCCCATGTCGTACACCTCTCTCCTGGCCAGGTTGCGCCAGTTGCCCGCCGATCCCGCCCTCCCTGACACCCTGCTGCAAACCCGTCAGTGGGACGGCCCCCTGTGCCGGGTGAGGCTGGACAACAGGGGGGCCAGCCCCGAGGCCGTTCGTCACTGGCGGCTGTTTGAGGGGAAGCTCGGTCTCTCTCCCGAGGCGGCCATCTACGGAGAGGGGTTCCAGATGCTGGCCCAGACCCTGGGTAGCTGGCAGGCCCCCGAGCCGGTGGGCCGCTGCCCCGACGCCGGCGTCTATCGCATCACCGACGACGACGGCTATCACACCGTGCACAACCTGCTGCTGGTGGCCTGCGAGGGGGGCTGGCTGCTGCTGGCGTTCGCGAGCTGCCAGCGCTTTGGCGGGGAGTTTCGCCTCTACCCGGACGGGCGCCTCGAGATAGTGATGAACGCCGAAGGGCGCACCCTTGCACCGGGAGAGCACTGGCAGAGCGAGGCGCTGATCTGCCTGGAGGGGCCGGACAGGGAGGCCCTGCTGGGGTCGCTGGCGGACTATATCGAGGCCGAACACCCTTCGCTGGTGAACGAGGTGCCCGCGCGCCCGAGTGGCTGGTGCTCCTGGTATCACTACTATGCGGACGTGAGCGCCGCCGACATTCGCGAGAACCTGGCGGTGCGGGCGATGCGTTTCCCGGCCCTGCGCTACGTGCAGATAGACGACGGCTATCAGGCGAAAATGGGGGACTGGCTCACCCCTTCCCCCAAGTTCGAGCAGGGGGTGGCAACCCTGGCCGGGGAGATCCGCGCCGCCGGCTGCGAGCCCGCGCTCTGGGTCGCCCCCTTTATCGCCGAGCCGGGCTCCCAGGTATTCCAGCAGCACCCGGAGTGGTTCGTGAAGGGGGAGGATGACCTGCCGCTCCCCTCGGAGCGGGTCACCTACGGCGGCTGGCGCTGCACCCCCTGGTATGTGCTGGACGGCACCCATCCCGAGGTGCAGGCCCACCTCGAGCAGGTGTTTCGCACCCTGCGCGAGCAGTGGGGCATCCACTACTTCAAGCTCGATGCGAACTTCTGGGGCGCCATCCACGGCGGCCGCTTCCACGACCCCGCCGCCACCCGGGTCGAGGCCTATAGACGCGGCATGGCCGCCGTGCTGCGCGGGGCCGGGGAGGGCGCCTTCCTGCTCGGCTGCAACGCCCCCATCTGGCCAAGCCTTGGCCTGGTGCACGGCATGCGGGTGAGCGATGACGTGGAGCGCCAGGGCCGGCGTTTTCGCCAGATAGCGCGGGAAGCCTTCTGCCGCGCCTGGCAAAACGACAGGCTCTGGGCGCTGGATCCCGACTGCGTCTGCCTGCGGGATATCCCGGGCCAGCACGCCAGCCGCGCCGAGTACGACTTCCACCTGGCCGCCCTGGTGGCGAGCGGTGGCATGGTGCTGGCGGGGGACCGATTGCAGGATCTGGACGAGGGGCAGGGGGCGCACCTTGGCAAGCTGCTGGCCCTGTGCGCGGCGCGCACCCCGGCGGCCCGCTTCGATGACATGGGGTTTGGCCGTGGTCGGGTGGCCCTGCCCGGGGGCGGCGAGCTGTTCTGTCTGTTCAACTGGGGCGAGCAAGCCACAAAGATGGCGCTGCCGGCGGGGGGCAGGGATTTCTGGAACGACACCCCCCTGGGAGAGACGCTGGAACTGGCGGGGGGCCAGGGGGCGGTGATCCGCTACTCCTGAATGCCGCGCGAAGCAAAAAGGCTCCCTCGGGAGCCTTTTTATCGGGTGGGGTTGACCCCTAGAAGTGCCACTCCATCCCGATGGCGTAGTTGGCGGAGCCATAGCCCGGGATCTCGTTGCTGGAGGCGAGCGCCTTGAGGGTCAGGCGGGCGCTGAGGGGAATGCCGAGCCCCATGCCGATGGCGACCTCGTCGCTCTGATCCCCCATCATGTCCACCCGCAGGGTGCGGTAGAGGGAGAGATCCTGGCTCATCTGGGCATAGATCTGGGACGACTTGTTGTAGAGCTGACCGAAGATCTCCATCTGGAAGCCGTTCTGGGGCGTGATGGCCAGGGGAATGCCGGCGAAGCGATAGAGATCCGAGTGGTTGAAATAGCTGTTGGTGATCTGGGGGGTGAAGTCGGTCTGCTGGTAGAGGGTATTGAAGTTGCGCTCGATGAGCCGATAGGTCTGCTCCGGCAGACGCAGCAGATAGTCCGGCACTTCGAAACGTACCCCGGCCAGGGTGCTCTGGGGCAGCAAGGCACAGGCGACAAGGGTGAGAGCAGGCAGTGCTGAACGCATAAAACGTGAGATCCCCAACAGTCGAGGCGCGGCATCCATGCCGGCAGCGCATGTAATTATCAAACTATCAGGAGCTTGGCTCCCCTGCTCATTATGTCGCGAGCGCGGGGAGCCGACAGGGTTTTATGTGTGAAACGCCTCACATCTCATAGATCTTCCAGGTAGTGATAGAGACTCTTAAGAATCGCAAAGTTCCGTTCGTTACCCTGATTCTGCTCTGCCAGCGCCTCGAGACGGGGCACATAGTCCGGCAGACGGCGGCTGAAGTAGTCGCTGCAGTGCAGGCGCCAGCGCTTCTGCTCCGCCTCGCTCAGGGTGTGGGGCCAGTTGCGGGCGCGGTAGCGGAACAGCATCTGGGGCAGGCGCGGGTCGCTGAAGGCAAACTCCCGCTCACCCAGCAACTCCGCCGGGGTGGCGCGCACCAGATCCATGGTGGACTTGTCGCCGTGGCCGAAGAAACCGGCGTAGAGCTGGGTATCGGGATCACTGTCATTGCTGCCAGCAAACTCCTGATTGAACACCTCCACCAGTTTCTCCCGCACCTCGGGGTGGGCGCGCAGCAGATCCAGGCTCTTGCGACACTGCTCCCGGTCGATGCCAAGCTGGTCGGCCCGCTCCGGGGTCAGGGTGGCGGCTGGCGCCAGCACCGGGCACTTGTTGATGTGCACCAGCTTCACCGGAATGGCTGCCAGATCCCCCAGCTCCTCTTTCCTGGTGTAGAGGCGCTCGCGGATCTCCTCGCTGGTGAGCTCGATGAGGGGGGTGGGGTCGCGGGTCAGATCCACCATGATCACCGCGTTCTGGTTGCTGGGATGCCAGGCGAGCGGCGACACCCAGCTTGCGCACCCCTGCCAGGGGGAGAACATGCCGGAGACGTGGACCAGCGGCTTCATGGTCACCACGTCGATGAGGGCCTTCACCTTGTTCTTGTTGCGCAGGGCAAACAGGTAGTCAAACAGCTTGGGCTGGGCCTTTTTCACCAGCTTGGCCATCTCTATGGTGGCCAGCACGTCCGAGAGCGCATCGTGGGCGTTGGCGTGGGCCACCCCGTTGGCCACCGTCAGCCTCTCCAGCTTGAAGCTCGGTTTGCCCTCGTCGTCGAGGGCCCACTCTATCCCCTCCGGGCGCAGGGCGTAGCAGGCCCGCAGCATGTCGAGGATGTCCCAGCGGGAGTTGCCGTTCTGCCAGGCATAGGCATAGGGGTCATAGAAGTTGCGATACAGGGTGTAGCGAGTCACTTCGTCATCGAAGCGGATGCTGTTGTAGCCCAGCACGCAGGTATTCGGAGTGGCGAACTGCTCGTGGATCTGGCGAATGAAGTCCGCCTCGCACAGCCCGTCCTTCATCGCCTTCTGCGGCGTGATGCCGGTGATGAGGCAGGCTTCCGGCTCCGGCAGGTAGTCCGCCGGCGGCTTGCAATAGATCACCAGCGGCTCGCCGATGAGGTTGAAATCGGCGTCGGTGCGAATGCCCGCAAACTGCGACGGCCTGTCCCTGGCGGGGCTGATGCCGAAGGTCTCGTAGTCGTGGAAGTAGAAGGTGGGCTCGCTGCCGGGCTGTGCTGTTTTGCTCATGTTGCTCGAGGTGAGGTGTCCGATGGCGGCGCCATGGCGCCTGGGTGGGCGGTGCCATGCACCGCAGTTGCCAGCATGGTAAACCATAGCGCAGGCAGAGCGAAGCCCGGGCGCCCTGGTACTTGGCAAACATCCTTTGATCCACCCTTAACAGGTGAAGGTTTAACCCCTGGTGATAAATGTCGGTTTAGCTCTATTTGGTGAAATCTCAGACTTCAACCTGATGAACTGGCGTGTGTATGCGCGAGGCGAACCAACGCTTACGCAGTGCCTTGGCTGAATGGGGGCCGGATTTGTTCTCCAGGCTTGTTATGGGCTCATGTTGAACAATTCCCAAGCCACTGCATATGGAACCAGGTTAGAGATAACGTTCAGGGTTATGGAAGCCATTCTGCAATGAACTGTTCGATAGGGATCGGTCGACTGAACAAGTATCCCTGCAACAACTCCACACCTTGTAAGCGAAGGTAGTCCCTCTGTGCTTCAGTTTCGATGCCTTCTGCGACAAGGCGCATATTCAACGACTTGCTCAAGGTAATGAGCATGTCCAATATTGGTGCTGAGAATGAGTCAGAATTGATCATGGATACGAAATTTTTGTCAATTTTAAGATAATCAAAGTTGAATTGCTGAATGTAAGCCAGGCTGGATTGGCCTGTCCCGAAATCATCCAGGGCCAGCTGGATACCCATGTCCTTGACTAATGAAAAAAAGTGTCGTGTTTCTGCATCATCTTCCAGTAGGGTCCGTTCGGTTAATTCCAGGAACAATATATTATCGTGTTTTGGAAAATGAGATATGAATTCCTTACAATCATCTAATAAATCACTGCCATGACATTGCGGGGCGCTGATATTGAACCCAAGGTGAAAATTGGTAGGTAAATCATCGGCTTTAGCTGATAGCTTTGTTGAGACTTGTTGCATAAGACTCGATGTAATTTCATTGATGAGTCCTGAAGTCTCTGCCAATGGAATGAATAAATCAGGATTGATCACCCCTGTTACAGGATGCACCCATCTCACCAGGACCTCGGCCCCAACCAGGCTGCCAGTCTGGCCATCAACCAGTGGTTGCAAGTAGGGTACAAACTCGTTGTTATTGAGTGCTCTTCGCAGTTCATCCTTGAGTGGTAGCGGTTTTCCGGTGCGATACCATGTATATGCGGATAATATGGTCGCAATCAAAAAAAGTAATGCTACGATGTACGAGTTATTCTTTAATAAGTATATGAAAACACTATTTTTATTATACCCGGCATATATTTTATATGAGTAACGCTCGGATTGCTTGTGGATGCCACGCATATTGTCAAAGTTGGGGGGGGTATCTAGAAATGTACCTGACATATCTATCCATGCATCACCGACTTGAATGAGTAGTTCATTGTTATGCATTGCCATGCTAAGAAGGATTTTGATATAGATAGAGTCAATGATGCTGAACACCGCCATGTCTTGAGCATGGTTTTTTATTATGAGCCCACCTCTGGTCGGCATTATAGGGGTGCCGGGAACTAGCTCGAGGTGGTCATTTAAAGCTATATATACTTTTTTACCTCCAGAATATGAGCTACAGTAGGTCAAGTTGTTTTTCATGATGTTGACGCTTCTGACATAAGGCGTTGTGGCCACTGCATCGCGTAATATGGGTCTTATCTCATCACAGCTTAAGTCACCAAGCTCCAATATCTTTTTATTGACGTCGTTGGAGTAGTCCAGTGCCTGGTCAAAAATAGAGATGGCTTGTGATGCCGACATTTCAGACCAGCGTTTGAAGTCATATAATTGCTGGTAATAAAGAACGCCGAAACCTACGAGCAGGCATGACGCTGCCATGGTGACTGATGTCGATATTTGGCGAAGCGTACTGGCCGATGCAAACATATAAAACCTCATTTCATCGATCATATAAACATGGGAGGTAACGGCTCTCGCGGTGGAGAGCCGTTTATTACTGTTTCAGGTCGAGATATGTGAACGGGAAATGCTTATTGCGGCACGTTTAATCCTGCTGAAGGGAGAATGACATAGTCAGGGAAACCATCGCCATTGATATCATCCAGGCCATCATCCCCTGTCACTTCATTATTACCATTAAACACTGCGGTGTTGCTCAGCAAGGGGTTTTGACCGAGGTTGATTTCAAGGCCATCCCATACGCCATCATTATCACTGTCCGGGCGGCCTGGGATGGTGCAAGGTTGCTGGCCAACTGTGGGGTAGGGCACGACGCAGCCAGCCATTTCATCGACATTGCTGATGCCATCCCGGTCGGTGTCGACAGCCGTGTCATAAGGGACAAACTTGGCGGTCAAAATTTCATCGGCCACTGCCGAGCTGTCACCACCGGCATTGCTTTGTCCCCAAGTCACGACCGAGCCATCTTTGCGAATGGCTATTGAGGCACCGGTAGTAGAGGAGTGTTGGTTATTAAACGTAAACACAGGGTTATCGCCATTGAGCAACCCGGCTACCGTGCTCATATCGATGTAAGCGGGGTTACCAATAGTCATTACAGAGCCATCTTCGGCAAGAATATTTAAAGTCGCATTCCCTGGATAAAGTTTGACGGCACGATGACCGGCGTTAAACTCACTCACCAGACCAGAACCATATTTGCCCCAATAGACGACAGACCCATCTTCTCGAAGTGCAGCAGTAGTGCCACTAGCTTTGGTGGCAGCCACCTCCACCACCGCGACTGAGCCATCCAGCAGATGGGCTACCGCAGAGGCATCATTGTTGACTCCCCACGTCACCACAGAACCATCGCTGCGCAAGGCATTCATTGCTTGATACGCCGAGACAAGTTTGACCACTGGCACGGAGCCATCCAATAGGCTGGCCACACTGCTGCTATCGCCCCCCCAGATTGCTTCTCCCCAAGTCACTACTGAACCATCCTGGCGCAGGGCAGCAAAGGCACCACCTGTATGTTGAAATGAGATCACTGGACGGGTACTGTCATTTAGCTCTGCACTGACCGCACTGCTGTCGCCGCCGTAGTTTGCCTGCCCCCAAGTTACCACCGAACCATCGACTCGCAGTGCTGCAAAAACGCTGCCGCTCCCATCTATCAATCTTACCGGGACCGAGCCATCCAGTTGATCCGCGACCGCACTGCTGTCGCCACCAGAGGCTGCTCTCCCCCAGGTCACTACTGAACCATCCCGGCGCAAGGCCGCAAAGCTCCGTTTACCCTCGATGGACAGCACTGGGATAGTACCGTCCAGTTGACTTGCGACCGCACTGCTGTCTACATCACTCCCCCAGGTCACCACAGAGCCATCTTGTCGCAAGGCAGCAAAGGCATAATCAGCGCCGCTGATGGAGGTCACCGGTATAGTGCCGTCCAGCTGAGCCGCGACCGTACTGCTGTTGCCTCCATAGAATGAAAGTCCCCAAGTCACTACCGAACCATCGGCCCGCAAGGCCGCAAAAGCGGCGGTGGTGGTAGCTATCGATATCACAGGTATGGTGCCATCCAATTGGCTGGCCACATAGCTACTGTCACCTCCATTACTAACTTCCCCCCAAGTCACCACCGAACCATCCTGGCGCAAGGCGGCGTGGGCATATCCTGAACTGCTGACAGAAACCACCGGTGGAGTGCCTTTCTCGGCGACGACCTGGTCACAGGCCATGGCTCCGTAACTGCCGTTGCGGGCTTCCGGGATGACGCAGGCATGGATGGTGCTGTTTTCCAGCGCGGGGGCCACGGTCAGCTCGCACGCGACGCCCGCCCCGGATGTGCATGCCTGGTAGTGCACCATGCCGCTGTAATAAGCCTGGCCGTAGTAGGCAAAGACCGATTCCCCTTCAGAGGTATCGCCGCCGGTACCCGGCGTATAGCTGTAACTGGCACTCAGGGTGTTGCCCAGTGCCGGCACGCCACTGATGGTCACGGTGGCGCTGGGCGGGGTCACGCCAGAGGGGAAGGAGGGCGTCTGGGAGTTGAAGTCCGCACTGACGGTCGCGCCGTCGGTGATGCCACTGATGGCGACCGGCGTTGCCTTGACCGTCAGGGTTTTCCCGACCATGTTCGGCTTCACATCCAGCACGGCATTGGTCGCCCCCGCAATATCCACCCCCTCCAGCTGCCATTGGTAGCGGCTGATGCCTTGCACATCCCCGTCTGCATCTTCGTATTGCGCAACGGCAAACAACTTGGCCTGGGTCCCCGAGGCGCCGCCATAGACCTTCAGGGAGGTAAAGGCTGGCGCCGTGTTGTAGTTCAGCTTGAGCCAGGCGATATCGCCATGACCATAAGCGCCGTTGCTGTCGGCAGGCTCCACTGCGGCGGCCAGCTCATAGCCATCCATCGCACTGGTGACTGGCATCTCGCACGCCGCGCCGGGGGCGCAGTGCTTAAGGACTTGTATCATCCCGGCAGTATCACGCTGCAACCAGACGAAGCGGCTACTCCCTTCCGGGGTGCCGGTGGGGGAAAAATAGGTATAGCTGGCGGTGACTCGCGTCGGGTTAAGCGGCTGGTCACTGCTGGCCGAGACATCCGCACTGGGCGCCTCACTGCCGGGGGCCTGTGCCTGGGGTATGAAGGGGGTGCACACTTCGCTGCCCACCAACTCCCCGGTCAGCGCCCTTGGCGTCACACACCCCTGAATATTGGTGGCGCTTGCGCCGGTAAACTCCGCCAGCGTCAAGCCCAGGGAGGCATGGGTCTCTCCCGGAATGGCTACGCCATTACGCAGCCAACGATAGAGCGGTTTATCGGGAGCATCCCCTTCGACATCGGCATAGCGCCCGGTCAAAAACACGGTGGGGATGTCAAGCAATGCCGAATAGGTTGAGACATCCAGCGCCTGTGGTGCCGCATTGACTGGGGGCGGGGTTGTGCCGCCGTCGCCAGTGCCGAGCAACCCGGTATCCCCATTGCCGCAGCCCAACAGCAGGGCCGAGAACGCGGAAGGTAACAGTACCTTGATGGTGTCAATTTTCATTACATCGCCTTCTTATCTTGCAATACGGTGGTGGCAAAGGAGACCTCGACCCGACGGTTGGCGGCTTGCCCTGCTGGGGTGCGGTTATCCGCGACAGGGGCACGTTCTCCCATGCCTTTCACCGTTATCCGATGCGGAGATATCCCCTTGCTGACCAGATAATCGGATACGGCCATGGCGCGAGCAGCGGAGAGTTGGTCGTTGTAGGTCGCAGAGCCGCGACTGTCGGTGTGGCCGGTGATATAAATCCGGCCCGTATCGTAGCGGGTCAGTTGCGCAGCCAGCGGGGCGAGCGCGTCTGGGTGGCTCAGCTCACTGCTGTTGTCTGCAAAGGTCATGTCGCCGGACAGTGTCACTTCCCTGGTGGCGGGAGCGGCTTCCATCGCCACAGGGACGGGGGCTGCCACGGGCGCCGCCGCCTCTTGCTGACCGAAGTGATAGCTCATGCCGAGCGAGGTGTAGTGCAGGTCGGATTGACCCAGCAGGTCGGAGCCCGCGCCATCGATGTATTGATACTCGGCTCTTAGGGACAGCTCGCGTGACAATGCCCACTCCATGCCAACGGCCAGCATCGGATTCCAGGCAATGTCGGATTGATGGGTTTGGCTGGTGCCGTGTTGGGTATCTTTCTCCATGTTGAGGTAGGAGACACCTAAACGGGTATAGGCTGCCAGCGAGTCGGTCAGGCCATAATCGAAGCGCGCAGACAGTTCACTCCCCCAGAGGGATGCGGCGGCGGTCTGGTCGCCATAGCGGGCATCCGGATTGCCGTAATCCGTCAATGCCCCTTCAATGGCCAACCAGTGATTGAAGCGGTAACCCGCCAGGACGCCAGCCCCCAGCGTATCATCCTGACACTGGGTGGCATCTGCGTTGCAGGCGTCCTGAAAATGGCTCCAGCCCAGTCGAGCCCCAAGATAGGCATGTTCGTTGGACTGGTTTGTTGCCAAGGCGGCAGGGCTTATCAGGGCCGAGCTGAGCAAAACAGTGCTCAACACACTGACCGCAGGGAGTGGGGTTTTTATCATATCTATCCTCTGTATCATCCGTATCAGGGGCATAAACACGATATGTAGCAGCCCCATAAAAGACGCATCTGTGATGCGGCGAGGGGATTATATGGGTTCAAAATGCTCATTTATTGAGTAATTGCGAAATAGAATTGATTATTTAGCAAGATGCCTCTGGTAATTATCTAGTTCATTAATTGGTGACATGCCGTCCTTTTTCTGCATACATTGGCAAGCATACGCGGAAACAGTTCCATTATAATCCTGGATCAGGATCCGATTTCTATGGTTCGCATTCGGTATTTGATTATTCGTGATCACTCAAAATTTACCTGGCAAGAACCTGTACTATTACGGTGCGACCTACAAGGTAACAGTTTGGCAAGAAGATACCTGTAGTGGAATTGGACTGTATGCGAAACAGAGTAGCCTGACTTATGTATATAGTGAGTAATGTTACCTTGATGGGATATCACCAACTGGTCAATGAAATGGGGGGCGACGCAAATTTTATTTTGGCCAAGTTTGATTGGCAGGAAATTGACTTGAATGAGCCTGGCGGGTTTATATCCTATCCCAAGTACGCTGAATTATTAGAGTTGACAGCCAATTGGCTCCATCGTCCTTTGTTTGGTTTAAAGCTAGCCAGTATTCATGGACCTGAGCGACTTGAACCCTTGTCACTGGCCTTTCGTTTACAAGAGAATCTCAAGCAGGCACTCGATTATTTGTTGACTCATATCTATCTGTTTGCCTATGGGCAGATCCTGTCCGTGAGTCAGACTCATGAGCGGGTTCTGGTGGCAATAGAATATGAATTCAGCGGAGATAAGCCGTTGAATCAGTTACGCCAAGCATCCTGTCAGCATCTTTACAACTATTTGACTTCGGTACAGGTCGACGATATCGGCGAGATGAAGATCCATCTGCGCCAAGCCAGACCAGAGATACATGAGCGGCATTATGCCCATGTCAGTTTTTCTGCTGATTTTGACGGAGTCAGTTTTCCCGCCGAGTGGTTGGCGGCCTCTTTATCGGCAGGTCGGGAGCAGATACTGCAGTTTGTCGACAGATATATGAATGAGTTGACCAGTAACTTTCCTCACTCCTATTCCGAGCAGGTGTCATCTGTTGTTCATCGCTTGCTGCGAGAGGGACAATGTACCATGACCAAGGTGGCGAGCGTGCTGGGTTGCGGGGTACGTTCACTGCAGCTGAAATTACAGGAGGAGGGTAGCTCTTATAGCCTCATCTTACAGGCGTGTCGAGTCGATATGGCCTATCAGCTACTGCGAAGAAAACATATGCGAGTAACCGATATCGCCTATGAATTGGGTTTTTCTGACGTATCGACGTTCAGCAGAAAGTTTAAAAGTTGGACCGGGGTATCCCCTTTGCAATGGCAGAAAGAACAGCGGGATAACGAAAAGTATCAGGTGTAAAAACATTTACAACAGCCAGTATATGATAAACAAGCGGTTTGATATGAGTGTGAAAGTGAAACCAAGATACCTCAGAGTTGCCCATTGGTTATATGAACATCAGAGATTTATGAGTGCCCGAGAGCTTGCTCCTTTGTTCAATGTGGAGGCAAAACGAATCACTGATGATTTTGCAAGGATGCGTAAGTATCAGCATATCCTTAAGATAGAGGAGTTGAAAGTACCAATCAAGGGTGGTTACCAGTATCGGGTCAGAGTTCTGCAGATTGCATCTTACCGGATGGATGGCCGTAATTTTCCAGTCTTGAACGACCATTATATTCACCAGGGTGAAGATCAGCTCAGTCGAGTGATCACTTGGGCCGATCTGCGCTCATCCCGGTGGCGAGACCTTTAGCTTCTGGTTAATCACCGCTGAAGCTGCTTTTCAACTATTTTCGCGTTTTTTCCATTGGGTGGGGGAGAGCCCGGTCCACTCTTTGAAATTGCGGCTGAAGGTCGACACGTCGGAATAACCAAGGCGCAAGGCCATATCCGTCATGCTAGTATTTTGTTCCTTGAGGTAGTTAACTGCCAATTGCAGACGGCTCTCTTTCAAGATGCTGTTATAACTAGTATTCTGCTCCTTGAGCTTGAGCTGTAATACTCGTGGATGCATGTTCATGATCTTGGCTATGCGCTCTATGCTGCACTCTCCACTTGGCAGCAGTTCGCTGACGAGATGGGAGGCCATCGAGATCAGATTATCCGGATATGCCTGCTTCAAGCTGTTTAGCTGTGAACCGATAAAATTTATTACATGCTGCTTTTCGAATTTGAACTCTGAATTAAGCCAAACTAGAGGGAACGAGACACCATTGAATTCGGCATTGAACTTGATATGTTTCATTGCAGCATACTCTTCATTCGGTGCTGACTGGGTCAAGTGAATGGTCAATTTTCTTGTATCACCAGAGAGTCTTGCTGCAATAAGGTCATAGATCCGTTGCGCTGCCAGCTGGCATATCTGCTTGTACTCACCGTCTTTATTGAACTGGTGAGTTAGGGAAAGTTGCTGTCGACCCTCTTGTTCACTGGCGATAAAAAAGGTGCCGTTGGCATGGAGATAAAAGTTGGCCTTAATAAAGTCGATGGCATCCTTGACCGTGGGTTGTAAAAAAATAGCCAGCTCCAGTGCTCCTAGCTCATTGGGTGATTTTTCTTTCGCTAGTTTAAATCCAAATGCAGCTTCATTCGTTAACTTTGCACTGTATTCAAGCAACTGACATACGCTTTCGTGAGACAGGTAACTATTGCCATCCCGGATTTGTGCGGAGCTCATCCCTTGAGTCTGCAAGGCCTGCTGCGGGTTGCCATTAAGTGCTCTCACCAGTACCTCGTAGCCAGAGAGAATGGTACTACGGACTATGTACATTGACACGGCATCATCCTTGTTGTTTGAGCAAGCGTTGTGATTTTATGTGAGAACGTCTTCTCACGCTACTTTTAGATGGCACCCCCATGTGTGCATGAGCATGTTCTTATAGATGAGCAATGAGCTCAACATGCTAGATATGTCTGGCGCTGCGAGGGAAACATTTACTGGAAATGACGCAATGTCTCATTTTATTTTCGCAAGAGGTCAATTTCGGCGAAGAGAAATGAATTATGATTGAACTAAGTCAACAACTTCGTGCTGTATGTTGATTTGTATTGCTTTATTACTTTGCTCTTTGAAGAAAGGCTATGAGTCCTGTGTATTAGTTAATGGGTCCCATCCAAATGGACTATCACCGAATGCTACCCTGTAGTATTCGGTTTTTTTATTATGTTGATAGTCTTTGTTCTGGAATTTTAGAGGGTATGGACATTGGCAGAAGGTGTTATGGACGATAAGCCTGCATCGAACTCTGTCGGCACTTTGTTATATCGATATGCATATTTTATGACGCAGCGCCAAGATGATGCCAAGAGCATGGTCTGGCGGGTTCAGGAATGGACAAAACTGATGTCGTCACATGCACTAGGTCAGTTACCCATTATCTGGCACGTGAAAATGCTGAGGGAGTATGACTTGCATTATCGGCTTGATGAGGGGGAGACGCAGAGCAGTTGTTTCATGGTTTCCTCGCAGTAAGTGAGCTTAATGTTTCGAATAATCATCTGGTTGAGAAAACAGGAGTCGAGATAGTTGATTTACCCCTTTGTCTACGGGAGCCACTGTTATTACAAGTTGTGTTTGGCATAAGTGTTCGAGATATCGTATGACTGTTGAGAGTTACTCCCTTGAATATCGAGGAAAGAGTATTTGATGCCAACAGTAAAGTTTTCAAAAAGACCATGGTGATACATTAAGCAATCCAATACTGATTGGCTTGGCGGATTGCTGGTGCATTCTGGCGTATTCAAATCATGATGATTACCAATCCGAGAAAGAAGGTTTTCAGGCGTGTTCATTCACAGATGTCAATTCACTGATTCGTATGATATGCGACCAGCATTGCTTCCGAATAATGCGTAAGCAGAGGACGGTAATTCGTGACATATCATGGCAGGGGAAAGAGCGGCATCAGGGTGTGGAGGTCGAGCAGGGTGAAGTAGCCGCCTTCGTCTGGGTACCAGCCGCCGGTGTCTATGTAGTAGACGTTGCCAAGACGGGCCGGGCGGCCCACCGGGGTGTGGCCCACCACCAGGGCGACGAGATCCTCGACACCGCTCTCGTCCAGCCGCTCGATACGGCGCCTTGACCAGAGGCAGACGTTCTTGATGGCCCTAAGCCTGCCGCCGCTCACCCCCGCATCTAGTTGGTCCAGCAGCCCCTGCCAGGAGGGGAAGGGGCAATCGGCGTGGAGCAGCCCGACCGGGCCGGCCGGGGTGGCCACCTCGATGGCAAGGGGCAGGGTGCGGTAGTGGGCGGCGAACGCCCCCTGCTCGTCCGGGGTCAGCTGCTGAAACCAGCCGCCGCCGTTCTGGATCCAGTTCTCCCGATCGCAGCTCTCGTAGCGGCAGACGTAGTCGTCGTGATTGCCGCAGACAGGGTGAAACCAGGGCCTGGCCAGCCACTCGAGCACGGCTGTGCAGTCGGGGCCGCGATCCGTCAGATCCCCCACGGAGAAGAGGCGATCCCGAGCGGGATCGAATCCCGCCTGGTTCAGGGTCTGTTCCAGCCGTGAAAAGTAGCCGTGGATATCGCCGACGGCGAGATCCCGCCCCAGAGGATTGCGGGAGAAGCGTCTGATCAGCGGGGACGGATTCATGGCTAACCTCCTTGCCTGGTCGGTGCGCGGCAACGGCGGTTGCGCGATGACCCGTTAATGGCCTATGGATAGCTGCAGCATGGCACGCTTGGCCTCGACCTTGAAGAGGCAAACGCCGGCGTGCCCGGACGCGCCGCCTCACCGGGATAAAAAATGCCAGTCGGTGTCGACTGGCATGGTGTGATGGCGGTCCGGCGTCGGGATCAGAGCAGATCTTCGAGCTGGTACTTCTTGAGCAGGGTGTCGAAGGTGCCGTCGGCCTTGACGCTCTCGATGGCGGCATCGAAGCGGGCCTTGAGCTTGTCATCGTTCTTGCGCAGGGCCACCGCCACCCCTTCTCCCAGGATCTTGTCCTGGGTGCCGTTGAACTGGGGACCGACGAAGGCGAACTGCTTGCCCATCTCCTTGTCGAGGAAGCCCACCTTCAACTGCACCATGTTGCCGAAGGTGTAGTCGGCGCGGCTGGACTGCAGATCCAGCATGGGGGACTGGGCGTTGACGTAGCGCTTGATCTTGGCCACGTCACCGTAGCGGGCGGTGATGAAGTTGTCCTGGGGGGTGCCCTCCTGGACCGCGATCACCTTGCCCTTGAAGTGCTCAGGGGTGTCGGCAAAGTCGCCCGCCTTGTCGCTGCGCCCCACGAAGCGGTTCTGCATCATGTAGTAGACCTGGCTGAAGGCGACCTTCTGGCGCCGCTCGTCGGTGATGTTCATGGAGGACATGATGGCGTCATACTTGCGCACCTGCAGACCGGGCAGCAGGGCATCCCAGGGCTGGTTGATCACCTCGCACTCGGTCTTCATGGCCGCGCACAGGGCATAGGCGAGATCGACCTCGAAGCCGCCGAGCTTGCCGCTGCTGTCGACCATCTCGAACGGGGGATAGGTGGCGTCGGTGGCGATCACCAGGGGTTTGGCGGCGGCTTGGCCGGCGGTGGCCAGGGCCACCAGCATCATCAGTGTGTTGAGTTTCATGGTCAGTCCCTTGAAGTGTGGTGTCATTCCTAGCGTGCTAAAGGGTGCCGGCCTCAAGGGCCGACGGCTATCTTGCGATGGGCGAGGGCCGGCAGCTGGCTGCGCACCCTGCGCTGGGCCGCCAGATCCAGGGTGGCGATGGCCAGTCCCTGACCCTCCTCTACCTGGGCCAGCACCCGGCCCCAGGGATCGATGATCATGCTGTGGCCGAAGGTGCGGCGCCCGCCGGGGTGCTCACCTCCCTGGGCCGAGGCCAGCACGAAGGCCAGGTTCTCCACCGCCCGGGCCCGCAGCAGCAGCTCCCAGTGCGCGAGCCCCGTGGTGTGGGTGAAGGCGGCGGGCAGGGCGATGAAATCGGGGGCGGGCCCCAGGCGAAACAGCTCCGGGAAGCGCAGGTCATAGCAGATCCCAAAGCGCAGCAGCCCCCAGGGCAGGGGATGGCTCACCACCTCCCGGCCCGGGCTCATGGTCGCGGCCTCGTCATACTGCTCCTGCCCGGTGCAAAAGCCAAACAGGTGCAGCTTGTCGTAGCGGCTCGCGAGCTCCCCTTGCGGGTCGATGAGCAGGCTGCTGTTGTGCATCTTGCCGGGTTCGTCGCTTACGAGCGGCAATGTGCCCGCCAGCAGCCAGACTCCGAGCTCCCGGGCCAGCTCCCGGGCCCAGGCCAGCAGGGGGTGACTGCTCACGGGGGCGGCCAGGGCCACCCGCGCCCGCTCGTCAACCGGCATCAGGTAGAAGTATTCGGGCAGCAGGGCCAGCTCGGCCCCCTCGGCCGCGGCCTGGCGCAGCAGGGCCTCGGCCTGGGCCAGGTTGTGGTCGAGACTGTCCCCGGAGACCATCTGGATAACGGCAACGCGCACTGAATCCATGGTGCCTCCTAGACGCCGCACAGGCGCTCGGCGCCCGCCAGCAGGGTGTCGTCATCCTTGGAGAAGGAGAGGCGGATGACCCGCTGATCCGTGCCGTCGTGATAGAAGGCGGAGACGGGTATGGTGGCGACCCCGTGATCGCGGATGAGCCGCTGCACGAAGAGGCTGTCCGGCTCGTCGCTTACCCGCTCGTAGCTCGCCAGCATGAAGAAGCTGCCTGCCGAGGGGAGCAGGGTCAGGCGCGAATCCGCCAGGGCCGAGGTCAGCAGGTCGCGCTTGCGCTGGTAGAAGGCCGCCAGCCCCTGATAGTGGGCCGGTTGCTGCAACAGGTGGGCGAAGCCGTACTGCATGGGGGTGTCGGCGGCGAACATGGCGAACTGGTGCACCTTGCGGATCTCCTCCATCAGGGGGCGGGGCGCCACGCAGTAACCCACCCGCCAGCCGGTGACGTGGAAGGTCTTGCCGAAGGAGAAGACGGCGACGGAGCGCTCCACCAGCTCCGGATAGCGGATGACGCTCTGGTGCAGGGCGCCGTCGAACACCACGTGCTCGTACACCTCGTCCGAGAGGATCAGAATGTCGGTGCCGCGCACCAGGCGGGCGAGGCGCTCCTGATCCCCCGTCTGCCAGACGGTGCCGGTGGGGTTGTGGGGAGTGTTGAGCACTATCATGCGGGTGCGGGGGGTGATGCGGGCGGCCACCTCCTCCCAGGGAATGGCAAAGTCCGGCGCCTTGAGGGCGATCACCACAGGGGTGGCCCCCTGCAACTGGATCATGGGGCGGTAGCTGTCGAACGCCGGCTCGAACATGATCACCTCGTCGCCGGGGTGAACCAGGGCTGTGATGGCGCAGAACAGGGCCTCGCTGGCGCTGGCGGTGATGGTGACCTCCTCGCCCGCGTCATAGTGGTGGCCGTAGCTGGTCGCTATCTTGGCGGCGAGCTGCTCGCGCAGGGCGGGCAGCCCCGTCATGGGGGCATACTGGTTCTTCCCCGCCAGCATGGCCTCGTGGGTCACCAGGATGAGCTCGGGATCGCAGGGGAAGCTCGGCGCCCCCTGGGAGAGGTTGATGCTGGGATGGCGGGCGGCCAGATCCCCGATCACGCTGAAGATGGTGGTGCCCACCTGGGGCAGTTTGCTGACAATGCGGGGGGAAGACATGGCGCCGTCACCTGAGTGTGTGAAAGAGGTCCCTTTTTAGCCCCCGCAAGGGTTGCCGGACAACGGATTATTCGGCATGTTATGCATGAGTTTTTCTCAAGCATGGAGGCTTGTATGTTGTCCGCCCAACCCCGTAGCCAGTTGCCCCTCTATGGCCTGCAGGTTTTCGAGTGTTCTGCCCGCCATCTGAGTTTCACCCTGGCCGCCGACGAGCTGTGCGTGAGCCAGGGGGCGGTGAGCAAGCAGATCGCCCAGCTGGAGGCGCGCCTGGGGCACCTGCTGTTCGTGCGCGGCACCCGCTGCCTCACCTTGACCCCGGCCGCCGAGCGGTTGCTGCCCTTCGTCCGCGAAGGGCTGGCCCGCATGGGGGAGGGGCTCAGCGCCTTGCAGACCCTGCCCCACGAGCAGGCCATCAGCATCAAGGTGCCCTCCTGCGCCAGCCGCTGGTTGCTGCGGCGGTTGCAGGCGTTCGAAGGGGAGGCGGTGGAGGTGCGCGGCAGCCACAGCCACGGCATCGACTTCTCCCGGGAGCCCTTCGATCTCGCCATCGTCTATCAACCCTGCCTGGGGCGCTATCCCCACAGCCAGCCCCTGTTTCGGGAGCGGCTGACCCCGGTCTGCGCCCCGGCGTTTGCCGCCAAGCATCGCCTGTTCGAGCGCGACCTGAGCGAGCTGCCCCTGCTGCCCCTCATCCATGCCAGCGCCGATCGGCGGGACTGGCGCAACTGGTTTGCCGCCTTCCTCGACGTCCCCTGGCAGCCCCAGGGAGGGCAGTTGTTCGATACCCTGGACTTGGCGATGAATGCCGCCCTGCAGGGGTTCGGCCTCTCCCTCGGGGATCCCACCATAGTGGCCGAGGAGCTGGAGAGCGGCGCCCTGGTCGCCCCCTTTGCCCCCGTGCTGGAGACGGATCACGAATACGCCCTGCTCGCCCGCCCCGACAGCCGGCGCCACGGGGTGCAGCGGGTCTGTCACTGGCTGCTGGAGGGGGATGCGCACCCTTGAGGGGGCATTAAAAGAAACAGCCCCGCGGGCGGGGCTGTTGTCATGATGGTGGCTGCTGGCCAATTAAAGTCTCAGTGGCAGATCTTGTAGTAGACCTCGTTCCAGCGCAACTGCTCCTTGAGTTCGGGGATGCGGGTGTGCTCGTCGATCACCACGAACTCGATGCCCAGGATGTCGGCGAAGGTGCGCAGCTGCGCTATGTCCACCGATTGGGTGAACACCGAGTGGTGGGCGGCCCCCGCCAGGATCCAGGCTTCGGCGCTGGTCTGCAGGTCCGGCATGGGTTTCCACAGGGCGCTGGCCACCGGCAGTTTCGGCATGGCCTCTGGCAGGTCCACCACCTCCAGCTGATTGACCACCAGCCGGAAGCGGTTGCCCATGTCGATGAGGCTGGCGTTGACCGCCTTGCCAGCGGGGGCCGCAAACAGCAGGCGGGCCGGATCGGCCTTCTTGCCTATCCCCAGGTGCTGGGCGTCCAGCACGGGTTTGGCTGCGGCGATGGAGGGGCAGACCTCCAGCATGTGGGCTCCCAGCACCAGGTTGTTGCCCGCCTCCAGGTGGTAGGTGTAGTCCTCCATGAAGGAGGTGCCCCCCGCAAGGCCTGAGCCCATCACTTTCAGGGTGCGCAAGAGGGCGGCCGTCTTCCAGTCCCCTTCTGCCCCAAAACCGAAGCCTTGCTGCATCAGGCGCTGGCACGCCAGCCCCGGCAGCTGGTGCAGGCCGTGAAGGTCTTCGAAGGTGGTGGTGAAAGCGCCAAAACCACCGTCGGTGAGGAACTTCTTCATCCCCAGCTCCTGGCGCGCCGCCTCATACAGGGAGGCACGCAGCGGCCCGCCCGCTTGCACCGCCTCGGTCAGGGTGTAGGTTTCTTCGTATTCGGCCAGCAGCGCCTCGATGTCGCTTGCGGGGATGGCGTCGATCACCTTCACCAGATCGCCGACCGGGTGGTAGTTCACCTGATAGCCGAACTGGATCTGGGCCTCAATCTTGTCGCCCTCGGTGACCGCCACGTTGCGCATGTTGTCGCCAAAGCGGGCGATCTTCAGGTGGCGGCTGTCGTGAATGGCGGCGGCGACCCGCATCCAGTTGCCCAGCTTGCGGTGGGCCTCTTCATCCTGCCAGTGACCGACCACCACGGTGCGGGGCAGGCGCAGCCGGGCACCCATGAAGCCGAACTCACGGCCGCCGTGGGCGGTCTGGTTCAGGTTCATGAAGTCCATGTCGATCTCGCTCCACGGCAGATCCCGGTTGAACTGGGTGTGGAACTGCAGCAGGGGTTTTTGCAACTGACTCAGGGCCGGGATCCACATCTTGGCGGGGGAAAAGGTGTGCATCCACACCATGAGCCCGATGCAGCGCTGGTCGTGATTGGCATCGCGGGCCACCGCGCTTATTTCATCGAGAGTGGTGCCGGTAGGCTTGAGCACTATCTTGACCGGCAGGCCGGCGCGCTCGTTGAGCTGGCTGGTGATGGTGTGGGCGTGATCGGCCACCTGCTTCAGGGTGGCGGCGCCATACAGGTGCTGGCTGCCGACCAGGAACCACACTTCCAGCTGTTTCATCAATTCCATCTTGGTGTCCTCTGTTTATGCTTTTGTCTGGCCGTAATAGGCGTGTTTGCCGTGCTTGCGCTGGTAGTGCTTCTCCAGCAGATAATCGGGCAGGGGGCGGGCCGCAGGGTTGATCTGGCCGGTGAGCCAGGCCATGCGGGCCACCTCTTCCAGCACCACGGCGTTGTGTACCGCATCCTCGGCGCTCTTGCCCCAGCTGAAGGGGCCGTGGTTGGCCACCAGTACCCCCGGCATGGTGAGAATGGGGGTCTGTCTGAGGGTCTCGACGATGAGATGACCGGTCAGCCCCTCGTAATCCTCCTCGACCTCGCCCGGGGTGAGCAGGCGAGAGCAGGGGATCTCGCCGTGAAAGTAGTCGGCCTGGGTGGTGCCGAAAATGGGGATGGCGCGCCCCGCCTGGGCCCAGGCGGTGGCGTGGGTGGAGTGGGTGTGCACCACGCCGCCAAGCTCCGGATAGGCGCGATAGAGCACCAGGTGGGTGGCGGTGTCGGAGGAGGGGCGCAAGGCGCCTTCCACCTGCTTGCCGGCCAGATCCAGCACCACCATGTCTTCGAGCAGCATCCGCTCATAACTGACGCCGCTTGGCTTTATCACCACCAGATTGCGCTCTCTGTCGATGCCGCTGACATTGCCCCAGGTGAAGGTCACCAGCTCGTGGCGCGGCAGATCCAGGTTGGCGACGAGCACCTGCTCCTTGAGCATCTTGAGGTTCATGCCGGTACTCCCCGGTTGTAGAGCGGCTCGGCGGCAGCGCCCCAGGCGAGGTAGCGCTGGTAGAGGCGCTCGTATTCGGCGACCCGCTCGGGGTTGGGCTGGTGGGTGCGCTCCACGGCGCTCGCCATGTGGTGCTGGGCCTTGGCCACATCAGGATGGATCCCGGCCGCCACGGCGGCAAAGATGGCCGCCCCCAGGGCGCAGCACTGATCCGAGGCCACCACCTGGATGGGGCGATTCATCACGTCGCTGCAGGTCTGCATCACGGTGGCCGACTTGCGGGCTATGCCGCCAAGGGTGATCACCTGCTCCACCGGCACCTGCTGACTGGTCATGCACTCCATGATGCTGCGGGCCCCGAAGGCGGTGGAGGCCAACAGGGCACCGAACAGATCGGGGGCATCGGTGCCGAGGTTGAGCCCGGTGAGGGTGCCCTGCAGGCGCTGGTTGGCGTAGGGGGTGCGGCGGCCGTTGAACCAGTCGAGCACCACCGGTAGATGGGCGAGGTCCCGCTGCTGCTCCCAGGCGGCGGCGAGGCTTGGCAGCAGCTCCCGCTTGTGGGCCTCGATGGCGGTGCGAAGCTCGGGATACTGGGCGGCGAGGCTATCAAGCGGCCAGCCGAGCTGGCGCTGATACCAGGCATAGATGTCGCCGAACGCCGATTGTCCCGCTTCCAGCCCCACCATGCCCGGCACCACGCTGCCGTCCACCTGGCCGCAGATCCCGGCAATGGCGCGATCGCCTATGGTGGCCTCATCGGCGATCAGGATGTCGCAGGTGGAGGTGCCTATCACCTTGACCAGCGCATTGTTGCCGGCCCCGGCCCCCACCGCCCCCATGTGGCAGTCGAAGGCGCCGCCCGCGATCACCACCTCGCAGGAGAGGTGCAGCCGCTCCGCCCACTCCGGGGTCAGGGTGCCGACCGGCAGATCGGCGGTCCAGCTGTCGGTAAAGAGGGGGAAGTCGAGATCCTCCGTCAACAGGGGATCCAGGGCATTGAGGAAGTCGGCGGGGGGCAGGCCGCCCCAGCTCGGGTGCCAGAGGGACTTGTGGCCGGCGGCGCAGCGCCCGCGCCGGATGTCGGCCGGGGCCTGAGTGCCGCTCAGGATGGCGGGCACCCAGTCGCACAGCTCGACCCAGTTGCAGGCGGCGGCGCGCACCGCGGCATCGGCGCGGGAGACGTGCAGTATCTTGGCCCAGAACCACTCGGAGGAGTAGATGCCGCCGATGTAGCGGCTGTAGTCGGGGAACCGGCCGCCGTGGCACAGCGCCGTGATGGCCTCCGCCTCCTCGATGGCGGTGTGATCCTTCCACAGCACGAACATGGCGTTGGGGTTGTCGGCAAACTCCGGACGCAGGGCCAGCACGCGCCCCTCTCTGTCGATGGGGGCAGGGGTGGAGCCTGTGCTGTCCACCCCTATGCCGCGCACGGCGGTGCGCTGGGCCGGGGTGAGCTGGCTCACCACAGCCACCACCGCCTGCTCCATGGACTCCAGATAGTCGAGGGGGTGGTGGCGGAACTGGTTGTTGACCGGCTGGCAGTAGTGGCCTGCCTGCCAGCGCGGGTAATAGACGACCTGGGTCGCCAGCTCGGCGCCGTCCTGGCAGCGCACGGCGAGTGCCCTGACCGAGTCGCTGCCGAAATCGAGTCCGATGACGATGTGCTCGGACCTGGGGTGCTCAGACATAAGTGCTCCTGACCATCAATGAGGGGTGACTGGGGAGGAACCATAGGAGATGGGCAGGAGGGGCGGTTAGCCATTGGCTGCTGGAAATATGGATTTTAACGCTGTCAGTGCGAGAGGGTGACGGCTCTCGAAAATTCAATATGTAACGATTTTGCTAAAGATATAGACAAAATGGCTGCAATCTCATGGCGTGATCCTGCTCTCCATTTTTCCATGTGAAAACGATTACAACTTGGTTCGCTCATCTAGCAACAACAATAACGTCCTGTTTAAGCATGATTTAGATGGCTGTAACTTGATTGACTCAAGGGGCAGCACTGCGTGGATACATGGATTGATAGAACCGTTGGAGACATTCGCATGAACAAAATCGTTAAAGGCATGATCGCGATGGGGTTTGCCATGGGTATGGCAAATTCTGCTTTCTCGGCCGAGGCGCTGAAGCTGGGCTACCTGGTCAAGCAGCCGGAGGAGCCCTGGTTCCAGACCGAGTGGAACTTCGCCGACAAGGCGGGCAAGGATCTCGGTTTCGAGGTGATCAAGATAGCCGTCCCCGATGGGGAGAAGACCCTCAATGCCATCGACAGCCTGGCGGCCAACGGCGCCAAGGGTTTCGTCATCTGTACCCCTGACCCCAAGCTCGGGGCCGCCATCATGGCCAAGGCCAACAGCATGGATCTCAAGGTCATCACGGTGGACGACCAGTTCGTCAACGCCAAGGGCCAGCCCATGGAGCAGGTGCCCCTGGTGATGATGGCCGCCACCAAGATTGGGGAACGCCAGGGCCAGGAGCTCTACAAGGAGATGGAAAAACGTCAGTGGGACCTGAAGAGTACAGCCGTGCTCGCCATCACCGCCGACGAGCTCGACACCGCCCGTCGCCGGGTCGACGGCTCCTTGAGTGCGCTCAAGGCCGCCGGTTTCCCCGAAGGCCAGATCTACCGCTCTCCCACCAAGGCCAACGACATTCCGGGGGCCCTGGATGCCGCCAACTCCATGCTGGTGCAGCACCCAGAGGTGAAGAACTGGCTCATCGTCGGCATGAATGACAACACTGTGCTCGGCGGTGTGCGCGCCACCGAAGGGCAGGGCTTCAAGGCCGACAACGTCATCGGCATCGGCATCAACGGGGTGGATGCGGTGAACGAGCTCTCCAAGTCCAGCGCCACCGGCTTCCTCGGCTCATTGCTGCCAAGCCCGGACGTGCACGGCTACAAGAGCATCCAGATGCTCCATGACTGGGTGGTCAACGGCGCCGAGCCTGCCAAGTTCACCGAGGTGACCGACGTGGTGCTCATCACCCGCGACAACTTCAAGGTCGAGCTGCAGAAGAAAGGTCTGTGATCGCCAATCCCTGATACCCATGCCGGCATGGCGCTCTGCGCCGTGCCGGCTGGCTGGAGTCATCTCATGAATCAAGTTCCTTATCTGGAGTTTTGCGGCATCAGCAAGGAGTTCCCCGGCGTCAAGGCGCTGCAGAACGTCTCCTTCTCCTGCCTGCAGGGCTCGGTGCACGCCCTGATGGGGGAGAACGGCGCGGGCAAATCCACCCTGCTCAAGATCCTGAGCGGCTTTCAGGCCCCCACCACAGGGGTGGTGAAGCTGGCGGGCCAGGAGAAGGTGTTTCAAGACACGGTCGATGCCCTGGAGAGCGGGATCGCCATCATCTATCAGGAGCTGCACCTGGTGCCCGAGATGAGCGTGGCGGAGAACATCTACCTCGGCCAGCTGCCCACCCGGCGCGGCGTCATCGATCGGGAGAAGCTCTATCAGGATGCGGCCAGACAGCTGGCGCGCCTCGGCATGGATGTGTCGCCGGAGACGCCGCTCAAGTACCTGTCCCTCGGGCAATGGCAGATGGTGGAGATCGCCAAGGCCCTGACCCGGGATGCCAGTGTCATCGCCTTCGACGAGCCGACCAGCAGCCTGTCGTCGCGCGAAATTGAGCAGCTGTTCAGGGTCATCCGCCAGTTGCGGGACGAGGGCAAGGTCATTCTCTATGTCTCCCACCGGATGGACGAGATCTTCGCCCTGTGCGACGCCATCACGGTATTCAAGGATGGACAGTTCGTGCGCACCTTCGCCTCCATGGCTGAGGTGGACCGGGATCTGCTGGTCAAGACCATGGTGGGACGGGAGCTGACCGACATCTACGGCTACAGCCCCAGAGCGCTCGGGGAGGTGGGCCTCAAGGTGGAGCACCTGATGGGGCCTGGCCTCAGGGCGCCCATTTCGTTCGAGGTGAAACGGGGGGAGATCCTCGGCATCTTCGGGCTGGTGGGGGCCGGTCGCAGCGAGCTGATGAAGCTCATCTTCGGTGCCGAGACGCCCCGAGGCGGCGAGATAGCGGTGTTCGGCAAGCCGGTGGTCATTCGCAATCCCATCGACGCCATTCGCAGCGGCATCATGCTCTGCACCGAAGACCGCAAGGCCCTCGGCATCATCCCCATCCACTCGGTGCAGGAGAACATCAACATCAGCGCCCGCCGCCACCAGGCGTGGGGGGGCTTCTGGATCAACCAGCAGTGGGAGGACGAGAACGCCAGGTTGCGGATCCGCGACATGCGGGTCAAGACCCCGTCCCCCCATCAGGCCATCATGAACCTCTCCGGCGGCAACCAGCAGAAGGCCATTCTGGGGCGCTGGCTCTCCGAGGACATGAAGGTGATCCTGCTCGACGAGCCGACCCGCGGCATCGACGTCGGGGCAAAGAACGAGATTTACAACGTGATTTACGATCTGGCCAAGGTGGGCATCGCCGTGGTGGTGGTCTCGAGCGAGCTGCCTGAGGTGCTGGGCATCGCAGATCGGATCATGGTCATGCGGGAGGGGGTGATAGCAGGGGAGCTATCCCACCATGAGGCCGACGAGGTCAAGGCGCTCAATCTGGCCATGCCGGCCCGTTAATCCCCCGTGACTGCAACGCGATAGCACCCGGAAACTTCAGGAGAAATACCATGACAACAACTACCTCAGCCGGTCAGGCCGCGACCGTCTCGGCGGCCAGCGGCTCTCGCCTGCAACTGGCCCGCGTCTGGGATCAATACGGCATGCTGGTGATCTTCGCCATCTTGTTCCTGCTGGCCTGCGCGCTGGTGCCCAACTTCGCCAGCCTGATCAACATGCGCGGGCTCGGGCTTGCCGTCTCCATGTCGGGCATGGTGGCCTGCGGCATGCTGTTCTGCCTCGCCTCCGGCGAGTTCGACATGTCGGTGGGCTCAGTGGTGGCCTGCTCCGGCGTCGCCTGCGCGGTCGGCATCAACGCCACCGAGAGCATCACGGTCGGCATCCTGGCCGGCATGTCGGTGGGGGTGCTGTTTGGCCTCATCAACGGCATAGTGGTGGCCAAATTCAAGATCAACGCCCTCATCACCACCCTGGCCACCATGCAGATGGCGCGCGGGGTGGGCTACATCATCTCCGACGGCAAGGCGGTGGGCATCGTCGAGGAGGGCTTCTTCGAGCTCGGCAACTCCGCCCTGCTCGGCATTCCGACCCCGGTCTGGCTGACGGCGCTCTGCTTCGTGCTCTTTGGCCTGCTGCTCAACAAGACCACCTTCGGCCGCAACACCCTGGCCATGGGGGGCAACGAGGAGGCGGCGCGCCTGGCCGGGGTCAACGTGGTGCGCACCAAGATCATCATCTTCACCATGACCGGGCTGATTGCCTCCATCGCGGGGATCATACTCGCCTCGCGCATGACCTCGGGCCAGCCCATGACCTCCATCGGCTTCGAGCTGGTGGTCATCTCCGCCTGCGTGCTGGGGGGCGTCTCCATGAAGGGGGGCATCGGCAAGATCTCCTACATCATCGCCGGGGTGCTGATTTTGGGGTTGATGGAGAACGCCATGAACCTGCTCAACATCTCCCCGTTTGCCCAGTACGTGGTGCGCGGCCTCATCCTGCTCGCCGCCGTGCTGTTCGACCGCTACAAGCAGGTGCGCAAGGCGCGCGTCTGAGCGGTTGTCCCCTCCGGCACCAGGTCGGCCCATGCTGGCCTGGTGCCTCCTTCAGGCAAGCTGTGAGCCAGTTCAATAAATTCACATCAGGCCGCTTGCGAAAATAGGTTGTTCCAACGCCGGATCTCTACAATGGCCCAAGCCGATTTTTTTACCCAAGCGCTGTTTTCCGCCATGTCCTCGATGCAAAAAGAGAAGCCGAAACAACTCAACCCCCTGTTGCCGGGCTACGCCTTCGACGTCTTCCTGGTCTCGGGCATGACCCCCATCGAGCAGGGGAGCGCCCTCGACTTCATCATCGACCGGCCCCAGGGGATGAAAGGCTTCATCGTCAACCTGACCATCAGGGGCAAGGGGCAGATCTTTCAGGGGG
The DNA here is from genome assembly GCF_056642115.1 of Aeromonas sp. 130281. Taxonomy (NCBI): domain Bacteria; kingdom Pseudomonadati; phylum Pseudomonadota; class Gammaproteobacteria; order Aeromonadales; family Aeromonadaceae; genus Aeromonas; species Aeromonas sp. 130281. The sequence goes on along the minus strand of NZ_JBWVQS010000001.1, from coordinate 543,906 downwards.
ATCAGGCCTTCACCGTGGAGCCAGGGGACCTGCTGCTGTTTCCGCCCGCGGCGGTGCACCATTACGGCCGGGCGCCGGATGCCCGGGAGTGGTATCACCGCTGGGTCTATTTCCGGCCGCGGGCCTACTGGGCCGACTGGCTCAAGTGGCCCCAGGTGACGGAGCGGGTGGGGCGACTGCAGTTGGCGGACGCCGGCTTGCTCGCCGAATTCGACGCCCTCTTCCTCGACATCGAAGAGACCCACCAGCAGCTGAGGCCCATGTCGGAACAGCTCGCCATGAACCTGCTTGAGCGGCTGCTGATTCGCTGTTACGAGGCCTCGTCCCTCAGTGCCTATCCCACCCTAGATCACAGAGTTCACCAGGCGTGCCAGATCCTGAGCGAATCGCTCTGCGCCGAGATCTCGGTGGAGGCATTGGCGGAGCAGGTGTTTTTGTCCCCTTCACGGCTGGCCCACCTGTTTCGCGAGCAGGTGGGGGTGAGCATAGTGCGCTGGCGCGAGGATCAGCGGATCATGCGGGCCAAGCTGCTGCTGCAGACCACCCCCATGTCGGTGGCCACCATAGGCCAGCAGGTGGGCTATGACGATCAGCTCTACTTCTCGCGGGTGTTCAGGAAACGGGTCGGGGTCAGCCCCACCGAATACCGCAAGTGCGCCACCCCGTTGTGAGAAGAACCCAGAGATGACAAAGCCCTCATGATGAGGGCTTGTTTATTTGGGGGCCTGGACTCAGAGCGCCGCCATGGCCTCACGGACCAGGGCGCCTATCTTGTCCCACTCCTGTTTCTCGATGAGATCCGCCGGGACCATCCAGGTACCGCCGCAGGCAAACACAGATCCTTGCGCCAGATAATCCTTCACGTTGGCGGGGCTGACGCCCCCGGTCGGCATGAAGCGAACCGGGTAGACGGCGCTCATGGCCTTGAGCATGGGGAGACCGCCGGAGGGTTCAGCCGGGAAGAACTTGAGGGCGCGAAGGCCCAGCTCCATCGCCTGCTCGACCAGGCTGGGGTTGTTGACCCCCGGGATCATCAGCACGCCGCGCGCCTGGCAATACTGGACGATGCGCGGGTTGAGGCCGGGGCTGACGATGAAGTCCACCCCGGCGTCTATGGCCTGATCCACCTGGGCCGTGGTGAGGACGGTGCCGGCCCCGATGATCATCTCGGGGAAAGCGGCACGCAGCTGACGGATGGCCTCGGCCGCCGCCGGGGTGCGGAAGGTGATCTCGGCGCTCGGCATGCCGTTGTCCATCAGGGCTTGGCCCAGGGCCACGGCGTCGTCGGCGTTCTGGATGGCGATGACGGGGATGATCTTCAGGGTCGAGAGTGTTTCAAGCAAGGTTGACATGGGTTGCCTCAGCAGTGGGAAGGGGGGGGGGGTTGGCATCGCCGAGCCGGGAATGATGGCCCCGCGATGCTGGATGACGGTGCCGGCCAGCAGGTGGGCATGGTGGGCCGCCTCACTGGCCGCGCGCCCGGCGAGCCGCGTGGCGAGGTAGCCGGCGCTGAAGGAGTCGCCGGCGGCCGTGGTGTCGATCACTCGCTCCCTGGCCAGTGACATGGCAGGCACTTCGTCCTGCCGCTCGCCTTGCACTATGAGGCAGGGTTCGGCGCCACGCTTGATGACGATCTCGCCGACCCCGAGCCCCAGGGTGCGTGCCAGGGTCTGGGCCTCCTGGCTGTCGCCCCACAGGGAAAACTCGTCGTCCAGGGTCAGGAAGGCGATGTCGGTCAGCGCCAGCATGGCGCGGTAGGCCTGTTGCGCCGCCTCCTTGCTTTCCCACAGCCGGGGGCGGTAGTTGTTGTCAAAGGCGATCTTCACACCGGCTGCCCGGCACAAGGCCAGATGCTGCAGCAGGCTGGCCCGATCGGCGGGGGGGAGGATGGCGAGGCTGATGCCGCTCAAATAGAGCCAGTCAACGTGCTGCAACTGCTGGCAGATAGATCCGGCGTGTTCGCCCTGCAACCAGTAGCGGGCGGCGGCATCATTGCGCCAGTAATGGAAGGTGCGCTCGCCCCGGGCATCGGTCTCGATGAGATAGAGGCCGGGCAGTTTGTGCTCCAGCCTCTGTACCAGCTCGGTGTGCACCCCTTCCTGCTGCCACTGGGTCAGCATGGCGTCGCTCATGGTGTCGGTGCCAAGGGCAGTGACATAGAAGACGGCCAGCTCGGGGCTGGTACGGGCCAGGTAGACGGCGGTGTTGAGGGTGTCCCCTCCAAAATGACGCACTATGCCCGCCTTGCTCTCGGATAGTTCGATCATGCACTCGCCAATGACGGCAATCTTGGTCGGCATATGCCCTCCCGTGTTGATGACGCCGTCATTATATTTAATGCGCCATCCGCATCAAATAAAATAAAACATCATTTCATAAAAATGTCGTGTGGCCCCTCTATGGGGCTGACGGTGCGATCCTGACGTCGGGGGGTGGGTATGGCATGGCAGCCGTGCCGCCCGGTTGCAAGGGTTGTGGCGTCGGTCAGTCGGGTCTGTGACCTCATCGGCAATGATGCAGAGTCTGGGCGTTGCCCCTTTGAAACACACCCATGGCTATGATTGGGCTTGCGTTTCAAATACACTGAAACGATGGAGCTTATAAGGAGAACCCTATGTCAGTGGTAGATACCTCGCCAGATTCCGTTTCATCCGTCCTGAAGGTCTTTGGCATCCTGCAGGCGCTGGGGGAGCAGAAAGAGATTGGCGTCACCGAGTTGTCCCAGCGGATCATGATGTCGAAGAGTACCGTCTATCGCTTCTTGCAGACCATGAAGACCCTGGGTTATGTCAATCAGGAGGGGGAGTCCGACAAGTACACCCTGAGCCTGAAGCTGTTCGAACTCGGCGGCAAGGCCCTGGAGCACCAGGAGCTGATCCCCATCGCGGATACCCAGATGCATCGTCTGGGCAAGCTGACCAAGGAGACCCTGCACCTGGGGGCCCTCGACGAGGACAGCATCGTCTATCTGCACAAGGTAGACTCCGAGTACAACCTGCGGATGTACTCCCGCATAGGTCGCCGTCGCCCGCTCTACAGCACCGCCCTTGGCAAGGTGATGATGGCCTGGTTGCCCGAGGACGAGGTGCGCGGCATGCTGGCCAATGTGAGCTTTGAGCGCTTTACCGAGCACACCCTGACCGACATCGACGCCTTGCTGGCCCAATTGGTCCTGGTGCGCGAGCAGGGTTACGCGGAAGACAACGAAGAGATGGAGCCGGGCCTGCGCTGCTTCGCCGTGCCCATCTACAGCCGCATGGGGCGCATCATCGCCGGGCTCTCCCTGTCGCTACCCCTGGTGCGTTTCAGTGAAGAGAACAAGGAGGAGCTGGTGGGCTTGCTGCACGAGGCTGCCGCCCGCATCTCGGCCGAACTCGGTTTTCACGATTATCCATTCCGGACCAGGTAACAGGGGATGAGCCGCGGCGGCCTGCTGCGTGCTTTCTCGAACCAAGCCGGGAGCGGGACTGTCTGACCGCAGTTCCGCCCCCGGCTTTTTTGTCCCTTGTCGTGCTCGCCCGGGCACCACCAGGGTTTATCCCTGTGGCGTGCTCACGCATCTCCCCTGTCGCCGCGCTTTGTAGAGGCCGAGGATGAGGTGGCCGTTGACGATGAAAAAGCTGCCCTCCAGCAAGATGCCTCCCCATGATCCCGCCCAGATGTTGTGGACAAGCCAGCAGACTGTGCTGCTCAGCATGCACAGCCGCAGCGCCATGCCTTCTAGCCGAAACAGGGCGTAGGTGCTCAAGGTGGTGCCGAGCAGCGTCAACAGCTGGATGGGATGTATGACCTTGGGCATCACCAATAGCCAGGTCAGTCCCAGAAAAAACAGCATCACACCTAGGCCGCGATAATAGCCGGAGACCCAGGTCCGTACCGCACAGAGCAGGCAGTTGATGGCGGCGGCCGTGGCGCCGAGCAACATGAAATGGGCTGTGAGGAGTGCGCCGTTGAGGGTCAGGTGCAGCCGCAGTTTACTGTCCTGAGATTGCCGGAAGGCGGTGATACCTATGGCACAGGCGAGCAGGCCAAGCAGCTGGGCCAGGGGGTCGAGCGACATTGAATGGATCCCGAGACGAGATGAACGAAAAAAGGCGCCTGATGGCGCCTTTTGTATGGGCTAAGGGTTAGCGGGCCAGCCAGCCACCGTCGACGGCAATGGTGTATCCGTTGATGTAGTCGGAGGCGGGGGAGGCCAGGAAGACCACGGGGCCCATCATGTCATCCGGCACCCCCCAGCGTCCGGCCGGGATCCGCTCCAGGATGGCGGCGTTGCGATCCTCATCGGCGCGCAGGGCCGTGGTGTTGTTGGTGGCCATGTAGCCGGGGGCGATGGCGTTGACGTTGACGCCCTGGCTGGCCCACTCGTTGGCCAGCAGGCGGGTGATCCCCATGACGCCGCTCTTGGAGGCGGTGTATGAGGGGACTCGAATGCCGCCCTGATAGGAGAGCATGGAGGCGATGTTGACTATCTTGCCGCCCCGGCCCTGGGCCATGAACTGCCTGGCCACCGCCTGGGACATGAAGAAGACGCTCTTGATGTTGATGTTCATCACGTCGTCCCAGTCCTTCTCGCTGAAGTTGATGGCGTCGTCGCGGCGGATGATGCCGGCGTTGTTGACCAGGATGTCGACGCGGCCGAAGCGGGAGACCGCCTGATCCACCAGGGCGGGCAGGGTATCCACCTTGCTGACATCGGCCTTGAGGCTCAGGAACTGGCGCCCGAGCGCCTCCACCTTGGCGATGGTGTCCGTGGGCTCGACGATGTTGATGCCGACGATGTCACAGCCAGCTTCGGCCAGACCGAGCGCCATGCCCTGGCCGAGGCCGGTGTCACAACCGGTCACGATGGCAACCTTACCCTTCAAATCGAATGCATTGAGAATCATCTTGTTTCCTCTGCTGCCACCGGACGTGGCAGGCATGATGGGGGAAAACGGGCAGTGCACACTGCCCGGCAAAGAACGGGGATCAGCGCAGATCCCTGACGGCCACATGATCCATGTCGCCGAACACCTGGTTTTCGCCGACCATGCCCCAGATAAAGGTGTAGGCCTGGGTGCCGACACCGGAGTGGATGGACCAGCTGGGGGAGATCACCGCCTGCTCGTTGTGGACCAGCAGATGACGGGTCTCGTCCGGCTTGCCCATCATGTGGAACACGGCGGCATCCTCTTGCATGTTGAAGTAGAAGTAGACCTCCATGCGGCGCTCGTGGGTGTGGCAGGGCATGGTATTCCACAGGCTGCCCTCTTCCAGCTGGGTCAAGCCCATCACCAGTTGGCAGGTCGGCAGCACGTCCGGCACCAGGTACTTGTAGATGGTACGGCGGTTGCTGGTGGCCGCGTCTCCCAGGGTGACCGGTGAGGCTTCTGCCCGGGTGACCTTGCGGGTCGGGAAGCTCACATGGGCCGGGGCGCTGTTGTAGTAAAACTTGGCAGGCTGTGCGGCGTCGACGCTGGCGAAGCTCAGCTCGCGGGCACCCTGGCCCACATAGAGCGCCTCGGCCTTGCCTACTTCATAGGCAGTGCCATCCACCACCACCAGGCCCGGGCCGCCGATATTGATAAGCCCCAGCTCGCGGCGCTCGAGGAAATAGCTGACGCCGAAGGTCTTGCCCAGCTCGTCCGAGAAGGCGAGGGGGCCCTGAATTGGCATGATGCCGCCGAACACGATGCGGTCGATGTGGCTGTAGGTCATGGTCAGCCGATCGGCGCTGAAGATCTCTTCCACCAGAAACTCACGGCGCAGGCCCTGAGTGTCCAGCTGCCTGGCATGATCGCTGTGAATGCTTTGACGAATTTGCATGGTTAACCTCGATGAGCGCCGCAGGTTGGCAGTCGCGTTGTCTGTAGTGTCAATAATGATAACAAGTGAAAAATAAAAATCAAAACACTGTTTTGTATTTTTATTTGTTGAGATTAAACTTCCTGCCCGGTGTGGCTCATGGCCGTGCCGGGCCCGTGAAACCGGGCCACAAATCCCTTTGCCGCACCAGAAGACGCGCGCGGCCAAGAGTGGCTGCCACCCTCCGGGTGGCGGCGACAGGACATTCGTTGCCAATCTCATTCAATAACAGGTCTATCAATGAACAAGTGTGCTTCATCCAATCGAATCATCATGCTGGCCGGGGTGGCTGCCCTGAGCACGGTTCTGTTTGCCTTCGATACCGCCACCCTCGGGCTCTGTGCGGCCTTCCTGACCACGGGATCCTTTTCCCTGCAGGTGTTCGACATCCTCAAGACGCGGGAAACCAAGGCGATCTCCACCAAGATGTACCTGGTCTTCATCAGCGGTCTGCTGCTCTGGCTGACCTATGGCCTGAAGTCCGGCGATACCCCCCTCATCATGGCCAATGGCATCACACTGCTGCTGGCCAGCGCCGTCATGGTGCTGAAGTGGAGCAATGAGCGGGCCTGATCCCGGGGTGCCAGGGAGGCCATCCACCCATGGGGATGGCCATCTGGCGCCAAGCTGTGCCCTCCTTGTCCGCACTCAGCACCCTCCCTTTGGTTGATGAACCAGGCGGCGCCCCGGGCGCCGTTTGTCGTCTTGGGCCCATCCCCTCCACCCATCTGATTTACCGACTCAGGCGGCGCAGGTAGGCCACGCTCTCCCGCAGGGGGTCTCCCGACAGCTCCTCGACGATGATGGGAACATGGGTCAGCTGGCACTGCGCCAGCATGAGCAGCACCTCGGCATAGTCGATCAGCCCCTGCGCCAGCCCCACCGATACCTTGTTGCGCCCCTCCAGAATGAAGTTCTTGAAATGAAACAAGCGGATATGCTCGCCATGCAGGTCGAGAAAATCCGCCAGGATCTCGCGCCAGTCCGCGACATTGTCGGCATCCAGCAGATTGGCCAGATCCAGGGTCACCAGGAAGCGCTCCCCCAGGCGGGCGTTCAGCCACGTCAGGCTACGGGCATCGTGAATGATGTGATCGCACACCGCTTCCACCAGAAAGTCGCAACCGGCCTGCGCCAGATCGGGCCTTAGCTGGGTCAGGGTCTGCTCCACCCTGTGAAAGGCGGCGGCGCTCTGGTTGTCCGGGTGCCGGGTCCACTCATCGTCGTTCAGGGAGCCGGTCTCGCTGCCCACGGCGCCGATCTGGCAGCGCCGGGCGAGCTCGATGTTGAGGCGCACCCGCGCCAGATCCCGTGCCAGGACGTCGGCGTCGGAGTGGGCGGGGTTGAAGTAGCTCGCCAGCAGGAAGAGGGGGAGGCCGGCCTCTTGCAACTGCTGGATGTGGGTGGTCAGGGCGTGGATATCACGGGCCTGATAGGCCTCGGGCCAGCTCTTGTGCACGGCGAGCTGCAGCCCGTCGAGGCCGAGCTCATGTGCCTGGGCGATCAGCGCCGCCGGCGACTGATCCGCGAGATCATGGGCGCGGGCCCCAATCTTCAATCTGTTCATTGCATGCTCCAGTGGGTCATGGCTGTCTCTGACAGCGGTTTGGCGCCTGGCGAGGGCCGGCATCAGAAACGGCTTGCGAGCCCAGGGGGCCCGCAAGTTCAAGAGGCAAGCGGCGGCGCGACTGGCCCCTGTGGGAGGCCAGATACGGGCGCTTGCCATCGGCACTGTCAGTGCTTCATCAGGCGGCAGGGGCCGGGACGACGGCATCGGGGGCGGGTTGCGGGCCCTTGTTGTACTCCTGCTCGAAGTACTCGCGCACCATGGGGGCCGACAGACCGACCACCACCTGCAGGTTCTTGCCCGAACGCATGACCCCCAGGGCACCGGCCTGTTTGAGGGCCTTGTCATCCTGTACCTGGGTCTGATCCTTCACCACCAGGCGCAGTCGGGTCTGGCAGTTGCCTATGGTCTCGACGTTGTCACATCCCCCGACACAACGCAGTATGGCGGCGGCTCTGAGGCGATCCGGCTCCTGACCGGCCACGGCCTTGCCAGACTGCTTGTCGCGGTAGTCCTGCTTGGAGTAGAGACGCACGTCATCTTCCTCCTCTTCATCGCCACGACCCGGGGTGAGGAAGTTGAACTTCAGGATCATGTAGCGGAACACGAAGAAGTTGATGGCGGCGAAGCCGAGGCCCAAGGCGAGGTGGATCCAGATGAGGTGAGCATGGTTCTTGGCGTAGAAGACCCAGTTGAACAGGATGATGTCGTTCAGACCGCCCCCCATGAAACCGACCACGCCGGACAGATAGAGCGCCACGCACAGGGTCGCACCTATGATTGCGTTGACCAGGTAGAGCACCGGCGCCACGAACAGGTAGGTAAACTCGATGGGTTCGGTGATGCCGACCGCCATGGCGGTGATGATGGCCGGGATCACCAGGGCGGCGATCTTGCGCTTCATCTTCTGCTTGGCGGTGGCATAGATGGCGAGGCCGGCCCCCAGGGAGCAGAACACGCTGATGTTGCCGTACAGGGAGTAGCCGGCGGCCGGGAACTGATCAACCAGGGGCACGGTGGACGCCGCATAGGTGGAGACGTTCTCGATCCAGTGGGTATAGAGGCCGCCGTCGACCACGGCCGGGCCGAAGAAGAAGGGGAAGTAGACGAAGCGGTGCAGGCCGGTGGGCACCAGGATCCGCTCCACGAAGGCGAGCAGCCACATGCCGAAGGCATCGGCTTCCACATAGAAGCCCTGCATGGCGTTGATCCCCACCTGGACCTTGGGCCAGAACTCGCAGGTCAACCAGGCCATGGGCAACATGACGAAGAAGGAGATGATGAACACCAGGCTCATGCCCTGGAAGATGGTGAGGTAATCCGGCAGCTTCTTCTCGAAGAAGCGGTTGTGGATCCAGGTCACCACGCCGCCGATGATGAGGGAGAAGACGATGCTGGTATCCAGCGTCTTGATGCCCCCCACCAGCGCCAGGCCGCTGGAGCCGCCCACTTCCTGATTGAAGTTGACCCCGAACTCAGGCCCCCAGAAGGTGAGCATGCTGTTGGTGAAGTAGTTGTAGGCCATGTAGGCAAAGAAGGCGACCAGCGCCGCCCGGGCCTGCCCTGTCCTGGCGAGACCCACCGGCAACGCCATGCAGAACAGCAGGGGGAAGTTGCGGAAGATGGTCCAGCCCCCCGACTTGATGATGGTCATCACCTTGAAGAAGTTGGAGTCGGGGTGCGCCAGGTCCCCCATGATATCGGGCATGGTGAGCAGCCCGGTGATGGCGAGCAGCAGACCGGTAAAGGGTAAAAAGGCAATGGGGACAGCCATGGCACCGCCAAAGGTCTGGAAGGCCCCCATAAAGTTCCGTTTGGACATTAAGTTTTCTCCGAATGGTTACAGCAATAAAGTGTTCAGGCCAGCCACTGGCCCTGCTCCAGCTCGAGCAGCAGCAACATCGTCAGCGCCTGGGCATAGGGCACGGGCGCCATGGCAATGTCGCAGTAGTACTGATGGTCATGACCGACCATGGTGCCTTTGGAGGCCTCGAGGACGATGCCGTCCCCGTCGATGCGCTGCCAGACGGCCCGGGCCGCCCGCAGGGCCGGTTCAATCCTGGCCTCATCCAGCAGGCCCAGACGGACACAGCGCAACATGCCGTAGGCGATCCCCGCCGTGGCCGAGGACTCCTGAGGGGAATAGGGATCATCCAGCACCGTGTGCCACATGCCGTTGTCGGCCTGCAGCTCGCACAGGGAGCGCACCTGGCGCGCCACCACCTGGGTGAAGTAGCGCCGCACCCCGGCATCCAGGTGATCCCCCATCAGATCGATGAATTCGGGGATGGCTACCGTGATCCAGGCGTTGCCCCTGGCCCAGAAGGCCTCGGCGTAATGGTGCCGGTCGAGGAAGGTCCAGCCGTGGTACCAGAGGCCGCTCTTGGGCTCGCTCAGGTAGCGGGTGTGCAGCAGGAACTGGTAGACGGCCTCGTCGATCAGATCCTGGCGCGCCAGCACTATCCCGGCGGTGCCGAGGAAGAGGCAGGTCATGAAGAGGGTGTCGTCCCAGAGCTGGCCGGTATTGGGCTGCTCCTTCACCACGTGCTGGAAGCCGCCCTCCTCGGTCCTGGGCAGGTTGGCCATCAGATCGTCGGCCCAGGCGTTGACCGTCTCGCGCAGATCGGCGCGGCCGCTGTGGCCTGCCAGCAGCGCCAGGGTGATCATGGGAGCCGTGGTGTTGATCTGCATGGCGGGCAGCCCTCTGGCTATCTGCCCCTCATACCAGGCCAGCAACGAGGCTTGCAGTTCGGCATCCTCCTTGTGCCGGGCATAGCGCCAGAATCCGTAGAGCCCGACCCCGACCTCCCACTCCCACTGTTCGAACTGGATGGCCAGGCCCTGGCTGGCGGTCAGCTCGCCCATGCCTTTGAGCTGGCAGAAGCCGCGGACCACCCGCTCCAGGGTGGGGATGAGTGCTTGCTGGTTCATTGTGCCTCTCCACGATAGGTGATGATGGGATCGCATCCCGCCTCGGCGGGGAAGGAGTGGGAGACCCCCTCGATCAGGCAGTTGCCCTGCCAGTCCAGGCGCATGAGCTCAGACTCCGGAGTACAGGCGATGGCTGTCTCGCCCTCGAGGCGGACTTCGAGCTTGGCCATGCGTTGGCAGAAGGCCGCGAAGGCGGCGTCGTCGCCATGGCTGACCTCGATATACCAGGCCACCCGGTGCGCCTTGGCGCGATATTCGTTGCCAGCGGTCATCCCGGTCGTTACCGCGCACAGGGGGGCCGAGCAGCCGATGGCGGCAAAGGCATTCCCGGCCCGGATCAGGCAGCCGTGGGCCGTGGCGATCACCCGATCGAAGGCCTCTGCCGGCAGATAAAGGTGGGTCCATGGGAAGGGGTCATCCTCGGTCAGCCGATAGAGCTGCAGGGTGCGGTTTTCCATCTGCATCACCCGCGGCAGCACGCCGTTGCCGGACCAGTAGGAGGGACGCTGCTCGCCGCCGGGCTCGGCTTCGCCGGGGTGGTTGACCCAGAACTTGGCGTCGTGACCGGAGGCGAACTGCACATCCACCAGATGTTGCTGATGGCCGCGCTGACCGCTGTGGTGGTCGACGCAGCTGGAGAGGCTGACCCCCGGCTCCTTCCAGACGACTATCTTGCCGCCTCCCGCCTGATAGCAGGCCGCCAGCGTGCCCTGTTGCAGGGTCGCGTAGCGGTCGGCCTCGAGGGGAGGCTGATAGTCGCTGGCACAGAACAGCGGCAGGGAGGCGCACTTGCGGTTATACCAGCCGCCGCCCCAGGCGACGTTGCCGTAGGCCGACAGCTCGGTGAGCACCCCGGCCAGCAGCTCTTTCTCGTAGACCCGCCCCATGGTGCCGGCGGCGATCCCGGCCTGATAATGCAGGGAGCTGAGCAGCATCAGCCGATCGATGAGCGCCTTGGCGCGCTCGCGCACCCAGGCATCTCCCGCCAGCTGATAGAGCGCGAACAGGCCGATGTAGTCGACCGGGTAGTAGGGTGCCGAGTTCCACTCGACGAAGCCGTGGCGATCGATGGCATCGAACCACTGCGCCAGACGCTCTGCCGCGATGGCGCGTTGCTGCTCGCCGCTGCGTCCCGAAGCCAGGAAGCGCTCGTGGGGGAACAGCTGGCCAGCCAGATATTGGGCGGTGTGGAAGCAGAGGGTATGGTTCTCGCTCCAGAACCACATCACATCGTTGCCCGGCTCATCCAGCCAGTAACGGTAACCGAGGATGGCGCTGCGCACCCGGCGCCACAGGGTGGGGGGGAAGTGCTCGCCCTGATGGCGCTGCCAGATCCAGAGCAGCGGGACCAGAGAAAAATCGGAGCAATCCTCGCGGGCGCTGATCCGCGCCAGGGTATCTAGCAGCAGTTGATCGGCCTCGGCCGTGAGCTCGCCGCAGTGCAGCATGGCCAGCAGGCGGGCGGTGCGATCCATGCCATGACGGGCGGTGTGGCGCAGCGCCTGCTGCTTGCGATCGCTCAGGCTGGTTGATTGCTCGGCCTGGCCGAGGGGTTGCATGACGTTGACACCAATGCTGCGGCTGATGGTGACGCCGGCGCAGTGGATGTTCAGCACGATCTGGTAGTGCGCCGGACCGATATCGGCAGGGAGCGCCAGGGTCAGCACCTGGCTGCCCGGCGCGAGGGGGCCGAAATCCAGCTGACGCGCCTTGAAGTTGTCATTGCCCATGCCGTGGATCTCGCCTTGCAGGCGCACGGGGTGAGTCGGTGCGGCCACGCCGAGCCGGATGCGGGCCTGGTTGTGCCAGGCGCTGAGTTCGGGGCGCATGGCGCCAGCAAACTGGCACAGCTCATCGAGCACGTCGGCATCGACATGGGGCAGCGAGACCCCAAGAGGCGCGTGACCACGGTAGATGAGCCGCAGCGCAAACAGAGTATCCCGCTCGAACAGCTCTTCCAGATGAATCAGCAGGGTGTTCTTGCCCGCCTGCAAGGGCAGCATCAGCTCGCAGCTCTGCAGCTTGTTGCGGGTGAAGGGGGTGAACCGGGCGATGGCCACCCCGTCGCACCACAGGCGGGCCCCCCCACAAGTCGACAGCTGGAAGGGATAGTTGCCCGCCTCGTCGGCATGCAACTCCACCTCCAGCCAGCGCTGCACATGGAATGGCACACGCTGGAAGGAGGAAAAAGAGACGGTATCGCTCTCGCCGGTGAAACTCACCTGAGTGCGCGGCAGGGCGTCATCCGGTTCGACGGTACGATCGGCCATCTGCTGGCGGAAAATACGCCGGCAGAAGGCATCTTCTTGCGGCCCGGCACCATTCTGGAAGCGGTAATCCATGGTCATGTCCATGGCTTCACCGGCAAAAAACTCGGCGAATCGCTCCTCGCGGGGAGCGGATACGCTAAAACGGGTGAGTGCCGCATTTGGCTCAAGCACCCAATTTCCAAGCTTCATACTACTCTCCTTGAAGCTATTGAGACCCATAGGGATTATTAATATTGAGTAATCAGACGAGCCCCTTTTTATGTTATTAAAGGGACTCGCCACCTTAATGAATATAAAAACAGATGGCAGCGTGTTTTAACGGCAATTGATGAAAGTCATTGGGCCGTTGGACATCTGATTTCATCTCTCATTCAACGCAATGATGCAAACTGTGACCTGAGCGACAATATGTCGACAGTCAACTGGCTAATGTTTCCTGAACTGGAGCCTAACCATAATGTTTGCTCATCCAGTGATAGCGAAATGTCAATTTCAGATAAGTCTGTGTTGCGTGACACAAGGCCCATATTCAGCGATGAATGATCACTCGAAATGAATGACAGGGGTCATTGGATTCCCTTTTTACTTCATCTCTCACGGCTCTTTATTTATCGTGTCATAGAACCTGGTTGGCATTGACTTTCAAGGGTGCTGTCGTTATTCACTGACTCCAATGGCTCTCGATATCGTAGAGGTGAGCCTGGGGCCTCTGCCCTGGGATAGCCTACTCAGGTCTAGAAGATGTACTCAATCCCGACGCGCCAGCGCCACTGCCAGTCGTTGGGGTAGGGGTTGTCATCGGCCGGATCGTTGTATGATACGTAGCCGATTTCGGTGAAGGGTCGCCAGTTCTTGTTGATGGGGACACGGATGGTGACGTTGTTAAGATATGAATACTCTTCGCCATTGAAGTCAGGATAATCGAGCTTCTTATATTCGAAGTCATAGGCAACAGACCAATTCTCTGCGTTATAACCAAGATAATAATTCAACTGGAAATAATGACCGTTTTCCTTGTTGAGCGAATCATCGTAGTTACGCTGACCCACCCGGAAACGTGCGGCAGTATAAAAATTGGGATTGAACCAGTAAGTCGGTTTGAAATGAACACGCAGATCTTGCACGTCATTGGTGATCTCGGTATTAAAGCCGGCTTCCCACCACCATTTGTCATTGGGCTTGGCAAGATAGCTCAGGTCATATTCAGTGCCCGTGGTGTGAAGTTCATCGAAAGCACCTTCACCCTCACCTCCGTTGGTAAATTTGGATTCGACACCAAACCCCCAACCATTATCGAAGCGGTGGGAAACCACCAGACGATCGCTTTGTTGATCCTGTTTTTCCAGGAACTCGTGTCGATAATTGAGGCTCCATGCATTTGCATTCATGCTGGTGAGCGCCGAGCAGACGGCGATGGCTGCACACGTGAATTTCAGCGTCATAACGTTCGATCAATCCTATGAAAAAAGCTACTGACAGTGGTCCCATTGCCAGATAGCGCACGTGGCTTTCAATCTGGATTGGACTCGTTGGTGTCGAATTTGGTGGCGGAGCACGGCCGCGTGGAGGTCAGCACGCGCATCTGTAAGGACGTGCTGGCCTGGTTTCATCTTACCGGGTACTTTCATTTTCAAAACGACGGTTCAAATATAGTTCATTTGGCGTTTCATTTACAACGGTGGCGCCATGATGAGATACGAAAATGGGATCTATATCTATATAAAATGAAACGACGTTTCTTTTGTGGGTGCTGGAGGGGGTTGACTGGAACTTGCTGGGGAGCGTTCAGGGCCGAAGACGAGCAGGCGGTGTCTGCGATGAGCCAGAAACGATCTGGCCCTCGGAAAGAGGGCCAGTGAGGATGGACATTGTGTCTGGGGGTTTAGCCCTGGCGAGCCTTGAATCTGGGATTGCTCTTGCAGATCACGAACAGCTTGCCGCGCCGACGCACGACCTGGCAGTCCGGGTGACGTGACTTGGCTGATTTCAGGGAGGCGAGTACCTTCATGACTTCTCTTTTCCTTTGTTGAAGAATTGGCCGAATCGCTGGCCGAAGCGGGCGACTTGTCCTTCCTTGCCGACCTGCTTCTGCTTGCCGGTATAGAAGGGGTGGGAGGCACTGGAGACATCCAGCGTCACATAGGGATAGGTGTTGCCATCTTCCCACTGCTTGGTGCGATCGGTCTGCAAGGTGGATCCGATCAGGAAGCAGGTGTTGCTGGCCAGATCGTGAAACAGGACCTTGCGGTATTGAGGGTGAATGTCGGGGCGCATGATCGTCTCTTATGTTATGTTATAACACGAAGTCATGATGCGACGGATGAGAATCAATATCAACCATTTTTTTCTCCCGAGGTGGTCAGGCAGGATGGAACGCGCTCAGAAAAGGGAAGCGGGAGGAATGCGATGTGGTCATGACAGGGGAGAGCGATGGATTGTTGAGCGATGGAAGGGGAACGAGAAGTTGAGTCTTTACTTTTGGTTTTTACTGTATAAAAATACAGTTAACCATCATGGAGACGTATCCTATGCGCCTGGAAATCATCATCGACAGAAAACATCAGATCCCCACTGCGACCATGGAGGCGCTGCGTCAGGAGTTGCTCAAGCAACTGGGCGAGCGATTCCCTGATCTGCATGTGCGGGTCGCCCCGGGCAGTGCCATGGCCTTGACGGTCAGCCGAGCCAGCAAGGAGGACAGGGAGCTGGCCGAAGCCATGGTGCAGGAAGTATGGGAGAACGCCGAGAGCTGGATGCCGGAGGCAGAAGGCGCCGAGGCCTGATCAGGGGGTGGTTGTCGATTTGCCTGTCCTGATCGGGCTGGCGTTCACCCCGATTTGAACGAAACGCAGCTCAAGGCTGCGTTTCGTGTTTGTGGGCAGGCAACCTGGCACTTAGCCAGGCCAGGAGATTCAGAGCCCGGCCCAGCGTTTGAGGCTGCCGCTCTGTACCCGCTGGTTGGCCTCTGCGATGTCGCCATTGGCGCGCAGTGCCTTGAGGGCAATGGGCAGGGCAGTGCGCACCTCGTCGGCCGTCATCCCTGCCTGGAGGGCGGGATGATAGGCGAGCTTGAGCAGCACATAGTCGAGACCTGTGGGGAAGCTGTCGATGCTGTTGTCATTGAAGATGGAGGGAAACACCTTGTTCGAGTCGTTGGGCAGCCCCATCACTTGGGTGAGCTCTTCCACCACGCAATCCAGGAAGCGGCCCTTGGCCCGGCTGTAGTCCACCGGGATGATGATGGTGGCACGGGTGATCTCGTAACGGGCATTGGTGGCGAAATTGGCCAGACAGACCCCCTCTTTGAGGGCAATGCCGACAGAGTCATCCTGGCGCATGGTACGGCCGGCCCAGCTGGCCATCTGCTGGTGCCTTGTCATGATGAGGGTGAGATTGGGGTTGTCGTTGACGAGCTGTATGGGGTGGCCGGTGATCCTGGCCAGATGCTGGCTCTGCACCTTGACCACCTCGGCCTGCAGCGCCTTGTCGCCAAATTCGTTGATGAGCTTGAGGCGGATGGGGCCTTGCCAGCGGGAGAAGTGCACCTGGCTCTCATGCCCATATTCCCGCTTCATGGCGACTTCCATGAAGCTCTGGACCAGATAGTCGTTGCTCTGCCAGCGTTCGGTGGCCTGCAGGGAGCCGGGCAGCAGCGCGGCGAGCCACAGGGCCAGCATCCGGCCTGGCGCGGTATGCCGAGGGCTGCGCCCTGAACGAGTGTGCCCTGGGATCATCTTGCCTCCTTGCAATCGATAGGGTCAGCCCGAGGTGCGCTCGATGTCACGCCAGGTGAGCCAGAGCCTGAGATCGAACTCCAGTTGATGATAGTCCGGTTCCATGTGCAGGCAGAGCTGATAGAAGGCCTTGTTGTGATCCTTCTCCCGCAAGTGGGCCAGCTCGTGCACCACTATCATCTTCAGGAAGGCGGGATGGGCCTCCTTGAACAGGGCGGCGATGCGGATCTCGTTCTTGGCCTTGAGCTTGTTGCCCTGTACCCGGCTGACATAGGTGTGCAGGCCGAGGGCATCCTTGATCACATTGATCTTGCCGTCGAAGATCACCTTGGAGAGCGGCGCCGAGCTTTTCAGGTAGCGGTTTTTCAGCTCCATGGTATAGGCAAGCAGCGCCTTGTCACTCTGGACGAGGTGGGTCTCGGGGTAGCGTTTGGCCAGCATCTCGCCGAGCTTTCCCGCCGCGATCAACTGCTGTACCTGGTGCTTGAGGGGATCAGGATAGCCCCCCAGATAGGTCAGTTCCGCCATGATGTCTCCCCCTTCACACTAAAAAAGAGCGCCATTGTAATCATGATGGGCCCCCTTGAACACAGGTCTGCACGCCAATGAAAGGGGCCGTCGCTGTTGCCAGCGACGGCCCCGACTTTCGTCAATCTGTCTCAACGCCGGCGATAGAGACCCGGATCCACCTCTTGGTAGCGGTCCGTCAGATATTGATAGAAGGCGAGGCTGGAGGGAGAGCTCGGCGTTTTCAGCTGCTCTGCCACCCGCTCCGGCTTGGCGATGATGAACTTGGGATCCTGCCGCCGGATGTCGGCCAGCACCCGTTCGCGCACGTCATAGGGCGGATTGACGTTGGCGAAGAACAGATAGGCGGAGGCGGGCTGGCGATCTGTCCACAGATAGTATTGCGGCTGTATGCCGTCGACCCAGATCTTGTCGGTCGGCCCGGTCTCGGCCTTGATCCTGTCGACCCGCACCTGGGCCGGCGGATTGAACGGCTTGCCCTTGAGGTTGCCCTCCCAGGCGTTGTTGACCAGCAGCGCCAGCATGGCGAGCGACGCCAGCCAGGGGGTGGCGCTGCGCACATCCCAGGCGCGCCAGAGCGGCACCAGGATGAGCACCGGCAGGGCCCACAGCAGGCTGTTGCCAAGCACTTCGCGCACCCGCGGCAGCGACCACTCCTTGGTGCTCCAGCCGTAACCGAGCTGCTGGGCCAGCAGCCAGCTCGCGGTCAGTACCACCAGGGAGATGCAGAGCAGGCCCAGGGCATCGGACTGCTGCTCGCTGCGATCCAGCAGGCAGGCGAGAGGCAGCAGGCCAAGCTGCAGGTAGAGCACGTCGTAGTGATCGAACACGTGGCCTGAGACGGAGTTGGCGATCAGGGTAAAGAGCACGCCGAACAGGGTGGCGCAGAGGGCGGGCAGATACCACTCCTGGCGGCGCCCCAGCATCAGCACCATGAAGGCGGGCAGCAGCATGACGAGGCCGGTGCGCAGCAAGCCGACGGCCCCCACTTCCGGCGAGAAGCCGTTGCCATAGCTCCCCTCGAAGAAGATGCCGAAGGCGTAGTATTTGAATTCGTCCAGCAAGCCGTGGTGCTGGAAGTAGGCAAACAGCGGGCCGCCGACCAGGGCCAGCCCCAGCAGGCTGGAGCAGAGCAGGCCGAAGGCGCAGCGCCACTGCTCACGCAGACACCAGTGGCAGAACAGCACCAGATACCAGGCTCCCCAGAAGGCGCCGTTGTTGGTGCGCATCCAGGCCACGATGGCGAAGGTGAGGGCCGCTACCAGGGCCGGGCCCCAGCGAAACTGCTTGTCCAGCAGCAGGGTGATGAAGGCCCACTGGGCGATGAGGGCCAGGTGGAAGGTCCAGTCCTCGGTCATGTTGCCGTAGTAGTAACGGGTGCTGTAGAGCGCAAGGATCGCCAGCATGCTGCCGAGGCGGGCCCGCAGGGAGAGCCCCAGCTGGGAGAACGCCTGCCAGCTGGCGAGCAGACCGAGCCAGCAGAGCACCCACTCCAGCAGCCAGATCCCGAAGAAACCGCCCAGGGAGTAGCCGAGGGCATCGAGGGCGAAGATCATGGGGCCCTTGATGTCGATCATGTCCCGATAGAGTACGCCCCCCTCGCTCCACATCTTGCCCATCACAGCAAACAGGGAGGCATCAAAGCCGGGCGCCATGCCGTGGAACAGCGGGTTGCGCAAGCAAAACAGCAGCGCCATCAGGGCGGTGAGCAGGACAACCAGCGGCTTGAGCCCGGGGTTGTAGCGCTGAGGGGTAAAACGGATGGCGTGATTCATGGATGACCTGTTCCTGCGGGAAAGACGTAAAAGCGGGCCTATCTTGCCGAGGCCGGCAGTCCGATGCAATGGGCTGGGGTGATGTGTTTGAAATAATGTATAAAAGTAGCGTTTTCAGTGCCCGCAGTGGGCTAAATGATTAGCGGGACCCGCTGTTGACTGGTGTTGCCGAGGCGGTAGTCCGCTGCAATGGGGCTGGGGACTGTGCTTGAAAAATGTAACAAGCGCCGCTCTCACGAAGAAAAGCGGCGCCTTGACAGGGGAGGGCCCGGCGAGGGGCCTCAGACCATGGGACTGGCGCCCTGGTATTCCACCAGTGCCGGCAGGAGGGCCAGCTCGGGCAGATGGCGGGCCCAGCGGATAAAGGCATCGGCCAGGGTGATGCCGAGCTCCTGATTGTGCTGGGTCAGGGTGCGGGCCAGGGCCGTGTAGCCCTCCTTGCCTGAGGCGGTGTAGGCGCTGGAGACCCCCCGATAGATGGCATCCATCTCGACGCTCTGCCACTGACCCGGACTCGCCTCCCATTCGAGGCGAGTGATCCGGCTCCCCTTGGGCCTGTCTGCCTGATAACTGAAGCGCATCCCGGCGGTATAGGGGAAGCTGCCGCTGCCATTGCCAACCACGCCGTTGTTGGTGGCGTTGTCGATGGCCCCCTCCAGCGCTTCTGCCAGCTCATGGCCGTGCACCCGGTAGAGGGTGAGCGGGATGGCAAAGGGCAGCAGGCGCCCGGCGATGTCCGCCTCGCTCAAGGGGCCGGGTTCGAGGGAGCAGCGCACCCCCCCTGCGTTGTGCAGGGCGAAGTCCACCTGGCCCACCTGCTCGCGGGCGCCGGCCAGCATGGCGCTCGCCACCAGGGGGGCGACCTGACTGCCAGCGGGCAGAGCAGCATCGGGCAGGCGCTGATGGTGCAGTGGCCCGGCGAGGTGGGTCACGATGCGCCGGGTCATGGTCTCGAGCTCGGGCCGGTAGCGCCTGGCCAGATGCTGCTCGATCTCGGGGGCCGGCTCGCAGAAATGGAGACCTGCCGGCGGGGGCGAGGCAAAGGGCCAGGGCTGCCAGGGCAGCCACTCCAGCTGGCCGCGGCTTTGGCAAACGCGCCCGCGCGCATCAAATTCCAGCTCGCACACCCCGAGACAGAGCGCGCTGTGGGCCGCATGCAGTATGGCGACCCCCTCGATCATCAAGGGGTAGCTCCCCTCGCTCATCAGCCCGAGCGGGGCCAGATCCCCCAGCTGGCTGTGGGTGTGGCCGCCGACAATCAGGCTGAGCTCGGGGAAGCGGGCCGCCAGCTTCTTGTCCTGCTCCAGCCCAAGGTGGCTGAGCAATATGATGTGCTCTATTCCTTCGGCCTTGATCTCGCCGAGGGCGGCGCTGAGGGTCTCTTCGATGCCGTGGAAGCGGGTATGGGGATCCGGGCTCGCGATGGCGGCCATCTGCGGCAAGGTGATGCCGAGCAGGGCGAAGGGGACGCCGTCGATGACGCGCCTGTGCCAGGGGCGGCTGGCATCATACAGCTGTGGCAAGCCGTGCAGCCGCAGCGGGGCATCGGCCGGCTCCTGGCTGCTGTCGAGGTTGGCGGCCAGCACCGGATAGTCGAGCTGGCGCAGAAACTCCACCAGCGGGCCGTTGCCGAGATCGAACTCATGGTTGCCGATCACCATGGCATCCGGTCGCAGCAGGCCGAGCAGGTCGGCGTTGGCCCGCCCCTTGAAGCGGTTGAAATAGAGCGACCCCTGGAAGGTGTCACCCCCGTGCAGCAGCAGGCAGGTCTGGCCCGCGGCGGCGGCCTGCTGGCGCAGGGCGGTCAGCCGGGTCAGGATGCGGCCGTAGCCGCCACATTGGGTGCGCCACTCGGACTCACCCTCTGGGGAGAAGCGCATGGGCGCGCCATCGAAATGGGAGTGGCAGTCACTGAAGTGGGCAAGTTGAACCGTAATACTCAAGGCTCGGTCCTCCTTAGGGAAAAAGAGCACCGAGTCTACTGCAAGGGGTGGGGGGGATGCCAGCCCGGCAGACGCCGGGCTGGAAAAGCGTCAGACGGTACTCAGGCAGGCACCAGGATCTGGGTGGCGAGGATCACCACCAAGAGGCCGACGGCGACCGGCATGGAGGTGCGTTTGACCACCTCGAACGGGGATAGATTGCCCATGCCCGCACAGGCGACCACCACCCCGGAGACCGGCGAGATGGTGCGACCCAGGTTGGAAGCCTGCAGCATGGGGATGACCAGGTAGGCGGGATTGACGCCCAGGCTGGTGGCAAGGTGCGGGATCAGCTCCACGAAGGCGTAGAAGGGGGCGTTGCCCGAGCCTGTGGTGAAGGCGGCCAGGGTGGTGATGACCACCAGCACCAGCATGATGATGACGCCGCCTGTGCCAAAGCTCTGGGCCAGATCCAGGAGGTTTGCGATGAAGCCGAGCCCCATCAGCCCCTGGGCGAAGACCCCGGCTCCCACCAGCAGCATGACCACGCCGGCGAAGGCGTCGGCCATGCTGCGCCAGCACACCTGCAGACCGTCCAGCAGCTCGCGGCCGTTGCGCTTGCGCACCAGCTCCAGCAGGGCGGCCAGCACCAGACAGATGACGATGATGGTGACGATGTCGAGCTTGGGGCCCAGCTTGCCGTCAAACAGCAGCACGCCGATGATGGGGGTGAACGGCAGTATGGCGTAGAAGCCGGGGGCGTCTGTGATGAGATCGCTCGGGGCAACCGCCTCGTTGTGCTCGCCGGACTTTCTGTCCAGATAGCGCTGCCAGAAGAAGTGGGTCACCGCCATGGCGGCTATGGCCGTCAGGGAGATGGGCAGGGTCAGCTTGAAGGCAAACTCGATGAGCTCCATGTTGGCGGCCTGGGCGGCCATCACCACGTCCCCGGAGGTGGGGGCCAGTATGATGGCGGCCGGGGAGGCGCACACCGCGGCCGCAGCGCCACGGGAGATCCCCATGTTGACCATCAGCGGGAACAGGGTCGCCATCAGCAGCACGCCGAGGCCGGTGGCTGAGCTCACCGCCAGCGACATGGCACAGGCCACCAGGTAGGCGGCCACCAGCAATATGTAGGGGGACTTGATGATGCCAAGGGGCTTGCTGGCCAGCTTCACCAAGATGGTGTTGGCGCCGATGTGGCTCATGTAGCCGGCAAAGCCGCACAGCACCATGATCAGCATGCCGAGGCCACCCCCCCTGTCGACCAGCAGGAAGCGCACGTACTCGAACACGTCTGTGGCCACGTGGCCGGTGGAGGTGACGCTGGCTGGCAGCACCGCCTTGCCCATCAGGGCGGTGATCGCCAGCAGCAAGAGGCCGCCGCTGAGCAGCACCCCGGTCGCCGAATAGCCCTTGAAGATGTAGCGACCCACGGCCAGGGTGACCAGGGTGCCAATAAGGAGTTCCATCATAAATAGGTTCCTGAGTATGGAGTGAGGTCGGGCATCTAACGGGCTGAGCAGAGGGTTGGACTGGCTAGCTCGACATGTGCCAACAAAAACGCCGGGATTATTACCTCATAAGGAGTAATTCTCCATGGGGATGGTGGCTGGCTGTGATCTCCCTTGCAAATCCCCATTCTGAACGGGTGGAAGCCGTCCCTTTGCCGCCCCCGGCTCCGAGAGCAGGTGACAGCGCCCCTGATCGCGGTTAATCTCCCACACTGACTATTAATTCATTGATTATTAATTGAATTTACGCCGGACTCACAAGGAGCAAGGCAGCACGACGATGGGACTCTTCAGCAAGACAGGGGCGGTGGCGGCCCTCATATATGCCGCCTCAATCGGAGCAGCACCCTCCCATTATGCAGGTATTCGGGTGGCGCCCGATATCAAGGTCGATTTCCAGTTCTATCGGGTATCTGGGGCCGATGTGGCCGCCGTGATGCGCCAGATCACCGCCTTGTCGCCTGCCCAGGCGGACGGCCATATCGGCAGGGCCAGCTATCAGCTCTCCTGGCAGTTGCAGACCAGGGCGACCCCGGCGCGCTGCGAGCTGGATCAGGCCCAGGTGACGGCCCGCATCCAGGTCAGGGTGCCGAACTGGATGGACAAGGGCAGGGCGTCCGCGGCGGAGCGGCAGAAGTGGGACAAGCTGGTGGCGGCCATGTTCGACTACGAGAGCCGTCACAAGGACATCTTGCTCGAAAGCGTCAGCCAGCTCGGCATCCGGTTCGCCCAGTTGCCCGTCGCCCGGGATTGCGCCGCCTTGCAGTATCAGGGTTGGCAACAGGGGCAGGCGGTGCTGGAGGCGACCCGGGATCGATTCGCCACCCTGGCGCAGCAGACCGATCGGGGGCGCAAGCTCGGGGTCAGCTGGCCAGAGGGCAGCTGATCGTCATCGCCAATAAAAAACGGGCTTCCCTTGGGGAAGCCCGTTTTGTTTGAGATCCAACCTGGGTTGGGATCAGGACGCCGGATCGCGCAGGGGCTTGCCCTTGAGCAGCCTGCGCACCCAGTAGCGGGCCGGATGCAGCGCCTCCAGCAGATCGGCGGCCAGCGGCAACGGATCCCCGCAGATCTCGCTCGCCACCAGCTCACCGCAGAGCGGCGCCGAGCACAGACCCCGGGAGCCGAGGGCGCCCAGCACATAGAGGCCGGCGTGCAGGGGCAGCGCGCGCTGCTGATCAGCGGGGGCTTTAGGGTCTTGATCCGCCAGGCTTGCCAATCTGGCGATTGGCCCTGCCACCGGCAGGTGATCCCGGCTGGCGCAGCGAACGCCCACCCGCGCCTCGTTGCCGCTCACGTCCACCTCGGCAGGCCAGCTCTGATCCGGCAGGCAGGCTTGCAGCCGCGCCCGGTTCTGAGCCTGCTCCTCGGCACTGAATGCGAGGGTGCTCTGATTGCGGCCATAGCTGGCCCCGATGCAGTGCGCTCCGTCGTGGGCCGGGGTGAGGTAGCCGTCGTAGCAGAGCACAGTCCTGAGCTGGCTTAACCGCGCCGTGGTCGGCACATGGCTCACCTGACCGCGCACCGGGTAGAGCGGCAGCTCCGCGAAGGGGAGCAGGGCGGGCAGCCGGTGACCGGCGGCCACCACCAGGTTGGGGGTCTGCCACTGGCGGCCATCCAGGCTCTCCACCTGCCAGCCGTCTGCCAGCTCGCTGATGGTGCTCACCGGTGTGTGGTACTCAAGGCGCAGCAGACCGCTGGCTTGCGCTTCTTTCAGGGCGGCGCGGGTGAGATCCGCCGGGCAGAGCCAGCCCCCCAGGGGGTAGCTGACGCCACCGTGGCCGCAGGGCAGGCCGACCACCTGCTCAACTTCCGAGGCAGAGAGTGGGTGCATCAGCTCGGGGGGGAAGGGACCCTGACCCATCTTGGCGAGCTTGGCGGCGGACTTGTCGTCGTAGCCGAGCTGGGTGACACCGCACAGGGAGAAGGCCACGGGATGGCGCGCGGCCAGGGCCAGCAGCCGCTGGCGGGCATAGCCGAAGGCGAGGGAATAGAAGCGCGACAGGGCGTCGTGCTCCCCGTTGAGCAGCGGATAGAGCGCCCCCTGCCGGTTGCCGGAGGCACCGGTGGCGGGCTCGCCCTCTTCGCACAGCAGGGTCACCTTGCGGCCTCGCTCCACCAGGGAGAGCGCCGTCATGGCCGAGGCGATGCCGCCGCCGATGATCAGCACCTCGCCGTCCCGGCCGGCGGGGCGGGCATACCAGGGGGAGATGCTCTGCTCGGGCACTTTGCCCTCCCACCTCCCAGCCAGCATCTCCCGCTTGCTGCCGTGTCCCTTCACCTTCTTCATGGCAAAGCCGGCGTCAATCAGACCGCGGCGCACGAAACCGGCGCAGGTAAAGGTCGAGAGGGTCGCGCTGGGGCGGGCGAGGCGAGCGAGGCCATCGAACAGTGCTTGTGTCCACATCTCGGGATTCTTGGCAGGCGAGAAGCCATCCAGATACCAGGCATCCACCAGACCCTGGGGGCCGTGAGGCACCTGGGGCAGCATCTCCTTGATGTCGCCAAGCCAGAGATCGAGGCGGATGCGGCCGCCGGCAAAAATGAGGCGGTGGCAGCCGGAGACCGGCAGTGGCCACTGATCGATGAGAGGCTGGCTAAGGTGCGCGAGCTCGGGCCAGGCCGCCAGGGCCTTGCAGAGATCGGCCTGGGCCAGGGGGTATTTCTCGAAGCTGATGAAGTGCAGGTGCGAGCCGTTGCCGGATTGGGGGGCCTGTTCCAGGAAGGCGGCCATTGTCGCCAGAAAGTTAAGACCTGTGCCGAAACCTGTTTCGCCAATCACGAAACTGTCACTATCGTGGTGCGAAAATCGTGCCGGTAGGTGATTTTGCAATAAAAAGACGTAGCGGGTTTCACTTAGACCGTTATCATTGGAAAAGTACACATCCCCGAACTCACTGGAGACTGGAGTTCCCGCTTCATTCCAGTCCAATCGGGCATGATGTAAGGATGTTTGACTCACGTTTTCCTCTGCTCGCGTCATAAATTCGCGGGCATTCTACGTGAAAGCAGACCAGTTTGGCAGCCGAAAGCGGGTAGACTCGGTGCCAGTTTTTCCAGACGAGATGAATTAATGAGAAGAGCAGTGATCACCGGTATCGGCGTCATCTCCAGTATCGGCAACAACAAGGAAGAGGTGCTGGCCTCCCTGAAAGCAGGCAAATCCGGCATCACCTATTCCGAGCAGTTTGAACAGTACAACCTGCGCAGCCGTGTCTGGGGTAACATCAAACTCGATCCGTCTGAACTGATCGACCGTAAAGTCATGCGTTTCATGGGTGACGCCGCGGCCTATGCCTATCTGTCCATGGAGCAGGCCATCGCTGACGCGGGTCTGCCAGAGGATCAGGTCTCCAACGAGCGTACCGGCATAGTGGTCGGCTCCGGCGGCGCCTCCGGCAAGAACACCTCCGAGTCTGCGGACATCGCCCGTGAGAAAGGGGTTAAGCGAGTGGGTCCCTACATGGTGCCGCGCACCATGTCCTCCACCACCTCTGCCTGCCTGGCCACCCCGTTCAAGATCAAGGGTGTCAACTACACCATCAGCTCCGCCTGTGCCACCTCTGCCCACTGCATCGGTCACGCACTGGAGCTGATCCAGCTTGGCAAGCAGGACATCGTCTTCGCCGGCGGCGGCGAGGAGCTGGACTGGTCTTCCACCATCCAGTTCGATGCCATGGGTGCCCTCTCCACCAAGTACAATGACACCCCGGAAAAGGCGTCCCGTACCTATGATGCGGACCGCGATGGTTTCGTCATCTCCGGTGGCGGCGGCATCCTGGTGGTCGAGGAGCTGGAACATGCCCTGGCCCGCGGTGCCCACATCTACGCCGAAATCACCGGTTATGGTGCCACCTCCGACGGCTACGACATGGTCGCCCCGAGCGGTGAAGGCGCGGTGCGTTGCATGAAGATGGCGATGCAGGGTGTCGGCTCTGTGGATTACATCAACACCCACGGCACCTCCACCCCGGTCGGTGATACCAAGGAGCTGGAAGCCATCCAGACCCTGTTTGGCAGCAATGCGCCCAAGCTCTCCGCCACCAAGGCCATGACCGGTCATGCCCTGGGCGCCGCCGGCGTGCACGAGGCCGTCTACTCCCTGCTGATGATGGAACACGGCTTCATCG
This sequence comes from Aeromonas sp. 130281, assembly GCF_056642115.1. Taxonomy (NCBI): domain Bacteria; kingdom Pseudomonadati; phylum Pseudomonadota; class Gammaproteobacteria; order Aeromonadales; family Aeromonadaceae; genus Aeromonas; species Aeromonas sp. 130281. The sequence continues at coordinate 517,688 of NZ_JBWVQS010000001.1, read as the reverse complement.
CCCCCAGCATCAACATCGAGAACCTGGACGAGAAGGCCGTGGGTCTGCCCATAGTGCGCGAGTACGAAGCCGCCGATCTAAATACCGTCATGTCCAACAGCTTCGGCTTTGGCGGTACCAACGCCTCCCTGGTGTTCAGCAAGTTCAAGGCTTGATGCTCACCGGATTGACATAGAAAAAGGCGCCGAAAGGCGCCTTTTTTATGGGTCAGATCATCTCAGCCGGCTCGGTCAGCGGCCGTCGCATATAGACGGCGCCCTCGCCGTACTCCTCCAGCGACTTGGGGGTCTTGGCTGGCACGAAGCCCTGCTTGCGCCAGAAGGCGGGGGCATCCTGAACCGCCACCAGACCTGCATGGCGATACCCTTCGCGGCTCGCGAAATCGAGCGCCGTGGCCAGCAGTCGCTGCCCGACGCCCAGACCGCGGGCCTTGTCCGAGACCGCGAGATCGTGCAGATAGAACTCTTCATGACCGGCCAGCGCCGTCATCGGCACCGAGAGAGGCGGGGGCTGGTGGGCACGCCAGGGATGGCAGAGCAGGTAACCGAGCACCCGGCCCTGATGCTCGGCGACCCAGCAGCAGGCGGGGGCGAGCTCTGCCTTGTTGCTCATCACCTCGAGGGGCTCGGGCTCCAGCTGGTGGTAGCACTCGCTCTGAATGGCCATGATGGCGGGCCAGTCGAGGGCCCGTATGGTTCTGATCTTGATCATCGTACTGGAGGGCGCGTGCCCCTGGTCAACCCTTGAAAGAAGGGGGTCAGCATAACCCAGGGGGCGTGCAAATTGAACCGCAGCCCCTCGTGGCTCAGCGAACGGCCTCTTTGCTCACCACCTTGATCAGCTGATAGCGCACCGAGGAGGCGTCTGCCGGCACGTCGGTGAGCTGTTCGGTACGCACTTCCAGTTGATAGCGGAAACCAGGCTCGAAGGTGAAGCCCTCGATCTGCTGGTAGAAGAGGGTCCAGCTCTCGCCCGGCTGGCTGCGCACCTGCATGCACTTCATGGGGGCGACACCGACGCAGTCGGCCAGCTTGTCCTGGACATAGAGGGTCTGGGTGGTCGGGGTGCTCTGGCAGGCGCTGAGCAACAGGGCGGAGCAGAGGAGCAAGGGTTTCATGATGGGTGTCCTTGGCGTAAAAGGGCGCGATTAAACCCTCAAATGAAAAGGCGGTCAATGACCGCCTTTGTAACAAACCATGACAACTCGCCGGATCAGCGTTGATCGAGGGGAGTGAAATCCCGTTGGGCCAGGCCGGTATAGAGCTGACGCGGACGACCGATCTTCTGGTCCGGATCCGAGTGCATTTCGTTCCAGTGGGCAATCCAGCCGATGGTGCGGGAGATGGCGAAGATCACGGTGAACATGGACATGGGGATGCCGATAGCCTTCATGATGATGCCGGAGTAGAAGTCCACGTTCGGGTAGAGCTTCTTCTCGATGAAGTAGGGGTCGGAGAGCGCGATGCGCTCCAGCTCCATGGCCACGTCCAGCAGCGGATCCTTGATCTGCAGCTCGGTCAGTACCTCGTGACAGGTTTCGCGCATCACGGTGGCACGGGGGTCGTGGTTCTTGTAGACCCGGTGACCGAAGCCCATCAGACGGAAGGGGTCGTTCTTGTCCTTGGCCTTGGCAATGTACTCGGGGATGCGATCCACGGAGCCAATCTCTTCGAGCATCTTGAGGCAGGCTTCGTTGGCACCGCCGTGGGCCGGACCCCACAGGGAGGCGATCCCCGCGGCGATACAGGCAAACGGGTTGGCGCCGGAGGAGCCGGCCAGACGCACGGTGGAGGTGGAGGCGTTCTGCTCGTGGTCCGCATGCAGGGTGAAGATGCGATCCATGGCGCGCTCGACGATGGGGTTGACCTTGTACTCTTCGGTCGGCACGCCAAACATCATGTGCAGGAAGTTGCCGGCATAGGAGAGGGCGTTGCGCGGCTGCATGAAGGGCTGGCCGATGGAGTACTTGTAACACATGGCGGCCAGGGTCGGCATCTTGGAGAGCAGACGGAAGGCGCAGATCTCGCGATGCTCTTCGTTGTTGATGTCGAGGGCATCGTGATAGAAGGCGGACAGGGCGCTGACCACACCGCACATGATCGCCATGGGGTGGGAGTCACGGCGGAAGCCGCGGAAGAAGAAGGCGATCTGCTCGTGCACCATGGTGTGGCGGGTGACCAGGCGTTCAAATTCCGCGTATTGCGTCTTGGTGGGCGCCTCGCCGTACAGCAGTATGTAGCAGACTTCCAGGTAACTGGCCTGGGTGGCCAACTGGGCGATGGGATAACCACGGTGCAGCAAGACACCCTGATCTCCGTCGATATAGGTAATGGATGATTTGCAAGCACCGGTGGCCATAAAGCCGGGGTCGAAGGTGAAGTACCCTTGCGAGCCCAGTTTTCTGACATCGATTACATCGGGTCCAACAGTACCGGACAGGATCGGTAGTTCTACCGGCTCTTTTCCGGGCAGATGTAGGGTGGCTATCTTATCAGCCATAGCACGTCTCCTTTGCTCTTTTATAATTTGGTTCCAGTCCTACTTTATTACGACTTTCATGACGCTGGCAAAGGTTCTTACCCGTACCACGGCGGCTGGAGCGCCTTATTTGAACCAGAGAACCACTCTCTTGTCAATTTTCATGAATGATCATTAATGACTTGTTAAAGCGGTTGTGAGATCTGGTTTACGGTTTTGGGTTTTCTATGTAGCTAATTGATTGTCATTGGTTAAGGCCGCCGATATACTGCGCCTCGTGGGTGATGGCCGTCGGTGTTTGAAACGCTTTCGCAAAGCCAGATGTGATATCTAAAATGTTGTTTTTGGCTTTTCCGAGTTGTTTTGGTAACAAAAACCTAACAAATGCCACTCCTCGCCCTCAAAGCGTGTGAAAACAATAACTAACGTGCTCAATGGAGCTGAGTGGGCAAAGCCGTGAAAAATAAACAGAGACCTGTAAACCTCGACCTGCAAACGATCAGCTTTCCTGTCACCGCCATCGCTTCCATCTTGCACCGTGTCTCAGGGGTCATCACCTTTGTGGCGCTGGCCATCTTGCTGTGGATGCTTGGAACTTCACTCTCCTCTCCCGAAGGATTTGAAACCGTCGTTGCCATCATGGACAACTTCCTGGTCAAGTTCGTGTTGTGGGGGATCCTGACTGCGCTGGCATACCACATAGTGGGCGGCCTGCGTCATCTGGTCATGGACATGGGGCATTGGGAAGAGCTGGATTCCGCGAATCAGAGTGCCCGGGTGGGCTTCGTGATTACCGGGATTCTGGCGGTATTGGCGGGGGTACTGGTATGGTAACCAATTCTGCAACTTTCGGGCGCAGCGGTGTTCATGATTACATCCTGATCCGCGCCACCGCCCTCATCATGACGGCTTACGTCCTCTATCTGGTGGGCTTTGTCGCCTTCAACGACATCACCTACGAGGTGTGGACCGGCTTCTTCGCCACAACCTTCACCAAGGTCTTCACCCTGCTGACGCTGCTGTGCGTCCTGATCCACGCCTGGATCGGTCTGTGGCAGGTGCTGACCGACTATATCAAGCCGGTCGGGCTGCGCGGTGCGCTGCAGTTTGCGCTGGTGGTGGTGCTGTTCGTCTATCTGATGACGGGTTTCGTCGTGCTGTGGGGTGTGTAAGGTGACTATTCCAACTCGTGAATTTGATGCGGTCGTGATCGGTGCCGGTGGTGCCGGCATGCGCGCCGCGCTGCAGATTGCCCAGTCCGGCAAGAGCTGCGCACTGCTTTCCAAGGTTTTCCCGACTCGTTCCCACACGGTTTCCGCCCAGGGCGGGATCACGGTCGCCCTGGGCAATGCCCACGATGACAACTGGCAGTGGCACATGTATGACACCGTCAAGGGCTCCGATTACATCGGTGACCAGGAAGCGATTGAATACATGTGCAAGACCGGCCCCGAGGCCATCTATGAGCTGGAGAACATGGGCCTGCCCTTCTCCCGCTTCGACAACGGCTCTGTCTATCAGCGCCCCTTCGGCGGTCAGTCCAAGAATTTTGGCGGCGAGCAGGCGGCCCGTACTGCGGCGGCTGCCGACCGGACCGGTCACGCCCTGCTGCATACCCTGTATCAGCAGAACGTCAAGAACAAGACCACCGTCTTCTCCGAGTGGTATGCCCTGGATCTGGTGAAGAACCAGGACGGCCACATCGTCGGCTGCACCGCCATCGACATGGAGAGCGGCGAAGTCGTCTACTTCAAGGCCAAGGCCACGGTGCTTGCCACTGGCGGCGCCGGTCGCATCTACCAGTCCACCACCAACGCCCACATCAACACCGGTGACGGTGTCGGCATGGCGCTGCGCGCCGGGGTCGGCGTGCAGGACATGGAGTTCTGGCAGTTCCACCCCACCGGCATCGCCGGGGCAGGGGTACTGGTGACCGAGGGTTGCCGTGGTGAAGGCGGCTATCTGCTCAACAAAGATGGCGAGCGCTTCATGGAGCGTTATGCACCCAACGCCAAGGATCTCGCCGGTCGCGACGTGGTGGCTCGCTCCATCATGATCGAGATCCGCGAAGGCCGTGGCTGCGACGGTCCCTGGGGCCCGCACATCAAGCTCAAGCTGGATCACCTCGGCAAAGAGGTGCTGGAATCCCGTCTGCCGGGCATCTGCGAGCTCTCTCGCACCTTCGCCCACGTGGATCCGGTCAAGGAACCCATTCCCATCATCCCGACCTGCCACTACATGATGGGCGGCGTGCCGACCAGCGTGAACGGCCAGTGTCTGACCCAGGATAAAGACGGCAACGACGTCCCCGTGGTCGGCCTGTTCGCGGTGGGGGAGATTGCCTGCGTCTCCGTGCACGGTGCCAACCGTCTCGGTGGCAACTCCCTGCTGGATCTGGTGGTGTTCGGTCGTGCCGCCGGCATGCACCTGGTGGAGACCCTGGGCGAGATGGATCATGGCCGCGAGGCCTCCGAGTCCGACATCGCCGCGGCGCTGGCCCGCTTCAATCGCTGGGAGAACAACCGCGATGGCGAGGATCCCGCCGAGATTCGCCGTGACCTGCAGCGCTGCATGCAGAACAACTTCTCCGTGTTCCGCGAAGGGGACGCCATGGCAGAAGGGCTGGCCGAGCTGAAACTCATCCGCGAGCGCCTCAAGAATGCCCGTCTGGACGACACCTCCAAGGAGTTCAACACCCAGCGCATCGAGTGCCTGGAGCTGGACAACCTGATGGAGACGGCGTTTGCCACCGCGGTTGCCGCCAACTTCCGTACCGAGAGCCGGGGCGCCCATAGTCGCTTCGACTTCCCGGAGCGTGACGACGAGAGCTGGCTGTGCCACAGCCTCTATCATCCGGACACCGAGTCCATGACCCGTCGTGCTGTCAACATGTCTCCGAAAACCCGTGAGGCATTCCCACCCAAGGTGCGGACTTACTGATTGCGGAGGCAACCACAATGAACGTCACATTCTCTGTTTACAGATACAACCCGGATGTTGATAACGTCCCACATATGAAGGAATATCGTCTTGATATTCCTGAAGGTTCCGACATGATGGTGCTCGACGCACTGATCCAGCTCAAGGAGCTGGATCCCACGCTCTCCTTCCGCCGCTCCTGCCGCGAAGGGGTCTGTGGATCGGACGGTCTCAACATGAATGGCAAGAACGGTCTTGCCTGCATCACCCCGCTCTCCGATCTCTTGAAGAAGGGCAACAAGGTCGTCATCCGACCCCTGCCTGGTCTGCCAGTGATCCGCGATCTGGTGATCGACATGACCCAGTTCTACACCCAGTGGGAGAAGGTCAAGCCCTTCCTCATCAACGATGAAAAACTGCCGCCCGTGCGTGAGCACCTGCAATCCCCCGAAGAGCGCGCCAAGCTGGATGGCCTGTACGAGTGTATTCTCTGTGCCTGCTGCTCCACCTCTTGCCCCTCCTTCTGGTGGAACCCGGACAAGTTCATCGGCCCGGCCGGGCTGCTCGCCGCCTACCGCTGGCTGGCGGACAGCCGCGACACCGCGGCTACCGAACGACTGGGCAACCTGGATGACGCCTTCAGCGTGTTCCGCTGCCACGGCATCATGAACTGCGTGAACGTCTGTCCCAAGGGCTTGAACCCGACCAAGGCCATCGGTCAGATCAAGTCGATGTTGCTCAACCGGGCTGTTTGATACCAGGGCCTGAGGCGCCTTGCGCCGGGCCCGACCTCTGGATAGCCATCCCGTCCCGGGATGGCTATGACCCTACAAGCTGCGCTGCAGTGAACAAGATGTACAAGGGATAGAAATGCATAACGGCGTGATGAAGGCCTGGTTGGAGTCATCTCACCTGGCTGGTGCGAATGCAAGCTACATTGAGGATTTGTACGAATCCTTCCTGGAAAACCCCGACTCCGTGGCCGAAGAGTGGCGCAGCCTGTTTAGCGAGCTGCCCCAGGTCAATGGCCATGCAGTCGAACAACCCCACTCCCAGGTTCGCGACTATTTCCGCCGCCTGGCCAAGGATCCCTCCCGTTACAGCGCCCCGGTCTCCGATCCCCAGGTGGATGCCAAGCAGGTGCGCGTACTGCAGCTGATCAACGCCTTCCGTTTCCGTGGTCACCAGAATGCCAATCTGGATCCGCTGGGCCTGTGGCAGCGTGAAACCGTTGCCGAGCTCGACCCGGCCTTTCACAACCTGCAGGGCGCAGACATGGAGGCCACCTTCAACGTGGGCTCCTACGCCATCGGTCGCGAGACCATGGTGCTCTCCGATCTCTACGCCTCGCTGAAGAAGACCTACTGCAGCAGCATAGGTGCAGACTACATGCACATCACCTCCACCGAGGAGAAGCGCTGGCTGCAAGACCGTCTTGAATCCATCGAAGGGAAGGGGACCTATACCCTCGAAGAGAAGACCCGCTTCCTCGAGAGCCTGACCGCCGCCGAAGGGCTGGAAAAATACCTGGGGGCCAAGTTCCCGGGGGCCAAGCGTTTCTCCCTGGAAGGGGGCGATGCCATGGTGCCCATGCTCAAAGAGCTTATCCGCCGCGCCGGTGAGCAGGGCTGCAAGGAGGCCGTCATCGGCATGGCCCACCGCGGTCGCCTGAACGTGCTGATCAACGTGCTGGGCAAGCGCGCCCAGGACCTGTTCGACGAGTTCGCCGGCAAGCACGGGGAATCCTGGGGCACAGGGGATGTGAAGTACCACATGGGCTTCTCCTCCGACTTCGCCACCCCGGGCGGCAACGTCCACCTGGCGCTCGCCTTCAACCCGTCCCACCTCGAAATCGTCAACCCCGTGGTCATCGGCTCCGTGCGTGCCCGTATGGACCGCCGTGGTGACAAGGATGGCTCCAGCGTCCTGCCCATCACCATCCACGGTGACTCCGCCATCGCGGGGCAGGGGGTGGTGGCCGAGACTTTCAACATGTCCCTGACCCGTGCCTACGGCGTCGGCGGCACTGTGCGCATCGTCATCAACAACCAGGTTGGTTTCACCACCTCCTATCAACGTGACCTGCGCTCCACCGAATACTGTACCGACATCGCCAAGGCGGTGCAGGCGCCTGTGCTGCACGTCAACGGGGATGACCCGGAAGCCGTGGTGCTGGTGACCCAGATTGCGCTGGATTATCGCAACACCTTCAAGCGCGACGTGGTGATCGAGCTGGTCTGCTACCGTCGTCACGGTCACAACGAGGCGGACGAGCCGAGCGCGACCCAGCCCCTGATGTACCAGAAGATCAAGCAGCACCCGACGCCGCGCAAGATCTACGCCGATCAGCTGATTGGCGAAGGCACCATCACCCCCGAGCTGGCCACTACCCTGGTCAACGACTACCGCGATACCCTGGATCGGGGCGAGCGGGTGAGCAAGGAGTGGCGTCCCATGGAGCTGCACTCCGTGGACTGGACCCCTTATCTCGGTCACGACTGGGCCATGAGCTACGACAGCACAGTGCCCATGGATCACCTCAAGTCCCTCGGCGAGCGCATCAGCCAGTACCCGGCCACCCATGTGCTGCAACGCCAGGTCGAGAAGATCTACGAAGATCGCCGCCTGATGGCCGCTGGCGAGAAGCTGGTGGACTGGGGCTTTGCCGAGACCCTGGCCTACGCCACCCTGGTGGACAAGGGCGCGCGCATCCGCTTCACCGGGGAAGACTCCGGCCGTGGCACCTTCTTCCACCGCCACGCCGTGCTGCACAACCAGAGCGATGCGAGCACCTACACCCCGCTGTGCAACCTGCACGACGAGCAAGGTCCGTTCGAGATCTACGACTCGGTGCTGACCGAAAACGCGGTACTGGCGTTCGAATATGGCTACGCCAGTGCCGAGCCGGCCGGTCTGACCATCTGGGAAGCCCAGTTCGGCGACTTCGCCAACTGCGCCCAGGTGGTGGTGGATCAGTTCCTCTCCTCCGGCGAGCAGAAGTGGGGCCGGATGTGCGGTCTGACCATGCTGCTGCCCCACGGCTATGAGGGGCAGGGCCCTGAGCACTCCTCCGCCCGTCTGGAGCGCTATCTGCAGATGTGTGCCCAGCACAACATGCAGGTGTGCGTGCCCTCCACCCCGGCCCAGGTGTTCCACATGCTGCGCCGTCAGGTGGTGCGCCCGATGCGCCGTCCGCTCATCGTGATGACGCCCAAGTCCTTGCTTCGCCACCCGCTGGCGGTGAGCAAGCTCGACGAGCTGGCGGAAGGTACCTTCCAGAACGCCATCGGCGAGATCGACGCGCTGGATCCGAAAGCGGTCAAGCGGGTGGTCTTCTGCTCCGGCAAGGTCTACTACGACCTGCTCGATGCCCGTCGCAAGGCCGAGCAGCAGGATGTAGCCCTGGTGCGGATCGAGCAGCTCTACCCCTTCCCGGAAGAGGAAGTGCGCGCCATCCTGGCCGATTATGCCCACGTCACCGATTTCGTCTGGTGTCAGGAAGAGCCGCAGAACCAGGGCGCCTGGTACAGCACCCGTCATCACTATGACAGCGTGCTGCCAAGCCATGCCCGTCTGCGTTACGCCGGTCGCCCGGCCTCGGCCTCACCGGCCGTCGGTTACATGTCTGTCCACGCCAAGCAGCAGAAAGCCCTGGTGGAAGACGCGCTGACCCTGGAATAAACGAGTTGCGAAGGGGAGGGGGCTCTGTGCAGCCGACCCTCTCCGTCTCTGGAACAAGCCTGCTGGCCAAGAAGTAACAAGGAACTGATTACATGACTATCGAGATCAAGGTACCGGACCTGCCGGAATCAGTGGCGGACGCCACCATCGCCACCTGGCACAAGAAACCGGGCGACCTGGTTGCCCGTGACGAAGTACTGGTTGACATCGAAACCGATAAAGTCGTGCTGGAAGTGCCCGCGCCGGAAGCCGGCGTGCTGGGTGACATCCTGCAACTGGAAGGCGCGACCGTGCTCTCCCGCCAGCTGATCGCCATTCTCAAGGCGGCCCCTGTGGCCGGTGAAGAGACCAAGGAGAAGCCGGTGGAAGTGGCTGCCGATGACGCCGCCGATGGCCTGAGCCCCTCCGTGCGCCGCCTGGTGGCCGAGCACGACATCGACGTGGCCAAGCTGACCGGCACCGGCAAGGGCGGTCGCGTCACCAAGGAAGACGTGGATGCCTTCATCAAGAACCTGGGCAAGCCGGCAGCCCCCGCCGCCGTGGCCGCCGCACCGGTTGCGCCCATAGCCCCCCTGGCCGGTCGCACCGAGAAGCGGGTGCCCATGACCCGTCTGCGCAAGCGCATCGCCGAGCGTCTGCTGGAGGCCAAGAACACCACCGCCATGCTGACCACCTTCAATGAGATCAACATGGCGCCCATCATGAAGCTGCGCAAGCAGTACGGCGAGATCTTCGAGAAGAAGCACGGCATCAAGCTCGGCTTCATGTCCTTCTACGTGAAGGCCGTGGTCGAATCCTTGAAGCGCTACCCGGAAGTGAACGCGGCGCTGGACGGCGATGACGTGGTATACCACAACTACTTCGACGTCAGCATCGCCGTCTCCACCCCCCGTGGTCTGGTGACCCCTGTGCTGCGTGACTGCGACAACATGAGCCTCGCCGACATCGAGAAGGCCATCAAGGATCTGGCGGGCAAGGGCCGTGACGGCAAGCTGACCGTGGACGAACTGACCGGCGGCAACTTCACCATCACCAACGGCGGCGTGTTTGGCTCCCTGATGTCCACCCCCATCATCAACCCGCCCCAGAGCGCCATTCTGGGCATGCACAAGATCCAGGACCGCCCCATGGCCGTCGACGGCAAGGTCGAGATCCTGCCGATGATGTACCTGGCGCTCTCCTACGATCACCGCATCATCGACGGCCGCGAGTCCGTGGGCTTCCTGGTCTCCATCAAGGAGCTGCTGGAAGACCCGACCCGTCTGCTGCTGGATGTCTGAGCAAGAGTGACTGAAAGATAACGAGGGGCCGCCCAGGCCCCCATTCACAGGGGATTGAGAAACACGAGCCCCGGACGGAAATACCTACAACACGGATAGAGCATCTATGAATCTGCATGAATATCAGGCAAAACAGCTGTTTGCCGAGTATGGCCTGCCGGTCTCCGAAGGTTATGCCTGCGCTACCCCGCAGGAAGCGGCCGAAGCGGCCGACAAGATTGGCGGCAATACCTGGGTCGTCAAGTGCCAGGTCCACGCCGGTGGCCGTGGCAAGGCGGGCGGCGTCAAGCTGGCCAAGAGCAAGGACGAGATCCGTGCCTTCGCCCAGAACTGGCTCGGCAAGAACCTGGTCACCTATCAGACTGACGCCAACGGTCAGCCGGTCACCAAGATCCTGGTAGAGTCCTGCACCGACATCGCCAAGGAGCTGTACCTGGGCGCCGTGGTCGATCGTGGCAGCCGCCGCGTGGTCTTCATGGCCTCCACCGAAGGTGGCGTGGACATCGAGAAGATCGCCCACGAAACCCCGGAACTCATTCACAAGGCGGCCATCGATCCCCTGGTGGGCCCGCAGGCCTATCAGGCCCGTGAGCTGGCCTTCAAGCTGGGTCTGGTCGGCGATCAGATCAAGCAGTTCACCAAGATCTTCATGGGTCTGGGCCAGATGTTCCTGGACTGCGACTTCGCCCTGCTGGAGATCAACCCCCTGGTCATCACCGACAAGGGCAACCTGCATTGCCTGGACGGCAAGATCAACATCGACGCCAACGCCCTGTATCGTCAGCCCAAGCTGCGCCAGATGCACGATCCCTCCCAGGATGACCCCCGCGAAGCGCACGCCGCCCAGTGGGAGCTGAACTATGTGGCGCTCGATGGCAACATCGGCTGCATGGTCAACGGCGCGGGCCTGGCCATGGGTACCATGGACATCGTCAACCTGCACGGCGGCTCACCGGCCAACTTCCTGGACGTCGGCGGCGGCGCCACCAAGGAGCGCGTGACCGAGGCCTTCAAGATCATCCTCTCCGACAGCAAGGTACAAGCCGTGCTGGTCAACATCTTCGGCGGCATAGTGCGCTGCGACATGATCGCGGAAGGCATTATCGGTGCGGTCAAGGAAGTGGGGGTCAAGGTGCCCGTGGTAGTGCGTCTGGAAGGCAACAATGCCGAACTGGGTGCCCGTAAACTGGCCGACAGCGGCCTCAATATCATCGCCGCAACGAGTCTGACTGACGCAGCTCAGCAAGTGGTAAAAGCAGCGGAGGCCAAATAATGAGCGTTCTGATCAACAAAGACACCAAGGTGATCTGCCAGGGCTTCACCGGCGGTCAGGGTACCTTCCACTCCGAACAGGCCATTGCCTACGGTACCCAGATGGTCGGCGGCGTCTCCCCGGGCAAGGGTGGCACCACTCACCTGGGCCTGCCGGTGTTCAACACAGTCCGTGACGCCGTGGAAGCCACCGGCGCCACCGCCTCCGTCATCTATGTGCCGGCCCCGTTCTGCAAGGACGCCATCCTGGAAGCCATCGACGCCGGCATCAAGCTCATCGTCACCATCACCGAAGGCATCCCCACCCTGGACATGCTGCAGGTCAAGGTGAAGCTGCAGGAAACCGGCGTGCGCATGATTGGGCCGAACTGCCCGGGCGTCATCACTCCGGGTGAGTGCAAGATCGGCATCATGCCGGGTCACATCCACAAGCCGGGCAAGGTGGGCATCGTCTCCCGCTCCGGCACCCTGACCTACGAAGCGGTCAAGCAGACCACGGACGAGGGCTTCGGCCAGTCCACCTGCGTCGGCATCGGTGGCGACCCCATTCCGGGCTCCAACTTCATCGACATCCTGGAGATGTTCCAGAACGATCCCAAGACCGAAGCCATCGTGATGATCGGCGAGATCGGCGGCAGCGCCGAGGAAGAGGCCGCGGCCTACATCAAGGCCCACGTCACCAAGCCGGTGGTCTCCTACATCGCGGGTGTCACCGCCCCGGCTGGCAAGCGCATGGGTCATGCGGGCGCCATCATCGCCGGTGGTAAAGGCACTGCGGCCGAGAAATTTGCCGCCCTGGAAGATGCCGGCGTGAAAACCGTGCGCTCCCTGGCCGATATCGGCAAAGCCCTGCGTGAAGTGACCGGCTGGTAAGTTCTTTAGCCTGTTATCTCTAATTGAAAATGCCGCCCGAGGGCGGCATTTTTATTGCTATAGGTTTTCAAAAGACAATCTAATAATGGATTGAATATACAAATTTACATAGTTAATTTATTTTTGCACGATAGATGATAAATCATTTTAAAAGTATAAAAAGGAGTTCATGTGGATAGGAAGTTAATCATTTTCGGTAATGGGTTAGGTATGGCTATAGATCCAATTCATTTTTCATTACAATCCGCTCTTGAAGAAACTTGGAATCAAAATGGCTTTTTAACTCCAGAGTCTAAGACATTAATAGAGCGAGCCATCGGTCGTGTAGGGGCCCCTTCAGGTGAACATGAATTGGATAGCCTCCACCAAGCCGTCACCTATTGTAAAGCGCTGGATAGGATAGGTAATGGAGATGTTCATTGGTTAAATAAATATGGTCAGGAATTCCCTGGAGTTACCGCAATATACATGCATAGAGTGGCTACCAGGTTGCATAACTACGATGGTTTTCTACCACCTAGGTTTGAGCATTATTTAATTGAGTTTATTAAGGATACATGCTCGCATGTTGCAACTTTGAACTATGATAAATTGCTTTATAGTGCCTTTATAGATAATGGAATTTTTAATGGTTATGATGGATATCTTGTAGATGGAATGTTAGACCGAGGATTTTCAGCCGGAGCTTTGGAAAGGAAGCATAATAATGATTTTGGGTATTACTTGCATCTTCACGGATCTCCATTATTTGTTAATCGCAATCGAAATATAGTGAAGTTACCTCGTGGTGATTTGTCTCTTAATTGTTCAGAGGCAAGTGAACATATCGTTCTAACTCATGTTAAACACAAGCCATCGGTTATTGCTGCGTCTGATGTGCTATCTGCTTATTGGGACTATTTACGCTTTGCGTTATCTGAAGTTGAAGAAATTATACTGTTTGGTTACTCTGGTTTAGACAATCACCTGAACTCACTACTACGCCCTTACTTAAACGTAACAACTCTGAGAGTTGTTGAGTGGAGTGGCGCAGGCGAACAAATTGATCGCGAATCTTATTGGCGGAGAATTTTTGGAAAAAACGTAACTGTAGTTAGATTGAATAATATTACTAATTTTACGCAATGGTAAAATATCCCATAAAACAGATTTTTCTTGGCCCGTAGGTTCGATAAACCGCAGGAATAGGTTGCCAATGCCCCCTCCGTTCGGGTCAAAGGGTCAGGTTGAATGCGCATTAAACCAAGGCCATTGGCCTTGCACAGTGTTCCTCGCTGTCAGGTCTGACAATCACGCCGCGTCATAAAAATGCCGGCTCAGGGGTCGGCATTTCGCTGGTAAAGGCGCTGGGCTGGCGGCATCTCCGCTTCGCTCGTAGTTGATAGCCTGTCTCACCGCCTGAGCCTTATTGAATTGGGTAAATCGGTCTTGCTGTAAAAGACGATGTGAGTAACGCGGGGATCGTAGATCTGTTCCAGAATATCGACCTAGAGTTCATAGGCGAAACCGCCACCAACCTTGAAAAAGCGGGCCATAGCGCGTATAACCACGCGCTTGTCAGTGTATTGAGCGAGCCTACCTTTATGCAGCAGAGTGAACCCGTGCAGAGCGCCCCCTTTTGGCAGGTAAAAAGCCTGCAACAGATGACCATGACGGAGTGGGAGTCCCTGTGCGACGGCTGCGGCAAGTGCTGCCTGAACAAGCTCATTGACGAGGACACCGAGGAGCTGGTGTTCACCAACGTGGCCTGCAACCTGCTCAATACCAAGACCTGCCAGTGCTCCGACTACGGCAACCGCTTTAAAAAAGAGCCGGACTGCTTGCAGATCACCTACGACAAGATTGCCGAGTTCGACTGGCTGCCATCGAGCTGTGCCTACCGCCTGCTGGCGGAGGGGCAGAGCCTGCCAGAGTGGCATCCCCTTATCACCGGCAGCCGCAGCGCCATGCACCAGGCCGGTCAGTCGGTGCGCGGCAAGGTGGTGCACGAGGCCCATGCTGGCGACTGGATAGATCACATCATCACCTGGGCCAGCTAACGCCAGACCCGTTTTATCCGGGCCAGCCGCGAGCCGTACCAACAGCGAAGGGGCAGGGGAGTCATACTCTCCTGCCCCTTCTGCGTTGTGGCGTAAGGGGTGAGGCTTATTTGTCAGCCTTGCCCGCCGCATCGGCAAGTTTGGCCAGCTGTCTGTCATACCAGGCCACCGGGCGACCTTCATCTTCCGCCTTCTCCTTGCGCCGGATGGCGTTGCGCACCGCCATGGCCCCCAGCCAGCGCAAGGGCTCGGGCGGGAAATAGCCGCGCGGGCCGCTCACCAGGGCGCATTCGCGCCACGGCTTGTCCTCCTCCCGCACCTCGTCTCTCACCAGGGCCGCCAGGATCTGGCCGCCCATCCAGCTCTGGGCCACCCCGTTGCCGGAATAGCCGAGGCCATAGACAACGTTGGGCTGCGCTCGCCAGTGGCCGAAGAAGGGGAGGCCATCGACCGAGCGATCGGAGGCGCCGCACCAGCTGGCGGCGATGGGCACATCCTGGAGCGCCGGAAAGAAGCGGCGCAGGGTGCGGGTGAGGGGGGCGAGATAGCGGCTGGGGGCATCGAACTCGGCGAGATGGCGGTTGGCGAAGGAGAAGATGTTGCCCCCCTTGCCCAGCATCAGCCGCCCCTGTGGGGTGGATCTGTAGTAGTGCACGAAAGTGCGGCCATCCACCACGGAGCGGCCATGGGCGAGCTGCTGGGCGGCCAGCGCCTGGGATGCCGGCTCTGTGATCACCATATCGGAGGAGACCAGCACTATGCTGCGGCGAAACTCGCGAAAGTGCGCCGTCATGGCGCTGTTGAGGGCCAGCACCACCTTACGGGCACGCACCTCACCCTGGGGCGTCTGCACCCGTGCAGGCTGTCCCCCTTCGAGGCGTTGCATGGGGGAACCTTCGTAGACCTCGATCCCCAGTTCCCGCGCCACCCGCAGCAGGCCGCGCACCAACAGCGCCGGTTGCACCGAACCGGCGTGGGGGCTGTAGAGCCCCTCCAGAGGAACGTGGGAGCCGCTCTGGCTCGCCAGTTCACCCTCCTCAATCGCCTGCCACTGGTTAAGATTGGCTCGCTGTAGCGCCTGCAATACCGGCTCCATCAGGCCGCGCTGGGCCTCGCTGGTGGCGGTGTAGCAGGTGCCCTCGACCCTCAGCTCCGCCTCTATCTGATGCGCCTCGCAGAAGCGGGCGATCTCGTGCACCGCCTGCTCGGAGCCTTGCACCAGCCAGGCGGCCTGCTCCTCGCCAAACAGGCGCTTTAACGTCAGGTACTTGGCCGACCAGGTGAGCAGGCAGCCGCCATTGCGGCCCGAGGCGCCGCTGCCGCAGCGATCTTTCTCCAGCACCAGGATGCGTAAGGCAGGCTCGGCCTGTTTAAGGGCGATGGCGCTCCAGAGCCCGGTAAAGCCGCCGCCGACGATGCAGACATCCACCTCGTGCTGGCCTTGAAGAGGCGTTGGGGGAGCGGGCTGTTCGGCGGCGAGCGCCTCGGCCAGCCAGAAGGGGAGAGTGGACATGATGACTCCTCGACAAGGTTATGAGTGGCGCCAGCGCTGGGTGCGGGCCAGCAGGGCTCGGCTCAGGAAAAGCTGGACCAGCTTGACGGTGGCGGCGGCCAGCAGGATCAGGGTGGCCATGGCGGCGGCCGTGGCGGTATCGCCGGAATCTTCCATGTTCAGCACGGCGATGGAGGCGAGCACGCTGTCGCTCGAATAGAGGAAGATCACCGCCGAGGTGGTGGTCATGGCGTTGACGAACAGATAGATGAAGATCTCCAGCAGTGCCGGCAGGGAGGTGGGCAGGGTGACGCGCCAGAACGCCTTCCAGAGTGGAATGCGCAGGGAAATGGCCACCAGCTCCAGCTCCCTGGGCAACTGCTTGAGGCTGGTCACCGCCGTCATATGCCCCACTGTGTAGTAGTGGATGACGCAGGAGAGCACCATCAGTG
Source organism: Aeromonas sp. 130281 (assembly GCF_056642115.1). NCBI lineage: Bacteria > Pseudomonadati > Pseudomonadota > Gammaproteobacteria > Aeromonadales > Aeromonadaceae > Aeromonas > Aeromonas sp. 130281. Next base: position 501,202 of record NZ_JBWVQS010000001.1, on the reverse strand, counting down.
GCAGGGTGCCATGAAGGCTGCCAAACAGGGGATTGCCGTTGAAAAAGAAGATGTAACCCAGCCCCAGCACCATGCCGGGCACCGCCAGCGACAGCATGGCGAGCAGGTGCAGGAGCTGGCGAAGCCATGGGAAGTGGCGCCCCTTCTCCTGCGCCCAGGCCAGCACCATGATAAGCACAGTGCCTGTGATGGCGGTATAGAGGCCCAGCTGCAGGGTGTTGGTAAAGGGCTGCCAGCCATAGACGCTGTTGCTGTCAAAGGCGTAGTGATCGAGCGTCAGCCCGAGGTTGTAGGGCCAGAATTGCACCAGGGAGCCGTAGACCGCCATGCCCACCAGCGCCAGAAACAGCAGGGCCCAGAGGGTACACCAGCCGAGCGCCAGCAGATCCCGCAGCCGATGGGGTTTTGGCTGATAGGGTACCGCCTTGGTGCTGCTCTGCTCCTGCATCTTGCTGCGCACCCTGTGCTCCAGGGCAAAGCTCAGCAGCGCCGGCAGCAGCAGGGTGACGCTGGCGACCGCCCCCAATGCGAAGTTCTGCATCCCGATCACCTGGCGGTAGATGTCGGTGGCCAGCACGCTGTACTGGCCACCAATCACCTTGGCCACCCCGAAGTCGCAGATGGTGAGGGTGAACACGGCGATGGCGGCGCTGAGCAGGCCATAGCGGGCGGTAGGCAGGGTGACGGTGACAAAGGTGCGCCAGCCGCTGCTGCCGAGCACCCGGGAGGCTTCATAGAGGCGGGCATCGCTCTGGCCGAGCGCCGTGATGAGGATCATCAGGGCGTGGGGAAAGCACCAGAAGCCAAGGCCGATGACGATGCCGATGGGGCCGTAGATGCTCTCGCCGCCGAGCAGTCCCTTGGCAACTCCCTGATTGCCAAACCAGTAGACCAGACTGATGGCGGGCAGCAGGGAGGGCATCAAGAGCGGGATCAGGCCAACGAGGCGAAACAGCCCCTTGCCCGGCATGCAGGTGCGGGTGAGGGCATAGGCGTAGCCGAAGGCGATGGTCACCACCAGGGTGGTGATCAGCACCCCGAGCCAGAGGGTGTTGCCGAGGGTGCGACCCAAATGGGGGGAGCCGAAGTAGGCGCTGAAGTTGGCAAGGCCCACCCAGAGGCCGTTCTCATCTTGCAGGCTCTTTTGCAGCATGGTGAGCAGCGGCAGCAGCAGGCCACCGGTGAGCAGGGCGATACCCAGCACAAGCAGCAGGAGTTGCAGCAGTTGATCCCGATTCCAGCCGGTGCAAGAGCGCCGCCAGAGGGGGGCGCGCTGCGGTTGCGACGGGGACAAGGGGGATGAGGTCGTGAGGGGGGAGTTCATGCGCCATCTCCTTCAAAGATCTGCATCGCCCCGGCGGGCCAGTGCAGGGAGCAGCGCATGCCGCTGCGCCAGCCCCCCTGTTCGTGGCGGGGCAGCTCGTGGGTCGGGCGCTCCACCAGAACTTGCTGGGGGCCCAGATAGGTGTCGGCGGTGCAGATGAGGCGCTGGGCGGCGCCGAGAAACTCCACCTGCTCTATGGTTGCTTCGACGCCATGTTGACCAAGATAAGGCTCATGGGAGGCGCCCAGGGTGATGGCCTCGGGGCGGATGGCCACCTGCAGCTTGCTGCCGGCGGCGGCGCGGTTGGCGAGGGTCAAAGGCTGTTCGTTGAGGCGCACCTGATTGGGGCCGAGCACCAGGGTCTCGAGGAAGTTCATGGTGCCGACGAAGCTTGCCACGAAGCGGCTCGCAGGCTGGTGGTAGATCTCCTGCGGGGTACCCACCTGCACTATGCGGCCACCCTCCATCACCACGATGCGATCGGCCATGGTCAGGGCCTCTTCCTGATCGTGGGTCACCATGATGGTGGTGATGCCAAGGCGCTGCTGCAGGGCGCGGATCTCGCTGCGAAGGTGGGTGCGCACCAGGGCATCCAGCGCGCTGAGGGGTTCGTCCAGCAGCAGCAGGCCGGGGGAGAGGGCGAGCGCCCGGGCCAGCGCCACCCGCTGCTGCTGGCCGCCGGAGATCTGGCTCGGGTATTTGTGGGACTGGGCATTGAGATCCACCAGCCCCAGCCAGTGATCGACCCGCTCCTTGATGGCTTCGCGCGCCAGCCCCTGATTCTCGAGGCCGAAGGCGATGTTCTGGGCCACCGTCAGGTTGGGGAAGAGGGCGTAGGACTGAAATACGATGCCAAAATCCCGCTGCTGGGGGGGCAGGCGGGAGATATTGCGCCCCCCCTGCCAGATCTCGCCGCTGTCTGGCAGATCCAGCCCGGCGATGGCTCTGAGCAAGGTGGTTTTGCCGCAGCCGGAGGGGCCGAGAAAGCAGATAAACTCCCCCGGCTCAATGGTCAGAGAGATCCCTTTGAGGGCCTGAAAAGCACCGAACTGCTTGTTGAGATGTTGAATGTCCAGGTAGGGCTGGGTCATGGTGCGACTCGCTACTGATTTGGTATATACCAGTTTGCCGGTGAAGTGTGACGGTCAGGTGATAAGGGGATGACAGCTCGATGACAGTCAGATGACGATGGGTCGCTGGCAGGTGGCTGTGCCGCGTACAGACGGGCGCGGAGCCGCCCATCGAGGGCGACACAAACATGGGGTCTAAACCAAAAAGCGAAGGCCAACACCTGTTGGCCTTCGGCAAGGGGGTTATTGGCGGCGGTTCGTCGGGCGTGCACAAACCGCTGCCGTTCACGCTTACTGTTTGGCTTCGGTCTTGCCGTCGAAGCTGGCGCTCCACTGGGTCAGGATGGCGTTGCGCTCGCGGGCAGCCCAGCCAAAGTCGTTGTCGATCATCTGGCCCTTGATATCCGCCGGATAGCCCGCTCTTGGTTGGGCGACCCCAGGGATGGCGACCACAGCGAACGACTTGTTGTAGAGGGCGTTGGCCTGCTCGGTGGCGGCAAAGTCGAGCAGCTGTTTGGCGGCCTCCAGCTTGGGGGTGCCCTTGATGATGGCGGCGGCCTCCATGTCCCAGCCCGAGCCTTCGCTCGGGAACACCACCTCTATGGGGGCCCCCTTGGCCTTGAGGCTGGTGGCCGGGAAGTCGAAGGAGATGCCGATCACCGTCTCGCCGCTGGCGGCCAGCTTGCAGGGAGCCGAGCCCGAGTGGGTGTAGCGGTCGATGTTCTGGTGCAGGCCGTTCATGAATTGCCAGCCCTGCTGCTCGCCCATGGTCTGCAGCCAGCCGGCGACGCTCAGGTAACCGGTGCCGGAGGAGCTGGGGTTGGGCATGATCACCTTGCCCTTGTAGACGGGCTTGGTGAGATCCGCCCAGCTGGTGGGGGCCGGTATCCCCTGTTTCTCCGCCTCTACCTTGTTGAAGCAGATGGCGCTGAAGAAGGCGTCCAGCCCAATCCAGTGCGGCTCGGCCTTGCCGTCACGAAAACGGCTGTCGAGTTTCTCCAGCCCCTTGGGGGCGTAACCGGTCAGCATCTGCTGCTGATCGAGCTGCATCAGGCTGGTGGCGGCCAGTCCCCATACCACATCCGCCTTGGGCTGAGCCTTTTCAGCCAGCAAGCGGGCAGTGACCACCCCGGTGGAGTCACGCACCCACTTGATGCTGATATCCGGGTGCTGGCGCTCGAACGCGGTTTTCAGCTCGCCGAGCTGCTCCGGCTCGAAGGCGGTGTAGACGGTGAGATCGGTCGCGGCCAGTGCCGGGGCTGTCATGGCGGCCAGCACGGCGGCGGCCAGCAAAGGGGTTCCCTGTTTCATCCTCTTCTCCATATGAATTGACTTGGTATAAACCAGATTGGTCGAGAGAGAGGCTAGGGGATCTTTATGACGTTCAGGTGACGGTCCCGTGACGTTTTGCCGCACGGGATTGTCCGCTCTTGACTTGTCTGTTCCTAATCCTGGGTATCCACCTCGATCTCCAGGCTGTCGTGGCGCCAGTACTCCAGATCGAAGTCGAGCACCCGGCCGTGCTGATCGAAGTTGAGCCGCTCGAGGCGCAGGGCGGGCAGACCGGCGGTGGCCCCCAGCGCCTTGGCCACCTCGTCCGGCAGGGCGGTGGGGAAGAAGCGCACCTGCATGCGGGCGTAGTGGAGATCGTAATGGGCCTGATAGATCTCGGTCAGGCTGCCGGCAAGATCCAGCTCCAGCAGGCCGGGCACCCGTTCGGGCAGGCAGTGATTCTCGCAGTAGCAGATGGCGCGCCCGTTGGCATAGCGCAGCCGTTTGAGCAGAAACAGGCTGTCGAACGGCTTGAGCTGCAGCCGCGCCATCAACGCGGGCGGCACCGCCTGGCGGCTTTTTTCCAAGAGTTCGGTGCGCGGCTCACCCCCTTGCTCCCGCACTATCTGGTGAAAGTTGGAGGTGCGCCTGGGATTCAGGCTAAAGCGGGGCGGAGTGACGAACCAGCCGCGGCGATCCTCCCGATAGATGAGGCCGCTCGCCTCCAGCTGCACCAGCGCCTCGCGGATGGTGACTCTGGTGGTGCCGTAGAGCTCCCCCAGCAGCCGCTCGGAGGGGAGCTTGTCGTTGGAGGCCAGGCCCCCCGCCAGGATCTGGTTGGCGAGGGCATCCTTGATCTGCAGGTATTGGGGTTTGCTCATGAAAATCCCTGGTTGTGCAATGAGTTGGGCAATGGGTTGGTTATCTGCTCGGTCGTTAAACGGCGGCGTCAAAAAATGTTGGTAGAGACCAGTGTTGCCCCTGTTGTTCAGGCTTCCTAGATTATCGCGATCCCGGCGCTGAAAATGAATTTTTTGTTGCACGTGGCCCCACCCCTTTGACCTTGACGGGGCAGTTACCCACAATGCGTTCATTCTGGTATATACCAAAAGGAGCGAAGTCATGACCCATATTCCTGCGGCCCCCGCCGCCGTCGATTACCTGCTGCTGACCCCGGGCCCCCTCTCGACCACAGCTACTGTGCGGGCCGCCATGCTGCAAGACAGCTGCACCTGGGATGCGGACTACAACCTGAGCGTGGTGGAGCCCATCCGCCGCGAGCTGGTGCGCCTCGGCACCGGCCCGGAATATGAAAGCGACTACAGCGCCGTGCTGCTGCAGGGGAGCGGCAGCTATGTGGTGGAGAGCGTGCTGGGCTCCGCCATCGGTGCCGATGAGTGCCTGCTGATCATCAACAACGGCGCCTACGGGGCCCGCATGGGGGAGATGGCCCGCTGCCTCGGCCTGCGCCACCATGAGCTCGACTGCGGCGAGACAACCCGCCCGGAGCCTGCCGCCATCGACGCCATGCTGGCGCGCCACCCCGAGATCACCCATCTGGCCATGGTGCACTGCGAGACCACCACCGGCATGCTCAACCCCCTTGAGGAGGTGGCTGAGCTCTGCCAGCGCCGCGGCATTCGTCTTATCGTCGATGCCATGAGCAGCTTTGGCGGCATCCCCATCGACATGGGGCGCCTTGGCATCGAGTTTCTCATCAGCTCCGCCAACAAGTGCATTCAGGGGGTGCCGGGTTTTGGCTTCGTCATCGCTCGCCGCGCCGCGCTGGCGGCCAGCGCCGGTCGCGCCCGCTCGGTCTCCCTCGACCTGCACGCCCAGTGGCAGACCATGGAGCTGCAGGGGGGCAAGTGGCGTTTCACCTCGCCTACCCATACCGTGCTGGCCTTTGCCCAGGCCCTGCGCGAGCTTGAAGAAGAGGGGGGGATCGTCGCCCGCCATCAGCGCTACGGCGAGAATCAGCGCACCCTGGTGGCTGGGATGGCCGAGCTCGGTTTTGCGCCGTTGCTGCCAGAAAAATGGCAATCTCCCATCATCACCGCCTTCTACTCCCCGGCCCACCCGGACTACCGCTTCGTCGACTTCTATCAGCGGCTCAAGGGGCAGGGCTTTGTCATCTATCCGGGCAAGGTCTCCCAGGCCGACTGCTTCCGCATTGGCAATATCGGCGACGTGACCCCAGAGCGGGTGCGTGAACTGCTCGCCGCCATGGCCAGCGCCTGCTACTGGCAGGGGGAAGCACCATGACCAGCATGCCGGTTCAGGGTCCTGATCTGCGTGACGATAAGCTGCACGGCAGCGGCCGCGCCGACAGCGAAGGGGATATCAACCTCGGCGAGAGTCGGGCGCGCTGGTGGTCGGGCCAAAGCGAAGATGTACAGGCCGGATTGGCGGAGGATAGCCGCTACTTCCTCCATCAGGCGCTCTCCACCCCCTGTCTGGATCTGATTGAGGGGGCGCAGGGGAGCTGGCTGACCAGCGTATCGGGCGCGCGTTACCTCGATTTTCACGGCAACAGCGTCCATCAGCTGGGCCACGGCCACCCCAAGGTGGTGGCTGCGGTGCAGCAGCAGCTCGCCGATCTGCCGTTCGCACCTCGCCGCTACACCCATCGGGTCGCCATCGATTGTGCCCGCACCCTGGCCGAACTGGCTCCCGGCGATCTCAACCGGGTGCTGTTCGCCCCGGGCGGCAGCGAGGTGGTGGGCATTGCCTTGAAACTCGCCCGCTTCATCACCGGCAACAGCAAGGTGGTGTCCCTGTGGGATGCCTTTCACGGCGCCTCCCTCGATGCCATTTCGGTGGGCGGCGAAGCCTGCTTTCGCGCCGGCATGGGCCCGCTGATGGCCGGGGTGGAGCGCATTCCACCCCCCACCCGTTATCGCGGCGTCTGGTATCGCGGGGAGGGGGACGACCTGCACTACGCCGATTATCTGGAGTACGTCATCGAGAAGGAGGGGGGGATCGGGGCCTTTATCGCCGAGCCCATCCGCAACACCGATGTGCAGGTGCCCTCGAAGGCCTACTGGCAGCGGGTGCGGGAGATCTGTGATCGCCACAAGGTGTTGCTGATCGTCGACGAGATCCCCAATGCCCTGGGTCGCACCGGCCACTGGTTCAGCTTCGAAGAGTTCGGCATCGAGCCCGACATCATCTGCCTGGGCAAGGGGTTGGGGGGCGGTGTGGTGCCCTTTGCCGCGCTCATCACTCGCGATCGTTTCAATCAGGCCGCAGCCATCTCTTTGGGCCATTACACCCACGAGAAGAGCCCCATCGGCTGCGCGGCGGCCCTCGCCACCATAGCTACCATCCGTGAAGAGGGGCTGCTGGCCAAGGCGCAGGAGGATGGCCGCTTTATGGCGCGCGAGCTCGGCAAGTTGGCTGAGCGTCACCCGCTGATCGGGCAGGTGCGGGGTATCGGTCTTTTGTGGGCGCTCGATCTGGTGGTCGATCACCAGAGTCGCACCCGCAATAGCCAGGCCGCCGAGCGGCTGCTCTACCGCTGTCTGGAACTCGGGCTCAGCTTCAAGGTCTCCCAGGGCAACGTCATCCAGCTCTCGCCGCCGCTCAATATCGCCCGCGCCGATCTGGTGCGCGCCATCAACATTCTCGATCGCGCCCTTGGCGAGATCGCACTCTCACCGGAACAGGAAGATCACCATGACTGACTTGCAGATTGCCATCCACCCGGCCACCGATGTAGAGGCGCTGATCCTCGACTGGGCCGGTACCGTCGTCGATTTCGGCTCCTTCGCCCCCACCTCCATCTTCGTCGAGGCCTTCGCCCGCGCCTATGACTTCCCGGTGAGCCTGGATGAGGCACGCCAGCCCATGGGGCTGGGCAAGTGGGATCATATCGCCGCGCTGGGCCGTCTGCCCTCGGTGGATGCGCGCTGGCAGGCCCGCTTCGGCCACCCCATGAGCCATGCCGAGGTGGACCACCTCTATCACACCTTTATGCCGCTGCAGATTGCCGCGGTGACCCGCTTCGCCGCCCCCATCCCCGGTGTGCTGCCGGTGCTGGACGCTCTGCGGGGGCTGGGGCTGCGCATCGGCTCCTGCTCCGGTTATCCCCGTCCGGTGATGGAGGCGCTGGTGCCGGCGGCGGCCGATCACGGCTATCGCCCGGATCACTGGGTCGCCACCGACGATCTCAAGGCTGGCGGTCGCCCCGGCCCCTGGATGGCGCTGGCCAACGTGATTGAGCTGGGCGTGAGCGCGGTGCATCGCTGCATCAAGGTGGATGATGCCGTGCCCGGCATCAGCGAAGGGCTGAACGCCGGCATGTGGACGGTGGGGCTGTCGGTTTCCGGCAACGAATTTGGCGCCACCTGGGAGGCGTTTGCCGCCATGAGCGAAACCGAGATCGCCGCCCGGCGCGCACCGGCCGAGGCCAAACTGCGGGAGGCGGGAGCCCACTATGTCATCGACACCCTGGCCGACATCGCCCCTGTGATTGCCGATATCAACCGCCGTCTGGCGGCTGGGGAGCGCCCCTGAGCAGAGGAGGGAAGGGGAGGCGCTATCCGCCTTTGCCCTGAAACGCAGACATAAAAAAACCGGCGCCTGGGCGCCGGTTTTTGTTCACCGAGACTCTATTACAGAGAGGCGGTGAAGGTACGGGTGATGACGTCTTGCTGTTGCTCCTTGGTCAAGGAGTTGAAGCGAACGGCATAACCGGATACGCGGATGGTCAACTGCGGATATTTCTCCGGGTTTTCCATGGCGTCCAGCAGCATTTCACGGTTCATCACGTTGACGTTCAGGTGCTGACCGCCTTCCAGGTTGGACTCGTGGTGGAAGTAACCATCCATCAGGCCGGCCAGGTTGGCTTTCTGGGCTTCCATGTCTTTGCCCAAGGCGTTCGGTACGATGGAGAAGGTATAGGAGATACCATCTTTGGCGTAGGCGAACGGCAGCTTGGCGACGGAAGTCAGGGATGCAACCGCACCCTTCTGATCACGACCGTGCATCGGGTTGGCACCCGGGCCGAACGGCGCACCGGCGCGACGGCCATCCGGGGTGTTACCTGTCTTCTTGCCGTACACCACGTTGGAGGTGATGGTCAGCACGGACTGGGTAGCCACGGCACCACGGTAGGTGTTGAGCTTCTGAATTTTCTTCATGAAGCGCTCGACCAGGTCGCAGGCGATGTCATCGACGCGGGCGTCGTTGTTACCGAACTGCGGGTACTCGCCTTCGATCTCGAAGTCGATGGAGACGCCATCTTCGTCACGAACCGGCTTGACCTTGGCGTACTTGATGGCAGACAGGGAGTCGGCCGCCACGGACAGACCGGCGATGCCGCACGCCATGGTGCGATAGACGTCACGGTCGTGCAGCGCCATCAGGGAGGCTTCGTAGCTGTACTTGTCGTGCATGTAGTGGATGATGTTCAGGGCGGCGACGTACTGCTTGGCCAGCCAGTCCATGAAGTGATCCAGCCTGTCCATCACGTCGTTGTAGTCGAGGTACTCGGACTTGACCATTTCGGTTTTCGGGCCGACCTGGATCTTGAGCTTCTCGTCCATACCGCCGTTGATTGCATACAGCATGGTCTTGGCCAGGTTGGCACGGGCGCCGAAGAACTGCATCTGTTTGCCGATGATCATCGGGGACACGCAGCAAGCGATGGCGTAGTCATCGTTGTTGAAGTCCGGACGCATCAGGTCGTCGTTCTCGTACTGAACGGAAGAGGTCTCGATGGATACCTTGGCACAGTACTTCTTGAAACCGACCGGCAGCTTCTCGGACCACAGGATGGTCAGGTTCGGCTCAGGGGACGGGCCCATGGTGTACAGGGTGTTCAGCATACGGAAGCTGTTCTTGGTGACCAGGGTACGGCCATCAACGCCCATACCAGCCAGGGTCTCGGTAGCCCACATGGGGTCGCCGGAGAACAGTGAATCGTATTCCGGGGTACGCAGGAAGCGAACCATGCGCAGCTTCATGACCATGTGGTCCATCAGCTCCTGGGCTTCTTGCTCGGTCAGCAGGCCTTTCTTCAGGTCACGCTCGATGTAGACGTCCAGGAAGCTGGAGGTACGACCGAAGGACATGGCGGCACCGTTCTGGGACTTGACCGCCGCCAGGTAGGCGAAGTAGGTCCACTGCACGGCTTCTTTGGCGGTCTTGGCCGGTACTGAGATGTCGCAGCCATATTTGGCGGCCATCACCTTCATCTGGGCCAGGGCACGGTGCTGCTCGGAGATCTCTTCGCGCAGACGGATGGTGGCTTCCAGGTTGACACCGTTTTCCAGGTCGGCCTGCAGGGACTTGAACTGGGCCAGTTTGTCGGCCATCAGGAAGTCGATACCGTACAGGGCAACACGGCGGTAGTCACCGATGATGCGGCCACGGCCGTAGGCATCCGGCAGACCGGTGATGACGCCGGATTTACGGCAGTTCAGGATGTCCTTGGTGTAAACGTCGAACACGCCCTGGTTGTGGGTCTTGCGGTACTCGGTGAAGATCTTCTCGACCATGGGGTCAAGTTGACGACCGTAGACTTCGCAAGAGGTCTTGACCATCTTGATACCGCCGTTGGCGATGATGGCGCGCTTGAGCGGCTTGTCGGTCTGCAGACCGACGATTTGCTCCAGGCTCTGGTCGATATAGCCGGCATCGTGAGCGGTAATGGTGGAGGGCAGGTCGGTATCAAAATCGACCGGCGCGTGAGTGCGGTTCTCGATCTTGATCCCTTCCATGACCTTGTCCCACAGCTTGGTGGTGGCTTCGGTCGCGCCAGCCAGGAAGGACTCGTCACCTTCATACGGGGTGTAGTTCTTCTGGATGAAGTCACGGGTGTTGACAGAGGTCTGCCATTCACCGGCCGCGAAGCCTTCCCATGCTTTTTGGAACTGTTCGTTAAGTTCTGCCATTTTCATTACCTCTCAAGGTATTTATGTGTCTGCCGCCATCCTTAATGATGGCGACGGAAGATAAACCAGTAAGTCAGACCAACCATGACGCCGCCACCAATGATATTACCAAGGGTGACCGGAATGAGGTTGTTTAGGACGAAGTTGGATACGGTCAGATCGGCGAACGATGCCGGGTCCTGGCCGATGGCCTGCCAGAATTCCGGGCCTGCTACCGCATGGATGGCGATGCCGACCGGGATCATAAACATGTTTGCGATGCTGTGCTCAAAGCCGGAGGCCACGAACATGGCGACGGGGAGCAGCATCACCATCACCTTGTCGGTGGCGCTGCGGGCACCGAAGGCCATCCACACGGCGAGACACACCATGAGGTTGCAGAGGATGCCTAGCGCCAGGGCCTCGAAGAAGGTGTGATGGATCTTGTGCTGGGCCACTTTCATGGCATTCAGTCCCCACTGACCATCCGCCGCCGTGTATTCGGCCGACATGATGATGAGCGCGACTATGATGAGCCCGCCGATGAGGTTGCCGAAGTAGACCAGACCCCAGTTCTTGAACAGCTGAGCCCAGCTGATGCGGTTGGCGGCCTTGGCCACCAGGGTCAGGGTGGTGGAGGTGAACAGCTCGGCACCGAGCAGTACGCACAGAATGAGACCGAGGGAGAAACAGAGACCGCCGACCAGCTTGGACATGCCCCAGGCCATGCCGCTCGATCCCGTGGTGACCGTGATGTAGAAGACGAATGCGATGGCGATGAAAGCACCTGCCGTGATGGCCAGAGGAATGACCTTGTGGGCGGGCTTGGTTGCCTTGGCATAGGTAATGTCTTCTGCCAGCGCGGCTATGGCTTCGGGCTTCAGACAATCAAAGGGAGATTCTGCTTTCAATTCTCAGTACCTGCATATTTTGCCTGTGGAAATCATAACAAAGGGGCTGATCCCCAAAATTGACTCCGATCAAGAATTACAGATTGTGAATGTAATTTTACTACAGGTTTTTTCTTCATCCGGAAGCTTGACTTTACACCAGGTTTCAGGTGAAACAGAACTTGGTCTGTTTTTAATGTCATGATTTTTAATGATTTATATCTTTCTCATCAAAAAAAGCACCGGCAATGCACCTTTACGGCTCCCCAACATGACAAAGGTTAAATTGACAACCCCCTAAGAGGTATTTTTTGTTATTTATTTCATCTTTGAGTAAGGGCCCGCCAAAGCGTAGCCCATAAAACAGAAGGGGCCATCAGGCCCCTTGGTTACACTAGCATATCAGTTCCACGTATGGATTCGTTTGGCTTTTTGCAGTTTCTCGTAGGCCGCGAGCAATTTCTGATGCAGCGGGAACTGGGAGAGGGACAGGTCGGCCGCCTCCAGCCCGTGGAAACGCGCCTCGCCGCTGGCGTGGGCCCAGGCCTGCGCCAGGGTCTCTTCCCCGAACATGCGGGTGAACACCGGGCGGTACTGCTCGGGGTCACGATCCTCGTCCAGGAACAGCTCGACGCAGGCGCGCAGGGCGCGGTAGTAGCGGGCGCGATCCGCCGGGAACACCGACTGGTTGAACTCCATGGTCCAGTCGATGAGATCCAGTGCGCTCTCCAGCTCGCCCGCGGCCAGCGCCAGCATGGCTTTGAGCTCACCGACCCGCAAGGTGTGCAGGGCTGTGCCCTTGGCGGCGGCGATGCCGAGCAGCTCGCGCACCCGGGTGCGCTCGTCGTGACCCTCTTCATCCAGCTGATCAAAGAGCGCCATGTACTGCTCCGCGTCCCACTCCAGGGACGGCAGCGCCAGTATGGTCTCCCGCAGGTGGGCACCCATGGTGTTGTTGGCCAGCAGCAGATCTTCCACCGGATAGATGTCGGACATGCCCGGCACCAGGATGCGGCAGGCGTAGACGCCCAGGTGCTCGTAGTCGGCGATGTAGACCGGCTGCTCCAGCTCGTGGAAGATGCCGATCAGGTGGTCGAACTCCTGCTGGGAGGTGCCGCGGAAGTCCCAGTCGGCAAACTCGAAGTCGGACTCCTGCTTGAACAGATCCCAGCTGATGAGGCCGGAGGAGTCGATGAAGTGGGTCTCCAGGTTGTGGTGATCCGCCACCTGCTCGTTGTCGAATGACGGCGGCACGAAGACGTCCAGATCCTTCAGGCCACGGCCCTGCAGCAATTCGGTGACGGTGCGCTCGAAGGCGACCTCGAAGCGCGGGTGGGCGCCGAAGGAGGCGAAGCAGGTGCCGTTGCTCGGGTTGAGCAGCACCACGCAGATGACCGGATAACGGCCGCCGAGGGAGGCATCGAAGCTGTAGATGGGGAAGCCTTCGGCCTCCAGTGCATCGATGGAGGCCTTGATGCCGGGATAGCGGGCGATCACCTCGCTCGGGATCTCGGGCAGGCTGATGGCCTCGGCGATGATCTTGTTCTTCACGTGTCGCTCGAACACCTCGGACAAGCCCTGTGTGCGGGCCTCGGTCTTGGTGTTGCCGGCGCTCATGCCGTTGGAGACATAGAGGTTGCCGATGATGTTCATCGGGATATAGACGGTCTGATGATCGGACTGACGCTCGAACGGCAGGGCGACGATACCGCGCTCCTCGTTGCCGGATTGCAGATCCACCAGCATGTCGGCCGTCACTTCGCCATCCGGGTTGTAGAACTTGCGGGTGAAGCTGTCGAGCAGGCCGGCAGGCAGTTGGTCACCCTGGATGGGGAACCACTTCTCGTTCGGGTAGTGGACGAAGTCACCATTTGCCACCTGCTCGCCCAGATAGAAGTCGGCGAAGAAGTAGTTGGTGGAGAGACGCTCGAAATACTCCCCCAGGGCCGAAGCCAGGGCCGCCTTCTTGCTGGCTCCCTTGCCGTTGGTGAAGCAGAGGGCGCACTCTTTGTCCCGGATGTGCACGGACCAGACATTGGGCACGGGGTTGAGCCAGGAGGCCTCTTCGATATCAAACCCCAGGGCCTGCAACTTGGTCTGGAACCGCTCGATGGAGTCTTCCAGCGCCGCGTCCTTGCCGGGAATAAAAGTGTGGTCGGTCATCACAATATCCTGATTTTTAATGGCTCATGTTCGGTCGCAGATAATAGCATGAGTGGCGGGAAAAGCGGCCAGGACAATCCCATTCCAGGTGCGGCTCAGGGGGCTGTCGGCGGCCTGGATAGTCTGGGTTATTAGCTCTCCTGAACAACATTAAGAAAAAGTAGATTTTTTTATGTCATGCCGTCACCCATCATAGTGCCGACTTGTTTCTTGGTGGTGACAAGCATCACGGGCGTGCCCTCTGAGCATGGGTCATCTGGCCTCGTCTGCCGTTATCGCCTTCACCACGGATCATTTATTGGGAGTTGCTATGCCATTCATGACACCACAAATTGATGCCAGGGTGACCAGGCTGGCCCCGGGGTTCCGGGCCCTGAGCATCCAGGTCGACGGGGCCACCATGGTCGATCGCAACGTCGGCGCACAAGCGCTGGCGCGGGCCTGCCAATCCGTCGCGACGGGCGGTGCACCCTGGGCACAGGAGCATCTGTCCGCCTGGGGGGAGGTGTTCAAGCGCTTCGGTGCCAAGCCCCAGCGGACCCCCTGCTCGGCACAGGCGTTGCTCAAGCGGGTGCAACGCGAGGGTAGCCTGCCCTGCATCGATCCCGTCGTCGATCTCTACAACGCCATCAGCATCGAATACGCCATCCCCGTCGGTGGGGAGGATCTCACTGCTTATGAAGGATCGCCCCGGCTGATCATTGCCGATGGCACCGAGCTGTTTGACACCATGAAGGAGGGGGCTCCTGCCCACGAGACCCCCGAACCTGGCGAGGTGGTCTGGTGTGATGACAGAGGCGTGACCTGTCGCCGCTGGAATTGGCGTCAGGGGACCAGAACCCGGCTCAGCGCCGAGTCCGGGCAGATGTGGTTCATCCTGGAAAGCTTGCCTGAAATGCCGCTGGCGGCGCTGCAGGAGGCCGGTGATCGGCTGATCGAGGGGTTAAGGCAGATGATGCCGGGCGCCCGGATAGAGAGCGTGCTGATAGGAAACCCCGGCGGGGCATGAGGAGAACATAATGGCCACCCTGGGTGGCCATTTTTTATACGCGCTGCCGGGGCGTCGTGGAACTACGCCTCCATCTCGTTATCAGCCGATCAACTTGAGCCCCAGGATACCGCCGATGATCAGCAGCAGGCAAAGTACACGGGCCAGGGTGGCCGGCTCGTTGAACAGCCAGATCCCCATCAACACGGTGCCGACCGCGCCTATGCCGGTCCAGACCGCGTAGGCGGTGCCAAGGGGCAGTTGCTTGACCGCCATGGCGAGCAACAACACGCTCACCCCCATGGCGATCAGGGTCAGCAGGGTGGGGAGGGGACGGCTGAAACCGTCGGTGTACTTGAGGCCGATGGCCCAGGCGACCTCGAACAGGCCGGCCAGTAGCAGCAGTAACCAGGGCATATGAGTATTCCAGGCGGGGCAGGGTCGTCCCTGCGAGTCGTGAAGGCCTTGGGGTCGTCCCCAGGGGGCAGTGGTTGCCAGTCGGACATCATGATGCCTGACCGATGGGGAGTCCGCCAAGCGCGGTAGCCCGGAACCCATGGTTATTGCGGCAAGCGACACAGAATATTGCGCAATTCGACTTGCGCCCGTCGCCACAATCCGTAATGTGGACAGACGCATTAATTACACATCATGCCTGTGGCCAATTTGTGAACGGACCCGCGTCCGGCAAGGGATCACGGCGTATGAGACTTCATTTTTACAGCAGCTATCCAGGGTAGGACATTATGAAAAAAGTTGGTTTGGTCGGTTGGCGTGGCATGGTGGGTTCGGTACTGATGAGCCGGATGCAGGAAGAGAAGGATTTTGCCCGCATTCAACCCACCTTCTTCACCACCTCCCAGGCCGGTGAGGCCGCCCCCAATTTCGGCGTCGATGCCGGCACCCTGCAGGACGCCTTCGATATCGAGGCGCTGGCCGCGCAGGAGATCATCATCACGGCTCAGGGTGGCGACTACACCAAGGATGTCTATCCCCGTCTGCTGGCCGCCGGCTGGCAGGGTTACTGGATTGATGCCGCCTCCTCCCTGCGCATGGAGAAGGATGCCGTCATCATCCTGGATCCGGTCAACGGCGACGTGATCGATGAGGCGCTGGACAGGGGGATCAAGACCTTCGTCGGCGGCAACTGCACCGTCAGCCTGATGCTGCTGGCCCTGGGGGGCCTGTTCAAGGCCGATCTGGTGGAGTGGGTGAGCGTGGCCACCTATCAGGCCGCATCCGGCGGTGGCGCGCGCCACATGCGCGAGCTGGTCACCCAGATGGGGCTGCTGCGCGACGAAGTGGCGGTGGAGCTGGCGGATCCCGCCTCCGCCATCCTCGACATCGAGCGCAAGATCACCGAGAAGACCCGCTCCGGCACCCTGCCGGTGGACAACTTCGGCGTGCCATTGGCCGGTGGCCTGATCCCCTGGATAGACACCAAGCTCGACAACGGCCAGAGCCGAGAAGAGTGGAAGGGCCAGGCCGAGACCAACAAGATACTGGGGATCGAAGATGCCGCCATTCCGGTGGATGGTCTGTGCGTGCGCATCGGCGCCCTGCGCTGCCACAGCCAGGCCTTCACCATCAAGCTGAAGAAGGATGTGCCGCTCCCCGAGGTCGAGGCCCTGCTGGCCGCCCACAACGACTGGGTCAAGGTGATCCCCAACGATCGCGACATCACGGCCCGCGAGCTGACCCCGGCCGCCGTCACCGGCACCCTCAGCATCCCGGTAGGCCGTCTGCGCAAGCTCAACATGGGCCCGGAATACCTGGCGGCCTTCACCGTGGGTGACCAGCTGCTGTGGGGCGCCGCCGAGCCGCTGCGCCGTATGCTCAACATCCTGCTGGCGCGCTGACAGGGATAGCTCGCAAGAGCACACAATAAGGAAGGCCTGGCCTTTCTTATTGTGCCGACACATCGAGTGACATAAAAAAACGGCATCCTTGCGGGATGCCGTTTTTCAATTTATCCAGTTTGACTCTTACATGTTCTGTGCTTCGTTTGGCACGATGACAGAGGCGTGATTTCCTTTCGGCCCCTGCTGCAGTTCAAAGTTGACTGCCTGACCCGCTTTGAGGGTCTTGTAACCTTCCATTTGAATCGTGGAGTAGTGAGCGAAGATGTCTTCACCACCGCCTTCCGGACAGATAAACCCAAATCCTTTTGCGTTGTTGAACCACTTGACTGTTCCGGTTGCCATACATCTACATCCTTTTATTGATTACCCTGAAGTCGTTGAGTAACCTGCGCCAGCCTTATATAACTAGAGCATCACCCCGTAGCAGACGGGCGCCGATTAGCAAGTAACCAATCTAGTCCAACTTTTAAGCGAGTCAAGAAGTTGTTAACAACCGATGTGATCTGGTTAACAAGTCTATTGACAATCTTGAGCGAGACGGTAGTAATCTAGAGGTACCAAAGCGCAACTATGAGCAAGCAGAAAGAACTCTTTGCTAATGAAGAGATTGCAGAAGCAGAGAAAACGAAGCTGCAACCGCCACCCATGTACAAGGTCGTCTTGAACAACGATGACTACACACCGATGGAGTTCGTGGTGGAGGTGCTACAGAGGTTCTTTGGTATGGATCTGGAGAAGGCCACTCAGGTCATGCTGAGCGTGCATTATAGTGGTAAGGGAGTCTGCGGCACTTTTACCGCCGAGATTGCCGAGACCAAAGTGGTCCAGGTCAACACCTATTCACGTAACAACGAACATCCACTGCTATGTACCATGGAAAAGGCTTGAATCTGATGACTTGATGGCGATAACGACACCGCATTGTTGCTGTACTGAGGGGAGGTGCCTATGTTGAACAAAGATCTAGAAAAGACGCTGAACGAGGCTTTCAAACTGGCCCGTGACGAGCGCCACGAATTCATGACCGTCGAGCACCTGTTGTTAGCCCTGCTGGATAACAGCTCAGCCCATGAGGCGCTGAGTTCGTGTGGTGCGGATGTGGAGCAGATGCGCAAGGAAATTCGCGCATTCATCAATCAAACGACCCCGCTCATCCCCCGCGATGACGAAGACAGAGAAACCCAACCGACCCTTGGCTTCCAGCGCGTGTTGCAACGTGCCGTGTTCCATGTCCAGTCGTCGGGCAATACCGAGGTGAGCGGTGCCAATGTGCTGGTCGCCATCTTCAGCGAGCAGGAGTCCCAGGCGGCTTACTTCCTGAAAAAAGCCGAAATCAGCCGGCTGGACGTGGTGAACTTCCTCTCCCACGGGGTGCGCAAAGACAGCAAGCCCGAGAGTGGCGGCAACAATGCCGAGTCCGATGATGAGGTCTCCTCTGCCCAGATCGAGAGCTTTGCCACCAACCTCAACCAGCTGGTGCTGGAGGGGCGCATCGACCCGCTGATCGGTCGCGATCAGGAGCTGAGTCGCACCATTCAAGTGCTCTGCCGTCGCCGCAAGAACAATCCCTTGCTGGTGGGGGAGGCCGGGGTGGGCAAGACTGCCATCGCCGAGGGGCTCGCCTATCGCATCGTCAAGGGTGATGTGCCCGAGGTGATAGCAAACAGCACCATCTATTCTCTGGACATGGGCTCCCTGCTGGCAGGCACCAAGTACCGCGGCGACTTCGAGAAGCGCCTCAAGGTACTGCTCAAGCAGATCGAGCGCCAGGAAGGGGCCATCCTCTTCATCGACGAGATCCACACCATCATAGGGGCGGGCGCAGCCTCCGGCGGTCAGCTGGATGCGGCCAACCTCATCAAGCCGCTGCTCTCCAATGGCCTGCTGCGCTGCGTGGGATCAACCACTTATCAGGAATATTCCCAGATCTTCGAGAAAGATCGGGCATTGGCGCGCCGCTTCCAGAAGATCGACATCGTCGAGCCGAGCATAGATGACACCACTCGCATCCTGATGGGGCTCAAGAGCCGTTATGAGGCGCACCATGGCGTGCGTTACACCGTCAAGGCCATCCGCGCCGCAGTGGAGCTCTCCGCCAAGTACATCAATGATCGACACCTGCCGGACAAGGCCATCGACGTGATCGACGAGGCGGGGGCGGGGCAACGTCTGTTGCCGGTCAGCAAGCGTAAAAAAGTGATCAATGTGCCGGAGATCGAGGCCATAGTCGCGAAGATTGCCCGGATCCCGGAGAAATCAGTCTCCTCTTCCGACAAGGAGGTGCTGAAGAACCTGGAGCGCAACCTCAAGATGGTGGTGTTCGGCCAGGACAAGGCCATCACCGTATTGACCGATGCCATCCGGCTGTCACGTTCCGGCCTTGGCAACGAGCGTCGCCCTGTGGGCTGCTTCCTGTTTGCCGGCCCGACCGGGGTGGGCAAGACCGAAGTCACCCAGCAACTCGGCAAGGCGCTCGGGGTCGAGGTACTGCGCTTTGACATGTCCGAATACATGGAGCGCCATACCGTCTCCCGCCTGATCGGGGCACCTCCCGGCTATGTGGGCTTCGAGCAGGGCGGCTTGCTGACCGACTCGGTGCTCAAGCATCCCCATTCGGTGGTGCTGCTGGACGAGATCGAGAAGGCGCATCCGGATGTCTTCAACCTGCTGCTGCAAGTGATGGACAACGGCACCCTGACGGACAACAACGGACGCAAGGCCGATTTTCGCAACGTGATCCTGGTGATGACCACCAACGCGGGCGTGCAGGAGACCCAGCGCAAGTCCATTGGCTTCCAGCAGCAGGACATGAGCCACGACGCCATGGCGGTGATCAACAAGACCTTCAGCCCGGAGTTCCGCAACCGGCTCGATCACACCATCTGGTTCAACCATCTGGACATGACGGTGATCCATCAGGTGGTCGACAAGTTCATCGTCGAGCTGCAGGTACAGCTTGATGCCAAAGGGGTGTCACTGGAGGTCTCCGAAGAGGCGCGCCACTGGTTGGCCGAGAAGGGTTATGATCGGGCAATGGGTGCAAGACCCATGGGGCGGGTCATTCAGGAGCACCTCAAGAAGCCGTTGGCCAATGAGATCCTGTTTGGCTCACTGGTCGATGGCGGAGTGGTGAGAGTGGAGCTGGTGAATAACAGCCTCAGCTTTGACTTCCAGGTCAATGTTGAAGCTGTCTCTCACTAAATGTGATTGAGGCCAGAAACGACAAAAAACCCCAACCGCGAGGCTGGGGTTTTTTGCTGAATTCCTGGCTTAGCGAGAGCGGAAAACAATACGTCCCTTGGAGAGATCGTACGGAGTCAGAGCCACCGTTACTTTGTCCCCAGTCAGGATACGGATGTAGTTTTTGCGCATCTTGCCGGAAATATGAGCGATAACCACGTGACCATTTTCCAGTTCCACACGGAACATGGTATTGGGCAAGGTTTCGAGAATGGTACCCTGCATCTCAATACTGTCTTCTTTAGCCATTGAATCCTCTTGATAAGCCACAACAAAAAACCGCTGGATCATGCCGGATTTAAGGCTATGTGTAAAGTTTACTCGGGCTTGGTGTCGATATTTTTCCATTCTCCCTGCACCAGCAGCTCGTGGGGCAGGTACTGGCGCTTGTAATTCATCTTGCGACAGGCCTCCACCAGATAGCCCAGATACAGCCAGCTGCGACCCGTGCGCCTGGCCAGTTCCAACTGGCTCAGAATGGCAAAGGTGCCCAGAGATCGGTCGGCATAATCCGGATCGAAGAAGGTATACATGGCGCTCATGGAGTGGGGGAGCAGGTCCGTGGTGGCCACGCCGATGAGGCGTCCCTCCTTGCGTATCTCCATGTAGAGCGGTGGCATCCAGTCGCAGTGCAGGAATCCCTTGTACTGGGTCCGGCTCGGCGGGTACATGCTGCCATCGTGATGGCGCTCGCGGATGTAGCGCTCATAGAGCTGGTAATACTCGGGTTTGTCGTCGTAACTCAGTACCAGCTCGAGATCCCGGTTCAGCTGACGAACGCGTTTCTGGCTACGGTTCGGCACGAAACGCTCGCTGTGGATGCGCAGTGACTGGCAGGCGCTGCAGGCCGGGCAATGGGGGCGATAGATGTCGTTGCCACTGCGCCTGAATCCCGCCGTCAGCAGTCGCTCGTAACCGGCCGCATTGAGCAGATCATGATCCATCAGTACCAGCAACTGCTCCTGCTCATGGCCAAGGTAGCTGCACGGGTGTCTGGGGGTCAGGCCTACCTTGAGGATCACTTCTTCTGTCATAGACTGATTCTCCTCTGCTGCCAGCAACCGTCCTGCAGTGGTTGCCTGATCAGGCTCGCCAATGTGGTCAGAAACCGGCTTCTTGGCCACTCCTGGACCCCCAAGGTGGCCAGGAAGTCGTTCTGCATCTGGCAGTCGATGAGGGCCCCCCCATGGCGTGAAAAGTGACGACAGAGCGCCACCATGGCCAGTTTGGCGCCGTTATCGATGCGGCTGAACATGGATTCACCGCAGAAGAGGCGGCCAAGGGAGAGGCCATAGAGCCCCGCCTGCAACTTACCATCCTGCCAGATCTCGATGGAGTGGGCATGGCCCAGGCGGTGCAACTGCCGATAGGCGTCGATCATGGGGGCGCTTATCCAGGTGCCGCTGGCGCTGCGACGGGGGGCGGCGCAGGCCGCTATCACCTCATCGAAGGCGCTATCGATGGTAATGTCGAAGGGGGTGCGGCGCAGACACTTCTGCAGGCTGCGCCCTATGTGCAGCTCATCGGGCACTATCACCCCCCTGGGATCCGGCGACCACCACAGCAGCGGCTGGTGTGGCTCATTCCACGGAAAGATCCCGCTGTGATAAGCTGCCAGCAATCGAGCAGGGGAGAGATCTCCCCCGATCGCCAGCAGGCCGTTGGGCTCTTCCAGCGCATGGCTGGGGGAGGGAAACCAGCACAGCTCATCATCCAGTTCGGTGAGATAGCGAGACATAAGACAGAGGTTCACAGATGAAGGCCATTATCCTGATAGTATCCAGCTTGCTCGGCTTTGTCACGGCGCCCGCCTGGGCTGCACCCTATGAGCGCAACACGGCGCGCCCCGTGGATCAGGTGGTGTTTGGCCAGGTGGATACGGTGCGCAACATCACCCAGCGCCAGGTGGTGGAGTCCGAGCATACCGGCTGGAAAACCCTGGGTGGCGCCGTGCTGGGGGGGCTGCTTGGCAACCAGTTTGGCGGCGGTCATGGGCGGGAGATCGCCACCGCCGTGGGGGCATTGGCGGGAGCGGCCGCGGTGCAGCACTATCAGTCCGGCGGCAGCGTGGTGGAGAACAAGCTGGTGGAACTCTTGATCCGCAATGAGCAGGACGGGCTCATCAACGTGATCCAGGATTACGATCCGGCCATGGTGTTTGCGAGCGGAGACAAGGTGCGCATCCTCTATTTCAGCGATGGGGTGCGGGTCGACAAGACCTATTGAGGAAACCCGTGGGCGGCAGAGAGGGCGTGAGGAGGGAGAATGACCCGGCGGCCGCAAGGGGCGCCGGGCGGTACTACACGGAGCGTCTCACTCGAGACGTGCTCAGGCGTCCTGGGAGACTATCTTGTCACGACCCGTGTTCTTTGCCTGATACAGCTGGCGATCTGCCTCGCAGAGCGCCTCGTCCATGGAGAGCCGCCCGACATTGATGACGCCAAAGCTGGCGCGCACAAACAGCGGCACTTCCCGTGACAGCGGCTGCTGACGCAGCTGTTGCCGCAACCCTTCCAGCCGCTTGAGCAGCACGGGCACCGGGCAGTGGGGCACCATCAGGGCAAACTCCTCGCCACCGAAACGGGCTATCATGGCATCCGGGAAGAACTGGGTGAGCAGCCGGGTCAGGTGGCAGAGCAGCTCATCGCCGATGGCATGGCCCCAGTGATCGTTGACCTGCTTGAAATGATCCACATCGAGCACGCACAGGGCGAGCTGCGCCTGCTGACGCTGATGCTCCTCGAACCACTTCTGCCCCTCGTTGAACCAGTAGCGCCGGTTGTAGAGCCCGGTCAGGTAGTCGCGATTGGCCGACTCCTGGATGCTGTTGAACTGCTCAAGGGCCTCCAGATTGTGGCTGACCCGGCACTGCAGCTCCTCGGGCTCGAACGGCTGGTTGAGAAAATCGTTCGCCCCCTGCTTGAGGTAGCGGGCAGAGAGGCCGTGCTTGTCCGACACCGAGATGCCGATGATGGCGAGCTGCTGCTTGCTGTAGCGCTCCCGCAGCATCCGCACCAGGCTGATGCCGTCTATCTCCGGCATGTAGTAATCCACCAGCATCAGGCGAATGGTCGGGTGCTGCTCCAGCAGGGCCAGGGCATCCCGGGCACAGGTTGCCTCGTGCACCAGCAGCAGCTGCTTGCGCAACTGGGCGGCGGTGCGATGACGGGAGGTGCGGGAGTCATCCACCACCAGTACCTCGATGGCCTGGTTGAGGTAGAGGCGGTGCACCAGGCTGACGGCGTATTGCAGGGAGTGGCGTGAATCCTTCATCACGTAATCCAGCACCCCGGCCTCCAGCCAGGCTTCCCGTTTCTCCTCGCTGATGTCGGCGGTGAGGATCACCACGGGCAAGCCCCGCGCCAACAGCACGCTGACGGCTTCTCCGCTCGGGGCATCTGGCAGGGTGAGATCCACCAGGGCGACCACGTACTCTTCGCCCTGGCAGTCACGGGCCCCCTCCAGGGTATCGAACGCATCTATCTCCAGCCCGGTTTGCTGCGCAATGGCCTGGGTCAACATGCGGCGCACCGTCAGGCTGTCTTCCACAATCAAAATTTTCCGTTTCATCCGGCTCCTTAAAAGAAAAGGGCATGCCACTTGGCATGCCCTTTATATCCTTGTGCTTATTGTGCGTCCAGATATCGCTCGGCATCCAGCGCCGCCATGCAGCCGGTACCGGCTGAGGTGATCGCCTGACGGTAAACGTGGTCGGCCACGTCGCCGGCGGCAAACACGCCCGGGATGCTGGTCTGGGTCGCGAACCCTTCCAGGCCGCCCCGCACCTTGAGGTAGCCGTTTTCCATCGCCAGCTGGCCTTCGAAGATCTGGGTGTTGGGCTGGTGACCGATGGCGATGAAGACCCCCATCAGCGGCAGCTCGGAGGTAGAGTCGTCCCGGGTGCTGCGCAGGCGCACGCCGGTCACGCCCATGTTGTCACCCAGCACCTCGTCCAGGGTCTGGTGAGTGTGCAGCACTATGTTGCCGCTCTCGACCTTGTCATTGAGGCGCTTGATCAGGATCTTCTCGGCGCGGAACTCGTCGCGGCGGTGGATGAGGTGCACCTTCTTGGCGATGTTGGCCAGATAGAGCGCCTCTTCCACGGCGGTGTTGCCGCCGCCGACCACGGCCACTTCCTGGTTGCGGTAAAAGAAGCCGTCACAGGTGGCACAGGCGGAGACGCCACGGCCCTTGAAGGACTCCTCGGAAGGCAGCCCCAGGTACTTGGCGGAGGCGCCGGTGGCGATGATCAGCGCGTCGCAGCTGTATTCACCGTTGTCACCCTTGAGACGGAAGGGGCGCTGGGTCAGCTCCACTTCATTGATGTGATCAAACAGGATGCGGGTATCGAATTTTTCCGCATGCTCTTTCATGCGCTCCATCAGGGCCGGGCCGGTCAGCCCTTCCGCGTCCCCTGGCCAGTTTTCCACCTCTGTGGTGGTGGTCAGCTGACCACCTTGCTGCATGCCGGTGATGAGCAGGGGATTGAGGTTGGCGCGGGCGGCGTAGACGGCGGCGGTGTAACCCGCCGGGCCTGATCCCAGGATCAGCAGTTTGCTATGAGTGACTTGGCTCATGATGTGTTTTCCGAGACGTGATGAGTTTGCGCGATTGTAGGTAATTCGTGATCCGGGGTCAAAGGCCAGGGCGTCGATTGTGGCAATCGCCAAAGAGGGGGAGGGTGGCGCAGATTGCGCCATAAAAAAACCGCCCATCGCGGGCGGATTTTCACTCATCGACGCTCCCTTGCGGGGGCGGGATCAGTTCAGCAGGGTCAGGGGATCCGTGTAGGCCAGGTTGTGGGCCACGGCGACCTCCTTGCAGGTGATCTTGCCCGCCATCACGTTCAGGCCGTGCAACAGGTGGGGATCGCCGAGCAGTGCACCGCGATAGCCCTGTTCCGCCAGCTTGATGATGAAGGGCAGGGTGGCGTTGTTCAGGGCCACTGTGGAGGTCCGTGCCACGGCGCCCGGCATGTTGGCCACGCAGTAGTGCACCACCTCGTCGACGATGAAGGTGGGATCCTCGTGGGTGGTGGCGTGAGAGGTCTCGACGCAGCCGCCCTGATCGATGGCCACGTCCACGATGGCGGAGCCCGGCTTCATGCGTGCAATGTGGTCACGGCTGACAAGTTTTGGCGCAGTGGCGCCCGGCACCAGCACGCCGCCGATGACCAGATCCGCCGCCAGCAGGTGGCGCTCCAGGGTCTCGCGATTGGAGTAGACCACCTTGGCCGCCCCCTGGAACTCGCTGTCAAGACGGCGCAGGGTGTCGATGTTGTTGTCGAGTATGGTCACGTCCGCACGCAGGCCGATGGCCATGCGGGCTGCGTTGGAACCCACCACGCCGCCACCGATGATCACCACCTTGGCCGGCTCCACACCGGGCACGCCGCCGAGCAGTACGCCGCTGCCGCCGCGGGACTTCTCCAGCGCCTGGGCACCGGCCTGAATAGACATGCGTCCGGCCACTTCCGACATGGGGGCCAGCAGGGGCAGGCCGCCACGGCCGTCGGTGACGGTCTCGTAGGCGATGCAGACGGCGCCGCTGTCGACCAGCTCCCGGGTCTGGGCCAGATCTGGCGCCAGGTGCAGGTAGGTAAAGAGGGTCTGGCCCGGACGCAGCATGGCGCGTTCCACCGCCTGGGGCTCCTTGACCTTGACGATCATCTCGGCCTTGGCGAAAACGTCTGCTGCGGAGGCCAGAATTTCGGCTCCGGCAGCCAGATAATCTGCGTCACTGAAGCCAATGCCATTTCCTGCGCCGCTTTGGACGAAAACGGTATGGTTTCGTGCTGTCAGTTCACGTACACTGGCCGGAACCATGCCTACGCGATATTCATGGTTTTTTATTTCCTTAGGTACACCGATAATCATGCTATCCCTCGTCTATCGATTGGTGGTTTATGTTGCCCAGATGTTAAGCAACATTTGCGCCTAGTATATTCAGGTATTGACAGGATTTGTGACCATTATTATAAAATGACTGGTGATTCTTACCAAAAAATAGCCAAAGGATGGAATTAAATGATGGAAGCTAAGAGTCGGCTAAAGGATTTGGACAGGATTGACCGCAACATTCTGAATGAACTGCAAAAGGATGGCAGGATTTCGAACGTTGAGTTGTCCAAACGAGTTGGCCTGAGTCCCACACCGTGTCTGGAACGGGTTCGTCGCCTCGAGCGTCAAGGTTATATCGAAGGATATGCCGCTATTCTGAACCCTCATTATCTGGATGCGTCTCTGCTGGTGTTCGTGGAAATTACCCTCAATCGTGGCGCCCCCGACGTGTTCGAACAGTTCAACAAGGCTGTTCAGGTGCTCGAAGAGATCCAGGAGTGCCATCTGGTGTCCGGTGATTTCGACTATCTGCTCAAGACCCGCGTCAGCGACATGTCGGCTTATCGCCGTCTGCTGGGGGAAACCCTGCTGCGTCTGCCCGGCGTCAATGACACCCGCACCTATGTGGTGATGGAAGAGGTCAAGCAGAGCAGCCGTCTGGTGATCAGCACCCGATAAGCGGGATTGTGCTGTGACTTGCAAGCACCACGACGAGTCACGATAGTCAGAAACGAGCGGCCGGTCCGCTCGTTTCTTCTTATTACTGTATTCATGGCCCCGCCCTCAGGCACTGGCTGACAATCGGTGGGCTTTTCAGGGATACTAGGCCCCCTATCCCCGCATTACATGTTTTCAGAAAGGAGCCGGAGTTTGGCCGATAAAAAGCTGTTTACTCCTTTGTCAGGTACGCAACGGATCTTCGAGGCCGTCTTGATCGCCATCACCCTGATGGCTGCCTATCTCTTGCTTGCCCTGTTGACCTACCATCCCGCCGATCCCGGTTGGTCCCAGACCTCCTGGCAGGGAGAGGTGAAGAACCTGGCGGGCAGCGCCGGTGCCTGGCTCGCCGACATCACCATGTTCACCTTCGGGGCCTTCTCCTATCTGGTGCCTCCCCTGGTGGTGCTGCTCGGCTGGAGCCTGTTCTGGCGCCCGAGCCGGCTGCTGGAGGTGGACTATCTCACCCTGTCGGTGCGCATCATCGGCTTCGTCCTGACGGTGCTCGGCATGTCCGCCATCGCCAGCATGAACTTCAATGACTTGCAGAACTTCTCCGCAGGCGGCCTGGTGGGAGACGTGATCGCCTCCGCCGTGGAGCCCCTGTTTGGCGGCGTCGGGGCCAACCTGATGCTGCTCTGCTTCGTGGCCACCGGCATCACCCTGTTCACCGGCTGGTCCTGGCTCACCATAGTCGAGCGGATCGGTGCCACCTGCACCGGCAGCGTCAGCGCCATCTACCATTTCCCGACGACCCTGGGCCGCTGGCTCACCGGCGGCTGGCGCCAGCCCCGTTTTGAGGGGCCTGATCCCCTGCTGGAAGGGGGCGTGGGCGCTCTGGATCTCGACGAAGAAGAGGACGAGCCCCATAGCAGCTGGACGCGCAACCCCAAGGCCAAGGGGAGCCAGAAGTCAAAATCTGACGAATGGCTGCCGGAGCTCGATGACGACACCTTCCAGTTCGATCCGCAATTCGATGATGAAGAGGACGAGCCGGCGCCCGTGGCCAGACCCAAGCGCGCCGCCGTTGCCACTGCCCGCCGTCAGCCGGCCCTGGCCGATGACGGGGATGACGAACTCGATCTGCCCTGGGCGGAAGGGGAGGAGGCCGACGCGCCTGCGGTGGCCGCACCGGTCAAGCCCAAGCGTCGCCCCCAGCCCGCCATGGCGCCGCTGCCGAGCATAGAGCTGCTCGACCGCCCGCCCGCCAAGACCCAGATGATGAGCAAGGACGAGCTGGACCGCATGGGCCGGCTGGTGGAGGCGAAACTCGCCGACTACAACGTCCAGGCCAAGGTGGTCGGCGTGTATCCGGGCCCTGTCATCACCCGCTTCGAGCTGGATCTGGCGCCGGGCATGAAGGCGAGCAAGATCACCAACCTGTCGCGGGATCTCGCCCGTTCCCTCTCCGCCAGCAGCGTGCGGGTGGTGGAGGTTATCCCGGGCAAGACCTTCGTCGGCATCGAGCTGCCCAACCGGGTGCGCCAGACCGTCTACCTGCGTGAGACCCTGGACTGCGAGGCCTTCTCTGGCAGCCACAATCCGCTGACCATGGGGCTGGGGCAGGACATCGCGGGGGAACCCGTGGTGGTGAACCTCGCCAAGATGCCCCACCTGCTGGTGGCCGGTACCACGGGTTCCGGCAAGTCGGTGGGGGTCAACACTATGATCATCTCCATGCTCTACAAGTCGACACCGGACGATCTGCGCTTCATCATGATCGACCCCAAGATGCTGGAGCTCTCGGTCTACGAAGGGATCCCCCATCTGCTGACCGAGGTGGTCACCGACATGAAGGATGCCGCCAACGCCCTGCGCTGGTGCGTCGGCGAGATGGAGCGTCGCTACAAGCTGATGTCCGCAGTCGGGGTGCGCAACCTCAAGGGTTACAACGACAAGGTGCTGGCCGCGGCCGCCGAGGGCGAGCCCCTGCGGGATCCCCTGTGGCGTCCGGGGGACTCCATGGATCAGATGCCGCCGGAGCTGGAGAAGCTGCCCCACATAGTGGTGGTGGTGGACGAGTTCGCCGACATGATGATGATCGTCGGCAAGAAGGTGGAAGAGCTCATCGCCCGTATCGCCCAGAAGGCGCGGGCGGCCGGTATTCACCTCATCCTCGCGACCCAGCGCCCCTCGGTGGATGTCATCACCGGCCTCATCAAGGCCAACATCCCGACCCGGATCTCCTTCCAGGTGTCGAGCAAGATAGATTCCCGCACCATCCTGGATCAGGGCGGCGCCGAATCCCTGCTCGGCATGGGGGACATGCTCTACATGCCCGCCGGCACCTCCAACCCGACCCGGGTCCACGGCGCCTTCGTCGATGACCACGAGGTGCACAAGGTGGTGGCGGACTGGAAACTGCGCGGCGAGCCGAACTACATCGACGAGATCCTCTCCGGTGAGTCGGACGGCGAGGGCGGTGGCGGCGAGTACGGCGGCGGGGGTGACGAGGAGCTGGATCCCCTGTTCGACGAGGCGGTCGCCTTCGTGGTGGAATCCCGCCGTGGCTCGACCTCCAGCGTGCAGCGCAAGTTCAAGATTGGTTACAACCGGGCGGCCCGTCTCATCGAGCAGATGGAAAACCAGGGCATCGTCAGCTCTCCGGGGGGCAACGGCCAGCGCGACGTGCTGGCACCGCCCCCGGTGCGTGATTAAGCCTTCATATCATCCTGGCCATGTCTGCGGACATGGCCTTTTATCTGACCCTCTTCAACGGGAATCGCGATGAAAAAAGCATTATTGATGGGTTCTGTACTGTTGCTCGCCAGCAGCCAGGTGTGGGCCGATGCGGCCAGCGATCTCAAGCAGAAGCTGACGGGTGTCAGCCTGTTCTCGGCCAAGTTTGCCCAGACCGTCTATGACAGCAAGGGCAAGGAGCTGCAGAAGGCGAGCGGCTCCCTGCTGGTGCAGCGCCCGAACCGCTTCAACTGGCACACCACTGCCCCGGACGAGAGCCTGATCGTGGCGGACGGCAAGGATGTGTGGGTCTATGATCCCTTTGTCGAGCAGGTCACCGCCCTCAAGATGAAGGATGCGGTGCTCAACACCCCCTTCGTGCTGATCGCCGGCAACGATGTCGGGCTCTGGAAGAACTACGACGTGACCCAGGAAGGGGACGTCTACACAGTCACCAGCCGCAACAAGGACGAGCTGATCGCCTCCTTCCGCATCACCTTCGACCGTCAGAACAACATCAGCCGGTTCGACGTGAAAGAGGCCCAGGGGCAGTGGAGCGAATTCGTCTTGAGCAGCTTCAACCGCAAGCCGGTGCTCAAGGGCAACGAGTTCGTGTTCAAGATACCCAAGGGGGTCGCACTGGACGATCAGCGCTGATGAGCAGGCGGTCGCTGGATTTATCGTCAGCCCGTCTGTCAACGGCGACGGGCGTGACGCTGGGGGTCAATAGAGATGAGTAACCTCTTGTTGGATGTCGCGTCGGACCGTTTTTCCATGGCGGTATGCGTGATACTGAACGGTCAATACAGATGAGCAACTTGTCGCTGGATTTCTCGTCGGACTTTCGTCCGCTGGCGGCCAGGATGCGGCCGCAAACCCTGGATCAGTACATAGGCCAGCAGCACATCCTGGGGGCGGACAAGCCCCTGCGCAAGGCGATCCTGGCGGGGCACTGCCACTCCATGATCCTGTGGGGACCGCCCGGCACCGGCAAGACCACCCTCGCCGAGCTGATGGCCCACTACTGCCAGGCCGAGGTGGAGCGGCTCTCCGCGGTCACCTCCGGCATCAAGGAGATCCGCGCCGCCATCGACAAGGCGAAGGAGAACAGCTGGCGCGGGGTGCGCACCATCCTCTTCGTGGACGAGGTGCACCGCTTCAACAAGAGCCAGCAGGATGTGTTCCTGCCCCACATCGAAGACGGCACCATCACCTTCATCGGCGCCACCACCGAAAACCCCTCGTTCGAACTCAACAACGCACTGCTCTCCCGGGCCCGGGTCTACCTGCTCAAACGGCTGGAGGAGGAGGACATCCTCGCCATGCTCGATCAGGCGATGACAGACCCCCGTGGCCTCAACGACCCGAGCCTCACCTTTGCCCCCGGGGTGAAGGCGGCGCTGGCCAAAGCCGTGGATGGAGACGGGCGCAAGTCCCTCAACTACCTGGAGCTCCTGGCCGACATGGCCGAGGCCAATGGGGCAGGGGAGAGGGTGATCGACAGCGCCCTGCTCGCCGCCGTGGTGGGGGAGCATGTGGCGCGCTTCGACAAGGGGGGGGATCACTTCTACGACCTCATCTCGGCGGTGCACAAGTCCATTCGCGGCTCGGCGCCGGATGCGGCCCTCTACTGGTATGCCCGCATGGTGAGCGCCGGTTGCGATCCGCTCTATATCGCCCGCCGCTTGCTGGCGATTGCCTCTGAAGATGTGGGCAACGCCGATCCCCGCGCCATGCAGGTGGCGCTCTCGGCCTGGGACTGCTTCCACCGCATAGGTCCGGCGGAAGGGGAGCGGGCCATCGCCCAGGCCATCGTCTACCTCGCCTGCGCCCCCAAGAGCAATGCGGTCTACACCGCCTGGAAGGCGGCGCTCAATGACGCCAAAAACCTGCCGGACTTCGAGGTGCCGCCGCACCTGCGCAACGCCCCCACCAGGCTGATGAGCGAGCTCGGCTATGGCGCCGAATACCGCTACGCCCACGACGAGCCGGGCGCCTATGCCGCCGGCGAGGAGTACTTCCCCCCCGAGCTGGCGGGCAAGCACTACTACCAGCCCACCGATCGGGGCCTCGAGAAGCAGATCGCCCAGAAGCTCGACTATCTGCGCGAGCTGGACCGGCAGAGCCCGCGCCAGAGAGACAAGTAAGGGCGGGTTGCCGGGCGGCATGGGGATCCCTCTGATCGGCGAAGATAAGCCTGCCGATGCCGTCAAACTTGGCAAAAACGACAGCAATACGCCCTGTTCGGGCGGGGGGGCGGTCTGCTACACTGCCCCTCTGACCCCGCTTGTCTTGGCCTTGCACCATCTTCTTGATTTCGAAGGCCCGATTCCGAAGACATAGGGGTGCGCCAACCGATGTTAACTTCCGGATCTGTTTTCTCGCCAGGGCGGATGACCCAGGCCCAGATCCCATTAAAAAAAGTAGGTAAACCATGCTGGATCCCAAATATCTGCGCAGCGATATCGAAGAGGCCGCCGCTCGTCTGGCTGCACGTGGCTACGCGCTGGACGTAGCGGCTGTCAATGCTCTGGAAGAGAAACGCAAGGATCTGCAGTCCCGTACCCAGGAGCTGCAGGCCGAGCGCAACGCCCGCTCCAAGTCCATCGGTGAGGCTGCCCGTCGCGGCGAAGATGTGGCTCCGCTCAAGGCCGAAGTGACCAAGATCAACGACGAGCTGGAGACCAGCAAGGTCGCGCTCGAGGCACTGCTGGCCGACATCAAGGCCATCTCGGACGCCATCCCCAACCTGCCGAGCGACACCACCCCGGTGGGCCGCGACGAGAACGACAACGTGGAAGTGCGTCGCTGGGGCACCCCGCGCGAGTTCGACTTCCCGGTACGGGATCACATCGACATAGGTGAAGCGGTCAAGGGTGTGGACTTCAAGAATGGCGTCAAGCTCTCCGGTGCCCGCTTCGTGGTGATGAAGGGCCAGATTGCTCGCCTGCACCGCGCCCTGGCGCAGTTCATGCTGGACCTGCACACCCTGCAGCACGGCTACACCGAGTGCTACGTGCCCTACCTGGTGAACCCGGACAGCCTGTACGGCACCGGCCAGCTGCCGAAATTCTCCCAGGATCTCTTCAACACAGGTATCGAGGGGGAAGGGGAAGACGAGGGCAAGCTGCGCAAGTTCTCCCTCATTCCGACCTCCGAAGTGCCGCTCACCAACATGGCCCGCGACGAGATCTTCGACGAGCAGGAACTGCCCATCAAGATGACGGCCCACAGCCCCTGCTTCCGCTCCGAAGCCGGCTCTTATGGCCGTGACACCCGCGGCCTCATCCGCATGCACCAGTTCGACAAGGTCGAGATGGTCCAGCTGGTGCACCCGGAGAAGTCCTGGGACGCGCTGGAAGAGATGGTGGGTCACGCCGAGAAGGTACTGCAACTGCTGGAGCTGCCCTATCGCGTGATGGCGCTCTGTACCGGTGACATGGGCTTCTGCGCCGCCAAGACCTACGATCTGGAAGTCTGGCTGCCGGCCCAGAACACCTACCGCGAGATCTCCTCCGTCTCCAACTGCACCGACTTCCAGGCGCGCCGCATGCAGGCTCGCGTGCGTGTCGACGGCAAGCCGCAGCTGCTGCACACCCTGAACGGCTCCGGCCTCGCGGTGGGCCGCACCCTGGTGGCGGTGATAGAGAACTACCAGCAGGAAGACGGCCGCATCGCCATCCCGGCGGCGCTGCAGTCCTACATGGGCGGCCTGACCCACATCGGCTAAGCCCACCTTGCTGACCACAACGCCATGGCCATGCCATGGCGTTGTGCATTTGGGCGCCAGCCGCCCCCGGCAGGGGCGAGGAGCGGTCTCCTTCGACGCTCCATTGAACCTTTAACACATTTTTATCAAGCATTGCGCAATCGTTTTTGTTAGACTGCGCCGCAATTTCGCAGGACATCTTTTTCTATGGTCTGGATTGATTACGCCATCATCGGCATCGTCGGTTTCTCTGCCCTCATCAGCCTGGTGCGCGGCTTCCTGAAGGAAGCCATGTCCCTCGTCACCTGGTTCGTCGCCTTTTTCATTGCCAGCCATTTCTATCCGGATCTCGCCGTCTACTTCACCTCTTTCTCCGACGCCATGGTGCGCAACGGCCTGGCCATCGCCGCCCTCTTCGTGGCGACCCTGATCCTGGGGAGCGTGGTCAACTACGTGGTGGGCTTGCTGGTGGAAAAGACGGGACTCTCCGGCACGGATCGGGTGCTGGGGGTCTGTTTTGGCGCCATTCGCGGGGTACTGATCGTCAGTGCCCTGCTGTTTTTTATGGATACCTTCACCAGCCTCTCCCAGAGCGACTGGTGGGTGGCGTCCAAGCTGGTTCCCGAGTTCAAGCCGGTGATCCAGTGGTTTTTCGGGTTCATGCTGAACTCGTCCAGTTTTCTTCAACAGGTACAGTGACTTCGAGGTAGCAAAGACATGTGCGGTATTGTCGGTATAGTTGGCACCACCCCCGTCAATCAGGCCCTCTACGACGCCTTGACGGTGTTGCAGCACAGGGGACAGGATGCCGCCGGGATCGTGACCATTGACAGTGGAAACTTCCGGCAACGCAAGGCCAACGGCCTGGTGAAGGATGTGTTTGAAGTGCGCCACATGCAGCGACTGAAGGGGCATATCGGCATAGGACATGTCAGATATCCCACCGCAGGCAGCTCCAGTGCCGCTGAAGCCCAACCCTTTTACGTGAACTCGCCCTACGGCATGGTGCTGGCCCATAACGGCAACCTCACCAACGCCAAGGATCTCAAGGAGCAGCAGTTCAAGGTGGCCCGCCGCCACATCAACACCACCTCGGACTCCGAAGTGCTGCTGAACGTGCTGGCCCACGAGCTGGATCTGTGCGACAAGATGGCGCTAGCCCCTGCGGACATCTTCTCTGCGGTGCGCAAGGTGCACCAGCAGATCCGCGGCGCCTATGCCGTGGTGTCCCTGGTGATCGGCCACGGCCTCATCGGCTTTCGCGATCCCAACGGCATCCGTCCGCTGATCCTGGGCCGCCGCGCCGACGAGCAGGGCCAGGTGGAGTACATGCTCGCCTCCGAGAGCGTGGCCCTCGACGCCATCGGTTTCGAGACGGTGCGTGACGTCGCCCCGGGCGAGGCCATCTACATCACAGAGCAGGGCCAGCTCTTCTCCGAGCAGTGTGCGGAGAACCCCCAGATGAGCTCCTGCATCTTCGAGTACGTCTACTTCGCCCGCCCCGATTCGTGTATCGACAAGGTCTCCGTCTACGCCGCCCGTCTCAACATGGGCCGCAAGCTGGGCAAGAAGATCGCACGGGAGTGGGAAGATCTCGACGTGGACGTGGTCATCCCCATCCCCGAGACCTCCTGCGACGTGGCGCTGGAGATCGCCCATACCCTGGGCCTGCCTTACCGCCAGGGCTTCGTGAAGAACCGCTACATCGGCCGTACCTTCATCATGCCGGGCCAGACCCAGCGCAAGAAGTCGGTGCGTCGCAAGCTCAACGCCATCAGCTCCGAATTCAAGGGCAAGAAGGTGTTGCTGGTGGATGACTCCATCGTCCGTGGCACCACGTCCGAGCAGATCATCCAGATGGCCCGTGAAGCAGGGGCGGCCAAGGTCTACTTCGCCTCGGCGGCACCGGAAATCCGCTTCCCCAACGTCTACGGCATCGACATGCCCACCGCCAACGAGCTGATCGCCCACGGCCGCGAAGTGGAAGAGGTGTGCAAGCTGATCGGCGCCGATGGCCTGATTTTCCAGGATCTGGAAGATCTGGAAGAGGCGGTGCGGGAGATCAACCCCGAGCTGCGCCACTTCGAGACCTCGGTGTTCAATGGCCACTACGTGACCTCGGACGTGGATCAGGGCTATCTGGACCACCTGAACGCCCTGCGCAACGACGACAGCAAGGCGGTGCGCGAGTGGCAGGAAGGGACCAGCAACCTGGAGATCTTCAACGAAGGCAGTTAAACGTTTTCTGACTGTCGTCGACATGAAACAGAGATGGGGGCCCAGGCCCCCATCTCTGTTTTTGTCTCTGTCGCAAGCCGCCCCTTCCTCTGCGGGGCGGCCCTCGTCATGCCAGATCTTCCCCGTTGCTGGCGATCACCTGTCGGTACCACCAGAACGACTTCTTGCGCCTGCGCGCCAGGGTGCCCTGGCCGGCATCGTCCCTGTCCACGTGGACGAAGCCGTAGCGCTTGCTCATCTCGCCGGTGGAGGCGGAGACCAGATCGATGCAGCCCCAGCTGGTGTAGCCCAACAGCGGCACGCCGTCTTCGATGGCATCCCCCATGGCGCCGATGTGTGCGCGCAGGTAGTCGATGCGATAGTCGTCCTCTATCTCGCCATCGGCGTTGATCTCGTCCATGGCCCCCAGGCCGTTCTCCACCAGGAACAGGGGTTTCTGGTAGCGATCGTACAGGCTGTTCATGGTGATGCGAAGGCCGAGCGGATCTATGCCCCAACCCCACTGGCTCACCTCGATGTGGGGGTTTCGCAGGGACTTGACCACGTTGGCGGCGCTGGTGTTGCCCGCGTTCATGTCGGCCGAGGCGCAGCGGGAGGCGTAGTAGCTGAAGGAGACGAAATCGACGCTGTGTGTGAGGATCTCATCATCCTCCGGCGCCTTGACGAGCCGGATCCCCTTTTCCCGAAACACCCGGGCCGCATAGGCCGGGTAGGCGCCTCTCGCCTGCACGTCGATGAACAGCAGGTTCTCTCGCTCCTTTTGCAGTGCGGCCCAGACATCTTCCGGCTTGCAGGAGTAGGGGTAGAAGCTGCCTCCCGCCAGCATGCAACCCACCTGGTTTGCCGGATTGACCTCGTGGGCAATTTGGGTCGCCAGGGCGCTCGCGACGAGCTCGTGGTGGGCCGCCTGGTATTTGACCTGCTCCTGGTGTTCCCCCTCCTCGAACACCAGCCCCGCCCCGGAGAAGGGGCTGTGCAACAGGATGTTGATCTCGTTGAAGGTGAGCCAGTACTTCACCAGGCCGTCGAATTGCTCGAAGCAGGTGCGGGCATAGCGGGTGAAAAAGTCCACCATCTGGCGGTTGCGCCAGGAGCCGTACTCCACGACCAGGTGCATGGGCACGTCGAAGTGGCACAGGGTCACCAGAGGCTCGATGTTGTACTTTCTGCACTCCTGGAACAGGGCCCGGTAGAAGGCGATGCCCTCGGGGTTGGGTTCTGGCTCGTCGCCGTTCGGGTAGAGCCGGCTCCAGGCGATGGAGGTGCGAAACACGGTGAAGCCCATCTCGGCCATCAGGGCGATGTCTTCCTTGTAGCGGTGATAGAAATCGATGGCCTCGTGGCTTGGGTAGAACTCGTCATCCCGCAGGGTGAAGCGCTTCTCCTGGCCAAGCTTGACCGCCATGCGGTTGGCGCCATGGGGGATCATGTCCACCGTGGTCAGCCCCTTGCCCCCCTCGCGATGGCCGCCTTCTGCCTGGTTGGCGGCCAGGGCGCCGCCCCAGAGGAAGCCTTTGGGAAATCTGGTTATCGACATCGGTTACCTCTTGTCATGTCGGATGATATGAATTCACAGGCTGGTGGCCGGCTGGCCCGGCATGGCCGCGTCGGCCCGGGCTGGCGTCCGGGGTGTCTGGCTCTCGACCGGGATGTCCTCGAACCCCATCACCAGGGTCAGCACGAAGGAGAGCACCACTGAGAGCGCCATCACGGCGAACACCCAGGCGATGCTCATGGGGTTGGCCGGATCGAAGAACTGCACGCTGGTGAAGAGACCCGGTGCCGCCATGGAGTGGCTGGCGAGGCCCGCCATGCCGGCCACGGCGCCGCAGATGAAACCGCTGATGAGGCTGGCGATGAGGGGGCGCTTCAATCGCAGGGCGACGCCGTAGAGGGCGGGTTCCGAGATCCCCGCCATGATGGCGGAGGCGGCCGCCGCCAGCGCGGTCTGGCGCAGTTCGGGGTTTTTGGTGCGCCAGGCGACGGCCAGGGAGGAGCCGCCGAGGGAGAGATTGGCGCCTATCTCCGAGGGCATCACCATGCCCTCCTTGCCGGTCTCGGCGATGGTCTGGATGATGGTCGGGGTGAAGACGCGGTGCATGCCGGTCATCACCAGCAGGGGCCAGAGCGCCCCCATGATGGCCACCGACAGCCAGCCCAGGTAGTCGTGGACCGTGTAGACCAGGCCCGAGATGGCGGTGCCAATCCAGATGCCGATGGGGCCGATGAGCAGGATGGCGAGCGGCGCCGCAATCAGCACTATCAGCATGGGTTTCAAGAAGTTCTTGGTCACCGCCGGGGTGATCCTGTCGACCCAGCGCTCTATGTAGGAGAGGCACCAGGTCATCACCAGGGCCGGGATCACTGTGTAGGTGTATTTCACCGCGGTGACCGGGATCAGGGCGAAGGTCACCTGCTCCCCCTCGGCGGCCCTGGCCATCAGCTCGATGAAGCTGGGGTGCACCAGCACGCCGGCGATGGCGATGGCGAGCGACATATTGGTCTTGAACTTGACGGCGGCGGAGGCGGCCACCATCAGGGGCAGGAAGAAGAAGGCGCCGTCACCGGCCACAGTGAGTATGGTGAGGGTCGAGGAGCCTTTCTCCAGTACCCCGGTCATCTCCAGCACCATGGCCAGCAGCTTGAGCATGGAGCCGCCGATGATGGCCGGAATGAGCGGCGACATGGTGCCGATCAGGGCGTCGAGGATGGCAGCGCCCATGCGGCGCAGGCTGAAGCCTGGCTTGGCCGCCGGCAGGTCTCCCCGTGCGCCTTCCGGCAACTGGGCAAGCACCTCGCGATAGGCGTGGGAGACCATGTTGCCGATGATCACCTGGCACTGGTTATCACTGCTGACCACCCCAAGTACCCCGGCAGTGGCCTTGAGCGTGGGACTGTCCACCAGGGTGGGGTCTTGCAGCACGAAGCGCAGGCGCGTCATGCAGTGCGTCACGGCGACTATGTTGCCGGTTCCGCCGAGGGCCGTGATGACCTTGCCGGCCAGGGCCGCGTAGTTCTTTGACATCTAGTCGTATCCTTCTTACCAAATGAGGCCTGTCGATCCCCGTCATTGACGACGGGAAGAACGGGAATGAAACTGCATTGTGGAACCGGTTCCACACAGCATGCGCAGTTTCATGCTCACAGACAAGACGGTCGCACCGCCATTGTGCAGAAGCGTGAATGGGATCACTGAAAGGGGGAGCCTGCGCCCATTCTCGTTAGCACAAGCGGGTCCCGTGCAGTACACTGCGGCCCGTCGAGAAGAGGGGAAGATGATGACGACTATGCTGGAGGTGGCGAAGCGGGCAGGGGTGTCGAAGGCGACTGTCTCCCGGGTGCTGTCGGGCAATGGCTATACCAGTCAGGAGACCCGGGATCGGGTGTTCCAGGCCATAGAGGAGAGCGGCTATCGCCCCAACCTGCTGGCCAGGCAGCTGGCTACCAAAAACACCCAGACCCTGGGGCTGGTGGTGACCAACACCCTCTATCACGGCGTCTATTTCAGCGAGCTGCTCTCCCACGCGGCGCGCTTGACCGAAGACAGGGGCCGGCAGCTGATCCTGGCCGATGGCAAGCACAGCGCCGAGGAGGAGCGACAGGCCATCCAGTACCTGCTCGACTCCCGCTGTGACGGCGTCATCATCTACCCGCGTTTTCTCAGCGTCGAGGAGATGGACGAGCTCATCGAGCAGCACTCCCAGCCCATCATGGTGCTCAACCGGCGGCTGCGGCGCCACCCGGCGCACTGCGTCTACTCCGATCAGCAGGCTGCCGCCGCGGCCGTGGTGGAGAGGCTGGTCGAGATGGGGCACAGCGACATCGCCTTCATCACGGGCTCGGCGGATTCCCCCACCGGCATGGAGCGCCTCGCCGGCTACCGCGAGGCCCTTGCCCGGCACGGCATTTCCGTGCAAGAGGCGCTGATCGCCCCCGGCAAGTGGACCCCCGCCTGCGGCGCGGCCGCCGTCTCGACCCTGCTGGCGCGCGGGGTGAGCTTCAGTGCCCTGATCGCCAGCAACGATGACATGGCGATCGGCGCCATCAAGCAGTTGCACGAGTGCGGCGTGTCGGTGCCGGAGCAGGTCTCCGTGGTGGGGTTCGACGACATCGCCCTGGCTCCCTACGTCATTCCGTCGCTGGCCAGCGTCAAGATGCCGGTGACCGAGATGATCCAGGAGACCATCAGCCGGCTGATCACCATGGTGGAGGAGGGGGAGCCCGAGGCGCTGCCCTCTTTCAGTGGCAAGCTGGTCCGGCGCGATTCCCTCAAGCGCCTGCTGGAGTGAGGCTGCCTCTGTGCTGGGCAGGCGGGGCGGGATCCGTTAGCATGGGCCCCCTTCGCGGGCCTCGCCCGCCGTATCAATAAATGCCAATCAAGACCAACCAGAGAGTGCAAGAGTTCAGATGGATGACCTGCTAGCCCCCGTGCGCCAGTTCCTGCATTGCGAGACCCCGGATGAGTGGGTGGAGATGGCGCGGGACCCCGCCCAGTTGCCGACCCTGCTCATCGATCACGCCAACTGCGAGAACAAGGCCGCCCTGACGGCCCACAGCCTGGTGCGTCGCTACTGCCTGCCCAAGGAGAAGCGCCACCTGCTGCCCAAGCTCGAATTTTACCGTGAGCTGGATGCCATCCCCGAGAAGGCCGAGATCCTCGGCAAACGCACCATGGGCGAGTCAGACAGAAGCGTGTTCGCCGAACTCGAGCGCAACCCCCTGCTGTTCCCCATGGTGCGGCTCATTCAGGAGGAGCTGCATCACTTCGAGCAGGTGCTGGAGATCATGCAGGCCCGCGGCATCCCCTACGGGCCCGTCACCGCCTCCCGCTATGCCCGCAGCCTGCTGGCCCACGTGCGCACCTACGAGCCGGCGGCCGTGGTGGACAAGATGATCATCGGCGCCTACATAGAGGCGCGCTCCTGCGAGCGCTTTGCCAAGATTGCCCCTCACCTGGACGAGGAGCTGGGCCGCTTCTATGTCTCCCTGCTGCGCTCGGAGGCGCGCCATTACCAGGACTATCTGG
Organism: Aeromonas sp. 130281; assembly: GCF_056642115.1. Lineage (NCBI taxonomy): Bacteria > Pseudomonadati > Pseudomonadota > Gammaproteobacteria > Aeromonadales > Aeromonadaceae > Aeromonas > Aeromonas sp. 130281. Next base: position 461,306 of record NZ_JBWVQS010000001.1, on the reverse strand, counting down.
CACTGGCCGAGCAATATGCCGGGGAGGATATCAGCGAGCGGGTCGCCTATTTTGGCCGGATTGAAGCCGAGCTTATCTGCTCGCCGGACCCGCAATTCAGGTTCCATAGCGGCCTGCCTGTCAGATCTGACAGTTGTTGAGCCCAAAGGGGCTGCCTACTATCTCGGTGTTCCTACTACGAGCGACGCAATCACTTTTTTGAGCGCAATCCCCCGGCGACTGATGTGACATCAGGCCGGGTTTTTTTATGCCCGGCCCATGGGCCGGAGGGGGAGCGGCTGGGGATCAGCGGCGGTATTCGTTGTTGTAGTTCTGAATGAGGCGGCGGGTCACGTCGTGCTGGGGATCGGCGAAGACCCGCAAGGTCTTGCCGCGCTCAACCACCCGGCCCTCGTGCATCACCAGCACCTCGTCGCTGATGTGGCTGACGATGCCCAGATCGTTGGCCACCAGCACATAGCTCAGCCCCATGGTCTCCTGCATCTCCAGCAGCAGGTTGATGATCTGGGAGCGCACCGAGATGTCCAGAGTGGAGAGCGCCTCATCCGCGACCACGATTTTCGGGTTGAGGATCAGCGCCCGCGCCAGCCCCACTCGTTGCTGCTGACCGGCGGAGAGCATCTGGGGGTAGAAGAGCGCGTGATCCGCCAGCATGCCCACCATGCGCAGGGTCTGGATCACCTTCTCCCGGCGCTCCTCCTCGCTCAGGGCCGTGTTGAGGCGCAACGGCGTCTCCAGGATCTGGCCGACCCGAATTTTTCGGTTGAGCGAGGTGTTGGGGTCCTGGAAGATCATCCGCAGCAGCTTGCAGCGGGTCTGATAGTCACCATGAACCAGGGGCTGCCCCTCGATGGCGATCTCGCCGCCGCTCGGCTCTATCATGCCGGCCAGGATCCGCGCCAGCGTGCTCTTGCCCGAGCCCGCCTCCCCGACGATGGCCAGGGTCTGGCCCACTCCGAGATCAAACGACAGGGGCTTGATGGCCTCCACCGCCTGGCGCCGGAACAGGCCGGTGCGGTTCTGATAGGTCTTGCACAGGCCCCTGACCTGCAACAGGGCGGGTTCGATCACAGGCTTGGCTCCTTCATGACGACATTCACGATCAGGCTCATTTCTTTGGCTCTTCCATGTTCAGCGGGAAGTGGCAGCTGGGGCATGGAATGGTGATGACTCGGGTTCATTTCTTCGGCTCTTCCATGTTCAAGGGGAAGTGGCAGCTAAACTGGTGTCCCTTGACCTTGCTCATCAGCGGGGTCTGCACGCACTGCTTCTGGGCGTAGGGGCAGCGGGGGCCGAGGCGGCAGCCGATGGGCAGGTGCTGCAGGGGGGGGATCACCCCGGGCAGGGTCTCGAGCCGGGACTTGTGGCGCACCAGCTTGTCGAAGTCGGGAATGGACTTGAGCAGGGCGTCCGTATAGGGGTGACGGGGGGATTCGAGGATCTGATCCCGGGTGCCCACTTCCACCATCTGGCCGCAGTACATGATATTGATGGTGTCGGTCAGGTTCGCGATGGCGGCGATGTCGTTGCTGATGATGAGGATGGTGGTGTTGCCCAGCTTGTTCATCTTGTCCAGCAGCCGCAGGATCTGGGAGTGGGTGGTGGACTCCATGGCGCTGGTGGGCTCGTCCGCCACCAGCAGCCGCGGCTGGTTGGCGATGGCCATGGCGATCATCACCTTCTGGCACATGCCATCCGACAGCTCGTGGGGATAGGCCCGCATCACCTTGCGGTGATCCTTGACCCCGACCCGGTGCAAGAGGGCGATGGCCCGCTTCTTGCGCCACTGGAAGCGCTGCCAGAACTTGCCGGCGAAGGCGCTGGTGGGGATGGCCTCTTCCAGCTGGGTGCCTATCTCCTCCGAGGGGTCGAGGCAGCTGATGGGGTCCTGGAAGATCATGGCGATCTCCCGGCCCATGATGCGGCGCCGCTCCTTGGGGGCCATGGTCAGCAAGTCCATGTCGTTGAAGCGCATCCGGTCGGCGCGCACCGTCCAGTTGTCCTTCTGGATGCCGACGATCACCTTGGCCACCAGGCTCTTGCCCGAGCCCGATTCTCCTACCAGACCGCGGATCTCCCCCTCGTTCAGGGTCAGGCTGACCCTGTCCACCGCCTTGACCTTGCCCTGGGGGGTGTCGATCTCTATGGTCAGGTTACGTATATCAAGCAAGGGCATGATGATTTCCCCCTTTTAACGGCGCGAGGGTGACTGTATCGGCTCGTGACGGCAGGGCCTGAACGCTGCACCGGCGTGAACCCGGAACCATTAGGCTGCCTCTCTTCAATGATACCCCCATCAGTCGTTCCCCTCTTTAAGCGCTTCGCGAATGCCTTCACCCACCAGCGATGGGTTGACCAGCACGCCGCACAGCCATGGGCGAAGAACAAGGGTGAGCATGCCTTTCTTCGGCATAGAACATTGCATCAGTCGTTCCCTTCTTTGAGCGCTTCGCGAATGCCTTCACCCACCAGCGATGGGTTGACCAGCACGCCGTACAGCCATGGGCGGAGAACAAGGGTGAGCATGCCTTTCTTCGGCATAGAACATTGCATCAGTCGTTCCCTTCTTTAAGCGCTTCGCGAATGCCTTCACCCACCAGGTTGGTCACCAGCACGCTGAACAGAATGGCCATGCCCGGCAGGGTCACCGTCCAGGGGGCCAGATAGATGAGATCGCTCGAATCCGCCAGCATGGCGCCCCACTCCGGCTGGGGTGACTGGGCCCCGAGGCCGAGGAAGCCCACCGCCGAGATATCCAGGATGGCGGCAGAGAGGGTGCGGGTGGTCTGGGTCACCAGGGTTTCCACTATGTTCGGCAGTATGGCCAGACGCATGATCCGCAAGGGGGGCGAGCCGTCGAGGCGGCTCGCGATGATGTACTCCTTCTGCATCTCGGCGTGGACGGCATTGTAGGTCGCCCGGATGAAAGGCGGTATCAACGCCAGCGTGATGGCGATCAGGGTGTTGAACAGCCCGGGCCCCAGGATGGCGACCACTATGATGGCCAGCAGCAGGGAGGGGATGGAGAGCAGGGTATCGAGCAGGTGATGGAGCACGCTCGACTTCACCCCCTTGCTCATGCCGCCGAGGATGCCGATGGCGGAGCCGACGAGGAGCGCTATCACCACCACCAGCAAGGCGTTGCCGAAGGTGAGGCGGGCCCCCACCACGAGGCGGGAGAGGATGTCGCGGCCCAGATCGTCGGTGCCGAGGAAGTAGTCGATGTTCCCCGTGCTGGCCCAGGAGGGGGCCAGCAGCAGGCGGCCGCTGTGCTGATCATCGATGCCGTAGGGCACCACCAGGGGACCCACCAGGGTGATGAGCAACAGCAGGCCGAAGCACCAGAGCCCCCCCATGGCCAGCGGATTGCGGCGATAGGAGGCCCAGGTCTGCTCCAGGGGGGAGAGGATCCTGAGCTCCGGATAGATGTTCGATTTATCGTGCATGATGCAGGCTCCAGCCCTGACCATGAGCGGGGTCAGTCTTGTGTTGCATAGGGTGTCTTGCGCCTTGGCGGGCAAGGGGGGCGCATATGCGGCAGTGTCTTGTCAAAGGGCCCCAATCAGTCTTGTTTTGCATGGCGTTCTTTGCGCCGTGCCGGATACAGCATAAAGGGGGTGAGCAGCGCGAGGCCGACATGCTGGCGTCTGTGCCGCTGTGGGCATACTCAGTCTTGTTTTGCATAGAGTTCTTTGCGTCGTGCCGGATACATGATGGTGGTCAGCAACTCGGTGCTGACGCTGATGAAGATGACGAAGCTGGCCACCACCAGGAAGGCGCCGCGGATGGCGGCATAGTCCTGCAGCGCTATGCTGCTCACCAGCCAGCGGCCGATCCCGGGCCAGTCGAACACCACCTCGGTGATCATGGCGGAGGTGAGCACGCTGCCGAGCTGCAGGCCGAGCAGGGGCAGCACGGGGGGCAGGGCGTTCTTGAGGCCGTGGCGCCAGACGATCTGGCGGCGAGAGAGACCACGGCTGGCGGCGGCCTTGATGTAGTTCTGCTTCATCACGTCGATGAGGGAGCTGCGCACGTGGCGGATCACCTCGGTGGTGGGCACCACGGCCAGCACCAGGGAGGGCAGCACCAGGTGGCGCAGGGCGTCACGCAGTGCCGCCTCGCGCCAGGGCTCCTGGCTCATCAGCACGTCGACGATGGCGATCCCCGTGATGGAGGGGACGTCGTAGAGCAGGCTGATCTGGCCGGAGGAGGGGAGCCAGCCGAGATCCAGGGAGAAGAACATCACCATCAGCAGCGCCAGCCAGAAGACGGGCACGGCGTAGCCGATGAGGCCGGCGGCCATGATGGAGAGATCCAGGCTGCGCCCCTGATAGAGGGCCGCCAGGGTCCCGAGCGGGATCCCCACCAGCAGCGAGATGGCAAAGGCCGCGAGACAGAGGGTCAGGGTCGCCGGGAAGTAGTGACGGATCTCGTCCAGCACCGGCAGGCCGGAGACGCTGGAGAGGCCGAAGTCGCCGATGGCGATGCGCTGCAGGAAGTCCGGGTAGCCGTGCCAGAAGTCAAGCACCTGGCCGATGAGGCGAAACTCCAGCAGGTAGGCCCCCATGGTCAGCACCAGCAGGGTGATCACCAGCAGGGTGATGCGGCGCAGAATATAAAAAAACATGCTTATGCCTCCGCGCCGGGCTGCGTCGATGGGAAGGGAGGCCAGATGCCAGCTGTGGAATGGATGTCAGCCATGTTCACTCCCGATGGGCCTGGTTGAAGGTGGTGCCGCCAAAGGGCATGAGGGTCAGTCCCTGGATGTCGCTGCGGCTCACCTGGGTGCGCAGGGCATGGGCCAGCGGGATGAGCGGCAACTGTTCGCCCAGCAGGGACTGGGCATAGTAATAGTTGCGCAGACGGAACGCGAGTTGCGGTGTGGTCACCGCATCGTCCAGCAGCTGATCGAAGGCGGGGCTGCACCAGCGGCTGTAGTTGTTGCCCCGCTCGACGGCGGCGCAGCTCAGCAGCTGGCGGAAGAAGTTGTCCGGGTCCGCGTTGTCGGCGATCCAGCCGGAGAGCAGGCTGTCATATTGCCCCTTGGCGAGCCGGGTCTCGATGACCGGCCAGGCCTGCTGCACTATCTTGAGCTTCACCCCTATCTTGGCGAGATCGCTGCGCATCAGCTGGGCCGTCTTGAGGCCGTCCGGGTTGTAGGGGCGGGCACCGGGCTGCACCAGCACCTGCATCTCGAACCCGTTCGGGTAGCCGGCATCCCTGAGCAACTGGCGGGCGAGCTTCAGATCGGGCTTGCGCTGGGTCAGGGAGGGGTTGTAGCCCCAGGAGAGCGGCGGCAGCAGGCTGGCGGCAGGCTGACCGGTCTCGAAATAGACCGCCTGCAGCAGGTTCTGCACATTGATGGCACTGGCCAGTGCCTGGCGCACCTGCACCTTGTTGAAGGGGGCCTTGCGGGTATTGAGGGCGAGGAAGGCGACGTTCATCCCCGACTGCACCGACAGAGTGAGGTGGGAGTCCTTGCCTATCACCGACAGCTGGCTGGCGGAGGGAGTGCTCATCACGTCGCACTCGCCGGTCAGCAGCTTGGCGAGCCGCTTGGACGACTTGGGGGTGATGTCGTAGATGAGCTGCTCAATTTTCGCCTCGCCGCCCCAGTAGCCGGGGTGGCGCAGGTAGCGCACGAACTCGTTGTGACGATACTCCTTGAAGCTGAAGGGCCCTGTGCCTATGGGCCGGCTGTCCAGCAGCTCCGGGGTGCCTGCCTTGTCCATCTGCTCGCCATATTCGGCCGAGAGCACGATGGCGTAGTCGCTGGCCAGGGTCGCGAGGAAGGAGGCATCCGGCCGGTTCAGCTCGAACACCACCTCATGGGGGCCCTTCTTGTAGACCCGCTTGATGAGGCTGCCGAGCCCCAGGCTGTGGAAATAGGGGTACTCGCCACCCGAGATGCGGTGGAAGGGGTGGTGCTCGTCCAGCAGGCGATGATAGGTGAAGAGCACGTCGTCGGCGTTGAAGTGGCGCGTCGGGTTGAACCAGGGGGTGCGATGGAAGGTCACGCCCTTGCGCAGCGTCAATGTATAGGAGAGGCCATCCTCGCTGCTGCGCCAGTGGGTGGCGAGGCCCCCCTCGATGCTGAGGGTATTGGCATTGACCTCGAGCAGGCGATCGTAGAGCGGGCGGGCGCTGGCATCCAGGGTCGCCTCTGAATTGGCAAGCTGCGGGTTGAAGGACCTGGGCGCCCCGTCGGCACAATAGATGAGTCCGGTCCTGGAGGCATCGTCTTGTTTCTGACAGCCGGTGACCAGTACCAGGAGACCGAGCAGCAGTGGTGTGAGCATTCTCATGTTGGAACCATGTTTTCAGACAGAGTTGCCCGCCAGAGGGCGGGCGCGTTGCGGGATCCTGCCGGGCAGGGCATCCCATCGGGGGGCGCGAACCTCCCCCTCGTCAATTCCCTCGAGCAGCGGGTATTTACCTGGCATGTCTCGACGGGGGTGATGGCAAAGGGTCAGTCGTTGTCCGCATTGCCATTGTTGTCATCCTCCACGAGCAGCTGGTATTTGCACAGCATGCTCCGGAACGGGTGGTGGCAAAGGGTCAGTCGTTGTCCGCATTGCCATTGTTGTCATCCCCCTCGAGCAGCTGGTATTTGCGCAGCATGCCCCTGAACTGGTGATAGCTCAGGGTCAGCAATTGGGCGGCTTTGCGCTGATTATACTGGGATTGCTGCATCGCTTGCTTGAGTAAATTAATCTCGTATTCCGCCACCGCCCCCTTGAGATCCAGCGGCAGGCTCATGGCCTGGGGGCCGCTTGCCGAGGCCGCCTCGGTGGCCACCGGGGACGGGCTGCCGGTCCGGGGGCGCCAGGGGGAGTCGAAGGGGTTGATCACCAGCTCAGAGAGCGGCAACTGCGGATTGCCCTGACGGTAGAGGCTGCGCTCCACCACGTTCTTGAGCTCCCGCACGTTGCCGGGCCAGGGGTAGTCTTGCAGCAACTGGGTCGCCTTGCGGGAGAAGCCGGCAAACAGCGGATACCCCAGCTCCCGGGTCATGCCGTGGGCGAAGTGCTCCGCCAGCATCAGTATGTCTTCGCGCCGCTCCCGCAGCGGAGGCAGGGTGATGACATCGAAGGCCAGCCGGTCCAGCAGATCGTGACGAAACTGTCCCCGGGCCGCCAGCTGCGGCAGATCCTCGTTGGTGGCGCACACCAGGCGCACATCCACCTTGAGCGCCTTGGCGCCGCCTACGCGCTCGAACTCCCCGTACTCGATGACCCGCAGCAGCTTCTCCTGCACCCGGGCGCTGGTGGTGGCCAGCTCGTCGAGGAACAGGGTGCCGCCATCGGCCCGCTCGAAGCGACCCTGGTGACGCTTGGCGGCGCCGGTGAAGGAGCCCGCCTCGTGGCCGAACAGCTCGGTTTCCAGCAGGCTCTCGCTCAAGGTGGCGCAGTTGATGGTGACAAAGCTTTGATCCCAGCGATCCGAGAGATAATGTAGGCGGTGGGCGATGAGCTCCTTGCCGGTCCCCCGCTCGCCGATGATCAGCACAGGTTTGCGCAGGGGGGCGAGTCGCGAGGCCTGCTCGATGATTTCTAGAAACGCGTTGGACTCACCCAACAGACTTTCCGTGGCCGTGGTCATCCTGATCCCTGTTCGTTGAAAAATCTGGTTAATCTTACCAAAAGTTGGTTATTTTAATCATCTCTTGTTCCGGGCGTCTTGAAACTCATGGAGAGTGCCCATATAAATCAACAAGTTAATTATTGTTCCAGATTGGCACACAAGTTGCCATTGTCAATGGAGAAACAACCCAATGCCCATCACAGGAGTAGAACCATGAGTATTTTTTCCCGCCTGGCCGACATCATCAATTCCAATCTGACGTCCCTGCTCGACAAGGCCGAGGATCCCCAGAAGATGGTGCGCCTGATCATCCAGGAGATGGAAGATGAACTGGTGAAGGAGCGCTCCAACCTGGCCCGCTTCCTCGCCAACCAGAAAGAGATCGGCCGTCAGGTCAGCCGCCATCAGGAGCGGGTGAACGAATGGCAGGCCAAGGCCGAGCTGGCCCTGACCAAGGGGCGCGAGGATCTGGCCCGGGCCGCCCTCATCGAGAAGAACAAACAGAGCGAGCTGGCCGAGGCGCTCTATCGCGAGCAGCAGGCGGTGGACAGCGGCATCGACAAGCTGGGCGACGAGATCCGCCAGCTGGAAGCCAAGCTCGAAGACGCCCGTGCCCGCCAGAAGGCGATGGCCATTCGCAGCGAAGCGGCCAGCAGCCGCCTGAACGTGCAAAGCCAGGTGGCCCGTGGCGACAGCCAGGCCGTGGTCAGCAAGTTCGAGCGCATGGAGCGCCGCATCGACGAGATGGAAGCCCGTGCCGATCTGGGACAGTCCGACAAGGCCCTGGCCCAGCAGTTTGCCGAGCTGGAAGCGGACGATCAGATCAGCCGCGAACTGGAGGCCATGCGCCAGAAGCTGGGCCAGAGCGACACAGCCTCGAAAGGAGAGTGATGAATGGAAGACATTCTTGGGATATTGGCGACGCCACTCATCGTCTTCATGGTCATAGTGGCCCCCATCTGGCTGGTGCTGCACTATCGCGCCAAGGGCCGGATTGGGGCGGGTCTCGCCGACAATGAGCGGGAGCAGTTGCAAGGCTTGCTGGTCCGTGCCGAGAAGATGCAGGAGAGAGTCGGGGCCCTGGAATCCATTCTGGATGCCGAGGTCCCGGGCTGGAGGAACAGGGTATGAATACCATCCATTGCTGCCATCACATGCAGCCTGCGTCGGTCGGTACACCGGGTTTCATTCCGGATGCCGAGGTCCCCGGTTGGAGGAACAAGGTATGAGCGCCTCGAATAACTCTCGCAATCTCTACCGGGATCCCCAGAAGGGCAAGATAGCCGGCGTCTGCGCCGGCCTTGCCGACTACTTCGGGGTGGAGACCTGGATAGTGCGGCTGCTGGCCATCAGCGGCCTCATCTTCGCCGGTTTCATCACCTTCACCGCCTACATAGCCGCCTGGTTTCTGCTCGACAAGAAACCTGTCACCCTGTTTGGGGAGCAGGAGGCGGACTTTGCCGAGGTGCGCATGAAGGCGCGCAGCTGGCAGGCCGGCGTCACTCCCCATCAGGCGCTCGGTCGCATCGCCCAGGAGCTCGACGCGCTCGAGCCAAGGGTGCAGCGTCTCGAGAAGCTGGTGACCTCCAAGGAGTTCACCCTGCAGCGCGAGTTCAGCAAGCTGTAAGTACCGCAAGGGCGCGAGGCTGTTGCCCCGGCCCTTATCCCATGGTTCGGCTGTGACAGGAGAAATAGACCCGCCTTGATACGCAACAAACTCGAACAGTCATGGTCTGTGCTGCAGCACAAGGCCTTTGAGGTGGTGAACCGGGCTCGGGATCGCCACATCCGGCTGGCGGTCACCGGCCTGTCGCGCAGCGGCAAGACCGCCTTCATCACGGCGCTGGTGAACCAGCTGGAGCACGCCGCCATCGACGGCCGTCTGCCCCTGTGGGATGCCCATCGTCAGGGGCGGATCCTCGGCGCCCGCCGGGTTCCCCAGCAAAACGCCCACATCCCCACCTTCCCCTACGAGCGGGGCCTCGATGCCCTGTTTGGTGACCCTCCCGATTGGCCAGAGCCGACACGTGGGGTGGCCGAGGTGCGCCTGGAAATCCGTTACCGCACCCGCCACCCCTTGCGCCGGCACCTGGGGGAGATCTCCACCCTCTATGTGGATCTGGTGGACTACCCCGGCGAGTGGCTGCTGGACTTGCCGCTGCTGGATCTGAGCTACGAGCAGTGGAGCGAGCAGGTGGCAACCCAGTTGCGTCGCCCCGAGCTGCAGGCCCTGGCCGCCGACTGGCTGACCCCCGGCTGGCAGGCCGAGCAAGCCTTCGAGGAGCGGCCGGCCTGCGAGCTGGCGGCCCGTTACACCGACTATCTGCACGCCTGCAAGCAGGAGCTCGGGCTGCACCTCATCCAGCCGGGCCGTTTCGTGCTGCCGGGGGAGTATGCCGGGGCGCCGCTGCTGCAATTCGTGCCCTGGGTGTGGGACAAGCCAGCCCGGGAGCCCGCCGATGGCACCCTCTACGCCACCTTCAAGCAGCGCTTCGAGCAGTACAAGCAGCACCTGGTGCAGGGTTTCTACGAGCAGCACTTCGCGGGCTTCGATCGCCAGATAGTGCTGGTGGACTGCCTGGCGCCCCTCAACGCCGGGGCCGCCAGCTTTGGCGACATGCAGCAGGCCATCGCCCGCATCATGGAGAGCTTCGCCTATGGCAAGAGCAACTGGTGGCGCCGGCTGTTCTCCCCGCGCATCGACAAGCTGCTGTTCGTGGCGAGCAAGGCCGATCACGTCACCCCGGAGCAGCACGGGCCCCTGGTCTCCCTGCTCCAGCATCTGGTGAGCAGCGGCCGGGGTCAGGCCCGTTTCGAGGGGATAGAGACCGAATGCCTGGCGCTGGCCGCCATCAAGGCCACCGAGGTGGGCAAGGGGGTCGCCAATGGTCGCGAGTTTCCGGCCATTCGCGGCACCAGCCTGGCCGGGGAGCCGCTCTTGCTCTTCCCGGGGGAGGTGCCACCCCATATTCCACCCGCTCAGTGGTGGCACACCCAAGGCTTCGATTTTCAGGCATTTCGCCCCATGCCCATGAGCGCCCATCAGGCGCTGCCCCATATCCGGCTGGACGCGGCACTGGAGTTCCTGCTCGGGGATCACCTCGAATAACCGGCGCCGCACCAAGGAGCAGACAACAAGATGAACGATCAGACAACACAGAAGGTGCCGCTGCAAGGCAAGGAGATCCTGGAGCCGACCCTGTCGGTGGCGAGCGAGACGCCGCCCCCGGCCCCGGCCCAGCGGCTGGAAGAGGAGAGCTTCGAGCCTCTGGAGGCGCTGGATGAGTTCACCGAGGTCGAATCCGCACTCACTGTCAGGCCTCGCCGTCGCCATCGCCTGCTGGCCTGGGGACTGGGGGCGGTCGGCCTGCTCTCCCTGGGCCAGTTTGGCGCCTTCCTCTACGACCAGTTTCTCACCACCCCGCTCTGGGGCGGCGCCTGGCTGCTGGCGTCGGGTCTGGTGGCGGTGGGCACGGCCGGCGTGGTCGGGCGCGAGTGGCTGCGGCTGCGCACCCTCAAGCGGCGCCAGGATGTGCGCTCAAGGGCCGAAGATCTGCTCGCCCATCAGGGGGTGGGGCAGGGGCAGGCATTCTGCGAGGCCCTGGCCGAGAAGAGCGGCGACAAGGGGCGGGAGGGGTATAACACCTGGCTGGCCCAGCTCGACGAGAGCCACAGCGATCGGGAGGTGCTGACCCTCTACAGCCAGCTGGTGCTGGGGGAGCGGGATAAACTCGCCCAGGCCAGGGTCGCCAAGTGGTCGGGGGAGGCCGCCGTGCTGGTGGCCCTGAGCCCGCTCGCCACCGTCGACATGATGCTGATGCTGTGGCGCAACCTGCGGATGATCGAGGACATCGCCGATGTCTACGCCATCGAGCTCGGCTACTGGAGCCGCATTCGCCTCATCCGCCAGGTGTTTCGCAACATGCTCTACGCCGGTGCCACCGAGCTGGTGACCGAGGTGGGGATGGACTTGCTGGGAGCCGAGCTCACCGCCAAGCTCTCCGCTCGCGCCGCGCAAGGGGTGGGGGCCGGCCTGCTCACCGCCCGCCTGGGCCTGCGCACCATAGAGGCGTGCCGCCCGCTGCCCTGGTGTGCGGACGAGAAACCCAGGCTCGGGGAGCTGCGCAAGCGGCTTGTCGGCCAGCTGGCGGGCTATCTTCGCAAGTCATAGCGCCATTCAAGGGCGGGGATCACCCTGCCTGATCCTTCCTCGTGCGGGCCGTTTGCACCACCACAGCGCCCCGGGAAAGCAGATCTGGATGTCACAAATTATTTACATCTGTGGCAGGCTGCCGACCTCGGGGTCGGCTGCTTTTTTGCTGGGCAAGCCGTTACAGTGATCCTGAAGAGCAACGACAAGGGGCCTCTAGGGGCAGGAGATGGCAGGGATCATGGCAAGCCGCTACACAGCACACCAACCGGACCTTCAAGGCGTCATCCACTACTCGGAGGAAGAGCAGGGGACCTGGCAGATCCTGATCGCGCGCCAGCTCGCGGCGCTCGAGGGCAAGGCCTGCGACGCATACAGGGCGGGGCTGGAGAGGCTGGCACTGCCCCGTGATCGCATCCCGCAACTGGGGGAGATCAACGCCGCCCTGACCCCCACCACCGGCTGGTCGGTGGCCGCCGTGCCCGCCCTCATCTCCTTTGATCGCTTCTTTGCCCTGCTCGCTGATCGCCAGTTTCCGGTGGCCACCTTCATCCGCCGCCGGGACGAGCTCGACTACCTGCAGGAGCCCGACATCTTCCACGAGATCTTCGGCCACTGCGCCATGCTGACCAACCCCGCCTTTGCCCACTTCACCCACCTCTATGGCCAGCTCGGGCTGAACGCCAGCAAGGAGGATCGGGTCTATCTGGCGCGGCTCTACTGGTTCACCGTGGAGTTTGGTCTCCTGCAGGAGGGGGAGGGGCTGCGCATCTACGGTGGCGGCATCCTCTCCTCCATCGGCGAGACCGCCTATGCCCTTTCCGGGCAGCCGGTGCTGCAACCCTTCGACCTGCTGGAGGTGCTGCGCACCCCTTATCGCATCGACATCATGCAGCCCGTCTATTTCGTGCTGCCAAGCCTGGATTGCCTCTACCGCCTGGGGCCGCAGGAGATCATGGCGGCGGTGGCCGAGGCCCGTCGCCTCGGCCTGCGTCCGCCCCGCTTTGCCCCGGCCCCTGGTCGGCAGGCGAGCTGAACCCGTTTTCAACCCATTGTATCGATGAAAGGAGTCCCGAATGTCTGAACTGGCAAACCAGCGGTGCGAAGCGTGCCGCGCCGATGCCCCCAGGGTGACCGAGCAGGAGCTGAGCGAGCTGATGCACGCCATCCCCGACTGGCAGCCCCTGGTGGTGAACGGCGAGCTGCAACTGAGGCGTGAATTTGCCTTTCGCAACTTCAAGGAGGCGCTGGCCTTCACCAACCGGCTGGGGGAACTGGCGGAGGCCGAGTTCCACCACCCGGCGATCCTGACCGAGTGGGGCAAGGTGACAGTGAGCTGGTGGACCCACAAGATAGGAGGATTACATCGCAACGACTTCATCATGGCAGCACGCACCGACGAGCTGCTGAAGTGAAGGCATCACCTGCGCCACCTCTCCATCGGATCTCACCGAGTGGACAATTTGGTGACAGTGAGCTGGTGGACCCACAAGATAGGCGGGTTGCACCGCAACGACTTCATCATGGCGGCACGCACCGACGAGCTGATGAAGTAACCGCGGCTTGACGCGAAGAAACAGGGCCTGCCCGGTGAAAACGGGGCAGGCCCGCATTTTTATGGGGGAGCGCTCGCACTGGCGGGATCGAGTCTGTATCATCCGGCTATTCAGAATGTTAGCTAGGAAGTGTGTGCCGAATGCGTCTTGAAGTCAGCTGTGAAGACCGTCTGGGCCTGACCCGGGAACTGCTCGACCGACTGGTGGAGCACAACATCGATCTGCGCGGCATCGAAATCGATACCTCAGGCATCATCTATCTCAATTTCCCCGAGCTGGAGTTTCGCGATTTCCAGCATCTGATGCCGGAGATCCGCCGCATTCCCGGCGTCTATGACGTCAAGACCATCCCCTACATGCCCTCCGAGCGAGAGCATCACGAGATAGAGGCCCTGCTCAAGGCGCTGCCGGATCTGGTCTTCTCCCTCGACAGCAAGGGACGGGTGACCCAGGCCAATCAGGCCGCCCTCACCACGCTGGCGCTGCCGCCGGAAGAGGTGCGCGGGGTGGCGCTCGGCTCCCTGGTCAAGGGCTTCTCCTTCGCCCGCTGGCTGGAGGCGAGCGAGATCAAGCCCCAGACCTGCAAACTCAGCCTCGGCGGCGAGGAGTACCTCGGGGATCTGATGCCGCTGTTCGTGGCAGAAGAGAAGGGCAAGCAGGCCCTGGCCGGCGCCGTGGTGGTGCTCAAGTCCGCCCGTCGGGTCGGCATGCACTTCAGCGCGCTCCACGCGGTGGAGGTGGGGGGCTTCGAGCACCTGCAGGCCGAGAGCCAGAAGATGAAGGAGGTGCTGGCCCAGGCCGCGAAACTCGCGATGCAGGATGCCCCCTTGCTCATCGTGGGGGAGACCGGCACCGGCAAGGAGCTGCTGGCCCGCGCCTGTCATGGCGCCAGCCTGAGATCCAGCCACCCCTTCATGGCGCTGAACTGCGCCGCCATGCCGGACAACGTGGCCGAGAGCGAGCTGTTTGGCTACGCCCCCGGCGCCTTTGGCAACAACACCGAGGGCAAGCGCGGGGTGCTGGAGCTGGCGAGCGGCGGCACCCTGATGCTGGACGAGATAGGGGACATGTCCCCCCATCTGCAGACCAAGTTCCTGCGGGTGCTGCAGGACGGGGTCTTTCGCCGAGTCGGGGACGAGCAGGAGGTGAGGGTCAACGTGCGCTTCATCTGCACCACCCAGAAGCAGTTGCTGGATCTGGTGCACGAAGGCAAGTTCCGGGAAGATCTCTACTACCGCCTCAATGTGCTGAGTCTGGCGCTGCCCCCCCTGCGCGAGCGCAAGGCGGACATCATGGCGCTGGCCCAGCAGTTCGTCTCCCGCTTCGCGAGCGAGTTGCAGCGCCCGCGCCCGCGCTTTACCCGCAACATGGCCGAGTACCTGACCGCCTACCGCTGGCCCGGCAATGTGCGCCAGCTGCGCAACTGCCTCTACCGGGCCATGACCCTGCTGGAAGGGGACGAACTCGGCCCCGAGCACGTTGACTTGCCGGTGGCGGCGGATGCCATGCCCCTTATCGACGAGTGGTTCGAAGGGGGGCTCGACGAGGCGGTGAAACGCTTCGAGAGCCGGCTGCTGGAGCGGCTCTACCCGGCCTTCCCCTCTACTCGCCAACTGGCCAAGCGGCTCGGGGTCTCCCATACCGCCATCGCCAACAAGCTGCGTGAATATGGGATTGGCAAGAAGTAACCCTGCAGGCGTGCCCCCGGGGCCGCCGTCCTGGTCTGTGGGGCGGCCCTCGCTGCGTCGGCCGGTGACGCAGCCAAGGTCAGGGCGGATAGGCAGCCGCTGGGCGGCTGATAAGCTCGGTGCGACTCCTCTCTGGCACTCCCTCCATGGGCGTCGGACCTCCCGGGTACCGACGTGGGCATAAGCGCGGGCATGATGCAGTTATTCTCCTCTTTTCGGATCCTGGCGTGGCTGACGCCCCTGTGCTGCCTCTGGGTGCTGGCCTGCGAGGCGGCGCCGGCGACCTCGGCGGAAGTGCGCAGCGAGCTGGTGCGGCAGACAGTGCTCGATATCCTGAGCTACACCCGCTGGCCCAGCGAGCCTGCCAGGTTGCGGCTCTGCGTGGCCGCGCCCACGGAATATGCGGCGTCGCTGCTCACCATCAGCCAGCAGGCCAATGGCCGCCCGGTGGATGTGCATCGCTACGAGGTCGACGATGAGGCGCTGATCCAGCGCTGCGATGTCATCTATCTGGGGGTGCTGGCCCCCGAGCAGCGGCTCTCCCTGTTCGAGCGTCTGCGGGGATACGCCATCCTCAGCATCAGCGAGCAGAGCAGCGAGTGCATCGCCGATGCGGTGTTCTGCCTGCAGGCCCGCAAGGAGAGGGTTCGTTTTCGGGTCAACCTGGATGCGCTGGCTCGCAGCGGCGTGCGGGTGCACCCGGCCGTGCTGAAGCTCGCAAGAGCGGATGAGGAGGCACGATGAGCGCCAGGATCCACACCGTCGCCCCGCGGCTCACCCTGCGCCAGAGCCTGGGGCGCACCCACATGATGATCTCCCTGACCGCCGTCTGCATGGCGGGCCTCTTCCTGACCATCACGGCGCTGCTGGCGCTGCGCCTCTATGCGGATCACAACCTCAAGCTGGTGGCGCGGGCCATCAGCTACACCGCGGAAGCGGCCGTGGTGTTCGATGACAAGGATGCGGCCAAGGATGCCCTCGAGGCCATCACCTCCCGGGAGGACGTGGCCAGCGCCAGCATTCTGCTGCCCGGCGGCCAGGTGCTGGCGAGCTGGCGCCGGGACATCACGACCCCCTGGACCAGTCTGGAGCAGCATCTGGCCCGCCAGATCCTGCCGGGGCCTGTGGAGCTGCCCATGGTGAGGGAAAACAAGGAGATAGGCCGAGTTCATCTGGTCGGCCATGGGCAATACCTGCTGCGCTTCCTGTTGCAGACCCTGATGGCGACCCTGGTGTGCCTGCTGCTCAGTATCCTGGGGGCGCTCTATGTGGCGCGCCGGATGCAGCGTTCCATCACGGCGCCCCTCAAGGCCCTGGCCGAGGTCGCCTACAACGTCAGCCGCCAGCGCGCCCTCAAGCAGCGGGTGCCGGCGGCCAATATCGCCGAGCTGCACGAGCTCGGGGTGGACTTCAATTCACTGCTCGACGAGCTGGAGGCCTGGCAGGCTCACCAGAAGCGCGAGAACGCCACCCTGCTGCACCAGGCAACCCATGATCCCCTCACCGGACTGCCCAACCGGGCGCTGTTCGAGGCGCGTCTGGGGCAGGCCATCCAGGCCGGGCGCACCCGGCAGGAGCGGTTCGCCCTGCTCTATCTGGACTGTGATCGCTTCAAGCAGATCAATGACAACCTGGGCCATGCCATAGGTGACGAGGTGCTCATCGCGCTGGCGCGGCGGGTACAGCATCAGCTCAGGCCCATGGACCTGGTGTGTCGCCTCGGGGGGGACGAGTTTGTGGTCCTGCTCTCCCCGGTGCATCAGGGGAGTGAGGTGCAGGAGGTCGTGATGCGGATCCAGCAGGCGATGAGCACCCCGGTGGTCTTGAGCGATGGTCGTCATCTGGGGGTCGGCATCAGCGTCGGTTCCGCCCTCTACCCCGAGCAGGGGGAGACGGCGGATGCCCTGTTACAGGCCGCCGACGGCGCCATGTATGAATCCAAACGACAACGCAGGGAGGGATCCGGAGACCATAAGGCAACCACTTGAAATTGATATTGAAAATAATGAAAGGACAAGAATGATGACGTTTTTCAACCTGATGAGAGCAGGCCTGTTCGCACTCTTGCTCGGTGGGCTGGCGGCTTGTCAGAGCGCCCCCCAGGGTCTCACCGAGGCGCAGATCGCCGCACTCAAGGAGCAGGGGTTTCACCTGACCGACGAGGGCTGGACCCTGGATATCTCCAACAAGGTGCTCTTTGCCAACAACGTGGGGGCCCTCAATCCTGGCACCCGCCAGGTGGTGGAAGCCTTGGGCAGGGCCCTGATTGAGGTGGGTCTGAACCGGGCCCGGGTAGACGGTCATACCGACTCCAACGGCGAGGCGGCCTACAACCAGCAGCTCTCGTTGAAACGGGCCCAGTCCGTGGCCGAGGTGCTGGCGTCTGTGGGCATGCCCGCAGCCAACCTGGACATCCGTGGACGGGGTGAAGAGGCGCCCATCGCCGATAACGGCACCGCCGCCGGGCGGGCGGAGAACCGCCGGGTCGCCATCATCATAGACAACGGCTGATCTGCCCAGCCAGCGTCAGCGCCCTGATCCTGCCGCCGGGATCCTTCCCTGGCCTGACCGCGTGTGTGCCACCACTCTCCCGCCGGAGAGTGGCTCTCTTCCTGCCACGCCTCCTGCATGATCCCGCTTTGCATGCTCTCTCGCGTCCAAGCAGAGGGATAAGATGACGCCCTCTCAATGTCCCTGACTTGATCCAGCACAACACAGAGCTCAACTGATATTCGTTATCATTTGCATTATTTCCAGACGGTAACCTGCCAGTGATGACGCCACAATTCACCCCGACCATGACGGGGCTCGCCACCCCGGATCCCCTGAAATTCGCCTTTGGCGCCAAGACCTCGGCCCATGCCAGTCGGGGCGGCGCAGCCCCCCTGACGCTGGACGACGCTGGCTGGCGAGCCTGGTGGCAGCGGACGAGCGAGGCCCAGGAGCGGGCGCTCTATATCCATGTTCCCTTCTGCCGCAAGCGCTGCAGCTTCTGCAACTTCTTCGAAAACGGCGCCAACCCGGCGCGCATGAGCCACTATATGGCGGCCTTGTGCGACGACCTGCAGCGGGCCGCCGAGTCTCCCTTTGGCCAGAGTCGCCCCTTCTCGGCCGTCTACGTGGGGGGCGGCACCCCGACCGACATGGCGGCGGCGGATCTGGGGCGGCTGGCCAGGGCCATTCGCGCCTTCCCCCTCACCCCGGATGCGGAGCTGACCCTGGAGGGGCGGCTCAACGGCTTCGATGACGAGAAGTGGCAGACGGCCCTGGCGGGGGGCTTCAACCGCTTCTCGTTCGGGGTGCAGAGCTTCAACACAGCAGTGCGCCAGCAGGCGGCCCGTTTCGACGACAGGGAGACACTGCTCGCCCGGCTGGGGGAGCTGACCCGGGATGACGAGGCGGTAATTGTTGCCGATCTTATCTTCGGCCTGCCGGGGCAGGATGACGCCCTGTGGCGCCAGGACATCGCGGACGTGATGGCCAGCGGCGTGCACGGGGTGGATCTCTACCAGCTCATCCCCATGCAGGGCACCAATCTGGAGCGGGCGCAAGAGAAGGGCCGGCTCGGCTGGTGTGCCGATGGCCAGCAGCGGGCGGCCATGTATGCCTATGGCGCCCACACCCTGGAGCAGGGGGGGTGGCAGCGGCTCTCCTGCAGTCACTGGCGACAAAGCGAGGCCGAGCAGAGCCGCTACAACCAGATGGCCAAACGCGGCGCCGAGATCCTCCCCTTCGGTGCGGGGGCGGGGGGCAACATCCATGGGCACGGCCTCATGTATGGCCGGGATCTAGGGGCCTGGCACGAGGCGCTGGCGGCCGGTCAGCGTGCCCCCGGCATGGTGATGAGGCCCAATCCCAGCGCGTCCATGGACGGCCTGCTGCGCGGTGGTCTCGATACCGGCTGGCTTGCCCTCGGGCGCTTGCCGTCTCCCTTGCGGGCCCATCTGCTGCCGCTCTTTGAACGCTGGCAACAGCACGGCCTGGCCGAGCTGACCGGGGAGACACTGGCGCTGACCCTGGCGGGGCGCTTCTGGAACGTCAATCTGCAGGCGGGCTTGTTCGAGTATCTGCAGTCAAATCCCCTGGGAGGGGAGGCGGCAACCCCCGCCGCTCATCCGGGCGGGGCCCGGCATCACTCGCGGGGGTAGCGGGCAGGGAGCAAGACGAGAAAGGAAAGGGGGCCGCTTGACGGCCCCCTTTCGTTATTGGTTGTTCACGTCCTCCACCCGCACCCGCAGGGCTCCCTCTGCGAGCGTGGTGACCAGTTGCTGGCCCGGGCTCACCTGGGCGGCGCGGCTGATGACCTCGCCACTGGGGGTGCGGGTGATGGAGTAACCCCGCCCCAGGGTGGCCAGCGGGCTTATCCCGTCGAGGCGCGCACTCAGCATGGCGAGGCGGTGGGCGGCGAGATCCTGGCGCTTGTTCATCAGGGTATGGAGCCGCTCTTGTGCCAGCTGGTGGCGACGCTTGCCGGCGGCCAGCAGTTTTTCCGGGCTCCTGGCCTGCAGCCGCAGTTCGAGGTTCGCGAGGCGCCGCTCCCCCTGATGCAGGCGATCACGCAGGTGCTGCTGCAAGCGGCGGTCGAGCTCGTCCAGACGCTGGGACTGCTGCTCCAGCCGGCGTTTGGGATCCTGATGGTCGAGCCGTTTTTGCAGCAGTACGAAGCCGTGGCGGGCAGCGGTCTGTCGCCGGGAGATGGCCTGCACCAGGCGCTGCTTGAGGTGCACCAGACGCTGGGCGCGGGCGCTCCTGTCCGGTGCCACCAGCTCGGCGGCGGCGGAGGGGGTGGGGGCGCGCAGATCGGCGGCGAAGTCGCTGATGGTGACGTCCACCTCGTGGCCCACGGCGCTCACCACCGGGATGGCGGAGTGGGCAATGGCGCGGGCCACCGCCTCCTCGTTGAAGCACCAGAGATCTTCGAGCGATCCGCCGCCGCGCCCGACGATGAGCACATCCACCTCGGCGCGGCGGTTGGCCAGGGCAATGGCGGAGACGATCTGGCCGATGGCGGCGCTGCCCTGCACCTGGGTCGGGTAGATAAAGACCGGGAGATCCGGGGCGCGGCGCCCCAGCACCGTCAGCATGTCGTGCAGGGCGGCGCCGGTGGCCGAGGTGATCAGCCCCACGGCGCGCGGCTCGCGGGGTAGCGGACGCTTGCGCCCCTCGTCGAACAGCCCCTCGGCGCCGAGGCGGCGCTTGAGCTCCTCGAAGCGCAGGGCCAGCATGCCGTCCCCGGCGGGCTGCATGGATTCGATGATGAGCTGGTAGTCGCCGCGGGGCTCATAGAGGGAGACCCGCGCCTGCACCAGCACCTGCATGCCATCTTGCGGCCGGAACGGCACCCGGCGGTTGTTGCCCTTGAACATGGCGCAGCGCACCTGGGCCGACATGTCCTTGAGCGAGAAGTACCAGTGGCCGGAGCTTGGCATCGCCAGGTTGGAGAGCTCGCCGGTCAGCCACACCAGCCCCAGATCCTGCTCCAGTATCATGCGCACGGCGCTGTTGAGGCGGGTGACGGTAAAGATCTGCTGTTGCCTGCTCTGGCTGGATTCGTCGAGGTGGTTCAAGGCTGGCCCTGCTGCTGTGTCCGCCGGAGCGGGGAGAAAACGATGGGGCACATCTTACCCCAGTTCGGCCCATCCGCCGAGTCCGTGTCTGTGGCCGCAGCGGCTGGCGCCAGTTTGCCTGTGCCATCTGCCGAGCCATGGGAGATCTGCCTGCCGGCGTTCAGCTCTGTGGCTGCGCCTTGGCCGGTTTGGCGGCCCTGCTCGGGCTCACCACCAGCCAGACCGCGAGACAGACGATGGCGCCGCCCGCCACGAAGCCGCCGGTGAGGGTCTCGCCGAGCACCAGATAGCCCCACAGTATGCCAAATGGGGGGATCAGGAAGGTGACAGTGAGCGATCGCAGGGGCCCGATATCGGCGATCAGCCTGAAGTAGATGAGATAGGCGAGGGCGGTGCAGATGAAGCCGACCGCCAGCACGCTGGCCCAGACCCCAGGCTGGGCCCAGTCGACGGCGGGGCCTGTCGCCAGGGTGTAGCCGAAGAAGGGGAGCAGGAAGAGGCAGGCACCGAGCTGGCTGCCAAAGGCCACCAGCTTGGCGTCCAGGCCCCCCCGCTCGCTGATCCAGCGCCGGGTGAGGAAGCCTGCGCAGCCATAGCAGGCGGTGGCGATGAGGCAGGCCAGCACCCCGATGGCCAGTTGACCGCTCAGGTCGACTTCCCCCGTGGTGGTGATGAGGGCTATGCCCATCAGCCCCAGCATGACCCCGGCCCACTTGCGCAAGGTCAGCGTCTCGTGGAAGAAGGAGAAGCCGATAAGAGCCCCCATCAGGGGCGTGGTGGCGTTGAGGATGGCGGAGTAACCGGCGGGCAGCCAGAGCGCGGCGATGGCGTACATCAGGAAGGGCACGCCTGAGTTGATGATGCCGAGCACCATGGCGGACTTGAGCTTGCCCTGAAACTGCATGGGGGTGCGCAGCAGCAACAGCATGGCGGCGAGCCCGACCAGGGCGAAGAAGACCCGCAGGAAGGTGGTGTTGACCGAGCCGAAGGCGGGCGCCGCGATGCGCATGAACAGGAAGCTGGCGCCCCAGATGGCCGCCAGCACCAGCAGCCGCACGTAATCCGATGTTCTCATCTTCTCTCCCTGAATGAAGTGCCCTGCTGCCCGAGATGGCAAGGGGCCTTGCATCATGGCGGCAAGCGCCCCCAATGGCAACGGCCCAGTGCAGGAGGCAAGGGGCTGATCATCTTCCCCGATGTGACCGCCACGAGCGCCGTGGCTCTATCCCCACGTGAGGACTTCCCCTTCAGTCCCATGCAAAGAAATGAAAGCGCTATCAATCACATACAGCCAATGGCGAGGTCGACATCGGTCACATTTTGCGCGTGCTGGCCATGAGTCGGTCACTCGGGACCCTAGACTGGTCGGGCTCATCCGAAGGCGGGCCTGTAGCGGATGGGGGAATGCCTGGGTACACAGGCGTCACACACAAAACAATGAAAATAAAGGACTATCAATGGCTAGATGGATACTCGCGGCCGGATTGTTGGGAACCCTGATCACGGCGCCGAGCACGGCGGCGGAGTGGTTCTTCCGGGGCACCGCGAATGGATGGGCGGCGACCGCCATGGTGTCGACCGATGGGATCAACTTTGACACCTGTCAGTTCTTCCAGGGTGGGGACGCCAGCGGCGGCCCGCGCTTTAAAATCGACCGATACGGTAACTGGCAGCAGAGCTACCCGAGCGCCGACTACGCGGTCACGGCCAATACCTCCTATCAGATCCGCATCCATGCCGGCACCCAGGCCATCACCACCACGGCGGTGGCGAGTTGCGAGGCCGCGGGGTTTGCCAGCACGCTGCCGCAGCTCAAGGTGCGCGGCACCTTCAATGGCTGGGCCAGCCTGCCCATGACGCTGGTGGCGGATCACCTGTGGCAGGCCGACGCCTACATGGATGGCAAGGCGAGCCAGCGGCTCAAGTTCGATCAGGCGGGTGACTGGGCCGTCAACTTCGGTGACAACAACGGCGACGGCGTGCTGGAGCGCAGCGGCGGCGACATCCTCTGGAGCGGCACCGGCAATGTGCGCTTCCAGGTCAACGACCAGACCCAGGCCTACAGCATCACGGCGCTCGGGGACGACAACCAGCCCCCCATCGCTGTCATCACCCCGGGGGGCATCCTGAATGTCGCTGTGGGGGATACCGTTACCTTGAGCGGCAGCGACTCCACGGATCCCGACGGCCAGATAGCGAGCTATCTCTGGAGCAGCGGCGAGACCACGGATAGCATCAGCGTCAACACAGCCCAGGCGGGCACCTTCACCTATGGCCTGACGGTCACCGACGATCAGGGGGCCAGGAGCAGCAGCAGCGTGAGCCTGGTGGTTGCCGCCCCCCAGACCGGCGGCAGCTGGTATTTCCGCGGCACCCCCAACAACTGGGGCCTGACCCCCATGACCAGCGAGGACGGAGTGAGCTTCTGTACCGAGCAGACGTTCGGCAGCAGCAACCCCCGCTTCAAGATTGACCGCAAGGGTGACTGGACCGAGGCCTACCCGGCCCAGGACTACAAGGTGAACGCCAACACCCGTTACCGCATCTGCTTCGATAGCCAGGACAAGACGCTGGAGGTGGCACCGCTCGCCGGCGCCGACAATCAGGCGCCCACCGTGACCGCCACCCCGGCCCCGGGGAGCTATGTGGATAGCCAGTCCATCACCCTGGGGGTGAGCGACGATAACGACAGCGCCCCCGCCGTCCATTTCACCACGGACGGCAGCACCCCCACCACGGCGTCCCCCCTCTACGCCGGTCAGGCCATTCTCGCCAGCGACAAGGGGAGCGGCACCGATCTGGTGATCAAGACACTGAGTGTCGATGGGACCGGCAATCAAGGGGAGCAGAGCTTCAGCTATCAGATTGGCGAGACCCCGGTGGCGGGGGGCGATTTTCGCGCCGAGAGCATCTACTTCCTGCTGACCGCCCGCTTCTACGATGGGGACGGGAGCAACAACTACTACAATCGGGACCGCTACAAGGCGGGGGATCCCCACTGGCGTGGCGACTTCAAGGGGCTCATCGAGAAGCTCGACTACATCAAGGATCTCGGCTTCACCGCCATCTGGGTGACGCCGCCGGTGGAGAACCGCTCCGGCCTCGACTACCACGGCTATCACGCCTACGACTTCTACCGGGTCGATCCCCGTCTGGAGTCGCCGGGAGCCGGTTATCGCGAGTTCATCCAGGCCGCCCACGCCAAGGGGCTCAAGGTGATACAGGACGTGGTGATCAACCATTCGAGCCAATACGGCCTGCGCGGCAAAACCTGGATCGATCGCCTGCCGGTCAAGTACTACGTGCCGGCGGGGTCGAGCCAGGGGCTCATCAACAACGGCCCCTATCAGGGCAACCTCGGGGACTACGCCAGCGCCAACCGCTGTGACGATGACAACCCGGCGGCCCCCGACTGGTACAAGGCCCGCTGCCAGTCCGATCCGGCGGGCACCCAGCCCCTGGTGGACCCCAAGACCGGGGCCACAGTGCCGAGCGCTGGCTACAACCCGAACCGCTTCTTCGGCATCGACGCCCAGACCCTGGATCCCAGCTGGTATCACCTGGACGGCTTCATGTCCGGCGGTGACTGGGAGAGCCCGCTCGCCCTGCAGCGCAAGCACATGGCGGGGGATTGCATCGATCTCGCCACCGGCAACCAGAACGTCAAGGAGTACCTCAACGGCGCCATCCACCAGTACCTCGACATGGGGGTGGATGCCATCCGCATCGATACCTTGAAGCACATAGAGCGGGACGAGCTGCTGACCTATGTCCACGATTGGCAGGCCCACAAGCCCGGGCTGTTCGTGTTTGGCGAGAACCTGGTCAAGGGCACCGGCTGGGGCTCTGAGCTGGCCAACGACAACGCCTCCGCGGTGATCCGCCCCTGGTGGTATACCCGCACCACGGCCAACCCGGCGGATCCCCGCGCAGGGGGCGATTCCGGCCTCTCTGTGCTGGACTTCTCCCTCTTCTCCACTTTCCGTGACAACGTCACCAAGGGGAGCTTTGGCGGGGTGGGGGGGATCTTTGCCATGGACTGGGTCTACGGGGATGCCACCAAGCTCATCACCTTCTTCCAGAACCACGACGTGGGGCCGGACAACGACTTCAAGTACCGCTACGGCGGGGAAGAGGGCAATGCGGCCATGACCTACAACCTGCTCTGGACCGCGCGGGGCATCCCGACCCTCTACTACGGGGAGGAGGTGATGTTCCAGGCCGGCAAGCCCCAGGACATCGACGGGGCCACCATGACGGTGGATCAGACCGGTCGCGCCTACTACGGGGAGGTGCTGGACAACCCGGCCACCCCGAGCCATCCGCTCTATCAGCACATCAAGCGCCTGAACCAGATCCGCAAGGCGGTGCCCGCCCTGCAGAAGGCGCCCATGAGCCAGGTGAACGAGTGGGGGAGCGGCATCAGCTTTGTGCGGGATCTCGGCGCCGAGGGCAGCTACGCCGCCGTGGGCCTCGCGGCCAACGCGGCCCAGCAGATAAACCTGAGCGGCCTGAAGAACGGCACCTACAGGGACGCGGTGACCGGCGCGAGCCAGAGCGTCAGCAACGGCAGCCTGAGCTTCCTGGTGCCCGCCTACTCGGCGCGGATCTGGGTGCTGAACGGCCCGGGCAAGGTGGGGGCTGACGGCAAGTACCTCAAATAAGGAAAACCTGTCACTGCGTGCAGCGAGTCGGCCTTGGGGCCGACTTTTTTATGGCGCCGGGGCATGATGCGGGGATGAGAGCAGGCCCATCCCGCCCGGATCGCGCCGGGGGAGGCAAGCGCAGGGCCCAGAATTGCACGTTTTTGGTGCGCTTGCCCCGATGTGGTGCATATCCTTGTTGTTTGCCCTTGAGCCTAATCCCGCAGAAACATGTCATATCGCCCCCATGGCGCCCTTCTGATGGGCATCTTTCATGCTGCAAAGTGGCATTTTATCGGCATGATAAACCGAAAAAGCGAGTTAATCAGGGATGACCACGACATGTTTTCGGGGTGACTGGGTAAACATGCTGATCCGGCAGGGAAGCCCATCCCCGGATTGGTATGATCCATCTGTTTTTTGGTGACTACTCGGAATTTAAATTCGATTTTTGATGGTATCTCGGACTCTTGTTTTGATTGGCGCTCTTTTTGCTGTGACTTGTCATGCCCATGATGGCGATGTCAGGGGCAGTGGGCCGCAAGGTCGGGGGCGGGTGCCAGCAGGCTTAATGCACCGCCGCCATCCGTGCCGGAGCGGCCTGGTTTTCGGGCAAGGGACGCCACAATCAATTCGTGTTAAGGAGTCATATGGAAGGTGAAATGACCATGCAGCCACTCTCTGCAGACAAGGGGCTGGCCCACACCCTCAAGGACGATGTCTACGGCATGGTGCTCGGCGTCATGTTTATCGCAGTCGGCCTCAATCTGCTCAAGTGCGCCGGCATGATCACCGGCGGCATCGCGGGCATAGCCCTGCTGCTCGCCCATGTCAGCAGCCTGCCCATAGGGGTGCTCTTCTTCCTGGTCAACCTGCCCTTCCTGGTGTTTGGCTACGTCACCATGGGGCGGGCCTTCATGGTCAAGACGCTGATCGTCAACGTCGCCCTCTCGGCCGCCACCCAGGCGGTGCCGCTGCTGTTGACGGTGAGCTATGTCCACCCCCTGTTCTCGGCCCTGGTGGGGGGTACCTTCCTCGGCATGGGGGTCTTGTCCCTGGCCCGCCACAACGCGTCGGTGGGGGGCATAGGCGTGGTGACGCTCTGGCTGCAAAGGCGCACCGGCATCAATGCGGGAAAGAGCCAGATGGTACTGGACGTGCTGGTGTTCGCCCTCTCCCTGCTCACCCTGCCGCTCTCTTTGCTGCTCTGGTCTACCTTGAGCGCGCTCGCCATGAACGCCATGCTGATGAACTGGCACAAACCCGGTCGCTATCAGGGGGGCTGAGTCCGGCCCCCTGCGGCGCGCGGGGGAGGGGAAGAGTTGAAAAGTGACCCGACGGGCCCTTGGCGGGCATTTGGCTGCCAACGGCAAAAAAGATCATCTTGTCGCGAAAAAAGGCATGGTTACGCCTGAATTTATTGGTTTTTTGCCCCGTTGGCGGCGTTAATCCGGGCTAGACCATAAAAAATTCAAAAAACTTCTTTACCACTGACCAATGCATGAGTAAAATTTGTCGGCAATATTTTACACCCCCACTCCTCAACGGTGAGATATTGCCATGCTCAGGATTGCCAAAGAAGCGCTGACCTTCGACGATGTACTGTTGGTTCCAGCCCACTCCACTGTTCTTCCGAATACCGCCGACCTGCGTACCAAGCTCACGTCTGCTATCTCCCTGAATATCCCGATGATTTCCGCTGCCATGGACACAGTGACCGAAGCCCGTCTGGCTATCGCACTGGCCCAGGAAGGCGGTATCGGCTTCATTCACAAGAACATGTCCATCGAGCAGCAGGCTGCCGAAGTGCGCAAGGTCAAGAAGTACGAGAGCGGCGTGGTCTCCGACCCCGTCACCGTACGCCCTGACATGACCATCGCCCAGATCAAGGAGCTGAGCCACAAGAACGGTTTCGCCGGTTACCCCGTGGTGACTGACGGCAACCAGCTGGTGGGCATCATCACCGGCCGTGATGTGCGCTTCGTGATCGATCTCTCCCAGACCGTTGAACAGATCATGACCCAGAAGGATCGTCTGGTCACCGTGCGTGAAGGGGCTCCTCGCGAAGAGGTGGTTGCCCTGATGCAAAAGCACCGCATCGAGAAGGTGCTGGTGGTCAACGCCGACTTCAAGTTGAAGGGCATGATCACCGTCAAAGACTTCCAGAAAGCCGAGCGCAAGCCGAACGCCTGTAAAGACGAGCGCGGCCGTCTGCGGGTCGGTGCCGCCGTCGGTGCCGGTGCCGGCAACGAAGAGCGTGTCGCCGCCCTGGTGGAAGCCGGTGTGGACGTGCTGCTGATTGACTCCTCCCATGGCCACTCCCAGGGCGTGCTGGATCGCATCAAGGCGACCCGTGAAGCCTACCCTGACCTGCAAATCATCGGCGGCAACGTCGCCACCGCCGCTGGCGCCAAGGCGCTGGTCGCCGCTGGCGTCAATGCCGTCAAGGTCGGTATCGGCCCGGGCTCCATCTGTACTACCCGTATCGTGACCGGTGTGGGCGTGCCCCAGATCACCGCCATCTCCGACGCCGTGGACGCCCTGGAAGGCACCGGCGTGCCTGTGATTGCCGATGGCGGCATCCGCTTCTCCGGTGACGTGGCCAAGGCCATCGCCGCGGGCGCAAGCTGTGTCATGGTGGGCTCCATGTTTGCCGGTACCGAAGAGGCGCCGGGCGAGATCGAGCTCTACCAGGGCCGCTCCTTCAAGTCCTACCGCGGTATGGGGTCCCTCGGCGCCATGTCCAAGGGCTCCAGCGATCGCTACTTCCAGACCGACAACGCCGCCGACAAGCTGGTGCCGGAAGGGATCGAAGGGCGCGTGCCGTACAAGGGCCGCCTCAAGGAGATCATCCACCAGCAGATGGGCGGCCTGCGCTCCTCCATGGGCCTGACCGGCAGCGCCACTATCGACGACATGCGCACCAAGGCCGAGTTCGTGCGCATCTCGGGCGCCGGGATGAAAGAGTCCCACGTCCACGACGTGACCATTACCAAAGAAGCCCCCAACTACCGGATGGGCTGATAAAACGGGGCCCTGCGCCCCGTTTTTCCACCATTTTTTTATCCCGTGCTTTTTGTGACAACATCAGCCTGATGCAGGAATAAAATGACTAAAGACATTCACGCCCACCGTATCCTTATCCTGGATTTTGGTTCCCAGTACACCCAGCTCATCGCCCGTCGCGTCCGTGAAATCGGCGTCTACTGCGAGCTGTGGGCCTGGGACGTAACCGAAGAGCAGATCCGCGAATTCAATCCGAGCGGCATCATCCTCTCCGGCGGCCCGGAATCCGTGACCGAGGCGGGCAGCCCGCGCGCCCCCGAGTACGTGTTCAACGCCGGCGTGCCGGTGTTCGGCATCTGCTACGGCATGCAGACCATGTCCGAGCAGCTCGGCGGCAAGGTGCAGTCCTCCAACCTGCGTGAATTCGGTTATGCCCAGGTCGAAGTGCTGGGCCACTCCGGCAAGACCAGTGCCCTCTTGCGCAACATCGAAGATGCCATCGCCGACAACGGCAATGCCCTGCTGGATGTCTGGATGAGCCACGGCGACAAGGTCACCGAGATCCCCGCAGGCTTCACCACCATAGCCCAGACCGCGACCTGCCCCCACGCGGCCATGGCCGACGAGGCCAAGCGCTTCTACGGCGTGCAGTTCCACCCGGAAGTGACCCACACCCGTCAGGGCGCCCGCATGCTGGAGCACTTCGTCAAGGATATCTGCGGCTGCGAATGCCTCTGGACCCCGGCCACCATCATCGACGACGCCGTTGCCCGCATCCGCGAGCAGGTGGGTGACGACGAGGTGATCCTGGGCCTCTCCGGCGGCGTGGACTCCTCCGTGGTCGCCATGCTGGTGCACCGCGCCATCGGCGATCGCCTGACCTGCGTCTTTGTGGACAACGGCCTGCTGCGCCTGAACGAAGGCACCCAGGTGATGGACATGTTCGGCGATCACTTCGGCCTGAACATCATCAAGGTCGACGCCGAAGAGCGCTTCCTCTCTGCTCTCGCGGGCATCGACGAGCCGGAAGCCAAGCGCAAGACCATAGGCCGCGTCTTCGTCGAGGTGTTTGACGATGAGGCCAAGAAGCTGAAAAACGCCCGCTGGTTGGCGCAAGGCACCATCTACCCGGACGTCATCGAATCCGCTGCCAGCAAGACCGGCAAGGCCCACGTCATCAAGTCTCACCACAACGTCGGCGGCCTGCCGGAAGAGATGAAGATGGGTCTGGTGGAGCCCCTGCGCGAGCTGTTCAAGGACGAAGTGCGCCGTGTCGGCCTCGAACTCGGCCTGCCTTACGACATGCTCTACCGTCACCCCTTCCCGGGTCCGGGTCTGGGCGTGCGCGTCCTTGGCGAAGTGAAGAAAGAGTACTGCGACTTGCTGCGCAAGGCTGATGCCATCTTTATCGAAGAGCTGCGCAAGGCCGACCTCTACAACCAGGTCAGCCAGGCGTTCGCCGTCTTCCTGCCGGTGCGCTCCGTTGGCGTCATGGGTGATGGTCGCAAGTACGACTGGGTCATTGCGCTTCGCGCCGTCGAGACCATCGACTTCATGACCGCTCACTGGGCTCACCTGCCGTACGACTTCCTCGGCCACGTCTCGAATCGCATCATCAACGAGATCAACGGCATCTCCCGCGTGGTGTACGACGTCTCCGGCAAGCCGCCCGCAACCATCGAATGGGAATGATCACCCGTTAGGCATCAGCTGGTACCAATCGGCATGAATAGACACTTAAGCCCATGTTTACATGGGCTTTTTTGTTTTTGTGTTTGGCATGGTCTGGCAACGGATGGCAGAGGTAAGCACCACTTGAGGATGGCATTCAAGGTGGTATTATCGAGGCATGATGCCATGAGTGATAGCCGATACCATGCTGCTTGACCCTATATGTTCATGGTATTTATTTACTTTAAGTAACTGTTTTTATTGTTGTTATTGCCTAGTTTCTGGGTGATTTTTTGGCATGGTATCGGATTCGAGGAAGGATAAGACTTTTGCTGACTGATACCAAGCTACGCAACCTCAAGCCGAGGGACAAACTTTACAAGGTGAATGACCGGGATGGCCTTTATGTAGCCGTTACCCCCGCCGGTTCGGTCTCGTTCCGTTACAACTACTCGATCAATGGCAGGCAAGAGACGATCACCTTTGGCCGCTACGGTGTCGGTGGTATCAGCTTGGCTGAAGCCCGCGAGCGGCTGAATGAAGCCAAGCGGATGGTGGCCGACGGTAAGTCTCCGGCTAAGGAGAAGGCCCGTAAAAAGGCTCGGGTAAAAGATGCTGAAACATTTGGTGCTTGGGCTGAAAAATGGTTGCGTGGTTACCAGATGGCCGACTCCACCCGTGATATGCGTCGCTCAGTCTATGCACGGGAGTTGGAAACGAAATTTGGCAACCAGAAGCTGACCGAGATCACCCATGAAGATTTGCGCATGCTGACAGATGCCATTGTGGAGCGAGGGGCTCCTGCAACGGCTGTTCATACCCGTGACATAGTGCTGCAGATTTATCGTTGGGCCATCGAGCGAGGGCAGAAAGTTGATAACCCAGCTGACCTTGTTAGACCAACGAGCATTGCCAGATTTGAGCCACGAGATCGAACATTGTCGCCTGCAGAAATCCGGCTTATGTATGAATTTATGGGGCGGATAGGTACATCACCCTCCATCCGTGCGGCGGTAAAGTTGCTGCTTTTGACCATGGTGCGTAAAAGTGAGCTGACCAATGCCACCTGGAACGAGATCAATTTCAGCGAGGCTCTTTGGACCATCCCAAAAGAGCGGATGAAGCGACGGACACCCCACTTGGTGTTTCTATCCAGACAAGCCCTAGACATCCTGATCGCATTGAAGACCTTCTCTGGTGGCTCTGACTATATACTGCCATCCCGTTACGACTCAGATTTGCCCATGAGCAGTGCTACCCTGAATCGGGTGATGACCATGACCTACACACTGGCACAGAAAGAAGGCAAGCCGCTCGCCAAGTTTGGGCCCCACGACCTGAGGCGTACCGCCAGCACCCTACTACATGAAGCTGGCTATAACACTGACTGGATCGAGAAATGCCTTGCTCATGAGCAAAAGGGCGTGAGAGCTGTATATAACAAGGCTGAATATCGCGAGCAGCGTACAGCCATGTTGCAGGATTGGGCGGATATGATTGATGAATGGACTCGGTCAATGTAGAGCAGGTCGATTGTTCTTACCGCTCAGTTTGAATTTTTAAAATAGAGCAGCCACATTTTCGTGAAATGTGGCTGCTGATTAGGTGTGTATTATCCTTCAAGAATAAAAATAAGCGCTATATACCAATATATATCAATTGATTTCCGTTGTCATAATTTTTCAGGAAGAGGTGGTCTATCTTTTCCAATTTTATCCATGAAGTTTTTTGAATCATTTTCTAACGCTTGATCGGAAATGATATTGGCAAAATTAATTATGGCTTTGGTAAAGTTTTCGAGCTTGACGTGGTTGGTTATACGTTCATGTTTTAGAATAAATCCAAATAGAAGGTCATTGTCTATTGGTAAGTATATTTCCGCTGTGTGATCATGATAGCTTATATATCTGGCGTTGATTCTTTGTCGATGAGCGAATTGAATTCTACAGTAATCTCTCAAGATTAACCCAGCACTTGCTATGAGCTGTTCTCTGTCACCATTAGTATATTTTGCTGCAGAGTTTAATATATCCCCTATAAACTCCGATAGAGATATGAAATCTTTTGGTGTTGAGTGAGATAGATAATCATCAATCAATACATTGAAATTTTCTGACTGATTATTGAGGGTTTCTTCTAATAAGGAATTTAATTTCTCCTCATTAAAGTTTAATGTATAGGTTTCGCCAATTATCTCTTTTAAAATTTCAATAAAGTCCTGACGTTCTATGCTAATATCCAAGCTGGGATTTACTATCATAACTAGTTCGTCAGGAAAGTGATCTAATGGAGTTTTTTCAGTTAATTTCTTTTTGGATAATGAATCCAAATTGTATTCTAGGTATGCTTCTCGCCTAATTGGTGATTTTGCTAGGGCTAGGACGAATTTATAAGAAAGTTCAGGGATGTTTGCGGATGAAACAATGTTGATCATTGCCGATATTATTCTTTTTTTAGATAAAATATCTAGTAGAGTATGCGAGACCATGTTGTTTAACATGAAAACAATAGTTTCAATTAGCCTTTGCTCTTGATTTGTAAGGTACAAATAATATAGTCCATCGACAAAATTTTGGATAATTTGGAATGTATTAAAGAAAGAAAGACTCTCCGAAATTTCGTATCTGGCACTTGCGTAAATACCTGAAACTAGCTCAGGGTTATATTTTATTAAGGCGAAGTCATTTAGATATTTATAGATTAAATTATTATCTTCATAAGTTATAGTAAACTCTTTCAACTCCTTTAATCGATTAGCAGCTCTGAGAGTAGGTGATTCATTTTTTATAGGTTTTTTCCTAGTAGTGAAGATGCTAGGGGTATGAAGGTGAAGCTCTTCTGCCATAATAGGAAAACCAGGAAAAAGAAAATTTTTAATGGTTGATATTTTATGTTCATCATCGAAATACTCTGTTGATTGTGCTATTACAAACCCTATGTTATCGTAGTGACTATATGGCTTACCATTGTTTCCTGAATTTGGTTGTGTCCAAGCAGGAAAAGCAGATTTAATTTCTTTCCCATGGTGTTGTATGGTCACTTTCATTTTTAGTAGTGGGTTGTTTTTATTTATGTAACCAATTATTTGCCCTGCTTTCCTCTGATGGATATCCTCATTATCTAAAGCCTCCTCTATAACTTTTATAATTTTATCTCTGTCATAACCTTTAGGGAATAATGTCTTCCAGAGAAAACCTGATTTATAATATTCATCAGGGTACATTGTTATTTTTGCCGCATTTCCAGTAAATAGTTCTCTGGGAATTCTTAGTGTAATAACTCCGTTTCCAAGCTCTCTTGCATAATACCAATATTTATGTTGTAAACTATGAAAAAAATGCAGATGCTCTAATTCGTTGATATAGTTTTTTTTGAATTTAACCCATGCATCATAAGTATGTAATCCTCCTCGCAATACAGTCATGTTATCATGCCCTTGAATTGGCCTTATGGTAAAATCCCCCTCTATAATGTGCTTGATTGCAGATTCTGATAGTGTTAGTTTTTTACCATCTTTTTGCGTAAACTCTTTAATCACAATCTTCCCCTTTTAATTTATCGGTTTATTCATGATTTATTTATTGTGACAATAGAAACTCTCTTCGAATAGATGGCAATGATTTGGAAATAGCTTGCCGCGTCATTGGTTTTTGTTTAACGGTTAGTATTCGTCTCCCAATATCAGTCTGATTCAATCCTAACTGTTTAAGGACAAGTATTATTTTTTTTGTGTCAGAAAATTTTGAGTCCACCATTCTACGAGCCAAGTTACGTAATTCGGCTTCATCTGCGGACTGCAAGGTTAATTTCAGCATCAATTGGAAAAAGTATTTATCTATCAGTTCATTGCCTGATAGTGCGTTAGGTCTGGATCGGTTGGTGCATTGATGAGTCAGTCTGGCAAGTTCGATATTAAACTTCGCTAGAGAGCGTTTTGCCTGTCTGTATAAAGGATTCCACTCACCAGTTACCAGCTTGGGTCGATGCTCACTGCAATACTGGTGACTGAGTTCTAATTTCTTGTGATCTTCGAGTTCGGAATTATTGATCCGGTTCTCCTCCACCGTTGCCATAAAGGTGGCAAACTCAGTCATATTCCCGCAGAATTCGCAAAATCCATGTTTTCGTTGCTTATTCAGGTTGACACCTTTTTGGGAGGTAGACCTTTTGGGAGATTTGCATGCACAGCACCAAACTAATCCAATCAAAGATTCAAGCGTAGCGACAAAACACATGTCTCTCGTCGTTTGCTGGTCTTCAGTTTTGATGAACTGTCGCAATAACTGACGTTGCATACGAACCATGGCCTCTAGCCCCACCAGTCTGACAATTTCACTGAAAGGTACACCGACCGCCGCACCAGGAAGATACCCTGTGTAGTTTGCTGGAAGAGTCTTTATGTAGCTATTTACAGCTTGGTCGAGGACTTCCTTGATCAAGCGAAGGATGGGGTAGCGGCGTGATGAAAGCGAGTATGGCAGCCAGAGTTCTTCAAACTGCTGGATGGCAGCCGAAATGTGATGATCGCAGTTTTCCCAGATGACTATCTTTGGTGCTTTTTTCATGTCAACCATTTTAGCCAATTAATACGCTTACTCAAGTTGTATTGCTTGGCACTATCAAGCCTTCACTAGTTGCTGGAGGAAAACACATGCAAACAATGGCATTCAAGACCCTGATTAATAGAAAAGCACTTTTGGACATGATCCCACTTTCTGCGCGAACAATTTACAACATGGAGCTGCGGGGAGAATTCCCGCGCCGTATTGCCCTGACAAGCAGAAATGTTGCTTGGGATCTATCGGAAGTCGAAAAATGGATTGAAGAGCGTAAGTCTTCAGGATTCCATGCTTCACGCCCCGGCCAGACTATTGGAGGTTAATAGCATGGCCCTCGATCTCATGGCCGCTTTTACTGAGCTGCCGCCGCCTATTGATTACGTCCTACCGAATATGGTTGCGGGAACTGTAGGCGCAATTGTTTCACCTGGTGGGGCGGGTAAGTCCATGTTGGCCTTACAGCTTGCGACACAGATTGCTGGAGGCCCAGATCTACTGAAGATCGGTGAATTCCTGACAGGGGCTGTGGCTTATCTGCCAGCTGAAGATCCGACCGCCACGATTCATCATCGGTTACATGTATTGGGTGCACATCTCACGCTTACAGAGCAGCAGGCGGTAGCTGATGGATTACTGATTGAGCCGCTGATTGGTCGGTGTCCTGACATTATGTCTTCGGCGTGGTTCGACGGACTTATACAGGTTGCTGATGGCCGACGTCTGCTGATTCTGGATACTCTGCGGCGCTTCCATATCGAGGAGGAGAACGCCAGTGGGCCAATGTCGCAGGTGATTGGCAGGATGGAGGCCATCGCTGTCGAAACGGGCTGCGCTATCGTATTTCTCCATCATTCCAGCAAGGGGGCGACCATGATGGGGGTTGGTGATCAACAGCAGGCCAGCCGTGGTTCATCTGTATTGGTCGATAACATCCGTTGGCAATCCTACCTTTCGGGGATGACGCCAAAGGAAGCCGAAGAGTTGGGGGTCAACGACGGCCAACGAGGTTACTTCGTCCGCTTTGGCGTCAGCAAAGCCAACTATGGAGCACCTTTTCCCGAACGTTGGCTGCGCCGACATGAGGGGGGCGTACTCAAGCCGGCTGTGTTGGAGAGACGGCGTAAAACTAAAGAAGTATTGCCGTTCAAGAAATCGGAAATTGCTCTGGAGGGCGCTGATGACAATTGGTAACAAGGTCGTTCCAACCAGTACCAGTGCGCAGGCACGAGTGATGATCTACCAGGCGACTCAACGCCCGAGTATGAGGGAGGCAAATTGGATGAAGACATCCTTTGGCCGTTGTTCTATTCAGGGGAGGCTAGGCCAGCGGCACGCAGATGTTGTTGAGGCAATCTTGTATTGTGCCGAACGTCGCCGCGATGTGTCCGATGGTGGTGTCGAACTTCTGGTAGACCCTGCCAAAGTGCGGAAAACGCTGTCAGACAGCCGGTATAGCCTCTTCCAGCTTGAGAAATTACTGACTGAGCTGCGAGCAGCAACCGTAACTATTGAAACGTCACAGTTCGATTTTCCAATAATCGGTGGTTTGATAGATCATGTTATCCCTTCACCGATGACACGCCTTGATCCTCTGACGGGAGGGGAGCGGAACTTATGGAGAGTTCGGCTTGGTATTGCACTGGTCATGCTATTGGAGCACGACCTAAGCCTGTACTACGATCCGGCCCCCATTGCCCGTTTGCGGCACGGTATTAGCCAAGCTATTGCTCGCCATATATTGACCCACAAGCATGATCCCACCGGAGGATGGCATGTTGACACCCTGATTCGCGCAGTCTGTGGTGAAAATCTTAATAGTCAAAAGATACGAAATGAGCGTCATAGGCTCAGGGAAGATGCGGAAAAATTGCATGCAGTTGGGATAACGATAGATGCTGAAAATAGGATAAAGCGTCTCATCCCTGCCCGATAGCGTTTCACACCCGCCCGATAGCGTTTCGCACCCGCCCGATGGCGTTTCATACCCGCCCGATGGCGTTTCACACCCGCCCGATTTTTTACTGTTTTGGCAGGATATTCAGGATATCTCAGGATCTTCAGGCGGTGTAACCGTCTGCTTTATGCGGACGGTTACACCTTGCTTGACTGCGCAATCGGCCAGAGGCCGAGGATTGAACGCCAGGAAAGGATCTAGCCCTGAAAGCTGACTGAGGGGAGATCGTAGGAAAGTGCATGGAAAGTATGTGTAAAGTTATTGGGTTTAGCTAAGTAAAGTATATGAATTTTATTGGTAATCTACTGTTTTATATGGTTTTTTATCTGTTTGCGTATCTTTTCCTGGCGTAAGTACATTACTTAATCCTATGTATGACGATAACAGCCCTTTCCTATTGGGGATCCCCGAGAGATACAAGGCTGATCTGAGGGCAGGATGTGTGAAGTTAGCTAACCGGCAAGCCGGTTAACTCTCTTCACTGTCCCTTATTCGCACCTGCGGCGCTCAACGTACATCCTGCCCTGCAGGGCTTGCCAGTTACGCGGGTGATCAGAAGTCCTGTTTAGTCGGGCAATCGTTCCGTCTACGCGCCAACTCTGTCCGCATCTTGGCTGATGATTCGGCCATATCCTGACGAAGCTCTGCGAGTTCATGGGCTGTCAGTTTCCGAGCCCCTTTGCTTATGGCGCTATCTTCGAGTCGTGACGCTTGATTGGTGCTGAAGCTAGCTTCGGTAGGTTTTCTCTTATCCATTCGTTACTCCCTTAATGCTTCTTGCAATAGAAAGCGATTGTCCAATGTACGCAAAACGCAGTACATTCTCACTACTAATTTTAACGAGACATAGCTATGTCACGCCTGAATAAAGATGAAACGATTTCTATTCGTACATCTAGTGAAATCAAGCAACTTGTACAGTTAGCCGCCGAACGTGAAAGACGTTCTGTTACATCAATGATTGAAATTCTTGTTCTAGATTATGCGAAGTCGCATGGGATAAGACTGGAATATTCAAAGGTAGAATGATAATGGATGTTTTTTTTGATGGAGTAGGGCAGAGGGTGATCCCTGATTTACATATATACGCTTACACAGCGAGCAAGGCATTTGTGAGTACAGTAACCAATATTACTAAAGGCGCCGTGGCATGAGTTACGATTTCAGAAATCTATCATCAGCGGATTTTGAGGACCTTGTTCGGGATTTAATCGGAAGAGAAGAAGGAGTTCGCTTCGAAGCATTCTGCGCAGGGCCAGATGGTGGTATTGATGGCCGGCACGCACAGGCCATAGGTAACATTATTCTACAGGCGAAGCACTATGAAGGTTCGCTGTTGAGTAAACTGATGGCTACTATGAGGCGTGAGCGGTCATCAATTGATAATCTGGCCCCGCATCGTTACATTCTTGCGACATCTTGTAAGTTCACACCTCTTGGCAAGGCTAAGCTTGTTCCACTTATAGGACCTAGTCTGAGGTCCGAGGCGGATATTTTTGGTCCGGAGGATATCAACGCTCTTCTCCGAAAGTACCCAGATATCCTCAAGTCTCACATTAAACTGTGGCTCTCAGGCGCGGGTGTTCTAGATAGAGTCGTTCGTGCTGCAGCCCATACATTTGCGGTATTCACTCGAGAAGATATCGAACATAAGGTTCGTGTATATGCAACAAACCCAAGTTTCGATGAATCACTCTTAACGCTGAATAAGCATAGGATTCTTATTATCTCTGGGCCGCCTGGTGTCGGAAAAACGACTCTGGCCGAGATGCTTTGCTACACTTTCCTGAATGAGGAGTGGGAGCTAATTCCTATCCGTAGTCTTGAAGATGGTTTCGCTGCAATTACCGACAGCAAAAAGCAAGTATTTTTCTTCGATGACTTCTTGGGAAAGGTCGCCCTTAATCGGCAAGCTCTAGCGCACAAGGATTCTGAGCTAGCGCGTTTCATGAGGCGCGTACAACGTTCACCCAATGCTCGTTTTATCCTGACGACGCGGGGGTACATTCTTGAGGAAGCGAGGAGGGTTTCTGAATATCTTGGCGATCCTCATCTCAATGTGATGAAGTACATACTCAATGTCGGCATCTATACTCGCCGGATCAAGGCGAGAATTCTCTACAATCATCTACTCGTGTTAGAGACACCGCATTCACATATCCTCTCACTATTGGAAAGCAAGAAGCTTGCAGAAATTGTTGATCACAAAAACTATAATCCACGTGTTATTGAGGCAATGACTGATGTTTTACGCATCAGCGATATCAAACCTGCCAGTTATCCCGAGGCCTTTATCGATGCCCTAAACAACCCAAGTCAGATTTGGGATACAGCTTTTCGCACACACATTGATGATCGATGCAAGCACCTACTGATAACGATGTTTTTCCATTCAGAATACGGGGTTCAACTCAACGCTCTTTCTCAATCTTACGATAGCCTGCATAACGCACTCAGCGTAGCTTATGGTCTGCCACTCGGACATAAGGATTTTGAAGAAGCTCTTCGTATTTTGGAAGGTAGTTTCATTAACATTGTTAATGCCGGTAAACCAAGAGCCTCTTTCATCAATCCATCGCTCAAGGACTATCTCTCTACTTACCTGCGGGATTCAAACCTTGTTATGCGTCTTGCTCCAATGGCGGTCTCAATTGACTGGCTGTTGCGACTATGGGAGTTCGTAAATCAATCTGAGTTCAGCAAATCTACTCAAACGAAGATCGCTAAAGCTTGTGTTGATATGCTGAATATGATCGAGACGCGTAAACACTGGCGACCTAAAGACGATGATCCCCGAACGCTTGAATACAATGATGCCGCAAACTCCAAGCGACTTAAAATTCTGATGGATTGGTGGCAGCTCACGAATGATGAGAGGTTTGCGCACAGCATTATGACAATTGCCAGAAATCCTCAAAATGGTTTTGGGCCATGGTCGGATGGGAAGGGGTTAATAGATCTTTTTTGCCAGTTATGCGGCAGGGAACGTAGCCGCGCTTTCATTTATGAAGCTGAGTTACGAGGGCTCATCGAAAAGGCACTAATAGATACTATACGTTGTAGCTCATGTGACATGCTGTCCACGTTTGTCGATTGGGTGGATAGTGCTAGTGAGCTTCCCGTCAGTATTGCCTGTGCCTTACAGGAGGCTGCGCTTGAAGAGTTTGAAGATAATGCTAGCCGTATTGATGATGAAGATGAGTCTTCCTTGCTGGAACGAATTGATGCTCTCAAAAAGCTCGCGATCCGTTTTGGTGTGCCGAATAGTGTGCTGAGTAGCGCCGTTTCAGATATCGAAGAACGTATAGGTGAGTTCGAGGATGATAGTAGTCTCGATTCCTCTCCAATTTTTTCGCCGTCTAAAAATAATGGACGAGAGAATTTTGACGATAAAGCTCTTCGAGACCTTTTTACTTCTCTCCTCGAGCGATAGGCTCTAGAGCGGCATAACAGGGATTTCGGCCTGTTTCAGAAATGAGTGTATGTTCATAGTATGGTATTAATGATGGTATCTATAGTTCTTCCTTATACAACCATATGAATTTATTTTAAATTTTTTTCTAAAACATAATTGAATGGGAATAACGGCGATAGATTGTAGACAAGCATATGGTCAAAAAATAAAAAGCCCGCCTAGTAGCGGGCTTTTTATTTTTTCTCTGACTGATCCATTCCCAATGATCTAGACACCTTAATTTCATTAAAATGATGCATAGATATGCTCTATGGACAATATGCTACTGGTAGTAAGGGTATAGCATGCCACAGTAATAGGAACCCTAGTCAAAGCTCATAATATAGAATGCTCATAGGGTTACCTCGACCTCACACTTAAGGCAGTGCTCGTAGTTCTTCTAATACTTTACCGATATTCACTAAATTATCTCCAGATCTTTCTCGTAAATAAAGCATCGCTGCCGTCACCACTCTACCATCAGAATTATGTATTGAGTTTTCAATATCATAGGAGGTTAATGGAAATGAGGCCGCCATAAGCTTAAGGATATCATTTTCGACTCTGATGGTTAAATTACGTTGTATTGACTCACTGTCTATAGAAACAGCGACTATTTTTCTCCATGAGTCTAGATTAGCTTGCCGAATGTTTATTGCTGATATACCCTCATAGCCAAATTTTTTTATGGCGCAGTCCACATAGTCATCGAATAAATAAGCTTGCCAATTACGGTCAAGAGTATTTTTAAATGATTGTATTAGCTGTGCCCTGTCTTCGCGTTTATCGAAGCAATCGCATGTAACAATCGCATTTCGTAAAAGTTGCTTTAGATCATCAACTATTGCATCGAAACATTTCTGCCAATGCTCAGCTGTTTCCGGTGAGCCAGTTCCACATTTTTGTATAAGCCACATTGTTGCCAACTGGATGGTTTTTATATCCCTTTCCTTATCGAAAATCAAATTATGATTTGCCCACGTTCGCAATGCATGAAGATGTGGCAGAGTAACACTGGAAGAGTGGCTCATCGGGGGGAGATTTTTTAGAAAGGCTAATGGTCCTCGCCCAGACTCAAATATAAGTATGTATCCCCATGCAACTAGTCGTATGAATGAGAGCTCATCACTCGTTCCACGGGGTGGACTCACAGTGATTTCTGGAAATACTTCTTTGCCTATAATCGATGTCAGCCTCCGTTTGAAATCCAGATGAAGGGTGTGAATCTCTGCAAAGCTCATGAGCGGACTCCATAGCGCGAAAGTGGCTCGGCAATAGGGCCAAGGTAATTAAATGCAATGTTGAAATTAGAAATTTCTCGACCAATGGCAAGATCTTCGTTTACAAAGTCTCGGCCTAGTAAATCAATATTTCTATCTAGGCAAAATACATAAACAGTCCAGTGTCCATTTCCCCTATCCCTTATGACACGCCCTTTATATCCACGATTTGGCTCGTCTGATTCCAACAGAAAGCGTCTTATCACTCGTGATGAGTCCTCAAATTCGGTGTCAGAAGAAAGCTCATTGAACAAATCTCTTGATTGCTCTGCACTTCCATCAACCCATTCGAATACAGCCTCCAATAATCTAAAATTATTTCTCTGATTATCTCCCGCTAGAATGTTCAGTTTTCTAACTAAAGTAAGAATTTCATTCTGAAAGCCTCTATCTTGAGGGATTATCGCCTTATCTTTATAAAAGATAAACTCTCCAGTCTTGTTGATCCATAACAACTGAATAAGAAGTTGTAAAGGGCGTATATCGGTCTGAATTATTTCAAGTCTATCGCGAAGGAATCTAACAGCCTCAGGGATATGGGATAGCATTGAACGCCGAAATTCACTCTTCTGTGAATTTAATATATCTGCACACATAGTGCGGGCTCTAAGATAATAGGCAATGGAAGGATGCGTTTTTTCTAAACTAGCGAATGCTTCATCTGCTAATTCGGTTGAGCCCAGACTTTCAGCTACGCGCATTTTCCGTTCTTTAAATTTCCCAGCTGAATAGTCATTAAATCTTTCGATGTTTGCTTGGTCAAGTATAGAAAAAACATCAGCTCTAAGTTCCATCTCATGAACTGTGGATGACTTCCTTAACTTTAAAATATCAACTGGTGTCCATAAGGCAATGTCAAATGGATAGTGATTATTGACAACAGAGATTGCTGTAGCAATAGCTGCTTTTGCGGCCAGATAATGAGACCATATGACAGTTTCTTCAGCTCCCTGACGCGCCAAACCCACCGCTAGGTATCCATATATTGATGCATATTCTACCGCGAGGCTTTCACGAGTTTTTTTGCTTGCCCGAAGAGTGCGCTCATCGATTGTATTTCGCGCTATTTCAACAATTTGTCTTGCTTCATTTAAAATTTCAGCACGTTGTTCGACGGTTAAAGCCCCAATTTGGTTTATCTCGCCATTATCAGATGCTTGAACCGCAGCACGTCTAAAGACTGATTCTTGTAACATTATGCTAGCATCGGTTACTTTATGTTGTTCGCGCAGGGTAGTAAGAGCTTTCGCTATTTCTAGGTAACCGGCTTGATATGCCTTTTTTCTAGGTCCTTCTTTCTGCATTTTACCCAGTAGGTCTAGTAGAAATGTTACTTCGGATCTACAGTCTGTACCCGTTCTCCGAACTGCCCGAATAAGTTGCAGAAGGCAATCAATTTCTTTACTGCGTTCAGCCAATCTCCTACGGCATATCAGCTCAGCCTCAAGTCTCAATCGAGGTTGAACTAAGAATTCGTTTCCTTCAGCATCAGCAACATGCCATCTGAAAAGATCCAGCTCATCAAATAAGTAAGATATTTGTACATAATCTAGGGTTTGGTGACTGCCGCTTAGGGCACGTAGCAATAAATTCAGTGGTACAGGACAATCAAGTCTACCTGCAGCCATAACTAAATCGATTAGTTTACCGGCAGCATCTAATCCTGCTTCTGTATGTTCTGGTAATTCATCTTCGAAGATAGAAATGTTCTCTCTACCTAGCCCTAGATCTATCAACTGTTTAGCAAGCGTGTACTCTGGTTTATTTGAATATGGAATGTTTTTTGCCTTTATCCTTACGATGCGTTCCGCATTCCTAGCCTCATCAGTGATCCCATCTATTATCCTTGCTCGTCCCATTGACAGGTGTCGATAAAGCAATGCAAAAATATTTTTTTCTTGATACGACAATCGAATATTTTCAGCCTGTTTTGGAGAGAAAATTTTCAATAATGCGCCTAATGCTATTATCTCTTTCTGACTGGTTGTGCTCGTAGCCTCTATGAAGTTACGGCTCGTCTTTTTGATACCTTCAACCTTATAAGCAGAGCCTATTATTACGCATTTTCTACCTCGACTTTTTAGGCTGTTGGCCAAATCTTTATAGCGATCAGGTGCCTGATTAGAGTCACAAATAACGGCAATGCAGTAGGCACCAGCTTTTTCCACCTCGGCAATAAATTCTTCGATATCGCTAGCACTTGGAATTCTGTTTCGAGCATACAAGACTGGGGTTTTTAATTCCGATCTTAAAAAATATGCAAGTCTTGCAAGAGCAACTGATTTACCGGTTCCTGATTGACCATGCAGCACAATGCAACTATGTAATTTTCCGATGTTTTTTGTATAATACCTGACAGTTTTTTCGAGCGAATACTCATAATCTCTAATAATAGAATATCCTTTTCGAATTCCATCGACCTGAGTTCTCACTCCACCAAAACCACCGTGGAATCTTCTGAAATCTTCTTCAAGTGCGGGTCCAAGCAAGGGAGGGGTCTGTTCGAGCCAAGAATCGTCAATTATCGTGGCAACAGCCTCGACCCTCAATCTAAGTGATGGAGGAACTTGGAAAAATTTACCATCATTCAATGTGATAGTATCATTCCCTCTTTGCTCAACCAAACCTAGTGGTTCTTCAGCAGTGCTGCTAGAGGAAACTAATAATTCTATAAGGATTTCACTTAAATTGCGTAGGTCAGTTCTTATCTGGCCTCGTTCTTTAAGTAGCTCAAAAATCATAGAATTAGTTGGAATTGGTCCCAACCATAGTACATTTATACTTTCATCTATAGATATAGGTGCCAGCATTTCATCAGCAGATAGCCAGTCGCAATCTTGTTTGTATCCCTCCACAACTAACAATCCAAGTGGAGTAACAGTTTCGCTGATTCTGCTTAAAAGAATGTTTGAATGTACGCTCTTTCGTTGAATTAATTCTAGCAAAGTCACAGGAACGCTGTAATTTCCCTCTAGTTCATTTGCTTTTCCAAATAAATAATGAACTGGTGGTCTTGATCTGCTTCTTGCAACCCTAGCAAAGTGGTCTTTAGAGACGATTGTTTCTGGCATTCGTCCTTTTGTCTCAAGCCGTCTAGAAATCTGTGGGTCAATGGATGTGGTGAATACTGCGCTCCAGGCAACTTGAAATATCATTGCCAAAGAATCGGGTAGTACGTTTCTTTCAAAACGCTCTGCTAGCCATTCATAACTGGATCGACTTATGCCTTTTATTTTAATTAAATCTTTCCAGTTGTCTCCTGATAAAGGTGTGTTGCAAAAATTAGTCAGAAATTTTTTTAGGATAGAGTCGCCATCTGCGCTGCTAGCATAGCTTTGTCCTAAAAATAGAATGAGTGGTCTCTCATCACGGAGTACTTCTGATATTAATTCTTCAGAAGTTTTGTAAGAGTCATTTTCTTTAAACAATCTGAACTCCTCATTTTAGTTTTTACAGCAACATATATTCATCGTGAAATATAATAATTCATAAGTACTGTAGGGTGCAATGAATAACGTGAATTGTATCACTAACCTGCCACGTTACATCTTATGTGAAAACGGGTCTGGAAATGGTGCAATGCGCTTCACTTATTACGCCCGACCAAGCTGATCATGGTCAGCTATATATGCCACTATACTGGCAACCATTCCGTTATCGGGGTAACAAAATTGGAGAACTCTGCGGCGCCCGCCACCTCAAACTCGCCGAAAACCTGAGGGTGTTCGCCCCGAAATCCTGAGCCTCCAAGAGACGCTGGAGGTAATGGATCTCACCGGCAACCAGCTGAGTCGGCTCCCTGACGAGCTGGCCGAATGCAAGAAGCTGCGCATTATCTTCTGCTCCGAGAACCGCTTCACCGAGCTGCCCG
Source organism: Aeromonas sp. 130281 (assembly GCF_056642115.1). NCBI lineage: Bacteria > Pseudomonadati > Pseudomonadota > Gammaproteobacteria > Aeromonadales > Aeromonadaceae > Aeromonas > Aeromonas sp. 130281. Next base: position 416,323 of record NZ_JBWVQS010000001.1, on the reverse strand, counting down.
AGGTGCTGGGGCGCTGCCCTGCACTCACCATGGTGGGCTTCAAGTGCCGTAGGGTGCAATGAAATTGCACCTCTACTTTTGTTCCTCATACCTTGCCAAAAGCCGCTCAACAAACGGTGCAATGCGCTGGCTTATTGCACCCTACCTGTTTCGTCAATCCGCTGGGGGGCTAAGCGCCATTCCTCGCCAAAGCAACAAAAGGGGCGATCTGCGCCCCGATTCTTCTTATGTCCCCGTTTTATATCGCCGCACGCTGTCTGGCGCAGCCTGATTGTCTGCTGACTCACTACCAAGATTCCTGTTTTCCTCATCAGGTCGGGCGGAGAAAGCCACTTTCACTCATACCTCGCCGCTTCCCAGGCGTGTATCGCCTGTTTGCGGGTCTCGCCCCAGTGATAGCCGCCGAGTTTGCCGTTTTGCTGAATGACTCTATGGCAGGGGATCATCAAGGCGACGGGGTTGGCGCCCACCGCCAGCCCCACGGCGCGGGCGGCCTTGGGGTTGCCGATGGCGCTCGCCACCTGGGCGTAGCTCACCACCCTGGCGGGTGGGATCTCGAGCAGCGCCCGCCAGACGCTTATTTGAAAGTTGGTACCGCTCACATGCAGCGAGATGGGGCGATCCGGTGCCTTGCTGGTGTCGAACATGGTGTGGATGACCTCTTGGGTGCGTGATGGCATTTCTCGCAGCTGGGCCGCAGGCCAGCGCTGGGCGAGGGCGGCGAGGGGCGCCTCTGGCGCCTGGTCATCGAGAAACGAGAAGTTGCACACCCCCCGCGGGGTCAGGGCAACGAACGCCTGGCCGAAGGGGGTGTCGTGCACCCCGTGATCGATAACCAGTCCGGCCCCGCGCTGCTTGTACTCCCCCGGTGTGACCGCTTCGAGCTGCACGAAGTGATCGTAGAGCCGCGAGCCGCTGCTAAGGCCCAGGGTGTCAGCCACCTCCAGCAGCGGGCGTGATTCGTGCAGCAGCGCCTTGGCCCGCTCCAGGGTCAGTACCTGCAAATAGCGCTTCGGGGTAACCCCGGCCCAGCGGCTGAAGAGCCGCTGGAAGTGAAAGGGGCTTAAGTGCACGTGCGCCGCTATCTCGTCCAGGGTGGGCTGGCGCGCCACCTGGCTTGCGATAAAACGGATGGCATCGGCGATGCGGGCGTAATCAGACATAAGGCGCTCTCACGATAAGGTTGCTGTCGCAGGTTCTTGGGCGCGACCACGTCATGTGCGACAAATAGATACCCCACCATCGGCCAGCAGGGCAATGCCGGTGGTAAAGATCGATGCATCGGACGCGAGATAAAGGGCCGAGCGGGCGATCTCCTCCGGTTGGGCCAGCCGTTTGAGGGCATGCATATGCTGCACAAAGGCGAGACTCTCCGGCGTATCGGTAAAGGCCCGCCCCATGGGGGTGTCGGTGCCCCCCGGCAGCAGGGCGTTGACCCGCACCCCTTGTGCCCCGAACTCTGCGGCCAGCACCTGGGTCAGACCGATGAGGCCCGCCTTGCTCGCGGCATAGGCCGCCATGCCGGGCAGCCCCAGGGTATGGCCGACGAAGGTGGAGGTAAAGATAAGGGAGCCGCCCCCGCGTGCCTGCATGGCGGGGATCTGGTACTTGGCCCCCACGAAGGCGCTGGTGAGGTTGGTATTCAGGGTCTCATGCCACTGGGCCAGTGCCATCTCCTGCACGCTGCCCGGCGTCCCCGTGGTGCCGGCGTTGTTGAAGGCGACATCGAGCCCGCCGAAACGGGTCAGCGCGAGATCCACCAGGGCGCGGGCATAGGTTTCGCTTTTCACATCCCCCGCCAGGCTCACCGCCTGGCCCCCGAATTTCCTGATCTCCTCCACCAGTGCATCCAGCTCGGGCTGGCGGCGGGCCCCCAGCACGACCCTGGCCCCCTCCCTTGCAAACAAAATGGCGCTGGCGCGACCGATACCGGAGCTGGCTCCCGTGATGATGGCGACCTTGTTGGACAGTTGTGACATGGCAGTTCCCTCGCGAGGTGTGCATGGCGCCAGGTGGCGGCGCCCGTGCAGGATTGGCAGACAAGTGGACGGGTTCGAGCCGCTTTGGTTCAAACCCGGTTTTGGTTCGAAAGCACTTTTGGCTCTAACCCACTATGGTCGCTGGCCCCCGTCACGACGACCCGGATCTTGCTCTCTTTCATTACGCGGCTGGCGCCTGTGTGCGTCCTGGTGGCAACAAAACAGGGGATCTCTGGCCGTCGTTCTTTATAATGCCCCTCCTTTGTGGCCGCCGGGCGAGTGCCCGGCGGCGCCGTTGGCCGCGAGCCAGCCACCCCGATAGAGACGATCCCATGCATACCCTGGAACAGCTGCGCGCAGGCGAACTCTGCGGCGCCCGCCACTTGAAGCTTTGTGAAAACCTGACGGTGTTCCCCCCCGAGATCCTGAGCCTCAAGGAGACGCTGGAGGTGCTGGATCTCACCGGCAACGATCTGGATCGGCTGCCTGAGGAGCTGGCTGAGTTCAGCAAACTGCGCATTATCTTCTGCTCCGAGAACCGCTTCACCGAGCTGCCCGAGGTGCTGGGGCGCTGTCCTGCACTCACCATGGTGGGCTTCAAGGCCAACCGGATCGCCACGGTTCCCGCCGCGTCACTGCCTGCGGGGCTGCGCTGGTTGATCCTGACCGATAACGAGATTGAAGGTCTGCCGGACGCGCTGGGGCAGTGCGCCGCCCTGCAAAAGCTGATGCTCTCTGGCAACCGCCTGCGCGAGCTGCCGGCAAGCCTTGCCAACTGCCAGCGCCTGGAGCTGTTGCGCATCGCCGCCAACCGGCTGGAGGCGCTTCCCGACTGGCTGCTCGGTTTGCCGCGCCTCGCCTGGCTGGCCTATGCAGGCAACCCCTTTAGCGACGAGCAGGAGCGCCGACTCGGCGAGACGGCAACCGCGGCCGAGATCCCCTGGCAGGCGTTGACGCTGGGGGAGCAACTGGGGCAGGGGGCGTCCGGGGTTATCCACCGCGCAGCACTGCGCTCCGATGAGGGGACGCAGGGGGTGGCGGTCAAGCTCTTCAAGGGGGCCATGACCAGCGATGGCCTGCCTCGCTGCGAGATGGCGGTGTCGCTCGCCGCAGGCAGGCACCCCAATCTCATCGGGGTGGCGGGCCGAGTCAGCGGCCACCCCTCTGGCATGCCGGCCCTGGTGATGGCGCTGATAGACCCTGATTTTGTCAACCTGGCGGGGCCGCCGAGCCTGGACTCCTGCACCCGGGATGTCTATCCGGCGGATCTGACCTTCACCCCGAATGCGCTGCTTGCCATGGCGCAGGGGGTGGCGAGCGCCGCGCTGCATCTGCACGGGCGCGGCATCCTGCACGGGGATCTCTACGCCCACAACCTGCTGCACTCTCTGCTGCACTCTGTCCAGGAACAGGGCCGGGTGCTGCTCGGGGATTTCGGCGCCGCCTCCTGTTATGACGGCGCCGACCGCGAGCGGGCTGCCCGGCTCGAGCGCCTGGAGGTCAGGGCCTTTGGCTGTCTGCTGGAGGAGCTGCTGGCGCGCTGCCATCCCAGGGACGAGGCGCTTGGGGCGCTCCATTCACTGGCCGAAGCGTGTCTCTTGGAGGCTGTGTTGCAGCGCCCCTCGTTTGCAGAGATTCTTGCCCGGATAGACGCCGTAGCGGCCACCATGGCTGCTGAGCCCGCCTGCGCCTGAGTGCGGTCGGCTGGGTGTCACCGGGCCCTCGCTCCCGGTGCAGTGGAGAACAAGGCTTGCGCCGCCCCGATGAAGTTGTGATATTGATGCATCATTGCAGATGACGAGAGGATGAGGATGGAAGCGGCGTTTTGGCATCAGAAGTGGAAAGAGAATCGGATTGGCTTTCATCAGGCTGATTTCAACCGCTGGCTGCAATCCTGGTGGTCGGCCCAGCAGCAGGGTGAGCCCGTGCTGGTGCCCCTGTGCGGCAAGTCCCGCGACCTGCTCTGGCTGAGCGCTCAGGGGCATCCGGTGGATGGCTTCGAGCTCTCCGAGCTCGCCATTACCCAGTTTTTTGACGAGAACAATCTGAGTGCAGAGACAAGCGAGGTGGGCCCCTATCGGTGTCACCAGCACGACGACCTGCGCATCTATCAGGGGGATTTCTTCGCCGCCCCCGAGCTTGGCCGCCGCTACCGGCTCGCCTATGACAGGGCCGCCCTCATCGCCCTGCCGACAGCCATGCGCTGCCAGTATGCGACCCTGATGAGCCACCTTATCGAGGCGGGTGGTCAGGTGCTGCTGGTGACGCTTGAGTATCAGCCGGAGCAGCAGGTGCAGCCGCCGTTCTCGGTGGGGGAGATGGAGGTGCGCACCCTGTTCGAGCGCGACTTTAGCGTGGAGGTGCTGGGGCGCGCCGCCGAGCTGGATCACCCCAGGGTGCTCTCGGGGCAGCTCTCCTATTTCGATGAGGTGGCCTATCGCCTGATCCGTCGGGGCTGAGGCGACGGCGTGATCCCGCCAATGAAGAGGATAAATGAGCTTCTTTACCTCCTTTGACATAGATCAACGTGACAAATCGGGGGAATGCCTAAGATGAGGCTGTTTCTCAATCACTGCAGGTGTCGACCGATACGCTCTGGTTTGAACCATTCGGCCGTTCATCGACTCAGTGTCTGATTTTCACGCTCATGTTCACTTTTGGCGGCTCTGGTCGCAATTGATTATGGTTTTTCCAGCCGACCCCCAGGGGTCGGCTTTTTATTGCCCGCAATCTGCCGTGGGACGGGAGGGAGTCGAGGCCTGATCAGGCCTCGAAGGTGGCGGCATTGAGCCGGAACGCCTTGGGATCGTCGATGAACTGGCCGGTGATCCGCTCGTCGTGCTCGTGGCCCAGGCCATAGCTGCAGAGGATCAGCCGATCCGAGGTGCGCGAGCGCAACTGGGTGATAAAGCGCACCAGATCGGCGCGGCTGAGCCTGCCCACCTCCTCGCGCACCCGCTCTCGCTGATCGAAGCCGAGATCCTTGTTGCCTATGCTGACCCAGAGCCGCTGGCCGCGGCTGCGCAGGTTGGCATCCCGCTCGCTGAGCTGGGCCTGCAGCCCCGCCTTGCTGTCCTGCCACTGCTGCTCGGTGAACTCCAGCATGGCGAGCGGGAAGAGATCGATGAACTCCTCCACCGCATCCAGCAGGATCTGCGGCCCCGCCACCGGCGACTGTATATAGAAGATGAGGCCGGGGTGGCGATTGAGGGGCAGGTTGCCGGCCCCCACCACGTAACCGAGCTGCTGACGGGTGCGCAGCTCGTGGAAGAAGGTGGAGGACATGATGTGGTTGGCCAGGGTGAAGCAGGCGAGATCCCACGCCCGGGTGGTGCGGGACTGGTAATAGACCAGCAGCGCCGAGTCTTCGTGATCGCACCCCTGCTCGCGAATGAGGGTGCCCCTGTCCTGAATGGAGATGAGGGGGCGGCGGGTCTCGGCACTGGGCTGGCTGCTGACGCCGAGGTGACGCTCCAGCAGGGCGGCCAGTTCAAGCGCCTCGGCGGCGGTCCAGTCGCCGTGCACCAGGGTCTCTATGTGCACCTGGGCAAAGAGCCGGCTGACGAAGTCGGGCATTTCGTCGAGTGCTATGGTGCGCAGGTGGCGCAGCAACTGCTCGAACGGCGGGTTGTTCGGTTGCAGCAAACTGGTGAGCTGGTTGAACAGCTGGGAGATGGGCCTGGTCTTGGACTGGTTCTCCCAGTTGCGGATGAGCTGCTCCTTGATTTCGCTGAAGCGCGCCGGATCCGGGTAGCCCAGGGTGCGGTTGCCGAGGATCATGTCGAGCAGCAGCGGCAGCTTGTCGGCAAAGCCGCTCAGGTTGATGGTAAAGCCCCCCTGATGGGCATAGATCTGGTAGCCGAGCCCGGCGAGCTCGGCCGGGTAGGTGAGGGCATTGAGGTGATCCGTGAGCAGCTCCACCGCGAGCCTGGCCATGGCGATGTGGCGCGGGCTTCTGACCGCATGCTCGCTGTCGATGGAGATATAGAGGCTCCCCTTGGGCACCCCAAACAGGTGCTCGTGCAGGTGCCAGAGCCGAAAACCGGGGCGGTCGACCAGACAGGCCGGCATGTCGGCGCTGAGGGACGGCGTCCTGGCATCGAGGCGGCTGCTGATAAAGGGGTTGGGGGAGGGCAGGTGCAAGGCGGGATCCGGCTCGCTCTGCTGCCAGCGGATCTTCTCCGCCTCGGTGATGCTCTGGACGCTGTAGGGGGTCTGATACCAGCGGGCCAGGCGATCCGTGCTCACCTCAGGCGCCTGTATGGTCACCCGCAGGTTGTGGGGGGTCAGCTTGGCGAGGAAGCGCCGGATCAGGGGCTCATCGTACTCGCGCATCATGTAGTCGCCGTGGAGCAGATCGTCCGGGGCATAGCTGAACAGGTTGAGCACGAGGCCGGAGACGGTGTCCAGCGCCCGGCCCCGCTCCTGGAAGCGGAAGGCGGATTCCAGCACGCTGCGCTTCTCGTCATAACGCCAGGCCTGCAGGCCATGGCGTTCGATGAGTTTCAGGTAGCCGAACAGGTCGGCGATGATGTCGTCCACATGGGCAAGCCCGAGGGGAGTCAGGCCGAAGCTGATGCCAAAGTCCTTGAAGTTGGCGCCGCTGATACCGCCTCCGGCGGCGAGCTGGTTGACCCAGCCTCTCGCCTTGAGCAGAGAGAGCAGGCTGCCTTCCCCTTCGTAGCCGATGAGGTGGCTCAGGAAGGTGAGGGGCTTCTTGTCGTAGAGGGCATCCACGCTCGGCAGCGGGAAGGTCAGCGCCAGTTTGCGGGTCTCCTTGACCGGGGCTATCTGGATGCGGATGCCGAGATCATCGAGCCGGTAGAGGGGGGCCGAGAGGGCGGGGGGGCCCAGGCGGCGATCCGGAATGGTGCTGAAGAAGCGTTCACACCAGGCCAGCTGGGTTTCAATGGATGCCGGAGAGAGCATCACCAGCGCCATGCGATCCGCACTGTAGTGGGTTTCGTAGAACGCAATGAGGTCGGAGCGCAGATCCCGGCCGGGCAGATCCGCGAGGGTATCCAGGTTGCCGACCGAGAACTTGGAGAAGGGGTGGGCCGGGTTGACCGTCTCCTTGTGCACCTGATAGCTGCGGCGCACATCGTCCTGCAACTTGAGGCGGTATTCGGAGTCGACCGCGTTGCGCTCCTTGTCGACCCACTCGGGGGCGAAGGTGGGGCAGATGAAGAACTGGGAGAAGCGATCCAGCCCCGCTTCGAAGAAGCCGTTGTCAATGTCGAAGAAGAAGTTGGTGAACTCGGTGCCGGTCCAGGCGTTGTTGCTGCCCCCATGGCGGCTCATGAACTGCTGGTACTCGCCGGGTTTGGGATAAGTACGAGTACCTAGGAACAGCATATGCTCAAGGAAATGGGCCATGCCCTGGCGATCGACCGGGTCATCGAAGTGGCCGGTGTTGACGGCCAGGGAGGCGGCCGATTTATCGGTCTCGGGATCGCAGATCAACAAGACCCTGAGCCGGTTTGCCAGCTCCAGATAGTGATACCGCCGATGGTCGTTGGGACTGGCATATGGGCTCATTGGGGCGTGACTCGCGGTGAATTTATTTGAATTTAAACATGATTATCGACCCCGCTATCTCACGAGGCAAACCCTTTTCTGAGAGGTAGCGCAATTGTTTCCCCCGAGATGGCGGGGTAAGATCCCCCCGCTATTTAAACAGGCCCCCTGGGCGAGGTTGTAATGAAAATCTACATCATGCGTCATGGCCAGGCTGGCATGAACGCAAAGACTGATGAACAGCGTCCACTGACCGAGCAAGGCATCGAAGAGTCCATCCACATGGCGAGCTGGTTGTCCCCTCAGCTGGCCGGCTCCCTGAGCCTGGTGATCCACAGCAACTACCTGCGTGCCAGACAGACCTGGCAGGCCATCTCTGCCGAGCTGCCCGAGGCCCTGAAAGTCGAGGAGAGCAGCGAGATCACCCCCTACGGGGATCCGGCCTTCGTGGCGAGTTATCTCACCGCGCTGGCGGCGACCCACGACAACATCCTGATGGTCAGCCACCTGCCCCTGGTCGGGTATCTGGTGCAGAGCCTCTGTCCGGCGGCGGGTGCGCCCATGTTTGCCACCTCGGGTCTGGCCTGCATCGAGTGGCGAGATGGCAAGGGGGTCTTGCTCTGGCTGGAAGGACCGCATACAATACGGTAAAAGTTAATAAAAAGTTACAGATTGGTTTTTTGGGGAAGAGAGAGTCGATTTTTCCGGTTTTTTATACAAAATTTACGGAATTATCTCGCATAAGCTGCTGTCATACGGATACAACTGCAAGAGGTTGCAAACGATGAGAGTGTTCAAGAAGTACCTGCCACTGATGGTGGCAAAGCATGTCAAAACCTTCTTCAAGGGGCGGATCTACATCCACGGCAGGGGGCGTTTCGATTTCCAGTCGGGCCTGCTGATGATGCCACTGCAAGCCGATATTCCCCACCGCCAGACGGTGCTCGAAGTCAACGAGCTGATATCGAGGCTGCACATGGATGCCGCTTGAGTCGCATCTATGGTGTCATCTCCCCCTCATGCCCGCCCAGTGCGGGCATGATTGTATCTGGGGCTGAGTGAAGCAGTTTGAACCCATTAATATCGATTTCCGGATAAGGTTGCCGCGCCCCGCATCAGCATGCTTGCTTATCCTGTTTGCCTCTCTATACTCCCGCGAAATATCCACCCCCTTTCTCTGGACATAGCGATGCCCCTTGCCTTCCTGTTCCCCTTCTCCTGCATGGCCATCTGGGCCGGCAACGGCATCGTCAGCAAGCTGGCGGTGGGGGTGCTCTCGCCGGCCGCCCTGGCTTGGTCGCGCTGGATGGTGGCGGCCCTGGTGCTGACCCCCTTCCTCGCGCTGCGGGCCTGGCGCATGCGGGACAAGCTGCGGGCCGGTTTCTCGAAGCTGGCCATGCTGGCCCTGCTCGGCATGGTGCTGAACCAGACCTTCGGCTACTACGCGGCCCAGACCCTGGGTGCCACCGAGATCGGGCTGATGATGGGGCTGACCCCGCTGATGACGGTGCTGCTCAGCATCTGGCTGCTGCGCGAGCGCCCCACCTGGGGCGCCCTCATCGGTGGCGTCATCTCCATCCTGGGGCTCGCCATCCTGCTGGGGCAGGGGGATCCGACCCGCTTGTTCACCCAGGGCATTCACATCGGCTCCGTCTACATGCTGCTCTCGGCGGCCACCTATGCGCTCTACAGCGTGCTGCTCAAGCGCTGGGATCTGGGGCTCGACAACTGGTCCATGCTCTACGGCCAGGTGCTCTGCAGCCTCTTGTTCCTCACCCCCTTCTATCTGCTGGTGGACGGGCACTGGCCGGATGGCAGCGCGCTCTGGCTCATCCTCTATGCGGGGATCCCGACCTCGGCCCTCTCGCCCTGGCTCTGGATGCAGGGCATCGCCCTGCTCGGGGCCAGCCGCACCGCCATCTTCATGAATCTGCTGCCGGTGATGACGGCCGCCCTTGCCATCAGCTGGCTGGGGGAGCGGCTCACCAGCTATCACCTGATCGGCGGCGGCATGACACTGCTGGGAGTGCTGCTGGCGCAGCTGCTGGTCAAACCTGTGAGGGTACGGCGGCGGGCCCGGCTCGCGATGGCGGGCTGTCAGGAGAAGTAGGATAAAAAAAGACCGCCCAGGAGGCGGTCTTTTTGGTCTGGTGTCTGCATCACTGCGCCGTCAGATAGAGATCCTTGGCATAGACCAGATCTTGCGGGTTCTGATAGGGGTAGCCCTTGACGTTGGGCTTGAGCAGCCGTGACTTCACATAGAAGTAGACGGGGGCTATGGGGGCCTCCGCGTCGATCAGTGCCTCGGCCTCCTGATAGAGGCGGTTGCGCTCGGCCGGATCCTTGGCGTCATGGGCCTTGGCCAGCAGGGCATCATAGGTCTTGTTGAACCACTTGCCGCTGTTGGCGCTGCTGCTGGAGGTCATGATGTCGAGGAAGGTGGAGGCATCGTTGTAATCCCCGTTCCAGGAGTAGCGACTGACCCCGAAATCCCCCTCGTTCAGGGCCGACACCATGGTCTTCCACTCCATGTTGTTGAGCTCCGCCTTGACCCCCAGGTTGTGCTTCCACATGGAGGAGATGGCCAGCGCTATCTTCTTGTGCCCCTCGTTGGTGTTGTAGAGGATGTCCACGTCCAGCGGATTCTGCGGCCCGTAGCCCGCCTCGGCGAGCAGCGTCCTGGCCTGCTTGATGCGCTCTTCCTTGCTCATCAGCTCGCTGGCGGGGCGTTTTAGCTCGAAGCCATCCACGCTCGGCGGGGTCAGGCTGAAGGCCGAGAGCTGCCCCTGTCCCAGGATCTTCTCCGTGATGGTGTCCCTGTCGATGGCAAGGGAGAGCGCCTTGCGCACCCTGACGTCGTCGAAGGGTTTGCGCTGGGTGTTGAACACGTAGTAGTAGGTGGCGAGCATGGGGGCGCTCACCAGCTCGTCCGGGCTCTGGCGCTTGATCTGCTGATACTGCTCCAGGGGATAGGTGGTGTAGTGTAGCTCGCTCGCGCGATAGCGGTTGTAGGCCGCGGTATCGGAGACGATCTCCAGGTAGATCACCTTGTTCAGCACGGTGTGCTCGTTGTCCCAGTAATGGGGATTGCGCTCGGCGATGAGCCGCTCGTTCGGGGTCCACTCCTTGAGGGCGAAGGCACCGTTGGAGACGATGTTGCCCGGCTTGACCCACTCGTGACCGAACTTCTCTATGGTGGCCCTGGGGGCCGGGAAGGTGGTGTAGTGGGAGAGGGTCTTCAGGAAGAAGGGGACCGGGGCCTTGAGGGTGATCTGCAGGGTGTAGTCATCGAGGGCCTTGATACCGAGGGCATCCGGGCTCTTCTTGCCCTGCACCACGTCGCTGGCGTTGGCGACGCCGGTCAGCTCGATGAACCAGGCGTAGTTGGAGGCGTTCTTGGGATCCGCCGCCCGCTGCCAGCCATAGACATAGTCCGCCGCCGTCACCGGCTCGCCGTTGGACCACTTGGCATCGGGTCTGAGCTTGAAGGTATAGACGGTGCCCGTGGCATCGAGCTCGTACCCGAGCGCTCCCGCCGCCTGCAGCTTGCCGCTGCCATCCAGGGTGTAGAGCCCCTCGAACAGATCGTTGACGACGTCGCTGCCCGCGCTCTCTTCCACCATCTGGGGGTCGATGGAGGCGGGCTCTGTGCCTATGTTGCGCACGAAGGTTTGCTGGGCACCGGGCAGCAGCTTGGTGCCTTCGGGCACCTGGGCCGCCAGGGCGGGGAGGGAGATCAGGGCGGCAACCGCGCCGGCAATGAGAGTCCTTTTCATTGAATATCCTTATGTTTTTTTGCTTCCAAAGCCGAGCCAGTGTGCTGGATCGAGGCGGAGATCTCAAGAGGGGGAGCGGCGGGTGCCGGGGGAGAGCACCAGACGGGGAGGGGCGGGGTGAAATAGCATTCTTGTCACGAATTAACATGATGAAAGATGCCGGATGGCACCCTTTTTTCACGGTGAAAGCCCGTGGTGGCGCGGTATTCTGGCGATTTATACGGCGGCTTAATTCGCTGCAAAAACAAAAAACAGGCGTTACATTAGGTTACAAAACAACGCTGCCGAGGATCGGCACTTTTTTTGCCGACACTTGCAAACGTTTTCAACGGCCAACGGAAACGATCTTAAAGGAACAAGAATGCGAAACATGATCACCATGGGCGAGTTCATCGTCAAAAAGCAGGCGGACTACCCTACCGCGACCGGCGAGCTGACCTCCTTGCTCAGCTCCATTCGTCTGGCTGCCAAGGTGGTGAACCGGGAGATCAACAAGGCGGGGCTGGCGGACATCATCGGCTCCATGGGGGCCGAAAACGTGCAGGGGGAGGTGCAGCAGAAGCTGGACGTCTACGCCAACGAGCGCTTCAAGGCGGCCCTCGAGGCCCGTGGCGAGGTGTGCGGCATGGCGTCCGAGGAGGAGGAGGACTTCGTCTCCTTCGATTCCGAGCTCTCCCGCCACTCCAAGTACGTGGTGCTGATTGACCCCCTGGACGGCTCCTCCAACATAGACGTCAACGTCTCGGTCGGGACCATCTTCTCCATCTACCGCCGGGTCAGCAAGCCGGGGGCCGGGGTGACCCTGGAGGACTTCCTGCAGCCGGGCAACCGCCAGGTGGCCGCCGGTTACGTGGTCTATGGCTCCTCCACCATGCTGGTCTACACCACCGGGTTTGGGGTCAACGGCTTCACCTACGACCCTTCCATCGGCTGCTTCTGCCTCTCCCACGAGAACATCCGCATCCCGGAGGAGGGCAAGATCTACTCCATCAACGAGGGCAACTACATCAAGTTCCCGGACGGGGTGAAGAAGTACCTGAAATATTGCCAGGAGCGTGACGAGGCGACCCACAGGCCCTACACCTCCCGCTACATCGGCTCCCTGGTGTCGGATTTCCACCGCAACCTGCTCAAGGGGGGCATCTACATCTATCCGTCCGGCACCAACTCCCCGAACGGCAAGCTGCGCCTGCTCTACGAGTGCAACCCCATGGCCTTCCTGGTGGAGCAGGCCGGTGGCAAGGCGTCCGACGGCTTTGGCCGCATCATGGATATCCAGCCCACGGCGCTGCACCAGCGTACCCCCTACTTCGTCGGCTCCACCAGGATGGTGGAGCGGGCCGAGGCCTTCATGCGGGAATTCTCCGCCCACGAGGATCCGGCCCGTCAGGGGTGATGCCCGGTTTGTCGCCATGGTCGCGGCAAGAGTCGCATAAAGAACGGGAGCCGATATGGCTCCCGTTTTGTTTGGCGCTCCTGGCCATTAGAGGCTGTGGCTGGCGAGATCCGTCAGCAGGGCATCCACCAGTTTCAGCCGCATGGCTCTCTCCTGGTTCGGTACCTGGAAGCGCAATCGGGTGGGTCCATCCATTTTATAGATACGTGGCTGCTCGGAGAGCAGTTTTACCAGATAGGTCGGGTTGACCCTGGTCTCCTGGGTGAAGTCCAGGTAGCCGCCGCGATCGCTCATCTCCACCCGGCGAATGCCCAGCGCCGTGGCCCGCTGGCGGAAGGCCGCGATCTCCATCAGGGTCTTGGTCGGCTCCGGCAACAGGCCGAAGCGATCGATGAGCTCCACCTTCAGCTCCCGCAGCTCCTGCTCGTCGGCGGCGCTGGCGATGCGTTTGTACATGGACAGACGCATGTTGACGTCCGGGATGTAGTCGTCCGGCAACAGTGCCGGCAGGCGCAGCTCCACCTCGGTGTGCTGGCTCATCAGTTGCTCCAGCGACGGCTCCTTGCCATGTTTGAGCGCCTCCACCGCCTGCTCCAGCATCTCCATGTAGAGGGTGAAGCCCACCGATTCGATCTGGCCGCTCTGATCGTCGCCGAGCAACTCGCCCGCGCCCCGGATCTCCAGATCGTGGGTGGCGAGCGCAAAGCCGGCGCCGAGATCTTCCAGCGAGGCGATGGCTTCCAGCCGCTTGGCCGCATCCTTGGTCATCAGCTTGGGATGGGGGGTGAGCAGGTAGGCATAGGCCTGGTGGTGGGAGCGGCCGACCCGGCCCCGCAGCTGGTGCAGCTGGGCCAGACCCAGATGATCCGCCCTGTCCATGATGATGGTGTTGGCGCTCGGCACGTCGATGCCGGTCTCTATGATGGTGGTGCACACCAGCAGGTTGAAGCGCTGGTGGTAGAAGTCGGACATGATGCGCTCGAGGTCACGCTCGCGCATCTGGCCGTGGGCGATGCCAAGGCGCGCCTCCGGCACCAGCTCAGCGAGATCGCTTGCGCACTTCTCTATGCTCTCCACGTCGTTGTGCAGGTAGTAGACCTGACCGCCGCGCTTCAATTCCCGCAGCACCGCCTCGCGCACCACCGCCGGCTCGTGCTGGCGCACGAAGGTCTTGATGGCGAGCCGCTTGGCGGGCGGGGTGGCGATGATGGAGAGATCCCGCATCCCGGACATCGCCATGTTGAGGGTGCGCGGGATAGGGGTTGCCGTGAGGGTGAGGATGTCCACGTCGGCGCGCAGCGCCTTGATCTTCTCCTTCTGGCGTACCCCGAACCTGTGCTCCTCGTCGACGATGAGCAGCCCCAGATCCTTGAAGGTGAGCTCGGAGCCGAGCAGCTTGTGGGTGCCTATGATGATGTCCACCTTGCCATCGGCCAGCTCCTTCAAGACGCTGGTCTGCTCCTTGGCGGAGCGGAAACGGCTCAGCACCTCCACCCGCACCGGCCAGTTGGCGAAGCGGTCTCGGAAGTTGTCGTAGTGCTGCTGGGCCAGCAGGGTGGTGGGCACCAGCACCGCCACCTGCTTGCCACCGTGCACCGCCACGAAGGCCGCCCGCATGGCCACTTCTGTCTTGCCAAAGCCCACGTCGCCACACACCAGGCGATCCATGCTCTTGGCCTGGCACATGTCCCCCAGCACCGCATTGATGGCGTTGAGTTGATCCTCTGTCTCCTCGAACGGGAAGCTGGCGGCAAACTGGCGGTAGCTCTCCTTGTCGTGCTTGAAGGCAAAGCCGGCCCGGGCCGCACGGTGGGCATAGACGTCCAGCAGCTCGGCCGCCACGTCGCGCACCTTCTCCGCCGCCTTGCGCCGCGCCTTGACCCAGGCCTCGCCGCCGAGCTTGTGGCTGGGGGGGTTATCCGACCCCGTGTAACGGCTGATGAGGTGGAGGTTGGTGACCGGCACGAACAGCTTGTCGCCACCGGCGTATTCTAGGGTCAGGAACTCGGTGGGCAGGCCGCCGGCATCCAGGGTCTCGAGCCCGAGATAGCGGCCGACCCCGTGATCCAGATGCACCACCGGCTGGCCCTGGGTCAGCTCGCCGAGGTTTCTGATCACCGCATCCGAGCTCAGGTTCTTGCTCTTCTCCCGCTGCCGCTTGCTTCTGATCTTGCCGCCGAGCAGCTCGGTCTCTGTGATGAGGGCCAGGGCCTCTGCCCCGGCGGGTTCGAGCAGGAAGCCCCGCTCCAGCGGGCTGACCAGCAGGCCATGACGCGCCTTGCTCTCGACGAACTCCTCGAGGGAGGCGAACTCCCTGGGTTGCAGCGCGATCCGCGCCAGCAGATCGCCTAGCCCCTCGCGCCGCCCCTCGGACTCCACCGCAAACAGGGTGCGGCCGGCAAAGCCTTGCAGGAACTGGCTGAGGGCCAGCAGGGGCTGCTCCTTGCTGTGATCGAGCTGCAAGTCGGGCAGGGGGGCTATGGGCAAGTCGTGCTGGCCCGCGCCGCCGTCGGTGGCGGCCTCCTGCAGGCGCACGGCGCCATACTGGCCCAGCGCCGCAAACAGCTGCTCCACCGGCAGGTAAATTTGCTGGGGGGGCAGCAGGGGGCGGGTATTGTCCCAGCGCCTGTCTTCATAGCGCTGGCCTATGTCGTTCCAGAAGCGCTGGGCCGCCGGGTAGATCTCCCCCACGGTGAGCAGCAGGGTGTTGTCCGGCAGGTAGTCAAACAGGCTGGCGGTCTGGCTGAAGAAGAGCGGCAGATAGTATTCGATGCCGGCAGGCCAGCGCCCCTTGCTTACCTCCTGATAGACGGAGCCTTCCGCCCGCGACAGCTCGAACTGCTCGCGGAACTGACCGCGAAACAGCTCGATGGCGGCCTCGTCGGTGGGAAATTCCCGGGCGGGCAACAGGCTCACCGACTTGACCGGCTCGCTGGAGCGCTGGCTCTCGGGATCGAAGGGGCGGATGGAGTCCACCTCGTCGTCGAAGAAGTCGATGCGATAGGGGCGGCTGCTGCCCATGGGGAAGAGATCCAGCAGGGAGCCGCGGGCGGCGAACTCGCCATGCTCCAGCACCTGCTCCACCGCCACATAGCCCGCCTCGGCCAGCCGTCCCCGCAACTGTTGCAGGTTGAGGCGCTGGCCGCTGGTCACCATCAGGCTGTATTTATCGAGATAGGCCTGGGGCGCCGTGCGCAGCATCAGGGTGGAGATGGGCACTATCAGCACGCCGCTGCTCATCTGCGGCAGCGTGTAGAGGGTCTCGAGCCGCTGGGAGATGATGTCCTGATGGGGGGAGAAGGTGTCGTAGGGCAGGGTCTCCCAGTCCGGGAACATCAGCACGGGGCAACCCTGATCGGCCAGCAGGAAGCCAAGCTCCTGTTCGAGGCGCAGGGCGCTCGGGGTATCGGCGGTCACCAGCAGGACGGGGCGGTTGGCCTCCCGGGTGAGGCGGGCGGCGACCAGCGCCAGGCTGCTGCCGACCAGCTGGCCCAGAGTCAATTTCTGGCCCGCTTTGGCGGGCAAGGCGGGGAGTTTCATTGGCATCGTTCGATTCTTTTAACGTTGACGTTGGCTGTGATTAGCGCTGACGCTCTTGGGCACGCAGCTTGAGCTGTTTCGATTGCACATGCAGGCTGGCACGCACCAGCAGCTCCCTGTCATCCTCGCGGATCCGCACATAGTCGAGCACCACATGGGTGCCGTGCTCGCCGGGCTCCCGCTGCTTGACCTCGCCATAGCAGTAGACGGCGGAGGCCTCTTCCCGCAGGAAGATCTTGAGCCGCACTAGCTGGTGCAACTGCGGCGGCTCGCCGTGCCCCTGGTGCGGGTGCAGGTAGGTGAGCTGACCGGCGCCAAAGCGCAGGGTGTGGAAGCGATGCTCGGGGTGATCCTGCGCCGCCAGCACGAAGCCCATGATCATGTCGATCTTGCGGGACTGCTGGTTGATGATCTCCACCAGATCGTGCATGGACTCGTTCTGGTTGCGCAGCAACCGGCTGCTCACCAGATCGATGGAGGTGATGGCGGAGGCGATGCGAAAGGGCTCGGGCAGCTCGGCATCAAGGGCCTCCAGCGTCGGCAGGTGAAAGTCGGCCGGCATGGGGATCACATTGACCGGCGTGGCATGGGTGACGCTGAAGAACTGTTCCTGCATGGAGGCTATCCCTTGTTGTCATAGACGATTTTTAAAGGCGCTGTTGACCTTGCCCCGCGGCGGCGTCCCCAGCCTGGCGCGAGACGCCATCTCCGGCCGTCCCCGGGGCTCTCCCGTCATCGTGGCGGCGCAACATGGCGGCGGGGGCCTGCGCATCGGGCGAAACATGGCGCCATGGGCGGCCTCTCGGGCTCAGGGGAATGGGCCATTGCGCCAGCCCCGGCGTCATCTGCTGCGGCAACGCGGCTTGCGTTGAGGCGTCAACAGACCCTATTATCCGGCATCTTATTTTGTTGGCAACGTAGATATCCTTGAAGACCGGACTTTTTCAGCCACTCTCGCTGGCCATAGGCCTGCGTTACGCAGGCTCGCGACGCAGTAACCGCTTCGTCTCCTTTATCTCCCTGTTTTCCACCTTTGGCATCGCCATCGGGGTTGCTGCCCTGATGGTGGTCATTTCGGTGATGAACGGGTTCGAGGGGCAGCTCAAGGGGCGCATTCTCGGGGTGATCCCCCACGTGGTGGTGACCAATCCAGCGGGGCGCATCGATGCCCATCCGCCCGGCCTGCCCGATCTCGACACGTTGCCCCACGTGGTGGCCACGGCCCCCATGCTCGACAGCGAAGGCATGTTGCAAAGCCCGGGCCAGCTCACCGGGGTGAGCGTGCAGGGGATAGATCCGGCGCGCTGGCCCAAGGATGACATTCTCCATGCCCAGATGCTGGGGGGACGGCTGGACAGCCTGCAGCGCGGCCAATACCACATAGTGCTGGGGCAGGGGGTGGCCAACCGCCTCAAGGTCTCCATTGGCGACGAGGTGCGTCTCATCCTGACCGAAGGGACCCGCTTCACCCCCTTTGGCCGGGTACCGGCCCAGCGGATCTTCACCGTCTCCGGCATCTTCGGGGTCGGTGCCGACGTGGACAGCCAGGTGGCGCTGATTGCCCTGGGGGATGCCCAGCGCCTGCTGCGCCTGCCCGAGGAGACAGTGGGCGGCATCCGCCTCTGGCTCGACGATCCCTTCGCCGCCGACCAGGTGGTGAAAACCGCGCTGCCGGACGGGCTGGAGTGGCAGGATTGGCGCCGGGAGCGGGGTGAACTCTTCCAGGCGGTGGCCATGGAGAAACGCATGATGGGGCTGATGCTGGTGCTGATCATCGCGGTCGCCACCTTCAATATCCTCTCCGCCCTGGTGATGGTGGTCACCGACAAGGAAGGGGAGGTGGCCATATTGCGTACCATGGGCATGAGCGAGTCGGGGATCGTCAAGATTTTCATGGTGCTGGGGGCATCGAGCGGCGTCATCGGCGCCCTGTTCGGCGGTCTGACGGGGCTGGCCCTGTCGTTCGGACTCAACCCCCTGCTCGATGCGGTGGGGCTCAACCTCTATATGGCGGCGGGGGGCAGTGGTCTGCCGGTCATCGTCGAACCCGCCCAGGTCATGACCATCTTGCTGGGGGCCGTGCTGCTGAGCTTCAGTGCCACCCTCTATCCGGCGGCCCGTGCGGCCCGGGTCAAACCGGCCGAGGCATTACGTTATGAATAGCGCTGTGAATCCATCATCTTCTGTTGTTACCTCCGGTGCGAGTGCCGGCGTTGTGACTGGTGCCAATGTGGTCACCGGTATAAGTGGAGCCCCTGTTATGAATGAACCCCAGTCCTGCGAGCCTCTGCTGCGCTGTCAGGCCCTCAACCATGTCTATAAAGAGGGCAATCTGGAGACCCAGGTGCTCAAGGGGATAGATCTCTGCGTCGCCCCCGGCGAGATGCTGGCGGTGGTGGGGAGCTCGGGCTCGGGCAAGACCACCTTGCTGCACCTGATGGGGGCGCTGGACAACCCCTCGAGTGGCGCCGTGCTGTTCAAGGGGCAGGATATCCACCACTGGGACAGCAAGACCCAGGCCCGTTTTCGCAATCAGGAGCTGGGCTTCGTCTATCAGTTCCACCACCTGCTGGCCGAGTTCACCGCGCTGGAAAACACCGCCATGCCGCTGCTGATCGCCGGCGAGTCGGTGGTGAGTGCCACCGACAAGGCGACCCGGATGCTGGGGCGGGTGGGGCTCTCCCACCGGCTCAATCACAGGCCTTCCGAGCTGTCCGGTGGCGAGCGCCAGCGGGTGGCCATCGCCCGTGCCCTGGTCAACGAGCCGAGCCTGGTGCTGGCGGACGAGCCCACCGGCAACCTGGATCACGCCAGCGCCACTGCGGTGTACGAACTGCTCTGCGAGCTCAACCGGGAGCTGGGCACGGCCTTCGTGGTGGTCACCCATGACTTGAGCCTCGCCGCCAAGCTGCACCGCCGGGTGACCCTGGTGAGCGGCATCATGGCGGAGGTCGCCTGATGTTCAAGCCGCTGCCCCTCTTTCTGGGCCTGCGTTACAGCCGCTCCCGCCGCCGCAACGGCTTCATCGCCTTTATTTCCGCCTCCTCCCTGATCGGCATCGCCCTCGGGGTGATGGCCCTGATTCTTGGCCTCTCCGCCATGAACGGCTTCGAGCGGGAGCTCAAGAACCGGGTGCTCTCTGTGGTGCCCCACGGTGAGCTCATCGGCATGGAGGCGCCCCTGCCGGATTGGCCGAGGCTTCGGGACTACCTGCTGGCCCAGCCCGGGATCGAGGCCGCGGCCCCTGTCATCCGCCTTGATGGCCTGCTGGAGCACGGCTCCGCCATCAAGGGGGTGCAGGTGCGCGCCGTGCTGCCCGAGCTCGAGGCGAACCTGTCGGACGCTGGCAACTACATGACAGGGCTGGGTTTTCGTGAACTGCAGGCGGGCGAGCACGGGGTGATCCTCGGCAAGACCATTGCCGACAAGCTGGGGGTCAAGATCGGTGATCCCGTGACCCTGCTGCTGCCCCAAGGGGGAGACGAGACGGGGATCAAGAATCCCCGGCGGGAGACCCTGACCGTGGTGGGGCTGCTGGAGATAGGCGGCCAGCTCGACGGCGTGCTCGGCTTCATGCACCTGACCGATGCCCAGTCCATCACCGGCATGGGCAGCGCGGTGGAAGGCTTCAGCCTCAAGGTGAACGACGTGCTCAAGGCGCAGTCCATCACGGTGGCGGCCGCCCGCAAATTCCCGCACTACGTCTACATCAGCAGCTGGATGAGCCGTCAGGGCTATCTCTATCAGGACATCCAGATGGTGCGCACCGTCATGTACGTGGTGATGCTGATGGTGGTGGCGGTGGCCTGCTTCAACATCGTCTCCACCCTGGTGATGGCGGTGAACGAGAAGCGCAGCGAGATCGCCATCTTGAAGACCATGGGGGCGAGCCCGGGCCAGATCCGGCTCACCTTCGTCATCCAGGGGATGGTGAACGGGGTGCTCGGTGCCTTGCTCGGTGCCCTGCTGGGGGGGCTGCTTTCGAGCAAGCTAACCCAGATCCTGAGCGGTATCGAAAAGCTCATCGGCCATCGCTTCTTGAACCCGGACATCTACTTCATCGACTTCCTGCCGACCGAGCTGCACATGCAGGATCTGGTGATAGTGACCAGTGCCGCCATCCTGATGAGTCTGCTGGCCACCCTCTATCCCGCCTGGCGGGCGAGCGGTCTGGTGCCCTCCCGGGAGCTGGGTCACTGATCCGAGGGCCAGGTCTGCCAAGCCTGGCAATATGCTGAAAAAGAAGGGCCCGCCGGTCTGTACCGGCGGGCCCTTCTCTCTTCTGGTCGTTCCGACTGGCTTAGTGGGCGTTGAGCTCATCGAGGGGCAGGGAGAAGCTCGCCACGAACACCTCGATAAAGTAGCGCATGGCCGGGTTCATCCTGGCCTCCAGCATCTGTTCGAGGCGCTTGCGCGCGGGCTCGAACTCCCGGTTGCCTGCATTTATCTCCTCCAGACACTTGGTATAGGCACAGAGGGTGTCGGCATCCTTCACCAGCCGGGCGAGGGCGTCGTCCTGGGCAGCGGAGTCGAGCAGGGGGCGAAAGTCTTCCATCAGCTCGGGGGGCAGCATGCCCAGCAGGCGCTGTTCGGCGGCGAGCTCAATCTTCTTGTACTCGCGGGCTATCTCGGGGTTGAAGTACTTGACCGGGGTCGGCAGATCGCCGGTCAGCACCTCGCTGCTGTCGTGATAGAGGGCCATCACGGCGGCGTGGTTGGCATCCACCTTGCCATCAAACAGCCGGTTGCTGATGACGCCGAGGGCGTGGGCCACCATGGCCACCTGCAGGCTGTGCTCGGCGATGTTTTCCGGCTGTATGTTGCGCATCAGGGGCCAGCGGTAGATGAGCCGCATGCGGGCGAGGTTGGCGAAGAAGTGGCTGGGCAGCATGGAAGACCTCGAACTGGGGCAATGAAAAAGGGCAGACCCTAGTCTGCCCTTTTTTGACATCCCAGGCATAGCCTGGCGATGCATTCTTGCTTAGCGAATATAGCGACCGGATTCGGCCTCGTGGTTGGTGACTATCATCTGGCCTATGGGGGCCAGGGCAATCAGCGCCAGCTTGAGGTGCTGGATGCCGAACGGGATGCCGATGATGGTCACGAAGCAGGCCAGGGCCGAGGCGATGTGGCCTATGGCCAGCCAGATCCCGATCACCAGGAACCAGAGGATGTTGCCAATCATCCCGAGGGCCCCTGTGCCGATGTCGCTCTGGCCCGTCATTGTCTTGCGGTTGACCGCCTGCTTGCCGAACGGGAAGAAGGTGAAGGTACCGATGACGAAACAAGCCCGTCCCCAGGGGATCCCGATCAGGGAGACGAAGCAGAGCAGCCCGGCCAGCCACCAGGCCAGCCCCATAAAGACGCCCCCCAGTACAAACCAGAGCAGATTGAA
This sequence comes from Aeromonas sp. 130281, assembly GCF_056642115.1. NCBI lineage: Bacteria > Pseudomonadati > Pseudomonadota > Gammaproteobacteria > Aeromonadales > Aeromonadaceae > Aeromonas > Aeromonas sp. 130281. Next base: position 394,720 of record NZ_JBWVQS010000001.1, on the reverse strand, counting down.
CAAGAAGCGGAAAAAGGACATGTGGGTCTCTCCAGACTCATAAATTGGCAGTCACCATAGCGAGCGGCGCCGAGGGACGCAATGGCTGATGCGAGAAGGCGGACAATTTGGGTCGCAGACCCCCTGACAGCACCTCTCCCGACGACGCCGGGAGATGTAAAAAGCACAGCGTGGCGTGCAAAAGGGTGAGCAAGCGCAAATTATTGCGAACCTGATGCTTGAACTCGGCGCAAGGCTTCCCCATATAGGAGGCAGTCTTGCGCAAATTGTGCTGTCTGTGCCCCGGATGGGGGATGTGCGGCTCGACGCGACCAATGTGCGCCGCTATAATGTCGCGTCATATTTTCTCATCACAAAGACAGTCGTTGTCTTTATAAACAGGAAGACTCCGGGCTTTGCCCAGGGGTAATAAAGGGTCAGCACACAGTGCTGAGTTGAACGAGGTAAAAGAATGCAAGTTTCTGTAGAGACAACCCAAGGTCTGGAACGCCGTCTTACCATCACTGTACCGGCTGCTACCGTTGACGCTGCCGTGCGTAAAGAATTGAATGGCCTGGCCAAGACTCGTCGCATCGACGGTTTCCGTCCTGGCAAGGCTCCGGTTGCCATCATCAAGAAGATGTTCGGCGCCATGGCCCATGCCCGCGTTGCCGATGAAATGATGCAGAACAACTTCATCAAGGCCATCATCGAGAGCAAACTGAGCCCGGCCGGTGCGCCGACCATGGATCCGAAAGAGATCAAGGAAGGCCAGGATTTCGAATTCACCGCCACTTTCGAAGTGTACCCGGAGTTTGAAGTTGCCGGCCTCGAGAGCATCAAGGTCGAGAAGCCGGTTGCCTCCGTCAAGGATGCCGACCTGGCCAACATGATCGACACCCTGCGCAAGCAGCACGCCACCTGGTCTGATGTCGATGCCGCTGCCGCCAATGGCATGCGTGTCACCCTGGACTTCGTCGGTTCCATCGACGGTGAAGAGTTCGACGGTGGCAAGGCTGAAGGTTTCACTCTGGAACTGGGCGCCGGCCGCATGATCCCTGGCTTCGAAGACGCCATCCTGGGCAAGAAAGCGGGCGACGAGTTCACCATCGAGGTGACTTTCCCGGCTGACTACCACGCCGAAGCCCTGAAGGGCAAAGCGGCCAAGTTCGCCTCCAAGCTGAGCAAGGTTGAAGAGCAGGTTCTGCCTGAGCTGACCGAAGAGTTCGTCAAGCGTTTTGGCATCGAGAGCGGCAGCGTCGAAGAGCTGAAAGCCGAAGTGCGCAAGAACATGGAGCGCGAACTGGCTCAAGCCCTGAAGAACAGCGTGAAAGAGCAGGTTCTGAACGGCCTGGTTGAAGCCAACCAGATCGATCTGCCGAAGGCTGCCGTTGCCCAGGAAATCGATGCCCTGCGTCAGCAAGCGCTGCAGCGTTTCGGTGGCTTCCAGGGCGGCAACGCTCCCGAGCTGCCGGCCGAGCTGTTCCAGGCGCAAGCCGAGCGTCGCGTACGCGTCGGTCTGCTGCTGGGTGACGTCATCCGCACCAACGAGATCAAGGCTGACGACGCCCGTGTGACCAGCATCATCGAGTCCATGGCCACTGCCTACGAAGATCCGAAGGAAGTGATCGAGTACTACCAGAAGAACGAGCAGATGCTGAACGGCGTTCGTAACCTGGCCATCGAAGATCAAGCCATCGACCTGATCCTGTCCAAGGCGCAAGTGACCGAGAAAGAAGTTGCCTTCGACGAAGTGATCAACAAGTCCGGTGCCGCTGCCTAAGAACATTTGACTTAAGGTCAAAACTGTTAAGTATAATGGCTCGTGTGATCTCCACTCGGGCCATTTTATTTTAGGGACAATGCCTTATGTACAAGAACTATAACGATGTGACTGAATCCCCACGCAATGCGCTCATCCCTATGGTGGTCGAGCAGACGGCGAAAGGGGAGCGTTCCTATGACATCTATTCCCGTCTGCTCAAGGAGCGGGTGATCTTCCTGACCGGTCAGGTTGAGGATCACATGGCGAATCTGGTGGTGGCTCAGCTGCTGTTCCTGGAGTCCGAAAACCCGGATCAGGACATCAGCATCTACATCAACTCACCGGGTGGTGCCGTCACTGCGGGGATGTCCATCTATGACACCATGCAGTTCATCAAGCCGGACGTCAGCACCGTCTGCATGGGGCAGGCCTGCTCCATGGGCGCCTTCCTGCTGGCCGGCGGTGCCAAGGGCAAGCGCTTCTGCCTGCCTAACGCTCGGGTGATGATCCACCAGCCGCTGGGAGGCTTCCAGGGCCAGGCATCTGACATCCAGATCCATGCCCAGGAGATCCTGAAAATCAAAAATACCCTGAACGATCGTCTGGCTTTCCATACCGGACAGGACATGGCCACCATCGAACGCGACACCGACCGTGACAACTTCATGTCGGCCGAGCAGGCCGTGGCCTATGGTCTGGTTGACGGCATCCTGAGCCAGCGCGGCTGAGCAGGGTATCCCGTCCTGTTGTAAACTCAACAGGACGATCCATCCTCTATTGATAAAACGAGGTCGCTGAATGACAGAGAAACGCAAGGGTGAGGGCGACAAGCTGCTTTATTGCTCTTTCTGCGGCAAAAGCCAGCATGAAGTGCGTAAGCTGATCGCTGGCCCTTCCGTCTACGTATGTGATGAGTGTGTCGAGCTGTGCAACGACATCATCCGCGAGGAGATCCGCGAGATCTCTCCCAAGCGCGATGGTAGCGAGCTGCCGACCCCTCATGAAATCCGCGCTCATCTGGACGACTACGTGATCGGGCAGGAGTACGCCAAGAAGGTGCTGGCAGTTGCCGTCTACAACCACTACAAGCGTCTGCGCAGCGGCAGCGAGTCCGGTGGTGTGGAGCTTGGCAAGTCCAACATCCTGCTGATTGGCCCGACCGGCAGCGGCAAGACCCTGCTGGCGGAGACGCTCGCCCGTCTGCTGGATGTGCCTTTCACCATGGCCGATGCCACCACATTGACCGAGGCCGGTTATGTGGGCGAGGACGTGGAGAACATCATCCAGAAGTTGCTGCAAAAGTGCGACTACGACGTGGAGAAGGCCCAGCGCGGCATCGTCTACATCGACGAGATCGACAAGATCTCCCGCAAGTCGGACAACCCCTCCATCACCCGCGATGTCTCCGGGGAAGGGGTGCAGCAGGCACTGCTGAAGCTGATCGAGGGCACCATCGCTTCCGTGCCGCCGCAAGGGGGCCGCAAGCATCCGCAGCAGGAGTTCCTGCAGGTTGATACCTCCAAGATCCTCTTCATCTGTGGTGGCGCCTTCGCCGGCCTGGACAAGGTGATCGAGCAGCGTTCCGTCAAGGGGACCGGCATCGGCTTTGGTGCCGACGTCAAATCCAAGAATGCCAAGGCGACCCTGAGTGAGAACTTTGCCAAGGTGGAGCCGGAAGATCTGATCAAGTACGGTCTCATCCCCGAGTTCATCGGTCGTCTGCCGGTAGTGGCGACCCTCACCGAGCTGGACGAAGCGGCCCTCATCCAGATCCTGAAAGAGCCGAAGAACGCGCTGACCAAGCAGTACGCCGCGTTGTTTGCCCTGGAAGAGGTGGAGCTGGAGTTCCGTGACGACGCCCTGAACGCCATCGCGCGCAAGGCGATGGAGCGCAAGACCGGTGCCCGTGGCCTGAGATCCATCGTCGAAGCCGTGTTGCTCGACACCATGTATGACCTGCCCTCCCTGGAAGGGGTCAGCAAGGTGGTGATCGACGAGACGGTGATCAAGGGGGACTCCGCCCCCCTGATGATCTACGACAATCCCGAGACACAGGCCGCCGCGTCAGAGTAACTGACTGATTTTTAATCACATAAAGGGGCATTTTGCCCCTTTCATGCTTTTTACGGCCAAGGCGATTGAATCTCATCTTTGCGCCCCCATATACTCAGCCAAGCGCTTTGCCAACGGTATAACAAGCCGAGAGGACATATATGAACCTAGAGCGTTCAGAACGCATCGAGATTCCCGTCCTGCCTCTTCGTGACGTGGTGGTTTACCCCCACATGGTCATTCCACTCTTTGTGGGGCGGGAAAAATCCATTCGCTGTCTGGAAGCGGCCATGGAGCAGGACAAGAAAGTCCTGCTGGTGGCCCAGAAGGATGCGTCAACTGACGAGCCGACGGTGGAGGAGATCTTCTCCGTCGGGACAGTGGCCAACATTTTGCAGATGCTCAAGCTGCCTGACGGCACCGTCAAGGTGCTGGTGGAAGGGGGCCAGCGTGCCCGTCTTGAGCGGATGATCGATGACAAGGACTTCTTCGTCGGTGAGGCGCAGTACATAGCGTCTGCCCCCATCGAGGAGAAGGATCAGGATGTGCTGGTGCGCTCCGCCATCGGCCAGTTTGAAGGCTACATCAAGCTCAACAAGAAGATCCCGCCCGAGGTGCTGACCTCGATCTCGGCGATCGACGATGCGGCGCGCCTGGCTGACACCATGGCTGCCCACATGCCGCTCAAGCTCGAAGACAAGCAGAAGGTGCTGGAAATCGCCTCTGTGTCCGAGCGCATCGAGTTTCTGATGGCCATGATGGAGTCGGAGATCGATCTGTTGCAGGTCGAGAAGCGCATCCGCTCCCGGGTCAAGAAGCAGATGGAGAAGAGCCAGCGGGAGTACTATCTCAACGAGCAGATGAAGGCCATCCAGAAAGAGCTGGGTGAGCTGGAAGACAGCCCGGACGAATTCGAAGCCCTCAATCGCAAGATTGACGAGGCGGGGATGCCGGACGATGCCCGTGAGAAGGCCCTGGCCGAGCTTGCCAAGCTGAAGATGATGTCCCCCATGTCCGCGGAAGCCACAGTGGTGCGCAGCTATGTGGACTGGATGGTGCAGGTGCCGTGGAAGGCCCGCTCCAAGGTCAAGAAAGATCTCGCCAAGGCCCAAGAGGTGCTGGATTCGGATCACTATGGCCTGGACAAGGTCAAGGATCGCATCCTCGAGTACCTGGCGGTGCAGGCGCGGGTGAACAAGCTCAAGGGCCCCATCCTCTGTTTGGTCGGGCCTCCCGGTGTGGGCAAGACCTCGCTCGGTCAGTCCATCGCCAAGGCGACCGGTCGCAAGTACGTGCGCATGGCGCTCGGCGGCGTGCGTGACGAGGCGGAGATCCGCGGTCACCGCCGCACCTATATCGGCTCCATGCCCGGCAAGCTCATCCAGAAGATGGCGAAAGTCGGCGTGAAGAACCCGCTGTTCCTGCTCGACGAAATCGACAAGATGAGCTCGGACATGCGCGGCGATCCCGCTTCCGCCCTGCTGGAAGTGCTGGATCCCGAGCAGAACAGCAGCTTCAACGATCACTATCTGGAAGTGGATTATGACCTGTCGGACGTGATGTTCGTGGCCACCTCCAACTCCATGAACATCCCGGGTCCGCTGCTGGACCGGATGGAAGTGATCCGTCTGTCCGGTTACACCGAGGACGAGAAGCTCAACATCGCCAAGCAGCACCTGGTGGCCAAGCAGATCCAGCGCAACGGCCTGAAGGAGTCCGAGATCACCATCGAAGATTCCGCCCTGATCGGCGTCATCCGCTACTACACCCGCGAGGCGGGGGTGCGTAGCCTGGAGCGCGAGATCTCCAAGATCTGTCGCAAGGCGGTCAAACGCATCCTGCTGGACAAGAGCATCAAGCATGTTCAGGTCAATCAGGAGAACCTCAAGGAGTTCCTCGGGGTACAGCGTTTCGACTACGGCAAGGCCACCGATCAGAACCAGATCGGTCAGGTGTGCGGGCTGGCGTGGACCGAAGTGGGGGGCGATCTGCTCACCATCGAGACCACCAACATGCCGGGCAAGGGCAAGCTCACTTATACCGGTTCCCTCGGTGACGTGATGCAGGAGTCCATCCAGGCCGCCATGACGGTGGTGCGGGCCCGTGCCGAGAAGCTGCGCATCAATGCCGACTTCTACGAGAAGCGCGACATCCACGTGCACGTGCCGGAAGGGGCGACCCCAAAGGACGGCCCGAGCGCCGGTATCGCCATGTGTACCGCCCTGGTCTCCAGCCTCACCGGCAACCCGGTGCGTGCCGATGTGGCCATGACCGGCGAGATCACCCTGCGGGGCGAAGTGCTGCCCATCGGGGGGCTCAAGGAGAAACTGCTGGCGGCTCACCGTGGCGGTATCAAGCGGGTGCTCATCCCGAAAGAGAACGAACGCGATCTCGAGGAGATCCCGGACAATGTCAAACAAGACCTTGAAATTTATCCGGTTCGCTGGATTGATGAGGTGCTTGCACTGGCGTTGCAGGACAATCCGCAGGGTTTCGAACGCGTTTCTGTCGTGTAAATGTTGATGCGCCGCAAATTTGGCGCATTCGGGGGGTGGTTAAGGCTTGCATGCGCCGGATAACGGAAGTAGCCTTGACCACCGATCGGGTACTCATGATGAGTCGCAATGCGTGATGTGGCGCGGGTTTGCGCCAGATTGTCACTTGCAACTGATCAGGAGGCTTGTTATAAAACCTCCACTTGTTGTGGCCAGGGAAATCAGTGCCGCAGCGATGTTCGATAAAAGGGGAATATAAGAGTGAATAAATCTCAACTGATTGACAAGATTGCAGACGGTGCTGATATCTCCAAAGCTGCCGCTGGTCGTGCGCTGGATGCTTTCATTGACGCCGTTGGTGAAGCCCTGAAAGAGGGTGACCAGGTTGCTCTGGTTGGCTTCGGTACTTTCGCCGTTCGCGAGCGTGCCGCTCGTTCTGGCCGTAACCCGCAAACTGGTGCGACCATCGAAATCGCTGCCGGTAAAGTTCCTGCCTTCAAAGCCGGTAAGGCCCTGAAAGACGCGGTCAACTAAGCCGGGCGCTGATTTTCATCGGCTCCGACCTTGGTCGCTGACCAGACAAGTGAGAGGGCTCTCCCTCATACTGATTGACCAAGGCGCATCGCAATCGGTGCGCCTTTTCATTATTCATGCCCATCGAGTTCGGGAGCATAAGTACAAACATGATGTTGGATAAACTACGCGAAGGGGCGCAGGGCAAGGTAGCCAAGGTTATCTTGGGCCTGATCATCCTCTCCTTTGCCTTGGCCGGTGTAGGCAGCTACCTCAATGGCCCGGCACGTACCGCCCCCGCTACCGTCAACGGCAATGACATCAGTGCCCCCGCACTGGAGAATGCCTATCGCAACGAGCGGGCCCGCATGGAATCCCAAATGGGTGAGGCCTTCAACCAGCTGGCCGCCAACCCCGACTACATGAAACAGTTCCGCCGCGGTGTGCTGGACCGGCTGATCGATCAGGCGCTGATCGATGACAAGGCCCGTCAGCTCGGCCTGCGGGTCAGTGACGAACAGATCAAGCAGGCCATCGTCGCCATGCCGGAGTTTGCCGAGGACGGCAAGTTCAACAACGATCGCTACCTGCAGCTGATCCGCCGTGCCGGCATGACCCCCGAGATGTTCCGCGACTCCCTGCGCCAGGACATGGTGCGCCAGCAACTGATGGGCGCCGTGCTGGGCTCCGAGTTCGCCCTCAAGGGCGAGGCCGAGCAGCTCGACAAGCTCTACAACCAGACCCGGGACCTTCGCCTGGTGCGCCTGGCTGCCTCCGCCTACCTGGGTGAGGTCGAGGTGAGCGACGCCGAGGTAGAGCAGTTCTACAAGACCAACAGCGGCCGCTTCATGAACGACGAGAAGGTCAAGGTCGACTACCTGCTGCTGGATGCGGCCAACCTCGGCAAGAACATCAAGGTGACCGAGCAGGATGCCCAGGATTACTACGATCAGCACCAGGACCTGTTCCAGCGTGCCGAGCGTCGCCGCGTGGCACACATCCTGATCCCCTTTGGCAAGGATGAGAAGGCGGCCCAGCAGAAGGCCGACGAGCTGCTGGCCAAGGTCAAGGGCGGTGAAGACTTCGCGACCCTGGCCAAAGCCAACTCCGGCGATACCTTCTCCGCCAAGAAGGGCGGCGAACTGGACTGGTTCGAGAAAGGGGTGATGGATCCTGCCTTCGAGCAGGCTGCCTTTGCACTGGCCAAGGCCGGCGATCTCTCCACCGTGGTGAAAAGCCCGTTTGGTTTCCACATCATCAAGCTGCTGGCCGTCGAGCCTGGCAAGACCAAGCCGTTCGTGGATGTGATGAGCGAAACCATCGCCCGTCTGCAAGCGGACAAGGCCAAGGAGCTGTTCTTCGCCGAGCAGCAGAAGATGGCCGACAGCAGCTTCGAGAACCCGGACTCCCTGGATCTGACTGCCGAAGCCATGGGTCTGAAGGTGATCTCGTCTGATTACTTCAGCCAGGCCGATGCCCAAGCGCCACTCAATGATCCCAAGGTGCTTGCGGCTGCCTTCTCCGAGCAACTGCGCGACGACAACACCAACTCCGACGTGATCGAACTCTCCGATGGCAAGGCGCTGGTGCTGCACATCATGGGTCACCAGCCCAAGGCGGCCAAGCCGCTGGCGGAGATCAAGGATCAGGTGATTGCGGCCATCAAGCATGAGAAGGCCAGCGAAGTGGCCCGTGGCAAGGCCCAGGGCCTGCTGGACAAGCTGCACGCTGGCGAGGACATCCAGGCCGATCTGACCGCCCTCGGGCTGAAGGTGGAGAGCCACAAGGGTGTCTCCCGCTTCGCCCAGGAGATGGATCAGAACCTGCTGGCCCAGGCGTTCCGCATGCCCCATCCGAAGGATGGCAAGCCGAGCGTCGAGCTGGTGGCCGAAGCCAATGGCGATCGCGTGGTGGTGGCGCTGGACAAGGTCAATGTGACCAAGGAGCCCTCCCAGATGGTGAGCCTGCTGCAAGGCCAGCTCGGTCAGGGCAAGGCCCAGGCCGACTACAAGTCGCTGATCGACGAGCTGCGCAAAGCGGCCAAGATTGAGTACTTCACCGACGTGGAGGCGACCGTCGAGTAATCGACTCACGCCCTCAATTGAAAACGGCTCCTTGATGGAGCCGTTTTTTTATGTCCCGAACATGTGTCCGCTCGGCAAGCGTGGGCGGCTGAAGAGGGAAGGGGCCAGGCACCGGCTGGTGCTGTCTATCCTGGGATAAGCCGGACGGCTGCATAAGAGTGCGCGGCTCTTGCTCCCCCCATCCCATTCTTCCCTTGCCGTGGGGGACGCTTGCTGGGGTGCACGGAGGCATAAAAAAACCGGCGCCACTGGCGCCGGTTTTACGATGTAAGACCCGGGGGTTACACCACGCCCTGACTGCGCAGGTAATCCTCGTAGGTGCCGCCGAAGTCGCGGATGCCGTTCTCGGTCAGTTCCATGATACGGGTCGCCAGGGAGGAGACGAACTCACGGTCGTGAGAGACGAAGATGAGGGTCCCTTGATACATCTCCAGCGCCAGGTTCAAGGATTCGATGGATTCCATGTCCAGGTGGTTGGTCGGCTCATCCATGATCAGGATGTTGGGACGTTGCATCATCAGCTTGCCGAACAGCATGCGACCCTGTTCGCCACCGGAGAGCACCTTGACCGGCTTCTTGATGTCGTCCTGGGAGAAGAGCAGACGACCCAGCACCGAGCGTACCGCCTGCTCGTCTTCGTTGGGCTGCTTCCACTGGGACATCCAGTCGAACACGTTGAGATCGGTGTCGAAATCGTCGGCGTGATCCTGGGCGTAGTAGCCGATCTGGGCGTTCTCGGACCACTTGATGGTGCCGCTGTCCGGTGCCAGCTCGCCCATGAGGGTCTTGATCAGGGTGGATTTACCGATGCCGTTGGTACCCAGAATGGCGACCTTCTCGCCCACTTCCAGCATCATGCTCAGGCCCTTGAACAGCGGCTCCTCACCATACCCCTTGGACAGCCCTTCGATCTCCAGGATGTTGCGGTAGAGCTTCTTCTCCTGCTCGAAGCGGATGAAGGGGTTCTGACGGCTGGAGACCTTCACTTCCTCGATCTTGATCTTGTCGATCTGCTTGAGGCGGGAGGTGGCCTGGCTCGACTTGGAGGCGTTGGCACTGAAACGGGAGACGAAGGATTGCAGATCGGCAATCTGGGCCTTCTTCTTGGCGTTGTCGGCGATCAGACGCTCGCGGGCCTGGGTGGCCGCCGTCATGTATTCGTCGTAGTTGCCCGGGTAGACGCGCAGCTCGCCGTAGTCCAGATCCGCCATGTGGGTGCAGACGGAGTTCAGGAAGTGACGGTCGTGAGAGATGATGATCATGGTGCTTTCACGATCGTTGAGCACCTGCTCCAGCCAGCGGATGGTGTTGATGTCCAGGTTGTTGGTCGGTTCGTCCAGCAGCAGGATGTCGGGGTTGGAGAACAGCGCCTGTGCCAGCAGCACCCGCAGTTTCCAGCCCGGGGCCACTTCGCTCATGGGGCCGTTGTGCAGCTCGATGGGGATGCCGGCACCCAGCAGCAGCTCGCCGGCGCGGGATTCGGCGGTATAGCCGTCATACTCGGCGACCAGGCCTTCCAGCTCGGCGGCCTTCATGTAGTCGTCGTCGGTGGCGTCGAGGTTGGCATAGATGGCATCGCGCTCGGCGATGGCGGCCCACAGCTCGCTATGACCCATCATGACCACGTCCAGCACGCGCATCTCTTCGTAGGCGAACTGATCCTGGCGCAACTTACCGATGCGCTCGTTGACGTCCAGGCTCACATTACCGCCAGTGGGCTCCAGATCGCCGCCGAGGATCTTCATGAAGGTGGACTTGCCACAGCCGTTTGCGCCGATGAGGCCGTAGCGGTTGCCGCCGCCAAACTTGACGCTGATGTTCTCAAACAGCGGCTTGGCGCCGAACTGCATGGTGATGTTGTTGCTGCTTAACAAAGGAGATGTCCCGGGTTGTCTGTCAAATGGCGCGCATTATGGCACAGATCCCCCGAAAGTTTTAGCAAGAACTGTGATCGGGGCCCATTGCAACGGGAACCCGGTGGCGAAAAAGGCATCGCTCACCTGAGGGGAGGGAAAGGAGAGGCGAGGGGGAGGCCCGGAATAAGAAAAGCCGGCACTGGGCCGGCTTGGGGGAGTCAGACAACCTTAGTGGGCGGAGGCGCCGGAGGCACCGAGCCCGGTCTGGGAGCGGACGAATTGCGGGAAGAACTTCGCATGCTCGTCGGAGGCGTTCTGGGACTTGTCGGTGACCGAGAAGAACCAGATCCCGATGAAGGCCAGCGCCATAGAGAAGAGCGCCGGGTATTCGTAGGGGAAGATCGCCTGGGCATGGCCCAGTACCTTCACCCACACGGTCGGGCCCAGGATCATCAGGGTCACGGCGCTGATGAGGCCCAGCCAGCCACCATAGACGGCGCCGCGGGTGGTGAGGCGGGACCAGAACATGGAGAGGAAGAGCACCGGGAAGTTGCAGCTCGCCGCGATGGAGAAGGCCAGGCCCACCATGAAGGCGATGTTCTGCTTCTCGAACAGTATGCCCAGACCGATGGCGACGACGCCCAGCACTAGCGTGGTCATCTTGGAGACGCGCAGCTCGTCGGCTTCGTTGGCCTTGCCTTCCTTGATGACGCAGGCATAGAGGTCGTGGGAGACCGCAGAGGCGCCAGCCAGGGTCAGCCCGGCGACCACGGCGAGTATGGTGGCGAAGGCCACGGCAGAGATGAAGCCGAGGAACAGGCTGCCACCCACGGCGTCGGCCAGATGGACGGCCGCCATGTTGGTGCCCCCCAGCAGGGCGCCGGTGGCGTCCTTGAAGTCCGGGTTGGTGCTGACCAGCAGGATGGCACCGAAGCCGATGATGAAGGTCAGGATGTAGAAGTAGCCGATGAAGCCGGTGGCATAGAACACCGATTTACGGGCTTCCTTGGCGTCGCTCACGGTGAAGAAGCGCATCAGGATATGGGGCAGACCGGCGGTGCCGAACATCAGGGCCAGCCCTAAGGAAATGGCGGAGATGGGGTCGGCCACCAGGCCACCCGGGCTCATGATGGCGGCGCCATTGGCATGGACCTTGACCGCTTCGCTGAACAGGGCGCCGATGTCGAAGTTGACGGACTTCATCACCATGATGGCCATGAAGGAGGCGCCGGAGAGCAGCATGACCGCCTTGATGATCTGGACCCAGGTGGTGGCCAGCATGCCGCCGAACAGCACGTAGAGCACCATCAGGATGCCGACCAGCACCACGGCCACATGGTATTGCAGGCCGAACAGCAGCTCGATGAGCTTGCCGGCACCCACCATCTGGGCGATGAGGTAGAGGGCGACCACCACCAGGGAGCCGCTGGCGGAGAGGCTGCGCACCGAGGTCTGCTTGAGGCGGTAGGAGGCCACGTCGGCGAAGGTGTACTTGCCGAGGTTGCGCAGCCGCTCCGCGATCAGGAACAGTATGATGGGCCAGCCTACCAGGAAGCCGATGGAGTAGATGAGGCCGTCATAGCCCGAGGTGTAGACCAGGGCGGAGATGCCGAGGAAGGAGGCGGCGGACATGTAGTCGCCGGCGATGGCCAGACCGTTCTGGAAGCCGGTGATGCGCCCGCCGGCGGCATAGTAGTCGGAGGCCGAGCGGTTGCGCTTGGAGGCCCAGTAGGTGATGAAGAGGGTGGCGGCCACGAAGGCCACGAACATCACGATGGCCGAGATGTTGAGGGGCTGGCGTTGCACCTCGCCGGTCAGCGCATCGGCCGCCAGCAGGGGGGTGGACAACAGGCTGCCGAGCAGCAGCAGAGACTTGCCTTTCATGATTGCACTCCCTTGAGGATCTTCTGGTTCAGCTCGTCAAACTCGCCGTTGGCCCGGAATACATAGACGCCGGTCAGCACGAAGGAGGCGACGATGAGGCCCACGCCAACCGGGATGCCGCGGGTGATGCTGGAGCCGTCGCTGAGCGGGGTGCCAAGCCAGCCCGGGGCGAAGGCGATGAGCAGGATGAACGCCAGGTAGAGCCCCAGCATCAGGATGGAGAGGGTCCAGGCGAAGCGCTGGCGTTTGCTGACCAGCTCCTGGAAGTTGGGATCTTGCTGGATCCTCAGATAGCGTTGCTGTTCCATTGCAGTTCTCCGTGACGGTTGTGTCAGCTGTGATTGAAGGGTGTCCCTACCGAGCAGGAGACCTGCTCATGTAAGCAAAATGTGAATTAAATGTTATTTTCGGGCAATTAGACTTTGGGATAAGCCAGCGGGCCGCCCTGATGCAGGCGCAGGAAGATGAGGGCGGCGGCGGTGGCGTCACTCAGGGCGTCGTGCAGGGGCAGGGGCGGCAACCCCAGATGCTGGCAGATGGCGGCCAGATGCAGGTCGATGACGGCGTCGGGATAGCGCCGAAAGAGCTGGTCGTGATAGAGCCGGCTCACCTCTATGCCACGCTGGGGCAGGCGCAGCCCCCAGTGCCGCTGGCAGGCCAGATTGAGGATCCGCAAGTCATAGGCGATGTGGTAGCCCACCAGTTCGCGGGGCCCGATGAAGGCCAGCAGCAGGTGCAGCGCGGCTTCCAGCGCCATTCCTTGCTGCAGATCCTGATGGCGCAGGCCGTGGATCACCACGGAGTGCGCGCTCAGGCTGGCCGGTGGCTGCACCCTGATGCTGAGGGCCTCGCCGATCAGCACCCGGTTGCCCTGGATGCGCACGGCCCCGATGGAGACGATCTCCGCCTTGGCGGGATCCAGGCTGGTGGTCTCGAAATCCAGCGCCACCCACTCCTCCTCGGGGGGGGGCGCAAAGAGCGGGGCAAACTCCCCGTCCCGGAAGGCTCTACCCAGCCAATGACGTTGCCAGCGGCGCCACATGCCTATTGCCTAAGACGAAAGTGCAAGGTGAGCCACTGCTGGAACTTCTTCACCTGATGCAGGGCATGGCGCAGCAGATCCCTCTCCCCGTGCGCGAGTTCGCCAACCTGTACCCGGCTGTCGCCATCCTTGAGCTGGCTGCGCAGCCGCAGCCGCACAAATAGCCGGAAGGCTTCCGCCAGGTTGGCGCCATAGTCGGGGCTGAGGCGCCCCGCGGCCACCAGGGCGTCGATCCGTCCCAGGGTCGAGGTCTCCAGCACTTCAGCCTCCAGGGCCAGCACCCGCAGGCCGTGCACCAGGGGGAAGAGGCCGCCGCGTTTGAGATCCAGCCCCTCGGGGGCCTGCTCCAGCCGGCCAAAGAGGGTGAGGGGGGTGTGAAAGGCGACCGCCGCCCGGGCCATCTCCGCCAGCAGATCCGGCCGGTCGACCAGGCACTTTCTCAGGTGGCGGGCGAGGGGGGCGAGCAGAGGGCGATCCCCCATGATGGCCTGGGCATCGGCCAGGGTGGCGAGCCACAGCAGATCGGCCTCGCTGGCGCGCACACAGGCTTGCTCTATCTCGTCCTGCCACTGGCGGGCCCCCTTGACCCACTCCGGGTTGCTGACCATCACCTTCCCCGGGCAGGGGGGGTAGCCGAGGCGCGCGAGCAGGGCGCTGAAGGCGGCCAGATCGGCCTGCCGATCTGGCCAATGCAGGCCATCCGGCAGGATCAGGGCGTTGTCCTGATCGGTCTTCTGGATCTGCTCGCCGCGCCCCTCAGAGCCCAGCATCAGCAGGCACACCTGCTCCTGCACCTCGGGGGGGATCACCAGGGCGAAGGCCTTGGCGATCAACTGCTCGTTGATGGTGGCGATGAGCTTCATCAGAAACAGGGTATGGATCCCCTGGGCAAACAGGGTGCGGATGAGTTGCTGCTGCTCCCGGGCCACCGCCTCCAGGGCCCCCTGGCTGTCCGCCCGGGCGATGCGTAGGGTCAGCACATGGGAGTGGGCGGAGAAGAGCCCCAGCACCTGGGTCAGGTGCAGCACTCCCGCCACCTCCTGCCCCTGCCAGATGACCAGCCGCTTGATGCGGTGACGGGTCATCAGCAGCAGGGCATCGAACAGATAGCTGCCCTGCGTCAGGCCGATCAGCGGCGCCGGGGTCAGCACCGCCAGGGTTGCCGTCAGGGGCAGCCCCTTGAGGGTCAGGGCATGGAGCAGGGTCTTGCGGGTGGCCAGGCTCAGGCTGCCGTCGGCGGCGGGATAGAGCAGGCAATCGGTGCCCCGGCTGGCCATGGCTTCGCTGGCGGCCAGCAGGCTGGTCTGGCTGTCGAGCTGCAGGGGCGGCTGCAGGTGGCCGGGGTCGATACGGGTCAGGATGAATTCCGCCAGGTTCTGTTGCCCGAGCTGGCCGCGGCGCTCCTGCTCTCGCTGACGCTCGGCCAGGGTCGCGGTGAAATAGTGTGCGAAGGGAGGGTGCGCGTCGCACAGTCCCTGGAAGGTGTCGCGGGGGATCAGCTGGCAGAGGGTGTCCTCCAGGGCGCTGAAGCGATGGCGGCAGCGGCCGTCGAACTGGGCGCGCACGTCGAACATGTCCCCCACGCCATAGTCGCCGAAGGGCTGGTGGGGCGCCGACTCCTCCACCGCGCCCTTGATGACGAGGTAGAGGCCGGCGGGCTCGTCCCCCGGCTGTTGCACCGTCTGGCCGGCGCGGAAGTAGCAGATGCTGAGGCGCTGGCCGAGTCGTTCACGGGCCGCCTCGCCCAGGCAGTCAAAGGGCGGACGGGCAAAATCGAACAGGAGTGACATGACAATTCTCGGCCTGTGGGCATGGGGCCAGTCTGGCAAAGGGGCCAGGGCGGGGCCAGCCGACTTTAGTCGCAGAGCCGGGCTGGCCTCCCTGTACCTGCCGATAACACTCTGGTAACGTTGTGGTATGACCAGTGTCGGCACAAGGAAGAGGAAGGAAATGGACAAGCCAAGGATCAGATGCGAGATCCGGGACGGCATCGCCGAGGTGATGCTGACCCGGGGGGACAAGCTCAATGCCCTGGACAGGGCCATGTTCGGCGCCATCGACGAGACGCTGACGCAGCTCGCCCAGCACAAGGGGTTGCGGGCGGTGATCCTGCACGGCGAGGGGCGGGCGTTCTGCGCCGGACTGGATGTGAAATCCATGCTGAGGCAGCCGGTGGCGGCCCTCGATATTCTCAAGCGCGAGGCGGATGAGGCGACCAACCTGGCCCAGCGGGTCGCCTATGGCTGGCACCAGTTGCCGGTGCCTGTGATTGCCGTGACCCAGGGGGTCTGTTTCGGCGGCGGTCTGCAGATAGCGCTCGGGGCCGATTTTCGCTTCAGCACCCCGGATTGCCGCTTCTCGGTGATGGAGATCAAGTGGGGCATCATCCCCGACATGAGCGGCAGCGTCACCCTGCGCAATCTGATGGGGGTGGACACCGCCATGGAGCTGGCCATGAGCGGCCGCGAGCTGGATGCCCAGGAGGCACGGGCGCTCGGGCTGGTGAGCCGGGTCTGCGAGGATCCCCTCGACGCGGCGCGGGAGTTCGCCAGGACCCTGATCACCAAGTCGCCGGATGCACTGGCGGGGATCAAGCAGCTCTACCATCAGGCCTGGGCCCGCAGCGACGAGCTGATGCTAAAAGAGGAGACCCGGTTGCAGAAGCAGATCCTGGGGCGCCCCAACCAGTGGCGGGCAACCCTCAACAGCCTGTTTCGCTGGCGCCTGCCGTTCGGACCGCGCCGCAACGCGCTCTAAGCCGCCGCCCCTCAAGAGAGCACAAATGAAAATGGCAGCCGAAGCTGCCATTTTGCATTGTGCCGTCTGATCACTTGGCAACGGAATCCGCATCCGGCTCGAACGGGTGACCAGATTGTTCCTGCTCCAGGTTTTGCTCGGAGCGACGGCCCGTCCAGTAGTCGGCGTTCTTGATGCCGAGTTTTTCCGGGTGGAACACGGGATCCAGCCCCAGGGCCTTTTGGGCCTCATAGTCCTTCAGGCAGGCGAAGGCGGGCTTTTGCAGCAGCAGGATGGCACCGATGTTGAGCCAGGCCATCAGGCCGACCCCGATGTCACCCAGACCCCAGGCCAGATCGGCGGTCTTGACGGTGCCGTAGACGGTGGAGGCCATCAGGGCCAGCTTCAGCAGGAAGGTGAGCCAGGGGCGGTTAATCTTGCGGTTGACAAAGGCGATGTTGGTCTCGGCGATGTAGTAGTAGGCCACTATGGTGGTGAACGCGAAGAAGAACAGCGCGATGGCGACGAAGTAGTTGCCAAAGCCGGGCATCATGCTCTCCATGGCGGTCTGCACATAACCGGGGCCGGCTGCGATGCCGGCGATGCCGGTATAGATGGCGGCACCGTCCGGACCCTGTACGTTGTAAAGCCCGGTGATCAGCAGCATAAAGCCGGTGGCGGAGCAGACGAACAGGGTGTCGATGTAGACGGAGAACGCCTGCACCAGGCCCTGTTTGGCCGGGTGGCTCACCGCGGCGGCGGAGGAGGCGTGCGGGCCCGTGCCCTGTGCCGCTTCGTTGGAGTAGACGCCACGCTTGACGCCCCACATGATGGCCAGGCCCAGAATGGCACCGAAACCGGCTTCCATCCCGAAGGCGCTCTTCCAGATCAGCAGGATCACACCCGGCAGCTGGCCGATGTTGAGGGCGATGATGACGCAGGCGACGATGATGTAGCCGAGCGCCATGAAGGGCACCACAGTACTGGCGAAGCTGGCGATGCGTTTCACGCCGCCGAAGATGATGAAGCCGAGCAGCAGCGCCAGACCGGCGGCGGTGACGTTGGGATCGATGTCAAAGGCGGTCTGCAGACTGGAGCCGATGGAGTTCGCTTGCACCCCAGGCAGCAGCACGCCGCAGGCGAAGATGGTGGCGATGGCGAAGGTCCAGGCGTACCACTTCATGCCGAGCCCTTTCTCGATGTAGAAGGCCGGGCCGCCGCGGTACTCGCCGTTGATCTTCTCCTTGTAGACCTGGCCCAGGGTGGACTCCACGAAGGCGGAGCTGGCGCCGAGGAAGGCGACCATCCACATCCAGAACAGGGCGCCCGGGCCCCCGAAGGTGATGGCGGTGGCGACGCCGGCGATGTTGCCGGTACCGACCCGGCCGGCCAGGGTCATGGCCAGCGCCTGGAAGGAGGAGACGCCCGCATCCGTGCTCTTGCCATCAAACATCAGGCGCACCATCTCCTTGATGTGGCGCAGTTGCAGGAAACGGCTGCGCAGGGAGAAGTAGAGGCCCACCCCCAGGCACAGATAGATGAGCGCTGGGCTCCAAATCACGCCATTGATGGCATTGACGATCTCATTCATGTACAACAACTCCTTTGTTGCGCTGTCTTGGCGAGGTCTGTGCCTCGCTCCCTAAACATTGAAATATGTGGTGACCAAGAGGGTCACTCAGTATTGTGCGGGACTTTCGACTGGTTAGTCCGCGGGTTTTAACATATCGGTTTGTATCGGCCCTTCCTAGTGAAAAGTGTTGTCACTTTGTTAATTTGTGAATTGACATTAACAAATGGTGCGTGGAACTGGACAAGATTCGGAACTTACCCATCAAGTGCATCTTTTCCAGATCCAGGGGCCCGCAGGGCATAGTGCAAATAGGAGGCCAGGAGTGACAATAAGAGAAAATGACTGCACCATTCGTCTCGCCGAGCGGGGGGATGGCGCCCTGTTGTCGGCGCTGTTCGCCCAGCTGGGCTATCCGACCCCGGAGGAGGAGGTGGACGGGCGGCTGGCCGAGCCGGATCCCGCTCGGGAGGTGCTGGTGGCCCTCTATCATGGGGAGATGGTCGGGGTTCTGGTATGGCATCGGCTGCAACCCATGCACCTTGCACCAGCCTGGGGCCTGATCTCGGCGCTGGTTATCGATGAAGGTGCAAGGGGCGGCGGCGTGGGTGCCCTGCTGCTGGCGGCGGCCGAGGCGCGGGCGCAAGCCTCGGGTTGCAGCCAGCTGGAGCTCTCCAGCAGCCTCAAGCGCGAGGGGGCTCACCGCTTCTACCTGGCGCAAGGGTATGGCGAGCGGCCGAAACGGTTCGTGAAATTATTCTGATGTGGCATGAGGAGTCAGTGTGTTCTGGTCCAGGTTGAAAGCGGTATTCGGTCTTGCATCCCCCGGGGAGCGTCATGCCCCCGAGGCGCTGGAGTGGCAGCAGGCCCTGGCGGCCGTGCCCATCTTGCAGGGCTTCTCCCACGATGAAGAGCAGCAGCTGATCGAACTGGCCCGCCACTTCCTCTCTCGCAAGACGCTGACCCAGATCGGGGTCGAGCTCACTCCCCGTCAGCAGGGGGTGCTGGCCCTGCAGGCTGTGCTGCCCATACTGCATCTTGGGCTGGAGTGGTATCGCGGCTTTCACGAGGTGATCATCATCCCCGAACCCGTCACCCGCCGCCAGGAGGTGCAGGACGAGTTCGGGCTGGTGAGCGAGTTTGAAGAGGAGAACGCCGGCGAGTCCTGGCCCCAGGGACCCCTGGTGCTGGCCTGGAGCGAGTTGCAGCAGGATGGGGACTGGGATGGTTTCAACCTGGTGATCCACGAGCTGGCGCACAAGCTCGACATGCTGGGGGGGGATGCCGACGGCGGGCCACCGCTCCCGAGCGGCATGGATCAGCGGCAATGGACCCAGGCGCTGCAGAACGCGTTCGATGAGATGAATGCCGCGCTGGCCAGGGGAGAGGTGACCCAGATAGACCCCTATGCCGCCACCCATCCCGCCGAGTTCTTCGCGGTGTGCAGCGAGAGCTTCTTCACCGAGCCCCTGCGTCTGAGGGCCGTCTATCCCGCCGTCTACGAGCAGCTCGCCCGCTTCTATGGTCAGCAGCCTGCCGCCCGCTTCCCGGCTACCCGATGGCTGGCAGGGGATGGCGAGCTGCACAGCTGACGGGCTCTATGCCTAGGCGACAGAAAAACAAAAGGCACCCGAGGGTGCCTTTTGCATGGGCGCGAGCGCCAGGGCGCGGCAGATTATGCGGCAGCCTTGAGCTGGACTGCGGCGGCTTTCTTGTGATCGCCGATGGGCAGCACGGTACGGCCGAACTGCTCGTTTATCACGGTGGCCATGGCCAGGTAGATGGCGCTGGCGCCGCAGATGATCCCTTCGAAACCGGCGATGGTGCCGATCAGGGTGCTGCCGGTGAAGTCACGGGCGGCCAGCAGGAAGAAGAGCACGGTCAGGGAGGCAAACACGAACTGCTTCACCCGCGGGAAGTTGACGGTGCCAACCAGCATGAACAGGGTGAACATGCCCCACATCAGCAGATACCAGCCCATGTAGGCGTGGGGAGTGGCTTCGGCCAGACCCATGGTCGGCATCACCAGCAGGAACACCAGGCTCCACCAGAAGGTGCCGTAGGAGATGAAGGCGGTGACACCGAAGGTGTTGCCACGCTTGAACTCCATGATGCCGGCGATGATCTGGGCCAGACCGCCATAGCACAGGCCCATGGCCAGGATCATGGCGCTGATGGGGAAGAAACCTGCGTTATGGATGTTCAGCAGAATGGTGGTCATACCGAAACCCATCAGACCCAGAGGGGCAGGGTTGGCCAATTTTTCGCTCACGTGGCGTTCTCCAAAAATAGAGGTGGGGGTTGATAAAAGACGCGCGATTTTAGGCAGGCTCTCGGCCCTGAGCAAGGGGGTGAGGAGGCTAAATGGTAAAAAAATGACAGGAAATTTTAAGTGACCAACCATTCGTGCCATTCAGGTAGACGACAGGTGAATAGATAACGTTTTCAATGTTGCTTTTTTGTATGAAAGGCTCCCGAAATGAAAGCGGGCAACGAAAGGCGCGTCTGCGGCTATGACCGGGTTGCGGGCCCACCGCGCGCTGGAACAAGCGATGTCGGGTTGAAAATTCACCTCATATGCCATCAGACAAGAGGTGTTCAGTACCACTTGATCAGCTGGCCCCCTCTGCTGATTGACGGCACAGCCCCGACGCCAGGCAGGGACGTCCTCGGGGTCAGGCACGACCTCCCTCGGGGTCGGGCAGGTGCGTGGTGCTGGTCCCGAGCCAGGAGATCGGCCAGCGAAGCCGGGAAGCCTCCTTCAGGAAGCACGGCTACAAGGACGGCGCGCATATCAGCCGCCAACCGGCCTGAGTGGAAAGTGCAGGTTCACGGAGGTGCGCCTGGACGCTGGCCTGGGTGGGAGCGCCGGATTTTCCACCCTCCCTGGGCTGGTGCCTGATCACAAGGGATGGCGGAGTGCCAGGGGCCTGCGGTTAGCAAGGAAGCAAGCAAAGCGGCGAGCAGAGAAGGGAGCAGAGAAGGGAGCAAAAAGAGGGGCCGAGGGCGCGAGCCAGAAGGGGGACATCCCCCCTTCCCGGGGCCATCATCGCGGCTCAGTTGTCCAGGGTGAGGACCACCTTGGCCTCCTTGTCGCTCTCCTTGACCTGGCTGTCGAGCACAAACAGGCGATCCGGCGTGATGCCCTGGGTATCCACCAGGTACTCCTTGGTGTTCTGGGCCCGGCGCATGGCGAGGTTGCGCAGGGACTTGGCGGTGATCAGCTGCTGGTCCCGCAGCAGGATCACCGCCTGGGTGCGCAGGGCCGGGCTCTGGGCCGGGAGCGCCAGGCGATCGGCCAGGGTGCCGAGGTTTTCGCTGAACTTGGCCTCATAGGCCTCGGCCAGGGCACTCTGCAGGGCGGGATCCTGCTCCAGCAGGGCGAGATCCACCGGGTTGCCGGTGATCTTGGCCAGCACCCGCTCCAGCTTTTGGCGCTGCAGGATGGGGCGCTCCTCGTTGAAGTTGACCTTGCCGCGGATGTTCATGCTGAGCCTGGGCCTCTCTTTCAGTGCCTGAGCCAGGGTGGTCAGCTTGCTCTGCTGGCTCGGGGTGAGGGCGGGATCGCCGGGCTGGAAGGGGAGCTCATCGAGATCCTTGGTGCCCCCTGTCAGGGACGCCAGCAGGGAGAAGGGGGAGGTGATGGCCTTGCTCAAGGTGTTGCCGAGCACGTCCCAGAAGATGTTGCCCAGGCTGAAATCCGGCTGATCCAGGTTGCCCTTCACCTTGAGGTTCATCTTGATGACGCCGCTGGCGTCGCTCAGCAGGGCGATGGCGAGCCCCAGCGGCAGATCCCTGGCCTGCTCGCTCTTGACCTTCTCGCCGAGTTGCAGCTTCTTGATGGTGATGTCGTTGTCCCCCTCCAGCCGGTTGCCCTGCAACTTGTAGTTGAGCTTCATGGAGAGCTGCCCCTTGTCGATGGCGTAGCCGGCATAGGTGCTGGAGTAGGGGGTGAAGGTGGTGAGCTCCAGGTTGTTGAAGGCCACGGCGACGTCGAGCACGGGATCCTCGATCAGCAGGTTGGCGCCCCCCTTGATGGTCACCGGGGCGTATCTGTCCACCTTGCCGTTGAAGTCGAGCTCGGAGCGCTGCCCCGGGACATTGGTGATGTGGCGGCTCTGCCCCGCGAGGGAGGCGATGTCCACCACGAACTCCGGGCTCAGGCTGCGATCGGCGAAACGCAGGTTGCCCTGAGTGGTGCGGACCTGGTCGATGAGGATGTGCGGTGCGGGCGCGCTCTGCTTGCTGGCCGGTTGCGGCAGCAGCAACTGCTGGACGTTGGTGACCCCCTCCTCATTGATCTCGATGCGGGCGAAGGGCTTGCTCAGCAGGATGTCGGCTATCTTCAGCTGCTGGCTGATGCCGTCATAGTGCAGCCCGCTCAGTTGCAGCTTCTCTATCTGCAGCAGTCGCTGGTTGTCGGCCCGATCCAGCACGTTGAGCCCCTCGATGTCGAGCCCGCCGCTCAGCGCCAGCTTGCTGAGGGCCCCCTTGTCATCGGTGGCAAGGTCCAGCTTGGTGCGGCTGGCGAGCCGGCCGTCCCGCACGCTGATGCGCAGCAGATCCTGCAGGTAGGGCTGGGCCAGGGTGAGCGGCAGGCCCTGCTGCTTGAGGGTGCCGTTCAGGGCGAAGGGGGCGAGATCCAGGGTGCCATCAAAGGCCAATGTCGCCTGGGGAGGGAGTGTGCCGGTCAGGGTGAGGGGGCTACTCTGGCCGGGCTGGCTGCCGAGGGGCCCCAGGGTGAGCTCCAATCCCGAGAGCTCCCGCAGCAGGGGCTTGCCGCTGCTGGACTCGGTCAGCTTGAGCGCCCCCTGGCTGATGCGGGTCTCTTTGAGCTGCCAGCGCCAGGGCTTGCTCGCTGTCGGCTGTTTGGTCGCCGCTTTGGCGCCGGGCTGCGAGATCAGCAGCGCGGCCAGGTCCAGTTGCTGCTTCTCATCGAGCACGGCGGTGACTGCGGGGGCCTTGAGGGTGGCGGTATCCAGCTCAAGGCTCTGCTTGCTGCCATCGACCCGGATCCCGGTCAGGGCCAGCTGGTTGAAGCGGGCAAATTCGCCGCCCTTGGCCCTCTTGAGCTGCCAGTTGGCCAGGGTCAGCCTGCCCTTGGCGATCTGCCATGCCAGCCCCTGCTTGCCGGATGTGAGCCGGTACGCCAGCTCGGCGCTGGCCTCGCCCCTGGCCAGGGTGGCCTTGACATAGGGGGCCCAGAGCGGGGAGAAGGGGGCGAGGGCGACCTTGCCGAGGCTGAGCTGCCCCTTGCCGGCCCCTGTCAGGATGTTGAATTCACCGTCGGCCTTGAGGGGGCTCTTCTCATTGAGGGTCGCACTCAGCCGATAGCGGTTGAGGGCCGTCGGCGCGCTGGAAAAATCGGGCAGCTGCAGGGCTATCTTGCCGAGGGTGAGAGGCGGCAGCCAGCCCGGGCTGCGTTGCTTGCGGCTATCGCGGTAGTGGAATTGCCCCTGGGCGAGGGCCAGCTTGCCGATGCTCAACACCAGGGGCTCGCCGGTGGATGGCGCCGGCTCCCTGGTCTGCAGGGCGTCGAGCAGGGGGGTCAGGGCCTCGGTCAGGTTGAAACTGGCCGCTCCCTTGTTATCCGCCAGGCGCACCAGGCTCACCCTGGGGGTGGTCAGGGTCAGCTCCTCCAGCACCAGGGCTCTCTGGCGCCAGCTCTCCTTCAACCTGGGGATGAGCCGCAACTCTTCGAACGACACCAGGGGCTGCTGCCGCTCATCGAGCAGAGCGCTGGGCCCCAGCACGAGGGAGGGGGAGCGCAGCCCGACCTCTATCTTTCCCAGGGTGAGCTGCAGCCCATAATGGGTGGCGAGCCAGCCCGGCAGGTGGCGCTGGATGAGGTTGGGGGCTTGCCAGAGCAAGATGGTGACGCAGATGAGCAAGAGCGCGACAATATAGAGGGCGTAACGCAACAGGCGAGCGGGCAGAGGCTTGAGCATGATGGTCTCCATTGGATGCGCACATGGTAGCAATTAATCGCCGTTCGATCATGGTATGGCTCTCGGGCTGCGCCTTACTCTGTCCGGGTTAGCTGAATTATCGAGCAAGGCTGGGCCTCCCGCGCCAGGTCGGGACTCTTTTTGGCCGAGCGGCCTTCTTGCTGTTCGGGATGGGTGGAGGTTGAGCCGTCGGCAGCCTTTCGCGCCGACTCGGGTGGGCGGCGCAGGCCTGCAGGGTGTGCGGCGCCAGGCCTTGAGAGCAGGGGATCCTTGTCAGGGCCATGGCTTGCTTCGGGGGCGAGCGGCCCCCGGAGCCCGTCAATCCGCGTCTGTCTTCAAGCCGCCGAGGGAGTGGATGCAGCGCTGCTCGGCGGCATCGAGCTCGGCCATCACCATCTGGATGTCTTCGAGCTGCTGGCGCAGGGAGTGGCGCCGCGCCTCGATGAGCTGGATCATGGAGTGCAGCTGCATCCGGCTCGAGCGGTCGGTGTCATACATGTCGAACAGCTCGCGGATCTCCGCCAGGCTGAAGCCGAGCCGCTTGCCACGCAGGGTCAATTTCAGGCGGATCCTGTCCTTGTGGCTGTAGATGCGGGTCTGCCCCTCCCGGGCCGGGGTGAGCAGCCCCTCGTCCTCGTAGTAGCGGATGGTGCGCGGGGTGATGTCGAACTCCTGGGCCAGCTCGGAGATGCTGTAGGTTCTCTCCTTGCCGCAGAAACTGCCGCCTCTCATGGCCTGATCCTGCATGGTTCAACCTCCTGACATGACGACATGCTGCCGCTCTTCTCCCCGGCGGGGGCGCTCTCAGGGGTCATGGCACTCTCCTTGTGCTATCTCATCGAGTCCTGGCTGCAACTCTCTGGCCCTGGCGTGGAGCGCCTGCCCGACCCGCGAGCCGTTGGGGCGGCCGAGCTGCTCGCTCACCCACTGACCGGTGGCGGCCAGCCTGTCGAGGTTCACCCCTGTGCTCATGCCAAGGCCGTGCAGCAGATAGACCACCTCCTCCGAGGCGACGTTGCCTGAGGCCCCGGGGGCATAGGGGCAGCCACCCAGCCCCGCCACCGAGCAGTCTATGGTGCGGATGCCGCGCTCGAGCGCCGGCAGCAGGTTGGCGAGCCCCTGGCCATAGGTGTCGTGAAAGTGCACTGCGAGCCGGCCGGCCGGGACTTCGTGCAGCACCGCATCGAGCATGGGGGCTACGGTGCCCGGGGTGCCTGTTCCTATGGTGTCGCCGAGGGAGATCTCGTGGCAGCCGAGATCCAGCAGCCGCTCGGCCAGGGCGGCGACCCGTTTCGGGCGGGTCGGGCCGTCATAGGGGCAGGCGATGACGGTGGACAGGTAACCCCTCACCTTGATGCCGAGGCGGCGTGCCTCCGTCACCAGAGGGGCGAAGCGGATCAGTGACTCTTCGACGCCGATGCCGATGTTGGCGCGGGTGAAGCCGTCTGAGCAGGCGGTGAAGAGGCCAATCTCGTCGACCCTGGCCTGGATCGCGGCCTGCAAGCCCTGCAAATTGGGCACCAGGGCGCCATAGCGGGTCGCGCCCTTGCGGGGCAGCGCCTTGAACAGTTCGGCGGAGTCCGCCATCTGCGGCACTCGCTTCGGGGAGACGAAGGCCCCCACCTCGATCCGTTGCAGGCCGCTCTCGGCGAGACGGTTGATAAGCAGAAGCCGCTGCGCCAGCGACAACAGGCGGGGTTCGTTCTGCAGCCCATCCCGGGGCCCCACCTCCACCAGGCTGACCCTGTCGACGGGGGTGCCATGCTCCTTGCTCATGCTGCGCCTCCCTCGGCGTTCTCTGCGTTCGGGTCGGCAAAGTGCACCAGCACGGCGCCCTGGCTCACCTGCTCCCCCTGGCGGCAGGAGAGGGCGGTGATCACCCCCTCCTTGTCTGCTTTCAAGACGTGTTCCATTTTCATCGCCTCCAGTACCAGCAGGGGCTGCCCCTTGCCGACAGGTTGCCCGACCTCGACCAGCAGCGCCACCACGATACCGTGCATGGGGGCCACGGCGCCCTGGGCCCCGTCGTGATCATGATGTGGCCTGTGGCGCCGATCATCGGCGGCGAAGGGAATGCGCCTGCCATCCAGGTGCAGCACGAAGGCGGCCTCTGCCGCCGGGGTGACGGGGCAACGCACCCAGCGACCCGCCCGCTGCAGACGGACAAAATCAGTGCCGAGCTCATAGGGGCAGGTTTCCCCCTGCCATGTGAGCCGACCGGCGCGCTCGGCCAGGGTCAGCACCCGGGCCTCCTCGCCGATCCGCACCGCCGCCGTCAGGCTCCTGCTCCCGCCCAGCCGAAAACCGGGGGCCTGCTGCCAGGGGGAGGGGCCGGTGCGACTGGCGAGCCAGAGGGTGGCCAGCGGCCAGGCGAGGTCCGGTATGGGCAGGGAGTCGGTCGGAATGGGCCACTGGGTGTGGTGCGCCATGGCCAGCACGTCCGGCTCCTCGCACAGGCGCAGCAGCAGCGGGCCATTGTGCACCAGGGGGCCGAGACTCAGGGCCGCCAGGGCATCGGCCAGCCTGGCAAAGGCCTCGGCGCGGCTCTGACCGTGGGCGATCAGCTTGGCGATCATGGGATCGTAATAGGGGCTCACCGCGTCACCGGCGCTCACACCGGTATCGATGCGCACCCCCTGTGGCCAGTGGAGCCACTGGATGGGGCCGCTGGCGGGCAAGAAGCCTGCCCCGACGTCCTCGGCGTAGAGGCGCGCCTCCACCGCATGGCCGCGCAGCACCACCTCCTCCTGGGTGAGCGGCAGCGGCTGGCCCTCGGCGACCGCCAGCTGCCAGGCCACCAGATCCTGGCCGGTGACGGCCTCGGTGACCGGGTGCTCCACCTGCAGCCGGGTGTTCATCTCCATGAAGAAGAACTCGTCCCCGCACAGCAGAAACTCTATGGTACCGGCCCCCACATAGTCGATGGCCCGGGCGGCGGCCACGGCGGCCTCGCCCATGGCGCGGCGAAGCGCCGGGGCTATGTTGGGGGCGGGGGCCTCTTCGATCACCTTCTGGTGGCGGCGCTGCAAGGAGCAGTCCCTGTCCCCCAGGTAGATGGCATGGCCCAGGGTATCGGCGAAGATCTGCACCTCCACATGGCGGGCCCGGGGGAGGTAGCGCTCGAGCAGCACCCTGTCATCCCCGAAGGCGGCCAGGGCTTCCCGTTTCACCGCCGCCAGGGCGGCGTCAAACTCGTCTATCTGCTCGACCCGGCGCATCCCCTTGCCGCCGCCGCCGCTGGCGGCCTTGATAAGAAGCGGGAAGCCGACCTGATGCGCCTGATTACGCAGCAGAGCCTGCGTCTGATCTGCGCCGTGATAGCCGGGCAGCACGGGGACGCCGGCCGCCTGCATCAGCGCCTTGGCGCCGGATTTGTCCCCCATGGCGAGGATGGCGGCGCCGCTCGGGCCGATGAAACGCAAACCCTGTTGCGCACAGGCGCTGGCAAAGTCGCTGTTCTCCGACAGAAAACCGTAGCCGGGGTGCACGGCGTCGGCCCCGGCCTCGCGGGCCATTGTCAGCACCCTGGCGGCGTCGAGGTAGCTCTCCCGCGCCGGGGCAGGCCCCAGATGCCAGGCCTCGTCGGCTTCCCGCACGTGCATGGCGCGGGCGTCGGCGTCCGAGTAGAGGGCTATGGTGTGAATACCGAGGCGGCGGGCGGTCCGGATGATACGTACCGCGATCTCGCCTCTATTGGCGATCAGCAGGCGTTTGATGGGCTGGTATTGAGTCATGTCTCATCCTTGAAACGGGGGCGCCAGCTGGGGGGGCGCTTGTCGAAGAAGGCCTGCATCCCCTCCTGGGCTTCGAGTCCGACCCGTACCCGGGCTATGGTCTCGACGGTAATCTCTTCGTGTTGATGGCCGGGCTGGTGCTCGATGGCAGCCAGCAGCCGCTTGGTTTCCTTCATCGCCTCAGGGCCGTTGCGGCAAAGACGCATGCCCAAGGCCCGCCCTTCGGATAGCAGCGTCTCCGGCGCACAGAGCCGGTGCGCCACGTTGAGGCGGCAGGCGGTGATGGCATCGAAGGGCTCGGCGCTCAGCATGTAGCGGCGGGCCTGGCGCATCCCCATGGCGCGCACCACATAGGGGCTGATCACCGCAGGCACCAGCCCCAGGCTCACTTCTGAGAGGCAGAAGCGGGCGTCGTCGCTGGCCAGCACTATGTCACAGGCACAGAGCAGGCCGAGGGCTCCGCCATAGGCCGCCCCCTGCACCAGGGCCACGGTGGGGAAGGGCAGCTCGTCCAGGGCTTGCATCAGCCTGGCCAGCACCCGGGCATCCTCCCGGTTCTTTTCAAACGAGCTGGGATCGAAGTCGCCCTGGAGCTGGTTGCGCATCCAGTTGAGATCGGCGCCGGCGCAAAAGTGCCTGCCCTCTGCCCGCAGCAGCAGGACATGGGGGCGTTCGGCCAGGGGCTGGCCGTGGCGATGGGCGAGGTCCCCCAGGCAATCGAGCAGCTCCTGCATCAGATCGGCATCGAGGGCGTTGTGGCGGGTGGGGCGTGCCAGCACCAGCTCAACCAGCGGACCGTGGCGCTCAAGCCGGCAGCCGGCCAGGGGGTCATTGCACAGTGGATCGGACATGTCGAACTCCTTACATCCTGAAGATGCCGTACTGTTCCGGGCCGGTCGCGGCCCCCTGGCAGGCAGCCAGCGCCAGCGCCAGCACGGTGCGACTCTGGGCGGGATCGATGACGCCGTCATCCCAGAGCCTGGCGCTGGCGTAGTAGGGGTGCCCCTGGCGTTCATACTGCGCGATGACGGGGGCGCGGATGGCGTCCGCCTCCTGCTCCCCCAGGGTCTTGCCGTCGGCCGCCAGCTTGTCCCGGCGTACCTGCACCAGCACGTTGGCCGCCTGCTCGCCCCCCATGACGGAGATGCGGCTGCCCGGCCAGCTGAACAGAAAGTCGGGCTCATAGGCGCGGCCGCACATGCCGTAGTTGCCGGCGCCGAAGCTGCCGCCGACGATCAGGGTGATCTTGGGCACCCGGCTGCAGGCGACGGCGGTGACCAGCTTGGCGCCATGCTTGGCGATCCCCTCCTTTTCCGCCTGGCTGCCCACCATAAAGCCGGTGATGTTCTGCAGGAACAGCAGGGGAATGGCGCGCTTGTTGCACAGCTGGATGAAGTGGGCCCCTTTCTGGGCGCTGTCGCTGTGGAGCACGCCGTTGTTGGCGAGGATCCCCACGGGCATGCCCTGGATGCGGGCAAACCCGGTGACGAGCGTGGTGCCGAACAGCGCCTTGAATTCGTCAAACTCGGAGCCATCCACCAGGCGGGCGATGAGCTCCCGGGCGTCATAGGGGCGCTTGAGGTTGGTGCCCACCAGGCCGTAGAGCTCCTCCACGGGGTAGAGGGGCTCATCGTAGCTCGGGTGGCACCCAGGCAAGCCCGAGGCTGGCATGCGGTTTTCCCCCAGATTGCTCACCAGGGTGCGGGCGATGGCCAGGGCATGGGCGTCGTCCTCGGCCAGGTGGTCTGCCACCCCGGAGTGGGCGCAGTGCACCAGGGCGCCCCCCAGGGCCTCGGCGCTGATCTCCTCGCCGGTGGCTGCCTTGACCAGGGGCGGGCCCGCCAGAAAGATGGTGGCCTGCTCCCTGACCATGATGGATTCATCCGCCATGGCGGGCACATAGGCGCCCCCTGCGGTGCACAGCCCCATCACCACGGCGAGCTGGGGGATGTTCTGGGCCGACATGCGGGCCTGGTTGTAGAAGATGCGGCCAAAGTGCTCCCGGTCGGGGAACACCTCGTCCTGCATGGGGAGGAAGGCGCCGCCGGAATCCACCAGATAGAGGCAGGGGAGGCGCAGCCGCTCGGCGATGGCCTGGGCCCGCAGGTGCTTTTTCACCGTGAGCGGGTAGTAGGTACCCCCCTTGACGGTGGCGTCGTTGACCACCAGCAGGCAGAGCCGACCCGCAATCTGGCCTAGCCCCGTGATGATGCCGGCGGCGGGCACGGGGTCCTCATAGACCTGCCAGGCGGCCAGGGCCGAGAGCTCGAGGAAGGGGGAGCCCGGATCCAGCAGCCGATTGATGCGCTCCCGGGGCAGCAGCTTGCCGCGCCCCTGATGGCGGGCATTGTTGGCCGCGCCGCCGCCCTGGGCTATCTCGGCGAGGCGGGCATCGAGATCCGTCACCAGGGCCTGCATGGCGGCCCGATTGGCGGCAAACTCGGCGCTGGTGGTATCCAGGCGGGAGTGGATCTGGCTCATGGGTTCTCTCCCATCTGGTTGTTGTTGCCGATGGCAGGTGACAAAGGGAGCAGCATCATGGGTTATCTCCCATCAGCTCGCGGCCGATGAGCCAACGGCGGATCTCCGAGGTGCCTGCCCCTATCTCGTAGAGCTTGGCGTCCCGCAGCAGGCGACCCGTGGGGTATTCGTTGATATAGCCGTTGCCGCCGAGCAGCTGGATGGCATCGAGCGCCATCTGGGTGGCGTTTTCGGCGGCAAAGAGGATGGCGGCGGCGCAATCCTTGCGGCTGGTATGGCCCTTGTCGCAGGCGCTTGCCACCGAATAGACCAGGGCGCGGCTGCTGGCGAGGCGGGTATACATGTCGGCGAGCTTGCCCTGCACCAGCTGGAAGTCGCCGATGGCCTGGCCGAACTGCTTGCGCTCGCGCACATAGGGTAGCACCACGTCCATGCAGGCCTGCATGATGCCAAGGGGGCCGGCGGCCAGCACCACCCGCTCGTAGTCGAGGCCACTCATCAGCACCCGGGCCCCGCCGTGCAGGGCGCCGAGCAGGTTCTCTGCCGGCACGGCGCAGTGGTCGAACACCAGCTCGCAGGTGCTGGAGCCGCGCATGCCGAGCTTGTCGAGCTTCTGGGCCGTGGTGAATCCCGGGGTGCCCGCCTCGACGATGAAGGCGGAGATCCCCTTGGCCCCGGCGGCCGGATCCGTCTTGGCATAGATGACGAAGGTGTCCGCATCCGGGCCGTTGGTGATCCACATCTTGTTGCCGTTCAGCACGAAGTGATCCCCCTCGCGCACTGCGGTGAGGCGCATGCTGACCACGTCTGAGCCGGCTCCCGGCTCGCTCATGGCGAGCGCCCCCACGTGCCTGCCACTGACCAGATCAGGCAAATAGCGGGCCTTCTGATCAGGGGTGCCGTGGCGGTGGATCTGGTTGATGCAGAGGTTGGAGTGGGCGCCGTAGGAGAGGCCGACCGAGGCGCTGGCGCGGCTCACCTGCTCCATCACCAGCACATGGGCCAGATAGCCGAGGCCCACCCCCTCATACTCTTCCGCCACCGTGATGCCGTGCAGTCCGAGCTCACCCATCTTTGGCCAGAGATCGCGGGGGAAGGCGTTGCTCTGGTCAATCTCGGCGGCGCGCGGTGCTATCACTTGTTGGCAGAAGGCCTCGACCTGTTCGGTCAGGGCGCGGAGGGTTTCATCCATCAGGGCATGCATCCTTGCTCTCCTTGGTCTCTGGTGCTCACCCGTCTCGTGCCTCCGAAACGGAGGGAAACTGGTCAGTCCATTTGTGATTTAAGTTTACGTTAGCGTAAACGTAAATGAGTTGTTAGTCTAAGGTAAATTCGTTGAGTGCCGACTGCAAGGGCCATACCCCCGAGCGGGCAAACGCAAGGAGCGAGCAAGATGATCAGCGAGTGCATCCGGTCTGCCGGCCTGCCTGAGAGGCGCTGGCACAGTGCCGGCCAACGGGCAGCCAAGGAGAGTGCGGCATGAACCAACACCACACCCAGTACGGGGATCTGCCGCTCTATATTGGCGGCGAGGCGTACCCTTCTGCGAGCGAGGCCTGGATCGAGGTGACCAACCCGGCGGATCAGAGCCTGCTGGCGCGGGTGCCGAGAGCCACGGCCGGGGAAGTGGAGCTGGCGGTGCGCCGCGCTCACGACGCCTACTTGCTGTGGCGGGAGGTGCCGGCCCCGGAGCGGGCCAGGGTCATGTTCAACTACCAGCATCTGCTCAAAGCCCATCACGACGAGCTGGCGACTCTGCTGGCCCAGGAGACGGGCAAGAACCTGGCGGACGCCAGGGGAGATGTGTGGCGCGGCATCGAGGTGGTGGAGCAGGCCTGTGGCGTCGCCAGCCAGACCATGGGGGAGACCATGGGCAACGTGGCGCGCCGGGTGGATGGCCACTCCTGGGTGCAGCCGCTGGGGGTCTGCGTCGGCATCACGCCGTTCAACTTCCCCGCCATGATACCGCTCTGGATGTTCCCCCTGGCGGTGGCCTGCGGCAACGGCTTCGTGCTCAAACCCTCGGAGCAGGATCCCCTCACCCCCATGCGGCTGGCCGAGCTGTTCACCGAGGCGGGGGCGCCAGCGGGCATCCTCAGCGTGGTGCACGGGGGCGCCGAGCAGGTGGATGCGCTGCTCGCCCACCCGGACGTGAAGGCGGTGAGCTTCGTGGGCTCGGCCCGGGTCGGGGCTCACGTCTATCGTACCGCCACCGACCACCTCAAGCGTGCCCAGTGCTTCGTGGGCGCCAAGAACCACATGGTGATCATGCCGGACGCCAACAAGGCGCAGGTGCTGAGCAACCTGGTGGGGGCCGGGGTGGGGGCCGCCGGCCAGCGCTGCATGGCCATCAGCGTGGCGGTCTTCGTGGGGAGCGCGAGGGAGTGGATCCCGGAGCTCGCCGCCGAGTTTGCCAGGGTCAAGCCCGGTGTCTGGCACGATCCAGAGGCCGCCTATGGCCCCCTTATCAGCCCTGAAGCCAAGGTTCGAGTCGAGGGGCTGATTGAAGCAGGCATGGCCGAGGGTGCCCAGTGCTTGCTGGACGGGCGTTTTTGCGACGTGCCCGGCTACCCGGTGGGCAACTGGGTGGGGCCGACCCTGTTTCGCGGCGTGACCCCCGAGATGCGTATCTACAAGGAGGAGATCTTCGGCCCCGTGCTCGCCTGCCTGGAGGTGGAGAGCCTGGACGAGGCGCTCGCCCTCATCAACGACAACCCCTATGGCAACGGCACCTCCATCTTCACCGGCTGCGGCGCCGCGGCCCGCAAGTTCCGCCACGAGGTGGCGGTGGGGCAGGTGGGGATCAACGTGCCCATTCCGGTGCCGCTGCCGTTCTTCTCCTTCACCGGCTGGCGCGGCTCCTTCTACGGGGATCTGCACGCCTACGGCAAGCAGGCGGTGCGTTTCTACACCGAGACCAAGACGGTGACCGAGCGCTGGTTCGACGAGGACATACCGACCGGACCCAACATGACTATTCACCTGCGGTGAGCAATGGATGATGGGCCGAGGGCACGCCCGCCGACGCTCACCACGGCTGTCCCTGCATCGAAGGTGGATCTGCGACAAGCAAGCGAGATAACGAGGAAGCGAACAAGATGGACTTTACCCTGACCGAATCCCAACGGGCCTGTGTCGACTCGGCCGGTGCCTTCGCCGATCTGGCGCTCAAGCCCCATGCCGCCCGCTGGGACAGGGAGCACGAGTTCCCCGTCTCCACCATCAAGCAGGCGGCGGCGCTGGGTCTGTGCGGCCTCTACACCTCGGAGCAATATGACGGCC
Source organism: Aeromonas sp. 130281 (assembly GCF_056642115.1). Taxonomy (NCBI): domain Bacteria; kingdom Pseudomonadati; phylum Pseudomonadota; class Gammaproteobacteria; order Aeromonadales; family Aeromonadaceae; genus Aeromonas; species Aeromonas sp. 130281. The sequence continues at coordinate 361,299 of NZ_JBWVQS010000001.1, read as the reverse complement.
TGGGGTTGAGCCGGCTCGACGCCAGCCTCATCTTCGAGCGCCTGGCCATGGGCTGCACCTCCACCACGGCCTACCTGACCATACACAACATGGTGAGCTGGATGCTGGGCAGCTGGCTGCCGAGTGAGGTGGCCGGGGAGTGGGTGCCAAGACTCGCCAGCGGCGAGCTGCTGGGCTCCTACTGCCTCACCGAGCCGGGGGCGGGATCGGATGCCGCCGCCCTCAAGACCCGTGCGGTGCGCGATGGCGACGATTACCTCATCGAGGGCAGCAAGGTGTTCATCTCGGGGGCGGGCAGCACTCAGGTGCTGGTGGTGATGGCCCGCACCGGGGGGGAGGGGGCCAAGGGGATATCTGCCTTTATGGTGCCCGCCGATACGCCGGGTGTGAGCTATGGCAAGGCGGAGGAGAAGATGGGCTGGAACAGCCAGCCGACCCGGGAGGTGAATTTCAGCGCCGTGCGCATTCCCGCCCGTTACCGGCTGGGGGAGGAGGGAGAAGGGTTCAGGTTCGCCATGCAGGCGCTGGATGGGGGGCGCATCAATATTGCCAGCTGTTCGCTGGGCACTGCCCAGCAGGCGCTGGACGACGCCCTGGCCCATGTGCAGCAGCGCCAGCAATTTGGACACCCGATCAGCGAATTCCAGAGCGTGCAGTTCCGCCTCGCCGACATGGCCACCGAGCTGGCCGCCGCCCGCCTGCTGGTGCGCCAGGCCGCCGCCAAGCTCGACGGCGGCAGCCCGGACAAGAGCGCCTGGTGCGCCATGGCCAAGCGCTTTGCCACCGACGTGGGTTATCGCGTCTGCGATGAGGCTCTGCAACTCTTTGGTGGCTATGGTTATATCCGCGAGTATCCGCTTGAGCGCTATCTGCGCGACACCCGGGTGCACCGCATTCTGGAGGGCACGAACGAAGTGATGCGGCTCATCATCGCCCGCCGCCTGCTGGGGGATCCCGGCCTGTCGCTGGAGTAGAGGGCGGTGGCTGCCCGTTTTCCTACTGTTGCCGGGGAATGGCTGACAGGCGCCGCGCCCTCGTCAGGCTTTGTGAGCCAGCCGAATGTCGGCCCCATTCAACCCTGTCATCATGGCGGCAGGTTTAATGACAAGGACAGTGCAATGACAAGGATCAGGCTCGAATATCACGGTCACGTGGCCTACATCACGCTCGACCACCCCCCCGCCAACACCTGGACTCTGGCCAGCCTGCAGGCCTTCTTGCAGATGATGGTGGAGCTCGACAGCCGCCCCGACGTGGTGGCCCTGGTGATCCGCGGGGCGGGGGACAAGTTCTTCTGCGCCGGCGCCGATCTCAAGATGTTTGCCGACGGCAACCCGGAGCACGCCCGCGAGGTGGCAGAAGCCTTCGGTCGCGCCTTCGAGGCGTTGGCCCGCTTCCACGGGGTGAGCATAGCCGCCATCAATGGCTTTGCCATGGGGGGGGGACTCGAGGTGGCGCTGGCCTGCGACATTCGCATCGCCGAGCAGCAGGCGCTGCTGGGGCTGCCGGAGGCCTCGGTGGGTTTGCTGCCCTGCGCCGGCGGTACCCAGCGCCTCACCGAACTGGTGGGGCCGGGCTGGGCCAAGCGGATGATCCTCTGCGGCGAGAAGGTGAGCGCCACCCTGGCCTACGAGATGGGGCTGGTGGAGGAGGTGGTGACCGAAGGGCACGCCTGGACGGCGGCGCAGCAGATGGCGCAGCGGGTGGAGCGCCAGAGCCCCAGCGCCCTGCGCGCCTGCAAGCAGCTCATCAACCAGGGGCGCAGCGGGCACAGGGACGCGGCTCTGCCGCTGGAGCGCAGCCTGTTCCTCGCCCTGTTTGACGATGCCAACCAGCGCGAGGGGGTGGCCGCCTTCCTCGAGAAGCGTGCCCCGCGCTGGCGCTATGACAAGAGCGCGGGAGAGTCCCATGACTGAGCCCGTGCGTCTGGCAACCCATCCCACGGCGGACGGGCACCTCATCGGCCTCCTGACCCTGGACAGCCCCGCCTCCCTCAATGCCCTGAGCCTTGAGATGATCCAGCGCCTGCAAGACGCGCTCACGGCGTGGGAGCAGGATCCTGCCATCGTCTGCGTGCTGCTGCAGGGGGCCGGGGAGAAGGCCTTCTGCGCCGGCGGCGACATTCGCTCCTTCTATTACCGCCGGCAGGAGGAGAGCGAGCAGGCGCTCTTTGCCTATGCCCGCGACTTTTTTGAGCAGGAGTACCGGCTCGATCACCACATCCACGGCTACAGCAAGCCGCTCGTCTGCGTGGCGGACGGCATCTGCATGGGGGGCGGTATCGGCCTCTTCGCCGGCGCCGATTTTCGGGTGGTGACCGAGAAGAGCCTGTTCGCCATGCCGGAGGTGACCATAGGTCTCTACCCGGACGTGGGGGCCAGCTGGTTCTTGAGTCGCATGCCCGGGCGGCTCGGGCTCTGGCTCGGTCTCACCGGTGCCCGTTTCAACGGGGCGGACGCCCTGGGGCTGGGGCTCGCGGATCACGCCATGACGAGCCGCGAGCGGGCCGAACTGCCGGCACGGCTCGCCGCCCTCGACTGGGCCACTAAGGGGGATCCGCGCGAGCAGATAGATACGTTACTGGGCGGGCTGCACGCCGAGGCCCGCGAGCAGCTGCCGGCCCCCGTGATCCTGCCTCATCAGGCGAGGATCCATGCCCTGCTGGCCGGGCGCACCCTGCAAGGGGTGATGGACAGGCTGGACAGGAGCGAGCTGGACGACCCCGATCTGGCCCGGGCCCGCGACACCTGCCGCGCCGGCAGCCCCATCAGCCGCGCCATCCTCTGGCGCCAGTACTGGCAGGCGCGCCGCCAGTCCCTGGCCGAGGTGTTTGCCGACGAGCTGGCGCTCTCGGTCAACTGCGTGCTCAAGGGGGACTTCGTGGAAGGGGTGCGGGCCCTGCTCATCGACAAGGACAAGTCCCCCCACTGGCAGCCGCCCCGGCCCGGCGCCGACTGGCTTGAGGATTTCTATCGCTGGCCCGAGGGGACAAATCCCCTGGCCTAGCGCTGCCAAGGTGCGCGCCGGACGAGGGGCCGGATAACGAACGGAGCAAGGAGCAAAGCATGACAAGGATTGGATTTATCGGGCTCGGCAACATGGGAGGGCCCATGGCCGCGAACCTCGCCAGGGCGGGCCATGCAGTGCAGGTCTTTGATCTGGTGCCCGAGAGCCTGGAGCGGGCGATCAAGGCCGGTTGCATCGTCGCCGGGGATGCCCGCGAGGCGGTCACCGGCTGCGATCTGGCCATCAGCATGCTGCCGGCCGGCGAGCATGTGCGCGGGCTCTGGCTGTCGGAGGGAGGTGGCCAGGATCTGCTGGGGGCCTTGCCGGCGGGGGCCCTGGTGATCGACTGCTCCACCATAGACGTGGCCTCGGCCCGCGCCGTGGGGGCGGCGGCGAAGGCGCGGGGCATCCGCTTCCTCGATGCCCCCGTCTCCGGCGGGGTGGCAGGCGCCGCGGCGGGCACCCTCACCTTTATCGTCGGTGGCGAGAGCAGCGACTTCGAGGCGGCCAAGCCGGTGCTTGCCTGCATGGGGCAGAACCAGTTCCACGCCGGGGCGCTCGGGGCGGGGCAGATCGCCAAGATGTGCAACAACATGCTGCTCGCCATCCACATGGCGGGCACCGCAGAGGCCCTGGCGCTCGGGGTCAAGGAGGGGCTGGATCCGGGCGTCCTCTCCACCATCATGGGCAAGAGCTCGGGCAACAATTGGAGCCTGGAGCGCTACAACCCCTGGCCCGGGGTGATGGAGAACGCCCCGGCGTCCCGCGGGTATGAGGGGGGCTTCATGACCCGATTAATGGTCAAAGATCTGGGGCTCGCCATGGCGCTGGCCGAGCACGCCCACAGCGCCGTGCCCATGGGGGCGCTGGCCCGCAACCTCTTCAATCTGCATGCGGCGAAGGGGCAGGGGGCCAAGGATTTCTCCAGCATCCTCGAGCTCTATCGGGACAAGACAGATCCGGGTTAAGGGCCGCTATCCGCCTTCTTACCCGATAGTCTTTTACTCGACAGTCACCGGCCATCTCATCAGGAGCATTCATGGACATTCATAACAGAGTCATTGCCATTACCGGGGCCGGACGTGGGCTCGGTCGCGCCATCGCCCTGCGTCTGGCCAGCCAGGGTGCCGTGCTGGCCCTGGTCGACGTCAACCGCGCCGATCTGGAGGTAACCGAGGCCGAGCTGCGCAGCCGGGATGGTCGCTGCGCCCTGTTCGTCTGCAACGTGGCGAGCGAGCCCGAGGTGGAGGCGACCTTCGCCGCCATCGAGGAGCAATTGGGCGCCTTGCATGGCCTGGTCAACTGCGCCGGCATATTGCGGGACGGTATGCTCATCAAGGTCAAAGAGGGGGCGCTGGTGGAGAAGATGAGCCTGGCCCAGTGGCAGGCGGTCATCGACGTCAACCTCACCGGCACCTTCCTGTGCGGCCGCGAGGGGGCGGCCTTGATGGCGAAAGGGGGGCAGGGGGGCGTCATCATCAACATCTCCTCCATCGCCCGCGCCGGCAACATAGGCCAGAGCAACTATGCCGCCAGCAAGGCGGGGGTCGCCTCCCTGGTGGTGACCTGGGGGCGGGAGCTGGCCCGCCACGGCATCCGGGTGATGGGCATAGCCCCCGGCGTCTTTGCCACCGACATGACGGCGGCCATGAAGCCCGAAGCCATGGCCCGGATGCAGCAGGCCATTCCGGTCGGCGCCCTGGGGCAGGGGGAGCAACTGGCCCAGACGGTGCAATTCATCCTCGCCAACGACTACCTGTCCGGCCGGATCATCGATCTCGATGGCGGTCTGCGACTCTGACCCCGGCGGTGATCCACCCATGCCCCTTGCCACTGGCACAGGGGCATTTTTATGGCCGTTTAAACCAAAAGACCTGCCTGACGCCCAGGGCGACCCGTTGCATGGGCATGCAGGACTTCTTTGAAAAACAGGGCTGACATCATGGAAAAACGTGAAAGATCAACGGGTCTTTCTGAATTTGAACCAGCTCACAGGCCGGGTGAGTGAGTGCTGTAGAATTGCGCGCGGTCAAGGCGGTGCATGATTGGCACTGCGAAGGATTGCGGTCGGAATAGTCATGCAATATAGTTGCCGCCTTTTTCACGGGGTACGGATTTATCGCCCCTCCCATGTCGCGTGCTGTATGAATACGGATGCTCAGCCGCCGCTTAATAAAACAGGTTTGAGATGGACAAGAAACTAGGGCTCGGCGCCCTCATTTCGCTGGTGATCGGCTCCATGGTCGGTGCCGGGGTCTTCAGTCTGCCACAAAACATCGCAGCGCACGCCAGCGCCGGGGCCGTCGCCCTGGGGTGGGCCATCACCGGGATCGGCATGATCTGCCTCGCCCTGGTCTACCAGAACCTCTCCATGCGTCGCCCGGATCTCGACGGGGGCATCTTCAGTTACGCCAAGGCCGGTTTCGGTGATTTCGTCGGTTTCAACGCCGCCTGGGGCTACTGGCTCTGCCAGCTGCTGGCCAACGTCTCCTACGCCATCGTGGTGTTCAGCGCCCTGAGCTACTTCTTCGACACCCCGGACAGGGTCATCTTCGGCGACGGCAACACACCGGTCGCCATCACCCTCGCCTCCCTGCTCATCTGGTCGGTGCACGCCCTGGTACTGCGCGGCATCCAGGTGGCGGCCCTGGTGAACATAGTCACCACCATCGCCAAGATGGTGCCCCTCATCGTCTTCTGCGTCGCCGTCCTGCTCGCCTTCAACATGGAGACCTTCACCCTGGACATCTGGGGGCAGGGCAACACCGAGCTGGGCTCGGTGATGGATCAGGTCAAATCCACCATGAAGGTGACGCTCTGGGTCTTCATCGGCATCGAGGGGGCCGTGGTGGTCTCCGCCCGTGCCCGTCACCGCAAGGACGTGGGTCGTGCCACCGTGCTGGCGCTGCTCGGCGCCCTGGCGCTCTACGTCATGGTGACCCTGTTCTCCCTCGGGGTGATGAACCAGCCGCAGCTGGCGGCCCTGAAGAACCCCTCCACCGCCATGATCCTGGAAGCCGTGGTCGGCCCCTGGGGCGCCTGGCTCATCAACATCGGTCTGGTGATCTCGGTGATGGGGGCCCTGCTGAGCTGGACAGTGCTGGCGGCGGAAGTACCCTATATCGCTGGCAAGACAGGGGTCTTCCCGGCCTGGTTTGCCAAGGAGAACAAGAACGGCTCCCCCCAGGTGTCGCTCTGGTGCTCCACCTGCCTGGTGCAGGCTTTCCTCATCATCATCTACTTCCAGAGCAGCACCTACCTGGCGCTGGTCAACATCGCCACCTCGGCGGCCCTGGTGCCTTACGTCTTCTCCGGCGCCTATGGCCTCAAGCTGGCGCTGCAGGGCACCACCTATGAGCACCAGCCCCATCAGCGCAAGCGTGATCTGCTGCTGGCCCTGGTGGCCACCGTCTACGGCTGCTGGCTGGTCTATGCCGCCGGGGTGGAGTACCTGCTGCTGGTGGCGCTGCTCTACAGCCCGGGGATCTTCATCTACTGGAAGGCGCGCCAGCACCATGGCCTGCGCAGCCTCAACCGGCTGGAGCGGGGAATGACGGCGGCCCTGCTCGGTTGCGCCGTGCTGGCCTTCTACAAGGTGATGGACGGTACCATTCCCCTGCATTAATCGGCACAATAACGAGATGGCGCAACGCCATCTCTTTTTTTATGGGCAATGGCGGTCAAGTTGACCGCCATTTAGCTATATAAGGAATTTTTATGCTGTTTGTGGGTTATCTGGTGTTGGGAGCCTTCGCGGGCATGCTGGCGGGACTGTTCGGGATCGGCGGCGGGCTCATCATAGTGCCTGTGCTGGTGCTGAGCTTTCATGCCCAGGGGGTGGCCCCGGAGATCATTACCCATCTCGCGCTCGGTACTTCACTGCCCACCATGATCTTCACCGGCTTCAGCTCCCTGCGGGCCCACCAGGAGGCAGGGGCGGTCGACTGGGTTATGATACGGCGCCTGGGGGCCGGCATGCTCATCGGCGCCTGGCTCGGCGGCCTGACCGCCAGTCAGCTCAGCGCCAGCACCCTCAACATCATCATCGGCTGCTTCGCCTGGACCATGGCGCTGCAGATGGGGCTCAACCTTAAGCCCAAGGCGGAGCGCCACATGCCAGGGCCGGTCGGCACCGGCATCGCGGGCACCATCATCGGCTGGCTCTCGGCGCTGTTTGGCATAGGAGGGGGCTCCATGACGGTGCCTTATCTCAGCTGGAACTCGGTGCCCATGCGCAACGCCGTGGCGGCCTCCGCCGCCTGCAGCATGCCCATCGCCCTGGCGGGCAGCCTGAGCTACCTCTATGCCGGCTGGGGTCACGCCGATCTGCCCGAGTGGAGTGTCGGCTACATCTATCTGCCGGCCCTGCTTGGCATAGTGCTGACCAGCACCCAGTTTGCCCGCGTCGGCGCCAGGCTGGCCCATCGCCTCTCCCCCAAACGGCTCAAGCAGGCGTTCGCCCTGCTGATGCTGCTGGTGGGCGCCAAATTCATGCTGTTTAGCTGATCCATTCGGCAGATTGTTGAAAAATAAGGCGAACGGTTCGTCTCCTGGCAGAAAGCCATTGCATTGACAGGCCAGTTTGCCTATTCTCCTCGCCGGTGGTCCCATTGGTCCTCTCGCATTGATAACTCGTCAACCTGGTCAGGACCGGAAGGTAGCAGCCAAGGCGGGGGACTCGAGTGCCGGGATGTGGCTGGTGGGGCCACCACCTGTTTCAGCCATTCAATAAGTTACCTTCCAACTCCCCTTCAGAGCTCTTGGTAATCCACTTTATGTGGATGACTGATCGCATCTGCAATGCGTTGCTGCCTCAGTTCCCGGTACATCGGTCCCTAAGACATTTGCTTCCTTCGAAGGTCGGCACGCCTGCTGTCGTTGCCGGCGGACATCCATAAACCGCTCGGCACGCGGGATGGGCTGGCAGCCCATAACAAGCTCGCCCAGTTCTTTGTCTGTGCGCGTGCTCGCGTAAAACCCAGCCGTCATCTCTGCCATGGTTCCAGCCTCCGTCCCTAATGATGGGCGCGTTTGGATTGTTGTGAGCAAGCGGCCGCTCCTCTCTGGTATCTGCCGGTTCGGCGACTCGTGTATCCCGGCCCAAGCGACTATGCAGGAGCAACAAGGGCGAACGAGCGCTATTGAGCACCTTCAGCAGCAGAAAGCAGGCTTGCTCAGATGAGAGCCCGCCGCGCGTACTCGATGAATGCCTTCAACTTGGACGGTTGATCATGCCGGCTGGGGTAGTACAGAGAGAAGCCTGGAAAGGTCGGCGAGAAGGGTGCCAGGACTCGCGTCAGACGCTTTGCCTTGATGTGTGGCAGGGCCAGCTGCTCAAAGGTGTAGGCGATCCCGACGCCTTCCAGTGCCGCCTCCGTACTGAACAGGGTGTCCGTAATGGTCAGGTTGCCCTTGACCTCGTACTCGACGATTTCCTCATTCACCTTGAACTCCCATTTGTGGATCGCGCCTGTTCCGGCGAAGCGGAAGCGGATGCAGTTGTGCTGCACGAGGTCGTCCGGATGGCAGGGCGCGGGGAAGCGCGCGAGATAATCAGGAGAGGCGACGATGGCGACTGTGATGGGGCCGCCAAGGGGAAGGGCGACCATGTCCTTGTGCAGATCTTCTCCCATGCGAATGCCCGCATCGAAACCCCGCTCGACGATGTCGACGAAGCCTTCGTCATTGGTCAGTTCAAGTTTCACGTTCGGATGCTCACGAAGGAAACCTGCCAGCAGCGGTTGCAACACCATTGAGGTCGAAATGCGTGCGGCATTGATGCGCAATGTGCCGGTGGGTCCGCCCTGCAGGACGTTCAGCTCTTCACCCGCCACAATGACCTGACCGAGTGCCGGGCCGATGCGGGCAAGATAGTCCTCCCCAGCCTCCGTCAGGCTCACGCTGCGGGTCGTGCGATTGAGCAGGCGTACGCCGAGACGCGCTTCCAGCTGCCTGATCGCCTGGCTCAGCGCCGAAGGCGATACCTCCAGTTCGGCAGACGCGGCAGTGAAGCCGCGATGCTCCGCGACTTTCCAAAAGGCCATCAGGCCGTCGAGTTGATTGAGTTTCATATCTTGAAGCATAACTTCATATGGTGTGCAGGATTAAGCTATTTTTCTGCACTAATACGGCGCCTATAGTTGCCTTCACCGTGAAGGAGGCACCCATGCAAACCAATCCGCAAGATTGCCATGCCCTCGGGCCTCTTTCCCTCAGGTGTCGTGACGCCCTTGTCGGCGTGATGGACCCCACGACGCCGAAACCAACATGCAAGTGAGAAGGCGCATCAGACCATTGATTATTGAGGAAAAGAAGACGATGAAAAACGTATTGATCATCAACGCACATCAGTTTTTTGAAGGCATCTCCGGCGGCAAGCTGAACAGCACCCTGGCGGGCGTCATCAGGCAAGAGATGGCGGCGCGCGGCTATGGGGTGAAGGAGACATATATAGAGCAGGGCTACGACGTTCAGGACGAGGTCGACAAGCATCTGTGGGCAGACATCATCATCCTACAATCGCCGGTCTTCTGGTTCGGCATGCCGTGGATCTACAAGAAGTATGTCGATGAGGTATTTACCGCGGGCATGTTCCAGCAGCGCTTCCTGTCGGGTGATGGCAGGACGCGCGAGGATCCGCGCAAGCAATATGGCTCTGGCGGCAAGATGCATGGCAAGCAGTACATGCTGTCGCTGACCTGGAATGCGCCGAGGGCGGCATTTGGCGATGCTGGGCAGATGTTGTTCGAGGGCAAGACGGTGGATGACGTCTTCGTCAGCAACACGGCCAACTACAGGTTCTGTGGCGTAGAGGTGTTGCCCTCTTTCTCGTGCTTCGATGTGATGAAGCAGCCGGATGTTGCAGGGGCTATTGAAGAGTTGCGTGGCCATCTGGATGCCATCCTTGAGCCCGTGGCGAGCCCCCAGCCTCAGCTGCAGAGCAAGATGGACGAGGCACTCACATCCCTTTGACGACGTAGGATGCTGGTCGACAACGAGGTGACGGTGACCGCTCAGTCGCTGGGCGTTCACCGTCTGCCTTGGCCTGTGATGTGCGATGAGCTGTCGCCACCAGTGACCACCGTACTGGCCAACCCACCAACCCACCAACCCCACCAACCCCCTGCCACCCGGCGTATGCGTCAAGGATCTCGAAGGCTCAACAGGCGTCTCCTGGCCGACGACCAGGTGGTCATTGGCGTCGAAGTAAAGCCCGGGTCAGTCAACCAGACTCCTTGGGCTGATGCTGGAAACATCCTGGGGCACCCTTGCGTCACCGTGAGCCCGCCTATCTTTCGTGGAGGGCTCCTCGTCAGTCAGTCGTCGCCTGGTACTCCGGTCTTGGTGACCGCTCGATCACCGGCTTATCGCGCCTTATCCGGGCATTGCATCCCCGACTCCCCGAGCATGGGCAAGGCGCAGCTCCTCGGCGCCGAGCACGAACTCCGGGCTGTCGGTGAGGCGCTCGACCGCCAGATCGATGAAGCGACGTACCCGGGCGGGTTGGGCCGCACGGCTGCCGTAGTAGAGAAACAGGCTGTACATGTCTGTCATGTGGTCGAGCAGCAGGGGAACTAGGCGGCCGGCCCGGATGTGCGCCGCCGCCGTCGGCCCGGCGATCTGACCTATCACTTCCCCCGCCAGCACGGCGCCCAGCTCCACCGTCTCGTCATTGGTGGATATCGCCGGACGAACGAGATGATCCTGCACGCTCTCACCAAGCCTTACATGCCAGGGAATAAGGTGGCCGGTGCCGGCATGACGAAACACGCTGCAGCGGTGCACGCCCAGATCGTGCAGCGTGTGCGGCACCCCATGTTTGCGCAGATAGGTGGGGGAGGCGCAGATGATGAGCTGCAAGGGAAACAGGCGGCGTGCGATCAGCCCATCCTGCGGCGAGAGGCCGATACGCAAACCCACATCGACCCGCTCCTCCACCCAGTTGCCGATGCGGTCATCGAGCTGCACATCGGGCTGGACCTCGGGGTAGAGCCGGCAGTACTCGTCCAGCACTGGGCCTATGATCATCTGCGCGACCGAGCGGGGCCCCACGATCCGCAGCGGGCCGGCGAATGCCTCCCGGGTCTGCCTCGCGGCCGACAGCGCCTGCTGCAGGCCGAGCAGGGCGGGTTGGGCTGCCTCCAGGAAGCGCTGGCCCTCTTCGGTCAGCGACATGCTGCGGGTGGTGCGATGGAACAACCTCACCCCGAGATAGGTCTCCAATTGCCTCAGTGCCTTGCTGGCGGCCTGAGGGGAGATCTGCTGAGCCTCGGCGGCCTTGCTGAGGCTGCCGAGTTCCACCGTGCGCACGAAGGTGGTGATGGATCTCAATTCGCTGATCATGCTCTTTCTCGTCGATTTACATCATTTAGTTGTAACTGATTCATCCATTTGCCGTCTAGTTCGATGTTTGTTGCCCATTTATAGTTCAGTCCATCGAGATGCCACCCGGCATGCCCCCAGACAGCGAGACGAGCAAGATGGACAATTTCAGCTTTTACAACCCGACCCGGATCGAGTTTGGCACCGGCAAGGAGCGCCTCATCGGCGAGATCCTGGCCCAGCACGGCATCAAGAAGGTGCTGCTGGCCTATGGCAGCGATCGCATCAAGGGCGATGGCCTCTTTGCTACCGTGAGCGCCAGCCTGGGCGAGCAGGGGATCCCGTTCGTGGAGTGCGGCGGCATCGTCAGCAACCCGCTCATCTCCAAGGTGCGTGATGCCATCGCCCTGGCACGGGAGCAGGGGGTCGACGCCATCCTGAGCGTCGGCGGTGGCTCCGTGCTCGACAGCGCCAAGGCCATTGCCGCAGGCAGCCTCTATCAGGGGGATGTCTGGGATCTGTTCGTCGGCAAGGGGCAGATCGAGGCGGCGCTGCCGGTGTTTGCCATCCTGACCCTGGCTGCCACCGGCAGCGAGATGAACAGCGGCGCCGTGGTGACCAACGATGACACCAAAGAGAAGTTCGCCATCAACTCGGTGCACACCTTCCCGAAAGTCTCCATCGTCAATCCGGCGCTGATGCAGACGGTCTCCCGGGACTATCTGGTCTACTCGGCGGCGGACATCATAGCCCACTCCATCGAGGGCTACTTCACCGCCAAGGTGCAGCCGACAATCCAGTCCCGCCTGGTGGAGTCCGTCATCGCCACCGTGCTGGAGACCACGGAGCAGTTGCTGGCAGCCCCCGAAAATTACCACGCCCGCGCCGAGTTCGCCTGGGCGGCGACCCTGGCATTGAACGGCCTGACCTATGCGGGGACGTCGGGCTTTGGTTACCCCAACCACATGATCGAACACGCGCTCTCCGCCCTGTTCAATGTGCCCCATGGCGCCGGCCTGTCGGTGGTGATGCCCGCCTGGATGAAGTGGTACCAGGGCCAGAATCCGGCTCAGTTCGAGCGCTTCGCCCAGCAGTTGTTCGGCTTGAAAACCGCCGAGGAAGGCATTGCCGCCCTGGAGACATGGTTCGACAAGATTGGCACGCCGACCCGCCTCTCCCAGCTCGGCATCACGGAGGCGGACCTGCCCGCCATCCTGGAGAACCTCAAGGGCAACGCCCGCTGGTTTGGTCTGGCCGAGACCTACACCCAGGAGGTGCTGGCCAGCATCCTTCGCAATGCCATATGAGTGGCGGTGCCTCCCGCTCCGGCGTCAGGAGCGAGCCGCGAGTCGCCAACCATCACACCAGGCGGGTGCCAGGCACCCACACCATGGCGCTTTCCCAGGAGAGCGCCTTCCAGGAAAAGGGATCCATCATGCAAACACGTACTTTGGGTAACAGCGGGCTGACGGTGTCGGCCATCGGTCTGGGCTGCATGGGGCTGAGCTTTGGCTATGGCCCGGCCACGGACAAGGGGCAGGCCATCAACCTTATCCGCCGCGCCTATGAACTGGGAGTGACCTTCTTCGACACCGCCGAGGCCTATGGCCCTGGCGATAACGAACTGCTGCTGGGGGAGGCGCTGGCCCCGTTCCGGGACAAGGTGGTGATCGCCACCAAGTTCGGTTTCAAGAACGGCAAGGTGCCCGATGGGCTGGACAGCCGGCCGGAGAATATCCGCGCCGTGGCCGAGGCTTCCCTGCGCCGGCTCAACACCGATGTGATCGATCTCTTCTATCAGCACCGCGTCGATCCCGATGTCCCCATGGAAGAGGTGGCTGGCACAGTGCGAGACCTTATCCAGGAGGGCAAGGTGCGCCACTTCGGTCTGTCCGAGGCCGGTGTTGACTCCATTCGTCGCGCCCATGCCGTGCAGCCGGTGGCGGCGCTGCAGAGCGAATACTCTCTCTGGTGGCGCGAGCCGGAGCAGGCCATCCTGCCGCTGCTGGAGGAGCTGGGCATCGGCTTTGTCCCGTTCAGCCCCCTCGGCAAGGGCTTCCTGACCGGGGCCATCAAGGCCGATACCCGTTTCGATGACACGGATTTTCGCAACCAGGTCCCACGTTTTGCCGAGGCGGCGCGCCAGGCCAACCAGCATCTGGTGGAGGTCTTGAGCGACCTTGCGGCCAGCAAGGGGGTGACCTCTGCCCAGATCGCGATCGCCTGGCTGCTGGCACAAAAGCCCTGGATCGCCCCCATACCCGGCACCACCAAGCTGCATCGGCTCGAGGAGAACCTGGGCGCAGCCCGGGTGGCACTGAGCGCCACCGATCTGGGAGACATCCAGCATGCCCTGGCCGGGATCAAGGTGGAGGGGGATCGCTATCCGTCACACCTGCAGAAGAACGTGGGTCGCTAAGGCAGGATCCTCAACAGGAGTCTCATGAATGCAGAACCCCTCTGTACTCTCTCGCGCCGTCCCCAGGGGCCGGCGCGCTCTCTGGTTGCTAACAGGAGCCGTGATGGCAGGCATTATCTCCTATGTATTGAAACCGGGCCTGCCCGCGCACCCTGACTCTTCACAGTATCAGGGGGGTCGGTTCAGCAATGTCGTGGCACTGCCGCAGCGCAGCACCTGGGAAGGGGTCCGGCTCTGGTGGGATTTTCTGTTCGCCAAGCCTGAGGGCACAGTGCCGGATAGCGCCATCCCGGTGCAGGCCATGACCCGGGAGGGGCTGATGGCCGCCCCGGACAACAACGTGTGGCGCCTCGGCCACTCCAGTCTGCTGTTCAAATTGCAGGGCAAGTTCTGGCTGACGGATCCGGTGTTCAGCGAGCGCGCCTCGCCGGTGCAGTGGTTCGGTCCAAAACGCTGGCACGCGCCGCCCATCACCCTGGATGCGCTGCCCCCCATAGAGGCGGTGATCCTCTCCCACGATCACTACGATCACCTCGATCATGACGCCATCCTGGCGCTGCAAGAGAAGGTCGGCCACTTCATCACGCCGCTCGGGGTGGGGGCGCGCCTGGTTGCCTGGGGTGTCCCCCAGCACAAGGTCAGGGAGCTGGATTGGTGGCAGAAGATCCGGGTCGGCGGCATCGAATTCATCGCCACCCCGGCCCAGCACTTCTCCGGCCGTGGCCTTGGGGATGGCAACCAGACCCTGTGGGCCTCCTGGGTCATTCGCGGGGAGGGAGCCACTCTCTTCTTCAGCGGTGACAGCGGCTACTTCGACGGCTTCAAGGAGATTGGCAGGCGCTACGGCCCGTTCGACATGGCCTTCCTCGAGACCGGGGCCTACGACAAGCGCTGGGAGTACGTGCACATGTTGCCGGCGCAGACGGCGCAGGCGTTTCACGATCTGCGCGGGCAGTGGCTCTATCCAGTGCACAACGGTACCTTCGATCTGGCCATGCACCAGTGGGATGACCCCCTCGAGCAGATAGTCCGTCTGGCAGCCGAGCAGCAGATCCCATTGACCACCCCGATGATGGGGGAGCCCCTGAACGTGCTGGCCCCCCACGAGGGCAGCGCCTGGTGGCGCGAGTGACACATTTTTAAAACGCAGGAGTCGACAATGAACCCAATATCCGCCACCACGCTCGCCGCCGCCATGGCGCTCGGCCAAGCCGAGGCAAAGGAGCAGACGATACAGGTATTTTCCCCGGGGCAGGTGCCTGTAACCCAGGGTGCCAGCGAGTTCTTCGTCGGGGATGTCTATGTGGATCAGCGCTATCAGGGCACGGCGCCCGCCGCCATCTCCGGTGGTCTGGTCAGCTTCACGCCGGGGGCACGCACCGCCTGGCATACCCATCCCCTGGGCCAGACCCTCTACGTGGTCAGTGGGGTGGGGCGGGTGCAGATGGCGGGAGCGCCTGTCCGGGAAATCCGGCCAGGGGACCTGGTGTGGATCCCGGCCGGGGTGAAGCATTGGCACGGTGCGGCGCCAGATACCCCCATGACCCACCTGGCGCTGGCAGAACAGCAGGATGGCAAGGTGGTGACCTGGCTTGAGCAGGTGAGCGAGGGTGACTATCGCGCCGCCGTCGCCGGAGGGCGGGATTGAGCATGCGGGGGAATAACAGTCAACCCGCTGCCGGACCGGTACACCCAGGTAGCCTGCCCGAACGCGCTCATGCCCAGGAGCTCAGGATCCTGATCATCCTGAGCGCCTTGATGTCGTTTGCCTCCATTTCCACCGACATGTACTTGCCGGCGTTGCCGCAGCTGGTCCATGACTTGAACACAGACATGACCCAGATCGAGCTGACCATCTCGACCTTTCTGATCGGTTTCAGCCTGGGGCAGCTGTTCTGGGGGCCGGCGAGCGATCGCTATGGCCGGCGCTTGCCCATCATGCTCGGTATCGGGCTCTTCATCCTGGGCTCGGTGGGCTGTGCCCTGGCCGAGACCGCCCCTCAGATGCTGGTGTGGCGCATCATTCAGGCCCTGGGGGCCTGCGCCGGCCCCGTGCTGGCCAGGGCCATGGTCCGTGATCTCTATGCCAGGGAGCGGGCGGCCCAGATGCTGTCGACCCTGATCCTGATGATGGCGGTCGCGCCTCTGCTCGGGCCGTTGCTCGGGGGACAACTGCTGCTGTACTGGTCCTGGCGAGGGATCTTCTGGGTGCTGGCCATCATGGGGGTCGTGGCCCTGATCGCCATGCGCTACCTGCCCGAAACCCTGGCACCGGCGAGCCGAAGCCAGGCGTCTCTGGCCGTGACAATGAAAGACTATGTCGCCCTGGCGATGGACGGGCGCTTGCTGCGCTATGCCCTCGCCGGCGGCTTTTACTACGGCGGTTGCTATGCCTTTATCGCCGGAACCCCGTTTGCCTACGTCGATTACTACCAGGTGTCGGCGCAGGCCTATGGCCTGCTCTTTGGCGCCAATATCCTTGGGTTGATGGTGCTGAATTTCGTCAACACGCGCCTGGTGGCGAAGTGGGGGCCCGAGCGTCTGTTTCGCTACGGTGCCTGGGCTGCCGCCGCCTCCGCTCTCTGGTTGGCCCTCGATGCCTGGTGGGGATTGGGTGGGGTTGCCGGGTTGGCCGTGCCCATCTTCTGCTACATGTCGGTCAGTGGCTTCATCGTCGCCAACTCGGTGGCCAGCGCCCTGGCGCTCTTCCCGAAGCAGGCGGGCGCGGCCTCTTCCCTGGTCGGTGCCATGCACTACGGCAGCGGGGTGTTCAGCGCGGCCCTGCTCGGCTGGTGCACCGATGGCACCCCCTGGACCATGGGCTGGATAGTGGCTGTCGGGGGAGTGGGCTGCCTCGTCTTTGCACTGTGGCGACGCACCGAGCCCGAGGCATCTTGCGAGCCGATGTCGCAACCCGAGCCGGTGCGATGAACTATCGACCTATTTACATCAGCAACAGGAGAAACAGGCTCGGCATTGGCAGAGCCTGTCCCGGGAGATGACATCTATGGATAACCTTCACACCCCGTCACTCAGGTCACAGGCTGGCCGTCTGCTGCCCGTGTTGGCCCTGGCTGCATCCTGTTTGTCTGTCAGCACCCGTGCTGCAGAGGCTGGGGATGTCAGCCAAAACAAACTGGGCATGACATTTGTCTATATTCCGGCAGGCAGCTTCACCATGGGAGCATCTGCAGGCGATCCTGAGGCGATTCGTAGCGAGATGCCCGCCCATGAGGTGACTCTGACTAAACCCTTCTGGCTTGGCCGTTTTGAAGTGACCCAAGCCCAGTGGGAAACGGTGATGGGTAGCAGTCCCTTCGATGAGAAGAGTCGGTCCAATTCCTTCTATCACTTGCCCGGTATGGCGGACCGTATCCGCCAACCCGATCATCCTGTCACAGCATCCTGGTTGGATGTACAGGCCTTCATTGATCGCTTGAACGTGATGGAGGGCCGCAAGCGTTACCGGTTGCCTACCGAAGCCGAATGGGAGTATGCCGCGCGTGCCGGCACGAAGACGGCTTATTCGTTTGGTGACGATATGCGCCAGCTAGGGGGGTACGCCTGGTTTGGTGAGAATTTCATCAGTGGTGGTACTCACCCAGTAGGCAGCAAGAGACCCAACCCTTGGGGCTTGTACGACATACACGGCAATGTGTGGGAGTGGGTAGAGGATTGGTATGCAGAGGACTACTACGCCCACAGCCCGAATGCGGATCCACAAGGGCCTGCAACCGGCACGCAGCGGGTGGTGCGTGGCGGCAGTTGGCACCAGAGTGCGACCAGTTGGCGTTCAGGGTTCAGGCGTAGTTATGACCCTGACTATCGCGGGATCAGCATAGGGGTGCGCCTGGTGATGGCGCCCTGATAAGGGGCCGTCATCCCCAAAAAGGACCTTTTGGTGGCGATCGCGAGCGTCGTGGAGGAGGGGGCTCGTGGGGCGTTAGATATCCTCGCTGGTGTATAGCCCACTGTGTTCATCGGATAACCTTGTATCAATGAGAGTCAATCTTCTCCCACTGATGGGGGATGGAATGAGAGAGGCAATATCATGGCTAAAAAAGAAGTGGTTGTGCTGGTTGGGGCCGGGTCCATTGGCCAAGCCATTGCAAGGCGGGTAGGGGCAGGCAAGCATGTGGTACTGGCGGACATCAGCCAGAAAAATGCAGAGGCAGCGGCCAAGACCCTGGAAGAGGCCGGTTTTGACACCAGCGTGCTGGTCGTGGACCTGTCGTCACGGGCGTCGATCATCGAGCTGGTGCAACACGCCCAGAGCCATGGCACCGTCATGCAACTGATCAATGCGGCCGGTGTCTCCCCTTCCCAAGCCAGCGTTGAAACCATCCTCAAGGTTGACCTGTATGGCACTGCGGTCTTGCTGGAAGAGTTCGGCAAGGTCATCGGTGAAGGGGGATCAGGAATTGTCATCTCGTCCCAATCGGGTCACAGGCTCGGCAACATTCCCCCCGAGGAGAGCGAACAACTTGCCATGACACCCACGGAGGCGCTGTTGTCACTCCCGTTGATACAAGGCATCGACGATACCCTTAAAGCCTACCAATACTCCAAGCGCTGCAATGTGTTGCGGGTCATGTATGAGGCGACGGCCTGGGGCAAGCGTGGAGCCACTATCAATTCGATCAGCCCAGGCATCATCATCACGCCGCTGGCCAACGATGAACTGAAAGGACCCCGTGGCGACGGGTACAGGACCATGTTGGGCCTGTGTCCCGCAGGCCGGGCGGGCACGCCTGACGAGGTTGGGGAGCTGGGGGAGTTCTTGATGAGTCACAAAGGGCGCTTCATGACGGGAACCGACTTCCTAATCGATGGCGGCACCACCGCCAGCTACTGGTACGGCGAACTCCAGTATCTGAAGACGACGCACTAGCTTGCTTGGGGTGAGAGAACAAGGTGCATCTATGCACCTTGTTGTTGCATTGAGGGCCAGCAGGTTAGCTGATACAGCTTGCGCAACGAACCTACCAGAGTCTGTGCCGTTTCCTTGACCAGTGCAGTGCCTGATCCGGGCTAGCGATACACCGTCAGATGTTCTTGTCGAAGAAGGCATCGATCCGGCTCATCGCCTGATCCACGTAGCGAGGCACCCAGTAGGTTTCAATGTGCGTCGCCCCCTCGATGAGGAACAGCTCTTTATTGGCGGTGCCGGTGGCTTTCTTGAAGGCGCTTTCCGTCATGTAGCGCGAGTCCGCCTTGGTTCCCGCCATCATCAGCAGCGGTTGATTGATGAGCTCCATGTTGCTCTGGGCATCGAAGTTCATCAGGTCGAGCAGGCTGCTGGTGGTGTAGCGGAATGTCGAATTGGGATGGGCATGGGTCTTCCAGTAGTACTCGTAGCCTTGGCGGTACAGCTCGAACGGCAGCTTGGCTATCTGTTCGTCGGTCAGGTTGGCATCGCCGGAGTAGCTCACCTCACCCGTGGTGACCTCCCTGGTGCGGGCATCGGTGGCCTGCTTCAGGCGCTCTTGCACGGTGGCGAGTTGAGAATCCTGATATCCGTTGCGACGCACCAGCCCGGAGTCAAACATGCTCAGGGTCGCCAGGGCCTTGAAACGCTTGTCGGTCTGGGCCGCTTTCAAGGAATAACCGCCACCGCCGCAAATGCCAAGCAGGCCGATGCGTTCCTTGTCAACGCCGGGGTATTGGCCGAGGTAATCCGCCATGCCGTGAATGTCCTCGATGCGGTTTGCCGGTTTATCGACGCTGCGGGGCATGCCTCCGCTGGCCCCCTGGTAGGCGGCGTCCGCCGTGATGGCGATGTAGCCTTGCTCTGCCAGGCGCTGGGCATAGAGGCCCGCGACCTGCTCCTTGACCCCCCCGTTGGGGTGGGCAACGACCACGGCCGGGTAGGTTTTGGCGGGATCATAGTCGGCAGGGGTATAGACATTCGCGGCTATCTGGATGCCATGGAGGTCATATTTCACCGGGTGGAGGTTGACCCTGCCCTGGATGTTTTCGGTGATGGCCCCTTCATAGGCCAGGGTAAACGGATTTTGTCTGTGATCGGCGGCCTGGGCGGTGGCGGCAAAGCCTGCCAGCGCCGTCAGCACCATGGCATTGAGAAAGGTCTGTTTCATGTGGACTCCCGAGGGTAAGGGCGGCCTGGCTCCAGAGGCACGCGGTGGATATTGCCGGACAAGGGTAAGGGGAGGGGGCTGTCAGCCCCATGACGGGGAAATGACAATGCTGTCAGTCAGGTGGTGGCCTTGGCCTGGATTTCTGACACGGCTGTCAGCTTGCTGTCAGGGGAATGTTGGTAACGAATCAATAGGATGTGGCAATACGAAGTGGTCTTCGTCACCCGTCTGGTCATAAAAGGAGTCTCTTATGGAGAGCAAACCAGCAGTGTTTACGCTCGATGCACCCGCGATGCCGGCGCGACGCAAGTTGCTGATCGCGGGGGCCGGCATGGCCGCGGCCTCGTTGATCCCCCAGGTCAACGGGGCTCAGCCATCCCCACAGTCCCATGGCGCAGGTCAGCTCGTTGCCGGACCAGGAAGGCGCAAGCTGGGCGGACTTGACGTCTCGGCCATCGGGCTGGGGGTGCAGAACATGAGCCGCAAATATGACACCTCCGTCCCCTGGCGCCCCGAAATGGTCAACATAGTGCGCAGGGCCTTTGAGCAGGGGGTGACGTTCTTTGATGCCGCCGAGGCCTATGGCCCCTTCGAAGTGGAGCGGATCCTGGGCGAGGCCGTGGCGCCCTTCAGAGACAAGATCGTCATCGCCACCAAGTTTGGCTGGAACATCGATCAACAGACCGGTGAGCGGCGTCCCGGGCTCAACAGTCGGCCCGAGCACATCAAGCAAGTCGTCGAGGGAATGCTCAAGCGCCTGCGCACGGATCGTATCGATCTGCTCTATCAGCACAGGGTCGATCCCCTCGTGCCTATCGAGGATGTTGCTGGCGCGGTGAAAGATCTGATGGATCAAGGGAAGGTGTTGCACTGGGGCCTGTCTGAAATGGGGATCGACACCTTGAAACGCGCCCATGCAGCGCTCCCCGTCACGGCGGTTCAGAGTGAGTACTCGATGTTATGGCGGGGGCCGGAACAGTCTGTGCTGCCGACCTGCGAAGCGTTGGGGATAGGGTTTGTGCCGTGGAGCCCGCTGGGGGTGCAGTTCCTGACTGGCTGGATCGACAAGAATACCCGCTTTGCCCCCGGTGATTTCCGGGGGACGGAATCGCGCTTCGCACCCGAAAATCTGGAACATAACCTTGGGCTCGTGGCCGTACTGAAAACCTGGGCTGAACGCAAGAGTGCGACGCCCGGGCAGATAGCGCTGGCCTGGTTGCTGGCCAGGAAGCCCTGGATTGTGCCTATCCCGGGCACCACTAACATGGACCACATGCTGCAAAATACGTCGGCAGCGGCGATCCAGCTGAGCGCTGCCGAGATGACGGAGCTCACCCTATCTCTGGATGCCATCGTCATCAAGGGACAGCGTCTGCCGGACGCGGTGCAGGCCTATTCCGATGTGGAAGCCCCACCGAAGCGCTGACTTGCTGGCCGATGGCGGGGATGAATGGAAGTCGACCCCGTTGGCACCCTGTTCATCCCTGCCATGAGCGCGAGCCCTGGATATAAGGAAGTGGATGCCATGCGTCTGTTGTTGGTAGAGGACGAAGAGAAGACCTCGTCATATCTTTGTCGCGCGCTGGGAGAGTCGGGCTTCATGGTCGATGTCTCCGCCGAGGGGCCCGAAGGGCTCCATTTTGCGCTGGAGTACGAGTATGACGCCATCATTCTGGATGTGATGTTGCCTGGCATGGATGGCTATCGGGTGCTGGAGGGGCTTCGCGCGAGCAAGCAGACACCGGTGCTGATGCTCTCTGCGCGCGGATCCGTGGACGAGCGGGTCAAGGGGCTGCGTCTGGGGGCCGATGACTATCTGCCCAAACCCTTCTCGCTCATTGAACTGGTTGCCCGTATCCAGGCCCTGGTGCGTCGTCGCGGGGCCGATGGCGCGGACATCACCCAGTTGCAGATCCACGATATGCATCTGGATCTGCTGGCGCGTCGGGTGTCGCGCGCCGGCCACCGGCTGGAGCTCACCGCCAAGGAGTTTTCCCTGCTCAGTCTGCTGGCCCGCCATCAGGGGGAGATCCTCTCGAAGATGATGATTGCCGAGCAGGTCTGGGATATGAATTTTGACAGTGATGCCAACGTCGTGGAAGTCGCGATAAAACGGCTGCGAGCCAAGATAGATGCGCCTTTCGAGGTCAAGTTGCTGCACACGGTGCGCGGCATGGGCTATGTGCTCGAAGTCAGGCCGGACCTGCACCCTTGAGGGGAGGAAACAAGATGTTCACACGCTCCATCTCCGGACACCTGGCGCTGATGTTTGCCCTGAGTGCCGTCCTGATCGTCTCGGCATCCGGTCTGCTGCTGAGGAGTTCGCTCCATGACTCCTTGCAAAAGCAGATGCACAACGAGCTGTCGTTTCGTGAATCCTTGATGAGCCCCTGGATCAGTGCCCGCACCTCTAGCGAAGGGTGGTCAGTGCTGGCCAGCAAGTTCACCAATCTGGCCAGCTCCGAGGGGAACCGTGTCCACTATTGGATTGTCAGCGACGATCCCCGCTTCAGGGTGGGAGGCATACCGCCATCGGGGGTAGCCTGGGACGCTCTCAAGGAGGGGTTCAACAAACTGCCCGGGGCCTCGGAGGAGGCCTGCTCGCTCTTCCTGCTGGTGAAGACCATTCCCGCCAATGGGGAAAGGCCCGAGCTGCGCTATGTGGTGTCCATCGACTCGACCCCCTATATGAGCACACTGGACGCCTTTACCCGCACGCTGCTGATCATCACTCTCCTTGGCGTGCTGATGGTCGCCTTGCTGGGGTATGGCGTTGCCCGGATTGGTCTGCGCCCGGTAGGGGCCTTGAGTCAGCAGGCCCATCGACTGGCGCCGGGAGACCATGGTCAGCGGCTGGACACAGACGCCTTGCCCGAGGAGCTGCAGCAGCTGGCCTCCTCGTTCAACGGCGTCTTGGCACGTCAGGAGGTGGCATGGCGGCAACTGGAGAGCTTCAATGCCGATGTGGCCCATGAGCTGCGGACCCCTCTCACGAATCTGATTGGCCAGACTCAGCTGGGGTTATCCCGCAGGCGTTCGCCAGAGGAGCTGGGCGACTTGCTCGGCTCCAATCTGGAGGAGCTCGAGCGGATGGCTTCCATCGTCAACGACATGCTGTTTTTGTCCCATGCCCATGCGGGGGAGCATGCCTCCCAACTGGAGCGGGTTTCGCTGCGGGAAGAGACCCTCAAGACGGTGGAGTATGTGGAGCCCTCCCTCGCCGAAAAGCGGCTCTCATTGCAGGTGGAAGGGGATGTGAGCGCTCATATCGACCGGCGCCTGTTCCACCGTTCACTCGCCAATTTACTGGAGAATGCGGCAAGGCACTCACCGCCCCACGGAACCATCACCGTCAGACTGAGCCAGCGCGAGGAGCAGGCCTGGGTCGCTGTCTCAAACCCCGGCGATCCCATTGCCCCTGCCCATCTGTCTCGCCTGTTTGAACGCTTTTACCGGGTTGACTCAGCCAGGACCCGCAGCGACACCCATCATGGCCTGGGGCTGTCCATTGTCCGGGCGGTGGCGATCATGCACCGGGGAGAGGTGTTTGCCCAAAGCGAGGAGGGGGTCAATACCTTTGGACTCACTTTTGCTCTGTCCCCACAGAAGGGGCGGGATCATGAGTCAGCTCCCGCGCTGGAGAGGCAATTGGCGCCTTCCATGCTCGGTCTATCCTGACGGGAACGTCAGCCTGGGGTCAGCCTGACGACATCTCGTGCTTGCTAGCATGGCAGTGGTTTAACCCCAGGCTCACTCACTAAAGGGATCTCGTTTCATGTTAGGAAAAATGCGTTATTTCGCTCTGCTGCTGCCGCTTATGAGTTGCGTCGCCATTGCGGCGGAGCAAGGAGCAGCCACCGGCATCGCCGTCGCGGGCAGCCAGGCGGCGGTGTACGGTTCGGCGGACAACTTTACCGGCCGGGTCCGGGTCGATCCGCTTTTCACGGCCGACCAGGCTATCCCGGTATCGGGTGCTCATGTCACCTTCGAGCCCGGTGCGCGTTCGGCCTGGCACAGGCACCCGGCAGGGCAGCGGCTCATTGTGACCTCGGGGGTCGGCTTGACCCAGCAGGAGGGTCAACCGGTACAGATCATCCGTCCCGGTGATGTCGTCTCCTGCCCACCCGGGGTCAAGCATTGGCATGGTGCCACCCCCGGCAGTGCGATGACGCATCTGGCGGTGACCGGCAATGTGGATGGCAAGAGTGTTGAATGGATGGAGAAGGTGACAGATGAACAATACCAGGCAGATTAAGGCGATCACGGCAGCGGCGCTGCTGCTCCTTGGCACCGGACTGCCCTACGGGGTGGCCGCCAATGAGGGTGCCACCCAGGTGAGCCAGCAAGGATCCGTGACCGACACCCTGACCACGCGCCAGCAGGCCATTCCCTTGATCGCCTCGGCGATGGCGACCAGCAACATGGAGAGACTGCGAGATGCCCTCAATCGGGGGCTGGATGCCGGGTTGACGGTGAATGAAGCCAAGGAGGTGCTCGTTCAGCTCTATGCTTATGCCGGTTTTCCTCGCAGTCTGAATGCCTTGAATGAGTTGATGAAGGTTGTCGAGGCTCGCAAGGCACGGGGCATCAACGATCCTCTCGGAAAAGAGCCCGTCACCCCCATCCCGGTCGGTGATGAACTGCGCCGAGTGGGGACTGCCAACCAGACCAGGATCTCGGGTGCACCGGTACAGGGTCCGCTCTTTGAGTTTGCCCCTGTGATCAACCAGTACCTGCAGACGCACCTGTTTGGCGATATTTTTGCTCGCGACAACCTGGACTGGCAGAGCCGTGAACTGGCGACGGTAGGGGCATTGGCTTCCATGCCAGGGGTGGAGGCCCAGTTGCTGTCCCATATGCGCGCCAGCCAACGGGTCGGCCTGAGCGCCGGTCAACTGCATCAGGTGGTGCAACTGCTGCGCGAACAGGGCGAGGTCGATGCCGCCACCCGGGCACAGAAGGCACTGCAGCAGGCGCTGGCCGCGACCAAATAGGGCAGTGGACGTTACCAAGGAGCAGGCAGCATGTCAGATCACCATGACCCCACCCGAAGGAAGCTGCTGGCGGCGCTGCCGGGCTTGACGCTGGTGAACCTTCCCCTGGGGCAGGCCATCGCCAGCGCGCAGGCGCGACAACCCAACGGCAGTATCCTGGTCGCCTATTTCTCCCGAAGCGGCAATACGCGGGTGATCGCGGGAGTGATCCAGCGCACGCTGCAAGCCGATCTGTTCGAGATAGCGCCAGCGAGCCCGTATCCGGCGGATTACTTCCAGACCGTCGCGCAGGCGCAGCGTGAGCGGGATCTTGGGCTGACTCCTGCGCTGAAACAGTCCGCCACCATGGCGGGCTATCACACCCTTTATGTCGGCTTTCCCATCTGGGGGATGACGGTTCCCCCTGTGGTCAAGAGCTTCCTGAGCGGCCATGATCTGGCGGGTAAGCGACTCGTGCCTTTCATCACCCACGGTGGCTATGGCATCGGGGATAGCGAGGCGGTACTCGCCAGACTGGCGTCAGGTGCCAGGCGAGATGCGCCACTGATCATGGAGTGCGATCAGGAAAGGCGAACGACCGAGACAGTCGCCCGGTGGCTGGAGGCCGGAGGGAGTTGATCTCATCTTTGGGCGAGGCAGACAGGTCATCGTCGTGAGGGCGACAGGTGATGCTCATATACGTAAACAGGATTGAGGCCACAGGCCAAACAAGGGAACACAACCATGAAGAGACTCAGTAAATCATTGCTTTTTTGCATGCTGGCGGGGGTGCTGGTGGCACCCGCCCATGCCGATCCCCTGGTTATCCAGGAGCAAGGCAGCTTTGCTGCGGGGGGCGCCGTCGTCACCGCACCGGGCACCTTCGACCCCAGGAAACCACTGGACCCTGCCGGTCAGACCTACCATGGGGATCACGCCAGCGTCTTCTATCAAATCCCGTCCAACCCGCACCCGTATCCGATCGTCATGCTCCACGGCGCTGGCCAGTCTTCCCGTACCTGGCAGACCACGCCGGATGGCCGGGAAGGTTTCCAGACCCTGTTCCTGCGCCGGGGGTTTGCGACCTATCTGGTCGATCAACCCCGCAGGGGCAGCGCGGGTCGCAGCATGGTGGAGGGGACAGTGGCCCCCAATCCGGATGAGCAGTTGTGGTTCAACCAGTTCCGTCTCGGCGTCTGGCCGGATTATTTCAACGGCGTCCAGTTCTCGCAGGATCAGGCGGTGCTGAACCAGTATTTCCGCCAGATGACCCCCAACACAGGGCCCTTTGATGCCAACGTCATCGCCGATGCCATGGCGGCGGTGCTGGACAAGAGTGGTCCTGCCATCCTGTTCACCCACTCCCAGGGGGGCGGACCTGGCTGGCATACCGCCATAAAAAGCAACAAGGTGAAGGCCATAGTCGCGTTCGAACCAGGCAGTGGCTTCCTCTTCCCTGAGCAGGCGTTGCCAGCCCCCATGCCGAGCGCGTTCGATACCCTGAAGGGGGAGCCGGTGGCGATGGCGCAGTTCATGAGCCTGACCAGGATCCCGGTGCTGATCCTGTATGGGGACAACATCCCGGACAAACCGACCGCCATGCCCGCCCAGGACAGCTGGCGAGTCAGGCTGGCGATGGCTCGCCAGTGGCGGGATCAGGTCAACCAGCACGGGGGGGATGTCACCGTCGTTCACCTGCCCGAAATCGGCATCAAGGGCAACACCCACTTCCCCTTCTCCGATCTGAACAATGTGCAGATCGCCGATCTGGTCAGCCAGTTCCTGAAAGAGAAGGGTCTGCAATAACCAGGGGAGACAGCAAGGGTAATGACGCGATTCATGAATATTGCTAATAAACCCTAGCAAGATCCCGGGTCTAATCTCGTCAATCCCCTTGCGTTATGCTGGGTACACACTATCGGAAGGATATAGTCATGCACACAGTCAGACTCAATAACGGTATAGAAATGCCCCTGCTGGGGTTTGGTGTCTTCCAGATGACGGACGCGGCAGAGTGCGAGCGCGCCGTCATCGAGGCCATAGACACCGGCTATCGGCTGATCGATACCGCCGCCTCCTATCAGAATGAGACTCAGGTCGGGAACGGGATCAGGCAGAGCGGCATCGGGCGCAACGAGCTCTTTGTCACCACCAAGCTCTGGTTGCAAGACACCAGCTACGAGGGAGCCAAGGCGCAGTTCGAGCGCTCCTTGAATCGCCTGCAGCTCGATTATGTGGATCTCTATCTCATCCATCAGCCCTACGGGGATGTCCACGGCGCCTGGCGGGCAATGGAGGAGTTGCAGCAAGGCGGCAAGATCCGGGCAATCGGCGTCAGCAACTTCCAGCCGGATCGGCTGGCGGATCTCATGGCGTTCAACAAGGTGGTGCCTGCCGTCAACCAGATAGAGGTGAACCCCTTCAACCAGCAGTTGCATGCCGCCCCCTGGATGCAGAGTCGACAGATACAGCCACAGGCGTGGGCCCCCTTCGCCGAGGGCCGAAATGGTCTGTTCCAGCACCCGGTGCTAACCGCCATCGGCGCGAAACGGGGAAAGAGCGTGGGACAAGTGGTGTTGCGCTGGATCTTCCAGCGCGGCATAGCGTCGCTGGCCAAGTCGGTGCGCAAGGAGAGAATGGAGGAGAACCTCGACATCCTCGACTTCGAACTCAGTCAGGACGAGATGGTGCAGATAGCCGCGCTGGATACGGCGACCAGCGCCTTCTTCTCTCACCGCGACCCCGCCATGGTGGAGTGGCTGACCCAGCGCAAGCTCGACGTCTGACCAGGGCAATCAGCAATGGCGTCGGGAGATGACAGACGGTGGGTGGCGCGGTTCGCCGCCAACCGTTTTTCCTGCTGAGGGAACACAGTGCCCATGGTCGGAGAGGGGAGGCATCATGCCCGCAAGCGCACGGCGTCCAGGAACAGCCGAAAGGCGGGAGAGTTCTGGCGCCGGCTGGGGTAGTAGAGGTGATACCCGGGGAAGCGTGGGCAATAGGGGGCCAGTACCGAGATCAGCGCCCCTGTGGCCAGATGGGGGTCAGCCATGTCTGAAGGCAGATAAGCCAGACCGTGGCCTGCCAGTGCGGCGCGCAGTACGGGCGTGCCTGTGTTGAAGATGCACTGACCCAGTACATGGGCCTTGATGGGTTGGCCATCTTGCTCAAACTCCCACAGCATCAGGTTGTCATAGGTGGGCAGCCGCAGGCCGATGCATTGATGAGCCGCCAGATCCTGAATGGTGTGGGGGGCCGGGTTGCGGGAGAGATAGTCGGGGGAGGCCACCACGACGATCTGCATATCCTGGCTGATACGCACCGCAATCATGTCTTTCTCCACCTGTTCCCCCAACCGGATCCCCGCATCAAACTTCTGCTCGACTATGTTGGTCAGGCCGTAGTTGATATCGATTTCTACCTGAATGTCCGGGTACTCCTTGAGCAGCGGCGATATGCGCGGCCACAGGTAGGTGTCTGCCGCATGCTCGGCGGTAGTGATACGGATCAAGCCCGCGGGTTTGTCCTTGAGCTCATTGAGCGCCGAGATCTCATCCTCTATCCCCTCAAAATGCGGCTGCAGGCGTTCAAGCAGCCGCTCGCCCGCCGGGGTTGGGGAGACGCTGCGCGTGGTCCGGGTCAACAACCGAATGCCCAGTCGCTCCTCCAGCCCCCGCATGGCGTGGCTCAGGGCGGACTGGGATACCCCCAGGTGAGCCGCCGCGCGGGTAAAGCTGCCTTCTCTTGCCACCGCCATGAAGGAGATCAAGTCGTTGTAGTTGGTTTTTGCCATGAGTTGCCCTGCCGAAGGTGTGATAGGGGGAGGTGCGTGCCGGCAGGGTAACCGCCGACTCGGCATCATTACTAGCGTAAATTAATGAGATTTTCTCATAAACCCATTCTGATTATCCCGTCTAATCACGTTATCCAACAACCAGTACACTGCCGTCACTGAACACCACTCGGTGCTCACCGCATTACCGCCATGGGGCGGTGTACAGCGAAACCATGCCTGGCGCGACACTGTGTCTCTGGCATGGCCGACAAGGAGACGTCGTTCTGGCCTGCGGGCCTTCCACCATTGACGATGTGAGAATGATGATGAAACACGCAATCACACTGCTGGCCTTCTTCGGCCTGATGAGTGCCCCTCTGGCCATGGCCGCCATCCCTGCCAAGATCAACGCCATCCCCGGCGCTCTGATCGTGAACTGGCAGCCTCAAGGCGCCGGACAGCACATGGGCGATGCCCTCGAGGTATACAACGATGCTGGCGATCTGCTGGCACGGGTTCCGGCCAGGATGTCCGGCCAGCAGCGGGTCGTGCTGCCCGCAAAGACACAGGGTGATCTGCGTCTGAGTCTGGGAACTGAACAGGCGCAGTATCGCGTGCCGTTCGGTTTTGGTGGCGGTCAGGAATAAACCGCTCAGTCCCTTTGTGCTTCGTTTTGCGGGCAGGCTTCGTCTGCTGGGCCTGCCCGCATTTTTGCTGCCATCAGCAGAACTGACCAGAATATCGCCCCCTTATTTTCAGAGCGGATGAATCCATCTGCTCTCGTCGAACTTCCCCATCAATGGACTATGTGAATATGACTGCCAGAACAGGTTTTACTGCGCGGCGTGCGGCGCCCTATCTGGTGGCCCTCTCGGTGGCATCTGCCCTGGGGGCTGCCCTCTATACCCACCAGAGCCAGGCCGAGGCGCCAGCCATGGCCGAGGCCGCTGTGCCTGTCTCCGTGAGCAGGATAATGCCCAATCGCATCAAGCTGTGGGAGGCGTTCTCCGGCCGGTTGGAGTCGGTGGAACGGGTGGAGCTGAGGCCCCGAGTGGCCGGCACCATACAGGGGATCCACTTTCGGGAAGGGGCATTGGTTGTGCGCGGTGACCTGCTGATCACCATAGACCCTGCCCCCTATGCAGCCCAGGTGGCCCAGACCGAGGCGGTGGTCGAGGCTGCGCGTGCCCGGTTGGCTCAGGCGGGATCCGATCTGACGCGTGCGCAACGGTTGATTGCCTCCAGCGCCATCGCTCAGCGGGATCTCGATCAGTTGCACAACGCCAAGCTGGAAGCCGTTGCCAACTTGCGCGGCGCCGAGGCGAGCCTGCAAGCGGCTCGGCTCAACCTCGATTACACCCGGGTTAGGGCGCCCATCTCGGGGCGGATCGGCCGCCTCGACATCACTGTGGGCAACCAGGTGGCGGCGGGACCGACGGCCCCTGTCATGAGCACGCTGGTCTCGGTCTCCCCCATCTATGCCAGCTTCGATGTGAGCGAGGCGACCCTGGATCGGTTGCAGGTGTCGCGCGAACAGATCGATGACACCCCGGTACAGCTTGGCACCAGTGGAATGACGGGCACGCCACTGGAGGGGCGTCTGCAATTTATCGACAACCAGGTGGACGCCGGCAGCGGCACCCTCAGGGTTCGCGCCACGCTGGATAACCGGGACGGCAGCCTGATCCCTGGTCAGTTTGCCAGGATCAGGCTGGGATCTTCCCGTCAGGTCGACGCCCTGTTGGTGAGCGAGCGGGCTATCGGCTCGGATCAGAGCAAGCAATTCGTCATGGTGGTGGGCGAGGGGAACCGCGCCGAGTACCGCGAGGTGAGCCTTGGCATGAGTGTCGAGGGGGAGCGTATCGTCACCCGTGGCCTGCAGCCCGGGGAGCGAGTCATCGTCGATGGTCTGCAGCGGGTGCGACCCGGCACACTGCTGGCACCCAGCCCGATTGAGCCCACTGCACTCACGACCACCCAAGCCCGGACGGCCAGTCGCGGCTGATGGCCGCGTCATTGCATCAGAGTCACACCATGAATATTTCCAAGTTCTTCATCGACCGGCCCATCTTCGCCGGCGTTATCTCCATCCTGTTCGTGCTGGCGGGACTGGTGGCAGTCAATGCTCTGCCCATCTCCGAGTATCCCGAGGTGGTGCCACCCCAGGTGGTCGTGCGGGCGACTTACCCGGGAGCCAGCCCCAAGGTGATCGCCGAATCGGTGGCCATGCCGCTCGAGGAGTCCATCAACGGGGTCGAGGGGATGATCTACATGGGCAGCCAGTCCACCACGGATGGCACCATGACCCTGACCGTCACCTTCCGTCTTGGCACGGATCCGGACAAGGCGCAGCAACTGGTGCAAAACCGGGTGGCTCAGGCCGAGGCGCGCCTGCCCGAGGAGGTGCGTACCCTGGGGGTGACCACGGTCAAGGCGAGCCCGGACCTCACCATGGTGGTGCACCTGGTCTCACCGGAGGATCGCTATGACATCGACTACCAGCGCAATTATGCGCTGCTCAATGTGCGTGACCGATTGGCCCGGATCCAGGGGGTGGGGGACGTGGCCATCTTTGGCGGTGGGGAGTATGCCATGCGGATCTGGCTTGATCCCGACAAGGTAGCCGCCCGTGGCCTCGCGGCCAGCGATGTGGTGGCGGCGCTGCGTGAGCAGAACATTCAGGCGGCGGCCGGGGTGGTCGGCGGGTCGCCGGCGCTGCCGGGTACCGAGCTGCAGCTCTCCGTCAATGCTCGGGGCCGGCTGGAGAGCGTGGAGGAGTTTGGCGACATCATCGTCAAGTCGGGCGGCGGTGCGGTGACGCACCTGCGTGACATCGCCCGTATCGAGCTCGGGGCGGCCGACTACTCGGTGCGCTCGAAACTCAATAACAAGCCGGCGGTCGGCATCGGCATCCACCAGGCTCCGGGCGCCAACGCATTGCAGATCTCCGACGAGGTGCGCAGCACCATGAGCCAGATAGCCAAGACCATGCCCCAAGGGCTCGAGTACCGTATCGCCTACGATCCAACCCAGTTCGTGCGCGCCTCCATCGACTCTGTGGTGCACACCCTGCTCGAGGCGATCGCCCTGGTGGTACTGGTGGTTATCCTGTTCCTGCAGACCTGGCGCGCCTCCATCATTCCGCTGCTGGCAGTGCCTGTCTCCATCATAGGGACCTTCGCCGTCATGCTGCTGTTTGGCTTCTCCCTCAATGCGTTGACCCTGTTTGGGCTGGTGTTGGCGATAGGCATAGTGGTGGATGACGCCATCGTGGTGGTGGAGAACGTCGAGCGCAATATCGAGGGGGGACTGTCGCCACGCCTGGCGACCTACCGCGCCATGCGGGAGGTCTCCGGCCCCATCATCGCCATTGCCCTGGTGCTGTGTGCGGTATTCGTGCCGTTGGCCTTCATCACCGGGCTGACCGGCCAGTTTTATCGCCAGTTTGCCCTGACTATCGCCATCTCCACCGTCATCTCGGCCATCAACTCACTCACCCTTTCGCCGGCGTTGGCGGCCCTGCTGCTCAAGGGGCATGGCGAGCCCAAGGATGCGCTGACGCGAGGCATGGAGCGGCTGCTTGGTCCACTGTTTGCGCGCTTCAACTGCGGCTTCGAGCGCGGCGCCCGCGTCTATGGTGCCGGCGTGCAGGGGATCTTGCGACGCAAGGCCCCGACGCTGCTGCTGTTTGCCGGCCTGCTGGTGCTGACCTATGGCCTGTTCCAGAGCGTGCCCGGGGGCTTTGTGCCCTCCCAGGACAAGCAGTACCTGATTGGCTTTGCCCAACTGCCGGATGGTGCCACCCTGGATCGGACCGACAGGGTGATCGAGCGGATGGGGGCTATCATGGCCAGCAATGAGAACGTGGAGGGGACCCTTGCTTTCACCGGGCTCTCAATCAACGGCTTCACCAACAGCCCCAATGCCGGGGTGGTGTTCGCCATGCTCAAGCCGTTCGAGCAGCGCAGAGGCGCCGATCAGAGCGGCATGGCGGTGGCGGCGCAACTGAACCAGGCTTTCGCCGGCATCGAGGAGGCGGTGGTGGTGATGTTCCCGCCGCCCCCCGTGCAGGGGCTTGGCACCACGGGGGGCTTCAAGTTGCAGCTTGAGGATCGCGGCGGGCTCGGGTACGGGGAGATGGATGAGGCGGTACAAGGTTTCCTGGCCAAGGCGGCCAAGGCTCCCGAGCTGACCGGGCTCTTCAGCAGTTGGCAGATCAATGTGCCGCAGCTCTTTGCCGACATCGACCGTACCCGTGCCCATCAGCTCGGGGTGGAGGTGACCGATATCTTCAACACGCTGCAGGTCTATCTTGGCTCGCTTTATGTCAACGATTTCAACCAGTTCGGGCGTACCTACTCGGTGCGGGTGCAGGCAGATGCCAGCTATCGCAGCCATGCCGATGATATCGGCAAACTGAAGGTGCGTTCACTCTCGGGCGAGATGATCCCCCTGTCGGCCCTGATGAAGGTGGATCACACAGTCGGTCCTGAACGGGCGATGCGCTACAACGGTTTCCTTTCTGCCGATATCAGTGGCGGGCCGGCGCCTGGTTTCAGCTCGGGGCAGGCCAAGGCCGCCATCGAACGCATCGCCGCCGAGACCTTGCCTCAGGGCATAGGTTTCGAGTGGACCGAACTCACCTATCAGGAGATCCTGGCTGGCAACTCGGCGCTGTGGGTCTTCCCGCTTGCCATCCTGCTGGTGTTCCTGGTGCTGGCCGCCCAGTACGAGAGTCTGACGCTGCCGCTGGCCATTTTGCTCATCGTGCCGATGGGGCTGCTCTCGGCCATGGCTGGGGTCTGGCTCTCTGGGGGGGACAACAACGTCTTCACCCAGATAGGGCTCATCGTACTGGTGGGGCTCTCGGCCAAGAACGCCATTCTCATCGTGGAGTTTGCCCGTGAACTGGAATTGGCGGGACGGGCGCCGCTGGCCGCCGCCATCGACGCCGCCAGGCTGCGGCTGCGGCCCATCCTGATGACCTCGCTGGCCTTCATCATGGGGGTGCTGCCCCTGGTGCTGGCAAGTGGCGCCGGCGCCGAGATGCGATCGGCCATGGGAGTGGCGGTCTTCTCCGGCATGATAGGGGTGACCCTGTTCGGTCTGTTCCTGACCCCGCTCTTCTATGTGCTGCTGCGGCGCCTCGCAGGCAATCGCCCGCTGGTGAGCCATGGAGACCAGAACATGGAGTAGTGAGCCTGGCTGCTGAAGCCATGAACCGATTGAACATAGCCCGCTGACGTCGGGCTATTTTATTTGCTCCGGCGTTCGTCAATTTGGGTATATCCAAGGGATATCTTGTGCTTTGTGCTCCTTGCGTCGCCCCCGTAATCTCGGGGGCGTCATCACTTATTACCAAGGACACAACTATGTTGAAAACCCTATTTAAATTGACGCCGTTGGTTGCCGCCATCATTGCAGGATATGCCAGCGCCGGGGAAACCATACGGCTGGGTATCATGAGCGGAGAGGATGAAGATGTGTGGGCCGTTGCGTCTGCACAGGCCAAAAAACAGGGGCTGAATATCGAGCTTGTCAAGTTCAATGACTATATCTTGCCCAACGAGGCACTGGAAAATGGCGAAATAGATGCCAACGCATTCCAGCACAAACCTTATCTGGACAATCAGGTGAAGAGCCGCGGTTATCATATAGTGCCGGTCGGCAATACGGCGGTGTGGCCCATCGGCCTCTACTCGAAGAAATTCAATGCGGTCAGCGCCTTGCCGAAAGGGGCCATCATAGGGGTGCCCAACGATCCCAGCAATGAAGGGCGTGCGCTGCGGGTGCTGGCGTCGGCCGGCGTCATCAAGCTGCGTCCCGGCTCGGGCATATTGGCGACCACCACGGATATTATCGACAACCCCAGGAAATTGCAGATCAGGGAGCTGGATACCGGCATCATAGGGCGCTCCGTGGATGATCTGGATGCCGCCGTGGTCAATACGGACTGGGCATTGAAATCCGGCTTGAGCCAGCAGCAACGTATTTATTCCGAGACCGCAGAAGAGAATCCTTACAATAATTTCATCGCGGTCAAAAGCGGCAATGAAAGCGCCCCCTGGGTAAAAACCCTGGTGGCCTCCTATCAGAATGAGGCCGTCAAGGCGGCGCTGGACAAATACTATAAAGGGACGGCTATCCCCGCGTGGTAATGAATGGCCGGTGATCCATCACTCATGATTTATTGGTTATCCATGCTGCCTTCTATCGGGGCCGCCATCTTGCCCGAGCGGCTTCCCCGCGTGCCTTTGCGGGGGTCAGGGGGACTGGGTGGCGGGGCGGGCGAATATTCGCGCCCGGCCACCATAAAGGCGTGTTATCGCGGGGCCTCTGCCTGGGTTGACCGGGCGCAGGCCCCGCGACGGTTTCACTCAAGGGGGGCGACGGCAACCTGCCGCTTGAAGGGGGTGGGCTTGCCGGCCTTGCGCTGTTCCGAGACCAGGATCAGCAGGCGCTGCAGGGCGATGAAGCTAAACAGCAGCAGGCCGATGATGATCTTGGTCCACCAGGAGCTGAGGGTGCCGTCGAAGTTGATGTAGGTCTGGATCAACCCCTGGATCAGCACCCCGAACAGGGAGCCGAAGACGGTGCCCACCCCGCCGCTCAGCAGGGTGCCGCCGATGACCACGGCGGCGATGGCATCGAGCTCCACCCCGACGGCGGCGAGCGGATAACCCGCCGAGGTGTAGAGCGCGAATACGATGCCCGCCAGGGTCGCCAGGGTGGTGGAGAGCAGGTAGATGCGGATGGTGGTGTGGCGCACCGAGATCCCCATCAGGGCCGCCGAGGTGGCGTTGCCGCCGATGGCGTAGACGTTGTTGCCAAAGCGGGTGCGGTTGGCGAGCAGGATGCCAAGCACCACCACCGCCAGCATGATGAGGGCCAGCAGGCTCAGGCGCCCGCCCCCCGGCAGCTTCCACGACAGGCTCGACAGGTAGGTGAAGCTGGGGTGATCGATGGGCAGGGACTGCTCGGAGATGAGAAAGCTGGCCCCTCGCAGGAAGAACATGCCCGCCAGGGTGATGATGAAGGCGGGGATCTTCAGGGTGTCGATGAGCCAGCCCATGAGGGCGCCAAAGCCTGCTCCCAGCACCAGCACCAGGGGGATGGCCAGCATGGGGCTGACCCCCAGATCCCCGATGAGCTTGGCCAGCAGCACGCCGGTGAAGGCGATGACGGCCCCCACCGACAGATCGATCCCCCCCGAGAGGATGACGAAGGTCATGCCCACCGCCACTATGCCGAGAAACGCGTTGTCCGTCAGTATGTTGCAGATGATGCGGGTGGACATGAAGGCCGGGAAGGAGGCCAGGCAGAGCAGATAGCCCAGCACGAAGACCATGATGGTCACCATCAGGGGGAGGTTGCGTTTAAACATGGCGAGTCCCTCGCTGGAACAGGTGGTTGAGGGCAGGCGACTGCATGACCAGCACCGCCAGCACCACCAGGGCCTTGACGATCTGGTTCCACTGGGGCTGGTAGCCGGAGAGCAGGATCCCGGTGTTCACCCCCTGGATGATCAGTATGCCGACCAGGGAGAGGGCGAGGTTGAAGCGCCCGCCCATCAGGGAGGTGCCCCCAATCACCACCGCCAGGATGGCGTCCATCTCGAGCCAGAGTCCGGCGTTGTTGGCATCGGCCCCGCGGATGTCGGCGGCAACTATCATGCCGGCGACGGCGGCCATGATGCCGCTCAGCAGGTAGGTGGCGATCACCACCATGGGAGTGTTGAGCCCGGCGTTCTTGGCGGCCCTGATGTTGATCCCCACCGCCTCGATGAAGAGACCGAGGGCGGTGCGCTTGGTCAGCAGCCAGAGCAGCAGCGCCATCCCCAGGGTGATGATGACCGGGGTGGGCAGATAGCAGAGGGCGCCGCTGCCGATCCAGGCAAGGGCCTCGTTGTTGAAGGTGATGATCTGCCCCTCGGTGATGAGCTGGGCGATGCCCCGGCCCGCCACCATGAGGATCAGGGTCGCGACTATGGGCTGGATCTTGAACACCGCCACCAGCAGGCCGTTCCACAGGCCGCACAGCAAACCCACCCCAAGCACGGCGGCGACGATGACCGGCAGGCTGTGACCGCCGGTGGCCAGGCTGGCCATGGTGGCCCCGCTGATGGCCATCACGGCCCCCACCGACAGATCGATGCCGCCGGTGGCGATCACCAGGGTCATGCCGAGGGCGAGCAGGGCCACGGGGGCGCAGCGGTTGAGGATGTCGATGAGGCTGCCGAACAGCCGCCCATCCTGGATATGGATGGCGAAGAAGTTGTCGGCGACCAGGGCATTGACGAGCAGCACGCAGAGCAGGGCGGCGCACTGGGCCGAGCCCGTGGGCAGGGCTCTGCGGGGGCGCGTCGGCCCGCCAGGGAGGGGGAGGGTGGATGACGTCATATCAGGCCTCACATGCAATGGCGTTCATGATGGCAGGGACGCTGAGGGCGTCCGTCGCAAGCTCTGCCACCTGCTTTCTGTCGCGAAGGACGATCACCCGATCGGCATAGCCCACCAGCTCCTCGAGCTCGGAGGAGATGACCAGCAGTGCCAGCCCGTTGGCGCAGAGGGATTCGATGAGGCGGATGATCTCGGCGTGGGCTCCCACGTCTATGCCCCGGGTGGGCTCGTCCAGGATCAGGAACTGGGGCCTGGTGAGCAGCCAGCGGGCCAGCAGCACCTTCTGCTGGTTGCCCCCGGAGAGAAACTGGATGGGTTGCTCCGGCCCCGGGGTCTTGATGGCCAGCTGCGCGATGAGGCGGGCGGTGATCTCGTCCTGCTCCTTGCGAGGCAGGGGGCGCAGCCAGCCCCGCTGGGCTTGCAGGGCCAGCACCATGTTCTCGCGCACCGAGGCAGAGGCGATGATGCCGGCGCTCTTGCGATCCTCCGGGCAGAAACCAAAACCGTTGGCGGCCGCCTGGCGCGCAGAGCGGATGGTCACCGCTTTGCCCCGCACCCGGCACTCGCCGCTGTCGCTCGGCACTATGCCGAACATCAGCTCGGCGGTCTCGGTACGACCTGAGCCGAGCAGGCCGGCGAGGCCCACTATCTCCCCTGGCATGACGTCGAGACTGAAAGGGGCCAGGACCCCGCGCTTGCCGTAGCCCCTAAACGACACCGTGGGCTGGTTGCTGCGCAACGTCTTGCCCGCCCGCTTGAGGGCGTTGTCGTCAAGCTCGCGCCCCAGCATCATCTTGACCAGCTCCAGTTGTGGCAGCGCGGCCGTGTCGCGGATGCCGACCAGCTCGCCGTTGCGAAGCACTGTGATGCGATCGCTGATGGCGTAGACCTGATCGAGAAAATGGGTGATGAAGATGAGGCTCACCCCCTGATCCCGCAGGCTCCCCATCAGGGAGAAGAGCATCTGCACCTCGCTGGCATCCAGGCTGGCGGTGGGCTCATCGAGGATCAGGATCCGGGCGGACAGGGAGATGGCCCGGGCGATGGCCACTATCTGCTGCATGGCGACCGAGTAGTGACCCAGAGGCAGGGTGACATCCATCTCGAAGCCGTATCCCGCCATGATGGCCCTGGCCTGCCGGGCCATGGCGGCTCTGTCGATGAGCCCGAAACGGCGGGGTTCGTGGCCGATGAAGAGGTTGTCCGCCACCGACATGTTCGGCAGCAGGTTGACCTCCTGATAGACGGTGCCGATCCCCAGGCACTGGGCGTGGGCTGTGTCCGTCGGGGAGATGGGGACGCCATCGAGTTCGATGCGCCCCCCGTCGGGCTGGTAGACGCCGGTGAGGGTCTTGACCAGGGTGGACTTGCCGGCGCCGTTCTCGCCGAGCAGCGCCATGATCTCTCCCCGGCGCAGGGAGAAGTCCACCTGATGCAGGGCACGCACCCCGGGAAAGATCTTGCAGATACCGCGGGCGTTCAACAGCACATCCTGAGTATTTTCTGACATGAATAGGGGCTCTCCGATATAACGCGCCATATCGCAACGTTGCCGATATGGCGTGTTATTTAACAGGCTGGCTCAGCGGGCGAGCGGCATTAATA
The DNA here is from genome assembly GCF_056642115.1 of Aeromonas sp. 130281. Lineage (NCBI taxonomy): Bacteria > Pseudomonadati > Pseudomonadota > Gammaproteobacteria > Aeromonadales > Aeromonadaceae > Aeromonas > Aeromonas sp. 130281. Next base: position 322,702 of record NZ_JBWVQS010000001.1, on the reverse strand, counting down.
ACCCATGTCTTTTTTCAGCGCGAGCTGGGCCTCGGCACTCTCTGGCTCGAACAGAATAGATGCCGTCTTGATAAGTTTGGGGGGCTGGGTGCCATCCTTCTTATAGGCCAGCAGGGCATCGAAGGCGGGGCCTGCCATATTCGGCGTCAATTCCACCGAGGCATTGGCTTCGCCAGCCATCATCGCCTTGAATATATCCGGTACCCCATCGATGGAGATGATCTTGATATCCGTGCCCGGTTTCAGCCCGGCCTCTTTAATGGCCTGGATGGCACCGATGGCCATGTCGTCATTGTGGGCGTAGACGGCGCAAATATTCTTGCCGTTATTCTCCGCCTTGATGAAGCTCTCCATCACCTCCTTGCCCTTGCTGCGGGTGAAGTCCCCTGACTGGGTGCGGATGATCTTGATGGTGGGCACCGCCGCGACGGTGTCGAGGAAGCCCTTCTTGCGATCCAGTGCCACGCTGGCCCCCACAGTGCCCTGCAATTCCACCACGTTGCAGGCCTTGCCATCCTGCTGCTTGATGAGCCACTGGGCCGCCACTTCCCCTTCGTGGACGCTGTCTGCGGCGACCCCGGTCATGAAGAGGCCGTCATCTTTCACCGTGATGTTTCGATCCAGCAGGAACACCGGGATCTCGGCCTCTTTCGCCTCCTGCAATACCGGATCCCAACCGGTCTGCACCACGGGCGCAATAAAGATGGCATCCACCCCCTGGGCAATGAAGGAGCGAATGGCCTTGATCTGGTTCTCCTGTTTCTGCTGGGCATCGGCAATTTTCAGGGTGATGCCGCGTTTTTGCGCTTCGCTCTTGGCGACCGAGGTTTCCGCCGCCCGCCAGCCGGACTCAGAGCCTATTTGAGAGAAGCCCACCGTCATCTCGGCAGAATATACAGAGGCAGAGAGAATGAGGGTGCTGATAATGCCCGCCAGTTTCACTTTCTTATACATGTGACACTCCTTTGTGATGCATGGTGAAATAAACCGGAACGCGTCAGGTTTTTATTGTTCGGGTCAAGGTTATAGGCTCTTGGGTTTAACGACGGGAGGTGGCTCACAGAAAAATTTCAGCAGCACGATGCTTCATACAAACAGCAGACAAGTTCATATATGGCGCGAGGCTTATGCTGGTTTCTCTGCATATTTATTTATTCCGGCAGCCATGGTGTCCAGAGCCGGCGCCGTGGGCGCCATCAGGCTTGGCCTGAAATCAGGCCAGCCTGGTGCACAGGTATGGAGAAAGGAAAGGGCGAGGGGCCCTTGCCTCAGGGGCGCACCGCCGCCAGCAGGTAATCCACGAAGGCCCGCACCCGGGCAGAGAGGTGGCGGTGCTGGGGATAGAGGGCGTAGAAGGGGCGGGATCGCCCCGCAAAGGGGGTCATGACTTCCACCAGCTTGCCCTGGCACAGCGCCTCTGCCGCCACGAAATGGTAGATCTGGAACAGACCCCCGCCAGCCACCGCCCAGCCAAGACCCGCCAGCACATCCTCCAGCACCCGCTGCCGACTGTGGAGACTGACCTCGACCGGCAGCCCCTTCTCATCGATGAAGCTCCAGGGGAAGGGGCGCCCCGTGCTGGGGGTGATGAACTGGATCAGTTCATGCTGGTGCAGCGCGGCCAGGGAGGTCGGGGGCGGACGGCGAGCGGCATAGTCGGGGGAGCAGAAGACCCCGACGCTGGCCTCCTCCAGCTTGCGGGCGATCACCCGGGAGTCGCGCGGCTCACCCAGACGAATGGCGAGATCGTAACCGTCCTCCACGAAGTCGATGTTTCTGTTCGAGACATTGAGCTCCAGCTCGATCTCGGGATAGGCCGCCATGAAGCCCGGCAGCAGGGGCACCAGGCGATGGTGGGCATAGACGGTGCCCACGCTGATGCGCAGCAGCCCCTTAGGGTGGCGCTGTCGTCCCGTGATGGCCCGCTCGGCCTCGGCGATCTGATCGAGGGCCTGCTGGCACTGCGCCCGATAGAGCTCACCGTCGTGGGTGAGGCGCACGCTGCGGGTGGTGCGATTGAAGAGTTTGACGCCGAGCCTGGCTTCGATGCGCTGGATGGAGCGGCTCACCGAGGCCGGCGTCACCCCCAGCACCTGCGCCGTGGCGGTGAAGCTGCCAAGCTCGGCCGCCTTGCAAAAGAGCTCTATGCTGCCGAGCTGAACGGGGTCGAAGGCGCGGGACATATGTTCATCCATGTAAATAAACAAGTTCAATGTCGTCAGTTTATCCGCCACAAGGTAATGGGTAAATTCTTCATCCAGCGCGGCGCCCTTGCCGCCCGAGCGATCACTGTCCATTCCAAGGAGTATCAAGATGAAGAACACCCTCAAGGCCCTGCTGGCGTCACTGCTGCTGGCGACCTCGGCCGCGGCCAGTGCGGCGTCCAAGGGAGAGATCCTGGTTTTGCTCTCGAGCGAGACCGCACTGCCGCTGCAAGGGGGCAAGAGCCTGACCACCGGCTTCTACCAGAATGAACTGGGGGTGCCTGCCGCCGCCCTGCTGGAGGCCGGCTACACCCTGACCCCGGTGACCCCGAGAGGGAACCGGCCCGTTGCCGACAAGAGTTCCGTCGATCCCCAGTACTTTGGCGGCAACCCGCAGGCGATGGCGCGCATCGGCGCCGTCGTGGAGGGGCTGCTTGGCGCCGGCAAGGTGCTCTCCCTGAAGGAGGTGCTGCAATCCGGCCCCGAGCGCTATGCCGGCCTCTTTATTCCCGGCGGCCACGCCCCCCTCATCGATCTCGCCACGGATCCCGAGGTGGGCACCCTGCTGCGCCATTTCCACGACAACCACAAACCCACGGCGGCCATCTGCCACGGCCCCATCGCGCTGCTGGCGGCGCAGGGGGATCCGGCCGGGTTCGAGCAGTCGGTCATCGCAGGCAAGGCGGACGGCGCCAGAGAGTGGATCTACGACGGTTACAGGATGACCATCTTCTCCGACGAGGAAGAGGCGGTGTTTGAAGCCTCGCTCAAGGGCGACAGGCTGCGCTACTACCCGGCGCAGGCCATGGCCCGGGCCGGTGGCAAGATGCAGTTCGTCGCCCCCTGGCAGCCCGGCGTGGTGGTCGATCGCGAGCTTATCACCGGTCAGAATCCCTTCTCGGACCACGTCCTGGCGAGCGCCTTCATCGCGGCGCTGGACCAGCGCACCGAGGCGAACTGAACACGATTTGCGCAGCCCGGCCCGTCATGGAAAGGGCTGTCATTCTCTTGCGGGGTCGACCGCCCCGGGGGAGTGAAGTACCGCCAGGAGAGGGAAGGAGAGCCCGGTCGGTCGGAGCCTAAAATGGGATTCGTTCAGGGTTGAAATTACGCAGCACGCCCCCTACACTGCCCGCCCCAAACAGCCTGGTAGAGAGGAGGATAGAAGATGAGAAGAGTCATTCTCACACCCTTGCTGGCCCTTGCCATGAACGGATGCGGGGGTGGAGAGGGCGGGAAAGACGATGCCATTCCCCCCACGATAACAACGTATTTCGAGGCATCCACCCAGAGCACCCAGGGTGGACAGTTGAGCCCGGCCAGCCTGCGTCTGAGCGCCGGTGAGCAGGGCCGTTTCACCGTCGCACCCGACGCAGGCTATGTGTTGGCGCAGATTGCGGGTTGTGAGGGGACGCTGGACGGCCTCACTTATACCACGGGCCCCATGCGCGGCGATTGCCAGGTCTCGGCGAGCTTCACTCAGGAGACGGCCCCCGTCTATTTCGAGGCCACCACCCGCAGCAGCCAGGGTGGACGGCTGACCCCGGCCAGCCTGCGCCTGAGCGCCGGTGAACGGGGGCGTTTCACCGTAGCGCCCGACGCCGGCTTCGTGCTGGATAGCATAGAGGGCTGTGACGGCACCCAGCAGGGTCACGACTACATCACAGCTCCCATGGGCGCCGATTGTCAGGTGTCGGCTCGCTTCATCAAGCATGCCGCCCATGCCATTGACCACGAGGATCACGCCCTCGCCAGCGACATGGAGCTGATCGCCCATGCCCGTGGCGCCATCGCCGACAGTGAGGCGCGTCGCACCGAACTGGTCAGTACCCTCTATCGGGGTCTGGATGCCATCAGCTGGAACCCGAGCCACGACTCCATCACCTTCTCCAGCTTCCAGCCCGAACACACCGTGACCCTGCTCCCTTCCAACATCAATGGCAAGGGGGAGAGCGAGATCCGCGGCCTGGTGATGGTCTCCGAGCAAGATGACTATCGCCGGGCAGCCATGGGGGCAAACCTGTTTGCGGTGGATCGCACGCCCCAGAGCGAGGCGCTGCTCAGGGGGCTGATCGGCTGGCTGACCCGGGGGAGGGATAGTGATGACGATGGTCTTCGCATCCTGACCGCCCAGATGCCGAGTCGCGCCGACAGCTGGTATTTCCCCCATAACGAGGGGATCCGGGACTGGCTCAAGGCCATGTATCCGGACGCGCACAGCATCAACCAGGCCGATGAGTGCGATTATCAGGCCCTCGGCGCCTGCATCGACCGCATGGCGCCGGATCTCATCGTGATAAGCGACCTCGATCGCCAGGGGCTGGGGTACCAGGGCATAGCCCAGGCCATCGCCAAGGCGAAGGCCGCCGGGATCCCGCTGCTGCTAGCCAACTACCGGCGAGAGGCGAGCCCCCTGCTGGCGCCCCTCTATCTGGAGATGGGGCTGGTGACCTGGGGCAACTACTGGTCGAAGCTCAAGGTCAGCAATCTGGCGGCGAGCACCATCATGGCGCCAGCTCCCCAGCTGATGGCGGTCGATACGCTGCTGAGGAACCTTAAGGAGGGGAAATTCAGCACCCAATGGCTGGATGCCTGCAGCGGCAACTTCCTCAACTGCGGGGGTGTCGATGAGTTCAATCTGCAGTTCAAGAATGGCGCCGACTGGCTCAGGAATGCCGCCATCACCCTGGACAAGGCGGGGATCAGCCCCTTCGCCCGCGACGGCTTGGCACTGTTGCCAGCCAGCCTGCTGCTGGCCGACAAATACCGTGCTGCCATCGATTACCCCATCGCCTGGGATGAGCATCAGGCCTGGCAGCGGGCGATGTTTGCCGACTGGCTGGTGAGCTATGCCCGTGCCCGCAATCCGGCCCAGCCCGATCTGGGGGAGTACGTCGTCGATCGCAGCCAGCTGTTCAAGGGAGATCAGGCCCATTACGCCTATCCCGCCGTCATCAGCGACAGCCGCCGCATCTCGGTGCCCTATTCCGGGCAGTGGACCTCGACGGGCTGGTATGCCCTGCCGGGGCAACGTATCACCCTGAGTCGCACGGATACTGCGGATGTTTCCGCTACCATTCGGCTCAATTACCACAGACCCAACACCAACAGGGCCTATGAGCAGAAGGTCTATCGGGCGCCGCTGGAGTTGGCCAGCGGGCGGCTTCCTCTTAACAAGGGCGGCAGCGTCAGCTTCACCTCGCCCTATGGGGGCCCTGTCTATCTCTATCTGGAGGGGGGAGACGGGACGCTGCAAGTGGAGGTGGCCGCCACTGGCGTGACCCGCCATCCAGCCATTCTGGACTTCAGTGATGAGCAGCAGATCCGGGACTTCAACGAGCGGCTGGATCAGACCGAGCTGCCCCATGTCGATCTCAGGGCCGATGGCGCCGAGCAGCATCTGCGCCGGGATCGCTTCACCGGGGCCATCGGGGGGGCCATTGCCGACACCGATGCCCTGCTGGACAGCATCTCCCGGGATCATATCAACAGCGTCTATACCCTGGCGGGCTTCAAGATCCAGGGCAAGCGCCTGGAGGAGTCGCTGCCCGACGAGGTCAGGCGCGCCTGTGTCGCGCTGCTGGGGGATCAGTGTCTCGACGAGTCACTGCATACCCGTACCATCATCCAGCATGCCAACTACGACCAGAATGCCCATTGCGGGGTCGGCTGCAGCGGCAACCCCTGGGACTCTTCCGGCAGCATCAGCCCGACCGGTTGGCTGGACAATCACGAGCTGGGCCACAATCTGCAAACCCAGCGCCTGAATGTGCATTACGCCGCCGCCAGCGATGCTGACAACTGGCGCGGCTATGGCAGCCGGGCCGGGGAGAACTCCAACAACATCTTCCCCTATGTGGTGAAGTGGCAGGCCCACTATCTGCGCGACGGCAACACGGCGTCCATCAAAGATGGTCACATGAATCACAAGGATCTGTTCTACGCCTTCATGTCCGACGCGGCCGGGGTGAAGGATAAGAGCGGCAACCGGGTGGTGCTGGGGGCCAACTGCAAGGTGCTGGATGCGGGGGAGAGTCGCTACGAGGCGCCCTGGCAGAGCAATGCCTATGCGGTCCACAACGGCTATCGCATGGCGTTTTATATCCAGATGGCACTGCGCGCCCACGGCATGAGGCTGGCGGACGGCACCCGCCTGAACAACGGCTTCAATATCTTCACCCTGCTCTACCAGCATTCACGGATCTTCGGCGCCGTTGCCGACAACGAGAGCGACTGGAATGCCAACAGGGACAGGCTCGGCTTTGGCCTCTTCCCCTTCCAGGGGCATGGGGTCTATGGCGGCAAGCAGGTGCGAGACATACCGGGCAACGACTTCATGCTGGTCGCCCTCGGCAGGCTGACCGGCCAGGACTGGCGCAGCCACTTCGATCTGCTGGGTCTGCGCTACTCGCGCCTCGCCGCCGATCAGGTGGAGGCGAACCAGCCCTCGGGCGTCCTGCCCATGGGGATGTACGTGCTGGAGGACGATCTCCCGCCCGCCAACATGAGCGAGGGGCTGACATTCCTGCCCCTCTCCAGGACGGATGGCAGCACCCTCTGGCCTCGCGACCATGGATCGCCGGCCAGCTGTCCTATTCCCTAATAAAGAAAAAACGCCCTCAGGGGCGTTTTTTCTTGGTCAGCGCAGGCTTGCTGGAGAAGGCGGGCGGTACTCGTATTGAGACTCGTAGCCCTGCACCAAGGAAGAGCTCAGGCCTGCAGCAGGGCGAGAAACGCCTTCATGGCCGGGGTGACGCTGTGTTTTCGGGTGATGAAGGCGATGGTGCCGGCGCTCGCATCGACCAGGGGGTGGCAGGGCAGCTTGAAGAGCTGCTGGGCGGTGGCGGCGATGCCGGCGCTGACCACGGCGCAGCCGAGCCCGTGGCTCACCCCGTTGGCCAGGTGGAACAGGGAGTCTGTCTCCAGCACTACCCGCAGGCTGAGCTGCTGGCGGGCGGCGGCCTCGTCGAGATAGCGGCGAAACTGCATGGTGGCGCTCGGCAGGATCAGGGGGAGATCCTGCAAGTCCGCCAGCCTCAGAGGCTGGCTCGGGGCGAGGTGCGGGGGCAGGGGCCCCAGCAGGGCCATGGGGTTGGGGTGGCGAAGCTGGACGTCGAGGGCGCGGCGCTGATGCTCGGTGAGCAGCTCGTCAAAGCCAAGACCGATGTCGGTCTGGTGCAGATCCAGCTGCTCGAGCAGGGTGCCGTGGGTCATCACCGACAGGCGCAGGCTGACCTTGGGGAAGGCGTCGTTGAAGCGCTTGAGCAGCGGCATGATGTCGATGCTCGACTGGGGCACCATGCCGATGCGCAGGACCCCCGACAGCGCGCCGCCAAACAGGCTCAGCTCCTGGCGCATGGCGTCCTGCTCCAGCAGCATGCGCTCGGCGTGGCGCAGCACCACTTCCCCCGCCTGGGTCAGGGCCACGAACTGGCTGTTGCGCACCACCAGCTCGGTGCCGAGGGATTTTTCCAGGGCGGTGATGCTGGCGGACAGGGTCGGCTGGGTGATGAAGCAGGCCTTGGCCGCCTTGGCGAAGTGGCGGTGCTGGGCCAGCTCGTAGAAATAGTGCAACTGCTTGATGTTCATCGAAGAGGAAGCGCCTGGCGTGGAGGATGGCTGACAAAGTTAATCAATCGACATCACCATGGCAATAGAGGTTGTCTATCAGCGAATAGATTTGTTTCATTGGTTTTGGGGGAGCGACTTATCTAAACTTGAGGCCCGAATACACGTTATAAGCGTCTCGCATGATCCCATTCAATTCACGGTTGCCCAGGCTGGATGAGCTGGTGGAAGAGGTGGCCGTGTCCGTCAACATCAACGGCATCAACCACGCCGTCATGATGGCCACCCCGGATGATCTCGACGACTTCGCCATCGGCTTCCTGTTTGGCGAGGGGATTATCGGGGGCAACCACGATGTGCACGACATCCAGAGCACCCCGTCCGAGCAGGGGGTGGTGCTCGACATCACCATCGCCAACCGCTGCCTGGCCGAGCTGGGGCGACGCAAGCGCCGTCTGGCCGGGGCCAGCGGCTGCGGCATCTGCGGGGTGGAGGCCATAGAGCATGCGCTGCCCGAGCTCGCCCCCCTGATCCCGGGCGCCCCCCTGGATACCGAGCGTTTGCGGGACTTGCGCGAGCGCATCGCCCCCTGGCAGAGCAAGGCCCGCCAGAGCGGCGCCCTCCATGCCGCCCTGGCGCTGGACGAGCGCGGCGAGATCCTGGCCTGCCGGGAAGACATAGGCCGCCACAATGCCCTGGACAAGCTCATCGGCATGCAACTGCGCCAGCCCGCGCAGGCCGCCACCCTGGTCATCACCAGCCGCTGCGGCAGCGAACTCATTCACAAGGCGGTGCAATTTGGCGCCGCCCACCTCATCAGCCTTGCTTCTCCCAGCCAGCTCGCGGTGCGACTGGCCCTGAAATACAACCTGACCCTCATTCATGTGCCCAGATCCGATGCCCCGGTCTGCTATGCCAGCCCCCGCGCCCAGGATCACGTTGGAGACTCCCATGTCCAGTCATATTGAGAAACCGGCCAAGGCCGGCGGCTTTTCCTCCCTGCAGTCCACCTTCAAGCAGGTGCTGCAGAGCCAGAAGACCCGGCAGAACATCAAGAACCTGCTGCGGGTCAACCAGACCGACGGCTTCGACTGCCCCGGCTGCGCCTGGGGTGACAACAAGCAGGGGGCCTTCCAGTTCTGCGAGAACGGCGCCAAGGCGGTGGCCTGGGAGTCCACCGGCAAGACGGTGGGGGCCGCCTTCTTCGCCGAGCATTCGGTGCGCCGCCTCGCCACCCAGAGCGACTACTGGCTCGAATACCAGGGGCGACTGACCGAGCCCCTGCGCTACAACCCGGCCACCGATCACTACGAGCCGGTAAGCTGGGACCAGGCCTTTGCCCTCATCGCGGACAAGCTCAAGGGCCTGGCGAGCCCCGACGAGGTGGAGTTCTACACCTCGGGCCGCGCCAGCAACGAAGCCTCCTACCTCTATCAGCTGTTCGGCCGCCTCTATGGCACCAACAACTTCCCCGACTGCTCCAACATGTGCCACGAGGCGAGCGGGGTGGGGCTCATCCAGTCCGTCGGGGTGGGCAAGGGCACAGTGGTGCTCGATGATTTCGACGCCGCCAAAGCCATCTTCGTCTTCGGCCAGAACCCGGGCACCAACCACCCGCGCATGATGAACGCCCTGCGCAAGGCGGCGCGCCAGGGGTGCCAGATAGTCACCTTCAACAACTTGAAAGAGGTGGCCCTCGAGCGCTTCGCGAGCCCACAGAGCCCGGCGGAGCTCCTGACCCCGGCGGCCACCCGCATCAGCCACCAGTACCTCACGCCAAAGCTTGGCGGGGACATGGCGGCCATTCGCGGCATGGCGAAATACATCCTGGAAGAGCAGGGGGGGCGCATCGATCTCGCCTTTATCGAGCAGCACACGGCGCACTTTGACGACTACCTGGCCCAGGTGAAGGCCACGGAGTGGGCGCAGATAGAGGCACAATCCGGCCTCGGTCGGGAGGAGATCACCCGGGCGGCGCAGATCTTCGCCCAGAGCGAGCGCGTGATCAGCTGCTGGGCCATGGGGATCACCCAGCACAAGCACTCGGTCGACACCATTCGCGAAATCGTCAACCTGCACCTGATGTGCGGCCAGATTGGCAAGCCGGGGGCCGGGCTCTGTCCGGTGCGCGGCCACAGCAACGTGCAGGGCAACCGCACCATGGGGATCAACGAGAAACCCAATGCCGCCTTCCTCGATCGCCTGGAGCGCCGCTTCCCGGTGGGCCTCAAGCGTACGCCGGGGCACAACGTCTACGAGGCCCTCAAGGCCCTCCATGGCGGCAAGAGCAAGGTGCTCATCTGCCTCGGGGGCAACCTGGCAGCCGCGGCGCCGGACACCGACTTCACCTATGAGGCGATGCGAAGGAGCGAGCTCAACGTGCAGATCAGCACCAAGCTCAACCGCAGCCACCTCATGGTCTCCAAGGATGCCCTGATCCTGCCCTGCCTCGGCCGCACCGAGCTCGACACCCAGCGCGCCGGGGTGCAGAAGATCACCGTGGAGGACACCTTCAGCATGGTGCACGCCTCCACCGGCATGAACGAGCCGGTCTCGCCGCTCTGTCTCTCTGAAATCGACATAGTCGCGCGCATGGCCGAGGCGACGCTGGGCCGCGATCTCGTGGACTGGCTGGCGCTGCGGGACGATTACGCCCTGCTGCGCAACCTCATCGCCGAGACCATCGCCGGCTTTGACGACTTCAACCGCCGCATCGAGGAGCCTTGCGGCTTCCACCTGGAGAACAGCGCCGCCCTGCTGCGCTGGAATACCGCGAGCGGGCGCGCAGAATTTCGGGCGAGCCGCTTGCCTGACTCCATCCTGCCCGAGTGCACCAGCCACGCGGAGCAGATGGTGGGCGAGCCCGTGCTGCTGCTCCAGAGCCTGCGCTCCCACGATCAGTACAACACCACCATCTACGGCATGGACGATCGCTACCGCGGCATCAAGGGGCGGCGCAACGTGGTCTTCATGAACGAGGAGGATGCCCGTCGCCTGGGGCTGGCCGAGGAGCAGCAGGTGGACATGACCGCCATCTGCAACGACGGACGCGAGCGGGTGGTGCGCGGCTTCAGCGTCATCTTCTACGAGATCCCTAGGGGCAACATCGCCGCTTACTACCCGGAGACCAACCCCTTGGTGGCCATAGAGAGCATAGGGGAGGGCTCCTTCACCCCCACCTCCAAGTCGGTGCCCGTGCTGGTGACCCCAAGCCAGCCACAGGCCGCCAGCCTCGCCGTCAATCTGTAAGCATCCGCCCCCCGAACCCCTGCCCAGGCAGGGGTTTTTTCATGCCAGCTATTCGCCCGGGCCTCTTGTTTGGCGAAGCTGTACGGCGATTGTATGGCGCACCATCTTGCTGTGGTCGGGGCCTGGGGATGCCGTTATGCTGCGGCCCTCTTCCGGCCCCTGATGCAGGGCGGCCGGCAACCTGAACCCGGACGCGCCTGCCAGGCAGGGTGGCCAAGCGCCGCCGGTTTGCCGTGCGCTACCCTGTGCGGAACCCACCCATGCGCTATGCAATCTCTCCCCTGATGGCCGGCCTGGCCCTCACCCTGGCGGCCAGCCCCGCGATGGCGGCGGATCCCGCCAAGGAAGAGGCGCAGCCGCGCCGTGACGAGCGCGAGGCAAAGGGGGATGAGCCGCCAGACGAGCGTTCCCCCTGGCTGTTCGTGCCCCTGCTGAGCTCCAGCCCCAAGCTGGACACGGCGGCGGGCCTGATGGTGGGTTACCTGCACCGGTTCGATGAGGGCTCGCGCCCGTCCCTGTTCACCCTGTCCGGCAAGTACACCACCTCGGACTCCCTCATCACCAGCGCCTTTGCCAAGACGTCGTTCGGCGCGGATCATCACCGCCTCGTCGGTGGGGTGATCTTTGGCGACATCAACAACAGCTATCAGGATTACCTCGGCACCGGTCGTGCCCTCGAGACCGAGGACCACTTCCGCTCCGCCTTCCTGCGCTACCTCTATCGGGTGGAGGGGGACTGGTTCGTCGGCGGCATGGCGGCCTACTCCAACTACGAGATGCAGGGACAGGATCTGCAATCGGATCAGATCCTGGAAGAGCTGGGGCTGGAGGGGTTCACCTCGGGGGGGCTCGGGCTGGCGGTGCAGCACGACTCCCGGGACAGCGACTTCAGCGCGACCCGGGGCTGGTATTTGAACGTCAACAACCTGGCCTACCGGGAAGGGCTGGGGGGAGAGGGGGACTTTGACATCTACCGGGTCGACTACAGGGGCTACTGGCGCCACGGGGATGGCCATGTGCTCGCCTGGCGCAATCGCAACCAGTTCTCCCACAACGCGCCGAGTGGCTCCTATTCCCCCATCTACCTGCGTGGCTACACCCCGGGGGAGTACCTGGGCCAGCACATGTCGGCGGTGGAGGTCGAGGAGCGCTACAAGCTGGCCGAACGCTGGACCCTGACCGCCTTCGCCGGGGTGGCCTGCCTCTACGGGGACGCCGTGAACGGGGAGTCCCTCGACTGCTCCGACAGCGCCAACATCTATCCCGCCTGGGGGGCTGGCGTCCAGTACCTGCTCAAGCCGGAGGCGGGCATAGTCGCCAACCTCGAGTATGCCATGGGCAAGGACGACAACGGGGGCATCTACCTCAAGATGGGCTACAGCTTCTGACGCCGGGTGGCCTCAGGCGCCGGCCACCACCACGCAGTTGCGGCCCCTGTGCTTGGCCTGATAGAGCGCCTTGTCCGCCTGCTTGAGCACGGCACCGAGATCGCTGGCATCCCCAGGCCAGTGGGCGACCCCGAGCGAGATGGTGATGCGCCCGGCCTGCTCCATCTCGTGGCCTGCCACCGTCATCCGCAGCCGCTCGGCGATCCGCTGTGCCTGCACCAGGGAGACCCCGGGCAGCAGCAGCAGGAACTCCTCGCCGCCGCTGCGGCACAGGGCGGCATCGGCGCGCAGATCCCGCTGCATCAGGGTCGCCAGGGCGACGATGACGGCGTCCCCGACGTCGTGGCCGAAGTGGTCGTTGATGGCCTTGAAGTGATCGATATCGAGGGCGATGACCGCCAGGGGCCGGGACTGTGCCTGATAGTCGTCCAGCATCTGCTGCATGGCCCGCCGGTTGAAGAGGCCCGTCATGGGGTCGGTGTGGCTGTCGGTGTGCAGCTGGTCAATCCTGGTGTTGAGCAGCCCCAGCCCCTTGAGAATGGCCTGCTTGATCTGGGCCGCCTCGAAGTACCAGGCGCGGATGCTGGAGATGTTGGAGGCCGCCTCCTGCTGGTCCATCAGCCTGGCCCGGTTGGCCAGCTGCCGCAGGGGCCGGGAGATGATGGTGGCCGAGAGCCAGATGGCGAAGAGGATGAAGAGGGTGACCGGGATCATCCCCTTCAATATGTTGAGCATCTGCTGATCCAGCCCGGCCAGGGTGGCGCTGCGGGGGCGCTGGGCCACCACTCCCCAACCCGCCCCGGCCACGGGGGCGAAGCCCGCCAGCATCTCGGTTCCCCGGGAGTTGAGCACGCTTTGTGCCCCCTGCCGCCCCTGCAACACCTCGTCCACCACCGCATTCTCACCTATCTTCTGGCCGATGCGCTTGGGGTTGGGGTGGTAGATCAGGGTCTTCTGCCGGTCGACCACGTAGAGGTAGGAGCCATCCTGGTAGTAGTGCTGACCCAGCAGGCTGGAGAGCACGCTGGCGGACTGCAGATAGATGGTCCCGGCGACATAGCCGAGGTAGCGCCTGTCCGTCGAGAACACAGGGTAGGAGAGGCTGATGAGGTAGTTGCCCGAGAGGGAGACCAAGGGATCCGAGATGGTCGGCTGCTGGTTGGCGAGGGTCTGGCGGGCGCTGCGGGAGGTGAGCTTGGCCCCCTTCACCTTCAGGGTCTCGGGGGATACGGCGACTATGGTGGACTCGGTGTTGACGATGGCCACCGAGTTGAAGGTGTTGGTGCGCTCGCGCAACTGGGTCACCTCCTGCTCCAGCCCCTTGACGTCGTTGGCCTGCAGCAGCGGCGCCAGCAGGGTGGCGCTGTAGGCAAGCTGCTCCTGGGCCGCATTCAGCATGGCCTCGGCGGAGGCGGCCAGCTTGGTGGCATAGACACGGTTGGCCTCCAGGGTACTGTCGATCAGCAGTTGTCGCTGTGCCTGATGGATGGCGTAGAAGCTGTTGCCGAAGGTGGCCAGCACGCCGAGCACGGCCAGGGCCAGAATGAGGCGATGGAGATCAAACCTCAGCAGCCAGTGAGATAGCATCGGAGAAACGAGTCCTTGTCGGTTGGCGCCGGGCGCCGGGGTCATGGTGCAATTTTACGGGGGCTGGCTGCTCAAAAGCTACCGTTAATGTGGTTCTCGAACGATGCCGTGTCGTGAACGACGGCCATGGCCGCGTCATGACTCTGCACCGCCCTGATCACCCAGGGCGGTGAGGGCGGGATCACCGAGCTCGGCCACCGTCTGCCAGAAGGGGGCGATGAGGGGGTTATCCCCTCCCGGCGGGCGAATGAGCCCTATGATCCAGCTCGCCTCGGCCTCCCCTAAGGGCAGGGTGATGACGTCCGGGTGCTCTATGGTGGTGGAGGAGGGCACCAGGGTCCAGGCGATGCCCGCCGCCGCGGTGGCGATGCCGGCGGCGAAGTCGTTGACGTACTGGATATCCCCAAAGCGCAGCCCGCTCTGGGCGAGGTAGTGCACGAACTGATCGTGGAAGGAGGGGGCCTTGTCCCGGCGCAGTATGGCCAGCGGCTTGTCCAGCAGATCCGAGAGCCCCGTCACCCCCTGGTAGCCGGCGGGCAGCACGGCGACGAAATGGGCGCGCACCACGGGCAGCACCGGCCAGCCCTTGGGGGCGGGGAGGCGGCAGAAGCCGAGATCCAGCCTGCCTTCACTGAGTGCCAGCAACTGGTGATGGGTGGAGAGATCGTTGAGCTCTATGCCGACCCCGGGGCGGCTGGCCCGAAAACGGGCGATGGCGGCGGGCACCAGCAGCTTGGTGGCGACCCCGAAGCCGATGCGCAGGGTGCCGCCATTGCCCGCCAGCACGTCGCGGGCGGTGCGACCGAGCTGCTCGCTCTGGGCCACCAGGGCGCAGGCATCCCCGTAGAGGGCGCGCCCGAGGGGGGTGAGCCGGGTGCTGCTGGCGTTGCGCTCGAACAGCTCGCCGCCAAAATCCGTCTCCAGCCGCCGGATCTGCTTGCTCAGGGCCGACTGGGTGATGTGCTGGCGCGCCGCCGCCTGACCGAAGTGCAAGACCTCCCCCAGGATGACGAAGGCCTTCAGATCCCGCAACTCCATCACGACTCCTTCATTCCTGTTTGGAATATTGAATGGCAAAAATTGTCATTGGACGGAATTCTAGAACTGTTCGATGCTGATGCCAATTCGTTTTGACGCTCGCCAGTGCCCCCAGGGGGAGAGGCGGCACCATCCTCAAGCAGCAGGAGACAAGCCAGATGCACCATCCCAAGTTCAACGACTTCCCCGCAGATTTCCTCTGGGGGGCCGCCTCAGCCGCCTACCAGGTGGAAGGGGCCTGGAACGAAGACGGCAAGGGCCCCTCGGTGTGGGATCTCTTCACCAAGTTGCCGGGCAAGACCTTCGAGGGCAGCAACGGGGACGTGGCGGTGGATCACTACCACCGTGTGGAAGAGGACGTGGCGCTGATGGCCGAGATGGGGCTCAAGGCCTACCGCTTCTCGGTGAGCTGGCCGCGCATCTTCCCCAATGGGCGCGGTGAGGTGAACGAGGCGGGGCTCGCCTTCTACGAGCGGCTCATCGACGCCCTGCTGGCCCACGGCATAGAGCCTGTGCTGACCCTCTATCACTGGGACTTGCCCCAGGCTCTGCAGGACGAATACGGCGGCTGGGAAGACAGGCGCATCATCGACGACTTCGAGCGCTACTGCGTCACCCTCTATCAGCGCTTCGCCGGCAAGGTGAAGTACTGGGTGTCGCTGAACGAGCAGAACTACAACCTGACCAACGCCTACCAGCTCGGCACCCATCCGCCCGCGGTGCAGGACAGGAAGCGCTTCTTCGCCGCCAACCACATCGCGTTCCTGGCCAACGCCCGGGTCATCAAGGCGTTCCGCCAGCATGTGCCAAACGGCCTGATTGGCCCGAGCTTTGCGTACTCCCCCGCCTATCCGGCCTCCTGCGCCCCGAGCGACATGCTGGCGTTCGAGAATGCCGAGGAGTTCACCAACCTCTGGTGGCTGGATGCCTACTGCTTCGGCCGCTACCCCCAGGCGGCGCTCGCCTACCTGAGAGAAACCGGCGAGGCTCCCGAGATACTGCCAGGGGATCTCGAACTGCTGCGCGAAGGCACCCCCGACTACATTGGCGTCAACTACTACTACACCCTGACCTTCACCGACAATCCCCTCGGCGGTCAGACCATGCAGCGCATCAACACCACGGGGCAGAAGGGCACCACGCCGTCGAGCGGCGTCCCCGGTCTCTACAGGACCACCCCCAACCCGCACCTGGAGACCAGCAACTGGGACTGGGCCATAGACCCCACCGGGATGCGCATCGCCCTGCGCCGCCTCTCGTCCCGCTACGGCCTGCCGCTGATGATCACCGAGAACGGCCTCGGCGAGTTCGACAAGCTGACCGCAGACGGCCGGGTGCAGGATGACTACCGCATCGCCTATCTGCACAGCCACCTCAAGGCGTGCCAGCAGGCGATGCAGGACGGGGTCGAACTGCTCGGCTACTGCGCCTGGTCCTTCACCGACATCCTGAGCTGGCTCAACGGCTACCAGAAGCGCTACGGCTTCGTCTATGTGGAGCGCGACGAGCAGGGGGGATCGCTTCGCCGCATCAAGAAGGAGAGCTTCCACTGGTACAGCCAGGTGATCGCCTCCGGTGGCAAGACGCTCTAAGGCGCCCATGCGCCCAGCCCATGTTCTGCCAAATGCCAGAAGGCCCCCTCAACCGAGGGGGCCTTCTGTTTTGTGTTGTTGGGGCAAGGTGGCCTAGATAAACATGCCCCCAGAGGCCTCGATGCGCTGGGCGGTGATCCAGCGGTTGTCGTCGGAGAGCAGGGCGGCGATGACACCGCCGATGTCGTCGGGCTGGCCGACCCGGCCGAGCGCCGTCTGGCTCGCGAGGAAGGCGTTGACCCCCTTGTCGTCGCGCACCACGCCACCGCCAAAGTCGGTCTCGATGGCGCCGGGGGCCACCACGTTGACGGCGATGCCCCGTGGGCCCAGCTCCTTGGCCAGATAATGGGTCAGCACCTCCACGCCCCCCTTCATGGCGGCATAGGCGGCGTAACCCGGCATGGCGAAGCGGGTGAGGCCGGTGGAGAGGTTGATGATGCGCCCGCCATCACGAAGCAGCGGCAGCAGCTTCTGGGTCAGGAAGAAGGTCCCCTTGAGGTGGATGTTGAGCAGGGTGTCGAACTGCTCCTCCGTGGTCTGCTCGAAGCTGGCGTGAATGCCGATGCCGGCGTTGTTGACCAGGTAGTCGAACTGCGGCCGTTGCCACTCCCGGGCGAGCAGTTGCGTCACCTCCTCTGCGAAGGCGACAAAGGAGGCGCTCACCCCCACATCCAGCGCCAGGGCATGGGCCTGGACCCCGAGCGCCCTGGCCTCGGCCACCACGGCGGCAGCCTCGTCGGCCTGGCTGCGGTAGGTGATGATGAGATCCACCCCCTTGGCCGCGAGGGCGAGGGCGCTGTGTTTGCCAAGGCCACGGCTGGCGCCGGTGATGAGGGCTATGGGTCTGGTCATGGTGTGACTCCTGTGGGTGGCAAGGGCTCGGTGCGAGCCGACCGGATCACTGTATTGTTCCTTTATTGCCGGATAAATAGCGTGATAATGAAATCACTGTTCCGTTTGAAGAGACAATCAGGTCATGGATCAACTGGATGCGATGAAATTGTTCGTGCGGGTCGCCGAACTCGAGAGCTTTACCCGCTGCGCCGAGCAGCTGGGCATCCCCAAGGCGACCCTCTCCGCCGCCATCCGCCGGCTGGAGGAGCGCATGGGCACCCGGCTCCTGCTGCGTACCACCCGGCGGGTGCAGCTCACCACGGATGGCCAGCTCTGCTACGCCAGGTGCCGGGATCTGCTGGCGGACATGGAGGAGTTTGACGGTCTGTTTCGCCAGGGGGGCCAGATCTCGGGGCAGTTGCGGGTAGACATGCCAAGCCGGATGGCGCGCCATCTGGTGATCCCGGCGCTGCCCGCCTTCCTGGCGCAGCACCCCGACTTGCAGCTGATGCTGAGCAGTACGGACAGGCGGGTGGATCTGGTGCGCGACGGCTTCGACTGCGTGGTGCGGGTGGGGGCGCTGGAGCCTTCCAGCCTGGTGGCGCGGCCCCTTGGCCACTATCGCCAGATCAACTGCGCCAGCGCCGCCTACCTGGCCCGTCACGGGGTGCCACAGACCCTGGCGGATCTGGCCGGGCACCGGCTGGTCCATTATGGCTCCGGGCAGGGGCGCAGCGAGCCGGGGTTCGAGTACCAGCGGGAGGATGGCAGCCGCGCCCTCCTGCCGATGGCGGGGGCCCTGATGGTCAACGACAGCGAGACCTACCTGGCGGCGGCGCTGGCGGGGCTTGGCATCATTCAGATGCCGAAGGTGGGGGTGGAGGCGTTGCTCGGGCGCGGCGAGCTGGTGAGCCTGCTGCCCCAATGGCAGGCGCCGCCGCTTCCCATCCACGCCCTCTATGCCCATCGCCGCCAGCTGGCGCCCAGGGTCCAGCTCTTCATCCACTGGCTGGCGGCGCTGCTCGCCCGGGCCCTGGCCGGGGAGTCAGAGCCGGCTGCGCCTTGAGCGGTATTCGCTGGGGGAGAGGGCGAACGCCTCCTTGAAGAAGCGGGTGAAGCTGCTCTGGCTGGCAAACCCGAGGCGCCCGCCCACCTCCTGCAGCTGGAGGCCGGGATCCTGCAGCAGCCGGCAGGCCTCCTCCCTTCTCACCTGCTCCAGCACCCCTCCTCGCGCAGGTGGCGGTTGAGGGTCCAGCGGGTCAGCCGGAGGGCCTCGCAGATCCCCGCCAGCAGGGTGGGGGAGTCGACGCTCTCCTGCCAGAGCCGCTGGCGGATGAGCCCGAGCACCCGTTCCCGATAGTGGCTGCTCGGGCGCAGCAGCCTCATCTGGCCGTCGAGCTCCCCCAGCAGCAGGGGCTGCAGGGGGCCGTTGCAGCCGCCGTGGGCGAGATCGAGCAAGGCCGCGGGGAAGCGCAGCTCAAAGCCCTCTCCCCGTTGCAGCCGCTCCCCCAGCCAGGCCCCCAGCTCGCGCCACAGCCTGGGCCGCACCGGGGTGGGCAGCACCAGCTGGCCCTGGCCGGGGTGGTAGAACTGCAGCAGGGCATAGAGGTGACCGAGATTGGCCAGGCTGCTCATGGCGATCACGTCCGGGTGATCGGACTCCGAATGGTAACCGAGCCTGGCCTGCCCCTCTTCCTCCCGCAGCACTATCCGATCGCACTCGCCGATGAGGGGGCGGTAGGCGAGGAAGAAGTGCAGGGCCTGGCGCAGGGTGGCGGCGTTGCAGCACAGGCTCGCCAGCGGCAGGTAGTCGGCAAAGAGCCCCGAGAGCGAGGGGGGCGACCACTTGTGGGTCATGTCCAGATGGGGGGCGACCTGGGTCAGCAGCCGGAAGTGGCGCTGGGCGTCGATCCGCCCCTGGGGGAGCAGCAGCTCTTCTCTGGCAATCCCGGCAGCTTGCAGGAGCTGGGCCGGATCCCGCCCCTCTCTCTGCCAGTGGTTGAGGCAGTGCAGGGCTATCCGGTTGGAGACTGTCTTCACGGCGAAAATCCTTGTCGGCGGTGGCCCACCATCATCCGCCAACGGCCATGAATTGCCGTGAGCCAGGTTCGGCTTCATGTTTCAGAAATGTAACCAAGGGTAACCCTGCAACCCTTTTCACACTTTTCGAACTTGCTCCCAACCGGCAATTCCCTGCACCCGCAGGGCAAGTGAGGCGGGCCGATTTTGCATACAGTGGCCACTCCTACACACACAAGGAAGATAACAATAATGAAATACCACTCGCTCTCCCGAACCCGCGTCGCCCTCGGCATAGGGGCCCTGCTGCTGGCAGGGTGCAATGACAACGACTCCACCCCCAAGCCGGAGCAGCCCACTCTGGGCCACCGCACCGTCAGCCTGATCGAGCAGGATGGCCTGCAATTCAAGGATCTCGATGGCAGCGGCACCCTGACCCCCTATGAAGACTGGCGCCTTGGCGCCGGCGAGCGGGCCCGGGATCTGGTGGGCAGGCTCTCCCTGGCCCAGAAGGCGGGCCTGATGATGCACGGCACCCTGGTGCTGGACGCAGACGGGCGGGTCAACCTCACCGCCATGGACAAGATGCTGCGGGAAGACGGCGTCAATACCTTCATCACCCGCATGGCGGGGGATCCGGCGGCCATCGCCGACGACAACAACGGGCTGCAGGCCCTGCTGGAAGGGGTGGGGCTCGGCATCCCCATGACGGTGAGCACGGATCCCCGCAACCACTTCACCCATGATCCCAACGCCACCAGCATAGGCGCCGGGGCCTTCTCCCAGTGGCCCGAGACCCTGGGGCTCGCCGCCATCGGCGATGCCGCCCTGGTGCAGCGCTTTGGCGACATCGCCCGCCAGGAGTACAGGGCCGTCGGTATTCACGAGGCCCTCTCTCCCCAGGCGGATCTCGCGACCGAGCCGCGCTGGGGCCGCATCAACGGCACCTTCGGTGAAGACAACCTGCTCGCCAAATCCCTGGTCAAGGCCTACATAGAGGGCTTCCAGCAGGGGAGCGACGGCATAGGCAAGGAGAGCGTGGTCACCGTGGTCAAGCACTTCGCCGGGGCCGGTCCCCAGAAAAACGGCCTGGATGCCCACAACCCCTGGGGCAAGGAGCAGGTCTACCCGGGCGGCCAGTTCGCCTATCACCTGGTGCCCTTCGAGGGGGCCTTTGAGGCCAGGGTGGGGGCCGTGATGCCCTATTACGCCCTGCCCGAGGGGCTGACCTATGAAGGCCAGGCCATCGAGGAGGTGGGCTTTGGCTTCAACCGCCAGATCCTCACCGACTTGCTGCGGGGCCACTTCAAGTTCGACGGCGTGGTGCTGAGCGACTGGGGCATAGTCAACGACTGCGACAGCCGCTGCGAGCAGGGGCTGACCCAGGATGAGGTGACGGCGGGGGTCAGCCCCTGGACAGTGCCCTTTGGCATGTCCTGGGGGGTGGAGAAGCTCACCAAGGCCGAGCGCTACGCCAAGGCCATCGACGCCGGGGTGGATCAGTTCGGCGGCGTGGAAGATCCCGCCCCCTTGCTGGCGGCGGTGCAGAGCGGCCTGGTGACCGAGGCGGCCATCACCACCTCGGCCGAGCGGATCCTGGAGCAGAAGTTCGCCCTGGGGCTGTTCGAGAACCCCTATGTGGATACCCAGGCTGCGGTGGCCCTGGTGGGCAAGGCCGAGTTCCAGCAAGAGGCCCAGGCCGCCCAGGCGGCGTCCCACGTGCTGCTGAAGAACGAGGGATCCCTGCTGCCGCTCAAGGCGGACGGCAAGCGGGTCTACCTGCATAACGTCAACGCCGAGGTGGCCGCGGCCAACGGCTACACCGTAGTGACCGAGCTGGCCCAGGCCGATCTCGCCATCGTGCGGGTCAATGCCCCGGGTGAGCAGGATCCCCGCTTCCCGTTTGGCAGCATCCACTTCGGTCAGCTCGGCTTTGCCAGTGCCGATCAGGTGGTGCAGGAGACGGCCCACGAGGGGGTCTACCGCGGGGCGGACGAGTACGCCGCCATCCAGGCCATCGCGCAGGCCGGGGTGCCCATGGTGCTCTCCGTCTATCTGGACAGGCCCGCCATCCTGACCGAGGTGGCACCGGCGGCCCAGGTGCTGCTCGCCAACTTCGGAGCCCTGGATCAGGCGCTGTTCGATGTCATCAGCGGCAAGGCCAAGGCCAGCGGCAAGCTGCCCTTCGAGCTGCCCTCCAGCTGGCAGGCGGTGCAAGACCAGCATCCGGACGTGGCGAAGGACTCCGCGAACCCGCTCTACCCCTATGGCGCCGGCCTGGCCTATTGAGGGCGAGCCCTGCATCCATCATCAAGGCGCCTGCGGGCGCCTTTTCCATGGCGAGGACTCGGCGACGGCCTGCTCACCATGAGGCCGCGGCCATCAAGGAAGAAGTGAAAGCGTCGCCCAGGCGCGCCTTGTCCTCGCCCCTTTGCAATGGGCACACGATAACCATTGCATCGACCTCTAGTGTTGACGTTGTCTTTATTGGGTCGTTATTTATCCGAAAAATGATGTCCCACAGAACAAGCGTTCCAGTTCCCACATGGTTGTTATACTCTTGAGCAAGAAAATATGGATACATAGAAAATGGTTATCTGGACTCTTGGCTGCTGCGGATCAGAGCAAGGCCAGGCTCTCATAATAAAATAGTGCGAGGTTGCCATGCACAATCAAAATAATGAAAGAAGTTTTGATCCAAACTTTTTATCCAATATTGGCCCTGGGCAGAAGATCACCATTCCCGTCTCCTTTATTCAGGATCTGACCCAGGCGGCCTCGCTTCAAGATGTATTGAATGTGATGGCGAATTGGATTTTTTATCTTTTTTCTGCCGAGAGGGCCAGCATCACCATCAAGGAGAATGATGCCTCCTTGAAGCTCTATTCGGTGATGGGGAATAATGCGATTCCCATGGAGTCTCTGGTTCCCATTCATGGCTCCATGGTGGGTCGGGTCTTTTCGACCAGCATGCTGACGATCTGTGACGACTTGAGCCAGTCCCCCGATCTTGACTGCAAGATCTTGTCCCGGCACGGCATGGGGTGTTGCATGGATGCGCCCATGATGCAGGGCTCAGTCTGTATCGGGACCCTGAATGTTGCACACCACCAGAGAGCCTATTACACCGCCGAACATGCCATTTTGTTGCAATGCCTGGCCAACTGGCTTGCCCTCAATATACAGCTGCACCTGCAGGTGACGGAAATGGAGCTGCAGGCATCAACAGACTATCTGACGGAAACCGCCAATAGAAGGGCATTCATGAACGAGGGTGAACGCAGATTAATAATGTCGAGATTGGCTGATACGCCAATTTTTGTCGGCATATTGGATCTGGATCACTTTAAAAATCTGAACGATAAATATGGGCATGATGCGGGTGATTATGTGCTGAAGGCGATTGCCAAGCTGGTAAAAAGAAGAATCAGGGCAGACGATATATTCGCGAGAATAGGTGGGGAGGAGTTCGCAATAATTGTGAGCGATTGTCATCCTGATAATGATTCATCCATATTCGACAATATTCGCGCGCTCATCGAGCAGCAGATCATAGAGTACGAAGGGGAAATAATAAGGCTGACCGCCAGCATCGGGTTCTCGGCGTCCTCAGGTCAGGATACGGAGCTCAGTTCAATACTCAAGCGGGCAGACGCTGCCCTCTATGCCGCGAAGCGAAACGGCCGCAACCGGGTTGAATGCAACCATGGGTAGCACCCTTGGCTGCCGATGGGGAGCAAGAGCAGGGATGAGCCTGCGGGCGCCTTTTCCATTGCCGCCATCGACAATCCCGGTTTGGCGCAAGGGGCGGGCTTGGGCATAATGGCGCCCCATCAAGGGTTGCCGCGCCTCGCAAGGCGGGCGCACCCAGCAAGCGCGCAGAGGAGATGAGATGAAATTTATCGGAGCCCACGTCAGTGCGGCCGGCGGGGTGGAGAACACCATAGCCCGTGCCCAGGCTATCGGGGCCAACGCCTTCGCCCTGTTCACCAAGAACCAGCGCCAGTGGCAGGCGGCGCCCCTGTCGGATGCCAGCATCCGCGCCTTCAAGGCGGCCTGCGACAAGGGGGGCTTTCGCCCCGAGCAGATCCTGCCCCACGACAGCTACCTCATCAACCTGGGCCATCCCGACCCCGACGCCCTGGCCAAGTCCCGGGATGCCTTCCTGGACGAGATCAGGCGCTGCGAGCAGCTCGGGCTCTGCTACCTGAACTTCCACCCCGGCAGCCACCTCAAGCAGATCCCCGAGGCGGCGAGCCTCAAACTCGTGAGCGAGTCCATCAACTGGGCGCTGGAGCGAAGCGAAGGGGTCACGGCGGTTATCGAGAACACCGCCGGCCAAGGCACCAACCTCGGCTGGTCGTTCGAGCACCTGGCCACCCTGATCGACGGGGTGGAGGACAAGCGCCGGGTCGGGGTCTGTTTCGACACCTGTCACGCCTTCGCCGCCGGTTACGATCTGCGCACCCCCGAGGGGTGCGCGGCGGTGTTCGCCGACTTTGACCGCATCGTCGGCTTCGAGTACCTCAAGGGGATGCATATCAACGGTGCCAAGTGTACCTTCGGTAGCCGGGTCGATCGTCACCACAGCCTGAGGGAGGGGAACCTCGGCGAGGCGGTGTTCCACCACATCATGAACGATCACCGTTTCGACGGTATTCCGCTGATCCTCGAGACCATAGACGAGACGATCTGGGGCGACGAGATAAGCTGGCTGCGCAGTCTGGCCAGGACCTGATCCGCCGGGCAGCCTGAACAGAGGCCGGTGCCGCGCCTTCCCTCGCCATAAGGGGGGAAGGGCATTCATACGAGGAGACGAGATGCAATCACAGGGAAGCGCGCCACTGCTGCGCTGGGGGATAGCCGGGGCGGGAGCCATCGCCAGGCGTTTTTGCCGCGACGTCAATCAGTACGCCAGGGGCGGGCGCGTGGTGGCGATCGCCGCCCGGGATCAGGGGCGGGCCGACGAGTTCGCCGGTGAGCTGGGGCTGGGGCTGGCCTTTGGCAGCTATCAGGCCCTGGCCGAGAGCCCCGAGGTGGACGCCGTCTATGTGGCGGTGATCCACCCAGAGCACGCCGCCCTGATCAGGCAGATGCTGCTGGCGGGCAAGCACGTGCTGGTGGAGAAACCGGCGGTGACCCGGGTGGCGGATTGGGACGCCCTGGTGGCGCTCGCCCATGAGCGCGGCCTGCTGCTGCTCGAAGCCATGAAGGTGATGTGCTTCCCCGCCATGCGGGCCCTGTTGCAGCGACTGCCCCTGCTGCCCGCGCCCCGCAGCCTGCGCGCGGCGTTCGGCTCGGCCCCGCCCCGGGTCGGCAAGCTGTTCGATCCTGCCCTCGACGGCGGCGCCGCCTGGGATGTGGGGGTCTATCCGCTGTGGCTCTATGCCGCCCTCTGCGAGCGGCTGGGGCTCGCGACCCTGGCCCCCGAGGTGGCGCTGGACCGGGCGCCGGGGGAGGTGGATCTCGCGGCCCGCTTCCGCTTCGGCGGCCCCTTCTCGGCCGAGCTTGGCGCCTCCATCATCGAGGATCTCGATCGGGACGCCTGGCTCTCGGGGGAGGCGTGGACCCTGGTCATCGAGGGCAAGTGGTGGAACCCCCAGCACATTCGCTGGCAGGGGGATACGCCCCCTGCGGCCTGGCCGGCGGACATCTACCTGCCGGTGCAGGGGGGCGGCATGCAGCACGAGGCGGATCACTTCGCCGATTGCCTGCGTCACCGGCTGCTGGACTCCCCCTGGGTGCCCCATGCCCTGACGCGGCGGGTGCTGGGCTGGGTGGAGGCGGGGCTGCACCTGGGGAGCTGATGGCGCCGCACGCCATCCTGCAAGAGCTCCTTGTCACATCTTCCTTAAACAACAGAGGGCGCCACGGCGCCCTCTGTTGCTTGACCCTGAGCGCCCTTCAGGGGGCGGGCAGGGTTTGGGCGCGGCAGAAGGCGAGGAAACGGCGCAGGGCCGCGGAGTGGAACTTCTGCTTGTGCCAGACGAGGGAGAGCTGGCGGGGGAAGCTCTGGCTCGGGGTGAGCGCCACCAGGCGACCGCTGTGCAGCCGATCGGAGACCGCGAGGCGGGAGATAAAGGAGATGCCGAGCCCCTTCTCCACCGCCAGCATCACCGCCTCCAGGGTGTTGAGCTCGAGCCCCGCCTGCCAGCGGGGCAGATGGGGCTGGATCTGCTGCTCGAACTGCTCGCGGCTCCCTGACTGGGGCTCGCGCAGCACCCAGGTCTCATCGGCGAGCAGACGAAGGGGCAGCTCCAGCTGCCCCGCCAGGGGGTGGTGGGGAGGGGCGACGATCAGCATCTCGTCTTCGAGCCAGGGCTCGCTCACCAGATCCGGGTGATGGTTCTCCCCCTCGATGAGGGCCAGATCCAGCTCGAAGTGGGCGAGGGCGTGGCACAGCAGGTGGGTGTTGGCGATGGTCACCCTGGGGGCGGCTCCCAGCGCCTGGGCGCCCCCCGCCAGCAGGGCGGGCAACAGGTAGTTGCCTATGGTCTGGCTGGCCCCCAGCCGCAGCTGGCCGCTCGGCTCGGCGTCCGGGCCAAACAGCTGCTCTATCTCCTGCATCCGGGTCAGCAGCTCCTCGGCGGCCGGTTGCAGCAGGCGCCCCTCGCTGTTGAGCTGGAGTCTCGGATGCACCCGATCGAACAGCGGGGTGGCGAGCTGGCGCTCCAGCTCCTGCAACGACTGGGAGACGGCCCCCTTGCTGAGGCAGAGCTCGCTGGCCGCGCCCCCCAGGTTGCCGTGGCGGGCTATGGTGGCGAACACCTTGAGTTGTTGCAGGGTCAGCTTCATGTCGTTTGATTTTCCTAAACGCTTAGTTCAATTCATTTAGATATCGTAAACGATAGACCCTCTTTATCCTATACACATCGTCATCAACAAGAGGGTACCACTCATGATCGCACGCACCCGTCGCTCCCTTGCCGCCGCCCCGACCCCCATGGCCGGGCTGGCTCTCGGGATCGCCAGCCTCGGCTGGTGTTGGGAAAATGCCGGTCAGTTCGATGGCCGCCTGCAACTGCTGGGGGCCGCCATCGCCGCCGTGCTGCTCCTCGTTCTCACCTTCAAGTTCCTGCTGCACCCGCGTCTGCTGTGGCAGGATCTCGCCCACCCCGTGGTGGGCAGCGTGGTGCCCACCTATGCCATGGGGACCATGGTGGTCTCCAAGGCGGTGGGGCTGCTGGCCCCGGCCCTGGGGCAGGGGCTCTGGCTGTTTGCGGTGGCCATTCACCTGGTGTTCCTCGCCACCTTCGTCTGGCACAGGGCCAAGGCGTTTGAGATTCACCACATGGTGCCGAGCTGGTTCGTGCCGCCGGTGGGGATCATAGTGGCCGACGTCGCCTACCCGGGCGGCCCCTTCGCGGCCCTGGCCAATGGCCTGCTCTGGTTCGGCATGGCCTGCTACGGCCTGATGCTGCCGCTGATGCTCTATCGCCTCATCTTCAGCCACGAGGTGCCGGATGCCGCCAAGCCCACCATCGCCATCCTGGCGGCGCCCGCCAGCCTGTCGCTGGCCGGCTACCTCACCGTGAGCCAGGATCCCTCCCTGCTGCTGGTGGCCGTGCTGCTGGGGATAGCCGTGCTGATGACAGGTATCATCTACCTGGCCTTCATCAAGCTGCTGCGCCTGCCGTTCTCGCCGGGTTATGCCGCCTTCACCTTTCCCTTGGTGATCGGCGCCACCGCCCTGTTCAAGGTGGGTCAGCTGCTGTCGCAGTGGCCAGAGGCGGCCCACTATGCGGCGCAGATCAATCAGCTGGCCTATCTGGAACTCGGTGCGGCGACCCTGATCGTCGGCTATGTGGCGCTGCGCTACGTGATGTTCTTCCTGCCGCTGGGCCAGATCGGCATGCGGGAGCAGCCCCTGCGCCGCTAAGATCGCAACCCGTCTCGACCAAGAGCAGACCCCGCCTGGCGGGGTCTGCTGCATCCGGGATCGGCACAAGGGGTGAGCAGCGGGCACAACCCGGGTGTCAGGGGGCGCTGTCAATCCGTGAAAAGGCTCAAATTGTCACTGATTCAGGTGACATTAAGTTAGCTTTAACTGGTAATACCTGTCAGGATTGCCGCAATTGCCCACTTCTACCTTTTGATAGTACCCATGTCCTCCCAAGATCCCGTGTTTGACTCCGCGTTCCAGACCCGTTTGCTGCACCCGCGTTACTGGGTTAGCTGGCTTGCCCTCGCCGTGCTCGGCGTGCTCGCCTATGTGCCGCCCCGTTGGCGCGACAAGCTGGCGGACGCCCTGGCTCCCCTGGTGCTCAAGATCTCGAAAAAGCAGGTCTATATCGCCAGAACCAACCTCGCCATCTGCTTCAAGGCGCTGAGCGAGGCAGAGCGGGACGCCATACTGATGACCTCGATCCGGGTCGGCCTCAAGAGCCTGCTGGGGTTTGGCGAGTTCACGGTGCGCAGCCCCGAGTACCTGATGAAGCGCATCCAGGTGAGCGGATGGGAGCACATCGAGGCCGAGCAAGCCGCCGGCCGCCCGGTGATCCTGGTGGTGCCCCACAGCTGGCCCATCGATGCGGCGGGCTACTACTTCTCCCAGCGGGGCCTGCCCATGTGCACCATGATGAAGAGCGCCCGCAACCCTGTGTTCGACTGGCACATCAACCGCGAGCGGGCCAAGAATGGCTGCCGCGTCTATGAGCGCAGCGCCGGTATCAAGCCGGTGATCAAGGCGGTGAAATCCGGCCTGAGCTTCTTCTACCTGCCGGATCAGGATCATGGTCGCGAGGCGAGCCTGTTCGTGCCCTTCTTCAAGCATCCCAAGGCGACCCTGCCGGCCCTGCCACGGCTGGTCAAGCTGACCGGTGCCCGCGCCGTGCCTGTGCTGGCCTGCTATGACGAGGCGGCGCACTGCTACCGGCTGGAGATAGAGGCCCCCTTCGCCGACTACCCGAGCGATGATCTGGTGGCCGACACCTGCCGCATGAACGATTGCGTGGAGCGGCAGCTGACCCGTCACCCGGGCCAGTACATGTGGTTCCTCAAGATCTTCGATACCCGCGAGGATCAGGAGGGGGAAGACGGCCTCTACGAAGAGGGAATACGTCGCATCCGCAAGGGACTCAGCCCTCATTCCTGAACCGCAGCTTGATGCGCATTCATAAGTGGTCCCATGTGGGCCACTTTTTATTTCTAACTAGTCGGATCAGTGACTTGGAAACCCCGCTTGGGGGATACCGGGTAGAAAAAATTGTCAGGATCACTAAAATGACGGTCTGTTTTGATGATTCGATGGCGACCATGTCCGCACAAGATCCGGTGTTTGACACCTCCTTTCATCTGCGTCTGCTGCACCCCCGTCTGTGGGGCAGCTGGCTGGCGCTTGCCCTGCTCTCCCTGCTGGCCTGGATCCCGGCCAGCTACAGAGACAAGCTGGCCGATGCCCTGGCCCCCCTGTTGCTGCGCTTCTCCAGGAAGCAGGCCTACATCGCCGAGACCAACCTCAAGATCTGCTTCCCCGCCCTTGACGCGGCCGGGCGCGAGCGGCTGTTGCTCAAGTCCATCCGGGTCGGCCTCAAGACCTTCATGGGCTTTGGCGAGCTCACCTGGCGCAGTCCTGCCTTCCTGAAAGGGCGCATCAAGGTGCGTGGCTGGGAGCATATCGAAGCCGAGCTGGCCGCCGGGCGCCCCATGATCTTCGTGGTGCCCCACACCTGGGCGGTGGACATGATAGGCCGCTACCTGACCGATGAGGGGGTGCCCCTGTGCACCATGATGAAGAGCCCCAAGGATGCGGTGTTCGACTGGTACATCAACCGCGAGCGCAGCAAGGGCGGGCGTGTCTATGAGCGCAGCGTCGGCATCAAACCGGCCATCAAGGCCCTGCGCAGCGGCGACAGCTTCTTCTATCTGCCGGATCAGGATCACGGCCGGGAGGCGAGCATCTTCGTGCCCTTCTTCGGCCACCCCAAGGCGACCCTGCCGGCCCTGCCCAAGCTGGTCAAGCTGACCGGCGCCCGGGCGGTGCCCATCCTGGCCTGCTATGACGAGGATCTGGGCTGCTACCGGCTCGAGGTGGAGCCGCCGTTCGACCCTTATCCCACCGCGGATCTGGAGGCGGACGTCAACGCCATGAACCGCACCGTGGAGCAGCAGCTCGGCCGCTTCCCCGAGCAGTACATGTGGTTTCTCAAGATTTTCGAGACCCAGGCGGATAACGAAGGGGAGGATGGCCTCTACGAGGAGGGGATCCGGCGCATCCGCCAGGGGCTGCCCCCCGAGCCTTGATAGACAGGACCTGCTTGCGGGCCGTTTTGAGGGCCAGGGAGAGGCGGCTGGCGCGGGGCACACCAGGCCACCCCCGGCAAGGGGCCGGTGGGGGAGCAAAGCGGGGCCCTGTCTGGCCTCTCGCCACGCGCAAACAAGGTGCAAACAAGGTGCAAATAAGGTAAAAGGGCGGTCATGAAAATTCCAAATCGAATCCAACCTCTGGTTGATGACGGCCTGGTCGACGATGTCATCAGCCGGCTGATGAGCGGCAAAGAAGCCGACGTCTATGTGGTGCGCTGCGGCGACGAGATCCGCTGCGCCAAAGTTTATAAAGAAGCCTCCAAACGCAGCTTCAAGCAGGCCGTGGTCTATCAGGAAGGGCGCAAGGTGCGGGGCAGTCGCGATGCCCGCGCCATGGAGAAGGGCTCCAAGTACGGTCGCAAGCAGCACGAAGAGGTGTGGCAGAACACCGAGGTGGATGCCCTGTTCAAGCTGGCTGCCGCCGGCGTGCGGGTGCCCACCCCCTATGTCTGCCTGGACGGCGTGCTCCTGATGGAGCTCATCACCGACGCCGACGGCAACGTGGCGCCCCGCCTCAACGACGTGGCGCTCTCGCCCGAGCAGGCCCTCATCGATCACGGCAAGGTGATCCGCTACGTGGTGCGCATGCTCTGCGCCGGCCTCATCCACGGTGATCTCTCCGAGTTCAACGTGCTGGTGGACGAGCAGGGCCCCGTCATCATCGACCTGCCCCAGGTGGTGAATGCCGCCGCCAACAACCAGGCCAGGGCCATGCTGGAGCGGGACGTCAACAACATGCGCAACTACTACGGCATCTATGCCCCCGAGCTGCTCAAGACCCGTTATGCCAGGGAGATGTGGGCCCTGTTCGAAGATGGCAAGCTCGGCCCGGAAACCGAGCTGACCGGCCTGTTCGAGGAGAGTGCCGAGGCCATCGATCTGGACGGGGTGCTGCACGAGATCGAGAGTGCCCAGGAAGAGGCCATGGCCCGTCGCGCCAGGCTGAAGGCCGAGCAGGAAGAGGAGTTCTGACGAGAGCCCGGATCCCGTCCATGAAAAAGAGCGCCCAGGCGCTCTTTTTCATTGGGGTGGCGGGCTGGTCTAGCGTCCCGTCAGGGGCGGGGCCTTGAGGCGGGGGCCGGGGTAGCCCTTGACCTCGCCGAAGCGGGGATGACCGCTCTCCCAATCCAGGGCGGCGGTGAGAATGGCCTCTGGGCTGAAGCTCACGAAGTTCCACCAGATCTGCAGCGGCTCGGCCAGGGGCTCGCCGCCGATGAGCAGCAGGCGGGTGCCAGGGCTTAGTGTCACCCTCAGCTCCCGGGTGCCCGGCGGCAGATAGAGGAGCTGCTCGGGGGCGAGCGCTTCCCCTGCTATGGTCGCCTCTCCCTGCAAGGGGAAGAGCCCGTGCTCGAAGGCCGGGTCCAGCGGCAGCACCATGTGCCCGCCTTGGGTCGAGTGCAAGTCCAGCCCGAGGATAGGAGAAAAGTGCAGGGTGGGGGCCCGGCGCCCGGCATGCTCGCCGATGAGCAGGGTCAGGGTGGTCTCGCCCTCCTGCCAGCGCGGCAGTTCAGGGTAGTGATCAAAGCGGGGCCGGGTGTCCTGATCTGCCTCTGGCAGCGCTATCCAGAGCTGGGCGGCGTGCAAGTCGGGGTGGCCGGCCAGGGACTCCTCGGTGTGGGCTATGCCCCGTCCAGCCGTCATCAGGTTGACCTGGCCCGGGCGGATCACCTGCTCGCTGCCGAGGCTGTCCCGGTGGAGGATTTCCCCTTCCAGCATCCAGGTGAAGGTCTGCAGGGCGATATGGGGATGGGGCCCCACGTCCAGCCCGGGGGCGCCGGGGGCGAAGCGGGTCGGCCCTATGTGATCGAGAAAGCACCAGGGCCCTATGGTGCGCCGCTCCTTGACCGGGAGGGCGCGGGCCACCGGGATCCCGCCCACGTCGGTGAGGCGGGAGGAAATGCGTTGCCACTGTTGCGTCATGTCGTGCTCCTTGCAATGGGTTGATGGCGTACGGGCTTTCGCCCTAACGGCGGCGGATCGCCGGGAAGCTTCTCATGGGGGGGAAGCCGGGTCTTATCGCCGGTCTGACGGTGGGGGGACGCACCGGCGTGGTCATGGTGCGGGGGAGGTGGGGTCTGGCATCCACCCTGGGCTGAGTAGAGGGGGTCAGCAGGCCGCTGTCTGCCTTGGGCAGCGCCCCGGGGGCCAGCAAGCCGTTCTCGGCCCTGGGGAGAGTGCCGCCTCTGTCATCCAGCACCGAGCGCGGGCCCTGGTCCGGGTTGCTGATGCTGGGTCGGTTCTGCCGGTTGTCACGCAGCGCCTGTTGTTGCTCCGGCGTCATGGCATTCCAGCGGGTCGCCAGATCCCCTCGCAGGGCGGCCACGTCTGGCTGGCCAGGGTTCTCCTGCCAATCCTGATACTTCTCCTTGATCTCTTGCTGGCGCTCAGGATCGAGCCCGCTCCACCACTTCTTGATCAGCTCGTCGAACTCCCCCTGGTTGTCGCAGCACCAGGGGTAGTAGTCATCCCAATAGCCGTAATAGTCGTCATACCACCAGTAAGAGGCGCCATAGACGCCACCAGTGCCGGCCCCCGCATCGCCGCCTGACGAGGAGGTGTTGCTGCAGCCTGCAAGGCCCAGGGCCAGCAGGGGAATGAGGAGGGCTATGCGCATGATGCTCCCGGTGCCATGAAAGGACGCAATGGACGGATGATAACCTGACTATGTACCAATCCGGCCCCGGATGGCAGACTCGACCCCATCAGGCGCCGGGCCGCAACGGGCACGCCGTCACGACCGACATCGCGATGTGACTCTGGAGCACCCAGGGGCCGGATAGAGCGACTATCCCGCCTCGGCACACTCGATCAGATGACGGCGCCAGGTGGCATTCGAAACGGGTCGGCTCTGGTGGGGGCTGCATCCTGAGGGCGGTGCCGGCCATCTAATCGGCCGCCACGCTCGGCAATGCCATGACGCAGGCCTCTCGGCCCAGATGGGTCAGCAGACGGCGCACGTCATCGAGGCGGATGATCAGGGTGGCGGTATTGACCAGCGGGTGGCACAGCACCTGCTCGGCCTGCCAGATACGTTCGTCCACCACCAGCTCCACGGCATGTTCGCTATCGCGCACCATGGCGAGCAGGGTGACCGAACCCGGGGTGAGGCCGAGCACTGCATCGAGCCGCTCGGGGGAGCCAAAGCTCAGCCGCTTGACCCCGAGCCGTGCCGCCAGCGCCTTGAGATCGACCCGGCTCTCCTCCGGGCTCACCACCAGAAACAGCCGCTCGCTTTTCGGATCGCGCAAAAAGAGGTTCTTGGTCTTGGCGGCGGGCAGGTCGGGCAGCAGCCTGCTCGCCTCCTCACAGGTAAACACGGGGGGATGATCGATACGCTGGTAGGGGATGGCGAGCCGATCCAGCAGGGAATAGATTGCCACAGTGACTCCTTTCGTTTTTCGTCGGCGAAGCGCGGTAATAAAGAAGCGCGGTAATAAAAGGGTTGATGGGAATGACGACGGGATCGAGCTTACCAGTTTGACTCCCGCCCCGCAGCCTGGCGTGACGATTGCGAGCAGGCACTGTATGAACGTAC
The DNA here is from genome assembly GCF_056642115.1 of Aeromonas sp. 130281. NCBI lineage: Bacteria > Pseudomonadati > Pseudomonadota > Gammaproteobacteria > Aeromonadales > Aeromonadaceae > Aeromonas > Aeromonas sp. 130281. The sequence goes on along the minus strand of NZ_JBWVQS010000001.1, from coordinate 289,383 downwards.
AATAGTCCCATCCCAAGGCCGACCCCCTATTCTTCATGACTGCGACCCAGCCCCCCGTTCCCGCCACTTCGCCCCTCGACGGCTTTATCCTGACCCGCCACGGTCGGGACGTGCAGGGCCGCAACGGGCACGCCGCCACGACCGAAATCGTGATGTGGCTCTGGAGCGCCCAGGGGCCGGTGCGGCTGGTGGTGCCGGGGCAGGAGCCGGTCTTCTTCCTGCCACAGAGCCACATGGCCGAAGCCGCCGAGTTGTTCAAGGGCGCCGGGGTGAGGGGGCGGTTTCGCCGCCTGCCCATGCACACCTTCGATGGCCGCCCTGTGGTGGGCTGCTATTTTGCCACCCTGAGCGCCTTTCACCGGGCCATCGAGCTGCTGCTCATCCGTGGACTGGAGCACTTCGAGGCGGATATCCGGCTGCCGGAGCGCTTCCTGATGGAGCGCTTCATCACCGCCGGCGTGCGCTTCGATGGTCGGGCGGTGAAGAAGGGGGGCAGGCAGGGCTACTGGGAGGTGAACGAGGTGCGCTGCGCGCCGCAATCGGTGACGCCGACCCTCTCCTGGGTATCCCTCGACGTGGAGTGCGCCATGGACGGGGCGCTGTTCTCGGTCGGTCTTTACAGCGAGCAGGATGCGCGGGTCATCATGATAGGCACCCCGGAGGCGGATGCCGACAGCTGGGGTACCCGGGTCGAGTGGGTAGCGGACGAGAACGCCCTGCTCGGCGCGCTGGAGATCTGGTTCCAACGGCACGACCCGGATCTGGTGATCGGCTGGAACGTGGTGAACTTCGACTTTCGCCTGCTGCTGCGCCGCGCCGAGCTGGGCAAGCGCCGCCTGCGGCTGGGGCGCGGGCGCGAGCTCTGCTTCTGGCGCTCGTCGCGGGGGGATCCCCAGACCGGCAACGTCATCATCCCCGGGCGCATGGTGCTCGATGGCATAGATACCCTCAAGAGCGCCACCTGGCAGTTTGCCAGTTACAGCCTGGATGCGGTGGCGAGCGAGTTGCTCGGGCGCGGCAAGGACATCGAGGACGTGGCGAACCGGGGGGAGAAGATCACCGAGCTGTTCCACTCCGACAAGGAGGCGCTCGCCCGCTACAACCTGGAAGATTGCAAGCTGGTGTGGGAGATCTTCGACTACTGCCACCTCATCCCCTTCGCCATAGAGCGTGCCTCCCTCACCGGGCTGGAACTCGACAGGGTGGGGGGATCTGTGGCCGCCTTTACCAACCTCTACCTGCCGCGGCTGCATCGCGGCGGCTACGTGGCCCCCAATCTGCCTGCCGATGGCGGGCTGGCGAGCCCGGGTGGCTATGTGATGGACTCCAAGCCCGGCCTCTATCGCCACGTGCTGGTGCTCGACTTCAAGAGCCTGTATCCCAGCATCATCCGCACCTTCTGCATCGATCCCATGGGACTGGTGGAGGGGTTGCAGCACCCGGATCAGGCCATTCCCGGCTTTCGCGGCGCCCTCTTCTCCCGCAGCCGGCACTTCCTGCCGGATCTCATCGCCACCCTGTGGGCGGCGCGGGATAGAGCCAAGGCGGCCAGCAACAAGGCGCTCTCCCAGGCCATCAAGATCATCATGAACTCCTTCTACGGCGTGCTGGGCTCGGGGGGCTGCCGCTTCTACGATCCCAGGCTGGCGTCATCCATCACCCTGCGCGGTCACAGCATCATGCAGCAGACCCGGGAGTGGATAGAGGCCAAGGGGTTCGAGGTGATCTATGGCGACACCGACTCCACCTTCGTTCACCTGAACAGGGAGACCAGCCCGCAGCAGGCCGAACAGACAGGCCGCGAGCTGGCCACCATGATCAACGACAACTGGACGGCACTGATCAGGCGCGAGTTCGATCTGCCCTGTTATCTCGAGATCGAATACGAGACCCACTACCGCCGCTTCCTGATGCCCACCATCCGCGGGCTGGAGAAGGGGAGCAAGAAGCGTTATGCCGGCCTGGTCGGCGGCGAGGGGCAGGAGGGGAGTGAGCAGCTGGTGTTCAAGGGGCTCGAATCTGTGCGCACCGACTGGACCATGCTGGCCAAGCAGTTTCAGACCCGCCTATATGAGCTGGTGTTTCACGATGAAGATCCCAGCGGCTATCTGCGCACCATGGTGGACGAGACCCGGGCCGGCTTGCACGACGATCTGCTCATCTACCGCAAGCGGCTGCGCCAAAAACTCGAGGAGTACCAGAAGAACGTGCCCCCCCATGTGCGGGCGGCGCGCCTGGCGGACGAGGAGAACCTGCGCCGCGGCTTGCCCCTGCGCTATCAGCACAGGGGCACCATCGCTTATCTGATGACCCTGAACGGCCCAGAGCCGCTGGAGTACAGGCGCAGCGCCATCGACTACGAGCACTATATCGACAAGCAGCTCAGACCCATTGCCGACGCCATCCTCCCCTTCATCGGCGAGTCGTTCGATCGGATCTGCGGCCAGCAGCTGGATCTCTTCTAGCGAGCCAGCCCCCGCAGCCGGGGCTGATCCGGGTCAGGATGACCGGGAGGGGAGGCAACGTCAGAATGCAAAAAGCCCGCTCTATGAGCGGGCTTTTCCGATTTGGTGCGTCCTAGTGGATTCGAACCACCGACCCCCACCATGTCAAGGTGATGCTCTAACCAGCTGAGCTAAGGACGCAGGGTGCGCAATGCGGCTTTTTTATTTGCAGCGAAGTGGTGGGTTTAATTGGATTCGAACCAACGACCCCTACCATGTCAAGGTAGTGCTCTAACCAACTGAGCTATAAACCCACATCTGTGTTCAACTGGATTCGAACCAACGACATCACCTACGCCATGTCAAAGTACTGTTCTAACCAACTGAGCTATAAACCCACATCAAATTCACATCTGCAATTTATTCAAACTGTTATGGTGCGTCCTAGTGGATTCGAACCACCGACCCCCACCATGTCAAGGTGATGCTCTAACCAGCTGAGCTAAGGACGCATAACAGTGTCGTGATGGTGCGTCCTAGTGGATTCGAACCACCGACCCCCACCATGTCAAGGTGGTGCTCTAACCAGCTGAGCTAAGGACGCATCGCGAAAAGTGGTGGGTTTAATTGGATTCGAACCAACGACCCCTACCATGTCAAGGTAGTGCTCTAACCAACTGAGCTATAAACCCGCTTTTCATCACCCAAGCGAACACGACGTCGCTTGCGTGGTCGGCATACTACCCATGCCCCCAAAGGCTGTCAACAAGGGACATGCACAAAGGAGACTGTTTGCCCAGTTCTTGCGCAGCCTGTTGATTTTGCAGGCGAGCCGCGCCATTGAGCGGCGTCGTGGCGCCCTTTATTGGGCCCGGGAAAGTGCGGTGCAGGCCTCCGGGCTCGCGAAGCGGCCATAGATGAGACGCAGCCGTGCCCCCAGCATCAGGGCGGCGCCGGTCAACCCGACGATGAAGCCGACCCAGAAGCCCTGGGGCCCCATGCGCGGCACCACCCAGTCGGTCAGTCCCAGGATCATGCCGGTGGGCAGCCCCATGCCCCAGTAGGCGACTATGGTGATGTAGAAGATCGCCTGGGTGTCCTTGTAGCCGCGCAGGGCGGCGGCGGCCACCACCTGCACCGAGTCGGAGATCTGGTAGATGGCGGCGAAGAACAACAAGGTAGCCGCGAGGGTGATCACCTGGAGATCATCGGTGTAGATCCCCGCGATGGGCTCGCGCAGCAGCACGGTGAGGGCGGCGGTGGCGGCGGCCACTGCCATGCCCAGCATCAGACCGGTGCGGGCGGCGACCCGGGCCTGATCCGGCTGACCTTCCCCTATGCTGTGGCCGACTCTGATGGTCACGCCGACGCCAATGGAGAGGGGCAGCATAAACACCAGGCTGGAGAAGTTGAGCGCTATCTGGTGGCTCGCCACCGTCTCGGCGCCGAAGGGGGCCAGCATCAGGGCCACCACGGTGAACAGGGTCACCTCGCAGAAGATGGCCATGGCGATGGGGAAGCCCAGGCGGAACAGCCGCCAGATCCGGCTGCCGTTGGGGCGCGCCAGCTGGGCGAACAGGTTGATCTTCTTGAAGTGGGGGGAGAGTTTCACGTAGGCGATCATCGCCAGCAGCATGGCCCACAGCACGATGGCGGTGGCCACGCCGCAGCCGACCCCGCCGAGTTTTGGCATGCCGAAGTGGCCGTGGATGAAGATGTAGTTCGCGGGGATGTTGACCGCCAGCCCCACGAAGCCGATCACCATGGTGGGCATGGTGTGGGAGAGTCCCTCGCTGAAGTTGCGCAGCACCTGGAACAGCACGAAGGCGGGCAGGCCCCACAGGATGGCGTGCAGGTAACCGGCGGTCTTCTCCGCCATCACGGGATCCACATCCATGAACTGCAGCGCCAGCGGGCTGAAGTAGAGTGCCAGCATGGCGATGGGGGTCACCATCAGCGCCAGCCAGAAGCCCTGGTGCACGGCCGGGCGGATCTCGTCCCGTTTGCGGGCCCCATTGAGCTGGGAAACGATGGGGGTGAGCGCCATGATGATACCCTGCACCAGCAAGATGATCGGCAACCAGAAGCTGGAGGCCACCGACACGGCGGCGAGATCCACGGCGCTGACCTGACCCGCCATCACGGTGTCGACGAAGTTCATGGCGATCTGGGCCACCTGGGCCACCAGTATGGGGCTGGCTAGACGAACGAGCTGCTTCGCCTCGGTCCAATAACGTTGCACTGACACCTCCGAGTGGATCAGATAAAAGAGAAAAAAACGGGTAAATGAGAGGGGCTTTTATCTCCTGCCGGGAGGAGACAAAACGCGGGGGTGTCATTCTAGCCTGAAAATCCGCCAACGGGGAAGGTTGGCGGTGCATTTCTACCCTGGATCAGGCGTCCTCGTGATCGCTGATCAGCAGGTTGGCGGCGGCGTAGGCGGCCTGCTCGCGCAGATCCGCGGGCACCCTGTCGTCGCTCGCCACGGCGTTGAGCGCCCGTATGCTGGCGGCGATGGCCTGGGGCACATAGCCCTGCTCGCCGGAGCCTATCTGGTTGTAGGCGATGCGAATGGCTTCACAGCATTGATATACCTGCATTTTTGTTTCCTTGTTAAGCCTGGATTGAATGGGGTCACTATAACGATCGGGGCCCGCCTTGTCAGCCGGCACCCTTGTCTTGCACTGTGGCCGGGGGTAACCTGCCGACAATTTATTACAGCGTGGAGACGAGACATGTTCACCGGCATAGTACAGGGAACCGCCGAACTGGTGGCCATCGAAGAGCTGCCCAACTTTCGCACCCATGTGATCCGCATGCCGAGCCCGGCCTGGGGCGAGGGGCTGGCGCTCGGCGCCTCCGTGGCCCACAACGGTTGCTGCCTGACGGTCACCCGCATCGAGGGGGAGCTGGTCAGCTTCGATCTGATGCAGGAGACCCTGCGCCTGACCAACCTCGGTGCGCTTGCGGTCGGGGACAAGGTCAACGTGGAGCGGGCCGCCCGCTTTGGCGACGAGATCGGCGGTCACGCCATGTCCGGCCACATCATGGGCACGGCCGAGGTGATCTCTGTCATCGACACCCCCAACAATCGCCAGGTGTGGTACCGCCTCGCCCCCGGGCTCATGAAATACGTGCTGACCAAGGGCTACATCGGCATCGACGGCATCAGCCTGACCATAGGCGAGGTGCGCGGCAGCGAGTTTTGCGTCAACCTCATTCCCGAGACCCTGGCCCGCACCAATCTGGGCTGGGTCAAGGCGGGCTGGCACACCAACATCGAGATCGATCCCCAGACCCAGGCCATCGTCGACACCGTGGAGCGGGTGCTGGCGGCGCGCCAGCCGGCCTGAGCCATCCAGGCCCGTCATCTCAAGCCGGGCCCACAGCAGTGGGCCCTGTTTTCTCCCGTGAATACAAGGCGGGGCTTAGGGCAAGAGCCCATGCCGTCATGGGCTCTTGCCCCGCATCTTCCTGCGGCTGAGCCAAAAAGAAGCCCGTCGAGATGACGGGCTCAACGGCATGCGAGGATAAACGCCTTCCCCAGTGTGGCAGCCAACTCCTTGGCCTGCCGTGGCTGACGGAGCCTGAGCGTCAGAGGTTCGCCGAAGGATGAAACCGGGCCTACACTTCCTGTGTCTGGCGCATCCATGAGCCGACAACCATCACATAAGCGACAAGGCCCCTTGGCGAACTTCAGGATGATTTGAGGTTCTCCGAGGGGCTTTTCTTTATGGGGGAATGGGGCGCGCAGTTAAGGGACTCAGGCACTGGGAAGAGGCAAGCAGGGAGGGGCGGCATGGCGTCGCTCCAGTCCCCCTCGCTTGCCTGGTCAGCGAAAGGCAATCAAAACATCTGCTCGTCGTCCGCATCCACAAACAGCTGCAGACAGTCGCGTGCTTCGTCCCTGTGCAGGCGCAGGTGGATGGGGTTGCAGCAGGCCATGCAGTCCTCGTAGAACTCCTGATCCCCCTGGCTGGCATCCAGCTCGACCCGGGTGTGGTGGCCGCAGTGGGGGCAGACGATGCGCTTGCTGGTGTACTCGATCATGGTGACCTCCTCGGGCCCTTGGGCCGCCTCTGTTCCCTGATTCTAGTCGGCAAGAGGCGGCGCAACCGCGAGCGGGCGCACGTTTATGACAGGGATCGGGGGATGCGCCGAGCCCCGGCGACCCCTGGCCCTGTGGAATCAAGCCACCCAGCGGGCCAGCATGTTTGCATCCAGCTCGGCGAGCGAGGATAGCTGGTGATCGGCGATGGCGAGACGTGGGTCACCGACCAGGGCCGGGCGCATGGAACGATAAGCGCCCCTTGGTAGACTACTTGACCCAGCGGGCCAGCATGTCGGCATCCAGCTCGGCGAGTGAACGCAGCTGATGATCGGCGATGGCGAGACGGGGATCGCCGACCAGGGCCGGGTCCGGCACTATCAGCGCCTGCATGGACGCCGCCTTGGCCGCCAGCAGGCCGGTGAAGCTGTCCTCGATGGCCAGACAGTGCACAGGTTCGACGCCTAGCTTCTCGGCGGCGTGGATATAGACATCCGGGTGGGGCTTGCCAAAGCGCTCCACCTCGGCAGAGTGAACCGCCATGAAGCGATCCTGGATGCCGAGCTTGTCGAGCACCGCCTCCACCATGGTGAAGGGGGAAGAGGTGGCGAGCCCGATCTTGAGCCCTTGCGCCTCGATGAGGTCGAGGGCTTCCAGCACGCCGGCCTTGGGCTGACCCTCCTGCAGGATGAGCGCTATCACCTGATCCAGGATGCGCTGCACCACCTCTTCCTGGGTTGGGCCGCTCCAGGGACGCAGGCGATACCAGTGGGCCACCAGCTGATCGATGCGCACCCCTATGGTGGAGTTGCAGTCTTCCTCGGTGTGGAAGTGGCCCAGCTCGGAGAAGACGGCCATCTGGGCCCGTTGCCAGAAGGGTTCCGAGTCGATCAGAACACCATCCATATCGAAGATCACGGCAGTTAACATCTTGTACTCCTGACATAGGTGAAAGGGGGATTATAAGCCCGGCGCTTCAATGGAAAAGGGGCAGTCGCCTGCCCCTTGCGCCGGATCACGCAGATAAACGTTTGTTTTGACGTGACAAAGAGAGCGCTCTAGAAGAGCACCTCGACCCGGGCGGCGACTGCCTTGGCCTTCTCCACCGCCTCTTCGCACCCTTGCCCACGGGTCAGCGCCACCCCGAGACGGCGGCGACCGGCGATCTCCGGCTTGCCAAAGAGCCGCAGCTGGGCGCCCGGCACCAGGGCCAGCGCCTCGCCAATCCCCTGATAGCGGATGTTCTGGCTGTGGCCTTCCCGCAGCACCACGGCGGAGGCGCTCGGCCCGAACTGGGTGATGGTGCCGACCGGCAGCCCCAGGATGGCGCGCACGTGCAGGGCGAACTCGGAGAGATCCTGGGAGATCAGGGTCACCATGCCGGTGTCATGGGGGCGGGGAGAGACCTCGCTGAACCACACCTCGTCACCCCTGATGAAGAGCTCGACCCCGAACAGGCCATGGCCACCCAGGGCCTCGACCACCTTGGCCGCCACCTCTCTGGCGCGGGCCAGGGCCAGCTCGCTCATGGCCTGGGGCTGCCAGGATTCGCGGTAGTCACCCTCTTCCTGACGATGGCCTATGGGATCGCAGAAGTGGATGCCGTCCACGGCGCGCACCGTGAGCAGCGTTATCTCGTACTCGAAGGGGACGAAGCCTTCGACGATCACCTTGCCACGGCCGGCGCGGCCCCCCTCCTGGGCATAGGTCCAGCTCTCGTCCAGCCTGGCAAGATCGCGCAACAGGCTCTGGCCCTTGCCGGAGGAGCTCATCACCGGTTTCACCACGCAGGGCAGGCCGATGGCCTCGACGGCGGCGACAAACTCCTCCTTGCTCTGGGCGAAGCGGTAGGAGGAGGTGGGGAGGCCCAGCTCTTCGGCGGCGAGGCGGCGGATCCCCTCCCGGTTCATGGTGAGCTGGGTGGCGCGGGCGTTGGGCACGACCCTGACCCCTTCCTGCTCAAGCTCTGCCAGGGTATCGGTGGCGATGGCTTCGATCTCGGGGATGATGAGGTCGGGCTTGACCTCGGCCACCAGGGCGCGCAGGGCGGCCCCGTCGAGCATGTCCAGCACGTGGGCTTTGTGGGCGACCTGCATGGCGGGGGCATTGGCGTAGCGGTCGGCGGCGATCACTTCGATGCCAAGGCGTTGCAGCTCGATGGCGACTTCCTTGCCGAGTTCGCCTGAGCCGAGCAGCAGGGCACGGGTGGCAGCGGGGCGGGTGGCGGTTCCAAACATCTGATCTCTCCTGATGTCCATGGTCAGGGTTGCTGACCCGAGTGAGTAAAAAAAGAGGCACGCATGGCGTACCTCAGGAAACGGATTTGTGGGCGCGCTGCTCCAGATGGGTCAGCAGCGTGATGGCGCCTATGATGATGGCGGCGCCGAGCCACAATCGGCCGGGAGGCGCCCAGCCAAACACCAGCCAGCCCGCGAGCACGTTCATGGGCAGCTTGGCAAAATCGAAAGGTTGCACGAAGGAGGCCTCGGCCACGCTGTAGGCGCGGGCGATGGACATCTGGGCCAGGGCCGACAGCACCCCGGAGGCCGCCACCAGCAGCCACTGGGTCTCGCTTGGCCACTGCCATTCCGGCAGGGCCAGCATGGCGTTGAAGGGGGTGCTGAAGATGAGCAGGTAGACCACTATGGTGTGGGACGACTCGCTCGCCGCCTGATAGCGCACCAGCAGGGAGTAACCGGCCCAGAACAGGGCGGCCGCCACCGGCAGCAGGGAGGCCCAACTGAAGTCATCGGTCCAGGGGGCCAGGATCAGCATGGCCCCGACAAAGCCCGCCAGGGTGGCCAGGATGCGCGCCCGGCTCACCTGCTCCTTGAGCAGCAAGGCGGAGCCGAGGGTGGCGAATAGGGGAGAAGTCATCAGCAGCGCTATGCCCTGCCAGATAGGCACCGGCACCGCCAGCGCCCAGAGCCAGAACTGGATGCCGATGACCGCCAGGGCGACCCGCAGCAGGTGCAGCCGCAGCTGGTTGGTCATCAGGGATTGGCGCAGGCCGTGGCGGATAAGCCAGGGCAGCAGGCAGATCAGGGCTACCAGGTACTGGTGAAAGGCGACCTGGGTCGAGGGGAGGCCGAGCTTGAAGCTGACGAACTGGCTCAGGCTGTTGACGGCGGCAAAGCAGAGGCCTGCCACCATCATCCAGACTGCACCGGCAAAGGGGGAGTGCCTGCGGGAGGGTGCCATGGGATCCGGGTCACTTAAAAAAAGTGCGGCGGATCATAACGGCAATCGTTTGTTCTGCCAAGGCCGGGGTGCTTGGTGAGTACCTCGCTGGCGACTAAGTGCGCAAGCATCAAAATATTTGAATAACTTGAGCATCTATTTTCGCTATCCGCCTTGAACCTCAATCTTTATAGTGACCTCCATCGACAGCACAGCTGTTCAACCGACAACCAAATGGAGTTTCACCATGGCCAATATCCTCGTTCTCAAGTCCAGCATCCTGGGCCAGTATTCCCAATCCAACGCCCTGATCGACGGCTACCTGGCCGAGCGCCAGGGTGACAGCGTCACTGTGCGTGATCTGGCAACCCTGAACCTGCCGGTGCTCGACGGCGAGCTGGCCATGGGCCTGCGCGGCGGTGAAAACCTCAACGAGCGTCAGCTGGCCGTGCTGGCCCAGTCCGACGAGCTGGTGGCCGAGCTCAAGGGGAGCGATCTGGTGATCATCGCAGCCCCCATGTACAACTTCAACATCCCGACCCAGCTGAAGAACTGGATCGATCTGGTGGCCCGTGCCGGCGTCACCTTCCGCTACACCGAGACCGGCCCGGTCGGCCTGGTGGAGAACACTCGCGCCCTGGTGGTCAGCCCCCGCGGCGGCCTGCACCTGGGTAACCCCACCGATCTGGTGACCCCCTACATGCGCACCGTGCTGGGCTTCATCGGCATCAACGAGGTGGACTTCATCTACGCCGAGGGCATGGGCATGGGTCCCGAGGCGCAGGCCAAGGGCATAGAGCAGGCCAAGGAGCAGCTGGAAACCCTGGCATACTGATGCCGTGACGCCTGCCTGCTCAGGCAGCGCCAGAAACAACAACGCAGCCATCGGGCTGCGTTGTTGTTTTCAGATGGCGGGCACCACTCTTCAATCCCAGATGAAGCGGCGACAGCCGCTGCCGACCAGCAGGCAGACTACCACCAGGGATCCCAGCAGCAGGCTGCTGAGCCACTGCTCGGTACTCTGGGGCAGATGGGGGGAGAAGAGGCAGATCGTGAAGAGGGCGCTGATGATGATCAGGCTGGTCTGTCGGGTCAGGATCATGGTGTCGTCCTTGGCTGATGGTGAGCAAATTAAGGCTAACCGCCCTCTGTGACAGCCTGATGTATCCATACCTCAGGCTCATGGTCCAGCGCGGTTGCCTCTCACCTTAGCAGTTTTTGCCGCCACGGCCAGCGCCACGAGACAGCTTGTGATCCGGATCCCTATCTGAACTGCTTTTGATCAGGCTGGTAGTGGAAATCGCCGCCGGCCAGCCGCGCGATCAGGGCCTCCTTGTCGAGATCCTGCGCCCGGCAGAGATCGTCCAGATCAGCGTAATGATCACGCAGCTGCATGTTGACCAGGCTCAGCAGCATGTTGACGTCCATGGTGGCAAAGCGGGTGAGTGTCATGATTGTTGCTCGCTGTCCAGCAGGTGGAGTTGTTCGATGGCGTCGCTCACGCTTTGCAGGTGCAGCCGTATGCTCTGGCGCGCCTCGGCGGGCAGATAGTCGGTGAGGGTGTGCTGCCAGCTGCCCGCTTCGGTCTTGAGCTGCTGGAACAGGGTGAGCCCCGCCGGGGTGAAGGAGACCAGGCTGATGCGCTTGTCCTGTGCGCTGCTCTCGGTGAACAGGATGCCCTTCTCCACCAGACGGTGGATCTCGCGGGAGATCCGCACCTTGTCCATCCCGCTTGCCTCCACCAACTCTTTCTGGCTGATGGGGTAGTGGGGGCCAAGCACCATCATCAGGCGCCATTGAGGCACCGTCAGCTGGTACCGCTGCTGGTAAAACTGTTCAAAGGTATCGCGCACCATTTCAGCGGCATGGACCAGCTGATAGGGGGGATAGTGCGCGAGCAGCTCTATGATCTTCGACATATGACATCCTGCTGTGGCGGCTGCATCGGGTGCAGTTTCTCTTGATACTTTGACCTTGATGATACGTAACACAAGGGCATTTGTCTGAACGGGCACCAGAAAAATGTGCGTTTGCGCACGTGTTGCGTCACTGATCCGGCAGCCTGGGTCTCAACTGGCCTTGTTGTTTACACTTTTACGCAGCCAGATCAAGGCATTATGAGCAAGCCAGGCCTCGCGACTCTGGAGCGCATAGAGCGCGGCCTCATCGCGACTTCCCCCCTGCCAGTGGCGGGGCTCCTGCTTGGGCAGCCTGCGCTGACCCAGCAGGGTGGCGGGCACATGGGGGTTGGCGTCAAGGGCGGCGGCCAGATGGGGCTGCGCTGCCTGCTCGCCTTGGGTGGCAAACACCATCAGCGCCTTGTTGTAGCGCAGCCAGCAGGAGGCTTCATTGAAGCGCACCAGCAGGCCCTGCAGGGCGGCCCAATCCCCTTGCCAGGCATAGAGGCTGGAGAGGGGATGACGACAGCCGGGCTCGTCGGCCTGACAAAGCTCGAGCAAGGCCAGGTATGCGTGGCGCGCCTGCTCCTGTTGCCCCAGTCGCAGCAGGCAATCGGCCCGGCCCGCCTGGGCCGCGATCAGCGGACGGGCCTCGGGAGCGTGCCAGCCGCGGCCTGCGTGTTGCTGCCAGAAGGCCTCGTCGAACAGGGCGCTGGTATCGGCAATGATGCGGTCAAACCAGGAGAGGCGGGCGAGGGGATCGCGGCACTGCGCCGCCTGCTCGAACCACTGCTGCCACTGGCGGGTCTGTTCGTTGTCGAGAAGCGGTTCTTCTTCATGCTCCGCCCCACCCTGATCCAGGGTCAGCAGGAGGTTGAGGGCCGTCTTCATCTGCTGGCGCTGCCGCTTGCAAAAATCGAGGAAGGGCAGCTCGCTGGCCGCGGCCTGGTGCAGCATCTGGGCCATGGGTCTGTCACGGAACAGGCAGAGCTCGGCCACCAGGCTGAAGCGGTAGCGGGTGGCGGGATCGTTCAGATCCGTCGGCGTGGGCCAGCGGGCCACCCCCTGACTGAAGCCGTAGCTCCATTGGCCGAGGGGGTGGCTCTGCTCGAAGACCTGCTCCGGGGTCTCGCTAGAGAGGCGGCACTGGCTCGGCAGGGCCAGCTGGGCGTCGTCGGCCTGGGCCTCCAGCTCGGCGATCAGGTGATGCAGCGCCTCGGTACTCTTCTCGTCCAGGGCTGTGTCATGGGGCAGCAGACCGGCCAGCGGATCTTGCCAGTCAGGAGCGGTCGGCCCCGTCAGGCGGGCGCAGAGGAAGCCGTGCAGGGCCGGGTAACTCATGTCCTGCTGGCTGTGGCTCTGGATCCATTGATTGAGTTGACGGGTACGAGTGGCTGGGTTCATCGACGCTTCCTCTGGATTGGACGGCCGCGAAGTCTACCTAAAAGTGGGGTTATTTGCAGCCAAGAGGCGACCGAGTGCTGCTATTATCGCCAGTACGGAGACGCCCGGAAGTGAAAATCCTGCGCGGGAACGGGCAAGGGACTAGGTCCTGTCACGGCTCTGGGGTAACATGCGCGCCTGCATGAAAAACCTGAGCCCTTGTCCTCCCTCAGCCGGCGACAGGGGCGATGCGCACTATTACGGGCCATGAACTGCAGGCCCATCCGGATATTGAAAGAAGAGATCACCATGTTACAGATTGGCAAGATGAACACCCTCACCGTCGTTGAGCTCGAAGACAGAGGCGCCTGGCTGGCCGCGGGGGAATATGGCGAGCTGCTGCTGCCCAGGCGTCAGCTGCCGGAAGGCGTCGCCGAAGATGGCGAGGTGTCCGTCTTTCTCTATCTGGACGCGGATTGCGAGCCGGTGATCACCACCGACAAGCCCTTTGCCATGGTGGGTGACATCGTCGGCCTCAAGGTGGTCAACGCCAACAAGATCGGTGCCTTCCTCGACTGGGGCATGAAAAAGGATCTGTTCGTGCCAAGCCGCGAGCAGAACAAGCCGATGCAGGTGGGCCATGTCTACCTGGTGCACCTGATGCTGGACAACGAGGGACGCATGGTGGGCACCAGCCGCCTGGAGCGCTTCCTGCGCGTCGATCCCCCCTTCAAGGCCGGTGACGAGGTGACTGCGCTGCCGGGGGAACATACCCCCCTCGGCATCAAGGCCGTGGTCAATGGCCAGTACTCCGGCATGCTGTTCAAGAACGAGGTGTTCGGCCGCCTGATGACGGGCCGACCGCTGACCGCCTGGGTCAAGCAGGTCCGTGAGGATGGCAAGCTGGATCTGACCCTGCAAAAACCGGGGCAGGATCGGATGGATGATGCCGGCGGCCGTATTCTCACCCGCCTGCAGAAGCAGGGCGGCAGCCTGGCGGTGGGGGACAAGAGCGAACCCGAGCTCATCTACAAGATGTTCAACATGAGCAAGGGCACCTTCAAGAAGGCCATCGGCGGGCTCTACAAGCAGGGCAAGATCGTCATCGAAGACAACTGCATCACGCTGGTCGCCGCACAGACCGGCACGGCGCAGGACGGCGAATAAGGTGCCGAGTCCCTGCATCGGCGACTGCCGGGCCAAGGACGGGCTCTGTCTCGGTTGCGGCCGCACCCTGACCGAGATAGGCCAGTGGTCCGCCATGGACAGCGAGGCCCAGCTGGCCCGCATGGCCGAGCTGGATGGCACGCGCCGCACCCACCAGTGCCCAGGATGCGGCGAGCCGGCGTTTTGCGCCGTCTCCGCCGGTGAGCCCATAGCGCGTTGCTGGTGCAGCCAGCTGCCCGCGCTGCCCATGAGCGAGGCGAGCGCCTGCTGGTGCCGCCGCTGTCTGGCCAAGGCTATCGCGGCTCGCCCCTGAAGGGATAAAACGCAGAGACGAAAAAGGCGCCAGGGGCGCCTTTTCTTATGCCTGTTGCTGGCGGTGCCAGCGAACATGGACCTCGTGTTCGCTCTGATCCCGCGGCAGCAGGAAGGTGGCGTAGATCACCTCGAACTCCTCCTGATGATCCAGCAAGCCGACCCACACCTCGGCCCAACGCTCCATGTCGACCGGCACGCCGAGCTCGGTCGACCAGTCGGCGTTGGGCAGGGTCGCCTCGACGGCGCCACGCTGCTCGAATTCGAGGGTGATGTCGACGATTTGTTCGGGGGCCAGCATGTCGGCGGCCTGCTCCAGAAACTGATCATAGGCCCACTCGACCAGCTGATCCGGGCTACGTTGTTCCATGAAATCACTCCAGATACGTCCAGGTTCGCCACTTTACCAATTATTGGGGATGGCGGCCAGCGCGTGAGGCCGGCAATCCCGTGCTGTCAAATGGCCGAAACAGGGGATAAGGTTAACAGAGCCGCCGCCATCCGGCGGCATCAAGAGGCATGTGGGCAGCATGAAGCGACGACAGCACAGGCGGCAGATCAAGCGGCGACGGGAGACCTGGTGGTGGCACTATCTGCCACTGCACCGGGAGGTCGTTGGCGGCCATCTGGGGCCGGCCTCCGATCCCGTCGACGAACCTAATCGGCCTCGTGTACCCGGTTCAGGGTGATCTGACCGAGTTGTCCCATCTGACGGCGGATCCAGGCCGAGCGCTGCTGCACATAGGGCGAGGGGGGCTTGACCCGGTAGCGCCAGGGATTGGGCAGGGCGGCGGCCAGCAAGGAGGCCTCGTAGCGGGTCAGGCGCGCCGCCGGTTTGCCGAAGTAGTGCCTGGCGGCGGCCTCTGCGCCATAGATGCCGGGCCCGAACTCCACTATGTTCAGGTACACCTCGAGGATGCGGGACTTGTCCCAGCCCAGCTCCATCAGCAGGGTGAACCAGGCCTCTATCCCCTTGCGCAGGAAGCTGCGATCGCTCCACATGAAGAGGTTCTTCGCCGTCTGCTGGCTCAGGGTGCTGGCGCCGCGCACCCGCCGGCTCTGCTGGTTGTGCTTGAGGGCCGAGCTGATGGCGTCCATGTCGAAGCCGTTGTGATCGGCGAAGCGCTGATCCTCGGCGGCGATCACCGCCAGCTGCAACTCCCGCGAGATGCGCTCGAGCGGCACCCAGTCGTGCTTGACCTCGGCCACCTTGGCGGGTGGAAACAGCGCCCGCTCGAGGCGCCAGGTCCACATGGGGGGATCGATGAAGCGCAGCAGCGCCACCGAGACGATGGAGCTGACCAGCGCCGCCAGCAGCAGTTTGCCGAGCCAGCCCAGCAGGCGGCGCCAGCGCGTCGGTCTCACGGGCTCAGGCTCTGAGTCCCACTCATAGTGACCGGGATCGTCGGGATCCGGAATTATTGGGGCAGCCATTCGATGTGGCAGAACTTCTCGTCGACACGGCGGGAGAGCAACATGCGGGCGAACAGGTGCTCATACTCCTGCTCGGCATTGCCAAGGCCAACCCAGATCTCGGCGTACTCGGCATCGCTCACGGCAAACCCCACGTCCGCTTCCCAGTCATCGGCGGGGTCGGTCTCCGCCAGCAGACCGCGGTCGTTGAACGCCTGGTTGAACAGGGCTATCTCCTGCTCGGGCAGGTTGTCCGAGGCCAGCTCCATGAAGAGTTCGAGGGCGGTATCGAGCAGTTCCTCGACGCTGTGCATTTCGTCATT
This sequence comes from Aeromonas sp. 130281, assembly GCF_056642115.1. Classification (NCBI taxonomy): domain Bacteria; kingdom Pseudomonadati; phylum Pseudomonadota; class Gammaproteobacteria; order Aeromonadales; family Aeromonadaceae; genus Aeromonas; species Aeromonas sp. 130281. Next base: position 273,215 of record NZ_JBWVQS010000001.1, on the reverse strand, counting down.
CAAAGACATAAGAGCTGTGTTCCAGATGAGAGAGGATAAGTCCCGTCGGCAGGGCCGAGGGGGCGGGCAGTATTCTAGCTGGCCCCGCACGCCTTGGCGAGATGCCTCTGCGCCAGGCAATAAAAAACCGGATCCTGACAAAGGATCCGGTCTTCACTGGGGAAAAGGGTCACGCATGGGGCGTCAGCTCATCCCTTCTTCTGGTCGTCGGCGAAGGTGATGTTGAGCTCCAGCACCGACAGCTCGTCACTCTTCTGATCGAGCTGGACGGTGATCTTGTCCGGATCGATCTGCACATATTTACGGATCACGTCGAGGATATCCTGCTTGAGCTGGGGCAGGTAATCCGGCCCCCCTCTGGATGAACGCTCGTGAGCAACGATGATCTGCAACCGCTCTTTGGCCAGTTGTGCGGTGTTCTGTTTCTTGTTGGAACGAAAATAATCCAATAATGACATGTTTAACTCCCGAACAGTCGGCTAAAGAAGCCCTTCTTCTCTTCTTCCAGAAAACGAAAATCCTTGGTATCGCCCAGCAGGCGTGCGACGGCGTCCTCATAGGCCTGACCGGCATCGGACTCCTTGTCCAGAATGACCGGCTCCCCCGAGTTGGAGGCGCGCAGCACCGCCTGGGACTCCGGGATCACCCCGAGCAGTTTGATGGCCAGGATCTCCTGCACATCCTGCACGCTCAGCATGTCGCCACGGCTGACGCGGGTCGGGCAGTAGCGGGTCAGCAACAGGTGCTCCTTGATGGGGTCTTCCCCGCGCTCGGCGCGACGGGACTTGGAGGCCAGGATGCCGAGGATGCGGTCGGAGTCACGCACGGAAGAGACTTCCGGGTTGGTGGTGACGATGGCCTCGTCGGCGAAGTAGAGCGCCATCAGGGCGCCAGACTCGATGCCGGCGGGGGAGTCGCAGACGATGTAGTCAAACTTCATCTCCGCCAGCTGATCCAGGATCTTCTCGACCCCTTCACGGGTCAGGGCGTCCTTGTCCCGGGTCTGGGAGGCGGGCAGGATGAAGAGGTTTTCCGAGCGCTTGTCCTTGATGAGGGCCTGGTTGAGGTTGGCCTCACCGTTGATCACGTTGACGAAGTCATACACCACGCGCCGCTCGCAGCCCATGATGAGATCCAGGTTTCGCAGGCCAATGTCAAAATCGATGACCACTGTCTTGTGGCCACGCTGGGCCAAGCCGGTGCTCAGGGCCGCGCTGGTTGTGGTCTTGCCAACGCCACCTTTGCCCGATGTAACGACTATGATTCGCGCCATTCTCGCTTCCTTGTAACTCTATTTGATGCGGTCTATTCGGAGTTGTTCGTTGTCCAGCCGGATATGGACTGGCTCTTGTATCAGGCCTGCCGGCAGTGCGTCGCTGAGCTGGAAGGTGCCCGCGATGGAGAGCAGCTCGGCCTGCAATTGCTGGCAGTAAATGCGGGCAAGGGGATTGCCCTTGGCCCCCGCGATGGCTCGGCCACGCAGGGCGCCATAAATATGGATGCTGTCGTCGGCGATGACTTCGGCGCCAGGACTGACCGAGCCCAGCACCACCAGCGAAGTGCCGGCAGCATAGATCTGCTGGCCGGAGCGCACCGGCCCGACGTGGACCTTGCTCGGCTCCAGGGGGGCCTGAACCGGGGCGACCGGTGCCACCTCAACGGGTTCAGGCGCTGGCGCCACAGGCTCGGGGTCGGCCTTGCGGCTCTTGCCCGACACCATGACGGCCAGCCCGGCCGCCTTGGCCGCCGTCTTCATCACCTCATCCCGCGCCCCCGTGATGCCGACCAGCACGAAATCTTCCGACTCGACCAGCTCCCTGAGCTGCTCGAAATCGGGGATCTCGCTGAGGCGCTCCACATTGAGGACGAGGGGGGCACAATTAAAAAACTGGGGCGCCTGCGCGACCTTGGCCTCCAGCAGTTGTCGGATCCGGTCCGGATTGCCATCGCTGAGATGCAACACAGATATAGTGAAGGTGGTCCCTTTCAATTCGTTATCGCGTTCAACCATGAATCTTCCCCGAACCGAGACGGTAATACGTTATTGTTATTCAATTCCTGATGTTATAGTTTGCCACCACCAGAGGCAATGAACCCGTCGGATTATATCAATTTCCATGTTGTGTGCAGTCTATAAAAGTCGCAAAAAAGCCGAGACCTATCTCTTTATTGAAAGAAGAGAGGACTTTTCCCGTGTGCCAGAGGCACTGATGAGTACCTTCGGGCGCCCCGAGCTGGTCTTGATGACCAAGCTGGACCCGGCCAAGCCCCTGGGGATCGCCTCCACCGAGCGGGTGATGGCGGCCTTGCAGAGCCAGGGCTTCTACCTGCAGGTGCCCCCGCCACCGGAAAATCTGCTGGAGCAGCACAAGGCACAAATAAAGGGCACCCGCTGATGCAGGGTCGGCTGGCACTGTTATTGTTGAGCGCACTATTAAGTGCGCCCCTGCAGGCTGGCGTCGATTTTGACCATTATGTGACGAGTCTCAAACAGCAGGCTTTGGCGGCCGGCATCCAGCCTGCGACGGTAACGGCCGCCTTTGCGGAAATTCGCCTCATAGAGGCAGCCATCAAGCACGACAAAAATCAGCCGGAATTCAAACTGACCCTGGATTCCTATATTCCCCGCGCCGTGCCCCAATGGAAAGTCAAGCAAGCCCGGGCCTTATATCGCCAGCATCTGCCGCTGCTCACGAAAATAGGTGATGAATATGGGGTGCAGCCCCGTTTTATTGTCGCCTTGTGGGGCATAGAAACCAATTTCGGCAAACTCACCGGTAATTTCCCGCTGATCTCCTCCCTGGCGACCCTGGCCTGGGAAGGGCGACGGGAAGCCTTCTTCAAGGAGCAGCTGTTCGATGCCCTGCGCATCATAGAGCAGGGGCACGTGAGCCCCGCCGCCTTCAAGGGCTCCTGGGCGGGTGCCATGGGGCAGGTGCAGTTCATGCCCTCGTCCTTCCTCAAATACGCGGTCGATCAGGACGGGGATGGCAGGAAGGATCTGTGGGGCAATCTCGCGGATGTGTTTGGATCGGCAGCCAATTATCTGCACCAGAACGGTTGGCGCGAGGATCAGACCTGGGGCCGGCGGGTGAGGGTGCCTGAGGCCCTCAATCCTGCCCTGTTCGGGCTGGAGCAGCGCAAGCCGCTGTCGGCCTGGAAAGCCCTCGGGGTGCGGCAACTGGACGGCTCGCCGCTGCCCAACGCCGACATGCAGGCTTCCCTCATCCGGCCCGATGATGTCCATGGCCGCAGTTATCTTGCCTATGACAATTATCGGGTGCTGCGCCACTGGAACCGCTCCCCCTATTTCGTGGTGGCGGTCGGCACCCTGGCGGATCGGATAGTGGAATAAAAGCGGAATAAAAGTGGAATAAAAACGGAGTCAGAGCGGGAAAGGAGCGAAACAGGATGGCGGGCCAGGTCGCCGAACAAGATAGCAGAATTATCCCTTCAAGCTATGACATCCTGACGGATGAGCCGATCCCATCCGAATGAATTACCCCCTTCCTCTTTATTCTTCATGCCAGTGCGTCTGCCCTTGAGAAAATTCACAGACAAAAAAAGGCGGGAATCTCTCCCGCCTTGTTTGTATCTGCTGTCTGCCGCTTATTCGCAGGCAACCTGCATCACCTTGATGGCCAGGCCACCGCGGGAGGTCTCACGGTACTTGGAGTCCATGTCCTTGCCGGTGATGTACATGGTCTCGATCACCTTGTCCAGGGAGACACGGGGCTTGGAGGTGCGACGCAGGGCCATGCGCGAGGAGTTGACCGCCTTCATGGCGGCGATGGCGTTGCGCTCGATGCAGGGCACCTGTACCTGGCCGGCGACCGGATCGCAGGTCAGACCCAGGTTGTGCTCCATGCCGATCTCGGCCGCTTCACACACCTGCTCCGGGCTGCCGCCCATGAGCTCGGTCAGGCCGGCGGCGGCCATGGAGCAGGAGACACCCACCTCACCCTGGCAACCCACTTCGGCACCCGAGATGGAGGCGTTCATCTTGTAGAGCATGCCGACGGCGGCGGCGGCCAGGTAGAAGCGGGTGTATTCGTCGCGGCCGACCGGCTGGATGAACTTGTCGTAGTAGGCCAGCACGGCCGGGATGATGCCCGCGGCGCCGTTGGTCGGAGCGGTGACGACGCGGCCACCGGCGGCGTTCTCTTCACTCACCGCCAGGGCGAACATGTTGACCCAGTCGACGATGCTCATGGGGTCGTTGGAGAGATGCTCGTTGGTGGTCAGCTGACGGTAGAGGGGAGCGGCACGGCGCGGCACCCGCAGCGGGCCGGCCAGCACACCCTCGGTGCGGCAGCCGCGCTCTATCCCTTCACGCATGGTGGTCCAGATCTTGCCGAGCTTCTTGTAGATCTCTTCCGGGGTGTTGAAGCACTTCTCGTTCTCCAGCATCAGGGCGGAGATGGAGAGACCGGTCTGGCCGCAGTGGGCGAGCAGCTCGGCGGCGCTCTTGAAGGGGTAGTTGACGGTCATGTCGCCGCTGTCGGCCTTGCCGAAGTTCTCTTCGTCGACGATGAAGCCGCCGCCGATGGAGTAATAGGTCTTGCTGTAGATGGCCTCGTCTTCGATGAAGGCGGTCAGCTTCATGCCGTTCTCGTGCAGGGGCAGGGCCTCGTCATGGAACACCATGGCGCCTTTCGGGAAGCTGACGGTGTGGCAGTGCAGGCCGATGGGCAGGCGACCGGTCTGCTCGACCCGGGAGATGAATTCAGGAATGCCGTCGATGTCGACATTTTCCGGCAGGTTACCGGCCAGCCCCATGATGATGGCGGTGTCGGTGTGGTGGCCTTTGCCGGTCCAGGAGAGGGAGCCATAGACGTCAACCTGGATCCGGGTGATGTCACGGATCTTGCCGCTAGCACGCAGATCATCCACGAACTGTTTGGCAGCTTTCATCGGGCCGACAGTGTGGGAAGAGGAGGGGCCAACACCGATTTTGAAGATATCAAAAACGCTGATCATGTAACAATTACCTCAGGGTAGAAGGGGGCGCCATGCCCGCTCGCAGAAAGGGTGATCCATGGGACGGGTCTGTCGTCACAAAGGCCGGGAAACCAGATAACCGCAGTGTAACGGCTTCCTGCCTAAAAAAAGTTGAAATAGATCTATTTTTGTTGAATTGACGGCGCGAGTATAAAATTTATTTTGATGGTTATCCATTTTGTTAAGTGCGAGGCAAACGTTTTGCGAAAAAATACCCGGCCAGGCCGGGTATCTGAGGGTCATCTGAGATCGTTTTTACCCAGGCTTAACATTCGGTGATGTTGACGGCGAGGCCACCGCGGGCTGTCTCCTTGTACTTGGTCTTCATGTCGTTGCCGGTTTCCCACATGGTCCTGATCACCTTGTCCAGCGACACCTTGTGCTCGCCTGTGCCACGCAGGGCGAGGCGGGCGGCATTGATCGCCTTGACCGCTCCCATGGCGTTGCGCTCGATGCAGGGCACCTGCACCAGGCCGCCGATGGGATCGCAGGTCAAACCTAAGTTGTGCTCCATACCGATCTCGGCGGCGTTCTCGACCACGGCCGGACTGCCGCCCAGCAGCTCGGCCAGGGCACCGGCGGCCATGGAGCAGGCGACCCCCACTTCTCCCTGGCAACCCACTTCGGCCCCCGACAGGGAGGCGTTCTTCTTGTACAAGATGCCGATGGCGGCGGCGGTGAGGAAGTACTGCATCAGCAGCTCGTCATCCACCTTGCGCACGAAGCGATCGTAATAGTGCAGCACGGCGGGGATGATGCCGGCGGCGCCGTTGGTAGGGGCGGTCACCACCCGGCCACCGGCGGCATTCTCCTCGTTGACGGCCAGGGCAAACAGGTCCACCCACTCCATCACCATCAAGGGATCCTTGTTGAAGTTGGTCTCGCCGCAGAGCTGGCGATAGAGGGCCGGGGCGCGGCGCTTCACCTTGAGCCCCCCCGGCAACACCCCCTCGCTCCTGCAACCGCGCTCGACACAGCCCTGCATCGCCTGCCAGATCTTGCGCAGGCCCGCCTTTATCTCGGCTTCGCTGCGAAACACCTTCTCATTGGCCAGCATCAGCCCCGAGATGGAGAGACCGCTCTCCTGGCAGTGGGCCAGCAGCTGGGCCCCGCTCTCGAAGGGGTAGGGGACGGGGTGGGCGGCATCGAAGCGGGCGGCCTCTTCCCGGGCGTTGGCGAAGTGGCTCTCCTCTATGATGAAGCCGCCCCCGATGGAGTAGTAGGTCTGCTCGAACAGCAGGGTGTCGCCCTCATAGGCGCGCAGCGTCATGCCGTTGGAGTGGGCGGGCAGGGTCTTGCGCCGATTGAAGAGGATGGCGCCGACGCGGGGGAACTCGCTCGGTTGCTCCCCCCCCAGACGCAGGGTCTGGCTGTGCTCCACCTGAGCGAGGAAGGCGGGGATGGCCTCGATGTCCACGGATTCGGGTTCGAAGCCCGCCAGCCCCAGGATGATGGCCTTGCCGGTGCCATGACCCTTGCCGGTCTGGCCGAGGGAGCCGTAGCACTCGACCACGACGCGCCCGGTGCGGGAGAGGAGTGCGCTCTGCTTGAGGGTGTGCACGAAGGCGCAGGCTGCCCGCATCGGCCCCACTGTGTGGGAGGAGGAGGGACCAATCCCGATGGAAAACAGGTCGAAGACACTGATCATGACGTACTCCGATTATGGATTTCGTCTAAACATTGTAAATTTTTTGTAGTCGATGAAAAGGGGGGAAGCGACAGCCTGTGATGGCGGTGTGGAAATGGGGCAAAACAGGGGGATCAGGGGCGCCAGGAGGAGCGGATAGGCAGCTCATGGCACCCCTGCGGGGTTATCAGTCGAGGAACTCGCACAGGTAGGCAGTGGCTGTCTTCACTTCCAGCTTGAAGGAGGAGTGACCGGCCACGTCGAAGGACTCGCCCTGATGGTAGCTGTGCCATTCGTCTTCATCGGCCAGCTGGATGCGAAGGACACCCTTGACCACCGTCATCCGCTCCGGGGCGGCGGTGTTGAACTGGTACTCGCCCGCTTCCATCACGCCGACCGTGGCTTTCTCGCCTTTTTGCTCGAAACCGATAGATTTAACATTTCCGTCAAAATATTCGTTAACTTTCAGCATCTTTTCTTCCCTGTATGCACGTTTGCAGAGCCAAAGTAGCACATTATTTTGGCCATTGTCATGGTGAAACAGGGAAAAAACAGTGAGTTTCTTGTGGGTCTCAACTTTGTGAAAAACCATAAAAATTCGTTTCGTTCAGGGATCCCGATGTTAAACGGGTCATAAATATGAGATAAAGCGCGCCGCCAGAGCAATGGAGAGGATTTGACGCTCTGGGTGGTCATTTACGCTGCAAAAGTGTGAGTAATTGCTTAATAAAGGAACATTCTGTGTTGACAAAAGGATTAATTAAAAATATCGGCTTCCAGGTCGTGGTCGCCATGATCCTGGGGGCGCTGGTGGGTGCCCTCATGGGCGAGCAGGCGACCGTCTTCGCTCCCCTGGGTACGCTCTTCATCCAGCTGATCAAGATGCTGGTGATCCCGCTGGTGGCGGTCGCCATCCTGTCCGGGGCCGCCAATCTGGGGGCCAGCCCGGCCGCGGGCAAGATAGGGGTGACCACGCTCGCCTTCTTCCTCGGTACCTCCGCCCTGGCGGTGCTGCTGGCGCTGGTGATGGGTCAAGTCTTCAAGCCCGGTGTCGGGGTCGATTTCGGCTCCACGGCCGCCATGTTCTCCGGTGACTACGCCGACAAGGGCGTCCTGCCGGATGCCGTGGCTACCCTGCTTGGGATGATCCCGACCAATGTGTTCAGCGCCCTGAACGAGGCGAACATACTGCAGATCCTGGTGTTCTGCATGTTCCTCGGCATCGCGCTGGCCAAGCAGCCCCGCGAGCGCGCCAAGCCGCTGGTGGATGGACTCAACACCCTGGTTGACGCCTTCGTCTGGATGATCAACAAGGTGATGCTGATAGCCCCCATCGGGGTCTTCGGCCTGATGGCCGATGCCATCGGCACCTATGGCTTCGACGTGCTGACTCTGGTGCTCAAGCTGTTCGTGGTCTATGTCGCCGCCATCCTCATCTTCGGCTTCGTGGTCTACCCGATGCTGATCGCCTTCTTCTCCAACACGCCGGTACGCAAGTACTTCTCGGCGATGAAGAAGCCGCAGATCGTGGCCTTCTCCACCGCCTCGTCCATGGCGACCCTGCCGGTCAACATGGAGACCTGCGAGCACGATCTGAAGGTGACCAACGCCACCGCCTCCTTCGTGCTGCCGCTGGGTGCCACCATCAACATGAGCGGCAACGCCATCTATTACGGTCTGGTGGCCATCTTCTTCGCTCAGGTCTACAACATCGATCTCACCATGGGCGCCTGGGCGGCCATCATAGTCACCTCGACCCTGGGTGCCATCGGTCAGGCCGGCGTGCCGGGCCCGAGCTTCCTGGTGGTGGCCGTGCTGCTGGCGGCCGGCATTCCCATCGAGGGGCTGCCGCTGTTGTTCGCGCTGGATCGCCTGTTCGACATGATCCGTACCGCCCTCAACATCACCGGCGATGCGGCTTGCGCCATCATAGTCGATCGCTACAGCCCGGATTACGATCCGAACCGCTGGAGCAAGGAAGCCTGAGACCAGGCCCACTGCCATGAATGACAAGAGGGAGGCGCAAGCCTCCCTCTTTTTATTTGCCTCGGACCGGAATGGTCGTCCCTTCCTTGTCGACTCAGGGAGTCAGCTGGCCCAGCGCCTGCCGGCAGCGCTGCTCGGCGGCCTCCAGCTCCAGCAAGACCATCTGGATGTCTTCCAGCTGCTGCTGCAGCGTCTCCCGCTTGTCAGCCACCAGCCCCAGCATGGTCTGCAGCTGGGAGCGGCTGCTCTTGTCCGCGTCATAGAGATCGAACAGCTCCCGGATGTCCGCGAGGCTGAAGCCCAGCCGTTTGCCACGCAGGGTCAGCTTGAGGCGCACCCTGTCCTGACGGCTGTAGATCCGGGTCTGTCCCTGGCGCGTCGGGTTCAGCAGGCCCTGATCCTCGTAGAAGCGGATACTGCGGGTGGTCACATCGAATTCACGGGCCAGCTCGCTGATGCTGAAGGTCCGGGCGTCATCCTTGGATTTGGTCATAGGGCTGTCTTGGCTGTCATCTGGTTGTCAATGCAGGCTGGCACCTTACCCAAACGTCAACTTCCCCGCAAGTCTTGTTCCGGGGACGGCGGCGGCATATGTTATCCCAATGTAACAAGGAGAGTGCGATTGATGGATATAGTGATTGTGGCGGCCAAACGTACCCCCATGGGGGCCTTTCAGGGGGCCTTGAGCGCCTTGAGTGCACCCGAGCTCGGCGCCTGCGCCATCCGCGCCGCCCTGGCGGCGACCGGAATAGACCCAGCCCGGGTCGATGAGGTCTATCTGGGCAATGTGCTGAGCGCCGGGGTCGGGCAGGCACCGGCCCGCCAGGCGGCACTCAAGGCCGGGCTGCCGGACAGCGTGCCCTGCACCACCATCAACAAGGTGTGCGGCTCCGGCATGAAGGCGGTGATGCTGGCGGCAGACGGGCTGCGGCTGGGGGAGGTGGATGTGGTGGTGGCGGGCGGCATGGAGAGCATGAGCCGGGCCCCCTATCTGCTGGACAAGGCGCGCAGCGGTTTTCGCATGGGCCATCAGAGCGTGCTGGATCACATGTTCCTCGACGGCTTGCAGGATGCCTACGAGGGGCAGCTGATGGGCCACTACGCCCAGCTGAGCGCGGACAGGGCCGGGCTGACCCGGGCCGACATGGATGCCTTCGCCATCGCCTCCCTGGAGCGGGCCCTGGCGGCGCAGCGAAGCGGCGCCTTCGGGGCCGAGCTGGCACCCGTGATGGCCGGGGGCACCCTGCTGCTGGCCGACGACGAGCAACCGGGCAAGGCCAGGCCCGACAAGATACCGACCCTGAAACCGGCCTTCAGCAAGACGGGCACCATCACGGCGGCCAATGCCAGCTCCATCTCGGACGGGGCGGCGGCACTGGTGCTGATGCGGGCCGAGACCGCCGAGCGCCTGGGCTTGCCCGTGCTGGCCAGGGTGGTGGGCTACCAGAGCCATGCCGCCCTGCCAGCGGAGTTTACCAGCGCCCCCGTGGGGGCCATCGACAAGCTGCTGGCCCGGGTGGGCTGGTCGGTGGAGGAGGTGGATCTGTTCGAGGTGAACGAGGCCTTCGCCATGGTGAGCATGCTGGCCATGGCGGGGTGCCAGATCCCCCATCACAAGCTGAACGTGAACGGAGGCGCCTGCGTCCTGGGCCATCCCCTGGGGGCGAGCGGCGCCCGCATCCTGGTCACCCTGATCCATGCCCTGCAGGCGCGGGGCCTGCGGCGAGGGGTGGCGAGCCTGTGCATCGGCGGCGGGGAAGCGACCGCCATGGCCATCGAACTGGGCTGAAAAGTTTCCCCCGACGGCGCTTGCCGATAAATGCACAACGTCCCTCTTGCGGGGACGTTGTCATTTCCGGAGATGGATAGGTGAGCGCGGGGAGTGGGTTCAGTCCGTCCCTTCCATGGCCTGGAGCTGCTGATTGACCCAGGTGGTGGCGGCCAGATAGAGGTGGCTGACCTTCTCTTCATTGAGCCCCAGGCGGGCTGTGCTGGCGGCAATCCGCTGCCAGTTGGCCTTCTCGTACTCTTCACAGAACGCCAGATAGAACCCCAGATTGCCCTTGCGCTCCAGCAGGGCGGCGCGGATCTCGGCGGTCAGGGGTATGGTGCCGAGCAGCTGATCCAGCGGTTGCCCCATCAGTACGTCCAGCAGGGAGAAGAGCCCGGTGATGAAGGCTTGCTGCGCCTGCTGGGTGGGGGCATGGGTCTGTGCCAGCAGCTCGCAGAAGCGGGCCCGGATGAGGGACATCTGGTAGAGCTCGGCACTCTTGTCGTGACCGGCGCTGGTGGCGGCGATCAGGGCCACGAAGCGCTTGAGCTGGGCGTGCCCCAGGGAGCTGGCGGCCTGGCGAAACGAGGCGATGGGCTGGGGAAAGCGCTTGAGGTGGTTGACGTAACGCAGCAGCTTGAGGGAGAGGGAGAGATCCTGGTTGAGCAGCTGCTCTATCTTGTCCAGATCCGGCTCGGCCTGATTGACCACCTTCAGCAGCTGCATCACCACCAGCTGGGTCGGGGGCATGGTGGTTTGCTGCACCATCTGGGGCCGACTGAAGAAGAAGCCCTGGAACAGCGACACTCCCAGCGCCTTCATCCGTTCAAACTCGTCCTTGTCCTCCACCTTTTCGGCGAGGTAGGTGAGCGACAGGTGGCTATGGGTCAGCATGAACCGCTCGATGCTGGCGAGCGGCGTGGCCCGCAGATCGAACTTGATGATGTGGATGTAGGGCAGGAACCTGTCCCAGGCCGGGACCAGGGTGAAATCATCCAGCGCCAGCCGATAGCCCAGCCCGTGGAGCTGGATCACCTTGTCCAGCAGGGCATCGTCGGGCTCGGCATCTTCCAGTATCTCGATCACCACCTTGTCCTGGGGCAGGCACTCGGCCAGGCCGTCCAGCAGCAGGGAGTGAGGAAAGTTGATGAAGCAGGGGTGGCCGCCAAGTAGCTGATCGATGTTCTGTTGCAGGAACTGCTCCGTCACCAGTCGGGAGGTGGCCAGCTGGGCGGAGATGGGGGGAAACACATTATCCAGGCTGTCGCGAAACAGCAGCTCATAGGCATGGGTCTTCAATTCCCGATCCAGGATGGGCTGCCTTGCTACATAGGAATACATGCATTTCTCCAGCATGGGTGAAGGCTTGATTCTATGGTGAAGCGGATCACTATGCCAGTGCCGACCGGGTCGAAAGGGTCAGCAACTGGCATAGTGTTGCCAGGGGGGGCGGGATCAGAAGAGGTAGTTGAGCTGCAGACCGGCCAGCCAGGCGTCCCCTTCCGAGGAGCCCTGGAAGGTGGAGGTGGTTTGCGCCATCCCGGGTTTGAGCTGCATGGTTTCGCTCACCTCGACCTTCTTGCCGTCGATCAGGGTCAGCCCCAGATCCAGCGACAGGTTGCTGTCTATCTGGTAACCCACCCCGGCGCTGTACCACACCCGATCCGAGTCCGGGATGGAGATGGTGCGGCGATCGGCGGGAACCGGGCTGCGATCGTAGGCCAGGCCGGAGCGCAGCTGCCACTTCGGAGCCAGCTGATAGGTCAGGCCGAGGGCGTAGCGCCAGCTGTCTTCCCAGTGCTCGTCCTTGATGTGCATGGTGCCATGGTGATCGAGTTCGGACTCGAGCTGGACGAACTTGCTCCAGTTGGTCCAGTTGATGCTTGAATGGATCGCCAGGGTCGGGGTCAGCTGATGGAACAGGGCCAGCTCCGCGGTGGCGGGCAGGGGCAGATCCAGACTGCCGGTGTCGGTGAAGGTACGGCCCAGCAGATCGGTGCCGACGGCATCCCCGGAGAGGGTCAGGTTGACGTCATGGCGATAGGAGAGGCCAAGGCGGGTGGCAGGGGACAGCTCCAGCAGGGTGCCGAGATGCCAGCCAAGGGCCCAGCCATCCCCCTTGAGGTGCTTGGCAATCTTGTTGTTGGAGGGGAAGGTGCCGCCCACTTCCCCTTCGCCCTGAATGGCGGAGAGGCCGGCGCCGACCGACCAGTGCTGGTTGATGCGATAGGCCAGGGAGGCGCCGAGATCCACCGTCTTGATGTCGGAGACGTTGCCGAAGTGACCGGCGTTGTAGTTGTCCGGCATCTGGACGCCGAGGCCATAGTAGGAGGTCGCCGCCAGCCCCAGCCACCATTGATCATTCAGGGGCAGGATGAGATAGGCGTTGGGCACCCAGGCACCGTCCGCGATGTCGTTGGCGCTCGCATCCAGGGTCACCGGGCCCTGGGTGGTGGGGACCCGGGTCACCCCCTCGATGTTGACGTCAGGCTGGATATGGATGACGCCGCCGGAGAAGGCGGTGCGCTCGAAACGGGTCATGGCGGCCGCATTGCGGGCGAGCACGCTGGCGTTGTCGGCGATGGCTGCCTCCCCGGCGAAGGCACGGCCCATGCCGGTGGCCGATTGTTCCGCCAGCTGGAAACCGGCCGCCAGGACCTGGCCAGGCAGCAAGATCAGGGCGATGAGGGAGGGCTTGATGGTCGACTGCATTGCTTTTCCTCGGGATGAACTGAGGGTTCATTCTGTGATTCGGTTGGGGGCGGGATTTTATATGGTATGACCAGTAAGGCAACGGGGGCGGGGGCCGAGCGGGCAAAACGGGATTAAATGCTGGAGCGATTGCTTATAACAGCTTGATAAAAAACAAAAAGAGTACAGCTGTTTGCTACAGCTGTGCGCCGAAATGGGAATGTCGCATAAAAAAAGAGCGCCCGGAGGCGCTCTGTTTGATCGCGATGAAATCAGAATTTCATGTTGAACTGGGCGGACGCCAGGAAGGCGTTGCCGTGGGAGGTGCCCTTCCAGCGTACCGGATCGGTATGGCTGGTCAGACCTTCGTTCACGTCCACTTCCTTGCCGTCCAGATAGGCCATGCCGAAATCGACGCTCATGTCCTGATCGATGTGGTAGGTGGCGCCGGCGCTGTACCAGACACGGTCGGAGTCAGGAATGCTCAGGCTGCGGTATTCCGGCTCGATCGGGCTGTTGTCGTAGGCGAAGCCGATACGGGCTTCCCAGGACGGGTTGACGTACCAGGTACCACCGATGGCGTAGCGGGCGGAATCCTTGAACTTCTCGTCTTTTTGCAGGCAGACCCCACCGGCACAGGCGTTGCTGGTGGCCTTGAGCTCCTGGAAGGCGCTCCAGTCGGTCCAGTTGACGGAGTAGTGCACCGCGAACTGCTGGTTCAGACGGTGGTAACCGGCGAACTCGGCCTGGGCAGGCAGATCCAGCTTCAGGTTGCCATCGACGGTCCGGTAACCGGAGGTCAGCCCCTTGAAGTCGCCGTCAAAGCTCAGATCTACCTGGGAGCGGTAGGTCAGTGCCAGGCGGTTGCTGTCGTTGATCTCGTACAGGGCGCCGACGTTCCAGCCAAAGCCCCAGGTATCACCCTTGAGGTGGGCGATGGCGGTGTCGCTGTTGTGAACGATACCGGTTCTGGCGGTCAGGCCCGGAGCCAGGGCACCGGCATAGCGGTTCAGCTCGGCCTGGGCATAGACGGCATTGATGCCCGCACCCACGCTGAAGTTGGAGTTGATGCGGTAGGCGATGTTGGGGTTGATGTTGAAGGTCAACAGCTCAGTATCACCGGCACCGGCACCGGCCGGGAAGGTCTTGGAGTACTCGGTGGAGAGACCGTAGTTGGAGAAGAGGCCAATCCCCCAGGCCCACTGATCGTTCAGGGGCTGGATGAAGTAGGTGGCCGGCACGAAGGCATCGGGGGCGATGTCGCTCTCGCTGGCCGATGCCAGCTTGGCCGGACCGGCATAGATGTCACCCGCGACATCCACGTCGGGCTTGATATAGGTACCGGAAACAGACAGTGCCATCTTGTCGAAGGTGGTCATGGCGGCCGGGTTGCGGGACAGCACGGCCGCGTTGTCGGCGATGGCTGCTTCACCGGCATAGGCGCGGCCCAGACCGGAAGCCGAGTGTTCGTTCAGCTGGAACGCGGCGGCGAAGGTCTGAGTGCTGGCCAGGGTGACGGCCGCGGCGATCAGGCTTTTCTTGAAAAAGGCAGTTGTCATAGTGTTCTCTCTTTGTAAGCAGATTTTCTGTCGATATCAGGGCTCTTTGGCCGCTATAGACGACAAGATCTGTTGTTATGTCAGCTTCTTCCCATTCACTTCTGGCGTGATTCTATGGATCTGGTAGGAGGTAAGAAATCAGACCAGTGACAGCAGAATACATAAAAGTTTCCATTGTGTTAATCATTTGTTTTAACTTGCCGTTTAAATAGTCTGTTTTATCCATTATCGGATAAATAACATACAACAAGTTCCTTTTGAATCGTTCAAAAAAAATAGTAAAAATGTGACTTCAGGTGGGTATCAAGCGGGAAGTTGTCGGGATTCTGAGATGAACAGGCAGACAACAGACGGTGTCTGCCTGTGATATGGAGGGGACGGGGGCCCGGTCAGCCCCAGTCAAGATCTGTTAAATGGACCAGTGCAAACGGGACTCCAGCTGCTGGGCAACCGGGGCCAGTGACTCCTGCATGTCTCCAATCAACACCATGTTTGCCCCCTTGAGCGGGAGTATCTCCCCCTTGAGGGTACCGTCTGCAAAATCGGGCTGGATCCTGAGCGGCACATGCTTGGGCACCAGAAACAGGGTGACCGGTCCCATCTTGCCCTGGATCACCATGTGCAGGGCCGGCCCCTGGTAAAAGGCACAGTGATTGACATAGGTGATCTTCATGCCGGACATGTCCATCAGGGTGGCGCCATATTTCTCCATCTTGGCGTTGATGGTCTGCAGGCTCACCTTCTCATCCACCCCCTGGATGAAGGGCTCCTCCCCATAGACGTGGGCCATGGCCACCTGGGCCAGCGACAGCGGCTCCGATGCCGGTGGCCAGCTGATCCAGCGGGTACTCATGCCGAGCAGGAAGGCAACCGAGGCCGCCATGGCGAGGGGGCGCCAGCCTCTGCCTTTGGCCGCAGAGGGCAGTGGCACCACCTCGTCGTCCGCTTCCATCGCCTGGCGGAGCAGGATCCGCTCGGCGAGACCGGCGGGCACCTCGACCTCCATCGCCCGTTGCAGGCTGCGATCGAGCTGCTTCATCTCGTCCAGGTGCTTGCGATTGGCGACAGACGCCTCTGCCGCGGCGAGGAAGGCAGGATCCCTGTCCGTGGGATGGGTGATGGCCCGGCGGCGAAATTCAAGCTCATCCATTGGTGTGACCTCTCTGTTGCTGCGCAGCCTCCATGGCCTCTTTGATCTGGTTGCGAGCCCGGAACAGCCGCGTCATGACGGTGTTCTTGTTCAGGCCGAGCTGAGCGGCGATCTCCTCGCCGCTGAACCCCCCCAGCACCTGCAGCAGCAGGGGCTCCTGATACTCGTCGGGCAGGCGGGCGATGTGGCGCCTAAGCCACTCGTGCTCCATCTCCTGTTCGCTGTGCAGCGCATCCTGATCGCTTTGGGGATGCTCGTCGAGATCGACGAGATCGAACTGCTTGCGCTCGAAGCGCCGGGCATTTTCCCGCCGCAATATGGTGATGAGCCAGGCCTTGGCGGCCTTGTCGTCGACCAGGGAGTCGAGCGCCTTCCAGGCTCGCAGGAAGGTCTCCTGCACCAGATCCTCGGCGACTTGGGGATCCCGGCACAGCCAGTAGGCGTAGCGGTAGATGTCCCCGTGCAGGGCGTGCACCAGGGCCTCGTATTTCGTTTGTTTGTCTGCCATATCCCCATAGACCGGGGTGGCCGAGGGATCCTTTCCCGTTCCTGCCTTTTTTTTTCTAAAAAAACCTAACGTCATGAATGCGATTCCTTTTTCATGAGTGGTTTGCCGCAGGCGTCAGGGACGTGCCCACGCCAGTTTTCTGAGGACATAGGCTATCGCAAAAGTCTCCCTGGCGCACAGCGCCCGGGCCAGCCCCTGCCAGTCGACCCCCTGGCTTGCAGCGCCAGGGGCGGCGAAACAGGCCCTGTCCAGATCATCGAGTCGCGCGCCCATGGCGGGATCGCCATGGCATGGCAGGCTGGCCAGGTGCTGGCAAGGCTGCCCCCGGCGCAGCGCTGCCCAGCCCAGCAAGGCCCATCTGGCCAAGTCAGGCTCCCGGGTCGCCAGGGCCCGTTGCAGCCGATAGAAGGCGAGCCAGCGCGGCCCGCCTTGGCACAGGGCGCGCAGCAGCAGCGCCCACAGCACCCAGAGGAGGCTCTCTGTGCCGGGCGCCCTGGCGGGATCGGAGGGAGCGGCGTCGCCCTCGATGTGCAGGGTCTGCGCCGGCAGGCGGGCCTGCTCGATACGCCCGGTCCCGGTGTTGAACCAGGAGAGGGTCACGGCGGGCAGGGTATAGCTGCCTGGGGCTTGTGCGGTCAGGGCCTGGCGCCACTGGCGTTCGAAGCGCAGCGCCCCCTTGGCCACGAAACGCTCCTGCTGCTGCTCGCCGTCCGGTTTCATCGAAAGACCCTGTGGCAATGCCGGGGCCGGGATCTGTGGCAGGCGGTTGCCATCTCCTCCCTCCATCACCAGGGTGAGGGTGCGGATCACCGGCTCCCCGACGCTGGCTCCCCTGGCCGGACTGAACTGCTGGCGCAGGATCAGGCTGCTCGCCACCGGCTCCAGGGGGGCCTTGTCCACCTTGACGAAGAGGGTGGCCGCCCTGGCGGAGAGCAGATCTCCTGCGTCGTTTTGCGCGGCGGTGTCCGGGTCCTGGGGCAATCGCCCCTGGAAACGGGGGGACTCCAGGGGATGCAGCCCGGGCTCCCTGGCCTGGAGCAGCCACTTGCGGATCAGGCGCCCCGGCATGCCGGGGCTGGCGGGGGACTCCCAGCGATCGTCGCCGAGGCGGCGTATGGTGAAGCCTTGACCGAGGGGCTCGCCGAGGTTGGGGGCCTCCATGTTGGCGGGCAGCCAGAGGCTCAGCTCATAAATGAAGGGTTGCCCCGGGTAGAGGGGACCCTGATGCAGCACCCTGGCCTGCAGTTCCACGGGGGAGAGACGTGCCTCGGGCTGCGGCATCAGGGTGCCCGTCCGGGGGCGCGCCGGAATGGGCAGCGCGGGCGTCTGTTCGGCGCCGAGGGTCAGGGGTGGCACCAGGCGGGGACTGGTCTCCAGCAGGTGAAGCGGGATCTGCCAGCGGATCAGGCTACTCATCTCGGTGTTGACACGACTGATGCTGACCCGGCCTACCGCAAACTGACGCAGCAGGGGGAGCAGGCTGAGCTCGTCGCCCTTGAGCTCCCCGTCGGCTTCGATGACGAGCAGCCAGTCGCGCTCGCTCTCCCCCGCCAGCAGCTCGGCGCGAGGGGGGGCCGCCTGCACTGGCGCGATCTGTACCTGGGCGGTCAGCAGCATGGCGAGCAGCCAGCCGCCGCTTGGCACTTTCATCAACCGGATGAGTGAACGCAGCCAGGGGATCACCAGGGCTCCTCCACCTTGATAAGGGGACGGCGCTCGGCCTCCTTGCGCAGCCGCTGCTCCAGCAAGAGCACGGGGGGCGCCGGGGGGCGGGGGTGGTCCGGGGCGGCAGAGGGCTCGGGGGGCTCGCCGTTCTCGGGGGCCTGGGCAGAAGGGGTCGCCTGTGGCGGGTTGGCCCGCAGCAGCGCCAGGTTATGGAGGGCATCCTGGTGCCCGGACTCCCGCTTGAGGGCGGCCAGGTAGGCCAGCTCGGCCCCCTTGAGATCCCCGAGCCAGACCAGCGCATTGCCCCTGTTGTAGTGGGCGGTGGCCGTGTCGGCTCGGCCATAGGCGGCGACGGCCCTGGCATAGTCAGCGGCCCTGTACCAGGCATTCCCCTGCCAGACGGGGTGCTGGAAGGCGCGGGCCGCCTCCTGATAGCGCCCCTGGGAGAAGGCGTGCCAGCCGGGCGCCTCCTGGGCGGGCCACCAGGTAGCGGGCGCCGCCTGCAGGGGGGGCGGGGGGATGAACACCACCATGAGCAGCAGCAACCAGTGGGCCCCTATGCGGGCCAGCAGCGCCAGGGGCAGCAGAGGAAGCAGCAACCAGGGGCCGAGATCGAGGGACCTGGCCCCGGTCTGGGTCTGGCTCATGGGCAGGGGGGCAAAGGAGGGGAGCCCGGCCTGCAGCCATTGCAGCCTTCCCCCTGTGCTGGCCGCGAGATCCGCCATGGCGGCACCGTCCGGTGCCGGCAGAGTCTGCCCCATGGCGCTGCCGAGTCGCCACCCCTCGGCGGGGGGCGGGGGCAGCGCAGCGCTCTCGCCAGCATTGGCCAGCAGGATGTCGAGCCGGGGGGACGGCGACTGCGGGCAGAAGAGGGTCTCCAGACAGGGCCAGAGAGCGGCGATGCGCGTCATCTGGCTCTGTGATAGGCCGTCGGTGATGAGCAGCAGGCGCGCCTGCTGGCCCGGGGGGATCTGCGCCAGGGCCAGTGCCACGGCCCGCTCCGGTGCGCTGCCCTGAAGCGGCATGATGGCCGGGCGCAAGTCCGGCAGCAGCAGCGAGATGGCCTGATGATCCCGGGTAGGGGGCATGGCGAGGTAGGCATCCCCGGCAAACAGGATGAGTCCGAGGGGATGGGGCGCCTGCCGGGCCGCCGCCTCGGCCAGCATGTCCTGAAGCAGCAGGCGCACCCGGGTCGCCCGATCCGGGGGCAGATCCTTGGCCTGCATGGAGCTTGAGAGATCCAGCAACCAGAGATCCAGGGCCGGGCTGCTGACGGTCTGGCTCTGCTGGCGCAGGGCGGGGCCCGCGAGTGCCAGGATCACCGGCAGGGTGGCCAGCCAGAGCCAGGGGATGGCCCGGCCCCGGGCCGGCAACAGATAGGCCTGCATGGCGGGGGCCAGCAGGGGGCGCTGCCGACGACGGCGCCACCCCTGCCACAGCCAGGGCAGCAGGGCCAGCAGCCAGAGCGGGCGTAGCAGCATCAGCTCCATATTGACGATCCTTCAAGCCACTTATGCATGGGGCGGCTCCGGCGCGTCTCTGTCCGTTCGCCGCCCCGGCCAGCGCAGTCGGGCCGGCCACACCAGCAGCAGCCAGGCCAGCGCCAGGGGCCAGGGGTAGAGCTCATGGTGGGGACGATAGAGGGTCTGCGGGCGGGCGGCAGGCTCCAGGGTGTCTATGGCCTGATTGATGGCCGAGAGATCGGCCTGGCTGCGGGCGCGAAAATAGCGGCCATGGCCAAGCTCGGCCAGTTGCCGCAACAAGGGTTCATCCAGCTCGGCGCTGGGATCGGCCCCTCCCAGGGGGGAGGCGAAGGTGTCGGGATCGGCCCCCACCCCCAGGGTATAGAGGCGGATGCCTGCGGCGGCGGCTCGCCTGGCCTCGGTCAGGGGCTCTGCGTTGCCCGCGGTGTTGCGCCCGTCCGTCACCAGCAGCAGGGCGGTGGGGCGGGCGGGGTCGGCGTGCTGGCGGGCCAGCAGTATGGCCTCGCCGAGCGCCGTGGTGCGCCCCACCAGATCGAAATCGAGCTCGCGGGTCAGTGCCAGCAGGGCCCGGGTCTCCTGGGTCAGGGGGGAGAGCAGGTAGGCGTGATCCGCAAAGACGATGAGGGCGATGCGATCGCCTGGGCGCTCGCCGATGAGCTGCGCTATCTGCTGGCGCACCGCAGAGAGGCGATCGCGCTGTTCCCCCTCATCCAGCATGTCCTGAGTGCGCATGCTGTCGGAGAGATCCACCGCCAGGATGAGATCCCGGCTGGCCTGGTAGTGAATGAGGGGGGGCTCCTGCCACTGGGGGCGGCACAGGGCCAGCACCAGGGCACACCAGCACAGGGCCATGCGCCACAGGGGTTGCCCGGCCTGGGGAAGCAGCAGGGGGAAGCCGGCATGGGCCAGCCTGGCACGGCCGGTGCGGGAGAGCGGGGGCAGCCCGAAGCGCACCAGCAGCGGCAGCGCCAGGGCGAGGGCAAACCAGGGCCAGGCGAGGATCATCTTGCCCCTCCGCTGCGCCTGCGGCGCCACAGCACAGGGCGCGCCATCCAGCGCGGAGTGCTGACGCAGCGGCGCCCCCAGCTGAGGTAGGCAAGGCGCAGCCGTGCCCGCTGCCCCCCATCCGGCGCGTCCGAGCCATAGAGCCAGCCCGGCCACTGGCGGGCGAACTCACCAAAATGGCAGCCTCCCTGGCGGTCGAGCCAGGCGAGCCACTCCTCCCCTTGCAGGGAACGCGCCTCTGGCCAGCGGGCGATGGCCGCCTCTCTCAGCGCGGCGTGCAGGCCAGGCACCAGATCGGCGGCTTGCCAGTCTATCTGGCGTGCCCAGCGGCGCTGACGCCACAGGGTGTTTATGGTGGCCCCGATCAGCAAGGCGGCGAGCACGGCGATCAGCAGCCAGCCCCAGGCCAGCAGACGGGGATCGCTCGCGCTCTCCAGGGGCGGGCCCGGATGGATGTCGCGAAGCTGTCCCTGGATCTCCTGAAGCCGCGTCAGCGAGGCGATCTCCCCAGGCGGGTGCTGGAGGGGGGGAGTTTGGGGGGCGCTCAGAACAGACGGCATCCAGCCTCCTGCCACTGGCGTTGCAGCGGCAAGCCGTTGTCGAGGCGGTAGAGGCGCTGCACCAGGGGCAACAGCTGCTGCTGGCAGGCGTCGGCCTGCTGCCGCACCGCGGCCTGGTAGCGTCGGCGAAAGAGGGGCTGTCCGGCGTCGAGCCAGCCGCTGCGCTTGCCCGATTGCACCGCCAGTTGCCCCTGCTCGGGCAGGGCCGCCTCCAGGGGATCCCGGATCTGCCAATAGTGGATGTCGTGGCGCTGGCCGAGGCGTTGCAACTGCTGGCTGAGCCCCTGATCAAGGGGCTGATGGTGGCTGATCACTGTCAGTCTGGCGCCATGGGGCAGGCTTAGGCGCGCCAGGGTCTGGGCCAGGGAGCTGGCCAGGGGGGCGCGATCCAGCCCCGCCTCATAGTGGTGACAGAGCGCCTCCAGCAGGGGGATCAGGGAGTCACGCTGAGACTCGCTGCGGGTCTCCACCCCGTGGCAGACCAGGGTGTTTGCCTGCTTCTCCCCCTGCCACAGCAAGGCGGCGGCAAGCTCGCAGCCGAGGCGGGCCTTGAGCTGGGGGCCAGAGCCGAAATACATGGCGGGGGAGAGGTCCAGCAGCAGCCAGTGGGCCTGCTCCTGCTCTTCGGCATACAGCCGGGTGTGGGGGCGGCCGAGGCGGGCGGTGACCCGCCAGTCGATGTGGCGCACCTCGTCCCCGGCCTGGTAGAGGCGCAGCTCACGAAAATTCAGGCCCGGCTGGCGCCCGAGCCGCCCTTGACGGGCCTGGTGAATGCGCGCCCGCTGACCCTGTTTCGCCCAGAGCCGGATGGCGAGCAACCGGGCCAGGGGCAGGGCGATGTCGGGATGGGCGCGGGGATCAGCGGATCTGGTCATGGGGGCAGATCATCAGGGGCATGGCACAGGGCTGGCGCGCTGTCAGGGACATGGGATGGCATCCAGCAGACGGGCGATCAGGGTGTCGTTGTCGAGGTTGTCCGCCAGGGCCTGATGGCTCGGGATGAAGCGGTGGCGCTGGACGGCGGGCTGTCAGGGGCATGGGATGGCATCCAGCAGACGGGCGATCAGGGTGTCGTTGTCGAGATTGTCCGCCAGGGCCTGATGGCTCGGGATGAATCGGTGGCGCTGGACGGCAGGCTGTCAGGGGCATGGGATGGCATCCAGCAGACGGGCGATCAGGGTGTCGTTGTCGAGGTTGTCCGCCAGGGCCTGATAGCTGGGAATGAGGCGGTGACGCAAGATGGCCGGGGCCAGTTGCTGGATGTCTTCCGGCAGCACGAAGTCGCGCCCTGCAAGCCAGGCGCGGGCGCGGGCGGCACGGGCCAGGCCTATGCTGGCCCTGGGGCTGGCGCCTACCGCAATGAGGGGTTCGAGCTCGGGGCAGAGGCCGCTGCCGGGGCGGGTGGCACAGATCAGCTGTACCAGATAGTGCTCGAGCCGGGTCTGCATCTGCACGGCCTGCACCGCGCTGCGGGCCGAGAGCAAGGCGGCCTGGCTCAGGGTCACGGGGGGCGGCGGCAGGGCGTCGCCCCCGGCGTTGAGCTGCAAGATGGCGAGCTCCATGGCGGGGCTGGGGTAATCCACC
Organism: Aeromonas sp. 130281; assembly: GCF_056642115.1. Taxonomy (NCBI): domain Bacteria; kingdom Pseudomonadati; phylum Pseudomonadota; class Gammaproteobacteria; order Aeromonadales; family Aeromonadaceae; genus Aeromonas; species Aeromonas sp. 130281. The sequence goes on along the minus strand of NZ_JBWVQS010000001.1, from coordinate 250,624 downwards.
ATGAGTTTGAGCAGGAAGCGGTCGAGCTGGGCCTCCGGCAGGGGATAGGTCCCCTCCTGCTCGATGGGGTTCTGGGTCGCCGCCACCATAAAGAGTGGCGGCAGGCGCCAGCTCTTCTTGCCCACCGTGATCTGATGCTCGGCCATGGCCTCCAGCAGGGCGGACTGCACCTTGGCCGGGGCCCGGTTGATCTCGTCCGCCAGCACCAGGTGGTTGAACAAGGGGCCGGGCTGGAACACGAAGCTGGCGTCCTGGGGGTGAAACACCTCGCTGCCGGTAAGATCGGCGGGGAGCAGATCCGGGGTGAACTGGATGCGGGCGAAGCGCCCCTCGACGGCGCCGGCCAACGCCTTGACCGCCCGGGTCTTGGCCAGCCCCGGCGCCCCCTCGATCAACACATGTCCTTCACATAGCAGGGCGATCAGCAGCCCCTCGATGAGGGGGCCCTGTCCCAGGATCTGACTGCCAAGATAGTCCCCAAGCGCTCTGAATTCGGCCGCTGCCATGTAATGAACCCGTTGTTTTTATGGAAGTTGATCTTTTTATACTCCAGTTGGCCCCCAAGGGCGAGGGAGGGGACCAAGATGGGGACAATTTAGTTTCAATCAGCCGTATGAAAGTTGTGATTGGATTGTTAAGATGTGGCGCTATGAGGTCAGACCTCTTCCTTTTAATCTTCTCGTTTAACCAAGGAGCCAGGATGAAACAGCCATTGAAACTGACGACTCGCCAGGGCGAACGGATTGCCGTCGTGGCGGGTCTGCGAACCCCCTTTGCCAAGCAGGCCACGGCCTTTCACGGCGTGCCTGCGGTGGATCTCGGCAAACTGGTGGTGAGCGAGATGCTCGCCCGCACCGATCTCGATCCCAAGCTCATCGACCAGCTGGTGTTCGGCCAGGTGGTCCAGATGCCGGAAGCCCCCAACATAGCCCGGGAGATAGTGCTCGGCACCGGCATGAGCGTCAGCACCGATGCCTATAGCGTGTCGCGCGCCTGCGCCACCAGTTTCCAGGCGGTGGCCAACGTCACCGAATCCATCATGGCCGGCACGGTGGACATCGCTATCGCCGGCGGGGCCGACTCCTCCTCCGTGCTCCCCATAGGGGTGAGCAAGACCCTGGCCCGCGCCTTGGTGGATCTCAACAAGGCGCGCAACCTGCAGCAGCGTTTCAATATTCTGCGTCGTCTGCGCTTGAAAGACTTGATGCCGGTGCCGCCCGCGGTGGCCGAATACTCCACCGGCCTCTCCATGGGACAGACCGCCGAGCAGATGGCCAAGAGCCACCAGATCAGCCGCGAGGCGCAAGATGCCCTGGCGCACCGCTCCCATACGCTGGCGGCGCAAGCCTGGGCAGAGGGCAAGCTCAGCGGCGAGGTGTTCACCGCCCATGTGCCCCCCTACAAGTCGCCGCTGGAGCGGGACAACAACATCCGCGAAAGCTCGGATCTGGCGAGCTACACCAAGCTAAAGCCGGTGTTTGACCGGCTGCATGGCTCCGTCACCGCCGCCAACGCCACTCCGCTCACCGACGGCGCCGCTGCCGTGCTGCTGATGCGCGAGGGACGGGCGAAGGAGTTGGGGCTGGAGCCGCTTGGCTATATCCGCAGCTTCGCGTTCTCCGCCATCGACGTCTGGCAGGACATGCTGATGGGGCCTTCCTATGCCACGCCGCTGGCGCTGGACAGGGCCGGCATCACGCTGGCCGATCTGACCCTCATCGACATGCACGAAGCCTTTGCCGCCCAGACCCTGGCCAACCTCAAGATGTTTGCCAGTGCAGAATTTGCCCGCGAAAAATTGGGCCGGGATCAGGCCATCGGCGAGGTGGACATGGACAAATTCAACGTCCTCGGCGGCTCTTTGGCCTATGGCCACCCCTTTGCCGCCACAGGTGCGCGCATGATCACCCAGACCCTGCACGAGCTGCGGCGTCGGGGTGGGGGACTGGGGCTCAACACCGCCTGTGCGGCGGGTGGGCTGGGTGTGGCCATGGTGCTGGAGGTTGAATGATGAGCGCTAAGACTTTTTCACTGGATATTCGCAAAGACGGCATCGGCATCCTCACCATGGATGTGCCCGGTGAGAGCATGAACACCCTGAAGGCCGCCTTCGCAGACGAGATCCGCACCGTGCTGGCCGAGATAAAGGGGAACCGCGATCTGATCGGCCTGGTGATCGCTTCCGGCAAGAAGGACTCCTTCATCGCCGGGGCCGACATCAGCATGCTGGCCGCCTGCACCAGTGCCCAGGACGCCGAGACACTGTCGCGGGAGGGTCAGGTGGTCTTCGCCGAGATCGAGGCGCTGACCATACCGGTGATCGCCGCCATTCACGGCCCCTGCCTCGGCGGCGGGCTGGAGCTGGCGCTGGCCTGCCATGGCCGGGTGGTGACCGAACACGCTAAAACCGTGCTGGGCCTGCCGGAAGTTCAGCTCGGCCTGCTGCCGGGCTCCGGCGGTACCCAGCGTCTGCCGCGCCTCATCGGGGTGGCCAAGGCGCTGGATCTGATGCTGACCGGCAAGCAGGTGCGGGCCAAGCAGGCCAAGAAACTGGGGCTGGTGGACGATGTGGTGCCGCCTTCCATCCTGCTGGAGGCCGCCATCAAGCTTGCCAAGAAGGGCAAGCCCCGCCATCAGCTGAAGAGGGACCTGCAGGGCAAGGTGCTGGAGACCAATGCCCTGGGTCGCAAGGTGCTGTTCGATCAGGCCCGCAAGGGGGTCAAAGCCAAGACCCGTGGCAACTACCCGGCCCCTGAGCGGATCCTCGAGGTGGTGCGCATCGGCGTGGAGGAGGGGATGCAGGCCGGCCTCGCCGCCGAATCCCGCCACTTTGGCGAGCTGGTGATGACGGCGGAATCCGCCGCCCTGCGCTCGATTTTCTTCGCCACCACAGAGATGAAGAAAGAGGTTACCTATCAGGGCGCCGAGCCGCGCAAGGTGGCCCATGCCGCCGTGCTGGGCGGGGGCCTGATGGGGGGCGGCATCGCCTTCGTCACCGCCACCAAGGCCGGGGTGCCGGTGCGGATCAAGGACGTAGGGAGCGCCGGCATCGGCAACGCCATGCGCTACAGCTATGACCTGCTGGCCAGGAAGCTCAAGCGCCGCCAGCTGCTGCGCAGCGAGCTGGAGAAGCAGATGAGCCTGCTCACCGGCACCCTGGACTATTCCGGTTTCCACCGGGTCGACATGGTGGTGGAGGCGGTATTTGAAGATCTCGCCCTCAAGCACCAGATGGTGGCGGACGTGGAGCGCGAGTGCGGTGAACACACCGTCTTTGCCTCCAACACCTCCTCCCTGCCCATCCACCAGATAGCGGCCAATGCCGCCCATCCGGAGCGGGTGGTGGGGCTGCACTACTTCAGCCCGGTGGACAAGATGCCCCTCGCGGAAGTCATCCCCCACTCGGGCACCAGCCCCGAGACGGTGGCCACCACCCTGGCCTTCGCCCGGGCCCAGGGCAAGACACCTATCGTGGTGAAAGACGAGGCGGGCTTCTACGTCAATCGCATCCTGGCCCCCTACATGAACGAGGCGGCGCGCCTGGTGCTGGAAGGGGAGCCGGTGGAGGTGCTGGACGGCGCCCTGCTGGACTTCGGTTTCCCGGTCGGCCCCATCACCTTGCTCGATGAAGTCGGTATCGACGTGGGGGCCAAGATCTCCCCGATCCTCGAGAAAGAGCTCGGCGGCGAGCAGTTCCAGGCCCCCAAGGCCTTTGACAAGCTGCTGCAAGACGATCGCAAGGGGCGCAAGAACGGCAAGGGCTTCTACCTCTACGGCAAGGCGGCGCCGCGCAACAAGCTCACCGGCAAGGAGGGCAAGAAGACGGTGGACGAGAGCGTCTACGCCGTGCTCGGGGTCAAGGTGTCGCCCAAGCTGGCCCGCCAGGAGATCGCCGAGCGCTGCGTGCTGTTGATGCTCAACGAAGCGGCCATGGCGCTCGACAGCGGCGTGGTGGCCTCGGCCCGTGACGGCGACATAGGTGCCATCTTCGGCATCGGCTTCCCGCCTTTCCTGGGCGGTCCCTTCCGATACATGGACAGCCTCGGCATCGATCACCTGGTGGGGCGCCTCGAGTTCTACCAGAAGCGCCACGGCGATCGTTTCGCCCCCTGTGCACGCCTCAAGGCGATGGCGGCGGAGCAGCAGCGCTTCTACTGATCCCGGGCTGATCCCGGGCAACATGCACAGGATGTACGCGAGGCGACCCCGGGGTCGCCTCGCTTTTTTTGTCTGACCGTGAGCAGGGAAGGGGGGAGCGCTCGCCCCATGGGCAAAAAAGCGGCACATCAGGGGCCAAATCATTGATCTGGCGCAAACTGGTGCCCCATTTATTACTTTGGTGGCATAGGACTCAGGCGCCGGTTGAGGTCAAATAGCCTTATCAGGAACGGGGACTACTCCGTCACGAAAGGGACACCCATTTCACTGGATGAAGGACACTCTATGAGTCTGCTTGAACAAACCATCTGGAACATATTGGGATACGGGGCCATGCCCTTTATCTTCCTGAGCGGCTTCGTGGCCGTGGCAGTGATCTGCTGCCTGCTGCTCAATGCCTTCGGGGTCAAGTCCGCCGAGAAGTGAGTCACTCTCGTTCATGCCGCCAAATGCCAGTCTCACGACTGGCATTTGTTTTATGTGTCTTTTAAGGTACTTATCCAGGATCAAGTGGGGAAACTGTGGTCAATATGGTCGAACCCGGCGGCCATTTTGATTACACTGGCGCCCGGCATGTCCGCCCTTTTCTCTTTTATCAGGTGTTCACGATTTCTATGGCGCTCAAGGCAACCATCTTCAAGGCCCAGATCAGCTTGTCTGACATGGACCGCAATCTCTATCAGGACTTCTCCCTCACCCTGGCCCGTCACCCCTCCGAGACCGACGAGCGGATGATGATCCGGCTGGCGGCCTTTGCCTGGCACGCCGCCGAGCGGCTGGAGTTCACCAAGGGACTCTCGGCGGACGACGAGCCCGAGCTCTGGCGCAAGAACTACTCAGACGAGATCGAGCTCTGGATTGAACTCGGCCAGCCCGACGAGAAGCGCCTCAAGAAGGCGTGCAACCGCTCCCGTCAGGTGGTGCTCTATCTCTACGGTGGCCGCGGCACCAGCGTCTGGTGGAAGCAGAACCAGGGCAAGCTCGGCCTGCACGACAACCTCACCGTGATCGAGCTCTCCGACAGCCAGACCCTGCCCCTGACCGCCATGGTGGAGCGCACCATGCAGCTCACCTGCACCATCTCGGACGGCCAGCTCTGGGTCAGCAACGGCACCCTGGAGGTCACCCTGGATCCCGTGGTGCTGATGGGACGCCCCGCCCGCGAACTCTAAGACGGACTCCCCATGCTCAGTGCCCTGCTCGATATCGTCATCCCGGTGTTTGCGGTGGCGGGCCTCGGCGCCCTCTACGGGCGGCTGCGCGGGGGAGCCGAACTCGGTTACATCAACCGGGCCAACATAGAGCTCTTCTCCCCGGCGCTGGTCTTCTCGGCGCTGGTGAAATACCCCCTGGATCTGGCGGCCCACCTGCCGCTGATCGCGGCCGGGGCCCTGGTGATCCTGCTGCCGGGCCTGCTGCTCTCCCTGCTCAGACTCAAGGGCATAGAGAGAGCGGCGCTGATCCTGCCCGCCATGTTTCGCAACACCGGCAACCTCGGCATCCCGCTGATGGTGCTGGCCTTTGGCGAGCAGCAGCTCGGCGCCATCGTCATCCTCTTCGTGCTCTCCAACCTGCTCCACTTCTCGGTGGGCATGTTTATCCTCTCCGCGAGCAGCTCCCGCTGGGGCTGGCTGAAAAGCCCCGTGCTCTGGGCCGCCTTCGCCGGTCTGCTGGTGGCCAACTTGCAGATCCCGCTGCCGGACTACCTGGTGACCAGCGCCTCACTGCTCGGCCAGATAGCGGTGCCCCTGATGCTGTTTGCCTTAGGCATCCGGCTGATGGAGGGGGAGCTGGGCCACCTGGGGCTGGCGCTCAAATGCAACCTGCTCTATCTGCTGGCGGGGGGGATCTCCCTTGGCATCGCCGTCTGGCTGCTGCCACTTGAGCCTGACTGGATCCCGCTGCTGATGCTCTCGGTGGCGCTGCCCCCGGCGGTGCTCAACTACATGCTGTGCGAGCAGTACCAGTGCCAGCCCGACAAGGTGGCCAGCATAGTGCTCGGCGGCAATGCGCTATCGGTAGTGGTAATTCCCCTGGCGGTCTGGCTGGCGCTGCATCTGGGGAGTTGACCCGGTTTTTTCAAGGACGCCTGATGGCGTCCTTTTTATCGCTATCGCGAATGTCCGATTACGCTGCGCTAATCGAACCTACGGCTCCTAAACCCGATTGGTTCTGTTCCCCTTGACCTTGCTGGTGATCCCTTTCGGAAACCAGCCCCCTTTACCCACCCGTGCCCGTACCTTTTTCTGATACTGCTCAGGGGATAGCACCTTGGGTGTTTTATGGCGGGTGCTATTGCAGTGTCGACAAGCGGCCACGATATTGGCTGGCCGATCCGATCCCCCTTCGCTGCGTGGTTGCAGATGTTCCCCCGTACACTGCAATAGCCGTGCTTCGACAGGAGTGAGGCGGTATTGGTGTATCAGTGCGGCAGGGGAGGCTTCCCACATCGGCAGTCCGCAATAGAAGCAGTGAAAGGATTGGCGAACGGCAGCCTGGTGGCGTTGTTTGGCGATGTTACCCATGGTCGTGACCTCAATAAATTTGATATTGAAGTCCGTAACGGTATGGATTGAATAATGGCCGGACGGACTTCGGTTCAAGTTGAAGTCCCGTCGGCCTACATAGACTCGGAGCGGGTACTGACCGGCACAACCGGATCAGCCTTACACCGCTCACCTTACGATACAGCGGCGCTCAATTGATAGCGTGGTCTGGGGGTGATGTAAAGTAAAAAACTCAAGGGGGAGAGTTTGCTCATCCCCTTGTCGTTTAAATGTATCTTGATTTATAAAAAACAAGTTATATAGCCTGATTGATCAGAGCTCATCAACCGTTAACATTATCTGCATATGCCATTTTCGTAAAATATCTGAGCTGTAAAATTATCATGAGGTGACAGTTCGATAAGAACATGGTCATTTTCTTTAATCTCTTCCATATCATCCAAGACTCTAGGAATCACAGATTCAAAAGCAAATGTTTTAGGTGGCAAGGTAACTTCTTGGTTAAATATTCTTACAGTTTCGCCTGATGATTCAACAATTCTAATTGACCCAGGCTCCTTGCAGTTTTTAATTTCGTGAATATTTTGACATCCATTATCAGCTATTAATTCCAATGTGGGATTCTCTTTAATATCACTTGCGTTGTAAGTAATAATGTTTTCCAAACCATGAGCTAGTTCAGCGATAAAAAAAGAATCTTCCTGTGAAACTAAAGCGGATGATGAAAACAGGATGTTCTTCTTACAATGTTTTGCGATAATTCTACAATTGTTTGTGTATTCAAGTATACCATATGCATCGTTAGTGAAGTCATTGTCATCATATTTTGAACCGGTGTTTTTTAGTATAGTTTCGCCATCTATTTCTAATGATGTAAAAACTAGCCAGCCATTAGCTATATTAGATATAAGGCTTTTGAGTTTCTCAAAGAATGGTAAGTTTATTATATTTACGTCATTCCATTCAGCTATGTTTAAAGACATACTCATTGTTGTCTTTTTGTCTGCAGCATTGCGTGACTTTAAGTAACCTATCTCAAAAAGTCCATTACATGCACTACCTTTGTATGAAAGGTATTTTGAACCTACAGATACATGCCCATCAATCTCATCAAAAAAATAAAATTCATGAGTTTTTTCGTTAACCAGCCACAACTTATGTACAGCTTTGAGTTTGTCAGGTTCGAAGCGGAATGAACCCTTATTATCTCCTGTGATTTTTTCTAGAAGCTTTGAACCTTCTAAACGCAAATCACCCGAGTCTATTTCAAGTGGTTGGCCTTGTTCAAATAATTTCTTAAAGTCATAAGGCGTATCTTTTCTATTGAAAACTGTCATTGCAATAGCAACATTTTCTTTAGCATGTAAAGTGAATGTTGTAATGCCATTATTATAGGAACTTTGCACTTTGAATCTGGGGTCGAGGTTTTCCAATGCTGTATTTGTCGCTTTGTGTGAGTTGCGAATCACATTAGTTATTGCATTGTGTGTGTGCCCGGTTAGTGCGGCTGTTAGCAAGCTAACGGCTTCTTCATCGCTGGGTAATTTTTTACCTAACTCTAATGTGGCTTTACGTTCGGCTTCAATTTTCCAACTATTTAAAAGATCTACAGAGAATGAATTAGGGTCTCGATCAATTTTCACTGAGCAGTTTTGACACAACCAGATGGCATTATTAATGTCTTTTCTTTCGTGCGTGCTCATCTCAGCATCGTATCTAGGGCCTCCTGGTGATGCAGCACAGATATGCGCCGCTACTCCGATGGTGTGAGCCTTGTTGCCACTAGATGGTGCGGATGTAGGAACACGACAATCAGGGTTTGAACATCGATGAGAAACCCTGGCTTTTAACGTTTCAATAACAGATTTTGTAAAGTCATCACGTGCCAAGGTAGCCTCCAGATAGATAAAAATAATGTTTATAACTCAATGTAAAATATCATTATTTTCCGTGATGCCCAAAATATTACAATGGTGTATGAGTAACCCACCATAAACCCCATCCCCCTTCATGCCGCCGCACTATGGCGGCATGAACATATCCAAGACCCCATACTCAGCGCCCTTCGTGGCCATCCTCCAAGCCAACCCCGTCAGCGGGGAGCGGCTGGCGGTGCTCGATGCGCAGCTCACTCCCCAAGGCGATGGCTGGTACCAACTGCTGCCGGTCGGCCCGTTCAAGGCCCGTGATGGTCGCCCGTTCGATGTGGCGAAGCTGGATGGGCAGATCGCTGCTGCCCTGAGTGCTCGTACCAAAGCCCTTAGGCAAGACATCCAGATCGATTACGAGCACGAGACAAAAACAGGGCGGCCTTGGCCGCCCTGTTTATTTGTTGATGGCCGCTTGCACCTGGCCATCCTTGCGCAGTTGGGTATAGAGGCCAACCCCCGCCAGCAGGCCGGCGAGGGCCAGCAGCAGCCAGATGGCGGTGGCGGGGCGGCTGCCTGCATCCCCCAGCATAAAACCGATCAGCAGGTTGCCAAAGAGCGCCATGCTGCCCCCGGCGCTGGCATAGAAGCCGTAGTAGCTGGCGAGCTGCTCAGGGGGCGCATAGCGGGGCAACTGGGCGGCAAAGAGCGGGAAGCAGAGGATGGAGCCGAGGGATAGCAGGGCCACCTGCGCCAGGACCCCCGCCGTCGGCCAGGGGGAGAGCAGTGGCAGGGCCAGGTAGCTCAGCCCCATCACCCCGATCCCCAGCCCCATGGCGAGCGGCACCCCAAGGCGCTGCTCCACCAGACGGGACGCCGGCAACTGGAGCAGGACGCCGATCACCGCCGAGAGGGTGAAGACGCCGCCGAGCAGCTGGGTGGCGTCCGGCAGGCTCTGGATATGGGCGGGCAGGGCGAGATAGAGCTGGTGGAACAGGATCTGGTAGCTGCCCGCGAGCAGGGTGAACACCATGAAGGGGCGCTGGCGCAGGATCTCCCGCCATTGGCACAAAATGGCGCCGCGCGGGCTCTGGTTGACCGCCGGGCGTTTGGGCAGCACCCGATACTGCAGCACCCCGAGCAGGGCGAACAGGCTAGCCGCCAGAATACCCGTCAGGGCATAGCTCTGCTGGGTCAGGGCCAAGCCGACCAGGGGGCCGAGCAGCATGCCCGCCTGGCTGGCGAGATTGTGCAGGGCGAAGGCGCGCTGACGCTGACTGGGCGCACTGCATTCGCTGGCGAGATAGGCCTGGGCGCAGGGGGTGAAGAGGGCTCCGGCAAAACCGGTCAGGGTCGCCGCCAGCAGCAGTATGGGCAGGGACTCGGCCCAGCCCAGCAGCACGAAGCCTAATGATCGCACCAGGCAACCCCAGACGATGGCGGGATGATAGCCGATGCGATCCCCGAGGGTGCCCCCCAGCAGGAAGAGCCCCTGCTGGCTGAAGACTCGCATTCCCATGACCAGGCCGCAGGCCCAGCCGGCGAGGCCAAGCCCGCTGCCCATGTGCTGGGCGAGGAAGGGCATCATCATGTAGAAGCCGAGGTTGAACGCCAGCCCGTTGATGATGAGCAGGCGGGCGGCCGGGCTCATGCCCTGCCAGTCCCGCCAGTAGGAGGCGCCGCTCATCTTGTGTGTACCCTGGGGCCGGTTGCGGGCCATGCCGAAGGGGCCGTCATGATTGTCTTCGCAGGGTACGCAGGAAGGGGATGCCGCTCTGATCGTGGCTTATCTGCACCGGTACCTGGTAGAGGCGCTCGATGAGGGCCGCGTCGAGCACCCGGGCGGGAGGGCCGAAGGCCTGCAGATCGCCCCCTGCCAGCACGATCAGCTGATCGGCAAACTGGGCCGCCAGGTTGAGATCGTGCAGCACCACCAGGGTGATCCACTGCTGCTCACGGGTCTGCTGGCAGAGGTGCTCCATCAGCTGCATCTGGTGATGCAGGTCCAGGGCGCTGACCGGCTCGTCCAGCATCATGATGCGGGGATCGCGCAGCAGCACCTGGGCAAAGAGCACCATCTGCCGCTGGCCGCCGCTCAAGGAGTAGAGGGGGCGATCCGCCAGATGGGCGATGCCGAGCGCCTGCAAGGCGCGACCGGCTGCCAGTATGTCCTCGTCCGCCAGACGCATGGAGAGGCTGTCGAGGCGCCCCAGCACCACCACTTCGATGACGCTCAAGTCCAGCTCCAGCTGGATGTTCTGGGGCATGTAGCCAAACTGCTGGCGCCATTTGGCCTGGGTCATCTGGCGGGCACTCTGGCCCCCCAGGCGGATGTCGCCAGCGGCCGGGGTCAGTTCACCGAACAGGGCGCGCAGCAGCGAGGTTTTGCCGGTCCCGTTCGGGCCGATGATCACATGGACCTGACCCGGATGCAGGGTGAGATCGAGCTCCCGCAGCAGGGTCTGCTGGCCGAGGGAGAGGGAGAGTCGGGTTATCTCAAGCACGTTTACGCCCCCTGCCGAGGATCAGCCAGATGAAGAAGGGCACGCCAATCAGGGCGGTGACGATGCCGATGGGAAAGAGGGCCCCCGGAATGATGGACTTGGAGAGCACAGAGGCCGCCGACAACATGCAGGCGCCGCACAGGGCGGAGAGCGGGATCAGGAAACGCTGATCTTCCCCCACCAGCATGCGGGCGATGTGGGGGGCCACCAGGCCGACGAAGCCGATGATGCCGACGAAGCTGGTGGCGGTGGCGGTGAGCAGGGCGACCAGGATCAGGGTCTTCATGCGCAGCCTGTCCACGTTGACCCCGAGGCTGCGGGCCCTGGCTTCCCCCAGACGCAGGCTGGTGAGGGCCCAGGCATCCCGATAGATGAGCAGGGTGCAGATCAGGGTGACGGCGGCCGTGATGATCAGGGAGTCCCAGGTGGTGCGCATCAGGCTGCCAAACAGCCAGAACATGATCTGCTGGTTGAGCTCGGGGGAGGAGAGGAACTGCAGCAGGGAGAGCAGGGACTGGAACAGGAACAGCAGGGCGATGCCCGCGAGGATCAGGGTCTGGCTGCTGATGTTGCGCATCATGGCCAGACCAAACAAGAGGCTGGCGGCAAACATGCACAGGATGAAGGCACCGGCCGGAATGGCGATCAGGGGAGGGAGCCCGAGACCGCCGCTATAGAGCGCCAGTGCGGCGCCAAGCCCGGCCGCGGCCGCGAGCCCCAGGGTGAAGGGGCTGGCGAGGGGGTTGTCCAGCAGGGTCTGCATCTGGACGCCGCCAAGGCCCAGCGACGCGCCGACCACCAGGGCCATCAGGGCGATGGGCAGGCGCATGTCATGGACTATGGTGCGGGTCATGGCGTCCGCCTGGGCGGGGGAGAGCAGGGCATTGACCACTTCCCCAAGGGGCAGCAGGGAGGGACCGGTGGCGATGTCGAGCACTAGCGTGATGCACAGCACCAGGCTGAGCAGCGCCAGCCAGTGCCAGCGACGGCGCTCCCGTTGCCGCTGGCGGGTGAGGGTCTGCTGGAGGGCAGCCAGATCATTCATGATGACAATCCTGAAGCGGGCGCCATGAGGGGCGCCCGGTTAAAGAGGGATGACGAAGAGGGCTCTGCCGAGGGGGGCAGAGCCCGAACGACCGGATTTAGTTGGCTTCACCCGGCTTGATACCCAGCATGAAGGTACCCTGGGGGTGAATGGGCAGATAGCTGCGGTAGAAGCCCTGATAGGTGGCCAGGGGATCGAGATCCTGGAACAGATCCGGGTAGAGGGCCTTGGCCATGAACTCGATGAGGGCGGCATCCATGATGCTGCGGGTGGCGCCGTGATAGACCGCATAGAGGCGACCCTGCTGCACCGCGGGCAGCTCGCTCCAGCCCGGACGGGCGGCAAAGCCCTGCAGACGCTGGCGCACCGTCTCGGCCGAGACGTCCTGACCCACCTGCATCGCTTCTGCGCTGCTCACGCTCTCGTAGCCCGCCATCAGGATGACCTCGGGTTTGCTCGCCAGCAGTTGCTCAGGGTGGATGGGACCCCAGCGCTCGACGAAGGGCGCCGCCACGTTGTCACCCCCCGCCAGCAGGGCCATGGCGCCCCACATGTCCTTGCCATAGGTGTAGCTGTACTCGGCCGGGCCCTTGTCACCCAGCTCGATATAGACCCGGGGGGGCTGGCGCTTCGCGGCGACGATGCGGGAGGTGATGATGTCAATCCTGGCCTTGTACTCGTCGGCCATCTTGCGGGCACGGGCCTCCTGGCCGGTCACCTTGCCAAGCAGCAGGGTGCTCGCCATGTGGCGGGCCAGGGTCTGGGCGTTGTAGTCCACCACCACCACGGGGATGCCTGCCTGCTCGAGGCGCGGCAGATCCGGGGCCAGGGCCTCGTATTGCCACTGGGCCAGGATCACCAGATCGGGTTTGACCGCCAGGGTCTTCTCGATGGAGAAGCTCTGATCCTGCACGTTGCCAAGGTCCGGCACCCTGGCCAGTTGCGGCAGGCTGGCCACATAGAGGGACCAGATGGCGGGGCGGGACTTGACGAACCAGCCGCGGGACATGCCCACCAGGCGATCGGCGCCGCCTTCACCGGCCACGGCCAGATAATCCTCGGGATAGAAACCGAGCACGATGCGGCTCGCGGGCAGGCTCAGGGAGACCTTGCGGCCCATCACATCTTCCACTTCAACGGGGGCGGCGGCCTGTGCCATCCAGCTCATCAGGGCGAGCTGACCAAGCAGCAGCAACTTTGCCAGGGGGTGACGAAACATCTTGTGAAACCTCGGGGGGATAAGGCCAAAAAAAGAAGTGAGAACTATTGCCATTCGTGAACCGAAAAGCAATAAACGTTTGTCCTGTCTCCTCTCTTGTTAAATTTGTCATTTCTGGAATCGGTTTCACACGAGCACAGAGTGCCATTCCAATGGAGCCCATCTCTCTGTTTTCACGGATCATGGGGGCCTGTGGCGCCTAGCTGGCTGCACCTGGAACCACGCTCTGGCCGTCTCGCTCGCGCCTCTGAAGCGGGGGCTCAGCCCCGGACTCTGCTCGATGTCGAGCCCCCTGGCATGGCCCCGCCAGAGGTGGCGACGATTTCCTGCGCACCGATGACAGACACTGCCCATTCGGGTATTGATCGTCACCTGCGCGCAACAATTTGCGGTCATTGTTAGCCAGCTCCCAGCGGCTCCGCCGTCAAAGGGGCAGAGTAGGCGCGATCTTGGCCCCTGGCCGAGTTCGACAGCAACAAGGTGCTGCGGCCCGCCTCGCGCGGGGCGCCAATAACATGATCTGCAAATAAAAAAGGAAACTGACCATGTCAGGAAGACACTCTCTGGTAGCGTTGGCCGTCGGGCTGGCGCTGGCGGGACAGGCACAGGCGCAACTGCTTGTCACCGAATACCTGGAAGGCGCTGGCAACAACAAGGCGCTGGAGCTGAGCAATCTCGGCAGCGACGCCGTCGATCTTTCCCAATACCGGCTGGCACTCTATGCCAACGGCAAACCCCTCACCGATGTCCCCACCAACAGCCTGGCGCTGCAAGGCACCCTCGCCCCGGGAGCCAGTCTGGTACTGGCCAACCCTTCCGCCAACGCCGAGATCCTGGCCAAGGCCAATCAGACCAGCGGCAACCTGGTGTTCAACGGCGACGACGCCCTGGTGCTCTATCGCGGCAGCGAGATAGTGGACAGCGTCGGCCAGGTGGGGGTGGATCCGGGCACGGCCTGGGTCTCGGGCAACGTCTCGACCCTGGACATGACCCTGCGCCGCAAGGCCACCGTCACCACGGGCCGCACTGATGCGACTGGTCCCTTCGATCCGGCGCTGGAATACCTGGCCGCCCCCAAGGATGATGCCAGCGGTCTCGGCTGCAGCGGCGATGCCCCCTGTGATGGCAGCCAGCCGCCCGCCTTCGTCTGTCCGGTAGACACTCTTGTGCCGGTGCCCGCCATCCAGGGCCCGGGCAGCAGCAGCCCTCTGGTGCCGGCCGGCAAGTTCGAGTCCGAGCAGGCCTATGCCACCCGTGGCGTGGTGACCCAGGTGGTGAGCGGCCTCTACAAGGGCTTCTTCATTCAGGATGCGCAGGGGGACGGGGATACGGCCACCTCAGACGGCCTCTTCATCCACAGCACCCAGGGCAACGGCGCCCTGGTGCCGGGGGCCGAGGTGTGCGTCTCGGGCAAGGTCAAAGAGTATTTCAACCAGACCCAGCTCAGCGCCGATCAGCTGGTGGTGACCCAGCCGGCAGGGGCCTTGCTGCCAGCGGTGGATCTGGTGCCGGTAGGAGGCGAGAGCCTGAGCCAGCTGCTGGAGCGCCACGAGGGGATGCAGGTGCGGCTGGTACCGGAGTCCAGCCTGGTGGTGACCCGCAACTTCAGCTTCGACTACGACGGCAAGCGCAACAACCTGGTGCTTTCTTATGGCGCGCCCCTCATCAAGTCGACCCAGAAGTTTGCCGCCATGAGCCAGGAGGCGAGCGACTGGGCCCTGCGCAACCAGCAGAACCAGCTGGTGGTGGAGACGGACGCCAAGGCGCCGGACGGCGTGCTGCCCTGGTTCCCCGGCTTCAACGCCGAGGACGGTTATCTTCGCATCGGCGACAAGCTCAACGGGCTGGAGGGGGCGCTCGGCTACTCCTACAACCTGTTCCGGCTGGTGGCCAGCAACCGCATCGACGCAAGCCAGATCGATCACAGCGGTTGGGACAGGGTGCAGACGCCCGAGCTCGCCGAGGCGGGGGATCTGCGGGTCGCGAGCTTCAACGTGCTCAACTTCTTTACGACGGTCGTGGGGGGTGATGCCAACCCCACCGGCAGCAACAGAGGCGCCCTGACGGTGCCTGAGTTCGAGCTGCAGCGCACCAAGATCGTCAGCGCCATCACCCGCCTCAACGCCGACGTGGTGGGGCTGATGGAGATAGAGAACAACGGCTACGGCGACAACTCCGCCATCGCCAACCTGGTGGCGGCCCTCAACGCCGCCCAGCCGGACGAGGCGGATCACTACGCCTGGGTGGCGTCACCCGATGGCCAGCCCATCGGCACCGACGCCATCACGGTAGGGCTCATCTACCGGCCCGCCAGCGTGACCCCGCAAGGGGCCGCGAGCCTCATCGCGCTGCCGGTGCAGCAGGCCGAGGCGCAGGACGCCAGCGGCAAGCCGGTGACCATCAACCAGGGGATGCGCGAGTCGCTGGTGCAGCGTTTCAGCTCCCCCAAGGGAGATGCGCCTTTGACTCTGGTGGTCAACCACCTCAAGTCCAAGGGCTCCGCCTGCTTCGAGGATTATCCCGACTACGCCAGCGCCGATCCGCTGGATGGCCAGGGCCACTGCAACGCGCTGCGGGTCTCCGCCGCCAAGGTGCTGGGGGAGACCCTCAAGGGGGTGAGCGGGGATCTGCTGCTCATCGGCGATCTGAACGCCTACGGCATGGAGGATCCCATCCGGGTGCTGACCGACTATGATCCGGCCGCCCAATCGCGCCAGATCATGAGCGCCTCCTTCACCACCCTGGCGGGCCAGCCCTTCGAGGAGAGCGGCAGCGCCCTTGGCAAGGGGTATGGCCTGGTGAACCTCAACACCCGCTTCCACGGCACCGACACCTACTCCTACAGCTACGAAGGGGAGCTCGGCAACCTGGATCACGCCCTGGCAAGCCCTGGCCTCGCGGCCAAGGTGATCGGCATCGAGGATTGGCACATCAACTCCGCCGAGAGCAACTTCTTCGAGTACGGCAGCAAGTACAGCGGCCAGCTGGCGAAATCCGAGGGGCCCTTCAGCGCCTCGGATCACGATCCCGTGCTGGTGGCCATCCAGTATCCGCTGCCCCCCGCCGGCGTCTTGAGCCTGGAGAGCGCCGCCGCCAGCGTGGAGGAGGGCAAGACCCTGACCTTGAGCGTGGCGCGCCGTGACGGCAGCCATGGGGAGGCCAGCGTCAGCTACCGCATCGCCTTTGGCAGCGCCGATGCCAACGACGTGGCGCCCCTCACCGGCACCCTGCATTGGGCCGCCGGCCAGAGCGACAGCCAGAGCATCAGCATCCCGGTGAAGAGCGACACCCTGCACGAGGGGGACGAGACCTTTACCCTGGAGCTCTATGATGCGAGCGGCGCGACCCTGGGGGAGCAGCACCAGACCCTGGTGACCATCAAGGACAAGCTGGCGCCCTCCACCATCTCGTTGGCGCACGCCAGTCTGACGGTGAACGAGGGGCAGTGGTTTGCGGAGATCCCTGTGGTGCGCAGCGGCGATCTGAGCAAGCCGGCCCGTGCCACTCTGGGCCTTGAGGGGCTCACCGCGCGCTGGGGGCTGGATTTCCTGCCCTGGTTCGGCCAGACGGTGAGCTGGGCCGCGGGCGAGGGGGGCAGCAAGTCGGTCAAGGTGCTGATCCTGGATGACTGGTTCGTGGAGTCCACCGAGCAGTTCAGCGTCAACCTCGAGAAGCTGAAAGGGGCCCAGCCGGGCACAGTTCAGCAGACCCGGGTCGACATTCAGGACAACGACAAGCCCTGGTGGCCCTTCGGCCGCCACTAAAGGTGAAAGCGAGATAGAAAGGGGCCTGCGGGCCCCTTTTTGTTGCGGACATGAAAAAGGCCCACCGATGTGGTGGGCCTTCTCCATGGCGGGGCGCTCCTAACGGAGTATCAACCCTGCGCGTTGCTCAGTACCAGCTTGCCATCCTTGACGGGGATGGTGGTGCCGGGTTTTTGTTCCATTCGCACTACCCCTTCCTGACCGGCGAGGCGGTAGGTGACGTCATAACCCAGGGTGCGGGTGCTGCTGTCCTGTACCGTCTTGCAGCGCTGCTCCGTGGTGGTGTAGGTGTCCCCCGCCTGCATGTTGCCCTGCACCTGGTTGCCGGCGTAGCCGCCTGCGACGGCCCCCGCGGCGGTGGCGACCTTCTTGCCGCTGCCACCACCGAACTGGTGGCCCACCACGCCCCCCAGGGCCGCACCGACGACGGTACCCAGGATCTTGTGTTCATCCTGCACCGGCTTGCGGTGGGTGACGGTGACGTTGCGGCACTCCTGGCGCGGCGTTTTGATGGTCTCGGTCACCGGCTTGCTGGCCAGCACCTCGGCAAACTGGGGCTCTGAGGTAAACAGGGATCCGCTGGCTGCCGCCGACAATGCCAGCGCAGAGGCAATACCGATCCCGACACCTGCCAACATGGATTTGTTCATCGCTCTTCTCCTCGTACTTGTACCCGTTGAGGGCTTGGGACCATTCTTGGCATTTTGCGCGTCTGGCTCAAGGCAAGCGCCTCGGGATCGCGATAGAGGCTGACTGCGCAAAAAACGACCGCACCAAAATAGCGTCTGTGTTTGGCGACAAAGGGGTGGGCCAGTGGACGTCACAGAGGCAGATCAGCCGGCGTGGGGGCACAGTAACCTAAGACGTTTTGCTAATACCTGCCCCCAGAGCCCCTTGATACCCTTGCATTTCGTACCAGAAAGCCGCCGCCGGCACGATGCCAGGGCGCGCTCACGGCTGCACCGCCGCTTTGTACCCCGACGAGGAAGGAACCCGATGACAAGCCAGAACATCTATGAGAGAGGCCTCGATAAAAATGGCGCCAATTTCGAGACCCTGACCCCCTTGAGCTTCCTGGCCAGGGCGGCCAGTGTCTACCCCGACTACCCGGCCCTGATCCACGGCCCCCTGCGCCAGAGCTGGGCCCAGACGGAGCGCCGCTGTCGCCGGCTCGCCTCGGCCCTGCGCCGCCGCGGCATCGGCGAGGGGGACACCGTCTCCATCGTCGCCCCCAATGTGCCGGCCATGTTCGAGGCCCACTTCGGGGTGCCCATGAGCGGCGCCGTGCTCAACACCATCAACACCCGGCTCGATGCCGACGCCATGGCCTTCATCTTCCAGCATGCCCAGAGCAGGGTGGTGCTGGTGGACCGGGAGTTTGGCGCCGTGGTGCGCAAGGCGCTCTCTCTTATCGACAGCCAGCCTCTGGTGATCGCCATCGACGATCCCCTCTACCGGGAAGGGGAGCTGGTGAGCGAGCTGACCTACGAGGCCTTTGTCGCCACGGGGGATGAGCAGGAGCCCGGCTGGCTGCCGGCGGACGAGTGGCAGGCCATTTCGCTGAACTACACCTCGGGTACCACGGGTAACCCAAAGGGAGTGGTCTATCACCATCGCGGCGCCCACCTGAACGCGGTCAACAACGCCCTCTCCTGGGAGCTGCCCAAGCACCCCGTCTATCTGTGGACCCTGCCGATGTTCCACTGCAACGGCTGGTGTTTCCCCTGGACCCTGGCGGCGACCGCCGGGGTGAGCGTCTGCCTGCGCCACGTGCAGGCGGGCGCCATCTATGAGGCGCTGCACGAGCACAAGGTGAGCCATTTCTGCGCCGCCCCCATCGTCCTCAATATGCTGAACAACGCCGATCCGGCCCTGAAACTGGGGCTTGACCATCCCATCAAGGCGATGACGGCGGGGGCGGCGCCGCCCGCCACCGTGATCGCCGGCATGGAGGCCATGGGGATCGCCGTGACCCATGTCTATGGCCTGACCGAAACCTATGGCCCCTGCGTGGTGTGCGAGCCCCAGCGAAGCTGGCAGGGGCAGGATGCCACGGCGCTCTCCCGGCTCAAGGCGCGCCAGGGGGTGGCCTCACCGCTGCAGGGAGAGATGCGGGTGGCCAACCCCGTCAGCGGCGAGCCTGTGCCCCGGGATGGCAAGACCCTGGGGGAGATCTTCCTGCGTGGCAACATCGTCATGAAGGGCTACCTCAAGAACCCGGCGGCGAGCGAGGAGGCGATGGCGGACGGCTGGTTTCGAAGCGGGGATCTGGCTGTCTGGCACCCGGATGGCTACGTGGAGATCAAGGACAGATCCAAGGACATCATCATCTCCGGTGGGGAGAACATCTCCAGCCTGGAGGTGGAGGACGTGCTCTATCGCCACCCGGACGTGGACGAGGCCGCAGTGATCGCCATGCCGGACGAGAAGTGGGGGGAGGTGCCCTGCGCCTTTGTGAAGCTCAAGGAGGGTCGGGTGCTCAGCCAGGCGGAGCTGATTGCGTTCTGCCGCGAGCAGATGGCCCACTTCAAGGCCCCCAAGCGCATCATCTTCACCCCCCTGCCCAAGACCTCCACCGGCAAGGTTCAAAAGTTCATGTTGCGCAAGCAGCTGGAGTGACTCAGGTGAGGGCCTCATCCAATCAACGGGCCTGTGGGCCCGTTCTTTATCATCCAGAGAGCGCCTGCTGCGAAGCGTGCGGGCGCAGGCCTGTTGCAAGGAAAATCCGCCCTCTGCTTGACGGGGACGCGCTGGCGACCAGCTATCCTGGCGCCTCTCAGCGGGGCGGGTTGGCGCCCTTGATGCGCTTGTGCAGCGCCTGCCACAGGCCGGTGATGAAGTAGTAAAGTCCCCCTGCTTCACTGGCCTTGGTGTACTCCGCGAGGGGTTCTATCATGCCGCTCTTGAACTTGTCGAGCGCCTCTTTCTCGTTGGCTGCGTCGATATAATCCCCCACCACCTCGAAGCCCTGCTCCAGCAGCTGTGACTTTTCAGGCAAGAATGAGGGGGACGACATCAGCAAGAAGGTGACGCTGGCGGGATCCTGTCCCTGACGGAAGAACTGGTATTTGCTCATAGGGCCTCTGGGAGTGAACTGTGCCCCCGCATTATCCATGGGGGCCTTGGCGCCGAACAGGCCCCATTTGCGGCACCCAAAGGGGCCTCCATTCAGGTCGGCTTCAGTCAGCCTCTTGGCGGTTTCTCCTTGCCAAACAGCCTGGGAGCATGGAGCAACATGGTTCTGAAGAGGCCTATGGTGCCGGGGCCACCATAGGGGCGGCTGGGATCGGCCATGTTGAGCTGATGGGATTCGGCCGCCGCGCGGGCATCTGGGGCCAGTATGGGTTCGCCTATGACCTCGAACCCCTGTGCCAGCAGGGTGGCCTTGTCTGCCAGGAAGCTGGCCGACGCCATGTCGAGCAAGGTGAAGGCGGCGGGCGCCTCCGGGGTGGAGAAAACCTGAAATTTGTTCATCGCGCCTGGGGAGATGAGGGTGGTGCGCCATTATCGCCGCCAGCCCTGGGATGAGCGACTCCCTGTTCAGGGGGACCGCCAGCCTGGGTATCCCAGATCCTGTCAGGGGTACAGCGTCCTTGACGCGCCCTGACAGTGGCAACTCCCGCGAAGAGGGCGCCAGCGCACGAAAAACGGGCCCCAGAGGGCCCGTTTTGTCGAGATGAGTTCAACGATTACTTGGTGTGGCGCTCATAAAGCCGCTGTACCACATCCTTCAAACCCAAGCCTTCGTTTTGCAGCAAGACGGTCAGGTGATAGAGCTGGGTCAACATGGATTCGTTGTTCACTTGGTGTGGCGCTCATAAAGCCGCTGCACCACATCCTTCAAACCCAAGCCTTCGTTTTGCAGCAGCACCGTCAGGTGATAGAGCAGATCGGCGGATTCGTTGATGAGCTCCTCCCTGTCTTTCGCCATGGCGGCCAGGGCCACTTCCACCCCCTCTTCACCCACCTTCTGGGCGATGCGCTTGGTGCCCTTGCCATAGAGGCTGGCGGTGTAGCTGGTGGCGGGGTCTGCCCCCTTGCGTGATGCCAGGATCTGCTCGAGCTCGGCGAGAAAACCGAGCGGCGGCAGCGGGTGGCCGTCGAAGCAGGAGGGATTGCCCAGATGGCAGGTCGGGCCCACCGGGTCGGCGGCGATCAGCAGGGAGTCCTGATCGCAGTCGGTGGTGATGGCGACCAGTTTGAGCACATGACCCGAGCTCTCGCCCTTGGTCCAGAGGCGCTGCTTGCTGCGGCTGAAGAAGGTGACCTGGCCGGTGGCTTCAGTCTTTTCCAGCGCCTCGCGGGTCATGAAGCCCTGCATCAGCACTTCGCCGCTTAGCGAATGCTGGACGATGGCGGGGATCATGCCGTCACACTTGTCCCAGTCCAGGCGCTCGGCCAGGGGCAATGCATTGTCTACTGCTTGATTATTCACGGATGGCGACTCCTTCGTTTTTCAGCCAGCGTTTCAATTCAGGAATGGGGATAAGGCCCTTGTGGAACACGGACGCCGCCAGGGCGCCGTCCACGTCGGCCAGGGTGAAGGCATCGCGAAAGTGTTCCATGGCACCGGCGCCGCCGGAGGCAATCAGCGGCACCTTGCAGACGGCCCGCACCAGTTTGAGCTGCTCGAGATCATAGCCCTGGCGCATGCCGTCCTGGTTCATCACGTTCAGCACGATTTCGCCGGCGCCGCGCTTTTGCACCTCCTTGACCCACTCCAGGGTGGTCCAGCTGGTGGTGCGGGTGCGGCTCTCGTCGCCGGTGAACTGTTTGACCTGATACTGGCCGCTTGGGGCATCGAAGTAGGAGTCGATGCCCACCACCACGCACTGCACGCCGAAACGCTCCGCCAGCCGGGTGATCAGGGTGGGATCGGCCAGGGCCGGGGAGTTGATGGATACCTTGTCGGCTCCGAACTCCAGGATCTGGCGGGCATCCTCGACGCTCTTGATGCCGCCGGCGACGCAGAAGGGGATGTCGATGACCTCGGCCACCCGGCTCACCCAGCTCTTGTCCACCACCCGGGCGTCGCTCGAGGCGGTGATGTCATAGAACACCAGCTCGTCGGCACCCTCGGCGGCGTAGCGGCGGGCGAGATCGACGATGCCGCCCATCACCTCGTGGTTGCGAAACTGCACGCCCTTGACCACAACGCCATCTTTGACGTCGAGGCAGGGGATAATACGCTTTGACAACATGCTCATTGCTCCATGTAAAGCACAGTTAAAAAATCATCGTTCTGCCGGTGACGCAGGATCAGGCGGCGGACGGAAAAGCGGTTGGCATGCTTTCACTGCTGGATCCTGAGCGGGAAACGGCGCCCTCATCGGGCGGCGCAGCCCCGGGGGAGCCAACACTATATGCATGACTTTATTCAGTGATTCAACCCTTTGTCTCCCTTCGGCTGGCCCGGGGACGGCGAAGCGCCATCGGGGAGAGGGGGCATGACCTCAGTGGGGGGCTCATCTGCTTGCGCGCATTGGTGCAAGGTGAGCAGGGCGCCGTCAAAGTCAAAGCTCTTCAACTGCCTGGCCAGGGTCTCGCTGCGGGGCCCGAGCATGAGCCGCAGGGGGGCGGCATACTGCTCGAACAGCGGGATCACGGCGGTGTCGCTTTGCAGCAGCAAGGCCTCCATCTGCTGGCGCAGATCCCGTTGCCACTGGCTGCCAAGGGGGATGAGCTGCGGCGCCTGGGCGGACACCTCTTCCCCCAGCCGGTCGTGCAAGGCCGCCAGCTCCCCGGCAATGACCGTCATCAGGGCGGTCGGCTCGGGGCCATCCCCCGCGAGCGTCTGCTCCAGCAGCAGGCATTGGCGCGCGAGTTCCACCATGCCAAGGGTGCTCGCGACCCCGCGCAGGGTGTGAACCAGCCGGGTGGCGCTCGTGCTATCCCCCGTTTGCAGATGGTGGTGGAGCAGGACCATGTCCTGGCCATGCTCGTTGGCGAAGTGGCGCAGCAAGGCAAGGTATTTGTCCTGCTTGCCCTGCAGTGCCGCCAACCCCTGCTGCAGATCCAGCCCGGGGACGCCCTGCAGGCGGGCGAGGGGGCCTGCCTGGGGGTCGCGGGACAGATCCTGCTCACCGGGCTCCACCACGGGCTCCACCATTCCCTTGTTCGGCAGCCAGCGCTGCAGCGCCTCAAACAGCTTGGCGGGGGTGACGGGCTTGGCGATGAAGTCGTTCATGCCGGCGGATTCACAGGCCTTCCTGTCCTCCTCGAAGGCGCTCGCCGTCAGGGCGAGGATGGGAAGCCGCGCCAGGCCGGGCAGGGCGCGGATGGCGCGGGTGGCGTCGTAGCCATCCATCACCGGCATCTGTATGTCCATCAGGATGAGATCGTAGGTATGCTGGCGGACAAGGGCCAGCGCCTCCTGGCCATTGACGGCGGTCTCGATGACGAGGCCGCTGTTGCAAAGCAGCTCCAGCACCACCTCCCGGTTGATGGCATTGTCCTCCACCAGCAGCACCCGGGCAGTGTGGGGGAAGAGGGTCTGCGCCAGGCTCTGCTCTGGCGGGAGCGGGTGCGGCGCCTCCCCCTGACCCGCCGAGAGGGCGGCGGTGAACCAGAAGCAGCTCCCCTGGCCGAGGGTGCTGTTGACGCCGGCCTCCCCCCCCATCAGGGTGGCGAGCCGGCTGGTGATCGCAAGCCCGAGGCCAGTGCCGCCGTATTTGCGGGTGGTGGAGACGTCGGCCTGCTCGAAGGCCTGGAACAGCTTCTCGCACTGCTCCGGGCTGATGCCGATACCGGTGTCTTCCACCTCGAAGCGCAGCAGGTAGCCGTCGGCAAGCGGACGGGCCATCCGTACCCGCAGGGTGACCGCACCTTGCTCGGTAAACTTGATGGCGTTGGCGGCGTAGTTGAGCAGCGCCTGGCGCAGGCGGGTGATGTCGCCATGGACCCAGGTGGGCGAGTCTCCCATGTCGACCATGAGGGAGAGGCCCTTGGCGCGGGCCTGCTCGCTCATCAGGGCGCTGACATTGTCCAGCATGGCGGTGAGGGAGAAGTCGCTCTGCTCCAGCGCCATCTTGCCCGCATCTATCTTGGAGAGATCCAGGATGTCATTGATGATGGTGAGCAGGTGCTGGGCGGCATTGTCGATCTTCTCCAGCCGCTCGTGCTGGGTGCTGTCCGGGGTGTCGCGCTTGAGCAGATAGGTGAGCCCCAGGATGGCGTTCATGGGAGTGCGGATCTCGTGGCTCATGTTGGCCAGGAAGGCGCTCTTGGCGCGGTTGGCACTCTCGGCGCGCTGGTGGGCCTGGGCCAGTTGCAGAGTGCGTTCATCGACCATCTCCTCCAGGTGGTAACGGTACTGATCCAGCTCCTCGCCGAGCTGTTTCTTCTCGGTGATGTCGGCCTGTACCGCCACATAGTGGGTCACCAGCCCGTTCTCCTGGCGAATGGGGGAGATGGCCGCCAGCACCTGATAGTGTGAGCCGTCCTTGCGCCGGTTGACGAACTCGCCGTGCCAGCGCTGGCCACGCTTGATGGCATCCCACAGGGCGACATAGGTGGCTCTGGGGGTGAGGCCGGAGCGCAGCAGGGAGGGGGTCTGGCCGATGACCTCCTCCTGCTGGTAGCCGCTGATGGTCAGGAAGGCCGCGTTGACATATTCGATGCGGGCACGAGTGTCCGTGATGAAGACGCCATCCGGGCTCTGCTCCAGTGCCAGGGAGAGCTGCCTCAGCTGTTGCTCGGCCTGCTTGCGCTCCGTGATGTCAAGATGGATGCCGAGCAGACGCAGGGGGCGCTGCCAGGCATCCCGATAGACGCTGCCCTTGCTCACCAGCCAGCATAGGTCGCCGTTTGGCAGCAGGATCCTGAACTCGATTTCGAAGGGCTTGTCGCTGACCGAGAGCTCGGCCAGCAGGGCGTCGATACGGGGTTTGTCGTCCGGGTGCAGGCAGGCCTGCCAGGCGTTAAAGGTGGTAAGTTGCCCGGCGTCGCGGCCATAGAGGCGGGCGCATTCCGGGGAGAAGAAGAGGTGATCATTGACCATGTCCCACTCCCAGATCCCGACGTGGGCGCCCTCCTGGGCCATCAGCAGCCGTTGCTCGCTCTCGCGCAGGGCACTGCTGATGGACTCGGCCCGGACCCGGGCACTGATGGCATCGTCCATCAGGTTCAGTGCCGCCAGGCGGGCGCGGCGCTGGGTATCGAGCGCCGCCTGCTGATTGTGCAGCAACTGCTGCTCGGCCAGCTTGCGCTCCGTGATGTCCTGCACAGTGCCATAGAGCTCGACCACATGGCCGTCCCCGTCCCGCAAGGCAGCCCCACGGGCGATGACCCAGACCGGGTGCCCCTGCTCGTTGATGACGCCGGCATCACATTCGTAGGGTTGCCCATCGTGCAGGCAGCGCTCGACGGCCTGGGCCATGGTGTGCCACCCCTCCTGGGTGAAGTACTTTTTCACCTCGGGATAGACGGCAGGGGGGAGGGCGGGATCACGGCCATAAATGCGGTAGATCTCCGGTGACCAGAAGTGGTTGCCGTCGCTGACACGCCAGCGCCAGTTGCCGATCTTGGCCAGCCGCTGGGATTCCCGCAGGATCCCCTCGTTGCGGCGCAGGGCCTCCTCCGTCTCCTTGTTCTGCTGATTGTCCTCGATGATGGAGATGAAGTAGTCGGGCTCCCCCTCGCTATCCCTGACCAGGGCCACCGTCAGTGTCGTCCAGATGGCCTCGCCCCCCTTGTGCAGATAGCGCTTCTCCAGGGTGTAGTGGGGCAGCTCGCCCGCCAGCATCCGATCGACGTAGTGCTGATCGATGAAGAGATCGTCCGGGTGGGTGATCTGCTGGAAGCTCATGCCCATGAGCTCATCGGCGCGGTAGCCCAGCATGTCGCATAGCCGCCGGTTGACCCGCAGCCAACCGCCATCGGGGGCGACCAGGGCGATGCCGACCGCCGCCTGCTCGAAGGTGGCCTGGAAGCGGTTCTCGCTCTGTTGCAGGCGGGACTGGGTGTTCATCAGCTCCTGCCAGCGCTGGATCTCCCGGGCGCGGGAGCTGTGGATGGCGGCGCTGAGGAGGCTGACGAGCACGCCGTTGGCAACCAAGAGCCCCCACTGCACCAGATCCTGGCCGGCCGCCACGGTCAGCTCATGGATCGGGGGCAGCAGGAAGTAGGTGGTGACCAGGGCACTGATCAGGGTGCAGAGCAGGCCTGGCAGCAAGCCTCCCAGCAGGGCGCAGAGGATGATGGGCAGCATGAAGAGCACCAGCAACGGCCGCTCGCCAAAGGCGATGGGCAGCTGGACCCGGATCTGCAACATCAGGACGGGCAGCAGCAGGGCCAGCAGGCAGACGCCCCAGCGCTGGGTGGCTGGGCGGACATGCCACAGTTGCGGTCGGTGCATCATGGGTGATCCTCCGGCGGCATGGGGGCCTGGGGGTAGGGCGGCGGCAGCCCGAGCTGGTGTGAGAGCGCATTGATCTGGTGCTTGAGGGTCAGCATGGCGAGCTCCCTGTCCACCATCACCTTGTTGAAACGCTCCAGCTCCTCGTTTTGCTGGCGCAGCTCCATGGCCTGGCGGGTCAGGGCCTGCTCGACCTGCTCCCGCTCGGTGACATCGAGCAAGAGCCCGAGCACGGCGGGCTGGCCGCGATAGTCGACGCGCCGCCCGTACAGCTCCACTTCCAGAGGCTGGTTGTCGTGGTGCAAGGCGCTGAAGCGGGCATGGATGTCGCTACCCTCCTGCTCGCATTGCTGCACCAGCTCGGCCACCCGGTCGCTGTCCTTCGGGCTTGCCAGGGCGTGCAGGGGGCCGACGCCGAGCAGGACGCCGGGGGAGTCGTAGCCAAACAGGTGGGCAAAACAGGGGTTGATGTAGCAGAGCCTGCCCTGCTGGATGATGTAGATGCCGGCGAGGGATTGCTCCACCAGGGCGCGAAACAGTCCCTCCCGTTCTCGCAAATCAGCCTCGGTACGCTTGAAGTCCGTGATGTCGCGGGAGATGCCGAAGATGCCGATCACCTCCCCCTCGTTGTCCTGCAGCGGCCCCTTGGTGGCGAGGAACACCCGATCGCCACCTGGCAGGGTCAGGTACTCCTCCTCGGTTTGCACCCGGTTGTTCTCGATCACCCGGCGGCCTGCCTCCATCAGCATCCGGGCCTGATCGGGGGGGAAGATGGCCAGGTCATCCTGACCCAGCATCTCGGCGGCGGGTCTGCCCACGAACTGGCTGGCGGCGCGGTTGAACAGTATGTATTTGCCCTCCCTGTCCTTGGCGAAGATGGCATCTTCCGAGCTGTCGGCGATGGCGGAGAGCAGTTGTAACGCCTGCAGCCGCTGCGCCTGGGAGTGGCGCACCTGCTCTGCCATCAGCAGTCGGGTGTGCTGGCGCAGCAAGATGATGCCGGCATTGGTGACGAAGAGCACCAGCAGGGCGATGAGGCCAATCCAGATGCTCTCCTTGAAGCTGGCCTGGTTGAGCTCGGCCTTGTCTATCTTGGTCAGCAGGTACCAATCCGTGTCCGCAACCGGATAGACGACGCCAAAGGCCGCGATGTCGCGATAATCCATGCCGGACAGCACCCTTGACCTTCGCTGCCCGCCGTCCAGTCGCAGATACTGGGCCGCCAGCAGGGTGTCGTGATGAAGTGGAAGGTGCAGGCGCAGGGCCGAGTCGGGGCGATAGCGCGGGTCGTTCAGATACTGCACCTGATCTGCACGCTGGCGAAACAGCGTGGCTTCCCCGCTGCTGTCGGGAGTGGGCCAGGGTTTGAGGATCTGGTTTATCCAGTGACTGCCGCTTATCTGCAGCACCATGACCGGGGCCGGCCCCGCCGCCTTGGTCAGGGGGGCCAGGAAGTCGAGCCTGGGTTGGCCTCGCTCATCCAGATAGGGGCCGACCCTGAGCACCTTGCCCGGCTCCACCCGGGTCAGGGCATCGCGCAGGGTGGCATTCATGGTGCCGGCCCCCGGGGTCTGCCACAGGGCCTGGCCGGCGGGGTCGAAGAGGGCCGCGCCATCGAATCCCCGCCCCGAGATGAATTCGACCAGTCGCGTCAGTTGCTGCGCCTGCTCATCGGAGGGTCTCTGAGGCTCGGCGGGAGAGAGCGCCCCGTCGCGGGAGTTGCCGACGATCTGGCGCAGATCCTGCTCCCGGTTGCCCAGCCACTCGGTGATGCGCCTGCTCTTGAGATCGGCGATGGTCTCGAGGCGTGCCACCTCCTTGTCCCGGGTCAGGCCGATGTTCTGGGCGATGGCCATGGCGGTCAGGGCCAGAATGATACCGTTGAGCAGCAGGATGGGGAGCCACTGACGCCCGGTGAGGCGGGGGCTGGCGGTGGTCTGATTGATGCGACGGCGCAGCATGGCATAGAGCATGAGCGCGGTAATGAGGATAAACAGCCACCCCTTGATGGTGCTGGCCAGGGCGAACTGGGCCGGGGTGTGGAAGAGCCACTCCACCGCCTTGTCCGAGAGCAGGATCCACAGGCTCGCCACCGCGGCATAGGTGAGCACCACGTTGAGCACGTGGGCCCGGGTCAGGGGAGGCTGTTCAGCCATGGATTGCCTCGGCGACATCCTGGTAACGCTCGGCGATGAGGACGAACTGCTCGAAATGGCTGTCGAAGGCTGCCACCACGTCCGGGTCAAAGTGTTGACCGCTGCCGGAGAGGATCAGGGCACGGGCCTCGTCATAGGACATGGCCGGTTTGTAGACCCGGGCGCTGATGAGGGCGTCAAACACATCCGCCAGCGCCATCAACCTGGCCGAGAGGGGAATGGCGTCGCCGCACAGGCCGTCCGGGTAGCCGCTGCCGTCCCACTTCTCGTGGTGCCAGTGGGCTATCTCCTTGGCCAGGGTGAGGAAGGCCAATGGCTGCTCCATATCTCGCTCGGCCTCTTCGATGGCGTCGCTGCCGAGCTTGGCGTGGGTGCGCATGATCTGCCACTCCTCCGGGGTCAGCTTGCCCGGTTTGAGCAGGATATGATCGGGAATGCCAACCTTGCCGATGTCGTGCAGGGGGGCGGAGCGGCTCAGCAGATCGATGTAACCCGGCGACAGGGTCCCGGCAAAGCGGGGGTGACCGGCAAGGGCACTCGCCAGCAACCGCACGTAGCCCTGGGTGCGCAGGATATGATTGCCGGTCTCGGGATCGCGGATCTCTGCCAGATGGGCCAGCGCCCGGATGGAGACCTGCTGGATCAGATCGTTTTCGGCCATCCGGCGAGCGACCTCGGCCTCCAGGGCCGCATTCTGATCGTGCAGACCATCCCGGGCCTGCTTGGCTTCCAGCTGGGTGCGTACCCGCGCCTGGACGATGACGGGCTTGATGGGCTTGGTGATGTAGTCGGCGGCCCCGAGGGAGAGGCCCTGCTCTTCGCTCTGGGGATCGGCGAGGGCGGTGAGCAGTACCACTGGGATGCGGTGGGTGTCGGGGTTGGTGCGAAGCTGCTTGAGTACCTCGTAGCCGTCCATGCCGGGCATCATCACATCCAGCAGAATGAGATCGGGTTTCGTCTTGCCACTGGCGATGCGCAGGCACTTCTCCCCGCTCTGGGCGGCGAGCACCCGGTAGCTGGGTGAGAGCAGCTCGGTCAGCACCATCAGGTTCTCGGGAGAGTCATCGACGATGAGGATGGTGGCACAGTGAGATGTGAACATAAGCCTTCCGTGACATTATCTCGATGAGTCCGAGTATAGAGCCAATTGCTGCCAGATTATAAGGGCTTACCGCTATGCCCTCAGAAGATAGAGGTGCCTGTTCCGGCGCTGATGGCCGGACAGGCACCTTGGGGAGCAGCGGGTGATCCCGTGGTCACTCACTCCAGCAGGCGATGGCCTGCTGCACGTCGAACTTGCCCTCCAGCAGTGCGCGGCCGAGGATGACCCCCTTGACGCCGGTGTCCTTGAGCGCCTCTATGTCCGCCAGGCCGCCGATGCCGCCGGAGGCCTGAAACGCCACGCTGGGGTAGCGGGCACAGAGATCCCGGTAGAGTTCGACGTTGCTGCCCGAGAGCGTCCCGTCCCGGCTGATGTCGGTGCAGAGCACGTGCTTGAGCCCGGCGGAGAGGAAGCGCTCGATCAGCGCCTCCAGGCTCACACCGCTGTTCTCCTGCCAGCCTGCCACCGCGATCTGGCGATTCCCCTCTGCATCGATATTGACATCCAGCGCCAGCACGATGCGCTCGGGGCCATATTTCTCCATCCAGCTAGCCACCAGATCCGGGGACTTGACGGCAGTGGAGCCGACCACCACCCGGTTGGCACCGGCGGCCAGCAGATCCGCCACATCCTGCTCGCTGCGCACGCCGCCGCCCACCTGCACCGGCGCCCTGGTGGCCGCCAGCAGGGTGGTGATGAGGGCGAGCTGGCGCGCTTTTGCATCCTTGGCGCCGTCCAGATCCACCAGGTGCAGTTGCTCTGCTCCCTGGGCGACATAGTCGTCGAAGCGGGCCTGGGGGCTGCTGCTGTATGCGGTCTTCTGGCCGTAGTCCCCCTGATAGAGTCGGACTACCTGACCATTGATGAGGTCGATTGCGGGAATGATCATCCTTGTTACAGCTCCAGAAAGTTTTGCAGTAAACGGGCACCGGCTGCGCCGGATCGCTCCGGGTGGAATTGGGCGCCGAAGAAGTTGTCGCGCCCCACGATGGCGGTGAAGGGCTGGCCATAGTCGCAGGTTGCCAGCGTCGCGTCGGTCACCTCAAGGGCGTAGGAGTGGACGAAATAGAAGTAGCTGCCGCTTTGGATCCCCTTGAGCAGGGGATGGGTCTCATCGTGCTCTATCTGGTTCCAGCCCATGTGGGGCAGGCGCAGATCGCCCACCTCCATCAGCCGGATCCTGCCAGGCACTATGCCGAGGCAGTCGATGAGCCGCCCTTCGCCGCCATCGGTGCTCATGTTCTCCTCGGAGGCCTGTGCCAGCATCTGCATGCCGAGGCAAAAGCCCAGCAGGGGCTGCCTGGCGGCGCGAATAAGCGGCACCAGGTTGCGCTCGTTGAGATTCTTCATGGCGGCCACGGCAGTACCCACCCCGGGCAGGATCAGCTTGTCTGCCCCCTCGATATCGGCCGCCTTGCTGGAAACCAGCGGCTGCACGCCGAGACGCTCGAACGCCATGCGCACCGAGGCGAGGTTCGCACAGCCCGTGTCGATGATGACCAGCTTCTGCTTGCTCACATCCATCACAGCACCCCCTTGCTGGAGGGGAGGTCACTCCCTTCCACCCGGATGGCCTGGCGCAGGGCGCGGCCAAAGCCCTTGAACAGCGCTTCCACCTGGTGGTGGGTGTTGCCGCTGCCGACCTTCATCTGCAATGTGATGGCCATGGCGTCCGAGAGGGAGCGGAAGAAGTGGGGCACCATCTCGGTGGCCATCTCGCCCACGCTGTCGCGGCCAAAGCCGCTCGGGCAGTCGAACACGAAGTAGGGGCGGCCGCTCAAATCCAGCGCCGTGGCCACGTCCAGCTCGGTCAGGGAGGGAGCCTGGGCACTGTCGTTCGTGCCTTCAACCAGGCGAGGGCGACCGTCGATCACCGCCTGCACCTCGTCCATCGCCAGCACGAAGCCGAAGCGGCCGATGCCGCGCTTGTTGCCAAGGGCCTGGCGCAGAGCCTGACCGAGAGCCAGCCCGACGTCTTCCACCGTGTGGTGATCGTCGATGTGCAGATCGCCGCTGACCTTCAGCTTGAGGCGAAAGCCCGCGTGGGTGGCTATCTGATCCAGCATGTGATCGAAGAAGCCGATGCCGGTGGCAATCTGGTTGCCGCCGCTCTTGTCCAGGTCCACCGCCACCTGGATGCGGGTCTCCTTGGTGTAGCGCTCCACCTCGGCCACGCGCCCCTTGGAGAGCAGCTGATCACGGATGGCGAGCCAGTCGTGATCCTGCGGGTGGTAGCGAATGCCGCGAATGCCCATGTTCTCGGCGAGTTGCAGGTCGGTCTGGCGGTCGCCAATGACGAAGGAGTTGGCAAAGTCGATGCGACCGGACGCGAGGTACTCCTTCACCAGGCCGAGGTGGGGCTTGCGGCAGCTGCAGCCGTCGGTGGGGAAGTGGGGGCAGATCAGCACCTGCTCCCAGTTCACTCCTTGGGATTCAAAGAGGTGCATCATCAGATCGTGAGGGGGCTGGAAGTTCTCCAGCGGCAGGCTGGCGGTCCCCAGCCCATCCTGGTTGGTCACCATCACCAGCACGTAACCGGCGGCCTGCAGCTCGCGCAGCACCGGGATCACCATGGGCTCGAAGCGCAGCTTGGCGAGGCTGTCCACCTGCTTGTCGGTCACCGGCTCCTCTATCAGAGTGCCGTCACGGTCGATAAACAAAAAAGGGGTCTTCATCTGGCTACTTCCTTATACGCTGGCGGCAGACGGGTTGCTGGCTGAGGGGGTGCTGTTCGATAGATCGCGCAGCACGGTGAGGACGGCGTCCATCTCCCCCTGATAGCCGATGGTGATGCGGATGCTGTTGTCCAGGCCCGGCTTGCTGGAAAAATCACGCAAGATGATGCCGGCGGCCTTCATGGCGGCAAAGACGGCGGCACCATCGGTGAAGCGCACCAGCACGAAGTTGCCCTTGTCCTCGAACACCTCTTTCACGCAGGCAAGCCGCAGCAGCTCGGCCTTGATGAGGGCCTTCTGCTTGTTGAGCTCCTGCACCCGCTCCTGCATCAGCGCCAGCCCCATGGGGGAGAGGGCCTGGGCCGCAATCTGGGCGATGGGCTCGGGGATGGGGTAGGGAGCTATCACCTTGGCCAGCATGGCGATGAGCTCCGGGTCCCCTAAGGTGAAGCCGCAGCGGATCCCCGCCAGGGCAAAGGCCTTGGAGAGGGTGCGGGTCACCACCAGATTGGGGTACTGGGCCAGCAGATCCACCACTGAACTTTCCGGGCAGAACTCGATATAGGCTTCGTCGACCACCACGATGGCGCGCTCCCGGGCCTTCTCCAGCAGGGCGATGAGCCCCTTGCGGCCCACCAGATCCCCGGTGGGGTTGTTGGGGGAGCAGAGGAACACCAGTT
The DNA here is from genome assembly GCF_056642115.1 of Aeromonas sp. 130281. NCBI lineage: Bacteria > Pseudomonadati > Pseudomonadota > Gammaproteobacteria > Aeromonadales > Aeromonadaceae > Aeromonas > Aeromonas sp. 130281. The sequence continues at coordinate 217,591 of NZ_JBWVQS010000001.1, read as the reverse complement.
TCACGTCGGAGAGACGATCCGCGATGGCGGGCCAGTCCGGCTGACGGCTGGCGGTGAGCGGCTGCTCGACGATGCCGACGCCGCAGGTCTCGGCGCTGATGGCGTACATGCCGTAGGTGGGGGGACAGATGAGGATCTGATCCTCCCCCGCCTCGCAGAAGGTGCGGATCAGCAGCTCGATGGCCTCGTCGGCGCCGCGGCTCACCAACACCTGATCTGGATTGACCCCGGCGTAGGCGGCGTAGCCGCTCACCACCTCGGCCGGCTGGCACTCGGGGTAGCGGTTGAGACGGTTGCCCTCGATGGTGAAGGGGTAGGCCAGGGGCGCCTCGTTGGCGTTGAGCCAGACGTGACCCTGACCGCCGATGCGACGGGCGGATTGATAGGGGGTGAGGGCCCGCACCACGCGGCGAGCCAGATTGGCGATGCTCATGACAAATCCTTCTGCTGCTGGTCTGAAAGTGCGTTCAATCCGAGGGTGACGGCATTATTGATGAGGGCATGGCGCCCTCTCGGTGCGGTGATCGTCATGTCCGCTCCTCTTGCAGTGCATTCAATCTCAGCGTCACGGCATTCTTGTGGGCATCTAGCCCTTCCGCATCGGCGATACGCTGGACTATGGGGCCAAGGCCCCGGATCCCCTCGATGCTCAGCTCCTGCACAGTGTAGCGACGCTGGTAATCCGCGAGCCCGAGGCTCGAGCAGGTGCGGGCATAGCCGTAGGTGGGCAGGGTGTGGTTGGTGCCGCTGGCGTAATCCCCGACCGACTCCGGGGTCCATGCCCCAAGGAAGATAGATCCGGCGTTCTCGAGTTTATCCAGCAGATCGCGGGGGGCGCGGGTCTGCACGATGAGGTGCTCCGGCGCGTAGGCGTTGGAGATGGCGCAGGCCTCGTCCAGATTGTCGCAGAGGATCACCAGACTGCTGCCGAGTGCCTGGGCGGCGATATCCCGGCGGCTGAGCTTGGCCAGCTGGCTTTTTATTTCACCTGCGATGGCATCGGCCAAGAGCGGTGAGGTGGTCACCAGCACCACCTGGCTGTCGGGGCCGTGCTCGGCCTGGGAGAGCAGATCCGCGGCCACGAAGGCGGGGCTCGCGCTCTCGTCGGCAATCACCAGCACCTCGGAGGGGCCGGCGGGCATGTCGATGGCGGCGCCGCGCCAGTCGCGAGAGACCTGGCCCTTGGCTTCGGTCACATAGGCGTTGCCCGGGCCGAAGATCTTGTCCACCTTGGGAATGCTCTGGGTGCCGTAGGCCATGGCGGCGATGGCCTGGGCGCCGCCGATGGCGAACACCTTCTCGACGCCACAGGCGCGGGCGGCAAACAGTATCTCGTCGCTGGCCGGCGACGGGGTGCAGAGCACCACCTCACGGCAACCGGCGATGGCGGCTGGAATGGCCAGCATCATCACGGTGGAGGGGAGCGGCGCGCTGCCCCCCGGCACATAGAGGCCGACCCGGCTGATGGGCTGGGTGCGCAGTTCGCACACCACCCCGGGTTGGGTCTCTACTCGTACCACGGGCTGCACCTGGGCGGCGTGGAAGGTGCGAATGTTGGCAATCGCCGCCTCGATGGCGTTTTTGATGCCGTCATCCAGCCGCGCGCAGGCAGCCTCGATTTCGTCCTCGCTGACGCGCAGCTGCTCACGGGGGGCGCGCTCGAAGCGCAGGCCGAGTTCCCGCAGGGCGTCGTCGCCCCGGCTGCGCACCGCGCCGATGATCTCCTTGACCACGGCACCTATGTCCACCTCGTCATTGAGGGCGGGCCGGGTCAGCACGTCGGCCTGCTGGGCGGGGGAGAGGGTCTTCCAGATCAGGGTCTGCATGATGTCCCTTCCTTATTCCATCATTTTTTCGATGGGCAGCACCAGAATGGAGCTGGCGCCGAGGGCCTTGAGCTGCTCCATGGTCTCCCAGAACAGGGTCTCGCTGGAGACGACGTGCAGGGCCACCTGGTTGGTGTCACCGGCCAGCTGCATGATGGTGGGGCGCTCGGCGCCGGGCAGCAGATCGGTGATGGCATCGAGCTTGTCTTTCGGAGCGTGCAGCATGATGTACTTGCTCTCGCGAGCCTGCTGCATCCCCTGGATGCGGGGCAACAGCTTGTCGATGAGCTTCTGCTTGGCCTCATTCAAGGGGTTGGGAGCCTGCACCAGCACCGCCTTGGAGCGGTAGATCACCTCCACCTCTTTGAGGCCGTTGGCCTCCAGGGTCGCGCCGGTGGAGACCAGGTCGCAGATGGCGTCGGCCAGACCTGCGCGCGGCGCCACTTCCACCGAGCCGCCCAGCATCACGCTCTTGAAGCCGAGACCCTTCTCGTCGAAGAAGCGCTTGAGCAGCCCGGGGTAGGAGGTGGCGATGCGCTTGCCCGCCAGACTTTGCGGCCCTGTGTAGGTGACGTCTTCCGGCACCGCCAGGGAGAGGCGGCAGCCACCGAAGTCGAGCTGCTTGAGGGTTTTCACCTCGAAGGGCAGACCCTGTGAGGCGCGAATAAGCTGCACCTCTTCCAGCACGTTTTCGCCTATGATGCCAAGGTCGACCACCCCTTCCATCACCAGCCCCGGGATATCGTCATCGCGCACCCGCAGTATGTCGATGGGCATGTTCTCAACGTGGGCGATGAGGCGCTGTTCCCGTAAGTTAATTTTGAGGCCGCAGCTCTTGAACAGAGCCTGGGAGTCCTGGCTCAGGCGACCGGACTTTTGCATGGCGATGCGCAGACGTTGTGTTTCCATTGCTCGATTTCCTTCTAGTCAAAAACGAAAAAACCCTCGGAAGTGTGTGCTTCCGAGGGTTCATGAATCTTGCGGTCCTTTTGGAAGTCACCAGTTAAGTGTCTTCCAGCAGTCAACCTCCTGAAAGACTAGTCGGGATGATGATGGTGATGATGAGTCTTCAGGGTGGTGAACTTCATGTAATCAATCCTTTACAAATAAGATGTCGTAGTTGACGCCTGATTTAAACTACCTGCCTTGACAGAAAATGCAACCTGAAATTGTGATTTGCCCGATTAAAGTGGAGAAAACGGTTTTCTGGTCGATAACTAATCAAGATAGCCTGAGGAGTGATCACCATGCCCAGCCAGGACCTGTTATTCCCCATCTTGCCGCGCGCGCCGTCGACCCCGAGCCCCGACGACATCAAGCGGGAGGTGACCCAGATCAGCCAGAAGCATCAGCTGCGCAAGATTGGCACTGACAACGGCGGCGGCGCCCAGCAGCACCAGCAGGGGTATCCTCCGGCCAGGCGTGATCAACCAAAGGCGCAGGAAGATGATCACAAGCCGGATCCGGACCATCAGATCGATCTCTTCGTCTGAACGCATTATCAGTCCCGCTTTCGCCGCGCTTTTGGCATAATGGCCGCTTTTGCGCGGGACGCTCCTTTGACCATCCAGACCCTGTTCAAGCCAGATGGCCCTCTGGCCAGCCACATTGACGGCTTCAAGGCCCGTGCGCCGCAACTGGAGATGGCCGAAGCGGTGGCGCGCGCCATCAAGAGCGGCGGCCGCCTGCTGGTGGAGGCGGGCACTGGCACCGGCAAGACTTACGCCTACCTGGTGCCGGCGCTGGAATCCGGCAAGCGGGTGGTGATAAGCACTGGCTCCAAGAATCTGCAGGAGCAGCTCTTCTACCGGGATCTCCCCACCATCACGGGGGCGCTCTCCTACACCCCGCCGGTGGCCCTGCTCAAGGGGCGCAGCAACTACCTGTGCATCGAGCGGATGAACCGCCTCCTGAGCGAATCCCACCTGCAAAAGCCCGAGATCCTCAGCGATCTGGTCAAGGTGAAGTCCTGGTCCACCGCCACCGACAACGGCGATGTGGGAGACATTCCGGGGCTGCAGGAGAACGCCGAGATCCTCGCCCACGTCACCAGCACCAATGACAACTGCCTCGGTCGCGACTGCCCCTATTACGACGACTGCCATCTGGTGGTGGCCCGGCGCCGGGCCATGGACGCCCAGGTGGTGGTGATCAATCATCACCTCTTCTTCGCCGATATGGCGGTGAAAGACACCGGATTTGGCGAGCTGGTGCCCGAAGCGCAAGTCTATGTGTTCGATGAGGCGCATCAGCTGCCGGAGATCGCCACCAACTATTTCGGCAAGTCGGTGGGCAGCCGCACCATCCTGGATCTGGCGCAGGACATCCAGCTCGCCTATCGCGCCGAGGCCCACGACATGGGACAGCTTGGCAAGGCGGCGGACAGGCTCTCCATCGCGAGCCAGGACTTGCGCCTCGCCTTCGGGATAGACGGGGGGCGCGGCAATACCCGAGATCTCCTGCGCCAGCCGCTCTGGGGCCAGGCCCTGGCCCGTCTCAACGACGCCATCGGGCTCTGCTACGAGGTGCTGAAACTCGCGCTCGGGCGCGGCGAGCAGCTGGATCACGCCTTCGAGCGAGTCTGCGAGTTGCGCACCCGCCTCGGTGAGGTGCTGGCGGTCAACCAGACAGGTTTCTCCTACTGGTATGACTGCTCCCGGCTGCACTTCTCCCTCAATCTCACCCCGCTGTCGGTGGCCGAGCGTTTCGGTGCCGAGGTGCAAAAGCCCGAGGTGGCCTGGATCTTTACCTCCGCCACCCTGACGGTGGACAACCGTTTCGATCACTTCAAGGTGGAGCTGGGGCTGGCGGGCAGCGCCGAGCTTATCCTCGACAGCCCGTTCGACTACGCCGAGCAGGCACGGCTCTGTGTGCCGCGCTATCTGCCGGAGCCCAACGCCTTCGGGCGCGGCGAGCAGCTGGCCACTCTGATGATCCCCCTCATCAACAAGACGCCGGGAGGCTGCTTCTTCCTCTGCACCAGCCATCAGGTGATGCGCCAGGTGGCCGAGGTGCTGCGCCGGGAGATCGGCCGCACCGTGCTGTTGCAGGGGGAGGACAACAAGCAGCGGCTGCTCAAGACCTTCGTGGAGAACGGGCGCGCCGTGCTGGTGGCCACCAGCAGTTTCTGGGAGGGGATAGACGTGCGAGGGGCGGCATTGTCCTGTGTTATCATCGACAAGCTGCCGTTTGCGAGCCCGGACGACCCGCTGCTCAAGGCGCGGGTGGATGACTGCAAGCTCAAGGGGGGCGATCCCTTCGCCGAGCTGCAACTGCCCAAGGCGGTGATTGCCCTGAAACAGGGGGTGGGGCGGCTCATTCGTGATCGCAGTGATCACGGCGTGCTGGTCATCTGTGATCCGCGCATGGTCAACAAGCCCTATGGCGCCACCTTCATCAAGAGTCTACCCGCCATCCCTCGTACCCGGGAGCTCGGGTCCCTGGGGCGTTTCTTTGACCGGGGCGACTGAGTCTGCCGGTTAATTCCCAGGGCGGGGGAGCTGGCGAGCCTGGGACGCTGTGTCGAGCGGGATGCTCGGGCCTGGGCCGCGTACCCGGCGCGCTCTGCATTGGACCTCAAATGCTGGCGGGTGGCTAGCGATTGACGGATTTGCCATGTTAAGAAAACGGGTGAGCACTGCTCGCTTGCACGTTATGTAATTGACTGATTTTATAGAGATTGTAACCCATGACCGAGTTGAAGATCCTGGCCGTTGATACCGCCACCGAAGCCTGCTCCGCCGCCCTGCTGGTGGGCGACAAGCTGTTCTCCCGTTGGGAAGAGGCGCCGCGGGATCACACCCAAAAAATCCTGCCCATGGTTCAGGCTGTGTTAGACGAGGCCGGGCTATCGTTGGCTGAGCTCGACGCCATCGCCTTCGGGTGCGGGCCTGGCTCTTTTACCGGCGTGCGCATCGGGATCAGCGTGGCCCAGGGGCTCGCCTTTGGCGCCGGCGTGCCGCTCATCGGCATCTCGACCCTGGCTGCCATGGCCCAGGGGGCTTATCGTCTGGAGGGGGCAACGCGGGTGCTGACCGCCATCGATGCGCGGATGAACGAGGTCTATTTTGGCCACTACGAGCTGCTTGATGGCCGCATGCAGCTGGTGGGGGAGGAAGTGGTGAGCGATCCCGCCGCGCTGATTGACGCGCGCGGCAAGCTGGCGGGCAGCCTGAGCTGCGTCGGGACCGGCTTTGAAACCTATGGCGAGACGCTCAATGCGTTGGCCGACGAGCTGGCGGTGAGCCAGGTGCGTTTCCCGGCAGCGGTCGACATGCTGCCCCTGGCACGCAGTGCCTGGCTGGCGGGGGAGGCGGTGGCTGTGGAGCAAGCAACCCCTGTCTATCTGCGCGACAAGGTGACCTGGAAGAAACTGCCGGGTCGCGAGTGACATCCAACGGCGAGCCGCGACTCGACGCCAGTGTGTGAAGGTGGGCGTCGCGGACAAGGAGAGGCAAATGATGAAACGTGTGATCATGCTGGGCCTGACGGGGCTGCTGCTCGGCGGCTGCAGCACTGTGCCCAAGGAGCTGGCCTATGAGCCGGAAAGCCAGCTGGTGGCCTATCAACCTGCCCTGCAGGGGATGGAGGGCAAGCCTGCGCGCTGGAGCGGCGTCATCTCGGCGGTGCACAACGAGCAGGATCAGAGCGTCATCGAGGTGGTCTACCTGCCGCTCAAAGCCAACGGCGTACCGACCCAGACGGAGCAGAGCCCGGGGCGTTTTCTGGCCGTCATGAAGGGGTTTGTGGATCCGACGCTCTATGCCAAGGGGCGCAGCCTGACGGTGCTCGGCACCCTGGACAAGCCGGTGGACAGCCAGATAGGCAATCACAAGTATCGCTTCTCCGTGCTCAAGGTCACCGCCAGCAAGCTGTGGCCGCCGGTGAAGGAGGTGGAGATCCGCTACATGGACCCCTACTTCTACGACCCCTTCTATGATCCCTTCTGGCCAAGACGCCACTACTCCCGCTGGTGATCATGGAAGAGCGCTTCCTCACTCTGGCCGATGGACGGCGCATCGCCCTGCTGGATAACGGCCGGCAGGGCAAGCCCCTGATCATTGCCCTGCACGGCTGGCTCGACAACGGCGCCAGCTTCCTGCCCCTTGCCCCCCATCTCGCTGAGTGCCACCTCGTCTGCGTCGATCTGCCGGGTCACGGCCATTCGGATCACAAACCGACCCCCTATGTCTTCGTCGACTGGCTCGACGATCTGCACCAGATTGTCCAGGCTGCGGGCTGGCAGCGTTTCACCCTGCTCGGCCATTCGCTGGGGGCCCTGATCGCCAGCGCCTATGCCGGGGTCTTCCCCGAGCAGATAGTGCGGCTCATCCTGCTGGAGGGGCTGGGACCGCTCAGCCAACCCGATGAGGAGGTGCCTGCCCAGTTGCGGCGGGCCATCCTCAATCGCAGCCGCACTCGCGAGCGAGCGTCCGGTGGTTTTGTCTCCCTCGACGAGGCGGTGGCGGCCCGCTGCAAGGTGGCTGACATCTCCCCGGCGGCGGCGCGCCTTATCTGCGAGCGCCAGCTGGAGGCGCGGGAAGGGCGCTGGCATTGGCGCAGCGATCCCCGTCTGCGGGATCTCTCGCCCATGCGCATGAGCGAGGGTCAGGCCCAGGCGCTGATCCGGGCCATCGCCTGCCCTGTGCTCTTCATCCGGGGCGAGCAGGGGTTCCAGAGTCTGCTGGCGCAGTGGCAACTGCGGGGGCCGGCCTTTGGCCAGATTGAAATGGTACAGGTGGCGGGAAATCATCACTTCCATATGGAAAATTCGGCAAAAACCGCCGTTTATATCGAAAACTTCTGTCAGATCCGGTAGGATCGCCGGCTTTGAATCATGTCAGGTTTGCTTTCTCCCTCACACTTCTCGTTGTTAATTTGCTGTTAATCGATGTTGCCTTATGTAACTATGTGCGGCATTAGAGCTGTAGCTTAAAACAACTGATTGAAATGGATGTGACAGGGACGGAGGCAACACAGTGAGCGCACAGGTGCTAGTTATGCAGGAGAAGTTCGTGGAAAGAGTCTGGCTGAAGCGTTATCCAGAAGGGGTGCCCGCCGAGATCAATCCAGACCAATACGGCTCCCTGGTCGAGATGTTTGAAGAGTCGGTCGCCCAGTTTGCCGACCAGCCCGCCTTCGTCAACATGGGGCAGACCATTACCTACCGCCGGCTGGAAGAGCAGTCCCGTGCCTTTGCCGCCTACCTGCAAAACGAGCTCAAGCTCGGCAAGGGCGACAGGGTGGCGGTGATGATGCCGAACCTGCTGCAATACCCCATCGCCGTGTTCGGCATACTGCGGGCCGGCATGACGGTGGTCAACGTCAACCCCCTCTATACCCCGCGCGAGCTGGAGCATCAGCTGAAAGACTCCGGCGCCAAGGCCATCGTCATCGTCTCCAACTTCGCCCATACCCTGGAGAAGGTGGTCTACGACACCCCGGTCAAGCACGTGATCCTGACCCGCATGGGGGACAACCTCGGCCTGGCCAAGGGCACCCTGGTCAACTTCGTGGTCAAGTACGTCAAGAAGCTGGTGCCCAAATACAACCTCCCGCACGCCAGCACCATGCGCCAGGCCCTGGCCAAGGGGCGCTACCTGCAGTACATCAAGCCGGAGATCAGCAACCAGGACATCGCCTTCCTGCAATACACAGGCGGCACCACGGGCCTCTCCAAGGGGGCCATGCTGACTCACCGCAACATGATTGCGAACGTGGAGCAGTGCCTCGGTGTCTATGGTCCCGTGCTGGAGCGGGGCAAGGAGTTCGTGGTCACGGCGCTGCCGCTCTACCACGTCTTCGCCCTGACGGTGAACTGCCTGCTGTTCATGCGCCTGGGTGGCTACAACCTGCTCATCAGCAATCCCCGCGACATCCCGGGCTTTGTCAAAGAGATCAAGAAGTACCCCTTCACCTGCATCACAGGGGTCAACACCCTGTTCAACGCCCTGGTCAACAACGGCGAGTTCCAGGGCATGGACTTCTCCCGCCTCAAGCTCACCATAGGGGGCGGCATGGCGGTGCAGCGGGCAGTGGCCGAGCAGTGGAAGACGCTGACCCGGACCCCGCTGCTGGAAGGCTATGGCCTGACCGAGTGTTCACCCCTGGTGAGCGTCTGCCCCTACGATCTGGTGGATTACAACGGCTCCATCGGTCTGCCGGTCTGCTCCACCGAGATCCGGCTGGTGGATGACAAGGGGTTGGTTATCACCGAGCTGGGCGCCCCCGGCGAGATGCAGGTGCGTGGCCCCCAGGTGATGACGGGCTACTGGCAGCGTCCCGAGGCGACCGCCGAGGTGATGCAGGATGGCTGGCTCTGCACCGGCGACATCGCCGTGTGCGACCAGCAGGGCTTCTTCAAGATCGTCGATCGCAAGAAGGACATGATCCTGGTCTCCGGCTTCAACGTCTATCCGAACGAGATTGAAGACGTGGTGGCGCTCCATCCCAAGGTGCTGGAAGTGGCTGCCGTCGGCGTGCCTAACCCGGTTTCCGGCGAGCTGGTGAAAATCTTCGTGGTCAAGAAAGATGCAAAGCTGACAGAGGACGAGATAATTGCCCACTGCCGTAAACATCTGACTGCCTATAAGGTGCCGAAACTGGTAGAATTTCGCGACGAACTTCCCAAGACCAATGTGGGCAAGATCCTGCGGCGCGTGCTGCGCGACGAGGAGATTGCCAAGCAGTAACCGGCATGCACTGCTCTGCAGTCAAGCGCTGTCGTTATGCAAAACCGTGGGTCATGCCACGGTTTTTTCTTTCTGGGTCCCGACCAACGTGCAGGCAAAGATGCAATATCAACTCATTTCACAGCAAGCCGAACTGGAGCAGTATCTCGCTTCCCTGGCCGACGTTCCCCTGGCCATAGATACCGAATTCGTTCGCACCCGTACCTACTATCCCCAGCTCGGTCTGTTCCAGATCTATGACGGCGAACGCCTCGCCCTGCTGGATCCCCTGACCCTGGATCTCTCCGGCCTGTGGCAGCGACTCGGCCGGGCAGGGCAGATCGCCATACTGCACGCCTCCGGTGAAGATCTGGAGCTCATCCAGCATCAGGCGGGCCACCTGCCCAACCAGATGCACGACACCCAGCTCGCGACGGCATTTCTGGGGTACGGCGTCTCGGTGGGCTTCGGCGCCCTGGTCAACGAGTTCCTCGGGGTGACCCTGGAAAAGGATCAGGCCCGCACCGACTGGCTGGCCCGTCCCCTGACCGCGCGCCAGCTCGAGTACGCGGCGGCGGATGTCTTCTACCTGATGCCCCTCTACGAGAAGGTGATGGCCAGGCTGCATGAAAGCGGCAAGTTTGCCTGGTTCGAGCAGGAGTGCCAGAACCACTCCGCCCGCAAGACCCAGGGCAGCGATCCCCGTCAGGCCTACCTCGAGATCATCAACGCCTGGCAACTGGGTCGGCGCGAACTGGCCATCTTGCGTGAGCTCGCCGCCTGGCGTCAGCAAGAGGCGGTGCGCCGGGATCTGGCCCTGAACTTCGTGGTCAAGGAGCTGCACCTGTTCAAGGTGGCGGAGCGCCGACCCACTTCATTGCGGGATCTCAACGAGCTGGGGCTGGCCCCCATCGAGATCAAGATCCACGGCAAGCGGATGCTGGATATAGTGGCAGCCGCCCAGCAGAGCGCTCCTGACAGCTGGCCAGAGCCCATTCGCCGGCTGGTGGACTTTCCCCAGTACAAGGCCGAGCTCAAGCGCATCAAGGCCATGGTGGAAGAGAAGGCCAAGGCCAGCAACATCCCGCCGGAGCTGGTGGCCAGCAAGAAGATCATCCACCAGTACTTCACCTGGAGCTGGCGGATGAGCGCCGAGGAGCGGGCACGCGCCGACAAGCCCATGCTGCTGCAAGGCTGGCGTCATGAGCTGGTGGGGCATCTGCTGGCCCAGTAACCTGGGCATCCCGACGTCGTGAGTCGGAAGGCCATATCCGGCATGGAGAGGTGAAAAGGGGAGTCAATGACTTCCCTTTTTTGCGTCTGTTGCAGTTCGGCCACCCGGGCGGACAGGCATGAGCACCCCTGGCGCCGGGTTTGTCCCGGGGATCGGGCGGGCAAGGGAAACGGGGAGGGGAGTCACAGATAAAATGGCGGGCACAAAGGGTGCCCCCATCAGAGTTCGTGGGCGTGGAATCCCTTGCGATAGCGGGCTTCGCAGCGCGGGCAGCGTTGCAGGCTGGGATCCTGATCCAGCTGGTCGATGGCGAGCGGCTCCTCGCAATCGGAGCAGAGGCCATAGAGACCCAGCTCCATCTGGCAGAGCGCCGCGTCGAGGCGTTTCAGCCGTGCCACGCTCGACTCCACCTTGGGCAAGTCGAGGCGACTGGTCAGATCCACCAGTTGATCCCGCTCGCAGCTTCCCACTTTTTGGGCCCAGTCGTCACGACGACAGGCCTTGAGCTGAGCAATCAGCGCTTCTCTCGTTTGCGCCCAATCGGTCAGCAGGCGCTCACGCCATTCGGCCAACCGGGCTTGCGTCACTTCACACACAACAGCCCCCAAAGACGAGTGATAAAACTCGGTCAGTATAGGGAAATCCGCGGTTTATCAAGATGACATGAGTCAAGTTAACCGTGCTTTGACGGGTTTTTCCGTCAGGTGTCGCGGCTTTCCGGTGATCACGTAGAGCACTCCCACCACCAGGCAGACGACGCCCACCAGGGTGCTCATGGTCGGCATGATCCCGCGCAGCATGAAGGCGTAGAGCAGCCCCGCCAGGGTCTCGAACACGATGAGCGGTCCCACCAGCACGGTCGGCAGGCGCTGGCTCGCCTCGTTCCAGCACAGGGTGCCGAGCCAGGAGCAAAAGAGCCCTACCGCCCCCATCAGCAGCACGAAGCGCAGGGGCGTCGGCCCGAAGGGCAGGGGAAAGTCCGGTGCGCTCAGGGCGAGATGGCCGAGACTGCCGAGGTAGGCAATGAGCGCCACCGGCAGGGTTACCAGTCCCTGGGCGGTGGCCCAGACGATCGGGCTGCGGCCCGGGTGCTCGCGTAGCCAGCGGGCGTTGCGCAAGGGATACCAGGTCCAGCACAGCACGGCGGCCGCCGCCAGGGCGAGCCCGAACAGCTGCTCGGTGCGCGCCTCTGCCTGCCAGGTCAACTCGGCGTGGTTGACCAGATAGAGGCCGGCTCCCATCAGCAGCAGGGCCGGGTAGAGGCGGGCGCGGGAGAGGCGGCCGTCCCGTGCGCCATAGAGGCAGTTGGCGGCCAGGGCCGTCACCACTGGCAGGGTGCCGATGATCATGGCCGCCAGCGGCGAGCCGATGCGCAAGATGGCCCCCGACAGGCAAAAGTAGTAGATGAGGTTCCCCACCAGGGTGAGGGCGAGTGCCTCGCGCCAATCGCTGGCCGAGAGGGCCGCCAGGCGTTTGCGGGCCTGCCAGGCGAACGGCAGCACGATGAGGCCGAAGGCGAGGTAGCGGCCGCTGGCGAGCAGGGCGGGGGGATAGCCGTCCACCAGCAGGGGGGCGACGAAGATGAGCCCCCACATCAGGCCGGCCAGCAGGGCAAACAAGACTCCGAGCAACATTTTCTATTTCCGGTGGAGAAGAAGGAGGCCAGCCTAGCAGGCGGGGAAGGGCGGCGTATTGAACCAGATTGCGCTTTAGCGGCCGGCCTGCACCTGTTTCTGGTAGCGCACCGGGGTGGTGCCATAGCGGCGCAGGAAGGCGCGGTTGAGGTGTGACTGATCGGCCAGACCACAGGCGGCGGCGACCTCGGCGGCGGGTAGGCCGGCGGCCAGCCACCCCTTGGCGCGCTGCAGGCGGATGGCCATCAGCATCTGCTGGGGGGTGACGTGAAAGCGGGCCTTGAAGCTGCGCTGGAAGTGGTAGGGGCTGAGGTTCACCGCCCCGGCCAGCTCGGTCAGGGTGATGGGGCGGGCGAAGTACGCCTGCATATAGTCGATGGCGCGGCCCAGAGGATGGGTTGCTTCACGCGGGGCCGCCAGGGCCCGGGCGTGGGGGCGCAGGGTGTCGCACACGCTCAGCAGCAGGCCGTCGGCGGCGAGCTCGCTGTCACAGTGCCAGAGGGCGTCCAGGGTCGCTTGCAGGACGGGGGCGGCGTGCGGGTCGCTTCGCACTGCCTCGGCGAAATACCAGCCGCGCTCGCCGCTGATGGCCTCGAGCCGATCGGCGGGCAGGTAGAGCATGCGATAGCGCCACCCCTGCTCGCAGGCAGCCTCGCCCGTGTGCAGCTCATCGGGGTTCATCAACACCAGGCTGCCGGGGCCCGCCAGGAGCTGGCTGCCACGATAGCGAAAACGCTCGGCGCCACACTCGATGACACCGAGGCCAAACCCCTCGTGGCTATGGGGATCGAAGGTGTGGTGCTGGATGTGGGCGCGGTAGAGCTCGGTCGCAGGCTGGCCAGGCAGGGCGCGAAAATCGGCCCTGTCGTGCTGATGGGTAAATGTGACCGGTACTCCCTGCATCCTGACCTCCTGTCATTGAGCCTTCATCATAGGGCGCCGCGGGGCGGCGGCCAAGACTAGGCCCGTGCGGCGCACTCGCGCTCGAGGGCTGTCCGGATCTCGTCTGCGGTCTTGATGGTGCGGATGCGGCGAAACAGCTCATCGGCCTGGGGGTATTCCCGCACTATGTAGGAGAACCACTGCTTGATGCGGCTGGGGTAGTAGTCGGCCTTGTCGCTCGCCAGATCCTGCTCGGTATAGGCCACCATCAGCTGCAGCACCTCGGCCCAGCTCATGTGGGCACAGCCGGTTTTCATCACGTTGGCCAGGTTGGGCAGGGAGATGGCGCCGCGGCCCACCATGAGGGCGTCGCAGCCGGAGACCCCGGCGCAGGCGAGGGCATCCTTGTGATCCCAGATCTCGCCATTGGCGGTCACCGGAATGGGCAGGGCGCGGCGGATGAGATCCACGTATTCCCAGTGCGCCGGCGCCTTGTAGCCTTCCCGCTTGGTGCGGGCATGAACGGCCAGTTCATTGGCACCCCCCTGATAGACCGCCTGGGCGTTGTCCATGTAGAGCGCCTTGTCGTCGTACCCCAGGCGGATCTTGGCGCTCACCGGCAGGTGGGCAGGGACGGCTTCGCGCACCGCCTTGACGATGCGATAGACGGTCTCTGGCTCCTTGAGCAGCACGGCCCCCCCCTTGCTCTTGTTGACCGTGGGGGCGGGGCAGCCGAAGTTGAGATCGACCCCGGGGGAGCCCAGCTCGATGGCGCGCACCGCATTCTCTGCCAGCCATTCGGGGTGCTGGCCCAGCAGCTGCACCCGCACCGGGGTGCCGGCACGGGTCTTGCCATCCTGCTTGAGTTCGGGGCAGAGGCGATGGAACACCTTGGCGGGCAGCAGCTGATCGACGACCCGGATGAACTCGCTGACACAGAGGTCGTAATCGTTGACGGAGGTGAGTACCTCCCGCATCAGGTGATCCAGCACCCCCTGCATGGGGGCCAAAATAACGCGCATAGCTGCTTCCGAAGACAAGGGGAGAAAAAAGAGCGCAGATTGTAGTGGCAATGGCTGGCGTTGTCAGCCGTCTGCCCACTCGATGAGCCTAATCGACTGCCGCTGCATGGGCCGGACTGTCAGCTTCCGGGCCAACTCTGTTAGGCTAAAGGCAGAGATGCATTCAGAGGAGTACCCATGAAACGCTGGTGTCTGATGGCCCTGGGCTGGCTCGCCTTCGCCACCGGGATAGTCGGGATAGTCCTGCCCCTGCTGCCGACCACCCCCTTCATGTTGCTGGCGGCGGCCCTCTTTGCCCGCTCGTCGCCCCGTTTTCACCGCTGGCTGCTGGCGCACCCCTGGTTCGGGCCCCCCATCCATGACTGGCAGTTGTATCGCGGCATTCGGCGCCATGCCAGACGCCGTGCCATCGTCTTCATCCTGCTCTCCTTCTCGGTGTCGCTGCTGGTGGTGCCGCTGCCCTGGGTGAGGCTGCTGCTGGTTGTCATAATGGTGATCCTGCTCACCTGGTTAATGCGTCTGCCGGTGCTGGAGCCGGTTGCAATGGAGAAGTGAAATCCCTAAGCTATTGCGGCAATAATGCTATGGAGTCGGCCTGTCATTTTTTGCATGACGGGCCTTTTTATTGCCCGCTGGCGGGCAGTGCAAGAGACGCCACGCCTGGGCTCAAAAATAAGCGGTCAAATAATGAATCCGGATACCCTGAAGTTTATCGAAGCGAGCATCAAGACCATTCCCGACTATCCGAAGCCGGGCATCCTGTTTCGCGACATCACCAGCCTGATCGAGAATGCCGAGGCCTTCAAGGCCACCATCGATCTGCTGGCCGAGCATTATCGTGATCAAGGGATCACCAAGATAGTCGGCACCGAGGCCCGCGGTTTCATCTTCGGCGCCCCTGTGGCCTTCGCCATGGGACTGGGCTTCGTGCCGGTTCGCAAGCCGGGCAAGCTGCCCCGCGCCATCATCGAAGAGTCCTATGCCCTCGAGTACGGCACCGACACCCTGCAACTGCACACCGACGCTATAGTGCCCGGTGACAAGGTGCTGGTGGTGGACGATCTGCTGGCCACCGGCGGCACCGTCGATGCCACCGTCAAGCTCATTCGCCGCGCCGGCGGTGAAGTCGCCGATGCGGCCTTCATCATCTCCCTGCCGTCCCTCGGCGGTGATGCCCGCCTGACCGCCGCTGGCGTCAAGGTGGTCTCGCTGGTCGAGCTCGCGGGCGAGTAAGGCCCCTGGCAGGCGGGCCTCGTCAACCCGCCAATGCCCCGAACCGGTGCCTGAACGGGCACCGGTTTGAAAATCAAGCGATCCCTCCCAAGGCGGCCGATAGCCCATACAGCCCGCCCTCCATTTGTGTTAGCATCCTGCCTCAATGCCTCGTTTTCCAGCATCGAGATCTATGAGCTATCAGGTTCTGGCGCGTAAATGGCGCCCCCATACGTTTGAACAAGTGGTTGGCCAGCAACATGTGCTGACCGCCTTGACCAATGCCCTGGATCAGGGACGGCTGCATCATGCCTACCTGCTGAGCGGCACCCGCGGGGTCGGCAAGACCACCATCGCCCGCATCCTGGCCAAGAGCCTCAACTGCGAGCAGGGGATCAGCAGCCACCCGTGCGGCGTATGCGACACCTGCCGCGAGATCGATCAGGGCAACTTCGTCGATCTGCTGGAGATCGATGCGGCGTCCCGCACCAAGGTGGAAGACACCCGGGAGCTGCTCGACAACGTGCAGTACCGCCCGGCCCGCGGCCGCTTCAAGGTGTACCTCATCGATGAGGTGCACATGCTGTCGCGTCACAGCTTCAATGCGCTGCTCAAAACCCTGGAAGAGCCGCCTCCCTATGTGAAGTTCCTGCTGGCCACCACGGATCCGCAGAAGCTGCCCATCACCATCTTGTCCCGCTGCCTGCAGTTCCACTTGAAGAGCCTGGATCAGACCCAGATCGCCAGGCAGCTCGAATGGGTGCTGGATCAGGAAGGTCAGCCGTTCGAGCCCCGCGCCCTGCTGGCCCTGGCCAAGGCCGCCGACGGCAGCATGCGCGATGCCCTTAGCCTCACCGATCAGGCGCTGGCCCACGGCAACGGCAGCGTGCGGCTGGAGAGCGTGCTGACCATGCTGGGCACCCTCGACCATCACCACCTGCATCAGTTGCTGGAGGCTGTGCTGCGTCAGGACGCCCCGGCCACCATGGCCAAGATCACCGAAATCGCCACCCTGGGACCGGACTTCGATCAGCTCCACGCCGAGCTGGAAGCCTTGCTCCATCGCGTCGCCATGGCCCAGTTGCTGCCGGCCAGCGTGCAGGAGCAGGGGGCGGATGCCGATGCCTTGCTGCAGCTGGCGGGAGCCATGAGCCCGGAAGAGGTGCAGCTCTGCTACCAGATAGTGCTGGGGGGACGCAAGGATTTGCCCTGGGCGCCCGATGGCCGCACCGCGCTGGAGATGACCTGCCTGCGGATGCTGGCGTTCTCGCCGCGCCGCGAGGCGGTGCACCCCGCCAATCTGAGTGCCTTGCCCGTGTCCATGGGCGCACTGCCCGAGGCGGGGAGGGAGGCCGTATCGGCCCTGCCGGGAAAGCCGTCAGGGGCTGAGCCAGCCCCGCATCAGGCCGCAACGGCGGCCAGCATTGCCGCGCCCGCAGCCCTGGCGCCGACAGCGCCGCTCTTGGCGGTTCAGGCAGACGAACCGGCTGCCGACGACGATGAGGCGAGCGAAGCCCTCTTCGCCGAGCAGCAAGAGCTGCTGCAAGCCGCCCAGCGGATGGGGTTCGAGGCGCAGCCGATGCAGCCTGAGCCCGAGATCGGTGGCGCCCCCCGGACTCAGGAAGCGCAGCCCCCTGAACCCGAGCAGCCGGTTGCCTCCCATGAGGCTGCCCGGTCGACAGCAGCTCCTGCCATAGCCTCTGAACCCGAGGCGGCCCCCTCGGCGGCCCCCTCGGCGGCCTCCAGCATGCAGAGCCTGCTGGGCAAGCGCAATCTGCTGCGCAGCCGGCTGCGGGGGGATGCCGGGGCGGCGACCGTCTCTGCCTCTCCCAGGGCGACGCCGAGCAAACCGGCTGCGCCCCTGGCCACGGCCGCCGTGCAACCTGTGGCGCCAGCACCCTCTGCGCCTGCCAGGCAGGCCGCCGCGGCGCCCGCCTATGCCGGGCCCATGACGGGCTATGAGGATCTGTCGCCCCTCGAGGCCTATGACGACAGCAGCAGCGATTACGAGGAATATCTGAGTCAGGGCTTTGGCGACGGGCCGGCCAGTGCCCCCGTAGCGCAGAGGGCCAATCCCGCCTCGGATGACCTGCCCCCCTGGGATCTGGACGGCGCACCCACCAGGGCTGCCGCTGCTGCCGTCGCCGCTGTACCGGCAACGCCGGTTGCGACGCCTCTTTCTGTGCCCGAAAATGCTGTGCCCGAAAACGCGCAGCCCACGACCGCCCAGGTGATGGAGACCATCGACTGGGATGAACTGGAGAGTGACGCCCAGCCGGCGGAGGGGGAGGAGATCGCTCGCCTGATCCCCTCTTCCCTGCTGGTCAATTGCGGCGACGCTTGGGCCGAACTCATCGCCCGCACCGGGGTCGGTGGCCGGTTGCGTCAGCTCGCCATCAACTCTGTGATGACCCGGCAAGGGGAGCTGGTGTCCCTGGTGCTCAAGCCGGAGCAGCGCCATTTGGTCAGCGACAGAGCCCTGGCCGATCTGGCCGGGATCATAGGCCCGGAGTTCGGACAGGCGGTGCGTGTCGAGGTAACCCTGGGCACGGATCCGGCGCGGGAGACGCCGCTCGAGATCGAGCATCGCCTCTATCTGGGGGTGCGTGAGCAGGTGAGCCGGGATCTGGCGGACGATCCCAACGTGCAGTTCCTGCAGCAGCGCTTCGGCGCCGTGCTCCATCCCGAGAGCATCGAGCCCCTGAGCCGCTGAGCGCTATGAGTTAAATCCCATGCCGGGACCCGAGTCCCGGTTGAAAAATCTTTTGGCTGCCCCCATATCCGGGGTAGAACAAGCCCACAGCCCGGCGCTGGATGCCGGATTTCAAGACGAGAGACGACCTATGTTTGGTAAAGGTGGAATGGGTAACCTGATGAAACAGGCCCAACAGATGCAAGAGCGCATGCAGAAGATGCAAGAGCAGCTGGCTCAGATGGAAGTCGTCGGCGAAGCCGGCGCTGGCATGGTCAAGGTCACCATGGCCGGCAGCCACAGCGTGCGCCGTATCGAGATAGATCCCAGCCTGATGGAAGATGACAAGGAGATGCTGGAAGATCTGGTCGCCGCCGCCGTCAACGACGCCGTGCGCCGGGTGGAAGAGCAGAACAAGAGCAAGATGGGCGAGCTGACCGGTGGCATGCAACTGCCCCCGGGCTTCAAGATGCCCTTCTAAGGGCTGAACGCCTTTCACATCTGGATGCCATGTCCATGGCGATGACGCAGCTGACAGGGTGCCTGCCCTGTCAGCTGCGTTTTGTTTTTTCCGTCTCCCGGTTTCCCGGGGAGTATTACTTGCTGCTCTGGACTGTGGTGTAGCTGTTGATCAGATTGCGATAGTCGGGGATGTGGTTGGCGAACAGGGTGCCCAGGCCCTCCACGTCATTGCGCCAGTCGCGGTGCAGTTCACAGGCGGCCCCAAACCAGGTCATCAGCTGCGCCCCGGCGGATGACATCCGATCCCAGGCCGAGTGGCGGGTTACCTCATTGAAGGTCCCCGAGGCATCTGTGATGACAAACACCTCGTACCCTTCCTCGAGGGCGGAGAGGGCCGGGAAGGCCACGCACACCTCGGTGACGATGCCGGCGATGATCAGCTGCTTCTTGCCGGTGGCCTTGACCGCCTTGACGAACTCCTCGTTATCCCAGGCGTTGATCTGCCCGGGGCGGGCAATATAGGGGGCATCCGGGAAGCTCTCCTTGAGCTCCGTCATCAGTGGGCCGTTGGGCCCGTTTTCGAAACTGGTGGTCAGTATGGTCGGCAGCTCGAAATACTTGGCCAGCGCGGCCAGCGCCAGGACGTTGTTGCGAAACTTGTCCGGTTCGATGTCCCGTACCAGGGAAGAGAGGCCGGCCTGGTGATCCACCAGCAGCACGGCAGCCTTGCTCTTGTCGAGTTTGACGTAGGGCTTGTTCATGACTTTTCTCCAGATTGATGGCTAAGCGTTAACGTTGGGAATCCAGCACTTCGTTGTGTTGCACCACGGCTTGTGCCTTGCCGTAGCTCTCGATCAGCAATTGATAAGCGGGGAAGATCTTCGTATAGATGGCGGCCCACTCCATCGCATCTGCCCGGTTCCAGCTGCCTTGCAGCTCGGAAGCCACCGCCGCAGTGTCCATGGGGACCACGCCCGCCTGAACCACTCGAGCCAGGGTGATCTCCTGGGCCATCTTGGAGTAGGTGCCCGAGGCATCGACGACCGCAAACACCTGATAGCCCGCGTTGACGGCGCTGATGGCAGGGAAGGCCATGCAGACGCTGGTGATGGTGCCAGCGATGATCAGCTGCTGCTTGCCGGTGGCCTTCACCGCCGCGACGAAATCGGGATTGTCCCAGGCGTTGATCTCGCCCTTGCGCGCCACATACTGTGCGTGCGGCGCATTTTCGTGGATCTCCGGTATCAGCGGGCCATTCGGCCCTTGCGGGACAGATGCCGTGGTGATCACCGGAATATTGGCCAGTGTCGCCATCCTGGCGAGGGCGGCCGCGCGCTGGCGCAGTTCCGGCATCGGCATGTCCCCCACTGTCTGGAACAAGCCGCTCTGATGGTCGATAAGCAGCATGGCAACGTCATCTGGGTTGAGGACGGGTCTGGCGCCGCCGAAATTGGCTGGATTGCTCATGATAGTCTCCATTTGTTGGGGCTGAGGTTCAGCGTCCGATCTGGCCAAAACGGCCACTGTTGTAGTCATTGATGGCCTGCACAATCTCTTCCTGGGTGTTCATCACGAAGGGACCGTGGCCGACGATGGGTTCATCGAGGGGGGCGCCATTGAGCAGCAGCAGCGTGGTCTCCTCCTCGACCTCGATCACCAGTTTGCTGCCACGGCGCTCCATGACGGCCAGCTCGGCGGTGCGGACCGCGTGGCGGTTGCCGAGGCGAATGGCGCCTTTGAGCACAAAGAGGGCCGTGGTGTGCCCTGGTGGCAGTTCCAGCGTCACCTGATGATGGGCCTTCAGGCGCATGTCCCAGACGTTCATCGGGGTGAAGGTGCGGGCGGGGCCGCGGGTATCGCCGAGCTGCCCGGCAATGATGCGAGCCTCTCCTGCGCCCTCTGGCAGTGCCACGCGAGGGATCTCGTTGGCGGTGATGCCCTGGTAGCCAGGAGCCGCCATCTTCTCTTTGGCGGGCAAGTTCACCCACAGCTGCACCATTTCGAAGGCGCCGCCCGTTTGGGCAAAGGCCGGGCTGTGGTACTCCTCGTGGATAAGGCCGGATGCGGCCGTCATCCATTGCACGTCACCCGGGCCTATGGTGCCGCCGCCCCCCGAGGAGTCCCTGTGGGAGACGCCCCCTTCATAGACGATGGTCACCGTCTCGAACCCGCGATGAGGGTGCTGGCCGACGCCAAGCTGATGGGAGGTGGCCGGGAAATTGGCCGGGCCTGCGTAGTCCATCAGCAGGAAGGGGGACATTTCCTCCGCGATATCCTGGTAGGAGAAGATGCTTCTCACGGGGAAGCCATCTCCGACCCAGTGCCTCTCGTTGCTGCGCTTGATAAATGCCAGTTCTTTCATCTCAATGCCTCCGTTGAATCAATGGACACAGTGTAGAAAGTCGCCATTTACCGGACTAGATGGTTAAATAAGAAAACACTTTCTAATGAGTTGGAAAATGGACTTCAATCAGGTCGTCGTATTCGTCAAGGTGGTGCAAGCCGGCAGCTTCAGCGCGGCGTCGCGTCTGCTGGGGTTGCCGACCTCCACCGTCAGTCATCGGGTGGCCATGCTGGAGAAGCGTCTGGGCGTCACCCTATTGCAGCGAACCACCCGTCGGTTGCACCTGACCGATGCCGGGCAGATCTATTTCGACCACGCCTCGGCCGGCTTGGTGCATGTGCTTGATGCCGAGGCGGCGGTGACCGAAGCGCGGGAGGAGCCCTGCGGGCTGCTGCGGATCACGGCTCCCGTGGACATCGGCAACCAGATCCTGTCGTCCATCCTGGGTCAGATGCGCAGCAAGTGGCCAAAGGTCGACGTGGAGCTGGTGTTGATGAACAGCTACGTGGATCTGGTCGCGGAGGGCGTCGATGTGGCCATTCGTACCGGCCCTCTCAAGGACTCGACGCTGATCGCCAAGCAGGTGGGCATTGCGTGCTGGGCCCTGTTTGCGAGCCCCGATTACCTCGCCAGCGCCGGGATGCCAGATGCACCGCAGGCGCTGCGGCATCATGCCTGCCTGCAGTTCACGCCACTGGGCAAGGAGGCCTGGGTACTCCACGACGGGGTCGCCAACAGTGTGACCGTCTCTCTGGCCCGGCAGACACTGATCAACGATGTCGGCCTGATCATGACTATGGTGCAGGCCGGCGGTGGGGTGGCACTGTTACCCTCCTACCTGTGTCGCCAGGCCTGCGAGGAGGGGAGGCTGGTGCCTGTCCTGCCCGAATGGCATGGCAAGGCGGATCCCATCCATCTCGTCTATCCCAGGCAGCGCTTCATGCCCCCCAGATTGCGCGCCTTCGTGGATCTTGCCACGCTGACCCTGCGACAATGGCTCGAATGACAGGTCGCCGATGTGGTGACGGCTGCCAGCCCGCACAAAGAAACAAAGCGCCTGATGGCGCTTTGTTTCTTGATATGACGTCAACCTAGCTGAGCCAGCCTGCCGCCATGGCCAGTCGGCCGCACAGGACCGCCAGCAGGATGCCAAGCAGGGTGCGCAGCAGCCAAATCACCACCAGCTGCCCCAGGCTCACCGGGATCTTGGTGGCCAGGATGCAGGGGATGGAGGCGGAGAAGAAGAGCACTGAACTCACCGAGACCACGGCGGTCACATAGCGCACCAGCAGATCCGCATCCTTGAGCAGAATGGCGGGCAGGAACATCTCAGCGAGCCCCGCCGAGAGAGCTCTTGCTGTCTCCAGCGGCTCCCCCAGATCCAGCAGCCAGGTGAGGGGCCACAGCAGCCAGCCCAGCAGATCGAACAGCGGCGTGTGTTGGGCCAGCAGCAGCCCCAGCAGGCCGACGGACAAGATGGTGGGCACCACGGCGGCGGCCATGTAGAGGCCATCTTTGAGGTTGTCCTGCAACTGCCGCAGCACGGGATCCGCCTGGCTGGACTGGGTGAGCCCGGAGGCGAGCGCCGCTTGCCAGCGGCTCATGCCTGCCGGCAGCGGCTCGTCGGTTTCGCCCTGGTGCGCCATGGTGCTGATGGGGGGGACCCGGGCCAGGATGGCGGTGATGACGAAGGTGATCACCAGGGTGGACCAGAAGTAGAAGTTCCAGTGCCCCATCAGGTTGAGGGTCTTGGCCACAATGATCATGAAGGCGGCGGAGACGGTGGAGAAGCCGGTGGCGATGATGACGGCTTCCCGTACCGTGTACTTGCCCGCGAGGAAGACCCGGTTGGTGATGAGCAGGCCCACCGAGTAGCTGCCGACGAAGGAGGCGACCGCATCGATGGCGGAGTGGCCCGGCGTGCGCCAGAGAGGGCGCATCACCGGCTGCATCAGCACGCCGATGAGCTCCAGCAGGCCGAAGCCGAGCAGGAAGGTGAGGGCCATGGCGCCTATGGGCACGATGAGCCCCACCGACATGGCCAGCTTGTCAAAGAGGAAGGGCAGGCGATCCGGCGTCATCAGCCAGGCGGGGCCCCAGCCTGCCACATACATGATGGCCAGCCCCAGCCCGAGCAGCTTGAACAGGCTCAGCACCCTGTCGATGGGGCGGGCGCGCCAGCGACCATCCAGCAGCGGGCTGATGGCGCCATAGGCGATCAGCAGCAGGATGAGCCCCAGGGCGAGCGGGCGTTGCGCCATCAGGAAGCCCGCCAGGTGATCCACCAGTATGGTGCTGCGCCCCGCGAGCTCGAAGGGCACGAAAAAGATGGCGATGCCGAGCACACTGGTCAGCAGCAGTTTGATACCAGCCCCTGAGCGGGCAGGGGCGGCAAGTGCGTGTTCAGGTTCCATTTCCTCTCCTTGTGATCCACATGGTTCAACTCCCTTGATGACTACAATTGTATATACAATATCGGTGAGAGCCCAAAATGGAAACAATAAATACACCAAAAAGCAACATTTGATGAGGATGGAATCCGTATGAGGCTTTTCTATGGGAGAGGGCGATGGCGGCACCCTGGGCAGCTCTCTGGCCGTGACAGAGCGGCCGCGTAGGGAGAGTCATGGCAAGAGAGGCGAGGTGGCAGGAAGGGCAGAGCGGGTAAATAAAGCTTTTCCATAACGACCAAAAAAGCGGAAAACCTGAGCCCGGATTTAAACATTTTCACGGCCCTCATCGAGGGAGGCTTTCTTATAACTATTTATGAAATGGTCATAAAGCCTTTGTTCATTTGACTACTTTTCGAGTATCCCATTGCGGAGTAAGATGCCACTTCAATAAAAATAAGAATTAGGAGTTCGGGTGTGAAGGCATTAGAGAAAGAAAGGATATCGCCCTATATCAGCCAGTTATACGAGTGCGGTATTAATGATTCTGACATTAAGTTGGTGGTGGACCAATTTCGCGCCGACCTGTCCGGCAGTTCATCCCTGTTTTTATTGCGGGATGATGACAAGAGCGACGGAATAAAGCTCTTCTCCAGCGGTCTGACCGAGGCCCAGCAGCAATTTTATGTGCAACACCATCGCCAGGATGTGTGGTTCAATCATTATCTGGACAAGGGCTGCCAGGGGATCGTCAGTGCCAATACCATCTCCAGCTCGGTGGGGCTGCTGGCCAGCTTCGGTGCCCAGTTTGCGGCGGGCGGCGTCTGCCGGGTGAAGGGGCGGGGTCTCAGTACCCTGTGCAGTTACCGCGGCGCCACCCAGGATGACTTCAGCAGCCGGGATCTTACCTCGTTGACAGAGATCTATTCTGGTCTGGCCGCCTGGAGCCAGCATTATTGGAACCTGCTGGCCCTGGAAACCCAGAACTATCAGCTGCAGCAACTGGTGAAAAACCATAATAAACCCAGCGCCATCATAGATGACAAGGGGCATATTCATTATTCCAATGTGGCGTTCAACCGCATCGCCGATGAAAACGTCGAGCTGCGGGCGGTCAATGGTATTTTCTCTTTGCAAAATAAGGAGCAGCAACGCCAGCTCAAGGAGACCTTGAATGGTTTTGCCTATTTGCTGCCGGGCGCCAGCGCCTATATGTCCATTCCCCGCCAGTCCAACCTCAGGCCCCTGCTGATCCAGTGCACCCTGATGAGCGGCCTCAGCCGCTTCGAGCGTTACGTGGAAGTGGTATTGCGCGATCCCGAGCACTCCTTCAACCCGGACATAGAGGCGCTGGCCAGCCTCTATCCCCTCACCATTGGCGAGAAGGAGCTGCTGGTGCTGATGAGCAAGGGCTACAGCAGCAACGACATCGCCGAACTGCGCGGCGTCAAGGTGGAAACCGTGCGTTCCACCCTCAAGGGGGTGTTCAAGAAGACCGATTGCCACAGCCAGAACGAGCTGCTGCTGTTGCTGCAATCCATCTCCTGATAGGCACCAGCTATGCTTGGAGTGAGCCGGACATAGTGCCCGGCTCGTGCCTCCCGTCGGGAGGCCTGTCGGGGGAAGCGTCATGGAATCACTCAAGGCAAGGGATTATATGCAGACCAAGCCCATCACGTTCAGCGCGGACATGATGGTGCAAAATGCGGTCACCAAGTTTCTCAACAGTCATCAGCTCGGCGGCCCCGTGGTGGACAGCCTGGGGCACCTGATTGGCTGGGTGTCCGAGCAGGATTGCATTGCCGTCATGTTGAAAGAGGCCTATCACTGCGAACAGGTGGCCCAGGTCAAGGATGTGATGCGCAAGGAGGTGCTGGCCGTGGGGCCGGACACCAGCATCCTGGATCTGGCGGAGATGATGATGGGCCAGAAGCCGAAGATCTATCCCGTGGTGGAGGAGGGTCGCCTGCTCGGGGTGATCAGCCGCCACAACGTGATGCAGGCCATTCACGCCCAGCTTGGTACCTGCTTCGTGCATCAGGCCAGGGTCTGATCCGGTTTCGCCGGATCATCGGGAGCAGGCCGGGTGCCTGCTCTTTTTATTGCCCGCCGCGGCTTTGAACCTGGCAGGTGCCGCTTTAAGGCTTGCACCGCCCCCGCTCGCTCTTTAGGATCGCTCCCAGCTAATCGATATGGCCCCTCTGGGCACTTATTTAAGGAATTCCTACCTTGTCTCTCTCTATCGAGGCGCTGCGCCGCCGTCTCTCTGCCTGCATGAACCTCGACGCCCGCCGCCTCTCCAGCCGTCTGCACGGGGTCAAGAAGCTGCCGGAAGGCAAACAAGCCGCCGTGCTGGAGACCATAGCCGCGGATCTGGATGTTGCCGAGGGGCGTTACCAGTCCCGTCTGGCGGGCGTGCCCAGGGTCACCTATCCGGACAACCTGCCGGTCAGCCAGAAGCAGGCGGAGATCGCCAAGGCCATCAGTGAACATCAGGTGGTGATCATCGCGGGCGAAACCGGCTCGGGCAAGACCACCCAGATCCCCAAGATTTGCCTCTCGCTCGGGCGCGGGGTCAAGGGTTATATAGGCCACACCCAGCCGCGGCGTCTCGCGGCCCGCACGGTCGCCGCCCGTATTGCGGAAGAGATGGAGTCCGAACTTGGCCACTACGTGGGCTACAAGGTGCGCTTTACCGATCAGGTGAGCGAGCAGACCCACATCAAGCTGATGACAGACGGTATCCTGCTGGCGGAGATCCAGCACGACCGCATGCTCACCCAGTACGACACCATCATCATCGACGAGGCCCACGAACGCAGCCTCAACATCGACTTCATCCTGGGCTACTTGAAGCAGTTGCTGCCAAAGCGCCCGGATCTCAAGGTGATCATCACCTCGGCCACTATCGATCCCCAGCGCTTCTCTCGTCATTTCAACCAGGCGCCCATCATCGAAGTCTCAGGGCGCACCTACCCGGTGGAGGTGCGCTATCGCCCGCTGTTTGCTGATAAAAAAAGCGGCGACAAGAGCGAGGGGTTGGAGGAGCGCGACGAGCTGCAGGGGATCTTCGATGCGGTGGAGGAGCTGGCCCAGGAGGGGCTGGGGGACATCCTCATCTTCATGAACGGCGAGCGGGAAATTCGCGATACCGCTGATGCCCTGCGCAAGCTCAATCTGCGGGACACCGAGGTGTTGCCGCTCTACGCCCGCCTCTCCAACGCCGAGCAGAACAAGGTGTTCCAGCAACACGCCGGGCGGCGTATCGTGCTGGCCACCAACGTGGCGGAGACCTCGCTGACGGTGCCGGGCATTCGCTACGTCATCGATCCGGGTACTGCCCGCATCAGCCGCTACTCCTGGCGCACCAAGGTGCAGCGCCTGCCTATCGAGCCGGTCTCCCAGGCCAGCGCCAACCAGCGTAAGGGTCGTTGCGGCCGGGTAGCGGACGGTATCTGTATCCGCCTCTACTCCGAGGAGGATTTCAACAGCCGTCCAGCCTTCACCGACCCCGAGATCCTTCGCACCAACCTGGCCTCCGTCATCCTGCAGATGCTGGCGCTCGGCCTTGGCAACATGGAGGCCTTCCCCTTCGTCGAGCCGCCGGAGTCGCGTCATATCAAGGATGGTCTGACCCTCTTGAAAGAGCTGGAGGCAGTCAAGGAGCTGCCCGGCACCCGGGAGCAGGAACCCAGGTTGCAGCTGACCGAGACCGGTCGTCAGCTGTCGCGCATTCCGCTCGATCCGCGGCTCGCCAAGATGGTGATCACGGCGGCGCAAACCGGCTGTCTGAGCGAGGTGATGGTGATCACCTCGGGCCTCAGCATCCAGGATCCCCGCGAGCGGCCCATGGAGAAGAAGCAGGCCGCCGACGAGCAGCACAGGCGCTTCGAGGACAAGGATTCCGACTTCCTCGCCTTCGTCAATCTGTGGAACTACCTGAAAGAGCAGCAGGATCTGCTGGGCAGCAACCCGTTCCGCCGCATGTGCCAGAAGGAGTTTCTCTCCTACCTGCGGGTACGCGAGTGGCAGGACATTCACTTCCAGTTGCGCCAGACGGTGAAAGAGCTTGGTTTTAAAGCCAACCATGAACCGGCGGATTTCAAGACGGTGCACTGCACCCTGCTGACCGGCCTTTTGAGCCATATCGGCAACAAGGATCTGGAGAAGCCCGAGTTCCTCGGCGCCCGCAACGGGCGCTTCCACCTGTTCCCGGCCTCGGGTCTGTTCAAGAAGCCGCCCAAGTGGGTGATGGCCGCAGAATTGGTGGAGACCTCCCGACTCTACGCCCGCATCAACGCCAAGATTGAACCCGAGTGGGTGGAGCCGCTGGCGGCGCACCTCATCAAGCTGCACCACAGCGATCCCCACTGGTCGAAGAAAAACGGCGCCGTCATGGCCAAGGAGAAGGTGACCCTCTACGGCCTGACCCTGGTTGCCGAGCGCACCATCAACTTCAGCCGCATCGATCCGGCCCAGTGCCGCGAGCTCTTCATTCGCCGCGCTCTGGTGGAGGGGGATTTCGAGACCCGCCATCGCTTCTTTGGCGAGAACCGCAAGCTCCTGGCCGAGGTGGAGGCGCTGGAGCACAAGTCGCGCCGTCGCGACATCCTGGTGGATGATGAGGACTTGTTCCGCTTCTACGACGCCCGCCTGCCGGAAGAGGTGATCTCCGCTCGCCACTTTGACAAGTGGTGGAAGGAGGCGCAAAAGCAGGATCCCGAGCGGCTCAACTTCGAGAAAGAGATGCTGATGAAGGGGGATGCCGCCCACATCAGCGATCTCGACTACCCCAACTTCTGGCAACAGGGGCGCCTCAAGCTCAAGCTGACCTACCAGTTCGAGCCGGGGGAGGCGGCGGACGGTGTGACGCTGCATATTCCGCTGCCGCTCTTGAATCAGGTAGAGGTGAAGGGGTTCGAGTGGCTGATCCCGGGGCTGCGTCATGAGTTGCTGGTCGCCCTCATCAAGTCGATGCCAAAGCCGATGCGCAAGAACTTCGTGCCGGCGCCGAACTACGCCGATGCGCTGCTCGCCACCCTCAATCCCGAGCAGGGGCCGCTGCTGGACGAGATGGAGCGTCAACTTCGCCGCATGACAGGTGTCACAGTGCCCCGGGAAGCCTGGGACTGGGCATCGGTGCCCGATCACCTGAAACTCACCTTCCGGGTGGTGGACGACAAGCACAAGCCCATCGCCGAGGGCAAGGATCTGGAGGCGCTGAAAGAGTCGCTGCGCGGCAAGGTGCAGGAGACCCTCTCTCAGGTGGCGGATGATGATATCGAACAGTCGGGTCTGACCCTCTGGAGCTTTGGCGAGTTGCCGAAGGAGTACAGCCAGAAGCGCAGCGGCTTCGAGGTGAAGGCCTACCCGACTCTGGTGGATCAGAAAGATTCGGTCGCCATCCAGCTGGTGGAGAGCCCGGTGGCCCAGCAGCAGCTGATGTGGGCGGGTCAGCGCCGGCTGGTGCTGCTCAACGTGCCGTCCCCCATCAAGTATCTGCAGGAGAAGTTGCCGAACAAGGCCAAGCTCGGACTCTATTTCAACCCGTTTGGCAAGGTGGCGGAGTTGATTGACGACTGCATCGCCTGTGGTTGTGACAAGCTCATCGAGCAGCACGGCGGGCTGGCCTGGGATGAGGCCGGTTTCGAGGCGCTCAAGGAGTACGTCCGCGCCGAGCTCAACGATGCGGTGGTGGAGGTGGCCAAGCAAGTGGAAGCCATACTGACCCTCTCCCATGAGATCAAGAAGCGGCTCAAGGGCAAGATGCAGCTCGACACCGCCTTTGCCATGTCCGACATCCAGCAGCAGCTCGGCAACCTTATCCACAAGGGGTTCGTGACCGAGACTGGCTGGCAGCGGCTGCCTGACTTGCTGCGCTACCTGCGCGCCATCGAGCGGCGTCTGGAGAAGCTGGCCATCGATCCCAACCGGGACAGGGTCCATATGCTCAAGGTGCAGAGTGTCGAGAGCGACTACAAGGCGCTGCTCGCCAAGATCCCGAAATCCCAGCCGATCCCCCCCGAGGTGGCCAATATCCGCTGGATGATAGAGGAGCTGCGAGTCTCCTTCTTCGCCCAGCAACTGGGGACACCGTACCCCATCTCGGATAAACGGGTGCAGAGCGCCATAGCCCAGTGCTAAGCTGCTATCTATCTGTTTTATTAGATAGAATGAAAACAGACCGGGTTTGAAGGGAAGGGAGGCCGTCATATGCTGGGGATCTGGTTGGGGGTTGCGCTGGTCAACATCAGCGGCTATCAGCCCATTGCGGAGCAAACCTGGGTGCAGCTCAACCCGGAGTACTACCCGGTGCACAGGGCCGTGCCTCCCATCTTCGTGGCCTGGCGGGGCAACCAGTTCCCGCCGCTCGAACAAAAGAAGAAGAACGGCCACTGGCAGATCCTGTTTCCCGCCCGTCTGGTGCCCCCCTTCGATCTGTTCGAAGGGGAGGCCCAGCTCTCCAAGGCCTATCTGGCCAGGCTCAAGCGCATCGATGAGATGGCCTATGGCATGGCTCCCCATTCGGCCGTGCAGCCCGTCGCCAGTGGCTCTCTCGCCCCTGAGGATCAGGGAGGGGCGGCCTTTATCGCCGAGTTCTCCTTGCCGGGTTCGAATGCGGGGAGGGGGCGGATGCCCCAGAGCGAGCCGCTGCTGGCCAACCTGATGGGGCGGGCTGCGCCCATCCCCCTGGGGGCTTCCGCTCAGAGCGGTGCCGTGCAGCTCGCCACCCTCGGCCAGGGAGCCGAGGGAACCACGTTGACCCTGTCCGCGACCGCGGCGGGAGGGGCATCGCGAGTCTGTCACCAGGTGGCGGCGGGGGAGACGCTCTGGCGCATCGCCAGCCAGCTTCAGGCACAGGTGGGCAGCGGGACTGATACCTACAGCTATCTGCTGGCGCTGGTGGAGGAGAATCGCCCCGGGATGGGCAAGGGAATCAGGGTACAGACGGGCCAGCGCCTCTACTGCCCCAAGGCCGAGACCCTGGCCCAGTTTGACGCCATGAGCCCGGCCCAGCGCCAGCAGCAGTTTGCTCGTCTGGAGCAGGGGCGCTGAGGCGCGTTCGGATAAGATCCGATGCCGCTGTGGGGAGGCGCGAATGGCGAGTCGTGCGTCCCTTGTATCCACCCCGGGCCCATGCTAGTATTCGCGCTCGTTTTGCGAGGTGCTGACCGGTCGCAGTCAACACCATATATTCATCTTAAAAGAGATAACCACTATGTCTTTCGTATTCCAAGCTGAAGTCCGTTCTGACCTGGGGAAAGGTGCGAGCCGCCGCCTGCGTCATGCTGACCAAGTTCCTGCCATCGTTTACGGTGCAGGCAAAGAAGCTGTGTCCGTTACCCTGGACCACAAAAAGCTGATCCTGGCCCAAGAGAAGCCGGAGTTCTACTCCTCCGAGCTGACCCTGGTCATCAACGGTGAAGAAGTCAAAGTGAACGTGAAGGCTATCCAGCGTCACCCGGTTCGCTACAAGCTGGTTCACCTGGATTTCGTTCGCGTCTAATCGACAACGAACTTTCCTGTAAAGAGGC
The DNA here is from genome assembly GCF_056642115.1 of Aeromonas sp. 130281. NCBI lineage: Bacteria > Pseudomonadati > Pseudomonadota > Gammaproteobacteria > Aeromonadales > Aeromonadaceae > Aeromonas > Aeromonas sp. 130281. Next base: position 186,688 of record NZ_JBWVQS010000001.1, on the reverse strand, counting down.
CACCCAATCGGGTGGCCTCTTTGTTTTTACAGCATTTTTACCCACAAAAATAAAATACTCAAACAGCACTATTGGTCTTTACTTGAAGGCATGATTGACAGCAGGACACCCGTTGTGGTGCTCTGATGTCCACAAGGTACTCGGGCAAGTCCACTTTTTTGGGGTGATGTTGACCGTTATGAAGGGAATCGTACGGGCATATTTCCTGCTGTTTTCACCTATCCTGCTGTTGGTCCTGGCGGGGGGCTATCTGCTGGGCAATGCACTGATCGAGCGCGAGCTCTACCGTGTTCGCAGCGATGAGAGCACCTTCCTGGCGCTCGCCAGTGGCCGCCTTGACGACGAGCTGGCGGTGCCGCTGCGCCATGTGCGCAGCATCTCGGAAGAACCCATCCTGCTCGAGGCGGCGGGCCGCAATGACAGTGACACCATGGCCGTCCAGTTCACCATCCTGATGCACCGCAATCCCGACTATGCCCAGGTGCGTTGGCTGGCCCCGGATGGCATGGAGCGGGTACGCATCGATCGTCAGGGCCAGCGCCTGCAGCGTGTGGCGGACGACCAGCTGCAGAACAAGGGGGAGCGTTACTATTTTCGTGACGCTATGGCGCTGCCCTGGGAGCGAGTCTACGTCTCCCCGCTCGATCTCAACGTTGAACACGGGGTGATAGATCGCCCCTTCAACCCCATGATCCGCATTGCCAAGCGCCTGCGCCTGGGGGGACGAGATCTTGGCTTGCTGCTTATCAACGTGCAGGCCGCCCGCATGCTCAAGGAGTTTGCCAACAGCAGCGGCAAGGCGGCGGATCACACCATGCTGTTCAACCAGGACGGTTATTGGCTGCGCAGCCCGGACCCGTCCCAGGAGTGGGGCTTCATGCTCGAGCGCCCGGATCTCACCCTGAAGCACGCTTCCCCCAAGGCCTGGCAGGCGTTCTGGGACACATCGAGCGGCCAGATGGAGTCTGCCGACGGACTGTGGAGCTGGTCCACCCTGTACCCGGCGCAGAATCACGATCAGCTGATCTGGAAAGCCGCTTCCCTGGTGCCGCGCAGCGAGCTGCTGGCCATTCGCACTCACATCTGGGGGATCATCTCGGCCACCTGCGCCATGCTGCTGCTGCTGTTCGGTGCCGGGGTGGCCGCCCTGGTGCGCAGCCAGCATCGGGAGCAGCTGGCGCAGCAGGAGGCGGCCAGGCTGGCGCAGGTCAAAGGGGATTTCATCGCCAACATGAGCCACGAGATCCGTACCCCCATGAACGCCATCATGGGGCTGACCTACCTACTCGAGCAGGGGAGGCTCGACGATGGCCAGCATGCCCTGGTGCGCAAGATCCACCAGGCCGGGCAGGCGCTGCTCGGGATCATCAACGACATCCTCGATTTTTCCAAGATTGAGTCGGGCCGGCTCGAGCTTGAGCGGGTGCCATTCAGCCTGGAAGAGGTGCTCGATCACGTGGCGGCCATCATGTCCACCTGCGTTGGCGACAAGCACCTCGAACTGGTGGTGAGCAGTGCCCCCGAGCAGGTTTCCCATCTGATTGGGGACGCCCTGCGCCTCGAGCAGGTGCTGCTCAACCTGACCGGCAATGCCATCAAGTTTACCGAGCGCGGGGAGGTGGAGGTCAAGGTCGAGCTGGAAGCCGAGCAAGACGGCATGGCCACCTTGCTGTTTCGGGTGCGCGACACCGGGATCGGTATTCCGCCCGAGCAGCAGGCGAACATCTTCAATGCCTTCTCCCAGGCAGACTCCTCCACCAGCCGCCGTTTCGGGGGCACCGGGCTTGGCCTGACCATCAGTCGCCGTCTGGTGAACCTGATGGGGGGGGAGATCGGCGTCACCAGCGAACTGGGCAAGGGGAGCGAGTTCTGGTTCCGCGTCCGGCTGGAGCAGGTGGAGCGGCCCGAGGCCTTGAACGAGCGTCTGCAGCACATCTCGCTGCTCATCGCCGACGACAATCAGGTGACCCGCGACGCCCTGTCGATGACGGTGGGCTCTCTCGGTTGGCAGTCACGGGTGGTGGAGTCCGGTGAGCAGGCGCTGCACCACCTGTTGCACCAGGGTGAGCGCTTCGACGTGATCCTGCTCGACTGGATCATGCCGGGCATGGACGGGCTCGAGACCTGCCTGGCCATTCGCCGTGCCTTCGAACGGCAGGAGCGTTCACCCATCATCATCATGGCGACCGCCTATTCCCAGGATGAGCTGATGCACAGCCCCGGCTCGGAGCAGGTGGATCTGGTGCTGCACAAGCCGGTCACCGGCTCCAGCCTCTACAACGCGGTGGCACGCCTCATCCACGAGAAGCGCGAGCACGTGGAGCCGCTGGAGAGCGGTCAGCGCCGTCTGCGCCTGCCGGGTGTACAGGTACTGCTGGTCGATGACAGCGACATCAACCTGGAGGTGGCGACCCGCCTGCTGCAACGGGAGGGGGCCGAGGTGATCACCGCCATCGACGGGGAGCGGGCCCTGGCTTGTCTCGCCGATCCGGCGCGGCGCATCGATCTGGTGCTCATGGACGTGCAGATGCCGGTGATGGATGGCTACGAGGCGACCCGTCGCCTGCGCCAGCTGCCGGGGCGGGAGGAGACTCCCGTGCTGGCTCTCACCGCCGGAGTGTTCAAGGATCAGCGCGAGGCGGCGCTGGCCAGTGGCATGAACGATTTCATCGCCAAGCCGCTCGATGTGGAGCAGCTCATCGCGACCCTGTTGCGCTATCTCCCGGACATCGTGCTGCCGCTCGCCGTGAGCGACGAGCCACTCGCCCGGGAGCCGGTGGCCGGAATTGATATCGATACCGGACTTCGCAACTGGGGCGAAGCCTCGGTCTATCTCAAGTACCTGCGCCGTTTTCGCGATGACTACATGACGGTCGGCACCGTGTTGCCGGACTACATCGCCCAGCACGAGACCGATGCGGCCGCGAGCCTGACACACAAGATAAAGGGGGTGGCGGGCAGCCTGTCGCTCACCGATGTGGCGCGCATCAGCGCCGAGTTGAACGAGGCCATCGAGCAGGGGGGCGACACCAGTCAGCTCATGGCTCCCTTCCTCGAGGCGCTGGAGCGGGCACAACTCTCCATCGACACCTATGCCGGGCGCGAGCCGGGCGCCGTCAGCTCCCCGTTGGCCCAGGGGGAGGCGCGGGAGGTGTGCTTGCACGCCCTGCATCAGGCCCTGGTGAGCGAGGATCTGGATCTGATTGAGCCGGCGCTGAGCCAGGCCAGGAGTTACCTGCCTGGCGAGCTGGTGAGCGAGATAAGTGCGGCCCTGGAGCTGTTCGATATCCCGTTCGCCACCCGCAAGCTGGAGGATTATCTGGAGGATCGGGAGGAGCCTGCACCATGAATCGACCGAGAGTGCTGATCATCGACGACGAGCCGAGCAACCTCGGGCTGCTGCGGCAAATCCTCAAGGAGGAGTACAACCTCTTCTTTGCCAAGGGGGGTGAGGAGGGACTGGCTGCCGTGGGGCGCCACGAGCCAGCCCTGATCCTGCTTGACGTGCGCATGCCCGACATGGATGGCTACGAGGTGTGCCGTCGGCTCAAGGCCGATCCGGCCCACGCCGGCATCCCGGTGCTGTTCATCACGGCGAGCGACAACGCAGACAGCGAGAGCCAGGGGTTCGAGGCGGGCGGGGTGGATTACATCTACAAGCCGGTCTGCCCGAGCACGGTACGCGCCCGGGTGCGCAACCACCTCTCCCTGGTGCGTCTCGATCAGCTCGAGCGCAGCTATCGCACCGCCATCGTGATGTTGAGCGAGGCGGGTCACTACAACGACACCGACACCGGGGTACATATCTGGCGCATGGCCGCCTATGCCCGAGCCCTGGCCGACGCGCTTGGCTGGAGCCCGGAGCAGTCGGATCTGCTGGAGCTGGCGGCCCCCATGCACGACATGGGCAAGATTGGTATTCCCGATCACATCCTCAAGAAGCCCGGTCCCCTCAGCGAGGAGGAGTGGGTCATCATGCGCAGTCACCCGCGCATCGGTTACGAGATCCTGAAGCGCTCCGACGCGCCCATCTTTCGTATGGCGGCGGACATTGCCCTGCATCACCACGAGAAATGGGACGGCTCGGGGTACCCCGCTGGCGAGAGCGGCGAGGAGATCCCCGAGGCATCGCGGATCGTGGCCATTGCCGATGTGTTTGACGCCCTGAGCGTGCGTCGCCCTTACAAGGAGCCCTGGCCACTGGACAGGGTGCTGGCCACCATGCGCGATGGCGCCGGCCAGCACTTCGATCCCCGGCTGCTCGCCTGTTTTCTCGAGATCATGCCGGAGATCTTGCGCCTCAAGAGCCAGTGGGACACCCGCGAGGAGCGGGGGGATTACCAGATAGGCTGTGTCAGGTAGGGATTGCTGACCCGCTCGCGGCCCAGGGTGGAGCTGGGGCCGTGACCGGGCACGAAGACGATGTCATCCCCAAGGGGCAGCAGGGTCTCGGTGATCGACCTAATCAGGGTTGCGTGATCGCCACGGGGAAAGTCGGTGCGGCCTATGCTGCCGGCAAAGAGCACGTCTCCCACCCAGGCGAGTCGCTCGGCCTGGCTGAGCAGCACTATGTGCCCAGGTGTGTGGCCCGGGCAGAAATAGACCTCCAGCTCGCACCGCCCCACCTGCACCTTGTCGCCTTGCTCAAGCCAGCCATCCGGTGTAAAGGCCGGAGCATGGGCAAAGCCGAACATCTGGCTCTGCTGGGGCAGCATGTCGAGCCAGAAGGCATCCTCCCTGTGGGGCCCCGTGATGGCCACGCCGGTTTTCTCGCGAAGCTCGGCGGCCGCCCCCACGTGATCCAGATGCCCGTGGGTCAGCAGTATATGGGTCAGGGTCAGCCCCCGCCTGGCGATGGCCGCCAGCAGCTTCTGTGCCTCGCCACCGGGGTCAATCAGCGCCGCCTGATGGGTCTCGTCACACCAGATGAGGGAACAGTTCTGGGCGAAAGGGGTGACCGGGATCACCTCGAACTTCAACATGTGGGACTCTCCTGATGGGTCTGACGGGCGTGCTGCTCGGCGAAGTAGGCGAGGCAGGCCTGCTTGTCACCGCGAAACTGGATCCGCTCGCGCTTGTTGTTCAGCTGATAAAGGTACATGGGGTCATAGTATCGGGTCAGCAGCAGGCGGATCCAGGCGAGGTGCAGCGCCGTATCTCCCGTGCTGGCCTGCTCCTTGAGGGCGGCCTGCATCAAGCCATCCAGCTCCCGGTGATCCTTGTCCCCGAGGCGGCGTTTGAGCCGGGCAAGGGCATCGGTCAGGTAGCCGGCAAACAGCGGCCAGCCCGCCTCGCCGCCGTGCATCTCCAGATAGCGTTGCCAGAGATCCTGCACGTAATCCACCCGGATCTGCTCGGCGCGCTCCTCCTGGGGCACCTCTACCACCACCAGCGGGGCCTGGCACATGGCCTCATAGAGGTTGAGAGGCAGGGCGCAGCGACCGATGAGGCGGCTCTCGTCTTCCACCACGAAGGCATGTTCGCCCCTGTGCCGGCGCTTGAGCAGCTCTATGGCCAGCCGGTTCTCGAAGTTGATGTTGCTGGGCTGGCCCCCCGGCAACTGACCAAAGGAGGATCCCCTGTGGTGGGCGTGTCCTTCCAGATCCACCGACTGGGCAATGTCGGCCAGCATGTGGGTCTTGCCTGAGCCTGTCATGCCTGTCAGCACGTGCCAGTGGCACTGGGCGCTGGCGCTCTCCTGGGTATCGATGAGAAAGCGGCGCAGCTCCTTGTAGCCGCCGGCCACCCGCGGGCGGGTGACCCCGGCCTCATGCAGCCACTGCTGCACCGTCTGGGAGCGCAGGCCGCCGCGAAAACAGTAGAGCAGGGCATCGGGCTGCTGGCGCAACTGCGCCAGCCAGCCTTCGATACGGGCGGCGCGCACGGCGCCCCCCACCAGCTTGTGGCCGAGTTCGATGGCCGCCGCCTGACCCTGCTGCTTGTAACAGGTGCCCACCTGGGCGCGTTCGTCATCCGTCATCAGCGGCAGACTGACGGCGTTGGGGAAGGCCCCTTCCTGGAATTCGACGGGGGCGCGCAGATCGATGAGGTGCACATCATCCAGGAAGATGCGCGCCAGGTTCGTTTCGAGCGGCAGCTCACTCATCGCGCAGCCCCCTGAGAGATCAGAACCGTCCGGGCAACAAATCGCAGGGCACTCATTGGATGACCTCGATAAAGCGCGCGCCATCGCGTGCCTGCAAGCGGCCAATGGGGGAGAGGCTTAGCCCGGCCTGCTCGGCAATGGCGAGGAATTCGGCCTCGGTTTCCTGACCGACGGCCACCAGCAGGCCGCCGCTGGTCTGGGGATCGCACAGTATGTTGCGGGTGCGATCATCCATGGCATCGAGCTTGTGACCATAGGAGTCGTGGTTGCGCAGGGTGCCGCCCGGCACGCAGCCCTCATTCAGGTAGTGATCCACTTCGTCCAGCAGAGGCAGCGCCTTGAAGTCGAGGCGGGCGCACACCCCTGAGCCTTCGCACATCTCCAGCAGGTGGCCGGCCAACCCGAAGCCGGTGACGTCCGTCATGGCGTGCACGCCGGGCAGGGCCGCAAACTGCTGGCCAATCTTGTTGAGGGTGCACATGGCCTCGGGGGCCAGCTGCTCGTGCTCGGGTTTGAGCTTGCCCTTCTTCTGGGCCGTGGTGAGGATGCCGATGCCCAGGGGCTTGGTGAGATAGAGCACGTCACCCACCTGGGCGGTGTCGTTCTGCTTGATGGCATCCAGCGGCACTATGCCGGTCACCGCGAGGCCGAAGATGGGCTCGGGGGCATCGATACTGTGACCACCGGCCAGGGAAATGCCCGCCTCGTGACACACCTGACGACCGCCGTCGATCACCTGCTGGGCCACTTCAGGCGCCAGCGTGTTGATGGGCCAGCCGAGGATGGCGATGGCGACGATGGGCTTGCCGCCCATGGCATAGATGTCGCTGATGGCGTTGGTGGCGGCGATGCGACCGAAGGTGAAGGGATCGTCGACGATGGGCATGAAGAAGTCGGTGGTGGAGACGATGCCCTGACCGTTGCCTATGTCCACCACGGCGGCGTCATCCTTGCTGCTGTTGCCGACGATCAGGGTCGGATCGTCAAAGCCCGGGATCTGGCTCTTCAAAATGGTGTCGAGCACCTTGGGGGAGATTTTGCAGCCACAGCCAGCGCCGTGGCTGTACTGGGTCAGACGAATGGAAGACATGCTTACCCCTTGTTTGTGCAAACAGTGCAGAGGCTCTGTTGAGCCGTCAAATGCGCGCTCAAGCGCGTGAAATTCGGGTGGCCCTGGTTGCCTTGGGAGGCTGCGATGTCACGCAAGGCTGCCGGACAGGACGGGGAAGGAGGGGCGACATGGTGCGCCAGCGCAGCCCCGCCAAGGGCCACAGGACAGGGCATTATGCCACAAATGCCCTCTCTGGTTCGAACTGGAATTCACACAAAACGCAGGGGATTGGTGGGCAAAAAAGAGAGGGATCGGCCTTATGCCACGAGCTGGCGGCAAGGCATCTCCCCCTGTGTTGCCCCGAGGGCGAGCCATGCTCCCCCATCGGGGCAACGTGTGCGCAAGTGCCTTACCCGGCTTGCTCCATCGCCGGCTGGCGAGCCTTGCCGAGCCGGCGCAGGCGCCGCTGCAGTGGCCGCTCCAGCAGGGTGTAGCTCAAGGCCGAGAGGCCGATCAGCACGGCGAGCATCAGCAGGGTGGCCAACACCCCCAGCAGCGGGCTGGTCTGGGCATACCACCACTCGGTGAGCTCCGGCGCCAGATAGTGGATGAGCTCGCAGCCGGTGAGCAGCACCAGCGCATGGAGCAGGTAGATGGAGTAGGAGAGATCCCCCAGCCAGTTGGTGATGCGGTTATCAAGCAGGCGCAGCAACGGGCTCTGGCGCTCCCCCTGGGCGGCGGCAATCCAGATCAGCAGCACGTAAGCGCCTATCAGCAACAGGGTCAGCAGCGGCGTCATGGTGAACTGCATCAAGACGAAGGGGAGGATAAAGGCGAGCAGCAGCGGCAGATCCCGCTGCATCATGGGCAAGGATTGCGTGGCCCTGACCCTTGGCAGCAACCAGAGCCCGAGCACGAATTCACTCACTCCCCGTCCCACTGCCAACCCGCCGCTGGTGACATCCAGGGTGCCACGACTGTGCACGATAAAGGCCAGTACCGTTAGCGCCAGCAGGGGGGTCAGGTTGCTCCAGCGGCTGCGGGTGACGGCGAGGGGAATGAGCAGCGGGAACAGCAGATAGCTTATCCACTCCACGCTCAGGGACCAGGCGGCGAAGTTCCAGGTCAGCCCCTGATCCGTCACCACCTGCAGCAGCAAGAATGAGCTTGGCAGCGCTTCCGCCGGGGTGAAGGGGGAGCCGAAGGGAGGCATGCCCTCCCACTCCCACATCTTGAACAGGGGGCCGGCATAGAAGCCCACCCCATGCCGGGCCTTGTAAAGCTCCCAGCCCACCAGCAGCAACAGGGTCACCAGATAGAGGGGATAGACCCGGGTCAGCCGCAGCCAGAGGAAGCGGCCATAGCCCAGGGTGCGGGGCGAGCGTGTGAAAGCCTCCCCGTAGACGTGGGCCAGCACCAGTCCGCTCAAAATAAAGAAGAGATCGACCCAGAGGTAGCCGTTCTCGATGAGTTGGGTGTGGCCTGCGATGGACTCCATCCACTGAGGAAAGAGCAACAGGCGGGCATGGAACAGCACCACCATCAGGGCTGCTATGCCCCGCAGCGGCGTCAACAGCGGCAATGATTGATTCATGACGGGATCCTTGTGATGTTCAGCTTGGCCTGACATCGATTTTTTGTTGTGGTGCCGCCCCTCAACCCTGATGGGTCGGCTGCCTCGGCTTGGCTGCCGCAGGCGGGATCACCCTACCCAAAAGAGTGCCATACGGGTGTGATTGTCGTCATGAATGTGCGTTTATCACGCAAAAATAGCCTGCTCTCTGGGGGAAGGTCAGGAGCAGACACAGGGATCTAGACTAGGAAGGTCGTCCACATGAATGCAAGGAGCACGCCCGATGAAACTCTATGCCCATCCCTTTTCGTCCTACAGCCAGAAGGTGCTGATCGCCCTCTACGAGAATGATGTCCCCTTCGATTACCTCAACCTGGAGGCGGCGACGGTGAAGGAGGAACTCGCCAGCCTCTGGCCCCTCAAGCGCTTTCCCGTGCTGGTGGATCAGGGGCGCACCCTGATAGAAAGCAGCACCATCATCGAATATCTCCAATGCGCGCATCCCGGCCCCCGTTGTCTGGTGCCCGCGGGGGAGGAGGGGATCGAGGTTCACATGCTCGATCGCCTGTTCGACAACTATGTGATGACGCCGATGCAGAAGGTGGTGCTGGACAGGATGCGCCCGGCGGGGGATCACGATGGTTACGGCGTCGCCCAGGCCAGGGAGCTGCTGGACAAGATCTACCCCTGGCTGGACCAGCGTCTCGCCGGACGCACCTGGGCGGCAGGGGAGGCGTTCACCCTGGCCGATTGTGCCGCCGCCCCTTCGCTCTTCTATGCCGACTGGGCCCATGAGATCCCGCACTCACTCACCAGGCTGCGTGCCTACCGTGCCCGTCTGCTGGGTCACCACTCCATAGCCCGGGTGGTGGATGAGGCGAGGCCCTACCGTCACTACTTCCCCCTGGGGGCGCCGGCTCGTGACTGAGGCGGGCGCGTGATCCCGGCAGAAGGCAGCGAACCCAGCACTGAAACCGGACGGGGAATGGTCGTGAGGGGGAAGAGTGTTTTATGCATGGAAATGAGTTTTGATGCGTTTTTGCCTGATATTTCCCCGAGGATTTTCCAAGTGTCGTGATTTTATTTTCATATTTTTGCATAAAATCAGTGGCCATCTTCACCGCTGGTGAGTGCCATCTGCCGGTGAGCGTGAAGCTTGGCTAAGGCGAGGGGGCGGGAGGAGTGGCGCCAGTTGAGGAGAGCACAGACGGAGTGAGCCTCGTTATCTCTTGGGCGCACAAAACAGAGAAGGCCCGCTATCGTAGCGGGCCTTCTCTAGGGTATGGCTTGCCTCAAGCCCTGGTCTGGCACTGTGCCAGCGCGGGTTGGCGCGGCTTAGCGGGCACGCACCACCAACCCCTTGAGGTAGAAGCCTTCCGGATAGGCGGTACCTATGGGGTGATCGGAGGCCTGGGACAAGAGCTCCAGGATCTGGGCATCGCGACCGGCATCGAGCGCCGCATCGGCCACTATCTTCTGGAACAGGCTCTGCTCCATCAGGCCGGAGCAGGAGTAGGTCAGCAGTACGCCACCCGGCGCCAGCAGCTGGAACGCCAGCATGTTGATGTCCTTGTAGCCGCGGCAGGCACCCAGCAGCTGGGCCTTGCTCTCGGCAAACTTGGGCGGATCCAGCACGATCACATCGAACTTCTCGCCCTTCTCACGGTATTCCCGCAGCAGCTTGAACACGTCGTGGCGCACGAACTGGGTGGTGCTGGTATCCAGGCCGTTCAGCTCGGCGTTCTGGCGGGCGATGTCCAGGGCGTTCTGGGAGAGATCCACGTTGACCACTTCCCTGGCGCCGCCCTTGAGGGCATAGACGCCAAAACCACCGGTGTAGCAGAAGCAGTTGAGTACCCGCTTGCCTTCGGTGTATTTGGCGGCCGCCTGGCGGTTGTCACGCTGATCCAGATAGAAACCGGTCTTGTGACCGTTGCGGATGTCCACCAGGATCTTGACGCCGCCGTTCTCCTCGATCACCACAGGCTCGGTCGGGGTCTCGCCATGGATGACGCCGGTGCGCTCTTTCAGCCCTTCCTTCTTGCGCACCGCCACGTCGGAGCGCTCATAGATGCTGCACTCCGGGTAGAGGGTACGCAGGGCCTGGGTGATGAGGTCCCGTTGGAACTCGGCACCGGCAGAGAGGATCTGGCACACCAGGAAGTTGGCGTAACGGTCTATGGTCAGGCCAGGCAGGCCGTCGGATTCGGCGGCGCAGAGGCGATAGCCGGTGAGGCCCTGACGCTTGATCAGCGGATCCCGGGACTCTTGCGCATATTTGAGGCGGCGGATGAAGAAGTCGAGATCGACGGTTTCGTCCTTGTCGAAGGTCCAGACCCGGGCACGGATCTGGGAGCTGCCTGACCAGGCGCCCCGGGCGAGCCACTTGCCATCGTTTGAGTAGATCTCGACGGTATCGCCATCGATGGGGTTGCCCTGCACCTTGTCGATCCCCTTGGAGAAGATCCAGGGGTGACGGCGCAGCAGGGATTTTTCGCGGCCTTTGACGAGATAGATGGAAGCGCTCATGGGTAGTTGCCGATGCTAAAAAGAGAAGGGGGCATATAGTAGGGGCTGTTGCGGTTGGTGCGCAAGCCGCGTCGCAGCGATAAATGCATAGGCGCAGCTGTTGTGGCGCCGGACGCCATGTACCGAAACGCCTTGTATTGCCCCGAGGGGGCCAGGAAAGGGAATGAAAAAAGGCCATCTGCGAGATGGCCTTTCTGTGACACTGGGCTGGCGTCAGATCCGCAGGCCTGTCATGGCCTGGCCGAGTTCGGTGGCGGTGGCCTTGAGTCCAGTGGTGCCGGCGACCGAGGCGCTGGCGGACTCTTCCACCCGGCTGGCCTCGTGGCGCACCTGATCCAGGTTGCGGGTGATCTCTTCTGCTACCGAGCTCTGCTCTTCGCTGGAGGTGGCGATCTGGGTGCTCATCTCCAGCACGGCGTCGCTGTGGCTGCTCAGCTTGTCGATGTCCTGCCCCACTTCTGTGATGAGCTGCTGGCTGCTGGCGGCGCGTCCGACCGTCTTCTCCATGATGTCGTTGAGCGCCCCTGTGCCAGCCTGCAGCTCTTCAATCATCTGCTGGATCTCCACCGTGGCCTGCTGGGTACGGCTGGCGAGGGTACGCACTTCGTCTGCCACCACGGCAAAGCCGCGGCCCTGTTCGCCGGCCCGGGCGGCCTCGATGGCGGCGTTGAGCGCCAGCAGGTTGGTCTGCTGGGAGATGGCATTGATGACGTTGACCACCTCGTTGATGCGGTTGGCATTGTGGGTCAGCCGCTCGACGGCGCCTGAGGCGTTGCCTATCTCGTCAGCCAGGGTACGGATGGCAGCTATGGTGCGAGCCACCCGCTGGGCGCCGTTGGCCGCCTCTTCGCTCGACTGACGAGTTTGTAGCAGGGTGTCGTTGGCATTGCGGGCCACTTCGCGAATTGCCGCCGACATCTGCTCCATGGCGGCGGCCAGGGAGTCCATGTGCTGGCGCTGGGCGCGGGCCAGGGTCTCTCCGTCGCTGGCGTGCTCGCGGAACTCGTCGGCGGCCAGGGTGAGCGCCTCGGCGGACTCCTCCACCAGTTGCACTATCTTGTGCTGGCGATCGGTGAAGCGGTCTATGCTGCCCGCCAGGATGGAGAACTCGTCCCGCACCGGGAAGAAGTTGAGGCGGAAGGTGAGATCCCCGTTCGCCACCGTCTGCAGCGCCTTGTTGGTGGAGTAGAGGGCCCCGGAGACGAAGGTCATCAGATAGTGGGTGATGAGGGCGAGCAGGGCGGCCAGCACGGCTATGATGGTGAGGGTCGTCCCCTGTCCATCCCACATGGAAAAGTTGCCGGCATCCAGGGTGCCGCTGACAAAACCGGCCTGACCGGCCTGGGCACTATATTGAAATCGATCGCCCTGCTGGGTCAGACCGGCACTGCCGGAGGGCGCCAGGGTGAGCTCGGCCGGCAGGGTGAGGGTGGGCTGCTGGGTGATCAGCTGGGCCGTGGTCTCGACCCGTTGCTTGAGTTGATCCAGCCGGATCTGCATCTGCTGATCATGGCCGTCGGCCAGCAGGTACCAGGTGAGAAAGGCGATGAACAACAAGGGGCACCAGAAGGTGATGAGAAATTTTTCGCTGATCGTGAGGTGAATGAGATAACGGTCAACCCACCGGAATTTAACTTCTTTCATAATGGTATTGCGTCCTGCAAGGGAGAGAGAGTGGTCGTGCTCATTATCGCCTTGGGGGAAAATTTCTTAAGGGGAAGGTGTGATAAATGGGAGAGCAATCGTTTGTCGTGCGAGTGTGGGGCCAGGTACAGGGGGTGGGGTTTCGTTACTTCACCCGGGAGCGGGCACTGCAGCTGGGGCTCAGGGGGCATGCCTACAACCTGGAGGATGGCTCTGTGGAGATCCTCATCGCCGGCCCTGAGCAGAAGGTGCAGATGATGCTGGGCTGGTTGGAGCACGGGCCCCGAACGGCCACTGTGACCAAGATGGAGTGCACCCGGGCATTGCCCCCCACGGGCTCCGGTTTTCATACCAACTGAGCAGGCAGGAGGCCGGCAGATGATGGATCAGGGCAAGGGGCTAGAGCAGGCACGCCGTCTCATGGATCAATACTGGGCCGCCACCCTGGCCCTGCGCCAGCGGGCGGGGCAGGAGGAGGTCCATGCCTACCGGATTGCGACCCGTCGCCTGCTGGCCCTGCTCGCCCTCTGGCGCCCCCTGATCCATGAGCCCGGGCTGGAGCGGCGACTGATGCGCGCGGCGGGCAGACTCTCCGCCCTGCGGGATGCCCAAGTCTATGCGGCGCACTTTGGTGGCAAGCCCCTCCCTGAGGCCATTCCCCGGGTGCCCATGCTGACGGTGCGACTGGCGCGCTGGCTGGATCGGCTGCTGCAAGTTCCTGCCGACTTCAATCCCCTGCCGCTTTTTCAGATGCATCTCGCGCTCGGTCTGGCGGATTGTCTGGCCGAGCCCGGGCTGGAGATACCCTCGGCCGGCAACAGGCTGCGGCTGCGCCACTGGCACAGGTTGCGGCTGGTCCTGAAACAGACCCGTTATGGGGTGGAGCTGCTGGTGGGACAGGGGGAGGGCGATCCGGCCTGGCTCTCCATGCTGATCGAGTGGCAGGACAGGCTGGGTCAGCTGCAGGATGCCCGGCAATGGCGCAGGCGGCTGCGTCGCCAGAAGGGTCGGAGCAAGCAAGTGCGCGCCCTGCGGGAGGCGATACGCTGCCAGTTGCGCCAGCTGGACTGTCGGCAGGCAGAGCTGATTGGGCTGCGGATGGCGTTGCTGCGCCAAGATTAGCGGGAAGAAAGGGGGATAAAAAAAGAGAGGCGCCGGGCCTCTCTTTTCAATGGGATGTCGGCTGCGCTTACTTGACGCGCATGCCTGGCTGGGCGCCTTCCTGGGGCTCCAGGATCCAGAGATCCTTGCCACCCGGGCCTGCGGCCAGCACCATGCCCTCGGACATGCCAAAACGCATCTTGCGCGGGGCCAGGTTGGCCACCATCACGGTCAGCTTGCCTTCCAGATCTTCCGGGTTGTAGGCGGACTTGATGCCGGCAAACACCTGACGGGTCTCACCGCCGATGTCGAGCTGAAGTTTCAGCAGCTTCTCGGCTTCCGGTACCGCTTCGGCCTTCTTGATCAGCGCGACGCGCAGGTCAATCTTGGCAAAATCCTCGTAGCTGATGGTGTCGCTGATGGGGTCATCTGCCAGCGGACCGGTCGCTTTTGGCGCCTGCTCCTTGGCGAGATCTTCCTTGGAGGCTTCCACCATGGCTTCCACCTTGGCAGGCTCGATACGGGAGAACAGCGCCTTGAACGGGGCCAGCTGGTGGTTGGTCAGCGGCTTGGCCACCCCTTCCCAGCTGAGGGTCTCGCCCAGGAAGGCTTCGGCGCGCTCGGCCAGGTGCGGCATGACGGGTTTGAGGTAGGCCATCAGCACCCGGAACAGGTTGATGCCGACGGAGCAGACGTCCTGCAGCTGGGCGTCCGCCCCTTCCTGCTTGGCGATGACCCAGGGGGCCTTGTCGTCCACGTAGCGGTTGGCCTTGTCGGCCAGCGCCATGATCTCGCGGATGGCGCGGCTGAACTCGCGGGCCTCGTAGGCATCGGCGATGGAGGCGCTGGCGCTCGCGAACTCGCTATAGAGCTCGGGCTCGCTGCACACATCGGCCAGCTTGCCGTCAAAACGCTTGGCGATAAAGCCGGCGTTGCGGGAGGCCAAGTTGACCAGCTTGTTGACCACGTCGGCATTGACCCGGGAGACGAAGTCTTCGAGGTTCAAGTCAAGATCGTCGATGCGGCTGTTGAGCTTGGCGGCGTAGTAGTAACGCAGGCACTCCGGATCCAGGTGCTTGAGGTAGGTGGAGGCCTTGATGAAGGTGCCCTTGGACTTGGACATCTTGGCACCGTTGACGGTCACATAGCCGTGCACGTTGACCTTGGTCGGCTTGCGGAAACCCGCCCCCTCCAGCATGGCCGGCCAGAACAGGCAGTGGAAATAGGCGATGTCCTTGCCGATGAAGTGATAGAGCTCGGCGTCGGAGTCCGCCTTCCAGTAGCTGTCGAAGTCGATGTCGCCGCGCTTGTCGCACAGGTTCTTGAATGACGCCATATAGCCGATGGGGGCATCCAGCCAGACGTAGAAGTACTTGCCCGGGGCGCCCGGGATCTCGAAGCCGAAGTAGGGGGCGTCGCGGGTGATGTCCCACTGCTGCAGGCCGGATTCGAACCACTCCTGCATCTTGTTGGCCATCTCTTCCTGGATGGCGCCTGAGCCGCGCACCCAGTCGGCGAGCCAGGCTTCGAACTGGGGCAGATCGAAGAAGTAGTGCTCGGAGTCCTTCATCACAGGGGTCGCACCGGAGACGGCGGATTTCGGTTCGATAAGCTCGGTCGGGCTGTAGGTGGCGCCGCACGCGTCGCAGTTGTCACCGTATTGCTCCGGGGACTTGCACTTGGGGCAGGTACCCTTGACGAAGCGGTCCGGCAGGAACATGGACTTTTCCGGATCGAACAGCTGGGAGATGGTGCGGATCTTGATCTTGCCGGACTCCTTGAGGCGGCCATAGATAAGCCCGGCCAGCTCGCGGTTCTCGTCGCTGTGGGTCGAGTGATAGTTGTCGAAGCTGATGTTGAAGCCGGCAAAATCCCCTTGATGCTCCTGGGATACGGCGGCGATCATCTCCTCGGGAGTGATCCCCATCTGCTGCGCCTTGAGCATGATGGGGGTGCCGTGCGCGTCATCGGCACAGACGAAATGCACCTGATGGCCACGCATTCGCTGATAACGAACCCAGATATCGGCCTGGATGTGTTCCAGCATGTGGCCAAGATGGATGGAGCCGTTGGCATAGGGGAGGGCGCAGGTTACCAGCATTCTACGAGGATCAGTTGCCATAATACGTTCTTGATGTGCCTGTTGGGATGATACAGTGCCGAGCATGTTACCCGAATTGGGGGCGGCCTGCCTAGGGTTGTGGCCCCCGGGGCCTTGGCTGACGGGATCAGCAAGGCGTCGGCAAGCCACTGATTTGTGTGCGGTAACCGTTCACCTCAGGATAACGACAACATAATGGGGAGTTAATGGTGATTGATTCAGTAAAACAGATCCTTGCCGAATTTAAGCCGGCTGGATGGGGCCAGGATCTGGTGGCGGCCGGTTTTGTGCGTGCCGTCGAGCAGCATGGGCAGAGCCTGACCATCAAGCTGGTGCTGCCCTTTGCCGGCCAGACCCTGTTTGAACAGATGAAAGAAGCATTCGATGCGCAGATCAGGGCCGCCACGGGGGCCGCCATCGTCGACTGGCAGTGCGACATCGAAGTGGCGAGCATGCCCCGCGCCCAGCAACTGGCGGCGGTACAGGGCATTCGCAACATCCTGGTGGTGGCCTCCGGCAAGGGGGGGGTGGGCAAGTCCACCACCGCCGTCAACCTGGCGCTGGCGCTGCAAAAGGAGGGGGCGCGGGTCGCCATTCTGGACGCGGACATCTATGGCCCCTCCATTCCGACCATGATGGGGACCCTCAAGGAGCGCCCCCACAGCCTGGATGGCAAGTTGATGGAGCCCGTCATGGCCTGCGGTCTCAAGACCAACAGCATCGGTTACCTGGTGGCGGAGCAGGATGCCACCATCTGGCGCGGCCCCATGGCGAGCAAGGCGCTGGCGCAGATCCTCCACGAGACCCGCTGGGGCGAGGTGGATTACCTGGTGGTGGACATGCCCCCGGGCACGGGGGACATCCAGCTCACCCTGGCCCAGCAGGTACCCACCACGGCGGCGGTGATCATCACCACACCGCAGGATGTGGCGCTGGCGGATGCCCGCAAGGGGATCGCCATGTTCAACAAGGTCAATGTACCCGTGCTCGGCATCGTCGAGAACATGAGTTATCACGTCTGCAGTGCCTGCGGTCATCACGAGGCGCTGTTCGGTACCGGCGGCGGCCAGAAGATGGCAGAACAGTATCAAGTGGCGCTGCTTGGCCAGTTGCCGCTGCACATCGACATCCGCCAGGACATGGACGATGGCAGCCCCACAGTGTTCGGAACACCGGAAGGCGGGTTGGCTGAGGCCTATCTGAAACTGGCTCGTCGGGTGGGGGCCGAGCTCTATTTCAGCGGTAAACCGATTGCGACCCCGCTCTACACGGTGGCGCTGGACGAATAATCGGCTGTCGGCCGGTTGCAACAGATTTAGGGTGGGCATGGCCCACCCTTTTTTATATAATGGATCGGTTTAAACAATCCCCAGTGCTCTTCTCTTTAGGTATTTTCAATGTCTGATACTCAACATTCGTGTGTGATCATCGGTATTGCTGGTGCATCCGCATCCGGCAAGAGTCTTATCGCTCAAACCATCTACGAAGAGCTGGTGGCCGAGCTGGGCGCAGGTCAGATTGGTGTGATCACCGAGGATTGCTACTACCGTGATCAGACCCACCTGACCATGGAAGAGCGGGTCAAGACCAACTATGACCACCCCAATGCCCTGGATCACGATCTGCTGGTGCAGCATCTGACCCAGCTGGTGCAAGGGGATGCCGTCAATATTCCCCAGTACTCCTATACCGAGCACACGCGCATGAGCGAAGTCACCACCTTCGCACCGCGCCGGGTCATCATCCTGGAAGGCATATTGCTGCTGACCGACAGTCGTCTGCGTGAGCTGATGGATGCCTCCATCTTCATGGATACCCCGCTCGACATCTGCCTGCTGCGCCGTCTGGTGCGTGACGTGCAAGAGCGCGGCCGTACCATGGACTCCGTCCTCAAGCAGTATCAGAAGACGGTCCGCCCCATGTTCATGCAGTTCATCGACCCGTCCAAGCAGTATGCGGACGTGATCGTGCCCCGTGGCGGCAAGAACCGCATTGCCATCGACATGCTCAAGGCGCGTATCCGCCACATGTTGATTGGTTGATATGAAACAAGCCGGGTGATGCCCGGCTTTTTTAAATGAAACTTTTGTCAGGAGAGTCGCCGAATGCGTCTTTGTGATACCGATATCGAACGCCATCTGGATGAAGGCAAGATCGTCATTGAGCCGAGGCCCGGTGTTGAGCGGATCAGTGGCGTCAGCGTCGATGTGCTGCTCGGCAACGAGTTTCGGGTGTTTCGCGATCATACCGCGCCTTATATCGACCTCGGCGGTACCAGTGCCGAGATGGCCGATGCCATCGAGCGGGTGATGAGCGAGGAGATCCACATTCCGGACGGGGAAGCCTTCTATCTGCACCCGGGTCAGCTGGCGCTGGCGGTGACCTACGAGTCCGTGACCCTGCCTGCGGACATCGTCGGCTGGCTGGACGGACGCTCCTCCCTGGCACGGCTTGGCCTCATGGTCCACGTGACCGCGCACCGCATCGATCCGGGCTGGTCCGGTCGCATCGTGCTGGAGTTCTACAACGGCGGCAAGCTGCCGCTGGCGCTGCGCCCCAAGATGAAGATAGGGGCGCTGAACTTCGAGATGCTCTCCGGCGCCGCGGCCCGTCCCTACAACAAGCGGGAAAACGCCAAGTACAAGAGCCAGCAAGGCGCGGTGGCCAGCCGCATCAACCAGGACTGATGTCCGCCTTCATGCTGCTTATATAGAGGGTGCTTCGGCACCCTTTTGCCTTTTCTGCAAAGGGGAGGGGCGTGCGGTTACGGCGGCCAACGACTTGGGAACCTGATGGCAAAACGCGTGTAAAATCGCCAGTTTGGCGATGCGCTGAGGGATGCCTGGTGTTGATTGACACCTACCCATGAGGTCTGAACGGGCTTTAATTAATCCACGACAAGCCCGATCCCTGCTGGGCCTAAGTCATTTTCTGTCGGAATGCCCTTTTTTTTTCTTACTGAAATATTTCAACAACGGGTATGGCGCACCGAGCCTTCTGGCATAATCCGCCGCAACTCATAAACAGGTTCGTTTTTATGTTTGAAATGTTTAGTGGTTTGGGTTTGTGGTGGTCAATCGGTTTGGTATTGGCCGTTTTTTTTGTGCTGGCCTATGAGTTCATCAATGGCTTTCACGATACCGCCAACGCGGTAGCAACGGTTATCTATACCAAGGCCATGCCCGCGCACACCGCGGTAGTGGCTTCCGGCCTGTTCAACTTTGCCGGGGTCATGATGGGGGGATTGGGGGTGGCCTATGCCATCGTCCATCTGCTGCCCATCGATCTGCTGCTCGGGATGGATTCGACCCAGGGTCTGATCATGGTGTTCTCCCTGCTGTTCTCGGCCATCGTCTGGAACCTGGGAACCTGGTACTTCGGCATCCCGGCGTCCAGCTCTCACACCTTGATCGGCTCCATTCTGGGGGTAGGCGGTGCCTATGCCCTGATCAGTGATCAGCCTCTGAAAGAGGGCATCAACGTCGGCAAAGCGATCGACATCATGCTCTCCCTCATCATCTCTCCCACCGTGGGCTTCATCATTGCCGCCTTGCTACTGTTCGCCATGAAGCGAGTCTGGCTTGGCAGCAAGATCCACAAAACCCCGGAAGAGCGACTGCTGGTGGATGGCAAGAAGCATCCGCCGTTCTGGGCCCGCCTGACCCTGGTGGCGTCCGCCATGGGGGTGAGCTTCGTGCACGGCTCCAACGATGGCCAGAAGGGCATAGGTCTGGTGATGCTGGTGCTGATCTGCATGGCGCCCGCCTACTTCGCACTGGACATGAGCAGCCGCTCCTACGATCTGGACCGCACCCAGGATGCCAACCAGCGCATCATGGAGATCTACCAGCGCAACCAGGAGCAGGTCTCCACTGTCGTGAACTTCAGCGTGCCTGCCCATGCCCAGGAAGAGTTGATGACTCACTGCGAGGCCGGTGAGGCCCTCGAGGCCATGGCCACCCTGGACAACCGTCTGGGCCAGGTGCGTACCTACGAGGAGATGAGTCTGACCGATCGCCGCGAGGTGCGCCGTCTGCTGCTCTGTATCGACGACACTGCCCGCAAGGTCTCCAAGCTGCCGCTGCCGGCCAAGGAGCTGACCGATCTCGCCAAATGGCGCAAGGACCTGACCGCCACGGCCGAATATGCGCCGACCTGGGTCATCGTCTCCATCGCCCTGGCGCTGGGTTGCGGCACCATGGTGGGCTGGCGTCGTATCGTCTACACAGTGGGCGAGAAGATAGGCTCTTCCGGCATGACCTACAGCCAGGGCATTGCCGCCCAGATCACGGCTGCTGCCTCCATCGGGGTGGCCAGCTTGACCGGCATGCCGGTATCCACCACCCATATCCTCTCTTCTGCGGTAGCGGGGACCATGGTGGCGAACAAGTCGGGCCTGCAGAGCCAGACCATCAAGACCATCTTGCTGGCCTGGGTGCTGACCCTGCCGCTTACCATGCTGCTCTCCGGCGGGCTGTTCCTGATCAGCAACAACCTGTTTGGTGGCTGATAGCCAACACACTGCATCAATGATAAAGGGCCTGCGGGCCCTTTTTTCATGGCTGGGATCCGGCCGCTGCTAGCCGTCATGCTCGGCAACCGGCAAACCAAGCATTATATGCCATCAAACAAGAGTGCTGTTCTACTGGTAGTTCCCTGCCAACTTTCCTCTTCCTCATTTACCCCCCCCCCTTGTCAGCAGGGAGGGTAGACCGCAGCCCATCTCGCCTGTCAGGGGCTAAGCCATCGTCTCACCTCTCATCAGGGCTTCGGCTCTCGTCTTTCATTCCTTGAATCCAGCGGTTCATGACGCTCGCCGTCGGTATGAGCGACCATGGTTCCTGGCTTGTGGTGGGATGCCTTGCTTGGCCCGTGACAGGCTGGGCTTTGACGACCCTTGTCACTAAGCAAGAGGTCCGCATGGGGGCAAAGGCGACGCTTCCTGGCATGGCCCCAGGGGGCTTGGTTGCCCCAAGATCAAGAGGCGAGGGCAAGGCTGGCAGAGGCTTCTGCCTCGGTCTGCCGTTTGTGGTGTCTGCAAGGAGGAAGTTGAGGAGGGGGGAGAGAATTGAGGGGCCGACCCTAGTGGCAAAAAAAAAGAGCCACACAAGGTGTGGCTCTTTTATCAGACCAGACAGGCTAGGGGATCAGGGACGACCCGCCGGGCTGGTTGCTACATTGACGGCGGCTGTGCTGCCACCGTGGCGGCCTGAGCTCGCGACTTCGCTACGCTCCAGCGGAGTCTGCTCAACCGGCTCACGGGGGGCCGGGGCAGGCACGGCTGCCGGCGTTGCCATGGGGGCAGAAGCCTTGCGGGCACGAGCCAGTACGCCAGCGCCTTTGGCAACCGGTTTGGTGGCCGGGGCGACGACAGGCTCGGGCTGTGCAACCACAGGGGCAACAGGCTCGGCAGCAGGAACGACTTCCTCGGCTTGCGGGGCAGGAGCAGGCTCCACCACAACGGGGGCGGCTTCTACCACAGCCTGGTCAGCGATGCTGGCCTCGACCACAACCGGAGTCTCCTCGGCAACCACTTCGGCCACCGGTTCGGCAGCGACAGGCGCTGCTTCGATTGCAACAGGGGCTGGCTCGATGGCGGCAGGAGCCGCTTCGACTGCAACGGGAGCCTCAACCACGTCGGCAACCACAGGGGCGGCGACCTCGGCGGCCACAGCCGCTTGAGCCTGCTCATGGGCCTCTTCGGCCACGGCTTCGGCGACCACGTGCTCGGTCAGGGCGGCAGAGGCTTGCAGCGCGGCGGCAACGGCCTCGGCACTCGGGATGGTGATGACAGGCACGGCGGGCTCTTCCACCTTCAGCTGAGCAGCATCCGCCTGGGCGGCTGTCGTCAGTTGCACTTCGGCCTGAGGTTCATCATCACGCTGGCCACGGGCATCTTCATTGATGCGCTTGCGACGCTGGCCTTCGATCCGCTGGCTGCGCGGAGTGCGGCGAGAGCGGCGCTGACCTTCGGTCTGCTCCTCTTGCTCACCGACCACGGCCGCAGTCTCGACCAGATCAGGAGCCTGCTCGTCTACCGGCAGGGCAGGAGTGTCGGTGGCGGCGACATCGACCCGAACCTGCTTGCGCAGTTGGCGACGTTCGCGGCGCTCGGCCACTTTCTGCTCTTTTTCCTGACGCGGCTCGGCGCTGACGGCGGCGGTCTCGACGGTTTCTACCGCTTCAACCACGACCTCGGCACGGGGCTCGCGCGGAGCACGGGGTTCGCGAGCCGGGCGCGGAGCGCGGGGTTCACGTTCCTGACGGGGCTCACGGGGTTCGCGATCCGTACGCGGCTCGTTGCGAGCTTCGCGGGGCTCACGTTCCATGCGCTGTTCGCTGCGCACTTCACCACGGGCTTCACGCTCCTGACGAGGCTCGCGCTCTTTACGCGGACGACGGTTGCGGCTCTCGCCACCCTCGCGGTTGGCGGCGCCTTCACGCTTCTCGCCAGCGTCGGCCGGGTTGCGGTTGCCGCGGTTGTCATCGCGACGGCCACGCTGGCCACGGCTGCGGGTTTCGTCACGTTGATGACGGTGACCCTCATCCTTGCGCGCTTCCCGTTGTGCGGCCGGTTTCTCGGCAGCAGCTTTCACGTCCGCCGGGGCTGCGTCTGAGCCGAACAGACCGGAGATGGCCTTGAACAGCTTGCCAAACAGACCCGCTTCGGCGGCGACCGGTGCCGGTGCTGCGACGGGGGCCGGGGCGGCAACAGGGGCGGCCGGTTGAGGCGCCTGGACGAAGCCTTGCAGCAGCGGTTGCTCGCGCTCGATGACCTGAGCCTGCTTGGGCTGGTAGACCGGCTTGGCAATCTCGGTTTTCAGCTCGTAGCTGGCCGCTTCCGGGATCTCGTTCTGACGGATGCGGGTCACTTCGTAGTGCGGGGTTTCCAGATGCTGGTTCGGAATGATGTAGACACGGACATCATTGCGCTGTTCCAGACTGGCGATGGAGGCACGCTTCTCGTTGAGCAGATAGGCGGCAACATCGACCGGCACTTGAGCATGAACCTGCTCTGTGTTGTCCTTCATGGCCTCTTCTTCGATGAGACGCAGGATGGACAGGGCGAGGGATTCGTTGTCACGGATGACCCCTTGACCCTGGCAACGGGGGCAGATGTGGCTGCTGGACTCGTTGAGGGAGGGGCGCAGACGCTGGCGAGACATCTCCAGCAGACCGAAACGGGAGATCCGGCCCAACTGGATGCGTGCCCTGTCCTGGTGGACAGCTTCACGCAGACGGTTTTCCACTTCGCGCTGATGGCGAACCGGCGTCATGTCGATGAAGTCGATGACAATCAGGCCCCCCAGGTCGCGCAGACGCAATTGACGGGCAATTTCGTCGGCCGCTTCCAGGTTGGTCTGCAGCGCCGTCTCTTCGATATCGCCGCCCTTGGTGGCGCGGGAGGAGTTGATATCGATGGAGGTCAGCGCTTCGGTCGGATCGATGACGATGCTGCCGCCGGAGGGCAGACGCACTTCACGCTGGAAGGCAGACTCGATTTGGCTCTCGATCTGGAAGTGGTTGAACAGGGCGACATCACCCTTGTACAGCTTCACGCGATTGAGGAAATCGGGGCGAACCAGCTCGATGTGCGACTTGGCACGCTCGAAGATGACCGGATTGTCGATCAGGATCTCGCCCACATCGCGACGCAGATAGTCACGAATGGCGCGCACGATGACGTTGCTCTCCTGGTGGATGAGCACGGGCGCGGAGCGATTCTGTGAGGCCTTGTGGATGGAGTCCCAGTGGTTGAGCAGGACGTTCAGATCCCATTCCAGCTCTTCCGGGGATTTGCCCACACCGGCGGTACGCACGATGAGGCCCATGCCGTCCGGCACGGTCAGTCCGCTCAGGGCTTCTTTCAACTCGGTCCGCTCGTCACCCTCGATACGACGGGAAATGCCGCCAGCACGGGGGTTGTTCGGCATCAGCACCAGGTAACTGCCGGCCAGACTGATGAAGGTGGTGAGGGCTGCACCCTTGGTGCCACGCTCTTCCTTGTCAATCTGGACGATCACTTCCTGGCCTTCGCGGACCACTTCTTTGATGTTGGGACGACCCTGATAGGAGTAACCGGAGGGGAAGTAATTGCGGGCGATTTCCTTTAACGGCAGGAAACCGTGGCGCTCGGCGCCATAGTCAACAAAAGCAGCTTCAAGACTGGGTTCTACGCGGGTGATCTTACCCTTGTAAATGTTCGCTTTTTTCTGCTCGTGTCCCGGACTTTCAATATCCAAATCGTAGAGCTGTTGTCCGTCAACCAGCGCTACGCGCAACTCCTCTTCCTGAGTCGCGTTGATTAGCATTCTTTTCATTGAGTTCTCATTATTTTGTCATTTTGATTCCTCCACAGGATCCTGCCGGTGCCGGCCTCGGGTCTTCAGCATGCTTGGGCAACCTCCCGGTTGGGACATGCATGAGGCGCAAACTAAGGGCACTCTGGTTCAGCCTTCTCGAGAAGGCACGAATTAAGGATACCGGTGTGGAGACAATTAAATCGGTTCTGTTTGCGTTCTCCATGCGTTGTACCTCGCACCCGGGAACCGTCATGTTCTTGTATACACGGTGTTTCGGGATTGGGTGGCATACTTTTTGGCCACTTAGTACAAGGCTTGAACACAATGACAAAACCTTGTTTATTATCCCATTTAAACCACTTTTATAGCAAGACGCCATTTTTTAACAAAGCATGCAGCCAAGGGCTGCCGGCGGTGTTAAAATCCGCGCCATGACACAGATACATCAACAAGTGCAGCTGCTCACCATCGAAGCTGAGCATGAAGGGCAGCGCATCGACAATTTTCTCAAGACTCAGTTAAAGGGCGTCCCCAAGAGCCTGATCTATCGCATCCTTCGCAAAGGAGAGGTGCGCGTCAACAAGAAACGCATCAAACCGGAATACAAGCTCTGCGTCGGCGACGAGGTGCGGGTCCCCCCCGTGCGCGTGGCTGAGAAGAACGAATTGCCCTCTGCCAACCTCGGCAGCATCCAGCGTCTGGAGAGCCAGATCCTGTTTGAAGACGAGGCCATGATAGTGCTGAACAAGCCATCCGGCATGGCGGTGCACGGCGGCAGTGGCTTGAGCTTTGGCGTCATCGAGGGGCTGCGTGCCCTGCGCCCGGAAGCCCGCTTCCTGGAGCTGGTGCACCGGCTCGACCGCGACACCTCCGGCGTGCTGCTGGTCGCCAAGAAGCGCAGTGCCCTGCGCAGCCTGCACGAGCAGCTGCGGGTCAAGACCATGCGCAAGCAATACCTGGCGCTGGTGCGCGGTCAGTGGCAGTCCCACGTCAAGGTGGTCAATGCGCCGCTGCGCAAGAACGATCTGCAATCCGGCGAGCGGGTGGTGCGGGTCAGCAGTGACGGCAAGCCTTCCGAGACCCGTTTCCGGATTGCCCGTCAATTTGCCGAGGCCACCCTGGTGGAATGCAGCCCGATCACCGGTCGCACCCACCAGATCCGGGTTCATACCCAGCACGCCGGTCACCCCATCGCCTGTGATGACAAATACGGTGAGGCGGCCTTCGATGAGAAGATGCGGACCTTGGGGCTCAAGCGCCTCTTCTTGCACGCCTGGAAGCTGAGCTTCACCCATCCGGCGGATGATCGCGAGATGCAGGTGGAAGCGCCGCTCGCCCCCGAGCTCGATGCCTTCCTGAACAAGCTGGCACGCTGATGCAGCACATCCGACTCGCCATTTTCGATTGGGACGGTACCCTGATGGATTCGGTGGGGCGGATCGTCGCCTGCGTGCAAGCTGCTGCCCGCGACTGCGGCGAGGGAGTGCCCGAGGCGCCGTCAATCCATCAGATCATCGGGCTCAGCCTGGAGGTCGGCATTCCCCGCCTGTTCAATCTGGCAGAGGGGAGTGAGCGGGCCCATGCCCTGATCGCCCGGTATCGTCACCACTATCTGCATGACAAGACACCCAGTCCGCTGTTTGCCGGTGCTCGCGAGCTGCTTCATGGCTGGCAGGCACAGGGCATTGGCCTCGCGGTTGCCACGGGCAAGTCCCGCAGGGGGCTCGACAGGGTGCTGGACGAAACGGGTTTGCGTCCTCTCTTTGCCGCCAGTCGCGGTGCGGATGAAGCCAACTCCAAACCCGATCCCCTGATGCTGGTTCAGATCCTGGCGGAACTGGGCTGTGAGCCGGCGCAGGCGGTGATGATAGGGGACTCCATCCATGACATGGCGATGGCCGAGGCCCTGCAGATGCCCCGCATCGGCGTGACCTGGGGCGTACATGACAGAGAACGCTTGCTCCGGCACGATCCTCTTGCCGTGGTCGATACCATGGACGAGCTGAGGCAACTGCTGGGCTAGCACGCACCGGGTTGATGAACACTAAGACAACAATGGGAGCCTTGGCTCCCATTGTTGTTTCTGCTTCCTGCTCAGGGTAGATTGAGGCCGTGGCGCGCCAGCAGCTCGATCAGGCCGATCAGGGGCAGGCCGATCAGGGCGTTGGGATCCCGCCCTTCCAGCCCCTTGAACAACATGATCCCCATGCCCTCACACTTGAAGCTGCCGGCGCAATCGAGGGGCAGCTCCGCCGCCACATAACGGCGCAGGGCCGCCTCGTCCAGGGAGCGAAAATGCACGGTGAAGGGCTCTACTAGCTGCTCGGCCCGGCCGTTTGCGGCATCGAGTATGCACAGGCCGGTATGAAAGGTGATGCTCTTGCCCTGGACCATCATCAGCTGCGCCACCGCATTATCCACAGTGCCCGGCTTGCCGAGGATGCGACCGTCACAGACGCACACCTGATCCGAGCCTATGATCAGCCCCTGATCATGTTGGCGGGCAATGGCGCTCGCCTTGGCATGGGCCAGGCGGCTGACCAGTGCGTCGGCCGACTCTCCGGGCAGCGGGGCTTCATCGACCTCGGGGGAGGCACATTGGAACGGCAGGCCGAGTTTTTCCAGCAGCGCCTTGCGATAACGGGAAGTGGAGGCGAGGATCAGAGTGGTCTGCATGTGTTGATGATATCCATTTATAAATCAATTGGTTGATTCTAACTGTGGCAGAAGGCCCACGCAAACCACCCCGAGCGCCCGTGTGCCGGCCTGGGTTTATCACGAAAAAACCGACGACATGCTGGCGACTCGAGCGCGGCGTAACATAGGTTGATGGGGCAGGAGTACGACATGACAAGATACGGTGTGCTGGCCCTGATGCTGCTCTCCCTCGCGAGCTGGGGACAGGAGTGGCAGCCAGAGAAGGGGGAGGGCGGCGTACAGCTCTGGACCCAGGCACGCCCTCCGTCCCCCTTTCTGGCCTTGCGCCTTGAGATGCGGGTCAAGGCGGATCCCATGGCGTTGCTGGCCGTGCTGCGAGACACGGCGCGCCATCGGGAATGGTTGCCATCCAGCCGCGAGGTGCGGCTGCTGGCGAAATCCGGCCCCGATGATGACCTGGTTTACACCCGCCTGGCGTCCCCTTGGCCGGTGCAGGACAGGGAGCTCATCACACGCTCCCACCTTAGCCGGCGGGCTGGCTGCGCGCTGGTGCTCGAGGTGTGGGCGGAGCCGGACGCCCTGGCACCTCGCCCGGGTCTGTATCGGATCCGGGAGAGTGCCGGTCGCTGGGAGGCGCTGCCACAACGCGATGGCAGCACCCTGATCAGGCTCGAAAGCCATACCAACCCGGGCCGCCATTTGCCGGGCTGGCTGGTCAATCCGATGGCCATCAAGGCGGCGCTGGGCAGCTTTCAGGCCATACGCCGCCTGATGGAGGCCCAACCCAGAGCCGCGCCTCGGCAACAGTTGTTCGGTGGCGGAGGCTGCCCTGCCACGCCCTGAATCCGGTCATGGAGGTCAAGCCCGGTGCCGGGCGAGCGAGGCACGGGATGGGGGAGGGGCGTGCAACGGCATAAAGGGCGCACTGACCCCGCGTTCCTGACCAAGGGGGATGACGGCACAGGATCCTGTGCGGGATCCCGCGGTTTATGGCATAATCGGCCACCGATGAACACAAGTTCCTGCATGCAGGGCCTTGTGCAGGTAAAATCATCGGCGGTAAGGACTTTTTCCTTTGACTATCCCTTGTTGGACCTATAATATTCGCGCCCTATGCAAAAGGTGAAGTTGCCCGTTAAGGTTGATCCAGTCCGTAATGCCTTGAAGCTACTCGATTATGTCGGGATAGTGGAAAAGTCGCAGATGCCCAGACTGGAAGCATCAACCGAAGGCTTGCGAAGTGATGTGGACGTCACTCTGCAGTTTGGCAAAGATGTCCAGAAGTTGACCGTTATGAAAGGCACTGCCCATGCCAAGGTTGACCTGGTTTGCCAGCGTTGTGGAGAGGCTTTCGAGCACCTTTGTGAAGCTAGTTTTATTTACACTCCGCTGTTCGAGAGAACAAACGAGGAAGAGCTGCCGGAAGCTTATGAGCCCATTGAGTTGGACGAAAACGGCGAGATAGATCTTCATCAAATCCTGGAGGATGAACTCATCCTCTCGTTGCCTCAGGTGGCCATGCATCCCATGGATGTCTGCCCCAGAGGAAACATGGAGATGACCTGGGGTGATATCGAACCTGCTGATGAGCGGCCGAATCCCTTTGCAGTTCTTGAAGAGCTCAAACGTAAGTGAATTTTAGGAGTTAGCCTACCATGGCCGTACAACAGAACCGTAAAACCCGCGCCAAGCGTGGCATGCGTCGTTCCCACGATGCGCTGACCACTGCAGCCCTGACTGTTGATCAGACCAGTGGCGAAATTCATCGTCGTCACCACGTGACTGCCGATGGTTTCTACCGCGGTAAAAAGGTAATCGCTTAAGGATTGCCTTTGTCTACGCAAACTGTCGCGCTAGACATAATGGGGGGAGATATTGGCCCCTCTGAAACAGTGCCTGCCGCCGTGCAGGCACTGTCTCTTCTGCCTCAACTAAATCTTGTTCTGGTCGGTGACCAACACCTGATCGCCCCTCTGTTGCAGCAACATGGCTTGCTGACTCATCCCCGCGTTCGTCTCGTACATGCCTCCCAGGTCGTCGGCATGGGCGAAAAGCCGATCGTGGCGCTGCGTACCCTGAAAGACTCCTCCATGCGGGTTGTGCTCAATCTGGTGAAAGCCGGTGAGGCCGATGCCTGCGTCAGTGCCGGCAATACCGGTGCCCTGATGGCCATGGCCAAATGCGTGCTCAAATCCCTGCCCGGGGTCGACAGACCCGCCCTCATCAAGGCGCTGCCGACATTGAGCGGAAAGCGCACAGTGATGCTGGATCTGGGGGCAAACGTGAGCTGCGATGCCGACACCTTGCTGCAATTTGCGGTGATGGGCTCCGTCGTGGCCGAGCAGGTCGAGGGGATAGCGTCCCCCCGGGTGGCGCTGCTCAACGTGGGGGAGGAGGAGATCAAGGGCAATGACCTGGTACGCCACAGTGCCGAGTTGTTGCGCCAGTGCGCCGCGCTCAATTTTGTCGGTTTCATCGAGGGGGACAGGATCTTCAGCGGTGACAGCGACGTCATCGTCTGTGACGGTTTCGTCGGCAACGTGGCGCTCAAGACCGCCGAGGGCGTGGTGCGGATGATGGCCGAACTGGCCGGATATCCTCGCAAAAAACGCAGTTTTCTTGGTCGACTCGCCGGATTTATGTTCAAACGGCGTTTTTCTTACCTGAACCCCGACCAGTATAATGGCGCGAGTCTGTTAGGATTGCGCGGCATTGTGGTAAAAAGCCATGGGCGGGCCGAGCGCCGCGCTCTGTGTCATGCGATTCTGCTGGCCGCACAAGAAGCCAAACACCAACTTCCATTGCAAATTGCAGATCGCCTTGAATCTGTCTTTTCCGACAGGGATTTATAAAACTCTATGCATAGCAAAATTCTGGGTACTGGCAGTTATCTGCCGAGTTCGGTTCGTACCAACGCCGATCTTGAGCAGATGGTTGAAACCAGTGACGAGTGGATCGTGGAACGTACCGGGATCCGTGAACGCCGCATCGCCGGGAGCGACGAGAGTGTCGCGACCCTGTCTCATCAGGCGGCCTTGCGGGCGCTGGATGCCGCGGGTCTGACTGCCGCCGATCTGGACATGATAGTGCTGGCGACCACCAGCGCCGAGAACGCCTTCCCGGCCGCGGCCTGCGAACTGCAGGGGCTGCTCGAGGTTCCGGGGATCCCGGCCTTTGACGTGGCGGCGGCCTGCGCCGGTTTCACCTATGCGCTCTCCATTGCCGATCAGTTCGTCAAGTCCGGCGCCGCTCGCCACGTCCTGGTGGTCGGTGCCGACGTGCTCTCCCGCATGTGCGATCCGGAAGACAGGGGCACCATCATACTGTTCGGTGATGGGGCAGGGGCCGTGGTGATAGGGGCGAGCGAGACGCCCGGTATCCTCTCCACCCACCTGCATGCCGACGGCCGTTATGGCGAACTGCTCAAGTTGCCGCAGCCTCGTCGTGGCATGCCGGGGGCCGAGCTCGAAGCCTACATGTACATGAAGGGCAACGATGTCTTCAAGGTCGCGGTGACGCGCCTGAGCGAGATCGTGACCGAGACCCTGGCTGCCGCCAACATAGCGCCGAGCGAGCTGGACTGGCTGGTCCCGCATCAAGCCAATTTCCGCATCATCAACGCCACCGCCAAGAAACTTGGCATGGGGCTCGACAAGGTGATCCTGACCCTGGATCGCCACGGCAACACCTCCGCCGCCTCCGTGCCCATCGCCTTCGATGAAGGGGTACGTGACGGCCGTATCAAACCGGGCCAGCTAGTATTGCTGGAAGCCTTCGGCGGCGGTTTCGCCTGGGGTTCGGCGCTGGTTCGCCTCTGATACCAAGCGGCGCCGCGAGTCTCGGGCGCCCGCTTACCGATTTCGTCTTACCTTAAAGGAATCAATGATGACCCGATTTGCCATTGCCTTCCCGGGACAAGGCTCCCAGAGCGTCGGCATGCTGGCGGAGCTCGCCGAGCAACACGCCGTGATTAAAGAGACCTTCGCCGAGGCGAGCCAGGTGCTGGGTTATGACCTGTTTGCCCTGGTATTGAACGGTCCTGCCGAGGATCTGAACAAGACCTGGCGCACCCAGCCGGCACTGCTGACCGCCTCCGTCGCCCTGTGGCGCCTGTGGCAACAGCAGGGTGGGGCAACCCCCGCCGTCATGGCCGGTCACAGCCTGGGCGAGTATTCCGCCCTGGTGTGCAGCGACGCCCTGGCCTTTGCCGATGCGGTCAAGCTGGTCGAACTGCGTGGCCTCGCCATGCAGGAAGCCGTGCCGGAAGGCACAGGCGCCATGGCCGCCATCATAGGGCTGGACAACGACTCCATCGCCGCCAACTGCGAGGAAGCGGCGAAAGGCCAGGTGGTCTCTCCGGTCAACTTCAACTCCCCGGGCCAGGTGGTCATCGCCGGTCACAAGGAAGCGGTCGAGCGTGCCAACGTGCTGATGAAAGAGTCAGGCGCCAAGCGTGCCCTGCCGCTGCCGGTCTCGGTGCCGTCCCACTGCGCCCTGATGAAACCCGCAGCCGAAAAGCTGGCCGCCGCGCTGGATGGGATCGAGATCAAGGTTCCAACCATCGCAGTCATCAATAATGTCGACGTCTCCTGTGAACAGGATCCGGCCGCTATCAAGCAAGCCCTGGTGCGCCAGCTGTTCAGCCCGGTCCGTTGGACCGAGACGGTAGAGCGGATGGCAAACGACGGCGTCACCCTCGAGATCGAGATGGGACCGGGCAAGGTGTTGACCGGGCTGGCCAAGCGCATCGACCCGCGCGTGGAAGGCATTCACGCCAACGATGCCGCCTCTTTCGAGCAGGCCCTGGCCCAAGTCAAATAAACAGGAGCAAGACATGAGTTTTACCGATAAAGTTGTGCTGGTCACCGGCGCCAGCCGTGGCATTGGTCGTGCGATTGCCGAGACTTTTGCGGCCCGTGGCGCGAAAGTGGTGGGAACCGCGACCAGCGAGAGCGGTGCCGAGGCCATCAGCGCCTATCTGGGTGAGCAGGGCTGCGGCATGGCACTGAACGTGACCAGCCAGGAATCCATCGAAACCGTCTTTGCCGCCATCAAGGAACGTTTTGGCGACATCGACATCCTGATCAACAACGCCGGTATCACCCGCGATAACCTGTTGATGCGGATGAAGGATGACGAGTGGAACGAGATCATCGACACCAATCTCACCTCCCTGTACCGTCTGAGCAAGCCGGTGTTGCGTGCCATGATGAAGAAGCGCCATGGTCGCATCATCAGCATCGGTTCCGTGGTCGGTACCATGGGCAACGCCGGTCAGGTCAACTATGCTGCCGCCAAGGCGGGCCTGGTGGGCTTTACCAAGTCATTGGCCCGTGAAGTGGCTTCCCGTGGCATCACGGTGAATGCGGTGGCCCCCGGTTTCATCGAAACCGACATGACCAAGGCGCTCAATGAAGAACAGCGTGCCGGCATCATGAATCAGGTGCCTGCCGCCCGTTTGGGTGATCCGAAAGAAATTGCTGCCGCTGTGGTATTCTTGGCGTCTGACGACGCTGCCTATATCACCGGCGAAACCCTGCATGTTAATGGCGGGATGTACATGGTGTAATCAATTTGTCGTGAGATCTGTTCAAATTTGCGATAGTACGCCGAAGTTTGGCGAATTTCGTGGTTTGACCAGCGGCAAGTCACTTGCAAACTCACGTCAATTGAATACACTACCCCAACCAGACGCAATAGCGTATTTTTAAAGGAAAATTCAGGTCATGAGCAACATCGAAGAACGCGTAAAGAAAATCATCATCGAACAACTGGGTGTTAAAGAGGAAGACGTCAAGAACGCTGCCTCCTTCGTCGACGACCTGGGCGCTGACTCTTTGGATACCGTTGAACTGGTAATGGCGCTGGAAGAAGAATTCGATACCGAAATTCCTGATGAAGAAGCCGAGAAGATCACCACTGTTCAAGCGGCTATCGACTACATCACCGCTAATCAGGAATAAGTTCCTGTTCTGAAAGAAGCGGCCTAAGGGCCGCTTCTTTTATGTTTACTCCCTTTCAAAATACCTCTCGGAGACTAGCTCAGTGTCAAAACGCAGAGTCGTGGTAACCGGCCTGGGGATGCTTTCCCCTGTGGGCAATACTGCCGAATCAAGCTGGCAAGCCCTGCTCAACGGGCAGAGCGGCATTTCTCTCATCGATCACTTTGATGCCAGCGAGTTTGCGACCCGTTTCGCAGGCCTGGTCAAAGAGTTCGATCCCGAACAATACGGCATCAACCGCAAAGAAGCCCGCAAGATGGATCTCTTCATCCAGTACGGCGTGGCGGCGGGGGTGCAGGCACTGGATGATTCCGGCCTCGTCATCAACGAAGAGAATGCGGAGCGGGTCGGCGTGGCCATCGGTTCCGGCATCGGCGGTCTGGGTCTCATCGAGCAGAACCACAGCAGCCTCGTCAACGGCGGCCCGCGCAAGCTGAGCCCCTTCTTCGTGCCATCCACCATCATCAATATGGTGTCCGGTCATCTCTCCATCATGAAGGGGCTGCAGGGCCCGAACATCGCCGTGACCACGGCGTGCACCACGGGCACCCACGCCATCGGCATGGCCGGCCGGATGATCGCCTACGGTGATGCGGACGTGATGGTCGCCGGTGGCACCGAGAAAGCCTCCACCCCCATGGGGATGGGCGGCTTTGCGGCGGCCAAGGCGCTCTCTACCCGTAACGACGAACCGCAGAAGGCGAGCCGTCCCTGGGACAAGGATCGCGACGGTTTCGTGCTGGGTGATGGCGCCGGGGTACTGGTGCTGGAAGAGTACGAACACGCCAAGGCGCGCGGTGCCAAGATCTACGCCGAGCTGGTTGGCTTTGGCATGAGCGGCGACGCCTACCACATGACGGCCCCTCCCTCCGATGGCAACGGTGGCGCTCGCGCCATGAAGAATGCCATCAAGGATGCCGGCATAGCGCCGGAGGCGATCGGTTACATCAATGCCCACGGCACCTCCACCCCGCTGGGGGATGTGGCCGAGTTGCGTGGCATGAAAGAGGTGTTTGGCGAACATGCCAGCGCCCTGATGATCAGCTCCACCAAGTCCATGACCGGCCACCTGCTGGGGGCGGCGGGGGCCATCGAGGCGATCATCACTGTGTTGGCCCTGCGCGATCAGGTGGCACCACCCACCATCAACCTGGACAACCCGGATGAGGAGTGCGATCTGGATCTGGTGCCCCATGTGGCCAAACCCGGCCAGTTTGAATATGCCCTCTCCAATTCGTTTGGTTTCGGCGGCACCAATGGCTCCCTGATCTTCAAACGCGTATAATTCGCTTTGGGCGAAATGATAAGGCCCGATACGACTGTATCGGGCCTTTTTTATCGGAGGGATCCCCTTGCTGATTAATGGAATACCGACAGAAGCAGTGTCCGCTAGGGACAGAGGGCTGGCATACGGGGACGGCCATTTCACCACCATGCTGGTGAAGCAGGGTGCAGTGGTCTGGTGGCCGGCACACCTGGCCAGGTTGCAGCATGCCTGCGCCAGGCTCGGGTTTGCGGAGCTTCCCTGGGAGACCCTGGCCACCGAGGTGGCGCAATTGGCAGCAGGGCAGACGCAGGCTGTCGCCAAGATAGTGCTGACCCGTGGCAGCGGGGGACGGGGCTATGATGGCGCGGGATGCAATACGCCCACCCGCATCGTCTCCCTGTCACCATACCCGGACCACTACCTTGGCTGGCAGCAAAACGGCATCGCCGCCCTGGTCTGTCAGCAGCAGCTCGGCGATGTTCCCATGCTGGCAGGGCTCAAGACCCTGGGCCGTCTGGAACAAGTTCTGCTCAAAAGCGAACTTGCCGTGCGGGGCGGGGTCGAAGGTATAGTATTGAACAGCCGTGGATTTCTGGTAGAAGGAGTCAGCGCGAATCTGTTTTGGCGTCGTGGCAAGACGGTGTTCACACCGGATCTCACCCGCGCAGGGATAGATGGCATCATGCGCAAGCGCGTGATCATGATGCTTAAACAGATGGGCATTGAACTGCGTGTCGTGGAGGCTCCGCTGGAGTCACTGTGGCAGGCCGAAGAAGTCTGGTTGACCAATACCCTGATGGGCATAGTGCCGGTCACCAGCATTGGGGATGTGCATTATCCCAGCCCGGTATTGATCCGCCGTTTACAGGAGCGTTTGGTCATTGAAGTTTAATCGGCTCTACACCCTGCTCGCGGGGGCAGCCCTGACCGTTGCCGTCGCCGGGGGTTATGTGTATTACAAATGGCAAGAGGTGGAGACGCTCACCAACAAGGGGCCGACGCGCCTCTTTACCGTCGAAAAAGGCGCCCATGCGGCGCGCCTGATTGCCGAACTGGGGGAGGGGGAAACCAGCCCCTGGGCTGTGCGGCTCTGGCTGCGTGGCCACCCCGAACTGGTCGCCATCAAGTCTGGTACCTATGAGATCAAGGAAGGGGCCCCGCTCAAGGAGACACTCTCCCTGTTCGCCTCCGGCAAGGAGTTTCATTTCAGCCTGACCTTTGTCGAGGGGTCCCGTTTCGAGGACTGGTTGAAGCAGCTCTCGAGCGCCCCTTACCTGGAGCGGCTGACCGTGGAGCAGAGCGAGACCGAGCTGGCGCAGGAGCTTGGCATCGACAACGGCAAGCTGGAGGGCTGGTTCCTGCCGGAAACCTACGCCTACACCACCCATGCCAGCGACATCTCCATCCTGCGCCGTGCCTATCAGGACATGAAAGCCTTCCTGCAGGAGTGCTGGGAGAAGCGGCAGGCCAATCTGCCCTACAAGACGCCCTATGAGGCGCTCATCATGGCCTCCATCATCGAGAAGGAGACGGGCCAACCGGACGAGCGGGCGCAGATCGCTTCCGTGTTCGTCAATCGGCTGCGCCTTGGCATGAAGCTGCAGACCGATCCCACCGTCATCTACGGGGTGAAGGATCGCTACGATGGCAATATTCGCCGCAGCGATCTCACCGATGTGAACCCCTACAACACCTATGTGATCGATGGCTTGCCGCCAACCCCCATCGCCATGCCGGGCAAGGCCTCCATCGAGGCGGCGCTCAACCCCAAGTCGACCGACTATCTCTATTTCGTCGCCAAGGGGGGCGGGGCCCACTATTTCTCCAAGACTCTCGATGAACACAATCGGGCGGTTCGCGAATACATATTGAAGAAACCCTAATGTCTAAATTTATCGTGATTGAAGGATTGGAAGGGGCAGGGAAGAGCTCCGCGGTGCGCTATGTGACCGACTACCTGCATGCCCACGGCATCGACAGGATTGAGTGCACCCGTGAACCGGGTGGCACCCCCCTGGCGGAGCGGATGCGCGCCATCGTCAAGGAGGTGCACGATGAGCGCCTCACCATAGAAGCCGAATTGCTGCTGATGTATGCCTCCCGGGTGCAACTGGTGGAGACCCGGATCAAGCCGGCACTGGCCGAGGGCATCTGGGTGGTCGGTGATCGCCACGATCTCTCCTCCCAGGCCTATCAGGGCGGTGGTCGCGGCATCGATGCCCAGCTCATCGGCGCCATCAAGCAGGCGGTGCTCGGCGACTTCAAGCCGGATCTGACCCTCTACCTCGATATCGATCCCGCCCTCGGTCTGCAACGTGCCCGCCATCGCGGCGAGCTCGACAGGATAGAGCTGGAGCAACTCAGCTTCTTTGAGCGCACCCGTGCCCGCTACCTGGAACTCGCGGCAAGGGATGACAGCATACTGGTGATCGACGCTAGCCAGACGCCGGATCGGGTCAAGGCCGCCATCGAAGCTGCACTGGACAGCACCCTATGTATCCCTGGCTGATCCCGGACTGGCAGGCCCTGAGCCAGACCGCCCAGGCCGGTCGCCTGGGCCACGCCTGGCTGCTGCTCGGGGATCCCGGCCTTGGCAAGGAGCAGCTT
Organism: Aeromonas sp. 130281; assembly: GCF_056642115.1. Classification (NCBI taxonomy): domain Bacteria; kingdom Pseudomonadati; phylum Pseudomonadota; class Gammaproteobacteria; order Aeromonadales; family Aeromonadaceae; genus Aeromonas; species Aeromonas sp. 130281. The sequence goes on along the minus strand of NZ_JBWVQS010000001.1, from coordinate 149,746 downwards.
GCGGAACGATTGGCGCGCCTGCACCTCTGCCAGCAGCCGGATCGCGGTGAACCCTGCGGCCAGTGCCACGCCTGCCAGTTGTTCGACAAGGGCCATCATCCGGATCTCGGCACCATAAGCGCCGACAGCAAGAGCATAGGGGTCGAGGCGATTCGCGAGATCTGCGGCCGCCTACAGAGCACCTCTCAGCTGGGGCGCGGCAAAGTGGTGATCATTCCGGACGCGGAGCGGATGACGGAGTCCGCCGCCAACGCCCTGCTGAAAACCCTGGAAGAGCCGGCCGGCGACAGTCTGCTGTTGCTGATCGCATCTCAGGTTTCTCGCCTGCTGCCCACCATCCTCAGCCGTTGTCACAAGCATGTCTGTCAGCTGCCGACGGAGGGGGAGACCCTGCGCTGGCTGAGTGAACAGGGCCATCAGGCCACTCAGGCCCAGGTGAGGATCTGTCAGGGGGCGCCGCTTCGGGTACTCAGTTACCTCGAAGAGCAGCAGGATGGGGCCAGACGGACGCTGCTCGAGAGCTTCGTCTCCCTGTCGCAGACGCCGACCCGGGCGGCGAGTGTCTGCTCCCAGCTGGCGGAGGAGAGCCAGATCAGGTTGCACTGGTTGCAACTCTTCCTGTGCGATGCCCTCAAGACCCAGGCGGGCTGTGGCCATCACCAGCTGGCGATGCCGGATCTGGCCGCCCTCAGCGAGCAGCTGGCCGAGCGTCACTCCAGCGAAAGATTGCTGGAGGCGGAGCAGCAGCTCGTCGCCCTGAAAGCCGCCTGCCAGCCGGGTCAACTCTCCAATCCCACCATTCATCTGATGAACTGGCTCAATCGCTGGTTATGACAAGATACAAGGTTGTCTATGTTACTCGTTGATTCCCATTGCCATCTCGACCGTCTCAGCTACGGCAGCAAGCAGACTGACATGGCCGATGTCTTGGCCAAGGCCGCGAAACTGGATGTGGGATATTTTCTCTGCGTCAGCGTGACCCAGGCGCAGTTCCCGTCCATGCTGGCGGCGATCGCCCCTTATCCCCAGGTGTTTGCCTCCTGTGGCGTCCACCCGCTCAATCAGGATCCCGGTGTGGATGCCACCTTGCTGCTGGCCCAGGCAGCGGATGAGAGAGTGGTGACCATAGGCGAAACCGGGCTCGACTACTTCTATTCGCCGGAAAACAAGGAGGTGCAGCAAGCCTCCTTCCGGGAACATATCCGGGTAGCCCGGGCATTGAACAAGCCCCTCATCATCCACACCCGGGATGCCCAGCAAGACACCTTGCAGATCATGCGCGAAGAGGGGGCCGAACAGGTGGGGGGCGTGCTGCACTGTTTCACCGAATCTCTCGAGATGGCCCAGGCCGCCATGGAGATGGGCTTTTACATCTCCATCTCGGGGATAGCCACCTTCAAGAATGCCTCGGCACTGCAGGCCGTGGTCAAGGCATTGCCACTGGAGCGATTGCTGATAGAGACGGACTCTCCTTATCTTGCCCCCGTTCCTCACCGGGGGAGGGAGAACGAGCCCGCCTTCGTACGAGACGTCGCGCAATTTATTGCCGATCTGCGGCAGATATCGCTGGCCGAATTGGCAGAGGCCACCAGCCACAATTTCTTTGAGCTATTCAAGCTGGCGAAAAAATAATCCCAAGGAGCCCCGACAGACGGGGCTCTTTATTTAAAATCATCAGCCTGATTACCCCCGACAACATAAATCACCCACCTCGTTATCTCTCACTCGATATCCGATACGGTTCCATCTTCTGGATAACGTCTTCTCCGAATATAGAGCGAGCCTGCTTATTATCTCCGGGAGGCTGGAGGCATTGAATCAATACCCTATAAGTATCGATAATATTCATTATCGATACTTGATGGATCTGAAAGATCCTGTAAGATCCTCCTAAACTCCATATCGAATCATAGACTTACGTGGCCTACCCAACCATTTCACCACCGGCTCATCAGTCACTGCAGACGGTATTCGATCCTGCGCTCAATAGCCGGGCGCGGCGTTTCCTGCGCAGCGCAAAAGCGGATTCCACCCTCAATGCCTATCAGGCAGACACCCGTATCTTCGTATTCTGGTGCCAGTTGCATGGGCTGGATCCGCTGCAAACCAGCCATCACGACATCATGAACTTTTTGGCGGATCAGGCTGACGGCATATTGGCTGACTGGGTATGGCTGGATAAAGAGGAGGGGAAGGGGGAGCTGCGCAACGGGGAGCCTCGAAAACCGGCCACCCTGGTGCGGCGGCTCGCCGGCATCCGCTATGCCTTCAAGCAGAAGGGCATTCATCCCATGCCGACCGAACACGCGGAAATAAAGGAGATGATGCGAGGCATAGTACGCCTCGGGGATAACCGTAAACGCAAGACGGGAGCCCTGACCCTGCAACCCCTGACCCGGGTGCTCGACGAGATAGACACCTCCACCCTGGCGGGGCTACGGGATTACACCTTGCTGCTCTTGATGTTCAGCGGCGCGCTGCGCCGTTCGGAGGCGGCTCGTATCGAAGTGGGCGATCTCGACTTCGTGGGTCAGGGGATCCGTCTTCGACTTAAACCCAGCAAGCATCAGCTGCATGAAACCGAAATCGCGCTCATTCCCGGCAAGCACTATTGCCCGGTAACCGCCCTCGGCCGCTGGTTGAAAGCGAGCCGCATAAGCCAGGGCCCGCTGTTTCGCCGAATGAATCGCTGGGGTCAACTCATGCAGGAGCCGCTCGGTCCACAAGGTATCAACCTGATGATCAAGCGGCGAACCGGCCAGGTCATCGACGATCTCTATGTCAGTGGCCACAGCCTGCGCCGAGGCTTCATCACCTCGGCGGTGACCGCGGGCAAGCCGATGAACAAGATCATCGAGGTGACACGGCACAAGGACATGCGTACCCTGCAGGAGTATTTCGACGATGCGCACAAGTTCTCCGATCATGCCCTCGCAGGCTTGTTGTAAGATAACCGCGCCACGGTACAGATTACGTTAAATGAAGCCTCAAACTAAGCCCGGCTGGAATACGCCAGTTATAACGGTTTGAACAACATGGAACGTAATCTGACTAAAAACTTCATTTTTCGATGGTTTGAGTGCGGTTTTAACAAGGAAGAGACAGCGAAACTTTGTTTTGTATCTGTGACAGAAGTCACATTATGGGATGAGGGGAAACAGATACCCGAGGTGTGCAAAAGGGTAATGAGAATGGCGGCAGGCAGGGAGCTACCGTCTATTTTCGAGCGATACTGGGAGGGGTGGCGTATGTCAGGCTATCACCTAATCACCCCCGCAGGCTCACAGATGACCCGTCAAAGACTGGAGCTCATTGACATAATGGGCGCAGATCACTTCAAGCGGTGGCAATCACCACGGAAGAAATACAGGTATTACAGATAACACGGTGAAGCGCTTAAGCGTTTGACTACCTCTGAACGATGATAGCCTCAAGAGCCGGTTTAGTAGGAGGAGGGGGTCCCGCCTCTGGTCTAGATGGGCATGTTTCGGCGCCTGGCTACGTCATTTTCTCTTAACGTAATCGGGCGCCTTGTAGGGGCTACCGCCCCTGTTCTCTGGCGGGATGACTCAGTGCCAAGCCAGATTGGCAGCTTTGAGCGAGGAACAGGCTCTCGAAATTCTTCCCATCCCAGGCCCTCTTATACGTTGTAAAGGAATGATCCTGAGGTACTTTAAGCACCTAACCGCTGATAAATAAGAGCAGTGCTTTATTAAAATTCGACACTTCCGCTTCAAAACCATCTTCCAAGATAGTAAAAATGTCCTCTCGGGTCAGATGATGTTGTCCAATATTTTCCTGCAGTTTTTTCCAGTAGACTTTAGATTTGGCATTTTCTGGCGCGACATCCGGGAGATTATATGTCGCATTTTCTTCTTTGTACTTCCTGAATATTTCATCTTCGATATCATCGTAAGGACTGAATATGACGTCAGTGCGGTGGCCATATTTATCTTTCGAATCACCGTCCAGAATCGCTATGGCGTCTTTGGATGAACAAATAAAACCGGTGGCTTTGTTACGCTTCATCATGTCAATCACATTGCCACAGCCACCAATATAGATGACCTTAACCCTATTCTTTATTTGCATAGTGGACAGTTTAAGGTTTATATAACTCTCAAGCGTCACATCTTCGGTAAATATGTACTTGTCATATCCTTGGAATCCGAACATTTCCATTTGGATGAAGCTGTAAGAAACCTGATTATGACTGACTGTACCATTTTCATTTTTTAGATAGATAATTGGTGTGCCATATTCATAGATTGTTCTCATGATGGCGAGAGAGTGCGTAGTAAAGAGTATTTTAATTTCTCTTTCCATACAGATATTCCTGATAGCACTCATCAGTGAAACCTGCGCTGATGAATCAAGGGATACGTCTATCTCATCTATGATAATAAGCCGACTTGGGGAGGTTATCATTTTGAAAATGCTGATAACAAAAAACTCTCCCGAACTGAAATAGTCTTCTCGTATATATCGGTTGTTGTCAAGCGGCAGGAAATAGTAGTTCACTCCTTTTATTTTCACGAGCTTTAGATTATTAAATTTGTTTTCATCTCTGTAAACTGAATTGAGAAAACCTATAAGTTCGTGTGCATCTTCATAATCTCCTTTTAAGTACATCTCTCTAAGGGTCATATCTATGTTGCCCAAGGAGGGAAAATCTGAAAAACGCTTACCGTAAGGGATAGGTAGTTCGACGTTCAGGAAACCTTCATCTCGGAGGATATTTTTCGTATCGAGATCGCCATCATTGAACCTGAAAGCATAGACGTCTTCATTAATTTTAACGTCGACCTGCGTCTCTTCGCTGATGCTAAATACTGACGACGTTTTACTGACGATGGCAGTGTCCTTGAGCAGAGCAAGGGCTTTAATTATGGACGTTTTGCCCACGCCATTCTTGCTTGTCATACAGATAAGTGGATCGCGTGAAAAGTCAAACGACACGCTTATTTCGGCCAGATGCTGCAACGCCCTGATATCTACACTGACGATCATTTCAGCAGCTCCTTACCTCTGATGAGCTTACTGATGATGGCATTACCGTATTTTTTACGTAGATGGAAAAGGTAGTCCCTATCAATGTTGTTAATCTGACTCAACACACCTGCGATTGATAGAATTGACGTCATCTCATCCATCCCGGTATAATCCATCAGTTTTTTTCTGTCAGTTTTGAGCAGATGCAGCTTCACTTCAATGTCCGTTTTTGTCGTTTTGCTGACTGTCATTTTCCCGTCATTAAGTATGCTTATCCCAAGAATCTTTCTCTCATATTTTTTAGTGATTATTTTTGTTTTTTTATAATTGATAGATAATTTCAGGAATGCATCTGATGACAATATGGCCGTGAGGTCACTTGTGATAACATCCTTATCAATTTCATCTTTTGATGAGATGATTAAATCATCAGAGTAACGACTATAGATATACCCTTTTTTGTCGCAGTAAGCCTCGATGATATTGTCATAATCATAAAAACAGAAATTACTTATTGACGGTGAGCATGAGAACCCAACGGGCAATCGTTTATCAACAGTGCACAGATAAACAATTCTATCTATATTATCAAGAACTTCTTTAGCATCCACTGCGCGTATATTTGAATGGTATTTTGAAAGCATGTGAAACATGGCTTCAGCACTGATTGAGGGAAAGAATCTTGATATATCCGTTTTAAAAATAAATTCACTATTGCAGTGTGGCCGAACGGCATCAGTAATGTTTACATCTTTCTGGTAAGAGAAAACTATATCTTTTCTCACTGGCATTTCGCTGAACACAAACCGGGAAAGAAAAGTATGAATAGTTTTAAGCCTATCTGAACACTGGTACAGTTCAATATTGTTTTTACTCAGAGGAATAAGAGTGGCTTCGTCTTCCGTCCTAAGGGTGTGGAAATCAGCGAAGTCTTTTTTGTTATTGAAGTAGGAATTAAAAACTCTCTCCAGACTGTTATCCTTCATTCATCCTTTACCTATGCTTGATCTGATGCGGCCATCAGAAATAGTTGACTGGGACTGGACTGAAGCGCCTTTTCGTACTCTGAAAATTATTAAGGCCCCCGAAAATTTCTTAACGGGAGCCTTAATAATTTACGAGACTATACTGCCTATAGAGGCTTCCTGATTGACCGGAGATACTCCAAGGTCAGAAGCATGTACTCATTATGACCACTTCCTCCTCCTTTATCAAGCCCCCGATACCCCGAGGCTGGCCTCCCCATCGATAGACAGTCCCCGATAGATGTAATGTCCTCTTCTCGCACATTGCAGAGAGTCCCGCTCGGAAGCCTTAAGACAGTGGGAATTGCTACAAAGCCTTCTCCACGACGCCGGATGCAGAGGCGGTGATACTATCGCGCTTGGTATCCGGCACGGTGTTGCGCTCACGGATGAGCATGGTGACCTTGCCCTTGGTGATGACCAGCCCGTAGGTCTTCATGACTACAGTCCAGCCAAGCTGCGTCAGGTCAGACGAACGCCACATGCCGACAGAGTTGTCCTTGTCATCCCACACCTCAATCCAGGCATCGAGCAGTTGACCATTGACGACAGTCTGTGAGGTGAGCACCGGCTTGAAGCCATCTATCGACTGGATGAAAAGATCATCCATTTTCGGAGGTGGATGAGGGGGCGTCGACGGTGGTGCAACTTGACCTGGTGATGTCGGGGCAGATGCAACCTGATGTTGCTCCGGCTCCTTAACCGTCTGTTCAACCCCCGTCTTCTCAGTGAAGTTGAACAGCAAATCCAGGCAGTACCAGAGACCACCGATGAACAGCAGAAGTGACAGCGGCATCCCGAATTTGAACTTGGCCGACTTGAATATGTTGGTCCGGTCATCCTTATAGGATCCCATCTCATTATCTTCAGACGTGGTGCTGGCATAACTGCCGAAATACTGGGGGTCATAGACCTTGAAGCCCCCGGTGAGCTTCTCAAACTCGATACGGGTGCGCTGACCACTGCCACGCAATGCCCCTTTGTAGGCTGTCCAGGAATAGCGCTTGTCCTGGCCCACGGCGTCCAGCTTCATGAAGACAAACTTCTTGTCTATCCGGTTACGCCACATGCTGTGAACGTCATTGAGGTTCTGCCCCATCAGCACCACATCAAGGCCGCGATGACGGTGTTCGGTGACGAACTGGATGATGGGGTCGGGTAATCGGGCCCGTCCAGTCGGCCAGAAGTTCTGGGCCTCATCGATGATGACGAGGCTCTTGTCACGCACATGCTCATGGATGTTGAACACCTGTTCGCGGGTGATTTGCTTCAAGCGTTCCTGACAATCTTCAAGCGTTATCTCACACAGCTCGGCTATCTTCTCGAAATTCAAGCCCTCAATATAGGCATCAACCGTGCGACCATCCTTGAGCCTCGGGATAATGTGAGACACCAACGCTTCATAGCTTTTACCGCTACCGGGCAAACCCTCATGGAATATCAGCATGTTACGTTCCTATTTAACATATAAATGCCGTCACGCAATTACCATTGGAACAGGGTTGCGACCTTGCGAACCATCCGAAAGGCGAACCCGAGGGAAACGAACATCATCGCCTCAGATATGCCTGACATATTCAGCAAGTAGATCACATCACCCGGAATGATATTGAACAGGTCTTGCAGCGAATATTGAAGAATATCCGGCATCGGTATCTGGGCGATAACAAACCGGATACCTTCCAATATCTTCTCGACAGTGGTCAGCAGAATGTCCTCAAACCACTGGAACACCGCTTTGAACAATCCAACAACCCAGAGGATGACACTCTCGATAATATCCCTGAGCCAATCCCTGAACGATTTGAGCAATTCCATACCCAACTCCTTAATCCAAGAAGGCGATTCTAAAGCCTGCAGCCATACCAAGCAGCTTCACGCAGAGCGCAATAATAACGAAAAGCTTCCTGAACTCCTCGCTACAGAACACATCGAACAGCAGGGTATTACCCCCCATGCCGCCAATCTCGGGCAAATTGATACTGAACGTAGGGCATGAGCCTGCCCCCATATTGATCTCAAAGAACTGGCCCATGCTGGTGAACAAGGGCAACTGATTCATGGCTGCAACGTGATGTTGCATGACAGTGCCATAATTACGTGTCGACCAGTCATTAGGGTTCGGATTGACGTCGTTAGGATCAACCGTGATTTCGGTATCACCTGGAGGAAGGGTAGGGTCTGGCTCTTCCTCACCTTCCTCATTACCCGCCTCGATAGCGTCCTTGATGGCATCGAGCTTGCCGCCAAGCTGGGCATTGCCGTTGTTGATGGCATCCAGTTTGGTGCCCATCTGAGCGTTGCCTTCCTTGATAGCATTGGCCGTCTGTACCTGCCCCAAGCTGGCACCTGCATTGCCCTGTGAGGCAGAGAGCTGAGCCTCTTTGATGGATGCCTGTATGTCCTTGCCGGTATTCTGGATGACCTTGCCCAGGGCGGCGTTCTGCTCTGAGGTGGCCTTAATTTCGGCGTTACTGGCCTCGGCTATCTTGTCGACCACGGCATTAAGGTCTGCCGTGCCAGTCGCACCAGATACGGTGTTTGAGATAGCACCACTGGCTGCGTTCTGGAGCTGGTCTTGAGCCCCGTTGGTGGCATCGGACGAATCAGGGGGCGCCACATCACCGGACTGGTCGACGTTGTCGACTTCACCATTGGTCTGAACTGGACAGTTCTCGCCAGTGAACTTCACATCACCGGTGTAGATGTTCGGCGTTGCCCCCAGGCTAACTGACACACCCTGAGGCTGTATGGAGCACTGCCCATAACACTGTATCTGGACTGAGCCGAAATTTGATTGAAAATAAGAGACATTATCGAGGGTATTACCGGCTATTCCATTGCAAATAGGTCGACAGAACTCCTTTCCGGTAATAACATTCGTTTCTTTTATTGAGCCTGTGAGACATTGAAGAGGAAGTGTCTGGCACATAGGAACGCCATTAACAACAACTGGGCCAACAACGTATTTAGGATTGCCCGCGGGAGGGCATACTTTAGAAAGTTGAGCCGCAGTAAAATACATCCTCATTGTGTGCAGCTGCCATGGCGCACCGTTGTAATTAATCTGCCATTGATAAACTTTATAAGAGCCTTGAGTAAAAGAACCAGCCGCTGCGCCAACGCTTATAGGTGGCCCGCCCATAGCAGATGCACATTGCGTATAATTTGCGTTTGTAAGATAACGTGTATAGCCGTTATTAACATACATTCCACATTCACTTGAAACTGTATTTGGTCCAGGGTCACCAGCCGTAGCAGGTATAGACTCGACAGCATGAACGTAATTACCAGCAACCAGCGTCAGCACACCTAGGAATATGGCTCCCAGCACAATATAAATGCACCACTTAATTAGCCTGAACGGATTCAGGCAGTATATTGCAGTTCTGAGGGTTTTCTTGATTAACCAGCGCACACTAATGGCGCGAATTACTTCCTGATATGTACGCATACGCCAGCACCAACCCTGTGATAAACATTACGGGAGCCCAAACCATGGCGTCCTCTCCAATAAAAAAGGGACGGCGTGAGCCGCCCCTTTGGGGTGCAACATGATGTTACCGTCCGCTGACGACAGACACCGCCTTACGCCAGCCCCAGATCACCGCACCCAGCCCGGCCTTGCCCAGACCCGCAGCACCCACGAACACGGTGATGGCGGCGATGGTGGCCAGGAACGCGGTCTGAACGCCGGTCAGGTCGATACCGTCAGCAGCATGAGCAGCGCCAGCAGACAGCAGCATGGCGGCAATGATGGTCAGTTTTTTCATGTGACTTTCCTTATCTCATTCCAATGATTGAGCGGACACGGGCCCACGCCCATGAGGAGTAGTAGACCGTTATCACGCCCGTGAAAGCGGCACCCAGCAGGGCCGCCAAAGTGCCATAGCCCACGGTTGCAGGGTCGAGCCAAGCGACCATGGAGGCTATGTCTTGTTGCTCGACCAGATACGCGCCTTGGCACTGGTCGAGTGCCACATCAACGGCTTGCAGGAAGCCCTCGGCGGTAACTTGGACGCAGCGCATTGGTTACGCCTTCTTGGCGTTGTTGGGCAGAGCGAACAGACGGAAGCCGTTGAACTGCTTGTGCTGGCCCTGAGCACCGGCATAGGCGCTATCGACGTATTCGAGCTGAAGGGTGATGCGGCTACCGACCAGCGCCTTGAGTTCGACGTGCATGTTGCCCTTGACCTGCTCTTCGCTCAGGCCAACCTCGATGACGGAGGTGGGCTTGGTGGTCATGAACTTGAAGGTGCCGACCTGAACGTCGGTGCCGTTGCGGTTACGGGTACTCAGCACGATGTCGTCGGCATCCATGATGTTTCCAACAATTTCCATTTTCGCTTCTCCGGTTATTGGGTTTTGGTAAAGACAGGACAGTTAATGACACGGGTCCAAGCCGACACCGTCCGGCTCGCACCCCGGGGGGGACCCCGCGAGGCGGTCGGTGTCGGGATACAGCAGCCAGACACGGGACTGGTGGTCACAAATCGCCACCTGCCGCATCGCTTCATAGGCCTCGTATTCCATGAACTGGTAGACCTTCTCGTCGTGCAGGGTGTCGAACTGCTCAGCGATACCCTCCATGGTTTTCTTGCAGGCGGCCTCCCACTTCTCCTTGGAGGTGATAAGCCAGTCCTTGGCGCGGGTGAGCAGGAAGACATCGCAGTACATCAGGCCCATGGCACGCAGGGCGGCCTTGTCGCCGTACTGGGTCTTGCTCTTGCGCGGGGTGTGCATCAGCACCCCATCCTCGTCGCAGAGCATCATCATGGCCTCGGGAATGCCGTACTGGACTTTCACGGTCTGGTCGGCACGGCGCACCTGAACGCCACCCATGGCGCAGCAGAAGGCGGCCCAATCTCCGGCGTCGGCGGCTTTGCGGACGTTTTCGAGCGCAAAGTGCTGCTCGGGGGTCAGGTCATTGAACATCGGATTTTCCTGGTCGAGTTCGGTGCGCAGACGGCGGAACTCGCGCCACGCAGTGACTGAAGGGCCGCCGATTTGCTGGAACTGGCGGATGCGGTTATCGGATTTCCACGCATCGACCCGGGCGGCGGTGTCGATGGCCTTGGCACGCTTGCCGGCCTCATGGTCTTTGCCCACGGCGTAGCCGTCGATGTTCTTGGCGACGTACTTGGAGCAGTAGCCGCAGGCCGAGCCCTTGCGCGGGTCGATGAACACCACCTTGAAGCGGTGTTGCTTTGCGCCTGGCTCGTTACCGGCGTCGGCGAGCATCTGCTCACGGCAGATTTTCAGATAGTCCTTGGTGTCCTTGAGGGACATGAACAGCACGGCGTGCCAGTGGGGTGTGCCGTCGTGATGGGGCTCAGCGAACCGGAAGCCGTAGGGCTTGATGGCGGCCTCGTCGGCGCGCTTGCGGATGTTGTTCCAGGCATTGATAAGCCAGCCTTGGGCGGCCCTAACGCTGGGACGACCGGCGTCAAGCCAGTTCTGGTTACTGGTGCCGTTGCGGTGAACGGAGTGGAAGCGGCTTGGACACGTAAAGGTCAGGAAGATTGCAACATGACGTTGCTCTTTAGCGCACTCTTCGAAGCCACGGAGGCGGGTCATCAGCTCGGCGCGGCGGTTGGTGCGGTTACTGGTGCTGGCGTCGACGGCCTCTTTCATGCCTACCGCGTCGAATACATCGTCCGCATTGTGCGCCACAAGCGCAGACAGGGTTTCATCATTGCGAGCGAGCCGGTAAGCACGCCGAGCGACAGAGAGATCAGTTGTATATGCCGCCAGTCTTGCGCTGATAAGGGCATGTTCCCGAGCGGCGTCGTATAAACGGCGAGCTGACAGACCACGAAGGCGACGACGAACCCATGCCATATCGGCCCAGCGATTAAGGGTTGGATAGGGGTCATCTTCCTGTTCCTGGGTGACTGTAGCCACAGGGTGAAGCCCGTACTCATGAGCCAGTGCCACAACCAGGCGGAGAGCAACAGCATGAGATCTTGTAGCAACCAGACGACCGGTATGCTCAGCGAATCGTCTGGCAAAGGTGTCAACAGCGTCATCATCGGCAGAATAACGAAACTCGCCGAGCTCACCATGAACAGACAGAGACTGATCGAGGCGCCGTGCTGCCTCGTTAGCAGCTTGTACGCCCAGTAACGCATTACGCGATTGATAGACATGAGTGAACCATCCTACACAGGCAGGGTGACGGAGCACGACGCGCTCGCGGAGCTTGGCATCCTCGGCGCTGCCGATGGGCAGGGCGGCGAACTTGTCGGCTTGGGCTTCGGGGCTGAACGGGGCAGGGGAGGTACGAACCACCTCAGCCGGGGTCGGCGCCTGGGCTTTCCACCACGGGGTTGCAACATCAAGTTGCACGTTGTTTTCTTGCGCCCACTGTTCGCGCAGCATGGCCATGTAGGCCGGGGAGCTGCGCAACTGCATGTAGTAATCGTCTAAGGACGCGTTGCCCCGTAAATCGTCAGCAGGGCAGCCAGCAAGACGTAAAGACCTGCTTGAGCAGAGTCGGTCGGTGTCAGCATGACGTACCATGCTGGAGGGTCGAGAGGCGGAAGGGTGAGCATCGCGCAGCTCCTTGCGGCCAGAGTAGGAGGTGAAGAGGGTCATTTGCGCATCCTCAGTAACGATTCAGGGTCGCAGGACGCCAGAAGGAGGAGGAGGATGAAGCAGATAGCAATCTGGACTGCGAGAACTGACCAGGACGGGTGCATGACTTAAGCCCCCACTGTGACAGATGGCAGCTCGTCATCCCATTCAGGGTCAAGCTGGATGTCACCGTCTAAGATGCAGAAGTCAGAACAAGCCTCGCAGCCTTCGCCGCCGCACTGCTGGCAGACGTGGTAAATCGGGGTTTGCTGCTGTAGGGTCTGGCGTTCCATGTGACTTAGCCTCGTAGCTCGCTTAATAGCTAGTGTTGTAGCTATTAAACGTGTTAGGTGCAAACGGCAGAAATAGTGCAAAATCAGAGGTAAGGAACAAGCAAGCTAGCTAACTGGAGGAAATTTAATGGACTCAAAAACGCTAATGGCGGCATATATGAGAGCGAAAAACTACACGAAATACAGTGAAGTTTGCCAAGACCTCGGTTTTAGCAGCGCTCACATTGCCGACATAAACCACGGAAGAAAGCAATTCACTGATGAAACAGCGATTTTCCTTGCCGAAGGGGCAGGTCTGGACCCGCTGGAAGTGATGATTTCACTGCAAGCCGTCAGAGCCAAGACACCAGTGGCAAAAGCCGCGTGGTACGACGCCCTAAAAAAGTATTGCGCCAGCACAGGGACCGCGCTGGCAGTGGGGATGATGACGATGGGGGGCCTGAATCTGGAACCGATTCTAACCGCGTCTAAGCATTTTTTATGTTAAATAACATCTGATTGATTTGATGATATATTTCTCACACCCCGACGCTGTGCCGGTGAAGGGCCACCATGAAGGGAAAAGAGCCAGGCACAGCAGGCGGCTCTCACCCCTGGCAGGGGAGTGTCATTCCGGCGCCCTCCAGAGTGAGAGATAACAAACCCCACTCTCTTATTTAGCAAGGTCATATGACATATGAGCCAGGAAATGAAGATGAATGTGGCGCAAGACAATGCCGAGCGGCAACGCCAACACGTGAAACGCAAGCAGGAGACCCACAGCAGGCTGCAATGCTGGATCAGCAATCGCCACGCCGAGCGGTTGCAGGAGCTCGGTCAGCACCTGGAAGACAATCAGGCTTCCCTCATCGAGCAGGCGATCGATCTGCTGTACCAGCACGAGCTGGTGCCCCAGGGGCGACCGGAGAAAGCACTCGCGGAGATCAGCGAATAAAAAAAGCCAGGTACGAATTCCTTGTACCTGGCATAGGGGAATTGGCTCCTTGCAGAGCCGTGCGCTAATTGATAGGCGGATTGCCTTAAGCTTAGACAAGGCGCGAGGCATTTCAAGAAGTGACTAAAAGTTCAACCAGAGTGTGGGTTTTCCAGACTCGAACAGGTGTCAGTCCTTGAAATGGCCGCCGGCATCTCACTCGTTGAACAGGTTGTTGTCCCGCACCAGCTCACGGGGCAGGGCATTCTTGATGCGGCTCCCGACCCATTTTCCCATACCAAGCGGGTAACCCTGATAGCGGACGATCACTTCCCCCGTTCCCGGGGCCAGCTCGGGCCAGACATCCCGCCCCATCATGAATTCCCGCCCGTTGGCGGCATCCAGCTCGACACATCCCCGGGTAGCCAGGCTGCCATAGGCCAGCGCCCATTCGTGGGTGAGGCGATAACCCTTCTTGAAAGTTTCCGCCAGCTTGATGCCGATGCGATCGAAGCGCAGCTTGCCCTGCACCTGCTCGAAGGCGTGGGGGAAGAGCCAGATCTCGTCATTGCGGCCAAACAGCTGACCCCGCGCAGCGACCCCAAAGCTCGCCTCTATCTCCCGCAACATGGGCTCGGCCTCTTTCGCCGGCAGAGGGGAGAAGGGGAACTTGCCGAGCTTGCCCGGCTTGAACATGGTGTTGGGCACTGAGTGATGCTTGCTGATCCTGGCGACGAAGAAGCCCTCGCTGTCGAAGATCTGGGGCCAGACATGCAAGTAACCCTCTGGGGTGCAGGCCTGCCCGGCACCGGGGAAGAGAGAGGCCAGGGAGTCGACGCTCAGGGCGTCGCCGAACTTCTCTTGCAGCGATTGACAGACCGCCTGGTTCTCCTGAAGGCTCAGGGTGCAGGTGGAATAGACCAGCACGCCACCGGGTTTGAGGGCGTGGAAGGCACTCTCCAGCAGCCCTTGCTGCACAGCGGCGATCTCCTCGATGCTCTCGAGACTCCAGTTGCGTAGGGCATCTTCATCCTTGCGCACCGTGCCTTCCCCCGAGCAGGGGGCATCGAGCAGGATGGCATCGAAGGTTTCCGGCAACCACTGGCCAAACACCTTGGCATCGAAATGGGTCATGCCCACGTTGGTCACGCCACAGCGCTGGATATTGGCGCTCAGCACCTTGAGCCGGCTGCTGGAAAACTCGTTGGCAACCAGCATGCCCTGGTTGTCCATCAGGGCCGCTACCTGGGTAGTCTTTGAGCCGGGCGCCGCCGCCGCATCCAGCAGCATGCCATCGTGCTTTATCCGCTCGCTGGCAAAGAGCGCCGTCACCGGCAGCATGGAGCTCGCCTCCTGGATGTAGAAGAGGCCGCACAGGTGCTCGGCGGTGTTGCCAAGGGGCACGCTCTCGTCGGCCCGGGTCAGCCAGAAGCCGGTCTCGCACCAGGGCACGGGATCCAGCTGCCAGCCCAGTGGCGCCATGCGTGTCACGAAGTCGGGCACGGATATCTTGAGGGTGTTGACCCGGATGCTGCGCCGCAGCGGCCGCCGACAGCTCGCCACAAACGCATCCATGGAGAGATGGGCCGGCATGATGTCCGCGATATGACGCAGGAAGTGTTCGGGAAGGTAGGTATTGTCGTGCACAGTGCCGTCTCGCTGACCCAAAAGAGGGGCAACATAGTACCACAGGGGTCGGAATATTCTGAATGGGCGATGGGCAAAACGAACAAGCCCGGCACTGGGCCGGGCTTGGGTCAAAGGGTCAGGACAACATCAGGGCTGGATGCGGGGGCTCCACTCCAGCCACTCCTTCTCCGCCTTGCCATAGAGCGGGTAGCTGTGGCCCGCCTTGACGGTCGGCCCCATCTCCCGCTCCGGGGTGTTGAAGGCGATGCCGCCGGCCAGCAGGCTCTGTACGGTTTCCACCTCTATGGTGCCGCCGGTCAGGCCGATGTCGGCCTTGACCCCGGACACGTTCCAGAAGCGGCTGTTGGCGCGCACCAGGTGGGCGTATTCCTGAGCGACGTTCACCTCGATCAGTACCTCGCTGCCATCCCGTGCCAGCGCCACTTCGCTGACGCTGCCCACCACCATCTTGCGAAACAGCAGGGGGCTGCCGACGCTGATGCCGCTCACGGAGGGGCTCTTGAGGGTCAGGGCCAAGCCGATGGGGGCGCTCTGACTCAGGGGGAAGCGCTCCTTGCCCGCGCCCTGGCCCGGGCTTGCCTCCACGAAAGCGCCCTTGATCAGGGTGTCCAGGTGGGAGACGCCCCCCAGCCCGAGCTTGGCCTGTACCAGGGTGTAGCGCGCGCCGCTCTGCAGGAAGCGGGCGGCATACTGCCCATCCAGCTCGGCCCTGAAGCTCACCTGACCCAGGGCGGGATCCAGTTCAATCTGCTCCACCTTGCCGATGTCCACCCCGCGGTAACGGATGGGGCTGCCCACCCCGAGCCCGGGGTTGCTGTCGGCGGTCAGGGTCAGGGTGCGCACCTGGGTGCTGGCCTGCTCCTTGCTGTCAAACAGCTGATGGCTGCTGCGGCCAGTGCCGAGCCGGTCAAATTCGATGGCCCCCCGCAGCAGGGTGGCGAGGTTGCCCATCTTGACCTGCACCCCGTCGAGCCGGATCTTGCCGTCGATGGCCGCCTTCTTCCAGAACTGGGGCTGCTGCCTGAGCAGGGGGGCGTAGACGGCGTCTATCTCCAGGGTGATGGCCACCCCGCGCTCCTCGGCTTTCAACGCCTTGACCTTGCCCGCTTCCAGCCCCAGATAGAGGACGGGGGAGCCTACGCCTATCCCGTCCGCTTGCTCGGCACGCAGTGTCCAGCGCTCGGGTCTTGCATCACGACTGCCGAGCAGGGCCAGCTCCTGACTGGGATAGAGGCGATCGATACGCTCCCCCACGGTGGCCTGGACAAGCTTGATCCCGCCCGCCAGCCAGGCGCTCGCCGGGCTGGTCTCCACCTTGAGGCCGCTCAGATCGGCCTGGACCTGCAAGGGGGCGGCGCGATAGAAACGGGCCCGCTTCAGCAGGTGCTGATAACGCTCGTTCACCACCAGGCTGACGCTGGCATTGCCGCCGGCATCCAGGCTCAACGCCCCCAGCTCACCTATCTGCAACCCCTTGAACCAGAGCGGGGCCCCCTCGTTCAGACCGGCGAGATCGTCCGCCTGCAGGGTCAGCTTGATGCCATTGCGCGGCTCCTGGCTCGCCAGCGTCATGGTGCCGACCTTTTCCCCTGCCACATAGTCGAGACGGATGGCCGGTCCGGCCAGCAGGCGATCCGCGTGCTTGACCCCGGTGGGGGAGAGGGAGACAGTCTCCCAGACCAGGCGGCTCTTGCCGGTCATTCGAAATGCCTGTTCGGGGTTGATCAGCGCAGTGACGACCCGGCCCTGCTCGGTCAGGCGAATGGGGTCTATCCTGCCAATCTCTATCCCTTCATAGAGGATGGGCATGCCTTCCTTGACTGGCAGGGAGCCCGCCTGGATGGTGATGCGCTCCCCTCTGGCCGCCTCGGCCAGCCCCTTGTAGAGGGTGAAGTTGAGCCCCTTCTGCGCGACGGGCGACGCCTTGGGGGAGTCGAACGCTATGCCGCCGCTCAGTATGGAGGTGAGGCTGCCAGCCTCCACGCTGACACCGGCCAGGCTGAAGGAGCCCTTGATGCCGCTGATGTTCCAGAAGCGGGTATCCACCTTGACCAGGTGCTCGAAGCGCGGCTCTATCACCAGATCCAGGATCACATTCTGGTTGTCTTCGCCCAGGCGGGTATTGATGACGCTGCCGACCTCGAGCCCGCGGAAGTAGATCTTGGCCCCGATGCCGACCGATCCCAGGGAGTCGGCGGTCAGGTGCAGGGTGCGCCCCTGGGCCTGATAGCCGGGGGGAGGGCCGTCCAGGGCATCGAACTCGTCCTCCAGCGGGTTGTTGTCCCGACCGGGTTGCAGGTTGATGTAGTTGCCGGAGACCAGGGTATCGAGACCGGAGATCTCGGTCAGCGACGCCTTGGGGCTCACCAGCCAGAAGTCGGAGCCCTTGCGGATGAGCGGGCGGGCGCGGCTGTCGACCTTGGCGAGCACGGCTATCTTGCGACCGTCCTGTGCCAGCTCCAGGTCCTGGACCACCCCTATGGCCACCCCCTGATAACGCAGCTGGGTCTTGCCCGGCAGGATGCCATTGCCCTGGGCAAAGTTGATGCGAATGAGTTGACCGCTGCTCGTCCACTGCTGGTAGATGAAACCACCCGCCAGCAAGAGGGCGATGAAGGGCAACAACCAGACTGGGGATAACCAGCGATGTTTCTCAATGACGGGTTCAGCCCCGATCATACCGACTCCTTAAATTGGCTGTGATGCACAGCACATCCGATACAGAAAAAATGCATTAACGGGCCGCCTTGTCCCACAGTAGACGGGTGTCGAGCATCCGGGCCGACATCATGGTGAGGATCACCACGCCGGCGAAGGCGGTTGCCCCGGGCCCGGCCCGCACGTTGAGCAAGACTCCGCGATCCACCAGGGCCACCATCAGCGAGATCACGAACAGGTCCAGCATGGACCAGCGACCGATGAAATCGATGATGCGATACATGATGAGCTGACGCTTGCGCCGCACCGGCTTGCTGCGCTGCAACTGCCAGCAGATCCAGCCCAGCCCCAGTATCTTGCCGATGGGGACTATGATGCTCGCGGTCAGCACTATGGTGGCTATCCCTGACATCTTGCTGCGATAGAGCGCCATGATACCGCTGAAAATGGTATCGGACTGCAGTAATCCCTTGTTGTAGAAATGGGTGATGGGCAGCAGGTTGGCGGGCAGCAGCATGAAGGCGGCGAGCGCCAGCAGGCCCCATGACCAGGCCAATGAGCGGGGGATCCGCATCTGCAACGGGCTGTGGCAGCGGGGGCAGCGCATGGCGCTCTGGTAACGCACCAGCAGTCCGCAGGTGTGGCAGCGGCAGAGCCCGAGTTCACGGGCGCTGGTCGGTATCATGATCCGGCTCCTGCGAGGCGTTTTGCAGCGGTATCCGCTCCCAGTAGGGGGCGGGGTCGAAGAGGATGAGCAACGTCATGTTGAGCAGCATCAATATGCCCAGGCTGAGCAGACCGCCCCCCAGGCGCACGTCGGCGATGTCGATGAGCTTGAACAGGGCGACCAGCAGGCTGACGATGTAGACCTCCAGCATGGCCCAGTGCCGGAACACCTCCACGGCCTTGAGCGTCGGGGCCAGCAGGTGCCAGCGCTTGGCAAGGCCGGAGGCGAGCGCAAAGATGCCGAGCAGCAGCCCCACCGGCGCCAGCACGGCGCACCAGAGCACCAGGCTCGCCACCCAGAGCTCGCCCTCCTCAAACAGCATCAGAATGCCTTTGAGCAGGTTGGCATCGGAGTTGACCCCCGCCAGACGCAGGTAGAGCAGGGGTTCGAAGAGGGCGGAGGGGAGCAGCAGGAAGCCGGTGATGGTGAGGGCCATCAACTGGGAAGGACGAAAAGCATAGCGCCCATAGAGATGCTGGTGACAGCGCGGACAATGGGCGTGACGACGCAGGGGCAGCAGCTTGCGTTCGATCAGCAAGTCACACGCCGGGCAGACGATCACGGAGTGGGGATCCGACATACGATTCAACCTGTTGAAGGAATTGATAAAATTTACCCTAAAACGCCTTCGCTGTCTTGCCGCAGCTCAGCCTCTGGCCAAGAAAAGATGGCTCGGCCTGCCAACTCCCAGGGCCATGGAGAGAAACACGGGACCTGGTTGCCACATAAGAGACGCCCGATAAAGCGATGGGCGCGGTGGCGGATCCTGAGTGTTATTTGCAACACTGTATATTCGTACATATACTTGCAATCACTATCATGAGGAGGACGCCACTATGGCCGTTGAGATCAAGTATGTTGTCGTGCGTGGGGGAGTAGAGAAGATGACCTTTGCCAGCAAGAAAGAGGCGGATGCCTATGACAAGCTGCTGGATACCGCCGATGAACTGATGACGCTGCTGGCCGGGGCACCTGTCCAGCTGGCGCCCGAGCAGCAGGAGAGTCTGGCCTTTTACCTGGCCGAGCAGCGGGATCTGCTGCAGAACGTGTTGCGCGGCGGCAAGGGGCAGGGGATCAGCCCCAGGGAAGACAAGGTGGACGCCGAGAAGCCCAAGGGAAAATCCCTCAAGAGCGTGGCCTGACAAGGGAAGGGCGGGGCAGGGCGTCCAGCCCTGGGCTCCGCACCACAATATTCATGCAGAGCCGATTTTCAGTCACTCTTGTCGCTATTTACCCCGATAAATTTCCAACAAGAGTGCATATTCATTGAATAAACACCGTGTTCTATCCTGACCTCTGTCCGACAGGGGAAGCCTTGACGACTCATCCCCGGACCATCTGGCATCTCCTGATGCCGATAACCCCATTTATCGGCATCAGGATTGCGCGACATCAGGCCAGCCTCACTCAACAAGACTCACAAGCACCATCATGACTCATCCGTCACTGCCGCCCGCCATGCCGCTGTTCGACAATCTGCTCCATCTGGAGGCGGGCAATCCTCAGGTCAACCAGTATCTGGCCACCCTCAGCCTGGGCAATGTCCCCGATGCCGGCCTCGTCTATGAGCTGGCCGTCGACTGGCTGCTGGAGCAACGCCACAGCGAGAACAACTACAAGACCTACCGCAGCGAGCTGACCACCTTCCTGCATTGGTGTTTCTGCGAGGTGGCCATCAGCCCCAAGGATCTCACCAGGCGCATCATGATGCGCTATCTCGACTACTGCCAGGCTCCGCCACAAGGGCTTATCGCATACCGAAACGTGGCCCAGTTCGTGCTCGACAAGGAGTGGGGAGAGCGGTTGCCCAACCCCTTGTGGCGACCGTTTCTCGGCAAGCGGGAGCTGGGCCGCGAGTTGCCATACCGCCTGAGCGAACAGGCGATGAAGACCAAGCTCGCCATACTGTCGGCCTTCTTCCAGTTCCTGATCCAGGAGGAGTACATGGATCGCAATCCGGCGCTCCTGCTGCAGCGGGTCAAGCGACCGGACAACCAGGATGCCGGTGAAGAGGCCCAGTCCTTTACCGAATTGCAGTGGTCCTATGTGATGCAGGCCGCCGAGCGGCTGGCAACCGAATGCCCGGCCCAGCATGAGCGCAGCCGGTTTCTCATCTGCCTGATGTACGCCTGTTATCTGCGTATCTCCGAGGTGGCGGCCAGACCGGGCTTCAGCCCCGTCATGAGCCAGTTTCGCCGCGACAGCAAGACCGGGGTCTGGGGATATGACATTCCACGCAGCAAAGGCGGCAAACGCCGTACAGTGGCCGTCTCCCAGGCGTTGCTGGATGCATTAGCACGCTATCGCACCTTTCTTGGACTCTCGTCGCTGCCAACCCCGGGCGAACAGACGCCGCTCTTCGTGCGCCACAAGGCGGCGGCCCATGGCCGGGAGCAAGGCGAGCTCAACGCCAATCTGGGGATCCGCCAATTGCGGGATCTGGTGATGGCGGTCTTCGAGCAGGCCGCCAACCTGGCCGAGCAGGATAGTTTTGATCAGGACGCCGCCGAGATGCGCACCCTGACGCCGCACTCCATCCGCCATACCGGCATCACCCACGACATCAACCTGCATGGTCGGCCGCTGTCACACGTACAGGCCGACGCGGGACACGACAGCATAGACACCACATCCAAATACCTGCACACCGGCAACAGCGAACGCCACGAGAGTGCCAACCATAAGCCGCTGGATCGCCTGCATGAATGAGTGCCCGTGTGCAGACTGTGCAAAGTGTGGCCCAGTGCATCAGTCAAGCGTGAGGTGGCGGGAAAACATGCCCGCCAGCCGTCCCAGACAAAACCGCGCATAATGTCGCGTTTGGTTAAATGCCCATCTGAAACCTGCCGATAAGCCAGCCCACGCAATTTTGCTGGTTTATCAGGTATTTACTTGGATGGAACGAGAGTTGACCAAAAACTTCATTTTTCGTTGGTTTGAATGCGGTTTATCGGAAGAGGAGACGGCAAATCTATGTTTCGTTTCTGTGAGGCAGGTCACATATTGGGATAAGGGTAAAGAGATCCCACCTGTCTATAAACGGCTTATGCGTATGGCATCAGGGCGGGAGCTGCCCACGATTTTTAAGGCCTGGGAAGGCTGGCGTATGAAGAATGACTGCCTGATCGCACCTAATGGTGTGATGTTCGATAGAAGGAGGATCGAGGCGCTGGCCATCATCCAGGCGGAAATGTCAGAGAAGCAGAGAGAAGCCTTCCGCTGGCGGAAGAAGCTCGGCATCAAGTAGACAGGGGAGGGGGCGCAAGCCCCCTTTTCGTTGTGGACGTTTTGGGAGCCATGCGGGTAGAATTCCCCCCGTATTACTACACGGGGGGATCACATGGACATTCTTTATAAATACTCAAGTTTATTAAGCATTGATTTTTTTAATATGCCAACGGTAAAAATATCTATCCCATTACATCTAAATGATCCGTATGAAAGCAGCCCAAGTGAAAATATAAAAAAAGCAATAGAATATTCAAATGAAAAAATAAGCATTGAGGGTCTCGAAAGTTCAATTGAGAATATGATAACAAGTAATGGCATTATTTCACTTTCTGAAACACAGCGTAATTCATTAATGTGGGCTCATTATGGAAATCATCACAAAGGGATATGCATAGGTTTCAGTGATACGTTTTTAAAGGACACCGCACCACCTATTTCTGAAAAAGAAAAGATATTTGAGCACTACTGTGTAGACATTTTAAAACCACGCAAGGTTAATTATGACAATTACAGATTTGATTTTAGCAAAAAAGTAACAAGAGGCAACGCCGTTAGAGAGTGTTTTTTAAGGCATTTTTTTACTAAAAGTGATGAATGGATTTATGAAAAAGAACATAGATGTATTCTATCATACCTACAAGCTACTCATGTCTTAGCAACTGATATGAATAGCACCAAAACAGTGGAGCTCGATGATGAACCATACACTTTTGTATTGGACTCATATTTAGCCACCTATGAGAGAGATAAAAAAATAACCCTTACCGATAAAAAAAATATCTACAAGATAAATGAAGGGGGGTTAGGTTTAATCGAACTGTCAAATTTATCTGAATTTTCAGGGGTGTCATTTTTAAAAGAAATTGATCCGGAATCAATAAAAGAGATTTATTTTGGATGTCGAGCTGACAAGAAAAAAATAGAAGAAATATATCACCTATTGAAATCAAAAGATCATCCATTACAGCATGTTAAACTTTATTCATTCAAAATCAGCAGAAAACGGTTTGAGATGTATCCCGAGGAAATATCAAGCGATAGTTTCAAATAAGAGTGGTTACGTTTTTGTTCAAAACACTTAACCGCCTGTTTAGCAGGGAAGGGGGGGCACAGCCTAACAGAAGCACCCCAAAGAAGTTTCGGCGAGCCTACCACCTTCCCGGCAATAAGCCTCAGTGAGTCGCCTTATAGGGGCTAACGCCCCTGGGGTTCAGTTACCAGACTTGAGACGAGCGGCAGTAGCGCGAGCACGGCGTTTTTCCCGGCAGTGGTGCCGCCACTTCACCTCCAGCTCGATAAGGTGGCCCCCAAAAAGCCAGAGCAGGGGAGGCAGCGAGAACAGCGCTACCAGGGCAAAGCAGGCCCAACGAGCCTCGGCGGAATAGTTAGGATTGCTCCCCAGGGTTACCAGGATGGCAATATCAATGCAGACAGCGACAATGCCAATCACAGCAACCCCCCATTAGATCCACAGTTGTATTTATGTCCGGTCATCACTCGGAGCCTCGCCATTCTTGGCGCCAGCAAAGAGCGCCCCGTTGACCCGCTTACGCAGCGCATCCCCGTCCGGGTCACAATACACATCCACGGGCTTGCCTTGGTACTGGATCACCGCATGGCACGCTGTCATGGCCTTTACGTCCACGAAATACTGAGGCCACTCCTCGGCATAGATGGCTTGTTCGTCGTCGCCCTTGCGCAGCGCGAAACAGTATTCGACGTTGTAGACGTCTCGATCACTCTTGGTCAGCACATGGCAGTTGATGATCATCCGGTATCCGGCGAACGGGCCTACAGCAAAGACGCCATCAGCAGACGCAGCAGGAGCGCCACTAGGACGTACATCAGCAGCGGGCGAAGCACCCACCGCCCCAGGAGCCGAAGCAGCGGTAGGAGAGGGCGCAGGGGCCTTAGCAGGAGCATCAATATACTCAGGCTTGATGAAGCCAAAGAATACACAGAGTCCCCACACCGCCAGAAGAAATAGAATTTTAGGATCTCGCAGCATCGAGCTACCCGCGATTGTATCTGAGACCTTACCGGTTGTAGTCGAGTCATAAAGCTTGAAAACATATTTGGGCACCTTATTAAATGGCTTTGCTTGCAGCACATCAGAAAGGGATGTGCCGGAATTATCGGAGAGGTGAAGCACGGTCTTATAACGGCCACCAATGCCCAATATCGCCATATTGGTATGACGAATGGCCGTTTCAGCCGCTGCCCGAATTACCTGATGCACCTTTTTGATGTTCGGGGTCGTTAATACAAAGTCCCAGTTATGGTGACGGTGCATATCAAATGCCACGTCGATGGTTTCCGGTCGGCCATCTTCTTTCGCCTTATCCGGCCCACCTGGATAATCGAGGCGGTCTAAATCACTCTGGCGCCACGCTGGCGGAAATACCCGTTGCACCTCATCGACCAGGAAGAACGCCCCCTTGGGCGCCCAGTGGTAGAACCGTGCCAGATGATCGCGTCCCTCCTGGGATTCCGTCTCAACATAGAGCACCTCAAAGCCGTCTGGCACATCCTTGCCGAGCACCTCACGGCAGCGCTCAACCGAGAAGCCGCGCACGTTGGTGATGATGTAGCGACCCGCCTTGATGGCCGGGATCACATCGGTATGAATGGCCCCGCTGGATTTATAGGAACCAGGAGCGCCATGATGGATTTTAATCGACATACATCACCACCCGAACATATTCAGCAAGAAGCGGGTTACAAACGCTTGGGTAATAACGGACAAGCCTTTATCAAAATGCAGATAGAGCAAAATATCTCTCACCGAAGCAGGCAGATTATTGAACGCCTGGGAGATTAAATCGCTGAATTGCAGATTAATCAGGATTTCCCTGGCAACGTCCCAGGAAAACATCAACATGAATAACTTGAACTCAACCCACTGAATCGCCAGCTTAACCGAAATCCAAGCAGTTACCTGGACAGCAAGATTATAAAAGTCGCTGAACAGGCCGCCGAACATATCACCTAACCACTCCATAACCTTACCTCCTGGCAACTATCATTAATGCAATGAAGTAGAAAATAAACATCATAATGGCCGCTAACGTCTCCCAATAGCCGTCCGCATCAGGACAAACCTGATACGACTTGCCAAATAATGAGAACATATCAAAACACTTTGGAGCCGATGCCGAACCATAAAACTCATACTTGAACATTTCAGACATTTGCTCTTTTATGCTCAAATAAACATTTTTCAGTGACTCTTTACTATCATCATATTTTTTGGTTATCTGACTCAGGTCAAACTCACAGCTAATATCATTAACGCAGAGCTTGGAATCATAATTAGACTTGGCAACATGCAATGGATTACCCGCCGCCCCAGGCATTTGAGAGTAATCAATATTGAAATCACCAGACCCACCTTGCCCACCACCAGGGTTTCCCCAACCTGAATTTAGTGCCTGTTGCGTCATGCCCCTTATAGCCGCAAGGCTACCTTGCATATCTCCTAACTGGGATGAATTTGTGCTATTCATCGTCCTAAGTGTGCCATCTATAGACCCCAACTTGCTGGACGTATTACGCAAGTTGGAATCCATCGAACTAGTATTTCCACTGATAGAACCTAATGTAGACATAGCCGATTGCTGCATTGCTTTCAGCGAAGCAACATCACCTTTAATTGCAGACAAGTCAACCGTAGAAACGGCACCACTTGTACCAGAACCAGCCAAATGACTACAATTATAATCAAGGGGTCTAGTTATGCAGAGGGTTAATTCCTGCATCCAATCCTCAGACCGATTAAGCGTAGAAAGCATCTGATTGTTAATTAAGCCCACTTGCTCAGAGCCGATAATTTGAGTGTTTAGCGCATCAGTAACCTTTCTCAGGTCTTTACTAAAATCTTTAAATGTGGCGAGCGAAGCCTCACCCTGTTCATAAAATTTAATGGCAGACCAACGAATATCCTCATCAATTTGCTTTAGAGCCGCAGTCGTAGCCTCTTGATCATGACCGCCGACACCAATAGGGCTCACCTGATTTTTAAACGGGTAATAATATGGAGCACCACCATTACCACCTGTTCCACCATCACCACCTGTCCCACCGTCGCCACCAGTGCCGCCATCACCCCCCGTACCACCAAGAGCGCATTCGCTCCCCGTCGTCTCAATAGGACCCTTGGTGCCTTCATTAGGGAACTCGACGCAAACACCAATACACGACACCTCACAGCCGCCCAGGGTGGATGACTCCCATTTCACGCAGTAAGGCAGCGTCGTGCTTATCGGCACATTGGACAGCTTGAGCCCAGCCGGACAGCTCGCAAACGCTCCCAGCGGCAGCAGGAACAGCAAATATAGGACTCTCACACGACCCCCAATAAAAAAGGCGACCGAAGCCGCCTTATGTCATATCGAAAACGATGATCTGTAGCCTTCGACAAAGAACAGAAACCACAGTGTCCCGATGAGCAGGGACATGGCTTAGGCTTTACGCATCAGGCCAATCAGGATGCCGACACCGACGACCGTAGCCACGACCATCATGACCTTGGGCGCGGTGATCGTGACGTCAGACTGGGCCGAATCCAGGGCTGCACCCGCAGCGGCAGCGATGCCACCCGTTTCAGCATGGGCACCAGCGGCAACCAGGGAACCCACCAGAGCGATGGAGCCATTACGGAGATAGTTACGCATATTTTTATCCTCTCTTTGCACCTACGATGATTCGGGCAATTGCGCCCAGTTTTAAACCCAAAGCCCAGATAACAATCCCTGAACTAAAGGCAATTCCAATATCTGTTACGTCCAACTGAAACCAGTTGGATATATCCGTTAATTTGGTGTGCTCCTGGACAGTCAAGAGCACATATTTACAGGCATCCCCCTCAGCAAGACGGGCATATCCCTCAGAGGTAATATCTAGACAAAGCATTATCGCGCCCTCGTCGTCGCTCGCTGCGCGCTCTCGCTCCTCCTCCTCGTTGCGCGGTAGTTACAGCGGCTTTTTAGTGGGCTGGAAACCAACAACAACGTTACGGGTCGGATTCTGGGGATCGGCTTCCAGGACAAGATCCACGGCCACCAATTTCGGACAGTCGGCCAGCTCTTTAATAGTGGTAGCGTCATTGCGCAGGGCCAATTGGCGTACCTCATAACCCCAGGAGGTGATATTGCACTCCGGCTTGTTGACGTTATTTGCCAGTGCGAGATATTCCACCTGGGCGAAGTCATAAGGCACCGGAGCACCAGATTTGCGGGAAACACCATAGCCATGAGTCACGCGAGTGACCAGAACACCGGAAAGAATAGACATAGTTATTACCTCGTTGAAGAACCTTAGTTAGGTCGAAAATAATGGCAGCTCGTCCAGGTCAGGAGGGAGCGGCATTCTTAATCGCGCTGGAATATCTGTTTCTTCCAGGTGCGCAGTTAATTGGTTAACAATCTTGTCAGGGGATAGCCCCTCAATATTGGCTAACCAATTAACAAGGCGGCCTGCCATCCTGGACATATTAAATACGGCGTTGTCCCTGGACGTTTTGAACTTGTTTTTAAAGGTGGTCAGTCTGACGGGTGTTATTTCCGATTGCTGAACAGCCGCCAACCATGTGGCGAACTGTGGATACATCCCCGCAAAATAGGGGTCTGGGTTTACCAGGACGTCCAGCGGAATAATCCTGTCCTTGTTGTGTAATTCGCCTTCGGCGCGTACCCAGTTCGGATACTCTGCCGACTGCATCTGTTTTCCCTTTTCGTATACCCGGGCACACTTACCGTTAATGCGGCTGCCCACGTAGAAGGAGCAGCCCTTGGTCGGCACCATCCCGAAACGCTTGGCGATGCCTTTGGCCAGCTCGGTGATCACGAACTCGCCCGATTCAATCTTCATCCAGGACGGCGCGCGGCCCCGCTGGGGATGGAACTCGCCGGCTTCGGCGCCGGCAATGGCCCCCTGGTAGGTGATGTGCTCGCCAGCGTAATCGTCCAGGGCGAGATCCACCCGAGTGATGCGCACCCCAGGAACGTGAGAGATAACATCATGCAAAGCCTGGAAGTCCAGGGCCGCACAACCCACGCCGGAAAAACTCACCATGCAACCATGGTTAGCCGCACCCCAGCCAATCAGGCCGCAGGGGAGGCCATCACACAGTAAGTCAGCCGAATTGGCATAGCCATGCAGACCGGAGCGGCGAGGGCGCATGGTGAAGCGCGGCTCGGGGATAGGGACACCGATGCGGGTATTCAGCTCTTCGAGCCACAGCTCAATCTCATTGCAGCAGAGGGCATCCAGGAACTGGACGCCGTAGCAGTCGATCAAGTCGTTGTACGCTTCCCAATACTTGGCACCCTGGACAACCTCAAACTCGGAGAACTCCAGCAGGGCAGAGCAGACGGCCTTGAGCTCCTGGCGCATGTCGGCGCGGGACTTGTACCCAGAGTGCAGGGCCTGCTCCATCATTTCGGTCATGGACGGCGTGAGCACAGGGGAGGGGGCTTTCACGGCCAGGGGCTTGGGCGAGGCTTTCTCGCACAAGCGCTCGGTCACCTTGTCAAAGCGGGCGAGGGGAGCGAAGCCAACCGGACGCTTCCACAGGTAGCGCAAGCCTTCCACCGCAGGGGCAGCAAAGGCCGCCTGGATAGCCTTGTTGGCGGTGTCGAATCGCGGGATGGCCTTGAGCAGTGCGCCTTGCTTGGCCAAGTCGGTCATTCGGCGCAGTTCGTCCGGAGCCCAGGTAAAGGACAGGTAATCGATCAGGGTTTTGGCGCCGATAACCCTATTTATCGGCATTACGGAGCTATGACCAGTCATCGAAGAACACTCCCTGGTCATAGAAGTCGCGCCATGTGTCCTCGGTGACCTCTACTAGGTCAAACACGGTGTCGGGGTACGTCATCGACAGGTAGACCCGCAGCTCATGCAGGTCGCGGAACATCTCGACCTGACCCGCGATGCAGGCGGAGTAATCGCCAGTCGGCTCTGCCTGCCAATAGACCTTGCGCTCGATGAGCGCGGGCAGATCTTGGTTTTGTGGGCTAGAGTGGGTCATGGGTCACGCAATCAAATGGTTGGTTGACTCATTCAACCATGTGGCGAGTTGAATGGAAACAAGCTGTTTTTCGCCAAAGTCGGTATGATGGGACGATTGTCTAACCACTCAGGAGACAAAAACATGGACTCTAAAACGCTGCTTCTGGCCTACATGAGGGCCAAAAAGTACAGCCAATTCCAGGAAGTTGCCGCTGACCTGGGATTTACCACCTCGTATATCTCAGCTGTGAACAAAGGAAAGTCGCAACTCACTGATGTCACTGCAAAAAAGATGGCTGAAGAAGCTGGCTTGGACGTCAGCGAAGTGCTGTTAAGCATGGCGGCGGTCAGGGCGACCGATCCCGAGCTAAAACAGGCTTGGTACGACATCCTGGCGAAGTACTCGAAAGGTGCAGGCACGGCTGTAGCCCTTGCGGCGGCTGTGTTTCTGTCTCCACTGAACGGGCCTGACCTAACCGCGCATAATGTATATTATGTTAAATGAAGTATGCTTGTTTCCTGTT
Source organism: Aeromonas sp. 130281 (assembly GCF_056642115.1). NCBI lineage: Bacteria > Pseudomonadati > Pseudomonadota > Gammaproteobacteria > Aeromonadales > Aeromonadaceae > Aeromonas > Aeromonas sp. 130281. The sequence continues at coordinate 120,149 of NZ_JBWVQS010000001.1, read as the reverse complement.
ACCGCCAATTGAACTGTGTATAATGGAAACAATTGATCCTATCCCCGACCGGATGTCTTAAGTGGCTGAATTAACATCAGAACAATTAAAACCCGCTTTCACGATTGAGCAGTTCCCCACACTCAGCGAGCTCGAACCCATCCCTTTTGCCGCCCTGCAACCCAGAGCCATTTCCGGCATCAAGCGACTGGCCAGTTTTGATGGTGACTGCCCGGTCATGCTGCTCAACGGCTTCCCGGGGGCGGATTATGAGAGTGTCTGCCAGACCTTGATCGCCTCTTCCAATGGCAAGGATGGCGACCTGTTCGATCTCTGCTACACCGAGAACCTCAACAACCCGTTCAAGCCTATCTGGCTACGCCTGCAACCCGGTACCGGGTTTGAATTCTGCGAGATGGTTGGCGAGCTGCTCAAGCTGATGAGCCATCATCTGGATGCCGAGCGCCTGGTCACCCGCATCATCCGCAAGCAGGAAAATGACCCCAAGATCGTGGACTTTCTCTCCGATCTGGCGGCACACGTGGCCCAGGGGCTCGAATTCCAGCACCCGGTGCTCATCAACCTGCTGATCCATCACGAAGAGCAGCAAGCGCCCGTCATCTATGGCCGGGATTTGAACTGGGACACTCTGTTTGGCTCCATCAACTACCAGACCGAGCAAGGCTCCGTCTATGCCAACCAGCACTTGCTGGAGCCGGGCCTGCTGCGGGAAGCCAACGGCGGCTACCTCATCTTGCAACTCGACGAGCTGCTCGATCAGCCCCATCTCTGGTTCAAGCTCAAGAACGCCATGCAAAAAGGCGAGCTGGACTGGAATGCCTATCAGGAAGGCAAGACCCTGACCCCCTTCTTCACCCCAGAGGCCACGCCTATCCGGTTCAAACTGATCCTGGTGGGTGACCGGCTGGATGTGGCCGAGTTCCAGATGCTGGACAGGGACATGTCCGAGCGTATCTTCCTGCGCGCCGATCTGGTGTCCGAGGTGAACATCGAAGAGGACTTGCCCGAGTTTCTACAATATCTGGCCTGGCTGCGGCTGCGCTGGAACCTGCTGGACTTCACTCCGGGTGCCCTCCTCGCCCTGTGCCGCCATGCCAGTCGTCTCTGTGACCATCAGGAGTGGCTCTCCCTCTCGGAGGTGCAGCTCAGCGCCATCATGCGCATGGCTGACAGCCTGGCCCGGGAGCTGGAGGCGGAGAAGGTGACCGACGAGCACATACTGCTCGCCCTGGAGGAGCAGGATTACCGCCTCAACTACCTGGTGGAGCAATCCGATCAGGGGGTCATCGATGGCCAGATCCTGCTGCAGACCGACGGTGAAGAGGTGGGCCAGATCAACGGCCTCTCCGTCATCCAGGTGGCAGGTCATCCCTATGACTTCGGTGAACCGGTGCGACTGACCGCCACTGTGCATCTGGGGGATGGCGACGTGGCCGACATCGAGCGCAAGGCTGAACTCGCCGGCCACATTCACGCCAAGGCGATGATGATCATCCACGGCTATCTCTCCAACAAGTTCGGCGCAGAGAACCCCTCGCCGCTCTCGGCAAACCTGGTATTCGAGCAGTCCTATCACGAGATTGACGGCGACAGCGCTTCTCTGACCGGTCTGTGCGCCCTGCTCTCTGCCCTCGCCCGCCAACCCATCTCCCAGCGTTTCGCGGTGACCGGCGCGGTCGATCAGTTCGGCAACGTGCAGGCTGTGGGTGGCGTCAACGAGAAGATCGAAGGCTTCTTCCGGGTGTGCAAGATCCACGGCATCACCGGCAAGCAAGGCATCATACTGCCAGGTACCAACGCCCAGCAGCTCAACCTCTCCGATGAGGTGATTGCCGCCGTCGAAGCGGGCCAGTTCCATATCCACCCGGTGGATCATGTGGAAGAGGCCATCGAATTGCTGACCGGCTGTGTGGCCGGCGAGCCTGACATGCCGGACACCCTGTTTGGCCGGATCCAGGACAGACTGGATGAACTCAATGGCACTGCACCCAAGAGTGGCGTGCTGCGCAACCTGCTGGGCCGTCTATTCGGCCTCTAAATAAAGTGATCGGAGTTGTTTAGCGAACAACTGTAAGCTAAATTGGCCCGGCTTTGACCCATATGAAGGATAAACAGCGTGACCCTAGATAACGACACCACTAATACCCACCTCTCCCTGTGTGAACAAGGTAAAGAGTCGTTTACCCGTGAAGAGCTGCTTGCCTGCAGCCGTGGCGAATTATTTGGTGAGGGTAACAGCCAACTGCCCGCCCCCAACATGCTGATGATGGATCGCATCGTCAAGATCAATGACAACGGTGGTGAACACGGCAAAGGCGAAATCCTGGCCGAACTCGATATCACCCCGGATCTCTGGTTCTTCGACTGCCATTTCCCTGGCGACCCCGTCATGCCGGGCTGTCTGGGGCTCGATGCCATGTGGCAGCTGGTCGGTTTCTTCCTGGGCTGGAAAGGCGGTCCGGGCAAGGGACGCGCTCTGGGTGTTGGCGAGGTGAAATTCACCGGCCAGATCCTGCCGACCGCCAAGAAAGTGACCTACAAGATCACCTTCAAGCGCGTCATCAACCGCAAGCTGGTGATGGGTATTGCCGACGGCGTGGTCGAGGTGGATGGTCGTCCCATCTACAGCGCGACCGACCTGAAAGTGGGCCTGTTCAAAGACACCACCGCATTCTGATCTGCTCTGACCCAGTCAGAGAGTGACAACGTAAAGGGGCCGCCATGGCCCCTTTCCTTTTGTAATGAGTGATGAAGTCTCGGTTACTTCATGAAGAGGCCTGAGCCTCGCCCCTCCATGGCGTCGCGCCAACCACCAAGCCAGTGCCCTCTGGCATCCAGGCATTGATACGGACACGCTTCTTTCTGTTTGCCGACTACGCCAGCCTGATAACCACGAGCGCGTGCTCTCTCCAGACGGTCCCGTTTCTGTCTCTTCATCATCTACGACCCTCTTCGTGGAACAAAAAAAGCGACCAAGTTTTCACCGGTCGCTTTCATCTTTACCCCAGGGGGGAAGCAGGGTCAAACAAAAAATTCCATGCTATTCAGACGTTGTGACACAAGATACTGAACTGCATTAATTTTTGATGACACATTTTTTATCGCTGGTAACGGCGCAGCCAGGCGAAGGGCAAGGCCAGCAGAGTCAACCAGAACAGGCTGCCACCACCGCCATCTTCACCATCCTGACCGGTCTGGTTGTTGACCGGCGCATTGCTGACCACGTAGTTGGCCGGCGTGTTGCCCTGATAGTCCGCCACGGCCGGCGTCAGCTTGACGGCGACCACGGTCGCGTTGGTGCGCAGGTTCAGATCGCTCTCGCTGTTGTAGCGATAGGCGGTGGCGGCTATGGTGCCATCACTGCTGATGCCGCTGGCATAGGCGATGTGGTAATACTTGCCATTCTGGGCACACTGCTTGGCGCCGGCATCATCCAGACCACAGATCAGGTCGTTGAGGTACCAGTTGTTGCTCGGGGACGCCGCATTGAGCAGGAAGGCTTCCTGCATGCGGTTGGTGCCGTTGGCCACAGGCTGGGTCTGATGGCGGGAGTCACGCCAGCCGACCACCATGTTGTGATCGTTGATGGCAGCGCCCTCTGAGCCGGAGCCGGAGAGCGGCTTGTCCTGCAGGGGGATGCTGGCTGCCGTGCCCGGGTTGTTCAGATTGAACAGGAACATCTCGGTCGGCCGGTTCTGACCCTTGTTGATGCTGTAACGCTGGTTACCGATCACATAGCCATTCTCGTTGACAGACACGGCCCAGCTATTTTGCAGCACACTGTCATCCTTGCCCGGCTCGCCATCGGGCAGCGGGATGATCTTGGTGGCTCCCACAGTGCCGGCATCGAGGTCCAGGGTCCAGTAGCTGGCCAGGTTGCGGCCGTCGAGATCCCCCGACCCTACCTCACCGGTGGAGCTGTAGCCCACGCCGTACAGGGTGCCATTGAATGTCGCCGCACCGAATGCAGAGGCGGTCTGCAGCACTTCGTCGCGCTGACGACCATAGTCGGGGGCCTGTATCAGCTTGTTGAAGCCACCCGAGCCATTGAGCAGCCAGAAGCTGGCCTGGGTATCGAGCCCTGGGCAGTAGCGGAAGTCGCCATACTCATCGTCATTGCCGGCGAAACACCAGTTATAGAAGTCACCGCCCACGTTGTGGCGGTACTTGCCGCTGGCGGCAGTCCCGGTCACCAGGTACTGGCCGTTGTCCAGCTTCTTGATGCTGGTCGGAACGCTCAGGCTGTGGGTGCCGGCGGCATCTTTCAGCTCGACCGGGTTGCCGTCATTGACGATGGCAAAGGCGGTGCGCAGCTTGCCATCCATCTTGTAACCCGCGCGATCGGTCGGGGCATCCCCGAGGGCCGTCACCAGGCCATCGGTCTGAGTGGTGGCGACATAGCCGATGCCGCTGCGCTGATCGACACCATCGAGGAAATCGCGGCGCCACTGGTAGGCAAAGCCCGGATTCTCGTCCCAGAAAGAGTCACAGACGGAGCTTGAAAGGAAGCAACCCTGCTCGAAACGGAAGCGATCGACCAGGAAGTCGGCAGAGCGCACGGTCGAGAAGTACTCGGCCATGTTGTTCTTGGTGTTGATCCCGATGAGTCCGCTGCCATCGGTACTGATCCCGCTGGCATATCCTTTGACTTCGTCATCGACAATGGTGAAGAAGGAGCTTTGTGCCGCCTGCGCGTTGAGGCTGGCGCCGACCAGGATGGCCAGCATGGATAATTGCTTTTTCATCTACTTCCTTAGTCTTGATGTTTCAACGCTTCCAACTCCTCCCAACGGGAGAAGGCGTGTTCCAATGCGGACTCTGCCGCATGCAATGCATCCAGTTTGGACTGGGTCTGCTCCGCCGGCAGGGAGAAGAAGCCGGGATGGTTGATCTCCGCCTGCAGGGCATCGAGTTCCGTTTCCAGCTGTTCCAGCCGGGCTGGCAGATTATCCAGCTCCAGTTGCAACTTGTAAGAGAGTTTGCGTGTTTTTTTCGCCGGCTCAGCCGCCAACGCGACAGGCTCTGCCACCTTGGCCGCAGCCGCCTTGGTCGCCTGTTGCTGACTCTGCTGGGCCCGGGTGGTCATCATGTCGGCATAGCCGCCCACGTAGTCGCTGATCCGCCCGTCCCCTTCAAACAGCCAGCAGCCGGTCACCGTATTGTCGATGAAGCGGCGATCGTGGCTGACCAGCAGCAGGGTACCGGGGTAATCGGTCAGCAGCTCTTCCAAAAGTTCCAGCGTTTCGACATCCAGGTCGTTGGTTGGTTCATCCAAAATCAACAAGTTACTGGGTTTGAGGAACAGCTTGGCCAACAGTAGACGGTTTTTCTCGCCCCCTGACAAGGCCTTGACCGGGGTCCGCGCCCGTTTGGGCTCAAACAGGAAGTCCTGCAGGTAGCCCAGGATGTGGCGGGAGCGGCCACGCACCATCACTTCCTGCTTGCCCTCCCCCACGTTGTCCACCACGGTCTGCTCGGGATCGAGCTGCTCGCGGTACTGATCGAAATAGGCCACTTCCAGGTTGGTGCCGCCCTTGACCCGCCCGCGGCTCGGCTCGAGCTGACCCAGCAGGAGCTTGATGAGGGTGGATTTGCCGCAGCCGTTGGGGCCGACCAGGGCAATCTTGTCGCCCCGCAGCACCTGCAAATCCAGCCCCTGGAACAGGGTGCGATCGCCAAAGTCCAGGCCGAGCCCTTCGGTCTCGAACACCAGCTTGCCGGAGCGGTTGACGTCGTCCAGCTGCAGCTTGGCCTTGCCCTGCAGCTCGCGGCGCTGGGAACGCTCCATGCGCATCGCCTCGAGGGCGCGCACCCGGCCTTCGTTACGGGTACGACGAGCCTTGATCCCCTGACGCACCCACACCTCTTCCTGGGCCAGCTTGCGGTCGAACTCGGCGTTTTTCAGCTCCTCGACCCGCAGCCACTCCTCCTTCCCTTGCAGGTACTGATCGTAATTGCCGGGCCAGGAAGTAATGGCGCCCCGATCGAGATCGATGATCCGGGTCGCCAGCTTGTGGATGAACTCCCGATCGTGGGAGATGAAGACGATGGCGCCGCGAAAATCCTTGAGGAACTCTTCCAGCCAGTTGATGGCGTCGATGTCCAGGTGGTTGGTCGGCTCGTCCAGCAGCAGCAGATCGGGGTCGCAGGCGAGCGCACGGGCCAGGGCCACCTTGCGCAGCCAGCCACCGGACAAACTGTCGAGGGTCACGTCGGGATCCAGCCCCAGCAGGGTCAGCACCTGGTTGATGCGGGTCTCGAGCTGCCAGCCGTTCTGATAATCGAGCTGCTCCTGCAATTCGCTCATCTTGCGGATGTTGGCGTCGGAGGGATCGTGCCCCAGCTCCAGGGAGATGTGGTGGTACTGCTTGAGCAGTTCCCCCACCCCGGCCAGCCCTTCGGCGGCATAGTCGAACACGGTCAGCTCGCTCGAAGCAGGCGGATCCTGCTCGAGACGGGTCACCTTCAAGTCCTGCTGCAACACCAGACGGCCGTCATCCAGAGACAATTCGCCCGCGATGACCTTCATCAGGGTGGACTTGCCCGCCCCGTTGCGTCCCACCAGACAGAGGCGCTCGCCGCGCTCTATGGTCAGCTCGGCATTGTCGAGCAGCGGGAAATCACTGAACGACAGACAAGCGCCGTGCAATGTCAAAAGTGCCATGTTTGTTCCTTGTTACTTATGAAAAAACGGGCGGCAGACTCTGCCCCCGTTTCATCGTCAAATCAGTCTCACCCCTGACGGGCAAGCCAGCCCTTGAGCTGTGCCAGGGTGAAGGGCCAGCCCAGTTCGCGGCCGGCGTCGTCCCGCAGCACCGGGATGCGCACCCGGTAGGCCGCAAGCCACTGTTCGTCCTCCAGGATGTCACACTGGCGAGTACTGGCGGCAAGGCCGGCCTCCTCCACCAGCGCCCAGGCCTGTTCGCACAGGTGGCAGCCGTCGGTGTGAAACAGGGTCAGCATCAGGCCTGCGTCTCGGCGTGGGTGATGATCCAGCAGTTGTGGATATGCTGGTTGCGCTCGAAATCCTTGGGCCGGGTCTTGCCGGTGATGTTCTGGGCCTTGAGGCCAGCGGCCTCGAGACCGGCCAGATCCATCTTGAAGTGACGCTTGTTGTTGGAGAACACCAGGGTGCCGTCCGCCGCCAGCAGGCGCTTGAGGTGCTGCATCAGCAGCAGGTGATCCCGCTGCACGTCGAAGCTCTCGTCCATCCGCTTGGAGTTGGAGAAGGTGGGCGGATCGATGAAGATGAGATCGTACTGCTCATCCGCTTCCGACAACCACTTCAGGCAGTCCGCCTGGACGAACTTGTGCTGACGGCCCACCAGCGAGTTGAGCCGCATGTTGTCCTGCGCCCAGTTGAGGTAGGTGTGGGACATGTCCACCGTGGTGGTTTCGCTCGCCCCGCCAAGGCCCGCGTGCACGGTGGCACTGCCGGTGTAGGCGAACAGGTTCAGGAAGCGCTTGCCGCGGGCCATCTGGCCCAGCATGCGACGGGTCTGACGGTGATCGAGGAAGAGGCCGGTATCCAGATAGTCGTAGAGGTTGACCCACAGACGGGCGCCGTACTCCTGCACCTCCATCCGGTGCTGCTCTTCGGAGAGCTTCTGGTACTGCTGCTTGCCTTCCTGACGCTCACGCACCTTGAGGATCACCTTCTCGCCGTCCATGCCGGTCACCTTGATGGCGGCCTGCACCATGTCGAGCAGACGCTGACGGGTCTTCTGGGCGGGGATGTCCTTGGGCGCGGCGTACTCCTGCACCACCAGGTAATCCCGATAGCGGTCGATGGCGGCGTTGTATTCCGGCAGGTCGGCGTCATAGAGGCGATAGCAGTCGATCCCCTCCTTGCTGGCCCACTTCTCGAGGGTCTTCAGATTCTTGCGCAGGCGGTTTGCAAAGTCCTGGGCGACCTCTTTCTGGGAGGCCACGGAGTCGAGGGCAATCTGGTAGTTGCGCAGCTGGCACTCCAGTGCCCCGTTGAACAGGCGATACTGCTTGTCGGCCCGCAGACGCAGGCAGCTCAGGAGCTCAGGGGAGGCAGACAGTATGGTGACCTTCCAGCCCTGGAAGCTGCGGCGCAGGGCATCGCCCAGGGCCTGGTGCACTTCCAGCAGGGCCGGGAACTCCCCCAGACGCTCGCCATAGGGCGGGTTGGAGATCAGCATGCCGATCTCGCGGGCCTCCCCTTCCACTGCAGGCATCGGCAGCGGGTTCTCGAGCGCGGTCACGTCGGCCTGCTTGAAGGTGATGAGGTGGGCCACCCCGGCCGCCTTGGCGTTGTCGCGGGCCTTCATCAGCACGCGAGGGTCGGCATCGCAACCAAACAGCTTGGCTTCGCAGCGTTGCATGCCGCGCTTGGCACGCACCTGGGCTTCCATCATCAGGCTCTGCCACAGTTCGCCATCGTGTTGCAGCCAGCGATCGAAACCGAAGCGCTCGCGGCGCAGGGCCGGCGCCATGTCGGCGGCGATAAAGGCCGCTTCGATGAGCAGGGTGCCTGAGCCGCACATGGGGTCCATCATGGGCTCGCCGGTCCAGCCGCTGCGGGCAATCATGGCGCAGGCCAGGTTCTCTTTGAGCGGCGCCTCGCCTGTGCCCTGACGGTAGAAGCGCTGGTGCAGCGCCGGGCCGGACAGGTCCAGGGTGATGTTGGCCTTGCCCTTGCCCAGGTGCGCCATGATGCGGATGTCCGGCGACTTCTTGTCGACGTCCGGGCGCACATGGCCGCGCTTGGTGAAGCGGTCAACGATGGCATCCTTGATCTTGAGCGCGCCGTACTGGGTATTGCGAATGGCCGGGTTGGTACCGGTGAAGTCCACGGCTATGGTGGCGGTGCCGGGGAAGTGCTCTTCCCAGGGAATGGTGTGGGCGCCGAGATAGAGATCCAGATCGTCGTTCATCTGGAATTCGGAGAGCACCAGCACAATGCGGGAGGCAAAACGGCTCCACAGGCAGGCCTTGTAGCCGATGGCCAGTTCGCCTTTGAAGTGGACGCCGGCCACGGTCTCACGGACCTGCTCCGCGCCCAGGGTGGTCAGCTCAACGGCCAGCAGGTTTTCCAGCCCCTTGGGGCAGGTTGCAAAAAATTCTTTCATCACGCTCACGGGGATGCCATAAAAATAGTGCCGCATTATACCTTATCGGCCCGCACTCGGCATCCGAACCTTGGGGTTCGCGCGAATATAAAGGGGGCTGGCCGGCGCAATTCCTCCCGTCCTTGCTCTTGTCGCCGGCACAGAGGGTGCGTGCAAGAGGATGCAACTCAATATCCAGCGCAGAAGGGAGCACGCCAAACGGCGACGAAGTGACCCAGGGAAGCTGCCGCAACGGCATGGGAGAGACGAGCAATAAATAACCGGTTTCGGTTATTTTAAGGGCGTATGAATATCAACCAAAAATAACGTGCAGAGGCAGTATCAGCTGACCTGTCGATATTGTGCCTGGGCACGGGTCCTGGTCTGCATCCGGTTATTCATCACCTTGATCACCGCGAACCTTGGCAGGATCTTGCTGGCGGTCAGCACCAGTTCCTCGGTCAGGTTCAGGCAGACACTCGCCTGATCGCCGGCCTCGATGACCATGAACTCTCCCCTGCCATGGGGAGTCTCCATCCACACCAGGGAGCCCATATCAGGCAAGCAATGAGTTTGCTGTTCATGAAAGAACCAGCTTTGTGGCATCAGGGGTTTATAAAAGCGGCTGACGGCGATGGCATTGAGTACCAGCTGAACCTGATGGGGAACACTCCAATCGAGTTCGGCGGCCTTGTCCATCAGCTGATAATAGAGGGCGGCATCGTCGACACAAAAAGGCTGGGTCGTGAAGGAGCTGGGGACGAGTTGTCGCCCCTTATATTCGGTGGCGAATATCATGCGATCGGATAAATCCAGCATCAGACGGTCATCCTGAGCATCATAATGCCACTGCCAATTGTCATTGGGTTGGATACACATGGAGTTGCCCTTACTTAAGCCGTTCCTCGACTTTATTCCATGTCGAGAATTTGAGCAACTTTAAATAAGGGCAACCGGTTATCTTTTAAATATGGGTGACGATCTCTTTGACCAGACTCGGGCCCTTATAAATAAAGCCACTGTAAATCTGGACCAGACTGGCACCCGCCGCTAATTTCTCCCGGGCGGCCATGGCGCTGTCAATACCACCCACCCCTATGATAGGCAGAGCCCCATTGAGAGCCTTGGCCAGCAGGCGGATCACCTCTGTGCTCTTGTGCTGGAGTGGACGACCGCTGAGGCCCCCTGCTTCACCGGCATGGGGCATGTCATAAATCATGTCGCGCTCCAGGGTGGTATTGGTGGCGATGACCCCATCGATCCTGTTTTTGATCAAGGAGGCGGCAACCTGATTAATTTCATCCAGGCTGAGGTCGGGGGCAATTTTAACGGCAAGGGGAACGTACTTCTTATATTGCGCGGCCAGCTCCTGCTGGCGAACCTTGAGGGCAGCCAGCAATTCATCGAGCGCCTCGCCATATTGCAGCGAACGCAGCCCCGGGGTGTTGGGGGAAGAGATATTGACGGCAATATAACCGGCATGATCATAAACCTTGTCCATGCAGATCAGATAATCGTCCTTGCCCTGCTCGATGGGGGTGTCCTTGTTCTTGCCGATATTGATGCCGATCACCCCCTGATATTTGGCCTCTTTCACCTTGGCCACCAGATGATCGACACCCTTGTTGTTGAATCCCATGCGGTTGATGATCCCTTCCGCCGGAATTACCCGGAACAACCGCGGCTTGTCATTTCCGCTCTGGGGCTTGGGGGTCACAGTGCCTACTTCAATAAAGCCGAACCCCATGGCACCAAATGCGTCGATACACTCCCCGTCTTTATCGAGGCCGGCCGCCAGTCCCACCGGATTGGCAAAATTAAGCCCCATGACAGTGACGGGGCGTTGGGGGAGTGAATGACGGAAGAAACAATCGAGCGGTGTACCGAGAAGGCGGGGCAAATACTTGATGGAGAGATCGTGTGCCTGTTCGGGATTGAGTTTGAACAGAAAATGCCTGGCGAGGGGGTACAGCATGTTTGCTCCTTAAAAAAGCCCCGGCAACTGGCCGGGGCTTTTGGGGTTATGCCGAGGTTCGGCAATTCAACTGGAGCAGGTTCAACTCTCGCAAGGCCACCGAGAACTTGGCGAACTCGTGGGTGCTGGTGGTCTTGAAGTCGGCCAACATATGGGTCCAACGGGACAAGAGTTGCTCATGCTCCGAAATCCAGTCGGCCAGTATGGTAGCGCATTCTCCCTGCTCTTTGCACCCTTCCAGTACCACGGAAGTGAGGCTGCGTTGCTGCCAGTCCAGATCCTCGCGGAAGGAGGCCCGGGCCATCGCCTGCCAGTGGTTGCCCACCGGTTGATGGTTGATCTGCTCGAGGAACCAGTGCAGATCCAGCTTGGCACCGAGGCGGTAGTAGACATTGGCGGCGCGCAGTATGTCGGTCTTGTGCTCCGCGGCAATCTGCGCCAGATCCAGGCTGGAGAACAGGCTGCTCATGTGGGCCACCCGACGGGCGATGGCTTCCGGTACCTGTTTGGCCACCAGGGCGGCGACGGCCTGGCGATGCTCGGCCACTTCGCTCTCGTCCATCACCTCGTAGAGGTGCTCCCCCAGGGTCTCGAAGGCCGGGCGGAAGAAGGCGATGTTCTCGCCGATGCTCCAGCTGCGGTTGCGGGCACGCAGGAACCAGCGAGTGGCCCGGCGCACGATGCGGCGGCTGTAGAACATCAGCTCGAGCTGGGTGTTGGCATCCACCAGGTTGTCACAGCCTTCGATGTCGCGCCACAGGGTACCCAGACCGAACACCTCCCGGGCCATGGCGAAGCAGCAAGCCACTTCGGCCACCGAGGCACCGGTCTCGTCCTTCATCCGGCTGGCGAAGTTGAGCCCCATGTCGTTGACCAGCATGTTGGCCACCCGGGTCGCGATGATTTCGCCCCGCAGCGGGTGCTGAGCCAGCTCGGCACCGAACTGCTGCTGCAACTGGGCCGGGAAGCTGGTGACCAGCATGTTGGCGAGGAAGGGCTCCTCGGTCACTTCCGGGCAGTTGAGCTGCTCTTTCAGTACCATCTTGCCGTAGGCCACCAGCACCGCCAGCTCGGGACGGGTCAGCCCCTGCCCTGCCGCCATCCGCTCGGAGAGCTCCTCGTCGGAGGGCAGGAACTCCAGCGCACGGTCCAGCTTGCCTTCGCGCTCCAGCCCCTGGATGAAGCGTTGCTGCTCTTTCAACTGCTCGGCACCACGGAAGGCGGTGACCGAGATGGACTGGGACTGGCGATAGGCGTTGGTGATGACGATCTGGGCCACGTCGTCCGTCATCTCGTACAGCATCTGGTTGCGCTGCTTGAGGGTCATGTCTCCTGCGGCCACCAGCTGGTTCAGCAGTATCTTGATGTTGACCTCGTTGTCGGAGCAATCCACCCCGCCCACGTTGTCGGTGAAGTCAGTGTTGATGTGACCACCCTGGCTGGCGTACTCCACCCGGCCAAGCTGGGTGAAGCCGAGGTTGCCGCCCTCGCCCACGATGCGGGCACGCAGATCACGGCCATTGACCCGCAGCACATCGTTGCTGCGATCCCCCACGTCGGCGTCGCTCTCGCGGGCGCTCTTCACATAGGTGCCGATGCCGCCGTTCCAGAGCAGGTCCACGTTGAGGCAGAGCAGCGCCTTGATCAGCTCGTTCGGGGCCATGCTGGCCTTGTCGGTGCCGAGCAGGGTCTGAATTTGCGGGCTCAGCTTGATGGACTTGGCGGAACGCAGGAAGATGCCGCCCCCTGCCGAGATGAGCTCCCGGTTGTAGTCATCCCAGCTCGAACCCGGCAGCTCGAACAGGCGCTTACGCTCGACGAAGCTCCTGGCCGCATCGGGAGTCGGGTCGATGAAGATGTGCATGTGGTTGAAGGCGCCCACCAGCTGGGTGTGCTCGGAGAGCAGCATGCCGTTGCCGAACACGTCGCCGGCCATGTCACCTATCCCCACGCAGGTGAAGTCGGTGGTCTGGCAGTTGACGCCGATCTCGCGGAAGTGACGCTTGACCGATTCCCAGGCGCCGCGAGCCGTGATGCCCATCTTCTTGTGGTCATAACCGACCGAGCCGCCGGAGGCGAAGGCATCGCCCAGCCAGTGGCCATACTCCTGGCTTATCTCGTTGGCGATATCGGAGAAGGTGGCGGTGCCCTTGTCGGCGGCCACGACCAGGTAGTAGTCATCCTCGTCGTGACGCACCACGGATTTGGGCGGGATCACCTCCCCCTTGATGATGTTGTCGGTGACATCGAGCAGGCCGCGAATGAAGAGGCGATAGCAGGCCTTGCCCTCTTCCTGGATGACGGCACGGGGCGCCCCCGCCGGCATCTGCTTGCAATAGAAGCCGCCTTTGGCGCCGACCGGCACTATGACGGTGTTCTTCACCTGCTGCGCCTTGACCAGACCCAGCACCTCGGTACGGAAGTCCTCCTTGCGATCGGACCAGCGCAAGCCGCCACGGGCCACCTTGCCCCAGCGCAGATGCACCCCTTCCACCCGCGGCGAGTAGACGAAGATCTCGAATTTCGGCAGCGGCAGCGGCATGTCGGTGATGCTGGAGGGGGCCAGCTTGAAGGAGATGTAGGGCTTGGCCTGACCCTCCTGATCCGGCTGGTAGTAGTTGGTGCGCAGGGTGGCGTCGATCATCTCCATGTAGCGGCGAATGATGCGATCGTCGTCCAGGTTGGCCACCTGATCCAGCTTGGCGGCGAGCTGCTCGTGCAGCTTGGCCTGCACCTTGGCATCCTGCTTGATGGCGGGATTGAGGCGCTGCTCGAACAGGGTGAACAGCAGCTCTGCGATGTCGGGGTAACGGGTCAGCGTCTCCTCGATATAGGACTGGCTGAAGGAGACGCCGGTCTGGCGCATGTATTTGGCATAGGCGCGCAGCACAGAGACCTGACGACCGGTGAGGCCGGCCCCCAGCACCAGACGGTTGAAGCCGTCATCTTCCAGGGTCTTGTTCCAGATGGCGGCGAAGGCCTGCTGGAAGCGCTGCTGGCTCTGGGCCAGATCGAATGGCTGATCGCCGCGCAGCAGCATGGAAAAGTCGAGGATCCAGAAGATCTCGCCGCTCGGGGTCCGTACCTGATAGGGCGTCTCGCCGATGACGCGCAGCCCCATGTTTTCCAGCATGGGCAAGACGTCTGAGAGGTGGATGGGCTCGGTGCGGTGGAACAGCTTGAGGCGCACCCGGCGATCGTTCTCTTCTTCCTGGGCGCGGTAGAACAGCATGCCGAGCGGCTCGGCTTCACTCAGGCCATCGAGGGCCATGATGTCGGCCACGGCAGAGCCCGGCAGTACGTCTTCCTTGTAGGCGCGGGGGAAGGCGGTGCTGAAACGGCGGCGCAGCTCGTTGCCACGGGCCTCTCCATAATGGGAGAGCAGCACGGAATCCAGGCGGTCATCCCAGCTGCGGGCCGCTTCAATCAGGTTGTTCTGTACTTCGTTCACATCCACATCCACGTTGTTGTTGTTGACCCGCACTATGTAGTGGGTCCGTGCCAGCACGCCTTCGGTGAAGTAGACGTTGAACTCCACCTCTTCGCTGCTGCCAAAATACTTCTGCAAGATCTGCTGGGTCTTGATCCGCAGCGCCGTGTTGTAGCGCTCCTTGGTGACATAGACCATGCAGGAGAAGAAGCGACCGTAGACATCCCGGCGCACGAACAGGCGCAGCATGTCGCGCTCCTGCATCTCCAGCACCCCAAGACCTGTGGCCAGCAGCTCCTCTTCCCGGGCCTGGATCAACTCGTCGCGGGGATAGGTCTCCAGCACGTTGAGCAGCGCCTTGTAGGCGTGAGAACCCTTCTCGTGACCGGAGGCGGCCATGATGCGCTCGAGGCGATGGCTGATGAGGGGGATCTGGGTGGCGCTGGTGTTGTAGATAGAGGAGGCGTAGAGGCCGATGAAGCGATCTTCCCCCACCACCTTGCCGTGTTCGTCGAAGCGCTTGATGCCGATGTAGTCCACATAGGCCGGGCGGTGTACCCGGGACTTGCTGTTGGACTTGGTGAGGATCAGCAAATCGGAGCTCAGGGCGGCGTGACGGGCGCTGGCGGGCATGTTGCCAAGGCGTTGCCCCTCGTCCTTGATGGAGTTCTTCATCAGCCCCAGGCTGGAGTCCGGCAGCGGCAGGATCTCGTGATCCCCCTCCACCGCCTTGACGTCATAACGGCGATAGCCCATCAAAGTGAAGTTGTGGGCGGCGACCCATTTCAGGAAGGCGACACAGGAGTCGACGTCTGCCTGACTGACCGGGTTCTTGCGCTTGGGCAGTTCCTCGATGATCTCGTTGAGGCGACCCAGCATGGGCTGCCAGTCCCCCACCGCCAGGGCCACTTCCCTCGCCACCGAGTTGAGCTCGGCGGTCAGGGCATCCATCTGTTCCTCATCCGTCAGATGATCGATCTCGATGAGGAAGGCGGTCTCGACCGAGGTCTGGGAGGCCGTGTTGTCGAGATCCAGGATGGCGCCTATCTTGCCATCGCCACCACGAATGAGGTGCAGCGGCTGGTGCAGCATCATGTGGGCCGTGATACCCCGGCGCTTGAGCGCCATGCGGATGGAGTCCACTAGGAAGGGAGAGTCCTGCAGGATGATCTCGACGATGGTATGGGGAGACTGCCATCCGTGGCGGGTCAGCTCGGGGTTGTAGACCCGGATATAGGGCTCTGTGCTGGTGCGCTGGTTGAGCGCATTCCACAGGCTGAGCGCAGCCCCGTAGAGATCGCTGTCATTGCGATCGTGCAGGTCGGTGCTCGCCATGTTGCCGTAGAACTTGGCGACGAAGCACTCGACCAGGGAGGCACTGTTCTTGGGCAATTTCTGATGGATCAGGCTGAGAACGTTTTCGAGCAGAACTGAGGTAGGGGCGTCTTTCAATGCCATTGCTAGTTTCCTTATCGGACGACATCACAGACACGGCGACATCCACCCAGGATGCGCGCCGGTACAGAGTTGCTGCGAAGTGTAATGACTTGGATCGCGGAAGGCGAGCAAAGGTGATAACGGGATGTTAAAAACAAGGGGCAGATCACGGCTTGGGTTGTGATAAATTTTGCCAAGTCGCTAAAATTTAGAAAATCGCACTGGTTGTAAGGCAATTTACCGGATAGATAGTGACTTAAAGCAGATATTTACCCGGAATATTGTTCATGTTTTGTTAATTTATGCGTTTTGGGCTGACGGGGCGCTCATCCTCCTGCATTTGGCGCCGCAAGCAGGCGTATTCCCCTCTACAGGAGGCTCACACCAGGGGATCGACTACGGAAAGCTACCCTTTCGAGACAGAGGCCACCGGGATGAGCCGAGAAGGGCCCGCTCTCTTCGACTCGCCTCAGGCGAGCCTCTCCAGGCGAACAAAGCGGTGATCTTCCTGGGTGACCAGCCGAAAGTGACCGTGCACCCCGTTGACGCTGACGAAGGAGCGGATCTTTTCCAGGCCCAGCTCTATGGTCAACCCCTGCTCGGTGCGCACCACCAGGCGTCTGGCCTGGCCCTGGTACATCAGCATGATCTCGTCGCGGCTGAGGGCCAGCCGAAAGGTGTACTGCCTCATTCCCCCTCCTCTTGATGAAAAACGGGCAGGAGAGCCTGGCTCCCCTGCCCGTGACCGGCACCCTTACTGCGCCAGTGCCTTGCTTACCTTCTCGAACAGATCCCGCGCCAGCCCCTCGAGGTTGGCCAGACGGGTCAGCTCGGCCCGGACGAGCGCCTTGCGCCCCTCATCCAGTCGCTTGAACTGAATGAGCGGGGTGATGAGGCGGGACGCCACCTGGGGATTGACCTCGTTGAGCGTGATCAAGAGATCGGTCAGGAAGCGATAGCCGCTGCCATCCACCGCGTGGAACTGCATCTGGTTGTTCATGGCGAAGCTGCCGATGAGCGCCCGCAGCCGGTTCGGGTTGCGGATGCTGAAGGTGGGGTGGCTCATCGCCTGTTTCACCTCATCCAGCACGTCGGCGGCAGGCTTGCAGCCCACCAGGCGCAGCCAGTTGTC
The DNA here is from genome assembly GCF_056642115.1 of Aeromonas sp. 130281. NCBI lineage: Bacteria > Pseudomonadati > Pseudomonadota > Gammaproteobacteria > Aeromonadales > Aeromonadaceae > Aeromonas > Aeromonas sp. 130281. The sequence continues at coordinate 103,098 of NZ_JBWVQS010000001.1, read as the reverse complement.
CAGCACCAGGCCGTCATGGGCCCACTTGCCCTCAAAATCGGCCAGCAGCGCGGCGCGGCACGGCAGCAGATAGCCGTTGGCCACCTGCAGCGCCGCCAGGGTGTCGGTCATGTTGTCGGCGGTGGCATACTGCTCGCGCACCAGTGCATCGGCCTGCTCCGCATCCAGCGCCGCCAGATAGCCGAGCACCACCCCCTTGAGGGCGCGCTTGGCGGTGTCGGCATGGATCACCCTGTACCCCGTCAGCCGCAGGCTCTCATAGGTAGCCGCCAGACGCGCGCCGAAGGCCTCGGCGAGCTGGCCATGGATGGCATCCCGCACCCGATGGATGGCATCGATATCGGCCACCTCGAACAGCTCGGCCAGGGTCGCCTCACCGGGCAGCGCCAGGATCTCCGCCTTGAGGGCCGAGTCCAGCTCGGCCTCGTCCAGAATGGCGACGAAGGCCGCCAGCAGGGTTTGGGAGAGTTCAACTCCCTGCCCTTGCTGCACCCGTGCCACCCCGTCGATGACCGCCTTGTTGATCAGCATCTGGGCCGCATCCCAGCGGGCAAACTCGTTGCGGGCATGTCGCATCAGGAAGGCCAGCGCCTCGTCGCTGTAGTCATAGTGCAGCTTGACCGGGGCGGAGAAGTCCCGCAGCAGGGAGGGCACCGGCTTGGCCTGTACCCGATCGAACAGGAAGGTCTGCTCTTCTTCCAGCACGTCGAGCACGTTGCCGATGGCCTTGCCCTGGTACTGCAGCGCAATGACGGCACCCTGCTCGTCATAGAGTTCGATGTCGAGGGGGATGTGCAGCGGCAATTTTTGCGGCTGATCCTGGGTCGGCGGCGTGTGCTGGCGCACGTGCAGGCGATAGACGCCACTGGCGGCATCGTAGTCGTCGGTCACGGTCAGCTCGGGGGTGCCGGACTGGCTGTACCAGCGGCGGAAACGGCCGAGATCGACCCCGGAGGCATCCTCCATCGCCTGCACGAAATCATCGCAAGTGGCAGCCGAGCCGTCGTGGCGCTCGAAGTAGAGGCGCATGCCGGCCTGGAACTTATCCTCACCCAGCAGGGTGTGCAGCATGCGGATCACTTCAGAGCCCTTCTCGTAGACGGTCAGGGTGTAGAAGTTGTTCATCTCTATCACCACATCCGGGCGAATGGGATGAGCCATGGGGCCGGCATCTTCGGCAAACTGCGGACCGCGCACGGTGCGCACGTTGTTGATGCGGTTGACCCCACGTGAGCCCAGATCCGAGGAGAACTCCTGATCCCGGAACACCGTCAGCCCCTCTTTGAGGCTGAGCTGGAACCAGTCGCGGCAGGTGACCCGGTTGCCGGTCCAGTTGTGGAAGTATTCGTGGGCGATGACCCGCTCTATGCCGTGGTAGTCGCCGTCGGTGGCGGTGGCCGGGTTGGCCAGCACGAACTTGGAGTTGAAGATGTTGAGCCCCTTGTTCTCCATGGCGCCCATGTTGAAGAAGTCCACCGCGACGATCATGTAGATGTCGAGGTCATACTCGAGGCCGAAACGCTGCTCGTCCCAGCGCATGGCGTTGATGAGGCTCTCCATGGCGAAACCGGCTCTGTCCAGGTTGCCCTTGTCGACGAAGATCTCCAGGGCCACCTTGCGGCCGCTTTGGGTGGTGTAGCTACCCCGCTCCACGTCGAAGTCGCCGGCCACCAGGGCAAAGAGGTAGCTCGGCTTGGGGAAGGGATCCTGCCACTGCACGAAGTGGCGACCGCCGTCCAGCTCGCCGCTCGCAACCTTGTTGCCGTTGGAGAGCAGATAGGGGTATTTGGCCTTGTCTGCGGTGATCCGGGTGCTGTAACGGGCCAGGATGTCGGGCCTGTCCAGGTAATAGGTGATGCGGCGAAAGCCCTCCGCCTCACACTGGGTGCAGTAGGCATCGCCGGACTTGTAGAGCCCCTCCAGCGCCGTGTTGGCGGCGGGATCCAGATCCGTGACTATGGTCAGCACGCACTCGGCGGGCAGGTTGAACAGGGTCAGGCAGCTCTCCCCCTGCTCGAACCGGGTGAAGGGGACGCCGTCCACGCTGACGCTGTGCAAGACCAATCCTTCCCCGTCCAGCACCAGGGGCTCGTTGTGCTCGCCGCTGCGGCGCAGCCGGGAGATGGCGGTCACCCGGGTCAGGGGTTCCTGCAGCTGAAAATCGAGATCGATGCTGTCGATCCAGTAGAGGGGCGCCCGGTAATCCTGGCGATACTTGGCCGTCATGGCCTGGGAGTGATCGGTCATTATTGTCTGCTTCCACGCATTGTTATCAACGTGTCAGAGGCTGTCACAACGATCCCGCAGGGTCAAATAGTTTGCATTCAGCCAAAAGAGAGGGCGACCTGAGTCGCCCTTGCATTCATGTGGATGTCACCCTGGACATTCAGCCCTTGCTGAGTCTCGCCAGATCCGCCGTGATGTTCGCGGCTTCGATCTGATACTCGTCGGGGGCCTCGAAATCGGCAGGCAGTTCATCCAGGCTCTTCACCGTCGGCTTGCCAAGGCGGGTCAGTCGCTCGTTGGCTCGCGCCAGCGCCTTCTCGTCCTGCTTGGCCTGATCCGCCAGTCGCTCGGCTTCGTTCAGGGAGACCGACTTCTTGTCCTTGTCCTCCTGATACTCCTTGATGTCCTGCATCACGTAGGCAAATTCAGGATCCTTGGCGATCCGCGCCTCGTGAGCCGACTTCAACCTGGGCAGCAGACTGGAGAAGTCCCCCAGCTTGTCGTAACTGGCCGAAGCTATCTTGTCCCAAGGCAGGGCGTTGAACTCCCGGCTCTCCCCGGTCTCGTCCGGCGAGACGGCGGTCGGGAAGTCGATGTCCGGCGCCACCCCCTTGTTCTGGGTACTGCCGCCATCGATCCGGTAGAACTTGGCGATGGTGTACTGCACGTGACCCAGCGGCTGCTCGTAGAAGTCGTAGACCTTGGCGAGGCTGCGATGCTGCTGCACCGTCCCCTTGCCGAACGAGTTCTCGCCGAGGATCAGGGCGCGGCCGTAATCCTGCATGGCGGCGGCGAAGATCTCGGAGGCCGAGGCGCTGTAGCGGTCGATCATCACCGACATGGGGCCGCCGTAGTAGACGTTGCCGTCATCGTCACCGTTGACGGTGATACGACCCATGTGATCACGAATTTGCACCACGGGACCACTGGCGAAGAACAGACCGCTCAGGGCGGAGGCTTCCGTCAGGGCGCCGCCGCCGTTGCCGCGCAGGTCGACGATGAGACCATCGATCTTCTGCTTGTTGAGGCTGGAGAGCTCCTTGATGACGTCGTCATGGAGATTGACGTAGAAGCTCGGGATCTCGAGTACCCCTATCTTCTTGCCTTCGGCGTTGATCACCTTGGACTTGGCGGCCCTGTCTTCCAGGCGCACCTTGTCGCGGGTCAGCTCCACCAGCTCGGTCTTGGCGGTCGCGCCCTTGCCGCGCTGGATCTCCAGCTTCACCTTGCTGCCCTTGGGTCCCTTGATGAGTTCGACCACGTCATCGAGACGCCAGCCGATCACATCGACAATCTTGCCATCGTCCTGCCCTACCCCGGTGATCTTGTCATCGGGCTTGAGGTGGTTGGACTTGGCCGCCGGGCCGCCGGGCACCAGGGAGCGGATGACGGTGAAGTCATCTTCCGCCTGCAGCACGGCACCTATGCCCTCCAGCGAGAGGTTCATCTCGGTGTTGAAGCGATCGGCGCTGCGCGGCGAGAGGTAGCTGGTGTGGGGCTCGATGGCACGGGCGAAGGAGTTCATGAAGAGCTGGAACACATCCTCGCTCTCGGTCTGGGACATCCGCTTGATGGCGTTGTTGTAACGCTTGCCAAGCAGCTCCTTGATCTCGGGCCACTCCTTGCCGCTGAGCTTGAGGCTCAGGGCATCGAACTTGACCCGTTGACGCCACAGCTCGTTGAGCTCGGCCTCGTCTTTGGGCCAGGGAGCCCCTTCCCGATCGAAGATGTAATTGTCAGGCTGGGTGAAATCCAGGGGAGTGTCGAGCAGTTTGAGGGCGTATTCGAACCGCTCGTAACGCCGCTGCTGACTCAGGTTGAACATCTCGTAGGCCGGAGCCAGGCGCCCTCTCTCGAGGTCGGTGTCAAAACCGGTACGGTACTTTTCAAAACGGCTGATGTCAGAGGCCAGAAACAGGTTGCGGCTGTAGTCCAGATTCTCCAGATATTTGTCAAATATCACGGAGGAAAAGGCATCGTCCAACTTGAACTGTTTGTAGTGAGAGCGGGTAAACAGATTGGCAATTCGCTTGCTGGCCGTAGCATGTTGGCTCTCCTGAGCCAACACAGGCAAATCACTTTCCTTGAGCACCGGCTCGATGGCCTGTGCGAGCCCGGCGAGCGCCAGGCTACAGGCAACGAGGGAAAAACGAATCACGCCATGCTTCAACATTCGTCTCCTTAGAGAACCAGATGCTCGAACTTGACCCGCAACATCATGCCGGTCTGCAATTGAACCTGTACGTCATCCTTGGTCACTTCCTTGATGGTCGCAGGCACGGGAGACTTGCCCAGCACGACGCGCACGCCTTGATCCACTTTCAGGGTGGCGGCATCCACTTTGACCAGGGGAGCATCAGCTACAGGCGCGGCCTTGGGAGCGGACCTGGGCTTGTCGGAGCGAGGAGCATCGGCCTTGCGCGGCGCGTTTCGGCGCGGCTGCTTGGGCTTGTCTTCCTTCTCCTTGGTGTTGGTGCGGCGGCTGGCAAAGACACGCTCTTTGCTCTCCTTGAGGGCCTGTTTGGCATGTTCGATGTGCTCTTCGGTCAGCAGCTCACCGGGGTTGCCATCCAGATCGACACGGGCCTGGCCAGCCTTGAGGCCATGCAGGTAACGCCAGCTGGAGGTGTATTGACGCAGAGCAGAGCGCAGCATGGTCTTGGAGACTCTCTCGTCATCAGCAAGACGCGCGGCCAGATCCTGGAAGATGCCAATCTTGAGTGGCTTGGCCTCTCCTTCAGCGATGAAGCAGGCCGGGAATTTCTCGACCAGGTAGGCAACGATCTCTTTACTGTTCTTCAGCTTTTCAGTGTTTTCCATGTATAACCTTGGCTTTCATATAGACGCACGGGCATGCCCGAACACAACAAAGGCCCTATTATAGAGAGCTTGGGACCTTTTGCGAACCATCTAGCAATGACTTAGAGCATGCTTTCCAAAATTTGCACCGTTTCTTCGAGGCCAATCCGGTCCTCCTGGTCGAAACGGTTAAAAATCGGACTATCCACGTCCAGCACCCCGATGATCTCACCACCGCGACGCAGCGGAATCACGATTTCCGAATTGCTGGCGCCGTCGCAGGCGATGTGACCCGTGAACTGGTGTACGTCGTCCACCAGCTGGGTCTTACCCTCGGCCACCGCCGTGCCACAGACGCCGCGGCCCACCGGAATGCGCACGCAGGCCGGCTTACCCTGGAAGGGGCCGAGCACCAGGGTCTCCCCTTGCAACAGGTAAAAACCGACCCAGTTGATGTCGGCCAGCTCCTGATTGAGCAGGGCAGACAGGTTCGCCAGGTTGGCAATCAGGTCGGGTTCACCCTCCAGCAGCGCCTGGGCCTGCTGGTTGAGGGTGCGATAAAATGCTTGTTTTTCAATCATGATTAAATGAACTTCACTCCTTGATAATGAATGCAAGGTACCGACCTGCCTGAAAAATTCAAATCAAATTTCACTTCTCCCCCCTCCTGGGCCGCAAACGGCAGCCTGCTGTCAGGGGGAAACCCCCAGCGCCAGTTGCTGGCGCTGGCCATTGCTCCACTCGATATTGAGCAGCCACTCCATGGCATCTGTGGTGCAACTTCCTACCTGAGCGGTCCCCTGCCAGCCCCCCTCCTTCGCCTCGAGCTGCACCGGGATGACCCCCATGAACATGGTCCTGCCCTCCAGCCAGGCCTTGATGGGGGTGATGGCGGGGGAGCCCCCCTGAAGGCGCAACACAAAGTCATGTTCAGGACGGATCGGCAAGCCATCTATGCTGGCCGTCAGGGGCTTGTCACCGACCAGAAGGGCACAACTGCTGTGGGACAGATCACAAATCTGATCATTTGTTCCCGTCGTCTCCCCGCCCGGCGGAGCCGAAAACCAGGTCCGATAGGCCATCAGGGAGAGCAAAATGGCCAGCACCATGGTCAAGTGCACGATTTTGCGTGAAGTGAGTCTCTCTTTCATGAAAAAACAGCCCTGTAAGGTACTTTAAAAATGCGATTTTCGTGATCTCGCGCAAGGTAAAAAACCAGGGAGCGCGGGACCCGCTGGAGCCAAATATATCACTGTTTGTACTGTTATTTTACCGGTCAGTTCAGTATCATTCTCAATGAATTTTCATTTAACCACCTTTTGCTTTTCCTTTTATTAACAGATGTTAACGGGAGGATTTGGCAAATCAGGGGTGAAAATGGCCCCGATTACCGGGCGAAAAACAAACAACAGCATCGGAAGCGGAATACAACGATGAGCCATACAACAAACCACCCTGAGTACAACTACACCGTTGTGCGCCAGTTCACCGTCATGACGATTGTCTGGGGAATTGTCGGTATGTCGGTTGGTGTACTGATCGCAGCCCAGTTGATCTGGCCTGCCCTCAACTTTGATACCCCCTGGCTGACCTACAGCCGCCTGCGTCCCCTGCACACCAACGCGGTCATCTTCGCGTTTGGCTGCAGCGCGCTGATGGCCACCTCCTTCTACGTGGTACAGCGTACCTGTCAGGTCAGGCTGTTTGGCGGCCCGCTCGCCTCCTTCGTGTTCTGGGGCTGGCAGGCGATCATCCTCGCCGCCGCCATCACACTGCCACTGGGATACACCACTTCCAAGGAGTATGCCGAGCTGGAGTGGCCCATCGACATCGCCATCGCCGTGGTCTGGGTGAGCTATGCCATCGTCTTCTTCGGCACCCTGGTCAAGCGCACCACCTCCCACATCTATGTGGCGAACTGGTTCTTCGGGGCCTTCATCATCACGGTGGCGGTGCTGCACATCGTCAACAACATGGAAGTGCCGCTCTCGGGCATGAAGTCCTACTCCATGTACTCAGGTGCCATGGATGCCATGGTGCAGTGGTGGTATGGCCACAACGCGGTCGGCTTCCTGCTCACCGCCGGCTTCCTCGGCATGATGTACTACTTCGTGCCCAAGCAGGCGGGACGTCCGGTCTACTCCTACCGCCTCTCCATAGTGCACTTCTGGGCGCTGATCTCCCTTTATATCTGGGCCGGTCCGCACCATCTGCACTACACCGCCCTGCCCGACTGGGCCCAGTCCCTGGGCATGGTGATGTCCCTCATCCTGTTCGTCCCCTCCTGGGGCGGCATGATCAACGGCATCATGACCCTGTCCGGTGCCTGGCACAAGCTGCGCTATGACCCCATACTGCGCTTCCTGATCGTCTCCCTGTCGTTCTACGGCATGTCCACCTTCGAAGGGCCCATGATGGCCATCAAGACGGTCAACGCCCTCTCCCACTACACCGACTGGACCATAGGTCACGTCCACTCCGGTGCCCTGGGCTGGGTTGCCATGGTATCCATCGGCGCCGTGTATCACCTGATCCCGAACCTGTTCGATCAGGGCCGCATGTACAGCATCCGCCTGATCAACGTTCACTTCTGGCTGGCGACCGTGGGCACTGTGCTCTACATCGTCTCCATGTGGATTTCCGGGGTGATGCAAGGTCTGATGTGGCGTGCGGTCAACGATGACGGCACCCTGACCTACAGCTTCGTGGAGGCGCTGCAAGCTTCCTATCCCTTCTACTTCGTGCGCTTCCTGGGTGGCTGCTTCTTCGTCACCGGCATGCTGCTGATGGCTTACAACGCCTATCGCACCGTCACTGCGCCCAAGGGTTCCCTGGAACCCGTCGCACAGCCAGCCTGATCTGAAGGGGTTTAAAGCATGAGCAACAACAACCGTCACGAAATATTTGAAAAGAGCGTCCCCATGCTGGTGATAGGCATCATCTTTGCCATCAGCCTGGGGGGCCTGGTCGAGATCACGCCGCTGTTCTTCCAGAAGCAGACCAACGAGCCGGTGGAGGGCCTCAAGGCCTACACCGCCCTGCAGATGGAAGGACGCGACATCTACATCCGCGAAGGCTGCACCGTCTGCCACAGCCAGATGATCCGCCCGTTCCGCGCCGAGACCGAGCGTTACGGCCACTACTCGGTCGCCGGTGAGAGCGTGTGGGAGCACCCCTTCCTGTGGGGCTCCAAGCGCACAGGTCCGGATCTGGCCCGGGTCGGCGGCCGCTACTCCGACGACTGGCATCGCGCCCACCTCATCAACCCGCGCGACGTGGTGCCGGAATCCAACATGCCCGCCTTCCCCTGGCTCGAGACCAACGTCCTGACCGGTGAACTGACCGGCAAGAAGCTGGCGCTGTTCCGGGATCACTTCGGGGTGCCCTATACCGATGCCGACATCGAGGGTGCGGCCGAGGCAGTCAAGGGCAAGACCGAGCTGGATGCGCTGGTGGCCTATCTGCAATCACTGGGTCATGCCCTGAAATAAGGAGTCGGGATATGGATTACGGCACATTTCGCGGCCTGTACACCCTGCTGCTGATGATCATCATGATCGGCATCATCGTCTGGGCATACAGCAAGCGCCGCAAGGCCTCCTTCGATGAGGCTGCCAACCTGGTCTTTGCCGATGACGAGCAACCCAGTGCTGATAACAAGAACGCAGGAGCGAAGCAATAATGAGCACTTTGTTTAGCATTTTTGTGACCGTCATAAGTCTGGGCACCATACTCGGCTGCTTCCTGCTGCTGATGTGGTGCATGAGGGACAAGATGGGGACCGAAGAGGGCAAGCCCATGGGGCACACCTTCGACGGCATAGAGGAGATCAACAACCCCCTGCCGAAGTGGTGGTCCTATATGTTCCTCTTCTTCATCGTCACCGGTCTCATCTACCTGCTCGCCTTCCCGGGTCTGGGCAACTTCAAGGGGTTGCTGGGCTGGCAGAGCTCCAACCAGGACGTTCGCTCCCTGGCAGAATCCAAGGCGGCGGCAGCCTCTGCCAAGGATGAAGGGCGCGCGGTGGAGTACGATCGGGAACTGGCCAAGGCCGACGAGATCTATGGCGCCAAGTTCCGCGAGCTGACCTACCAGGCCGATGGCAAGAGCTACAAGGAGATCACCGAGATCGCCAAGGACCCGGAAGCCCTGAAAGTGGGTCAGCGTCTGTTCCTGCAGAACTGCTCCCAGTGCCACGGCTCCGATGCCCGCGGTGGTCGCGGTTTCCCGAACCTGACCGACAGCGAATGGCAATGGGGCGGCGCGCCCGACCAGATCAAGACCACCATCATGGGCGGTCGCCAGGGGATAATGGCCGCCTGGGGCGAGATCCTGGGTCAGGACGGGGTCAAGGAAGTGGCCTCCTATGTGCTGAGCCTCTCCGGCCGCAAGGTGGATCTGGTGGAAGCCAAGAAGGGTGAGGCGCGTTTCGCCATGTGCGCCGCCTGTCACGGCCCGGATGCCAAGGGCGGCATCGCCTTCGGCGCGCCGGATCTCACCAACAACACCTGGTTGTATGGCGGCTCCCGCCAGGTGGTCGAGCAGACCATCACCCACGGGCGTCACGGCGTGATGCCGGCCTGGAAGGATATCCTGGGAGAAGACAAGGTCCACCTGCTGGCGTCCTATGTCTACAGTTTGTCCCACCAGGCGCAGTAAAATAAGCAGTAACATGTGATAAGCACGTGATTACTCAGCAAAAAGCCTCGACTCTTCGAGGCTTTTTGTTATCTTGTGTTGGCTAGAATCCCTCCATTTCGTTAACCATTTGTTTCGGTAGCACCATGACTCAACCCTGGTATCGCCAATTCTGGCCCTGGTTCATCATCGCCCTCCCCTGCGCCGCCGTGGTAGGCAGCATCGCCACCGCCATCATCGCCAGCAAGGATGGGGTCAACCTGGTGGCGGAAGACTATTACAAGCAGGGCAAGGAGATTAATCAGGATCTCAGCAAGTTCGATCGCGCCGAGGCCCTCGGCATCCGCGTAGAGCTCTCGGTCAGCGACAAGGAGCTGACCCTGAAGCCGCTGTCGGGGGAGATCCCCGCCGGTCAGGCGCTGCACCTCTCCCTGTTCCACCCGACCCTGGCCGGTCTGGACAGTGATCATCTGCTCACGGCCGATGGCAAGGGAGTCTATCGCCTGATGCTGGACAAGCCCCTCAGCGGCAAGTGGCACATCCGGGTCGATGCCTTCAACCACGAGTGGCGCCTGCAAGAGACGGCCCAGCTGCCGACCAAGGCCCCGGTGGAACTCGATCCCAGGGGACGCTGAGCCCGGGATGAGCGGCAGCGTTCATCCAGGCATGACGGCGTCCTCCCTTATCTCGCCCGCACGGGCAGCTTCCAAGAGGGTTAATGACCATGACCGGCTGTTTTCACTGTGGTGAACCGGTTCCCACTGGCAGTGACTTTACCCTGGAGATCAAGGGGATAGTGCAACCCATGTGCTGCCCTGGTTGCCAGGCCGTGGCACAGACCATTCTCGAATGCGGCCTTGCCAGTTACTACGAACACCGCACCGCCCCCGGCATCAAGGGGGAGCTGGTTCCCAGCGAGCTGGCGGCCCTCACCCACTACGATCTGGCCGAAGTGCAGCAGGAGTTCGTCACCGAAACCGGTACCCTGCGGGAGATCCAGCTCAGCGTGGAAGGGCTGACCTGCGCCGCCTGCGCTTGGCTTATCGAGCGCCACCTGATGGGGCTCGCGGGTCTTCACTATGTCAACGTCAACACCACCACCCACCGCGCCCGCATCAAGTGGGATCCGGACAGGCTCTCGTTAAGCGACATCCTCAAGGGATTCGCCAAGATTGGCTATCGCGCCTATCCGTTCCAGACCCACAGCCAGGAGGCCCTCTACGCCCGCGAGGTGCGCAACTACATGTTCCGCATGGCGCTGGCCGGCCTCGGCTCCATGCAGGTGATGATGTGCGCCGTGGCGCTCTACATGGACCTCTTCATCAGCGTGGAAGAGGAGTTCATGATCTACTTCAAGTGGATAAGCCTGCTGCTCTCCACCCCCATCATGATCTACTCGGCCCAGCCATTTTACGCAGGGGCCTGGCGCAGCCTGAAACAGGGCCACCTCTCCATGGATGTCTCTGTGTCGCTGGCCCTCATCGGTGCCTTCGTCGCCTCCATCTGGGCCACCGTCTTCAACACGGGTGAGGTCTATTACGACTCCATCACCATGTTCGTCTTCTTCCTGCTGCTGGGGCGCCTGCTCGAGTTGAGGGCGAGGCGCAAGGCATCCGAGTCCAGCTCCAACCTGGCGCGCCTGGTGCCCATCATGGCCACCCGCATCGATGCAGATGGCGAACACGAGGTGGCCGCCAAGACGCTGCGGATGGGGGACAGGGTCCGGGTGCTGGCCGGGGCAACCCTGCCGGCAGACGGCATCATCACCCTGGGGCAGGCCAGCCTCAACGAAGCCATGCTGACCGGCGAGCAACTGCCCCTGCTCAAGCAGGCGGGGGATCCCGTCTTCGCCGGCACCATCAGCACGGATGCACCGCTGGAGATCCGGGTCAGCCACCCCATCGAAGAGTCGCGCCTCGCCCAGATCATGCGGCTGCAGGACAGCGCGCTGGACGACAAACCCGCCATCGCCCAGCTGGCGGATGTGCTCTCCCGCCATTTCATCCTGGTGCTGCTGCTCATTGCGGCCGCGGTCTGGACCTTCTGGCACTTCCATGCCCCGGAGCGGGCCTTCTGGGTCACCCTGTCGGTGCTGGTGGCCACCTGCCCCTGCGCCCTGTCGCTGGCGACCCCGACGGCGCTCACCTCGGCCACCGCCCACCTGACCCGCAGCGGCATACTGCTGCGCCGCGGCCACGTACTGGACGTGCTGACCCGGGCCAACCGCATCGTGATGGACAAGACCGGGACCCTGACCACGGGCAACATCAGCCTGGTGGGCGTCCAGCCCCTGGCGGAGCTTGGCGAAGACGAGTGCCTGGACATCGCCCGCGCCCTGGAAGCCTACTCCGAACACCCCATAGCCCGCGCGTTTCGCAGCAAGGGGGCAGACGATGCCGTGCTGCTGGCAGCCAGCGAGGTGACCCCCGTCATCGGCCACGGCATCCAGGGCAGGATAGCGGGCAAGCATTACCGCATCGGCAGTGCCCGCTGGCTCGGGCTGGCTGATGAGCAGGAGGCGACCCAGGGGCTGGCCATCTATCTGGCCGACGAGACCGGACCCCTGGCCCGCTTCACCCTGGCCGATACGCTGCGTGCGGATGCCGGTGCCCTGATCCAGGCCTTCAAGGCAGCCGGGCTGCAGACCACCATCCTCACCGGCGACAGCTCCCCTCAGGCCGACGCCGTGGCCCGTGAGCTCGGGGTCGATGAGCTGGTGAAAGGGGTTACCCCCGATGGCAAGCTGGCCTACCTCAAGGCCCGGGAAGCGGCGGGAGAGATCAGCATCATGGTGGGAGATGGCATCAACGACGCTCCTGTACTGGCCGGTGCCCATGCCTCCTTCGCCATGGCGGGCGGCACGGATCTGGCGAAAAACAGCGCCGACGCCATACTGCTGGCGGACGATCTCTCCCGCCTGCTGGCCGCCCGCGCCCTGGCGCTGCGCACCCGCAGGATCATCCAGGAGAACTTCGCCTGGTCCATCGGATACAACCTGCTGGTGCTGCCGCTTGCGGCCAGCGGCTGGCTGCCCCCCTATCTGGCGGCGGCGGGCATGTCGCTGAGCTCCCTCATAGTCGTCACCAACTCCATGCGCCTCAATCGATGAGCCCGCGCTGGAAAATGCCGAAAATGTGGCCAGCCTCCGATGCAGGCCACATTTCTCGCCGATAGCGGCTGGCCCCCTGCCCGAACAGGGTTACCATGGGGGTCGATTGCCACGGATGAATGCCAAGGTAGCTCCCATGAACATCATTTTTGTCCTGATCCCCATCGCCATCCTGTTCGTCATCATCGCGGGGGCCGTCTTCTTCTGGGCCATTCGCTCGGAGCAGTTCGAGGATCTCGACCGCCAGGGCTCCAACATACTGTTTGACGAGGAGCAACCCGCCACCAAGGGCAAGGATCAGCCGAGCGATGACCAGCAGCCTTGATCTGATGGGGGCCCTGCTGGTGGGACTGGCGGGCTCAGGCCACTGCATCGCCATGTGCGGCGGCGTCTCCGCCGCCCTCTCCATGGCCATCCCCGCCGAGAAGCAGCACTTCTGGGGGCGCCTTGGCTATCTGCTCAACTACAACCTGGGGCGGATCCTGAGCTATGTGCTGGCTGGCGCCCTGGTGGGCGGGCTGCTGGCCACCACCAGCGAGCTCGGGGCCGGCAAGCACGCCATCGCCGGCTTGCGCCTCGTTGCGGCCCTGCTGATGATAGCCCTGGGCCTCTATCTGGCGGGCTGGTGGCGGGGAGTGCTGGTGCTGGAACGCATGGGCGCAAAATTCTGGCCTCTTATCAAGCCGCTGGCTGGCAAGTTCATCCCCTTCACGTCGGCCTGGCAGGCCCTCCCCTTTGGCATGGTGTGGGGCTGGCTGCCCTGCGGTCTGATCTACTCCATGCTCACCTGGAGCGCGGCGGCAGGCTCCGCCGGGGGCGGTGCACTCATCATGCTGAGCTTTGGTCTGGGGACCCTGCCGACACTATTCGCCCTGGGGGGGCTGGCAGACAGATTGCGCTACTGGCTGACCCTGCGCAGCCTGCGCCTCGGCGGTGCCTTGCTGCTCATTGCCTATGGCCTGCATACCCTCTGGATCGGGCTGGCATCCTTTTGAAACCCTATCCAAAACGGATGAGTTGGTGGTAAACTTGTTTGATATAAATCAATTATTCATATGAGCCTATGATCCCGGACAAGAAACCTGGCAGACGTATTCAGAGCGGTGGCTGTGCAATTCATTGCCAGGATTGCAGCATCAGTCAGCTCTGCATCCCCTTCACCCTGAACGACAGTGAGCTCGATCAGTTGGACAGCATCATCGAGCGCAAAAAGCCGATCCAGAAGGGCGAGGAATTGTTCAAGGCCGGCGATGAACTGAAATCGCTCTACGCCATCCGCTCCGGGACCATCAAGTCATACACCATCACCGAACAGGGTGACGAGCAGATCACCGCCTTCCACCTCGCAGGGGATCTGGTCGGTTTCGATGCCATCCACAAGCAGGCACACCCCTCCTTCGCCCAGGCGCTGGAAACTGCCATGGTGTGCGAGATCCCGTTCGATGTGCTCGACGATCTCTCCGGCAAGATGCCCAAGCTCCGCCAGCAGATCATGCGCCTGATGAGCAACGAGATCATGGGCGATCAGGAGATGATACTGCTGCTCTCCAAGAAGAACGCGGAAGAGCGCCTCGCCGCCTTCCTGCACAACCTCTCGGTACGTTTCTCCGAGCGCGGCTTCTCCGCCAAGGAGTTCCGTCTCTCCATGACACGGGGTGACATAGGCAACTATCTCGGCCTCACCGTCGAGACCATCAGCCGCCTGCTCGGTCGTTTCCAGAAGTCCGGCCTCATCAGCGTCAAGGGCAAATACATTACAGTGCTGGATCACGTGGCCCTCGGCGTCATGGCCGGCGCCACTCGCCCAGCCTGCGGCTGATCACCCCTTTCCCCTCTGTTGCCGGATCGGTTCACCCTGAAATTTGATCCGGCACACCTTCCCGTCTCCCCCCTTGGGCTAAGCTGTAATGGCTAAAGAGTTGCCATCATTGGCGTTTTTGCCAAGGAGGAGAACATGGTCAAGTACCGAAACATTCTGGTGGTGATCAACCCGGAAGAGGAGCGCCAGATCGCGCTCGAACGCGCGGTCAAGGTCGCCGAGCTGGACGAGGGCGCCCAGCTGACCCTGCTCCTGACGATTTACGACTTCTCGTACGAGATGACCGCCATGCTGTCGGTGGATGAGCGGGAAGAGATGCGCCACGGCGTCATTGCCCAGCGCCGGGAGTGGCTGGACGAGACACTGCAACCCTATCGCGCCAGGGGGCTGGAGTGCGAGATCAAGGTGCTGTGGCACAATCGCCCCTTCGAGTGCGTCATCCAGGAAGTGCTGGAGCATCGCCACGATCTGGTGGTCAAGGCGACCCACAAGCACTCCTTCCTGCAAACCTTCATCTTCACCCCCACCGACTGGCACCTGCTGCGCAAGTGCCCCTGCCCCGTCCTGCTGGTCAAGGAGGGTCACTGGCAGCGGGGCGGCAACATCATTGCCGCCATCAACTGCTCGAGTGACGATATGGAGCAGAAAGTCCTCAATGAGCGCATCACCCGCGAAGGGGTCGCCATCGCCGACTTGCTCGGCTCCAACCTCTATCTGGTCAACACCTATCCCGGCACGCCGGTGAATGTGGCCATCGAGCTGCCGGAGTTCGATCCCAACGCCTACAACGACGCCATCCGCAAGCATCACGAGGATCTGCTGCGAGAGCATGCCGATCAGTTCGGCATCAACCACATGTGGACCAAGGTGGCGGAAGGATTGCCGGAGGAGGTGCTGCCGGACATGGCGGACGAACTCAAGTCGACCCTGATGATCATGGGGTGTGTCGGTCGCACCGGTCTCTCCGCCGCCCTGCTCGGCAACACGGCAGAGCATGTGGTGGATCGGCTCAACTGCGACATCCTGATCCTCAAACCCGATGACTACAGCTGCCCGGTAGATGACAGACGTCATCCTGCATAAGCGTTTCTTGCCCTCCCCCGGGACATGGCTATAATAAGCCGCTTATTTTTGTCCCGGGTTTGAGGCCATGCTAGAAGAGCTTAACGCCAAAGAGAAATACAGTTTCAACAAGCTGCAGAAACGCCTGCGGCGCAACGTGGGTCAGGCCATCGCCGACTTCAACATGATTGAAGAGGGTGACAAGATCATGGTGTGCCTGTCTGGCGGCAAGGACAGCTTCGCCATGCTCGACATCCTGATGAGCCTGAAGGCCAGCGCCCCCATCCATTTCGATCTCGTGGCCGTCAACCTGGATCAGAAGCAACCCGGCTTCCCCGAGCACGTGCTGCCGGAATACCTGGCCGCCCTCGGCGTCGACTTCAAGATCGTCGAGGAAGACACCTACTCCATCGTCAAGGACAAGGTGCCGGAAGGCAAGACCACCTGTGCGCTCTGCTCCCGCCTGCGCCGTGGCATTCTCTACCGTACCGCCCAGGAGCTGGGCTGCACCAAGATTGCCCTCGGCCACCACAGGGATGACATCCTCGAGACCCTGTTCCTCAACATGTTCTACGGCGGCAAGCTCAAGTCCATGCCCCCCAAGCTGGTGAGCGACGATGGCAAGAACGTGGTGATCCGTCCCCTGGCCTACTGCAAGGAGAAGGATCTGGTGCGCTATGCGGAGGTCAAGGCCTTCCCCATCATCCCGTGCAACCTGTGCGGCTCGCAGGAGAACCTGCAGCGCAAGGCCATCAAGCAGATGATGCAGGACTGGGATCGCCGCTTCCCCGGCCGGATAGAGACCATGTTCACCGCCATTCAGGACGTGATCCCGAGCCACCTGCTCGATCACAAGCTGTTTGACTTCAAGAGCATCAACCGCGACTCCGGCATCATAGATGGCGGCGACAAGGCATTCGATCCCCCCGAGCTGCCGACCGCGCCCCTGCTCAACATCGACGAGATGGACGTGCTGGATGTGATAGAGGTGCGCTGAGCACCCTGCCAGCCACCACGAAAAAGGAGCGCCATGCGCTCCTTTTCTTTACCTGTCCGGCACCCGGCGTCTTCAGCCCTTGTGCAACCAGGGGGTCAGTCGCAGTATCTCCCCCTCGAGCTGCAACCTGCCCGCCGCGAAGTCGGCAAGTTGCTCGTTGCGAAGCAGCAGCTGGCTATCCTGCCAGGAGAGAGGCTGCTGATGGGCACCGTCGATGAGGTAGGCGGTGCCGCTCGGCTGCACCAGGGTCACCCGCACCCCCGCCATCTCCGGCAGGAAGTGTTTGCCGACCATGCCGGCCAGCTTGTCCAGCAGCGACTGCATCTCCTGCTGGCGTGTCACCACCTCGCTCACCCTGAACCCCTGGCCATCCGACACAGGGGGCGCATCGGCCATCACCTGCACCGACATGTCGCAGGCGGCGTGTGGTTCGGTCAGCTCCACCACCACGGTCGCCTTGTCGAGATTGAGATCGTCGTCATAGGGCAGGCGCAGCTCGCTGTCTATGGTCACCTCGGCGGCAACCTCCCTGTCCAGGGTCGAAACCCGGGCCGAGGCGAGCCCGCAGCGCTGACCACTTTGCGGATCGGTCAGATAAAATCCCAACCTGGCATCACCAAACTCGCCCTTGGCAAAGGTCTTCATCTGGCTGTAGAAGGTGCTGTACTGCAGATCCAGCGAGGGCGCAGCCACGCACAGCGCCGGCACTATCAGCAGACTTGCTCCCATGCCATGTCGAACCAGCTTCATATGCCATCCTTTTGCATCACGCGTTGAAATGATCGGGCCCTTGCCCGGTGGCGGCATTGTCCGCCACTTCGGTCACCTCCACGGCGACCCCACACAGATCCCGATAGAGGATCCCCTTGAGATTGAAATAGAGGGGGGCCACCCAGATAAGGCCTATGCCCATGGGGATGATGGCCAGGAAAAACAGCGCCAGCATGACGCCATGGAGCAGCACTATGCTGGGCCAGCCGCGGGCGAACAACTTGAGGGAGACCAGGATGGCCTGGGCCGGCGACAGGCCGCGCTCCAGCACCAGGGGCACGGTGAACAGCAGCCCCATGCCCACCAGGCCAGAGGGAATGAAGGCCAGCATCACCGGCAGGCCGAGCAGCTCGAACAGGGGGCCGAACAGGCTGGTGATGAGGCTGCCGAGCAGGCTCAGGGAGCCCAGACGCAGGAAGTGGCGGAAGAAGTCGAACACCTGGTTCGGTCGGGCCCGCACCCCCACCGACTGCTGCAACCCCAGCATGTCGAGGGAAGAGGTCATGGGAGACATGATGACGGTGATGAGCAGGCTCAATATCAGGGCCATGTCCATGTCACCCCCTTCCTGGCTGACATAGGGGGCCAGCAGGGTGTTGCTCAGCAGGATCCAGATTGCCATGACCCCGGCGATGGCCAGCGTCAGAGCGAAACCGGTGCGGCGGGTCTGTTGCCAGGCCTCTTTCAACACCCCTTGCAGGTCCAGACGGTATCCCTGGCTGAGGGACTGTTCGAGGGTTCCACCGATCCGCATTCTATTACTCAATTGTCTATCCAACATTCAAAAGCGACTGTTCCGAGGTGGCACATTATAGCGGTTTGACCGGGCATGCGTAGTCGTTTTTCCTGTTATCTTCCGTTCAGAAAGCCATTGATTTCACTGACAGCCGCCCTGTCGTGCGGCCCTCTGCCAGCCCCTCCGTTACCTGGCTTGGCCCTGGCCCGCCATGGGCGTAGGATGGATGGCCAAGACTCGACAGACTCGCTCTCTCGCGCACTTCATCCCGGATCACCCACACAAGGAAAGCTGCAATGTCCGAACTGACGCTCTATCTCGCCCCCGGTACCTGTGCCATGGCGGTGCGCATCGCCCTGGTGGAAGCCGGTGCCCCGCACCAGATCAAGCGCCTCGATCTCGCCGCCGGGGAGCAACGCACCCCCGCCTACCTTGCCATCAACCCCAAAGGCCGGGTGCCAGCCCTGGTGACGGAGCGCGGCGTGCTGACCGAAACCCCGGCCCTGCTGCTCTACGTGGCCCAGCGTTTCCCCGATACCGGGCTCGCCCCCCTGGACGACCCCTTCCTGCTGGCCAGGATGCAGGAGGTGCACAGCTTCCTCGCCTCGACGGTGCACGTCTCCCATGCCCATGGCCGCCGCGGCAGCCGCTGGGCCGATGACGAACACGCCATCGCCGCCATGAAGGCCAGGATGCCCCAGAACATGCGCGAGGGGTTTGCCGAGATAGAGCACCACTATCTGGCCGGTCCCTGGGTACTGGGGGAGCGTTTCAGCCTGGCCGACATCTACCTGTTCGTGGTGGCCAGCTGGCTCGAGAGCGACGGGGTCGCCATCGACGAGTTTCCCAAGGTGGCGGCTCACACCAGGCGCATGCTGGCGCGCCCCGCCGTGCAGCAAGCCCTCCTCCTCTGACCCCTTCCTCCCGTGGTACGGGTGCTCTTCTGGCACCCGTTTTTCCCTCCGACGGCCGGATCACTGAGATCGTTTTCACATTTTCGCCATCTGTTCCTAGACCCGTTAACGGTTAGCGCCTATCTTTCGCCCCAACGACGCAACCGGTTGCGTAACCGGTTGCCCAGATAAATATCCACATGCGGTCCCCATGCCGCCGAGGTGTTGTATGAAACGAGGCAAGCTGCTCAATGCTCCCCTGAGTGCCCTGGTGGCACAGATGGGCCACACCGACGAGATCACCGTCTGCGATGCGGGCCTGCCCATTCCGGCAGGGCCTGAGCGCATCGATCTGGCGCTGATGGCGGGCACCCCCAGCCTTGCAACCGTGCTGACCGCCCTGCTCACCGATCTGGTGGTGGAGAAGGTGATCATGGCGAGCGAAATAAAACTGATCAGCCCAGATGCCCATCAGGCGCTGGTGGATCAGCTGGAGGCGCACGCCGCCGCCCAGGGCAAACCCATCGCCATCGAGTACTGCCTGCACGAGGCGTTCAAGACCCGCTCCCGTCAGAGCAAGGCTGTGGTACGCAGCGGCGAGGTGACTCCCTACGCCAACCTGATCCTCTGCGCCGGTGTGGCGTTTTAAGCCTCTTCAAGGAAGCTGCAAATGAGCACAACCTCTCCCCTCTCACCCCTTGCTGGGCTCACCGGGAGCGTCAATACGCTCCCCTCGCCCATTCTGGAGCTCACCGGGATCGTCAAGACCTTCCCCGGGGTACGCGCCCTCGACGAAGCGGGACTGCGGGTCTATCCGGGCCAGGTGATGGCCCTGCTCGGTGAAAACGGCGCCGGCAAATCCACCCTGATGAAGGTGCTGACCGGCATCTATCAGGCCGATGCGGGCAGCGTCAGCTATCGCGGCCAGCCGGTCCACTTCAAGGGACCGCGCGACTCCCAGGATCAGGGGATCAGCATCATCCACCAGGAGCTGAACCTGCTGCCGGAGCTCTCCATTGCCGCCAACATCTTCCTCGGCCGCGAGCCGCGTACCCGCTTTGGCAACATAGACCACAAGCAGCTGCGCGAGCGGGCCAGCACCCTCTTGGCCCGTCTCGGGGTCAAACACGGACCGGACACCCGGCTCGGGGATCTCTCCATCGGCGAGCAGCAGATGGTGGAGATCGCCAAGGCGCTGTCGTTCGATGCCAGCGTCATCATCATGGACGAGCCCACCGATGCCCTGACCGACACCGAGACCGAGCAGCTGTTCGTGGTCATCCGCGAGCTACGCGAGCAGGGCTGCGGCATCGTCTATATCTCCCACCGCCTCAAGGAGATCTTCCAGATCTGCGACAAGGTCACAGTGCTGCGGGACGGCAAGTGGATCGGCGAGCAGGCGGTGAGCGAGCTGGACGAGGACAGGATCATCGAGATGATGGTGGGTCGGCGGCTGGAGGAGCAATACCCGCGTCTCGCGCGCGAGCTCGGCCCGGTCAGCCTGCAGGTAAAAGATCTGGCCGGCCCCGGCGTGCGCGGGGTGAGCTTCTCCCTGCGTCAGGGGGAGATCCTCGGCTTCAGCGGCCTGATGGGCTCAGGTCGCACCGAGCTGATGAAGCTTATCTATGGCGCCAGCCCCATCAGCAGCGGCGCTGTCGAGGTCGATGGCAAGGTGCTGGTGCCGCGCACCCCGGCCGACGGTCTGGCCGCCGGTATCGCCTATATCTCGGAGGATCGCAAGGGGGATGGCCTGGTGCTGGAGCTCTCGGTGCGTGAAAACATGAGCCTCTGCGCCCTCGGCGAATTCATCACTCACGGCAAGATAGATGGCAAGGCCGAGCGCCAGGCGGTGAGCGACTATGTTCGCCTGTTCAACATCAAGACCCCGAGTCAGGATCAGCTGATAAAACTCCTCTCCGGCGGCAACCAGCAGAAGGTGGCCATCGCCAAGGGGCTGCTGACAAGGCCCAAGGTACTGATCCTGGACGAGCCGACCCGCGGCGTCGACGTGGGGGCGAAGAAGGAAATTTATCAGCTCATCAACCAGTTCAAGAAGGAGGGGATGAGCATCATCCTGGTCTCCTCCGAGATGCCGGAAGTGCTCGGCATGAGTGATCGCATCCTGGTGATGCACGAAGGGCGCATCAGCGCAGAGTTCAACACCCGCGATGCCAATCAGGAGAAGCTGATGGCAGCGGCAGTCGGCAAACAGTGGCAAGCAGAGCAAGAGGCAGCACAATGACAACCCAAACCCTTCCCCGCCGTGGCGTCATGAGCAAGGCCTGGTGGATCGAGAACAAATCCCTGGTGGCGCTGCTGGTGCTGATCGGCGTGGTCTCCTTCCTGAGTCCCAACTTCTTCACCGCCGACAACCTGCTCAACATACTGCGTCAGACCTCGGTCAACGCCATCATGGCGGTCGGCATGACGTTGGTCATCCTCACCGCCGGTATCGATCTGTCGGTCGGCTCTGTGCTGGCCCTGTGCGGCGCCCTGGCCGCGACTATGGTCGCCATGGAGCTGCCGATCTGGTTGGTGGTGCCCCTCACCCTGGGGGCCGGCGCCCTGCTCGGCGGCGTCAGCGGCCTCATCATCGCCAAAGGCAAGGTACAGGCATTTATCGCCACCCTGGTGACCATGACGGCCCTGCGCGGCGTCACCATGGTCTACACCGAGGGGCGTCCCATCTCCACCGGCTTCAGCGATGGCGCCGATCACTTCGCCTGGCTCGGTACCGGTTACCTGTTCGGTCTGCCGGTGCCCATCTGGCTGATGGCCATCGTCTTCCTGCTGGCCTGGTACCTGCTCAACCACACTCGCCTCGGCCGTTACATCTATGCCCTGGGTGGCAACGAGTCGGCCACCCGTCTCTCCGGCATCAACGTGGCCCGGGTCAAGCTCGCCGTCTATGGCCTTTGCGGCATGCTGTCGGCCCTGGCCGGCCTCATCGTCACCTCCCGCCTCTCCTCGGCCCAGCCGACTGCCGGCATGGGGTACGAGCTGGATGCCATCGCCGCGGTGGTGCTGGGGGGCACCAGTCTGATGGGGGGCAAGGGCCGCATCATGGGGACCCTCATCGGGGCCCTCATCATCGGCTTCCTCAACAACGCCCTCAACCTGCTCGACGTCTCCTCCTATTACCAGATGATCGCCAAGGCCAGCGTGATTTTGCTCGCCGTGATGATCGATAACAAAAGCAAGTAAGCACACACAAGGAATGAAATGATGAAAAAGCTCAATACCCTGCTCGCTGCCGCCATCATGTCCGTGCTGGGCACCGCCCAGGCCGCCGATCAGACCCTGGCCATGGTGGTCTCCACCCTCAACAACCCCTTCTTCGTCACCATGAAGGAGGGGGCCGAAGCCAAGGCCAAGGAGCTTGGCTACGAGCTGGTGGTACTGGACTCCCAGAATGACCCGGCCAAGGAGCTCTCCAACGTGGAAGATCTCACCGTGCGCAAGGTCAACGCCATTCTGATCAACCCCACCGACTCCGAAGCCGTGGGCAACGCCATCCGCCTGGCCAACAAGGCCAATATCCCTGTGCTGACCCTGGACCGCGGCGCCGCCCAGGGTGAGGTCAAGGCCCACATCGCCTCCGACAACGTGGCCGGTGGCAAGCTGGCCGGTGACTTCATCACCGAGAAGCTGGGGGCCGGCACCAAGGTGATCCAGCTCGAAGGGATAGCCGGCACCTCCGCCGCTCGTGACCGTGGCGAGGGCTTCGCCCTGGCGGTCGCCGCCAACAAGCTGCAGGTGCTGGCTTCCCAGCCCGCCGACTTCGACCGCACCAAGGGTCTGAACGTCATGGAGAACCTGCTGGCGGCCCACCCGACCGTGCAGGCGGTGTTCGCCCAGAACGACGAGATGGCGCTGGGTGCCATCCGCGCCGTGCAGGCGGCCGGCAAAGAGGTGATGATCGTCGGCTTCGACGGCACCGACGATGGCAAGGCGGCAGTGGCCAAGGGTAAACTGGCCGCCACCGTGGCCCAGCAGCCGGCGCTGATCGGTGCCATCGGCGTGGAAACCGCCGACAAGGTGCTCAAGGGCCAGCCGGTGGAGCAATCCATCCCGGTGCCGCTGCAAATCGTCAGCAAGTAAGCATCACGGGGGGAGGCTTGCCTCCCCCTTTGTCTCCGGTGCAGAGCCTCCCGGCTTGGGCTCACTCAAGCCAAGATGTTCTCAATCAAGGGTGATCGATATGAATCGTCTCGTAGTTCTCGGCAGCGTCAATGCGGATCACGTGCTGCGCGTCCCCCACTTTCCCCGTCCCGGTGAAACCCTGACCGGTCACAGTTACCAGGTCGTTCCCGGTGGCAAGGGGGCCAACCAGGCGGTGGCCGCCGCCCGCCTCGGCGCTGCCGTCTCCTTTATCGCCCGCATCGGCGACGACGCCATCGGCCGCCAGATGAAGGCGGGCTTCGCCGCCGACGGCATAGAGGTGAGTGCGGTGGAGCAGGACGAGCGCCTCCCCACCGGCATCGCCATCATCTATGTGAGCGACGAGGGGGAGAACAGCATAGGCCTCTCCACCGAGGCCAACGGCGCCCTCGACACAGCCATGGTCAGACGCCATGAGGCCCTGATCGCGGGCGCCCATACCCTGCTGCTGCAGCTGGAAGTGCCGCTCGAGAGCGTGTTTGAAGCCGCCAGACTGGCTAGATCCCACGGCACCCGGGTGGTGCTCAACCCGGCGCCCGCCCAGCCGCTCTCGGCCGACCTGCTGGCGCTGGTGGATCTCATCACCCCCAACCAGACCGAGGCCGAGCTGCTGACCGGTATCAAGGTGACGGACGAGGTCAGCGCGGCCCAGGCGGCTGCCCGTTTCCACCAGATGGGGATAGCGGACGTGATGATCACTCTGGGGTCCCAGGGGGTCTATTGCAGCAACGCCCGGCAGCAGGCACTCATTCCGGGCTTTCGGGTCGAGGCGGTGGACACCACGGCCGCAGGCGATACCTT
Organism: Aeromonas sp. 130281; assembly: GCF_056642115.1. NCBI lineage: Bacteria > Pseudomonadati > Pseudomonadota > Gammaproteobacteria > Aeromonadales > Aeromonadaceae > Aeromonas > Aeromonas sp. 130281. The sequence continues at coordinate 79,086 of NZ_JBWVQS010000001.1, read as the reverse complement.
CAACGGCGCCCTGCTGGCGGCCGAGCTGGCCGGTGCCAGCTTCCAGGACGCGGTGCGCTTCGCCCACGGGGCGGCCGCCCTCTCGGTGACCCGCTTCGGGGCCCAGAGCTCGATCCCGGGCAAGCAGGAAGTCGACACCTTCCTCCAGTCCCAAGCGGTGCAGGGACACTGATGGCCAACATCAAGGAGGTGGCGGCGCGGGCTGGAGTCTCCACCACCACAGTCTCCCACGTCATCAACGAGACCCGCTTCGTGGCCGAGGAGACCCGGGAGCGGGTCTTCGCCGCCATGCGCGATCTCAACTATGCCCCCAGCCTGGTGGCCCGCAGTCTCAAGGTGAAGGAGACCAACAGCATCGGCATGCTGGTCACCACCTCCAGCAACCCCTTCTTCGCCGAGGTGGTGCGCGGGGTGGAGCGCTACTGCTTCGAGCAGGGCTACAACCTGATGCTGGGCAACACAGAGGGACAGGCCGAGACCGCCCTCTCCTACCTCAAGATGATGCTCAGAAAACGAGTGGATGGCCTGCTCATCATGTGCAGCGAGGGGCAGCAGGAGGTGTTCAACCAGCTCGACTGGCTCAAGAGCCTGCCTGTGGTGGTGATGGACTGGGGCATGGAGAACAAGGAGGTGGATCTCATCGCCGACAACTCCCATCGCGGCGGCTATCTGGCGACCCGCCACCTGCTGGCCCTGGGTCACACCGAGATCGGCTGCATCACAGGCCCCCACAGCCGGGCCCCGGCCAATCAGCGCCTGGCGGGTTTCGAGCAGGCGATGGGAGAAGCGGGGCTCACCGTCAATCCGCACTGGATCCAGGAGGGGGACTTCGACTGCGCCAGCGGCGCCGCCGCCATGACCCGCCTGCTGGCATTGCCCAGGCGCCCCAGCGCCCTCTTCGTGTGCAACGACATGATGGCCATGGGGGTGATCAGCGCCGCCCACCAGGCGGGACTTGTCATTCCGCGGGATCTCTCCCTGGTCGGCTATGACAACGTGGCACTGGCCGAGTTTATGTGCCCGCCGCTGACCACCGTCAATCAGCCCAAGGAGGAGCTGGGTCGCCTCGCCGTCACCCGGTTGCTGGCGCGGATCAACGGCGAGCAGATAGATAATCGCATGATCACCGTGGACCCAGACCTGGTGATCAGACACTCCTGCGCCCCCTTGCCGCCCTCCACTGCCACCCATCAGTCCTGATAGGCGCAATGACAAGGGCGGCCTCGGCCGCCCTTGTCATGCTCTATCCGCCACCAGCGGCTCAGCGGGGCTCCCGCTGTCTCCTCATATCCCCTTCCTGCGCCTCTGCCGGACGTCCCAGGCGCAGCAGCCCCAACTGGTGCGCCAGGGGCTGCAGCAGGGCATCGTGATCCGAGGGGTCGGGCAACCAGTAGCGCACCGGCCAGCCCGCGCGCAAGAGTGCGGGGGCGCGACTACCCAGCTCACGCAGGGCCAGCACGCAACCGCGCTGGCTCAGCTTCTCCAGCAGCAGGGTATCTTCCGTCAGGGTCGGCAACGCCAGGATGAGCGTCCGCTCTCCCAGGGGGGGCAGATAGGCCAGCACATGGGCCAGCTGGGACTGCTGATGGAGCACCAGGAGCAGCGGCAGCCGCTGCTCGGCGTCCGTCAGCAGCCGAGCCACCACGGGGCCCAGGATACCGCGCTCCTGCATCCAGTCCATGTCGCACCCCTGCTGCCCCACCCGCCAGCGCAGCGTGATGCCCAGCACCTGTTGCCCCCGCTCGTCCTCCAGGGTCTCCGAGATGGTCTCAAGCGGCGAGGGCGCCGCCCCCGCCAGCCACTCCCGCAGCTGATGCAGCTGGCGCTGGCCCATGCTCAGGGAGGCCTTCATCGCCGGCTGGTACCAGATCAGGGTCGCATTGTCCCGCTTGGCCTGATTCAGCGCCAATATGGCCTGCTCCAGCAGCTGATCCCCATCCTCCCCCTCCCCGGCCCTGGCCACCCCGAAGCGACAGGCCAGATCGAAGCTGCTCTCCCGGGTCACGAACTCGAACTGCAGCAGGTCCACCATGGCCTCCATGCGGGAGGTGATCGCCTCCTGCCCGGCGGCCAGCACCACGGCAAATTCATCCCCTCCCAGCCGGTAGGCTCGACCTGGATAGGCTTGTCGCAACCTGGCGGCAACCGCCTGCAGCAGGCGATCACCGACCTGATAGCCGAGCAGATCATTGACCTGCTTGAACCGCTTCAGATCGAGCACCACCAGGGCCTGGACATGGTTGCGCTGCAGGGACGGCCTGAGCTGGCCCTGCAAGGCGCGGCGATTGCCGAGCCGGGTCATGGGGTCGAGCAGGGAGAGGCGGCGATTCTGCAGATTGGTGCGGATCAGGGCGAAGACCAGCACGCCCCCCATCACCAGCAGGATCAGTTGCCAGATCTGGATCCAGAACAGGCTCTGGCGCAACTGATTGAGGGAGGCTTCCCGCTCCTGCCCCGAGAGGATCTGATCCCCTATCTGCTCCACCTGGCGGGTCAGCTCGGCAATCCGGATCAGCGACCGATCGAGGGCTTCCCCCTGTTGCAGCGCACCGGCCTGCATCTGGGGCTCGAGCGCCTTGATCTCGTCAAACAGCCCGGCCAACACAGTCCCCAGCCCATGACGGGCGCGTGCATCTGCAGTCTCGCTGCTGATCAGGAACACATCCAGCCGGTTCCACAGCAGATCGTAATCCAGGCTCAGGGTCTCCATCTCGAGAGCACCCGCCCGATAGAGGCGCAAATCGTAGAGAAAACGCTGGGATTCCTGCATCACCTGGCTGATGTTCCAGTGGATGTTGCGGTAGAAGATATCGACCAGCTGCTCGTGGCGGCTTTGCAGCAGCAGGCCCCAGACGGAGGAGAACAGAAACAGCAGAGAGATGGCTGCGAGCAACAGATTGTGGCGCTGTCGGCGGGTCACTTGACGACCTCGATGCGGATCGTCTGCCAGACCATGTTGTTATGGATGGCGGAGACATCCATCTCGGGATGGGCCGAGAGCGGGATCAGCAGCCAGAGCGGCCCCTTGTTGCGGCGGGTGAGCGGCTTGTCATCCTGATAGCGCACCAGGGTCAGCGGCACCTTGGCAAACAGGGAGAGATCGACCCGTTGCCGATAGCCATTGAGCGCCACCAGATCGAGCACCCTGGCCTCGGCGACCCCTTGCGCCGCCAGCATCGCCTTCAGGTCCGGGCCACGATAGCGGTGAACGCCGACCGTCCAGGGGGTCGCCGTCTCGAACTCGGTCTGCGGCAAGGCGGCCAGCGCCGCCTCATCCAGGCGGACCTCCCGCTTGTCTGGCAGGATCAGGTGCAACAGGGGTGAAGAAGAGGTTGCCTGAGTGCCGAACGCCGTCAGCACCAGCAGAAGAAAAGCGGTTCCATGCTTGAAAATATTCATATCCCTTGCGCCAGCTGCATCCTTTATTTTACGGGTCAGTTTGGCGGCTTCATTGAGCCAATGCAACTATGTCATTTCTCAATAGCTATGGCCCACGCATCTCCATCCAGTTATGACCGTCGATCTGTTTGGGCTGGTGTACGCCGCAGCGTTGCAGCAATTCATCCACGAAGGCCGGCACCAGCAGGGAGGCCGGGCCATATCGCTTCTCGTCAAACTGGCTGCCTACCTCGCTTGGCTCCAGGTTGAGCTCGACGGTGTGGGCACCGTTGAGGCCCGCCTCATGGACAAAGCCTGCCGCAGGATAGACGGCCCCCGAGGTGCCGATGGAGATGAAGAGGTCGCATTGCGCCAGCGCCGAGTAGATGCGATCCAGCCCGAGGGGCATCTCGCCAAACCAGACCACATGAGGCCGCAACGGCTGGGGCAGCTGGCAGCAGGAGCAGAGCTCCTCCTGGTGGAGCTCCCCACGCCACTCGATCACCTGCCCGGACACCGGACAGCGGGCCTTGAGCAGCTCGCCGTGCATATGGATGAGGTGCTTGCTGCCCGCGCTCTCGTGCAGGTTGTCGATGTTCTGGGTGATCAGGGTCACGCGCCCCGGCAGCAGGCGCTCGAGGCGCGCCAGGGCATAGTGGGCAGGATTGGGGTGGATCTCGGCGCGTTGCAACTGATGGCGCCGCGCGTTGTAAAAACGCTGAACCAGTTCGGGATCCCGGGCGTAGCCCTCGGGGGTGGCCACGTCTTCCACCCTGTGCTCCTCCCACAGGCCGTCGCAGGCCCTGAAGGTCTTGATACCGGATTCAGCCGAGATGCCGGCGCCGGTGAGGATCACGATATGTTTGGCTGACTGCACCATGGTTGATTTCCTCCAACGGATCACAGGCTGACCTTAGCACAACCGGCTGGCCCGGCACATTCGCCCTTGGTCTTAGGAATGCCGGGGCACCAGGGTGTCGAGAACGCTCAAGTCCAGCCGCACAAACACCATCTCCCGCCCCGTCACCAGGGTCAGCGGCAACCCCAGCCCCTTCAGCAGGGCCAGCATGGGCCTGTTCTGGCCGAGCACCTCGGCGGTCCACTCGCGGATCCCCTCCCCGTGCGCCAGCAATGCCAGCGCCAGCAGGATGCGGCGACCGGCCCCCCTATGCTGAAAATGATCCGCGACTATGCAGGAGAACTCCGCCCTGTCGGGATGCAGGCGCCGCCGGATGGACTGGGCCATGGCCAGTGGTGCGCCCTGCTCGTCGGTGAGCAGCAGCCCTATCTGGGGCGCTCTGGGGTAGTCGAGGAAGAAGGCGAGCTGATCGGCGGTGGCAGGCTGCTTGGCGCGCATGAAGCGCAGGTAGACACTCTGCTCGCTCAGCGCCTCGTAGGCCGCCTTCAGCCGCTCGGGATCGGATCCTGCCAGCTCCTGCAGCCGGCAGGGAATGCCGCCCACCTCCATCATCAGGGGCAGAGATGCCCGCGAGCCGGGGTGTACCCAGCCCGCCAGCGCCCGGTGCAGGCGCGCCTCATCAGGGGGCCAGCAGAGGTAGCGCGGCACGGGCTACCAGCGCCCCGCCATGCCGAGATCCTGCCACTGGGCGGCATCCTGCAGGTTGAAGGGGTCGTCGAGATAGAGGGCCATGCCGAGCTCGCGAGCACGCCCGATGAAGCGGGCCAGCAGGGCGTCGGCGGCCATCGCCTCCAGCTCCGGCAGCAGATGCTGCCCCAGCAGCAGGCTCTGGATTGGCAGCCGCTCCAGCTGATCGAAAGGCAGGTGCTGGGCATTGTCGAGCAGCAGGGCTAGCCTGGCCCCGGCAAGACTCGCCTGCAGCACCAGGGCGAAGCGATCCGCCTGGTTCAGCAAGTTATCCCGCCGATGGATGACCAGGGTCAGCTCGTTCGCCTGCCTGCCATGCTGCTCCAGCCATGCCTTGAGGGGATCCCAGTGAGGAGGCAGGCTGCTCACGGCCAGCCAGATTGGCAGGGGGCTGGAGGCCGCATCCGCCTGCAGGCCAAGCTGACCCCGCGCCTCTCCCTGCCAGTTGCGAATGGTGCGCTTCAGGCCACCCAGCCTGCGCTGGCGCTGCGGCCCCAGGTAGAGCGCCTTGAGCAGCCGCAGCAGATCGTCGCTCTGCAGCGGCTTGGCCAGGGCGGCCAGCACGTTGAAGCCGGCGTCGTGCAGCAGTCGCCTGGCGCCGTCGATCAGGGTCTGATCGTGGGCGGAGAGCAGTATGATGGGCAGGCCGCTGTGACGGTACTGGGGATGGCTCATCAGGAGACTGATGGCATCCTGCTCCGCCAGGCTGAGATCGCAGACCAGCAGCCCCACCGCCCCCTCTTCCAGCGCCTTGAGGCAACCTTCGCCGTCCTGCACCCAGTGACAGGGCAGCCCCAGCGCCTGGATCTCCTGCTGGATGCAGGCCCCCTGGAAGGGGTGATCCTCGAGCAGCAGGATCTGGAGCCGGGCGAGCCAGTCCCGCCACCCCTGCTCCCGCGCCTGCAACCCCTCAAGCCAGGGATCCGACAGGCGGTAGATCCCCACCCCCGGGGTCTGCAGCCGCGGCAGATAGTCGGCCCCCTCGTGGGAGGCGGGATCGAACAGGGCGATGGCCCCGGCGGCGAACAACCCCTCCCACTGCCAGCTCGCGTCCGGCCGGGTACGGTGCAGACTGGCATAGACCGGCAAGCCCGCCTCCTTTGCCGCCTGATGGGAGACGGCGTCCAGGGCATAGACGCTGACGGGGTGAAATACCGGCTCCTGGCTGACATCTGACTCCAGCAAGGCCAACAACTCTTCATCTGTGATGATCATCTCATGCTCTCTCGCCCAGTTGCCGGCAGACCTCTTCCACGGCCTGCTGCAATTCTTCCACCAAGGGGTGCCCGGGGGCTCGCTGCCAGCGCTCGATCACCTGTACCAGGGCGGCGGCCCCCACCATTTTGGCGGCCCCCTTCATCTTGTGTAAAGCCGTATTGAGGGCGCCTTCATCCCCTGCCGTGACGCACCCCTCAATCTCGGCCAGATCCTGACGAGCCGACTCCAGATAGAGGTTGATGAGCGCCGGGTTGAGCAGTGTCGTCATGGGGGTGATCTTGACCGAGCTCTCCACCAGGGGCGCACTGCTGCGACCGGAGACGGTGCGCAGCAAGATGGCCAGCTCCTTCAGCAGGACGGGTTTGTCCAGATGGCCCTGGCAGCCGCAATCCGCCAGGCGCTGGGCCGCCTGCTCGCTGAGATCGGCGGTGATCACGTAGACCGGCAGCTGCTGCCAGCGCGCCGAGGCCCGCAACTGCTTGCAGAGCTCGGCACCGTCCATCACCGGCATCTGCAGATCGGTCAGCACCAGATCGACAGATTCCCGCGCCAGGATCTCGAGGGCCAGACGGCCATTGGCGGCGCTCAGCACCCGGGCGCCCAGCTGACTCAGCTGCATGCTGATCAGCACCCGGTTCACCTCGTGATCTTCCACCAGGAGGACCCGCATGCCGGCGCCCGGCAGATCCGCGACCTCCCCGCTCCCCTGAACCAGCCTGGGTTGCAGCAGACTCACCACGGCGCCCGGGATCCAGGGCTCCCCCTGCCAGGACCAGGCACGCAGTCCCTGTTCATCCTGGGTGGCGGCGAGGGCGGGCGCCGTCGCCTCCTCGGTCACGCCAAACTCGGCGAGCCAGGCCCGCACGTACACCAGCTCCTCGGGGGGAAGCTGCAAGGACATCTGTTTGAACCTTGGCCGCCAGGGCGCCTTCTCCTGCGGCCCTTCGAGGGGCCATGCGCAGATGAAGCGGCTGCCGCCGGTGGCCACCGGCTCGACCCGGATCTCCCCTCCCATCTGCTCCATCAGCTGGCGACAGATGGCCAGCCCCAAGCCGGTACCCTGGGCCCTGAGCTGGCCCAGCTCCTCCCCTTGCTCGAAGGGCTGGAACAGCCGGGGCAGCAGCTCGGCACTGATGCCGGGGCCCTGATCGTCCACCCCGCACCAGACCCAGTCCCCGTGCCGGCGGGCCCAGAGCACCACCTCCCCCCGCTCGCTGAACTTGATGGCGTTGGAGAGCAGGTTGTGCAACACCTGCTGCACCCTGTGGGGATCGAGCGCCATCAGGGCGGGCAGCGCTGGATCCAGGTTGAGGCGCAGCTGCAGGTGTTTGGAGCGCGCCTTGGACCAGTGCACCGCCGCCACATGCTCGCACAGCTCCACCAGATCGGTCGGCTGCAGGGAGAGCCGCAGCTGGCGGCTCTCGTTGCGGCTGAAGTCGAGCACGTCGTTGAGCAGCCCGAGCAGCTCGTTGCCCGCCTGCCTGACGTGCGCCAGCACCGAGGCCTGCTCCGCGGAGAGCTCGGTCTGATCCAGCCACTCCAGCAAGCCCAGGATGGCGTTCATGGGAGTGCGGATCTCGTGGCTCACGGCGGCGAGGAAACGCCCCTTGGCGAGCACGGCCTGCTGGGCCTGCTCGTGGGAGAGCTGCAGGGAGTGCTCCTGCTCCACCCGGTTGGTCACATCCTGCACCACTCCGAAGACGCGCCACCCCTCCCCCTGACGGCGCCCCCTGCCGGAGAACTGCAGCCAGCGCGTGCCCTTGGTCGGATGCTGGTAGCGCAGCAGGTGGGAGAAGGGGCGCCCGGCCTGCAACATGGCCAGCATGGGGGCGCGCATCTCCCGCCTGTCCTGGTGGGAGATGCGGGTCAGGGTCTCGTTGGGATTGAGGCGGATCTGCTGGCTGGCCAGCCCCAGCAGCTCATGGCTGCCGCGACTGACGAACTCCACCCGGGTGATGGCGCCCCCTTGCAGGGTGAACTGCAGCACCACCCCGGGCACCGTATTGGTGAGGGCCCGCAGGCGGCGCTCCGCCTGGCGCAGCAAGCGGGTGCGCTCGCGCAAGGCGCTGATGTCGGACAGGGCGATGAGATCCCCGGCCGGGGCCTGGGGACCCAGGCGCAGCGGGATCTGGGCATAGGAGTAGACCTGATCCCGCAGGGCTATCTCCCCCTCAGCCCCCTGCAACTGCGGGGACGGCAGGACGAGATCGGTGGCGTAGCGCGCCTCCATCCGCTTGGCCCGCTTGTTGCGCTTGATCACCTCCCCCTTGTCATTGCGCAAGAACACCGGCACGGGCAGCGCCTGGAACAGGGACTCCCTGAACTTGCTCTCCAGCGCCAGCGCCTGCTCCGCCTTCTGGCGTTCGCGCGCCTCCTGGGCCAGCTGCTGGCGGGAGCGCCAGACTGACCAGATCACCCCAGCGCTAATAAGGAGAGCCAGCAGGACAGAGCCAAGCCAGAAGCCGTAACTGACCCCCTCTTGCTGGTTCAGGACCAGGCGCCGCCAACGCTGGACCAGCTCGCTCACCTGGCGATCGTTGATCGTCGTCAGGCTCTGCTCCAGCACCCCGGCAAGCCTTGGCTGATCCCGCCTGATGGCAAAGCCGAGGCCAAACACCTCAGGCAGCTCCGTGATGCTCAGCTCGCTCAGCTGGTTGTTGCGCAGCGGATATTGCAGCTGATAGAGCTCGGCCAGCATGGCATCGGCCTCACCGCTCTGCACCGCCGCCAGCCCTTGCAGCAGGTTGTCGGTCACCCCCCAGTCCTGTTGTCCGAACCGGGCCAGCAGGCTGGTGTCGTACAGCATGCGGGGCACGACTACCCTGCCCTTGACCGCGGCAAGGGCTTGATAAGCCCCCCGCTTGCGGCTGACCAAGGCATAGCGACTGGTTGCCACCGCACGGGTGAACTCGAACTCCTCGTGCAGTGCCGGCGACTCCAGCAGACCGGCCATCATGGCGGCCTCCCCGCTGCGCAGCCTGGCGAGCGCCTCCTCCTTGCTGGCAACGGGGATCAGCTCGAAATTCAGCCCCGTCTGGCGGCTCACTTCCCGCAGCACATCGCCGCTCCAGCCGATGAGCTCACCCTGCTGATTGACGCCGCTGTAGGGCATGAAGTCGGGATCCGCCACCAACTTGATGGTGCGCGCGCTGCCGACCAGCCAGGCCTGCTCCTTGTCGGTGAAGTGCAAGGGGTTGATGTCCTGCTCGCTCTGGGGCAGATAGCGCCCCAGATCCCGGTAGAGGCTGCCCGGCGGCAGGAAGCGGATCGCCGTGTCTATCAGCTCCTGCAACTGCGGCTTGTCGTCCATCATCAGCCGGTAGCTGATCACCAGATCGTCGCTGCGCAGCCGCCGCAGGCGCAGCCCCTCGTTCGGGAACTCTCGCATCAGGTAACGCAGTTGCAGATAGTCACCGAGGTAGGCGCTGCCCCTGCCCGCCACCAGGGCCCCGTACCAGTTCTCCGCATCGGTCAGGAGCCGCTGGGACGAGTGGGGATAGAGCCGCTGCAGAGTCTCCTCTGCCTGCCAGATGGGCGAGACCAGAAAGGTCGCCTGCTCGAGCTCCCCCCGATAGAGGATGGCGGACTCCGCCTCCAGCATGGCCCGGCTCAAGGCCATGCCGGGCAGGGTCTCCCGGGTTGGGCCCACATGGGGGATGAGATCGCACTGCCCGCGCTGCAAGCCCTGCAGGGTCGCCGCCCAGTTGGGCAGTTTTTCAAAGCGCAGCGGCACCGGCAGTTGCCGGGCCAGGCGTTTCATCTGATCGATGAGCAGGCCCCCCTGCGCTTCCAGATAGGGAGGACGCTGCAGGGCCGGATAGCAGAAGGTCAGCCCGGTGAGCGTATCGGCATAGGCCTGGGTCTCGGCTGACAGGGGGAGCGTGGCGGCACGCAGCGGCAAGGCCAGCAGCGCACCAAACAGGAAGAGGGTCTTTATCATCGAAACGCAAAAGCCAGGCATTTGCCTGGCTTTTCTTTACTCATTGGGTTCAACATTTTCTACCCTGGCCTTGAGCTTCTGGCCAGGCCGGAAGGTCACCACACGACGGGCGCTGATGGGAATATCCTCGCCCGTCTTGGGGTTACGTCCGGGACGCTGGTTCTTCTCACGAAGATCAAAGTTACCGAAGCCTGAAATCTTGACTTGTTCACCGCGCTCGAGCGCCTGTCTGATTTCCTCAAAGAAGGCTTCCACCATGTCTTTGGCTTCACGCTTGCTCATCCCGAGCTGGGTGAACAGGTGCTCTGCAATGTCGGCTTTGGTAAGCGCCATAGATCAATCCCTCAAGGATGCATTCAACTCTTCACCAAGGGCCCGCACGACATTGTCTACGGTCTCGGCAATCTCTTTCTCCTCCAGGGTGCGCTGGGTGTCTTGCAACACTAGACTGATGGCCAGGCTCTTCTTGTCCTCTGCCATACCAGCACCCTGGTATACGTCGAACAAGTTTATTCCAACTAACTGATTTCCGCCAACTTTTTTAATTACTGCCAGGACGTCACCGGCCAGAACCGCAACGTCGACCACCACGGCGATGTCACGGCGGTTGGCCGGGAAGCGGGAAACTTCGGCCGCAACCGGCACCTTGGCAGGGGTCAGCTTGTCCAGTTCCAGCTCGAACATCACGGCACGGCTCTTGAGACCCAGCTTCTTCTCGAGGCTCGGGTGGATCACCCCGATGTGGCCGATGACGGCGCCATTGCGCAGGATGGCGGCGCTCTGGCCCGGGTGCAGGGCGCTGTGCTCGGTACGCTCGAAGCTGAAGGTGGCCCCTTCGGCGGTGAGATCCAGCACGGCTTCCAGATCCCCTTTCAGATCAAAGAAGTCGCTGCCACGGCTCTTGACGTCCCAGTGCTCGTCGCTCTGGTTGCCGGTGATGATGCCGGCCAGCATGGGCTCCTGACGGATGCCGTTCTCGGCGCTCGCGTCCTTGATGAAACGTAGGCCCTGCTCGAACAGACGCACACGGCCCTGCTGACGGTTCTGGTTGTAGACCACAGCCTGCACCAGACCCGGGAACAGGGAGACACGCATGGCGGACATCTCGACCGAGATGGGGTTTGGCAGAACTATGGCATCGCTCTGGGGGAACAGGATCTGCTGGGCCTTGGGATCCACGAAGCTGTAGGTGATCGCCTCCTGGAAACCTCTGTCGACCAGCAGGTCACGCACCCGCTTCAGGGTCACCTGGCCTTCGGCCTGCTCCACCATCGCCAGGGAGGCGGCGGGTTTCAGGTTCGGGATGTTGTTGTAGCCGTAGATGCGGGCCACTTCCTCGATGAGGTCCTCCTCGATGGCGATATCGAAACGCCAGGAGGGGGCCAGCGCGGTCCAGCCGTCGGCGTCCACGGTCACCTGCATGCCGAGGCGGGTCAGGATCTCGAGCACCTGGGCGTCGGCCACGCTGATGCCGATCACCTTGTCGAGTTTGGCACGACGCAAGCGGATGGGGGCAGCCTTGGGCAGATGGGCATCGGATTTGACCTCGATGACGGGGCCTGCTTCACCGCCGCACTCTCCGCCACAAATGTCCAGCAGCAAACGGGTGGCTCTGTCCATCACCTTGGCTTGCAGCTCGGGATCGACCCCGCGCTCGAAGCGGTGGGAAGAGTCGGTGTGCAGGCCGTAGGCACGTGCACGGCCAGTGATGGAGAGCGGCGCGAAGAAGGCGCACTCCAGCAGGATGTCGGTGGTGGTCTCGGACACACCGGTGCGATCGCCGCCGAAGATACCGGCCATGCAGGCAGGGCCTTTGGCATCGGCAATCACCAGGGTGTTGTCTTTGAGCTTCACCTCGGTACCGTCGAGCAGGGTCATCGGCTCATCGCTACGGGCGCGGCGCACCACCAGCTCCCCTTCCAGCTTGGCCAGATCGAAGGCGTGCATCGGCTGACCGTATTCCAGCAGCAGGAAGTTGGTGATGTCGACGATGGCGTCGATGGAGCGGATGCCGCCACGGCGCAGCTTCTCCTGCATCCAAAGCGGGCTCTGAGCGCGCAGGTTCAGCCCCTTGATGACGCGACCCAGATAACGGGGGCAATCGGCGGGCGCCTCGACCCGGATCGGGAAGCTGGCGTCAATGGTGGCGGCGGCAGGCGTCCAGCTCGGCTCGACCACGTCGACGCTGTTGAGCACGCCGATCTCGCGGGCCAGACCCGCGATACCGAGGCAATCGGCACGGTTCGGGGTCAGATCCACGTCGATGGCGACGTCATTGAGGTTGAGGTAGTCGCGAATGTCGGTGCCGATGGGGGCATCGGCCGGCAGCTCTATGATGCCATCGGCTTCGACGTCGATCCCCAGCTCGCTGAAGGAGCAGAGCATGCCGTGGGACGGCTGGCCGCGCAGCTTGGCTTTCTTGATGGTGAAATCACCCGGCAGGGTCGCCCCCACCTTGGCCACACACACTTTCAAGCCCTGACGGCAGTTCGGCGCGCCGCAGACGATGTCCAGCAGCTCGGCCTCGCCCACGTTGACCTTGGTCACCCGCAGCTTGTCGGCGTCCGGGTGCTGGGCGCACTCGACCACTTCACCCACGACCACATTGTTGAACTGGCCGGCTACCGCTTCCACGGCGTCCACTTCCAGACCGGCCATAGTGATCTGCTCGGCCAGTGCGTTGTCACTCAACTCGGTGCGGACCCACTCCATCACCCAGGATTTACTGAATTTCATGTTCTCTCGCCCTTACTTGAACTGCTTGAGGAAGCGCAGATCGTTTTCGAAGAAGGCACGCAGGTCGTTGACCCCGTAACGCAGCATGGTCAGGCGCTCAACGCCCATGCCGAAGGCAAAGCCGGAGTATTTTTCCGGATCGATGCCGACCGAACGCAGCACGTTCGGGTGCACCATGCCGCAGCCCAGCACTTCCAGCCACTTGCCGTTCTTGCCCATCACGTCCACTTCGGCGCTTGGCTCGGTGAACGGGAAGTAGGAGGGGCGGAAGCGAATGGTGAGATCTTCCTCGAAGTAGTTGCGCAGGAAGTCGTGCAGTATCCCCTTGAGCTCGGTGAAGCTGGCATGCTCGTCCACCAGCAGGCCTTCGACCTGGTGGAACATGGGGGTGTGGGTCATGTCGTAGTCGTTACGATAGACGCGACCCGGCGCTATGATGCGAATAGGCGGCTGCTGATGTTCCATGGTGCGGATCTGCACGCCCGAGGTGTGGGTACGCAGCATCAGATCGGGATTGAAGTAGAAGGTATCGTGATCGGTACGCGCCGGGTGGTGAGCCGGAATGTTCAGCGCATCGAAGTTGTGGAAGCCATCTTCAATCTCGGGACCGCGCTCGACCTTGAAACCCATCTCGCCAAACAGGCGCTCGATGCGTTCAATGGTGCGGGTCACCGGGTGCAGGCCACCGTTCTCGATACGACGACCCGGCAGGCTGATGTCGATGGTCTCGGCCGCCAGCTTCTGGTTCAGCACGGCAACTTCGAGGGCTTCACGACGCGCGTTCAAGGCATCCTGAACCAGCTGCTTGGCCTGGTTGATCACCGCGCCTGCGGCGGGACGCTCCTCAGGCGAAAGGGCGCCCAGGCCCTTCATCTGCTCGGTAAAAAAGCCCTTTTTACCCAGATATTTGACCCGGATTTCGTCGAGGGCGGCGATGTCGCTTACGCCCTCAATTTCGGCCTTGGCCTGGCCGACTACTTCTTCAAGCTGTTGCATGTCTTCCTCGTCACCACTCCCGAAACAGGAGCCTTTAGGCTAAATAAGGTCAAGAGGGGAATAATACAAAAAAAGCCCCTTCGCTGACCATAGTTATGGCGGGCTTTTCTCCCTATAAATCATTTTGTTATATCAAGCGAGTCTCAAGCCCTCCCCCGCTCGCTTCAATTTTTGATGATCGAGCTTTGTTTGTTGGCATATCAGACATTTTCGCGTCGGCCACCAGGGCGGATGGCGCTGTACGGCACAACACACTGAAAGCAAAAAACGGGCAACAAAAAAGGAGGCCTGAGCCTCCTTTTATCTTTCATAACAGAACCGGATTAAACCAGAGCTGCTTTGGCCTTTTCAACCAGGGCGGTGAAAGCCAGCTTGTCGTGAACGGCGATATCGGACAGGATCTTGCGATCGATCTCGATGGAAGCCTTCTTCAGACCGTCGATCAGACGGCTGTAGGACAGACCGTTCTGACGGGCTGCAGCGTTGATACGCGCAATCCACAGCTGACGGAACTGACGCTTCTTCTGGCGACGGTCACGGTAGGCATACTGACCAGCTTTGGTTACCGCTTGTACCGCTACGCGGTAGACACGGGAACGGGCGCCGTAGTAACCCTTGGCGGCTTTCATTACTTTCTTGTGACGAGCGCGAGCAGTCACACCACGTTTAACTCTTGGCATTTTTCACATCCCCCTTATGCGTACGGCAGACAAGCGACAACACGTTTGTGGTCGGCAGCAGAAACCATGAACTTCGGCCCCAGCTTACGCTTACGCTTACTGCTCTTCTTGGTCAGGATGTGACGCAGGTGGTTGTGCTTGCACTTGAAGCGACCTGAGCCAGTCTTCTTGAAGCGCTTTGCAGCACCCCGGTTGGTTTTCATCTTCGGCATTTCATACTCCGCATTGTGAGTGACAACAAAATCGCAAGGCGAACCAACTCATGGGGCGAGCCCCATGAGTCAATTTCTTGTGGGCCTTAAGATTTCTTCTTAGGTGCGAGGACCATCACAGCTTGACGGCCTTCGACTTTCGGGAACGACTCGACTACGGCCAACTCTTCCAGATCGTTCTTGACTCGCTCCAGAACCTTGATACCAAGATCCTGGTGGGCCATTTCACGACCACGGAAGCGCAGGGTGACCTTCGCCTTGTCCCCGTCTTCCAGAAAGCGAACCAGGTTGCGTAGTTTTACCTGATAGTCGCCTTCGTCAGTGCCAGGACGGAATTTGATTTCCTTCACCTGGACGACTTTCTGCTTTTTCTTCTGTTCTTTGGTGGTCTTGCTCTTTTCGTAGAGGAATTTGCCGTAATCCATGATTCGGCAAACGGGCGGCTCAGCGTTAGGACTGATCTCGACCAGATCCACTCCGGCTTCAAGGGCCAAGTTCAGGGCATCCTGGATGGTGGTGATACCAATGGCCTCACCGTCCAAACCAGTCAGACGAACTTCTTTCAGACGGATCTCTTCATTGATCCGGTGAGCGCGGGCTTGCGGTTGCTTGCCCAGTTTTTTTCCGCCTTTTATAGCTTATTCCTCCACTTTCTTTTGTCCGCGGGTCTGAACTTCCTGGGTTAACAGAGCTATCAGCTCTTCAACAGGATAAGAACCCAGGTCAGCCCCTTTACGAGTCCGTACTGCAATCTTGCCGGCTTCTACTTCTTTATCGCCGCAGACCAGCATGAAAGGCACTCGCTTCAAAGTATGCTCGCGGATTTTAAAGCCAATCTTCTCATTTCTCAAGTCCGCTTTTGCGCGAAGGCCCGCATCATTCAATGCCTTGGCAACTTTCACCGCATAATCGGCCTGATTATCCGTGATATTCATGACCACGGCCTGAGTCGGTGCCAGCCAGGTCGGGAACAGTCCGGCGTACTCTTCGGTCAGGATACCGATGAAACGCTCGAGGGACCCGAGAATGGCCCGGTGGATCATCACGGGGACGTGACGTTCGTTGTCTTCGCCCACATAAGTGGCGCCAAGACGACCCGGCAAGGCAAAATCGAGCTGCACGGTACCACACTGCCACGCACGATCAAGGCAATCGTGCAGGGTGAATTCGATCTTGGGACCGTAGAAAGCACCCTCCCCCGGCTGCAGATCGTACTTCAGGCCATTGAGCACCAGGGCTTCCGCCAGGGCGGCTTCCGCGCGATCCCAGGCTTCATCGGAACCGATGCGCTGCTCGGGACGGGTGGAGAGCTTGACCACGATGTTTTCGAAGCCAAAGGTGCCGTAGACGTCATAGACCATGCGAATGCAGGCCGAGACCTCTTCCATGATCTGATCTTCGGTACAGAAGATGTGAGCGTCATCCTGGGTGAAGCCACGCACCCGCATCAGACCGTGCAGGGAGCCTGAAGGCTCGTTGCGGTGGCAGGAGCCGAACTCGGCCATGCGCAGGGGCAGGTCCCGGTAGGACTTCAGACCCTGGTTGAAGATCTGCACGTGACCCGGGCAGTTCATCGGCTTGATGGCGTACTCGCGGTTCTCGGACTGGGTGGTGAACATGGCCTGGGCGTATTTCTCCCAGTGGCCGGAGCGCTCCCACAGCACGCGATCCATCATGAAGGGGCCTTTCACCTCCTGATAGTCGTACTCCTTGAGCTTGCCGCGGATGAAGGTTTCCAGCTCACGGAAGATGGTCCAGCCATCGTTATGCCAGAACACCATGCCGGGAGCCTCTTCCTGCATGTGGTACAGGTCGAGCTGCTTGCCTATCTTGCGGTGGTCGCGCTTGGCGGCCTCCTCGAGACGCTGCAGGTAGGCCTTGAGCTGCTTCTTGTCGGCCCAGGCGGTGCCGTAGATGCGCTGCAGCATCTTGTTGTTGGAGTCGCCACGCCAGTAAGCGCCTGACATCTTCTGCAACTTGAAGTGGTGGCAGTGACGCATGTTGGGCACGTGGGGGCCGCGACACATGTCGACGTACTCTTCGTGATGATAGAGACCGGGCTGATCATCGCGGGCGATGTTCTGATCCAGGATTTCGACCTTGTAGGTCTCGCCGCGGGCCTCGAACACGTCGCGCGCCTCCTGCCAGGAGACCTTCTTCTTGACGACGTCGTAATCCTTGGCGGCCAGCGCCAGCATGCGCTCTTCCAGGGCAGCCAGATCTTCATCGGTCAGGGTGCGGTCGAGATCGACGTCGTAGTAGAAACCGTTGTCGATGACAGGACCTATGGCCATCTTGGTCTGGGGCCAGAGTTGCTTGATGGCATGACCCAGCAGGTGGGCGCAGGAGTGGCGTAGAATGTCCAGACCGTCTTCGTCTTTGGCGGTGATGATGGCCAGGGAGGCATCGGCTTCGATCAGCTCGCACGCATCCACCAGTTCACCGTTCACCCGGCCGGCAATGCACGCCTTGGCGAGACCGGGACCTATGTCGGCGGCGACGTCCATGACGGAAACGGCGTGGGGAAATTGACGTTGGCTGCCGTCAGGCAGAGTAATGATTGGCATTAGGTGTTTCCTTATACAGTGGTGCCCCCTACCAAAGGGCACATGCAGATTGGAGAAAACCTTTCATTTCAAGCAGTTCACCCCTGAGTTTCACCGTTCACAATACGGTTGCTACACAGCAGTGGTACACACCCTCTTGGGTGCGCAAGGCCATCAATTGACAGGTACAGCGGAGGATTGTATCAGACGTCACGACCCAGACAAGTTGCCTTGCCGATTTTGTATACCATGAAGGGGAAAGCGAGGTGCGCCGTCATCAGTTGATTTGCCTGGCGTCACAGAGGCAATCGGGACGACGCATATGCGATACGGGTCCCCCCGCGCCCTCTCTGTGCTAGGTTTCCAGTGAGGCGTCTGCCTAAATGAGGAGAGCATGATGTACACCTATGACATTTCGTTTCCGGAGCATGCGGAGAAGATTGTCCACCCGGATCACCTGTTGACGACACACTGCCCCGTTCATCTCGGGGAGCTGGTGATCCTGAGCGATGGCAGCAAGCGCGAGGTATGCAGCATAGTGCACAGCGCCGATCGCAGCACCCTCTACGTCACCGACGTGACACCGGGCAAGATCACCGCCAGCCGCTGAGGGGCTAACCCTCCCCCAGCAGTGACTGGCCGTTGAAATCGAAGGCGCTGCGACCCTCCTCGGCCAGCGCCAGCTCCTGCAATACCGTCAACGCCAGCTTGTTGCCTTTTTGCGAGGCCTGATAGAGCCACTGCTTGGCCTCGGCCATGTCGACCCGACCGTTGGCCCCCATCAGATGCAGCACCCCCACCTTGAGCATGGCGGGCACGTCCCCGTTGCGGGCCGCCCGCTCCATCCAGTGAAAGGCGATACGCAGATCCCGTGGCACCCCTACCCCGCGCAGATAGAGCTCCGCCAGCCGGTACTGGCCAAACGCATCCCCCGCCTCGGCGGACTGGCGATAGAGGCGGATGGCCTGCGCCAGATCCTGCTCGCTTCCCTGCCCCAGCTCATGGCTCCACCCCATCAGGGCCTGCGCCCTGGGTTGGCCCTGCTCGGCCAGCGGTTGCCAGATACCGGTCGCCTGCTCGAAGTGGCCCACCCGCCAGGCGCGGTTGGCCGCGGCCAGCTCCTGCTCGGTGGAGAGCGGGATCAGACGCCAGGCGACCAGGGCAATGACGCCGATAAACAGCCAGCGGTAAGTGGTGGGACTCATGATGATTTCCGTGATCCAGTTCGCATTTTGTCTATGTAAACGAAATGTAGCGACAGATCAAGCAGGAGATCCCGTTCTTTGGCCGAGTGAAATAAGGGAAGAGTGGCCGGACTTGATGTTTGGCACTATCCCGAGCAGAATGACTGTATGTATAAACAGTATATAGTGTGATGAGATGGCAGGACGAGGCAGCACCCACAATATCGAGCACCGTTTCAGCGGCCCGCAGATCGATGCCGTCGACGATGGCTGGCAGGCCGTGGAATGGGAGGCGGCATTTCGTGCGTCCCAGCCCCGAACCGAGGTGCGGGAGATCCAGGCCAAGAGCATCATCAGCCACAACCTCTCGCCGGACGTCCCCTTCGGCCGCTCCATCAATCCCTATCAGGGGTGCGAGCATGGCTGCATCTACTGCTATGCCAGACCCAGCCACGCCTACCTGGAGCTCTCCCCCGGCCTGGATTTCGAGACCCGGCTGTTTGCCAAGCTCAATGCCGCCGCTCTGCTGCGCCGGGAGTTTGCCAAGCCAGGCTATCAGCCGCAGACCATAGTGCTCGGGGCCAATACCGATCCCTACCAGCCCATAGAGCACCACTATCGCCTCACTCGCGAGCTGCTGGAGGTGATGCTGGCCCATCGCCATCCGGTGGGGATCATCACCAAGAGCGCCATGATATTGCGCGATCTCGATCTGCTGACCGAGCTGGCCCGGGAGGGGCTCTGCCAGGTGATGGTGTCGGTCACCACCCTGAACGAGACACTGAGGCGACAGCTGGAGCCCCGCGCCAGCACGGGAGCGGGTCGGCTCAAGGTCATCGGGAAGCTGGCACAGGCCGGGGTACCTGTGGGAGTGCTGGCGGCCCCCATGATCCCGCGGCTCAACGAGCCCGAGCTGGAGCAGATCATCAAGGGCGCCGTGGAGGCAGGCGCCGGCTGCGCCGACTATATCCTGCTGAGACTGCCCCACGAGCTGACCACCCTGTTTTGCGACTGGCTGGAAGAGCACTACCCCGGCCAGAAGGAGGCCATCCTGAACCAGTTGCGGGCAAGCAGAGGGGGGGCGCTCAACAGCCCCGCCTTCGGGACTCGTATGCGCGGAGAGGGGCAATTCGCCGACTTGCTCGCCCAGCGCTTTCGGCTCATCAGCAAGCGGCTGCAACTGGGCAAGCGCCATATCGCGCTCAACACCTCTGCCTTCATTCGCCCCAACGAGCAGCTGCGCCTGTTCTGATGACTGCGGCTATCGCGGCTCAGCCCCTGGGCCTCGGCGGATGGGGGGGCATCGGCTTGCCCTGCGCGATCAGCTCCGCCGGCAGGCGCGAGGGCTCATAAGCCACCTCCTCCTGCTCGTCATGTGACAATGCCCTGGCATCCTCTCCCCACATCCGGCTCCACCAGATCTCCCACATGATCCAACTGGTCATACCCTGCTCCTTCTGGATGATATTGCCAACGCCGGGCTCGGGCATGATCGTGCCCTTGTCCCACCTGAACAGCCGCAGTCTGTCCCGCCGGGATGACAGCCAGATGACGCAAGGATGAAGGATTGAATGAGCAAGAGAGCCCGGAGCGGGAAAATCCGGCGCCAGCACAGGAGATGAACGCAGGCAGTTTCGGATGACCGAGCGCCGCAGGAGGGAGTGAAGGCAGAAGAAATAAAAAGAGCGACCCGGGGGCCGCTCTTTTTTATCGAGGCAGGTAACGATTATTCGTCGTCAGCCGCACCCGCTTCGCTGGAGCCTGCATCGTCGGCAGCACCGGCGTCTGGCGCAGTTTCTGCACCTTCCGCCTGCTCGCCGTCGATGGCCATGCCCTCGGCGACCAGAGCGTCGTTCTCTTCCTCGTCGCTCTCGGCAATGCGCTGCAGGCCGACCACGGTCTCGTCTTCACCGGTACGGATCAGACGGACACCGCCGGTGTTACGGCCGATGACGCTCACCTCGGCAACACGGGTACGCACCAGGGTGCCGCCGTTGGTGATCAGCATGATCTGGTCGGTATCCTCGACCTGGATCGCATCGATCACCTTGCCGTTGCGCTCGTCCACCTTGATGGAGCGAACGCCCTGGGTACCACGGCTCTTGGTCGGGTACTCGTCCAGTGCGGTGCGCTTGCCGTAACCGTTCTCGGTGGCGGTGAGGATGGCACCTTCACCGCGCGGCACGATGAGGGAAACCACCTTGTCACCGGCGCCCAGCTTGATGCCGCGCACACCGGCGGCGGTACGACCCATGGGACGCACGCCCTTGAAGGTACCCTTGTTCTCGGTGCCTTCAGTGCCTTCGCCGTTATCGCTGCCATCCTCGTCGTTGCCGGCGTCGTCGTCGGTCTCGACGTCATCGCTGGCATCCGCATCGGCTGCATCGGCGCGGCCGCTACCTTCATTGAAGCGAACCACCTTGCCCGCATCGGAGAAGAGCATGATCTCGTTGCTGCCGTCGGTGATGTCCACCCCGATCAACTCATCACCCTCCTTGAGGTTGATGGCGCGAATACCGGAGGAGAGCGGACGGCTGAAGTCGGACAGGCTGGTCTTCTTCACGGTACCGTTGGCGGTGGCGAAGAAGACATACTTCTCGGCATCATACTCCTTCACCGGCAGGATGGCGGTGATGCGCTCACCCTCGTCCAGCGGCAGCAGGTTGATGATGGGACGACCACGGGCGCCACGGGACGCTTCCGGCAGCTGATAGACCTTGAGCCAGTAGACCTTGCCACGGGTGGAGAAGCACAGAATGGTGTCGTGGGTGTTGGCCACCAGCAGACGCTCCACAAAGTCCTCTTCCTTGATCCGGGTGGCCGACTTGCCACGACCACCGCGGCGCTGGGCCTCGTAGTCGGAGAGCGGCTGATACTTCACATAGCCCTGGTGAGACAGGGTGACGACCACGTCTTCCGGGGTGATCAGATCTTCGATGTTGATCTCGGCACTGGACATGCTGATCTCGGTGCGACGCTCGTCGCCATACTGCTCGCGCACGGCCAGCAGTTCATCGCGGATCACTTCCATCAGGCGTTCCGGGCTTGCCAGGATGAACAGCAGCTCGGCGATGAGATCCAGCAGAGATTGGTACTCTTCCAGGATCTTCTCGTGCTCGAGGCCGGTCAGCTTGTGCAGACGCAGGTCAAGGATCGCCTGGGCCTGGATCTCGGTCAGGAAGTACTGCCCTTCACGGATGCCGAACTCCGGCTCCAGCCACTCCGGCCGTGCCGCGTCGTCGCCCGCTTTCTCCAGCATGGCGGCCACGTTGCCGAGTTCCCAGCCCTTGGCAACCAGGCCCGCTTTCGCATCCGCCGGGGTCGCACTGTGGCGAATGAGCTCGATGATGGGGTCGATGTTGGCCAGCGCCACCGCCAGACCTTCCAGGATGTGCGCCCGATCCCGCGCCTTGCGCAGCTCGAACACGGTCCGGCGGGTCACCACCTCGCGGCGGTGCAGCAGGAAGGCATCCAGGATCTCTTTGAGGTTCATCACCTTGGGCTGGTTGTTATCGAGCGCCACCATGTTGATGCCGAACGTGGTCTGCATCTGGGTGTGCTTGTAGAGATTGTTCAACACAATCTCGCCGGACTCGCCGCGCTTGATCTCGATAACGATGCGCATGCCGTCTTTATCAGACTCATCGCGCAGGGCACTGATGCCCTCGACCTTCTTCTCTTTGACCAGCTCGGCGATCTTCTCGATCAGCCGCGCCTTGTTCACCTGATAGGGGATCTCGTGAACGATGATGGTCTCGCGACCGCTCTTCTCGTCCACTTCCACCTCAGCCTTGGCCCGCACATAGACGGAGCCGCGACCGGTCCGGTAGGCCTGCACTATGCCGGAGCGCCCGTTGATGATGCCGCCGGTGGGGAAATCCGGGCCGGTGACATAGGTCATCAGCTCGTCAATGGTGAGGGCGCCATTCTCGATCAACGCCAGACAGCCGTTGACTATCTCGGTGAGGTTATGAGGAGGAATGTTGGTCGCCATGCCCACCGCGATACCGGAGGAACCGTTGATCAACAGGGTGGGTACCTTGGTGGGCATGACAGCCGGGATCATCTCGGTGCCGTCGTAGTTCGGCACCCAGTCCACGGTCTCTTTGTCCAGATCGGCCAGCAACTCGTGGGAGATGCGCGCCATCCGCACTTCGGTGTAACGCATGGCCGCAGCGTTGTCGCCATCGACCGAGCCGAAGTTGCCCTGTCCATCGACCAGCATGTAACGCATGGAGAAATCCTGCGCCATCCGGACAATGGTGTCATACACAGCAATATCGCCGTGCGGGTGATATTTACCGATTACGTCACCGACCACACGGGCCGATTTTTTATAGGGCTTGTTCCAGTCGTTCCCCAACTCGTTCATAGCAAACAGAACGCGGCGGTGAACCGGTTTCAAGCCATCACGCACATCCGGCAGAGCTCGTCCTACGATCACGCTCATGGCGTAATCCAGATAGGAACTCTTGAGCTCTTCTTCGATGTTGACCGGCGTGATCTCTCTGGCCAGATCGCTCATAGAAAGCCTTAATCCCTAATTAGTTGTTCTTTGGCTTAAACAGCGCGACATGGTAACACACTGAGCCAAATACCTTAAGCCACAAATCCGGGTAACACGTCGGGCTGGTGTGCCCAAGTCCGTCCGTTATAATGCCCGCCAGGACAATAGATTGCGCGCGCCCTGCCCGCTGCGCGCCCTGCCACAGGATCATCAAAAAATGAATAGTGATGCCAATGTCGATCTGACAGAAATCGCCAAATTTGAAGCCATCGCCTCCCGCTGGTGGGACATGGAGGGCGAGTTCAAGCCCCTGCACCAGATCAACCCGGTGCGCCTTGACTGGATCACCGACAAGAGCGGCGGCCTGTTTGGCAAGCGCGTGCTCGACATCGGCTGCGGCGGCGGCATCCTCTCCGAGAGCATGGCCCGCCGGGGTGCTCGCGTGACCGGCATCGACATGGGCAAGGAGCCCCTCGGGGTCGCCCGCCTGCACGCCCTGGAGCAGGGTGTGGAGCTCGAATACCGCCAGATCACCGCCGAAGCTCATGCCGCCGAGGCCCCGGGTCAGTATGATGTGGTCACCTGCATGGAGATGCTGGAGCATGTGCCGGATCCCGCCTCCGTGCTGCGGGCCATCGCCACCCTGGTGCGACCGGGGGGCAAGGTGTATGTCTCCACCATCAACCGCAACCCGAAAGCCTACCTGATGATGATCCTGGGGGCCGAGTACCTGCTGAAGATGGTGCCCAAGGGCACCCATGATCACAAGAAGTTCATCACTCCCGCCGAGTTGTGCCGCATGGGTGAAGCCGCGGGCCTCTTGGTGCGGGACATGAGCGGGGTGCACTACGCGCCGCTCTCCAACAGCTTCAAGCTCGGCAGGAACGTCGACGTCAACTACATGGTGGCCTTCGTGCGCCCGGAGTCAGTCTGATGAGCACCGACAAGGCGCCCCTGCGCTGCGTGCTGTTCGATCTGGACGGCACCCTGCTCGACACGGCCCCGGATCTCGGCGCCGCCGTCAACCATGTGCTGGTGAGCGAAGGCTTTGCCCCGCTGCCCGAGGCCATCATCCGCCAGACCACCTCCCACGGGGCCCTCGGGCTGCTCAAGGCGGGCCTGGGGGAGGATCTGCTGGAAGAGCTGGGGGCCACGCGCCTTCGCAACGCCCTGCTCGCCCATTACGCCGCCAACCTCTGCGTCGGTACCCGTCCCTATGAAGGGATGCTGGATCTCATCGAATGGCTCGATAAGAAGAAGCTGCCCTGGGGCATAGTCACCAACAAGCCGGGCTTTCTCACCGAGCCGCTGCTGGCCGCCCTGCCCGAGCTTGCCAGCTGCGGCGTCACCGTCAGTGCCGACACCCTGCCGGTACGCAAGCCAGACCCCGCCCCCATGTTCTTTGCCTGCGAGCGGCTCGGGGTCGAGGCGAGCCACTGCCTTTATGTAGGGGATCACGTGCGCGACATCGAGGCGGGGCGCAACGCCGGCATGCTTACCGCGGTGGCGGGCTGGGGCTATCTGAGCGATGACGAGGATACCGCCGACTGGGGCGCCGACCTGCACTTTGATACGGTACAGGCCCTGCACCACTGGCTGCGTTACGAGCTGACCTGAGCCAAACCAGCATTGCACTGCATAAACGGTATAAGTGGACCATCGGGGTGCGGATCTGCAGTTCGATGCCGTACGAGGCAGGCCCTGCACCACTGGCTGCGCTACGAGCTGACCTGAGTCAGCCCTGTTCCGCATGACGTTATAGATGGATCATCCGGGCAGCTTTAACGCCAAAGGGTTCCCAGATGAGCACGACGTTCACTCACCGGGCCGCACATTGGCAATGACAAGGGGCGCAGATGTGCCCCTTGTTTTGAGAGGATGACAAGTGCGCGCCTGCGGGGACAGGACAGCTTTTGACCCTGGCTGCACAAGGGATAACCAGGCTGAATTTGCTAGTAAAAACACCCCCTTTTCGCAAGCAAAAAAAGTTATTTAAATTTTCCATCTTCGATCATCGGACTTGCATTTGCCGGATCGGACGGATGAAAACCCACTCACTGTGAGCAGTCACTAACTCGAACCCGAACACCCACAATTTATCCACAGCTAATGCGTTATCCACAGATTGCAATGCTGTGCCGACCTCACTATCTTGTAGTTCGAATTTAAAATAACACTATATCTTGTGATTCATGGCGCACTTCGCCCCCAGGCCACCCTCAAGAAGGGAACCCTGGATGCTGGGCGCCATGGTTTTTCGGGAATCAACTAAAGGTCATCAGCCAATGAACTTGTTTGTGACGAAGCGTAACGGCCACAAAGAACCCATCGATCTGGATAAAATTCACCGCGTGCTCGACTGGGCCGCCGAGAAGCTCGACAACGTGTCGGTCTCCCAGGTGGAGCTCAAGTCCCACATCCAGTTCTATGACGGTATCCGTACCGCCGACATCCACGAAACCGTCATCAAGGCCGCTGCTGACCTGATCTCCGAACAGAGCCCGGATTACCAGTACATGGCCGCCCGCCTGGCCATCTTCCACCTGCGCAAGAAGGCCTACGGCCAGTTCGAGCCGCCCCACCTCTACCAGCACGTCGCCCGTCTGGTGGACATGGGCAAGTACGACAAGCACCTGCTGACCGACTATACCCAGGCCGAATTCGAGGAGCTCAACGCCCACCTCGACCACTGGCGTGACATGGACTTCTCCTACGCGGCGGTCAAGCAGCTGGAAGGCAAGTACCTGGTGCAGAACCGCGTCACCGGCGAAATTTACGAGAGCCCGCAGTTCCTCTACATCCTGGTGGCGGCCTGCCTCTTCTCCAAGTATCCGAAAGATACCCGTCTGGACTACATCAAGCGTTTCTACGATGCGGTCTCGACCTTCAAGATCTCCCTGCCGACCCCGATCATGAGCGGCGTGCGCACCCCGACCCGTCAGTTCAGCTCCTGCGTGCTGATCGAGTGCGATGACAGCCTGGATTCCATCAATGCCACCGCCAGCGCCATCGTCCGTTATGTCTCCCAGCGCGCCGGCATCGGCATCAACGCCGGACGCATCCGTGGTCTGGGCAGCCCCATCCGTGGCGGCGAAGCCTTCCACACCGGCTGCATCCCCTTCTACAAGTACTTCCAGACTGCCGTGAAGTGCTGCTCCCAGGGCGGTGTGCGCGGCGGTGCGGCCACCCTCTTCTACCCCCTGTGGCACACCGAGGTGGAGAGCCTGCTGGTACTGAAGAACAACCGCGGCGTGGAAGAGAACCGGGTCCGTCACATGGACTACGGGGTGCAGATCAACAAGCTGATGTACCAGCGTCTCATCAAGGGCGGCGACATCACATTGTTCTCCCCGTCCGATGCACCTGGCCTGTACGACGCCTTCTTCGCGGATCAGGACAAGTTCGAGCAGCTCTACGTCAAGTACGAGCAGGATCCGTCCATTCGCAAGAAGACCCTCAAGGCGGTGGATCTCTTCTCCCTGATGATGCAGGAGCGCGCCGGCACCGGTCGCATCTACATCCAGAACGTGGATCACTGCAACACCCACAGCCCGTTCGATCCGGCCGTGGCCCCGGTGCGCCAGTCCAACCTCTGCCTCGAGATTGCGCTGCCCACCAAGCCGCTCAACAACGTGGATGACGAAGAGGGCGAGATCGCCCTGTGCACCCTGTCTGCCTTCAACCTGGGTGCCATCGAGAAGCTGGAAGACCTGGAAGAGATGGCGGATCTGGCCGTGCGCGCCCTGGATGCCCTGCTCGACTATCAGGACTACCCCCTCAAGGCCGCGATGAAGGGCAGCATGAACCGCCGCACCTTGGGGATAGGCGTCATCAACTACGCCTACTACCTGGCCAAGAACGGTGCCCGCTACTCCGATGGTTCCGGTCTGGCCCTGACTCACCGCACCTTCGAGGCGATCCAGTACTACCTGTTGAAGGCGTCCGTGCAGCTGGCCCGCGAGTTCGGCCCCTGCCCGGCCTTCAACGAGACCACCTACGCCCAGGGGATCCTGCCCATAGATACCTATAAAAAGGATCTGGATGTGCTGTGCAACGAGCCGCTGCACCTGGACTGGGAAAGCCTGCGTGAAGAGATCAAGACAGTGGGACTGCGCAACTCCACCCTGACCGCCCTGATGCCAAGCGAGACCTCCAGCCAGATCTCCAACGCCACCAACGGCATAGAGCCGCCCCGTGGTCTGGTGTCGGTCAAGGCTTCCAAGGACGGCATCCTCAAGCAGGTGGTGCCCGAGTACCATCGCCTGAAGGATCAGTACGAACTGCTGTGGAAGCAGCCGAGCGTCGATGGCTACCTGCAGCTGGTCGGCATCATGCAGAAGTTTGTGGATCAGGCGATCTCCGCCAACACCAACTACGACCCGGCCCGTTTCGAAGGCAACAAGGTCCCGATGAAGCAGCTGCTCAAGGACTTGCTGACCGCCTACAAATACGGCCTCAAGACCCTCTACTATCACAACACCCGTGATGGTGCGGACGACGCCCAGACCGATCTGCAAGACGACGGTTGCGCCGGCGGGGCTTGTAAAATATAAGTCGCAGCACGATCTGATGAACCGGGCGGGAGCATGAAGCTCCCGCCCTCCTGTTTCCCCTCATTCAAGACATTCAAATCACCATGGCTTATTCAACTTTCTGCCAGACCCAGAACGACCAGCTCAAGGAGCCGATGTTCTTCGGCCAGTCGGTCAACGTGGCCCGTTATGATCAGCAAAAGCACGACATCTTCGAGCGGCTGATCGAGAAGCAACTCTCCTTCTTCTGGCGTCCGGAAGAGGTGGACGTGTCCCACGATCGCATCGACTACCAGGCCCTGCCGCCCCACGAGCAGCACATCTTCATCTCCAACCTGAAGTACCAGACCCTGCTGGACTCCATCCAGGGTCGCAGCCCGAACGTGGCGCTGCTGCCCCTGGTCTCCATCCCGGAGCTGGAGACCTGGATCGAGACCTGGGCCTTCTCCGAGACCATCCACTCTCGCTCCTACACCCACATCATTCGCAACATCGTCAACAACCCGGGACAGGTGTTCGACGACATCGTCACCAACGAGCAGATCCTGAAGCGCGCCGGCTCCATCAGCCACTTCTACGACGATCTGATCGAGGCAACCGCGCTCTATCACCTGCACGGTGAAGGGAGCCACAAGGTGGGCGGCCGCGAGGTGACCATCACCTTGCGCGAGCTGAAAAAGAAACTCTACCTTTGCCTGATGAGCGTCAACGCCCTGGAGGCGATCCGTTTCTATGTGAGCTTCGCCTGCTCCTTTGCCTTCGCCGAGCGCGAGCTGATGGAGGGCAACGCCAAGATCATCAAGATGATCGCCCGCGACGAGGCCCTTCACCTCACGGGGACCCAGCATATGCTGAACCTGATGCGCACCGGTCAGGACGACCCCGAAATGGCCGAGATTGCCGCCGAGTGCGAGCAGGCCTGCTTCGAGATCTTCAAGGAAGCGGCCGAGCAGGAGAAAGAGTGGGCCGAGTACCTGTTCCAGGATGGCTCCATGATCGGTCTGAACAAGGACATCCTCTGCCAGTACGTGGAGTACATCACCAACCTGCGGATGGCGGCGGTCGGCCTGCAGCCAGCCTTCATTGGCGCCAAGCAAAACCCCATCCCCTGGATCAACACCTGGTTGTCCTCCGACAACGTGCAGGTGGCCCCCCAGGAAGTGGAGGTGAGCTCCTACCTGGTCGGCCAGATCGACAGCGAAGTGCACGCAGACGATCTCGGTGATTTCGAGCTGTGAGTCAGCTGCCCGAACCGCTGGCCAGTCGCACTCGCAGCGAAGTGCACCCAGACGTTCTGGGGTACGCCGCGCCGTGAGTGACGCCACCACCACGCTGACCCCCGCCCCCTGCTCTGCCCCCGCGCAGAGCGAGGCGGGCTCGCCACGGGTGCATACCCGGGATGACGTGCTGCACGCCCATCCCGGCGAGAGCCTGCTGGAGACCCTGGAGCGCCACGGTCACAGGGTGGAGTTCCAGTGCCGCAGCGGCTATTGCGGCGCCTGCCGCACCCCCTTGCTGGCAGGCACAGTGCACTACCCCAGCGTGCCGCTGGCGTTTGTCTCCCCAGGTGAGTGCCTGCCCTGCTGCTGCAAGCCGGTGGGGGCCATCCGGCTGGATATCCAGAAGGGCTGACGCCCAAGCTGGCAACTCGCGCAAAACAAAAAGCCGCCGGAGCAATCCGGCGGCTTTTTGTTGCGTCATCTGCAGAGGGCGCCCCGTGCAGGCGCCCGAGCCATCAAAGGGTCACAGCCAGGGGGCAGCGGTCGGCCCGTGATGCAGGCCCAGCTTCCAGACCCGGCCGAAGTGCTTGTAGTGACCGGCGGCCACCCCGGCCTTCTCCCCCATGCCGTGATAGAGATCGAGGTGACCCTTCTTCACGGCGCCGCCCACATCCAGCGCGATCAGCAGGCGCAGCTGGTGTTTGCCGGTCCAGTTGCCGGCCTTGTCGAGCAAGGGCACTTCCGCGAGGATCGGGGTCCCCATGGGCAGCAGGGTCTTGTCGGCGGCCACTGCCGCCATGGGCAGCAGCGGAATGCCGGCGGCGCCCACCACGTCATTGGTGGGGCGACGCTCGAAGAAGACGTAGGAGGGGTTCTGCTCCACCAGCTCCTTGACGTTCGCCTCCGGCTGGCGGCTCGCCCACTCCTTGATGGCCTTCATGGACATCTGCTCCTTGGGCACCTCGCCGCGGTCGATCAGCACCCGGCCGATACTCACGTAGCCGTGGCCGTTCTTGCCGCCGTAGCCCAGGTATTGCAGCCTGTCGTCATCCCCGTAGTGGACAAAGCCCGAGCCCTGCACGTCCATCAGGAAGTTGTCGATGAGGGACTTGCTGTAGCCAAGCTCCAGCCCACGGTTGGCCAGGGCCCCCTGATGGATCTCGGCCCGGCTCGGGCAACGACCGCCACATCTGGGCATGGCATAGATGGGGTACTTGTACTTGGCATCCGGGCGATGACGCACCTCCAGCACCGGCGAGTAGTAGCCGGTGAAGAGCACGTTGCCCATGCGATCGGCGCCGCCGAGCTGGGCCAGGCTGATGCCGTACTGAGTGATATGGGCAGGATCACCGCCATTGGCCACCCAGCGGGAGAGCTGGCGATAGAGCTCGCCGTAGCGACGGGTCATCTTGCCGGAGCGCTCCAGCACCAGCCGGCTCTGGGGGCCGAACTTGCTGTAGTCGGCGCGCTGATGGCTGTTGACCCGCTCCACCCGCACCAGATCCCCGGGCAGGGCACCATCCAGATACTGCTTGCCCAGATTCTCCGGCACCTCGCAGTTCAGAAAACATCCGGATTCCGCCTTCTTCTGGGGCACCTTGGCGGGTTCAGGGTTGCCCGCACAACCGGCCAGTCCCACCACGGCGGCGGCCAGCCAGTACGCATGTTTATTCATATGTCCTCATATAACACCGAGCATCATGTTCGGCGGGGAAGATGCCAAATTTGCCGGGGGAAAGCAAACGCCATCCGCCCCCGGACGCCCTATTTCTCCAAAGGGGATCTTCTGGGTTATAACAAGGTGACAAGATGTGAGAGGTCGTGGATGGAACAGCTCGAAATCTTCCCCCTGACAAGCCCCTGTGTCGGGGTCTGTGAAGTGAACAACAAGGGATATTGCAAGGGGTGCCTGCGCAGCCGGGAGGAGCGCTTCAACTGGCTCGTTATGACCCCGACCCAGCAGCAGGAGGTGATGCGCCTGTGCCGCAATCGCAAGGCGCGGGTCGAGGCCGCCCGTCGCAAGGCCAGAGAGGGTGAGCCCGTCGAGCCGCCATCGCAACCTGGCTGGGATTTCTGACCCCTTCCCTGCCCTCTTTCTGCCCACCAAAACAGAGGCGGCCCGCAGGCCGCCTTGTCATTCATCGGATGGATACCCGTCAGGCCGTTGCCAGCCTGGCCTGCTCCTCGCCGCGCTTGAGCATGGCGTAGGAGACGCCGGTCAGGAGCGACCCCGCCGCAATCGCCAGGATATACATCATCACGTGGCTGATGGCGTTCGGGATGAAGAGCACGAACAGACCGCCGTGAGGCGCCACCAGTTCGCAGCCGAACAGCATGGAGAGCGCACCGGTCAGGGCACCGCCCACCATGCAGGCCGGGATGACCCGCATCGGATCCTTGGCCGCGAAGGGAATGGCCCCCTCGGAGATGAAGCACAGACCCAGCACGAAGGAGGCCTTGCCCGCTTCCTGCTCCGCCTTGATGAACTTCTTGCTGGCCAGGAAGGTGGCTATCCCCATCCCCAGGGCCGGCACCATGCCGGCGGCCATCACCGCAGCCATGGGGGCATAGGTCTTGGAGGCGAGCAGGCCGACCCCGAAGGCGTAGGCCGCCTTGTTGACCGGGCCACCCATGTCGAAGCACATCATGGCGCCGATGATGACACCCAGCAGCACGGCGTTGGCGGAGCCCATGTTGTTGAGGAACTCTGTCATGGCATTCATGATGCCGGCCACCGGGCCGCCCACCACGTAGATCATCACGAGACCGGTGAACAGGCTGGCCACCAGCGGAATGATGAGGATGGGCTTGAGCGCTTCCAGGGTCACCGGCAGGCGCACCTTGTCGCTCAGGTACTTGGCGCTGTAACCGGCCAGGAAACCGGCGACTATGCCGCCGAGGAAACCGGCGCCCAGCGAACTTGCCAGCATGCCGCCAATCATGCCGGGGGCGAGACCCGGACGGTCGGCGATGGAGTAGGCGATGTAACCGGCCAGCACCGGGATCATCAGGGCGAAGGCGGAGCCGCCGCCGATCTTCATCAGGGCCGCCGCGAGCGTCCCCTCTTCCTTGAACGCCTCGATGCCGAAGATGAAGGAGAGCGCGATGATGAGGCCACCGGCCACCACCATGGGCAGCATGAAGGAGACACCGGTCAGCAGGTGCTTGTAGGGGCCGGCCTTCTCCTCTTTCTTGGCCGCGGCGGCGCCGCTGTGGCGATAGGTCTTAGCCTCTGTCCACGCCTTGTCGAGCTCGGCGCGGGTCTTCTTCAGGGCAGCCCCCGTGCTGGTGCGATAGACGGGCTTGCCGTCGAAGCGGGCCATGTCCACCTCGATGTCGGTGGCGAGGAACACCAGATCGGCGGCGGCGATCTCATCGGCGGTCAGGGCGTTCTGGGCACCGACCGACCCCTGGGTTTCGACGCGGATCTGATGGCCCAGCTGCTTGGCCATGGTCTCCAGCGCTTCCGCCGACATGAAGGTGTGGGCCACGCCGGTCGGGCAGGCGGTGACAGCAACTATGCGCTTGGCACCGCTGGCCGCCTTGGCGGCCACATTGGCAACGGCGGGCGCGGCCTGGTGGCGATAGAGGCTGGCACCGCTCGCGGCGGCCTCCAGCAGGGCGGCCGGATCCTGCAGCGCCAGATCCATGCTGCCCTGATAGAGGCGCTTGCCGTCATAGGCGGCGAGATCCACCGGGGCACTGGCGACCACCAGCACCAGGTCGGCGGCGGCAATCTGCTCTTTCGAGGGAACCTGACGGGGCTGCACGCTGGAGCCGACGTCGAGAATAAGCTCCCAGCCCGCCAGTTTGGCCTGCTGTTCTATCCGTTTTGCAGCGAGAAAGCTGGTGGCAATGCCCGCCGGGCAAGCCGTAACCAGAATTGCTTTCATTGGGCATCTCCTGAGTGTGTCATCGAAAGGGGATTGGATTGAGCCGGTGCCAGCGCATCCAGACGCTGTACGCGCACCTGCTCGAGTAAGGGGTTGAGCACCTTGATATCGTCAAAGCCGACCGCCACCTGGCTCACCGCCAGGGCAGAGACGGCGGTAGCCAGGCGCAGGGTCTGCTCCGGCGCCCAGCCAAGGCTGAGACCATGGGCCAGCCCCGCCACCAGAGAGTCGCCGGCACCCACTGTGCTGACCACCTGCATGCGCGGCGGAATGGCCTGCCAGACGGCATCGGGCGCAAACCAGATGAGGCCATCGGCGCCATTGGAGATCACCACATGGGGGATCCCGCTGGCCTGCAGGGCACGGGCACACTCGGCCTGATCGGCGAGGGTCTTGATGGGGCGACCTGCCCATTGTTCAAGCTCCTCCAGATTAGGCTTGACCAGGGTCGGCGCCGCCTTGATGCCCTCGCTCAGGGCCGCGCCGCTGCAATCGAAGATCACCTGCTTGCCCTTGGCCTTGAGCAGGCGAATAAGCCGGGCGCAGTAATCGGGGGCAACCCCCTTGGGCAGGCTGCCCGCCAGCACGAACCAGTCGGCGTGCGGCGCCAGCCGCGCTATTTCGGCCTCCAGCGCGGCTACTTCCGACTGACACACGTCAAGCCCAGGCAGATTGAGATCCGTGACCCGGCCCGATTGCTCGGAGATCTTCACGTTGATGCGGGTGCTGCCCGCCACGCGCACGAAATGGTCTTCCAGATCGCGCGTCTCGAACAGGGAGACGAAGCTCTGCTGGTTGCCCTCGCCGAGCCAGCCGGTCAGGCCCACGTCGCGACCGAGATCTTTCAAGACCATGGCGACGTTGATCCCCTTGCCCGCGGCGCGCAAGTTGGCTTCGCTCACCAGGTTCACCTCGCCGAGGCTCATGGCGCCCAGGCGGGCGGTGAGATCCAGCGCGGGATTGAGGGTGATGGTAACGATGTCCATCAGTGCGCCCCCTCGCCCAGACCGGCGGCAATGGCCTCGCCTATCCCCTTGAGGGCCGCCTCGGCATCGGTCCCTTCGGCACGAAACGCCAGGCGGTGACCACACTTGACGCCAAGACCGATGACCTTCATCAGGCTCTTGGCGGAGACGGCTTCACCGCTGCCATCCAGGTTCGCCACGCGAATGTCGGATGCATACTCCTTGGCTACCTTGACCAGCATGGCGCCCGGACGGGCGTGCAGGCCATGGGGGTTGATGATGGTGAAGGTGTCGGAAAGCCCGCTCGCCGGCCCCGATTGAAACATGGCCAGACCGTCGCTCCCTGCGAGCGTCCCGAGCTGACCGGCGGCAGCCAACTTGGCCAGGTTGTCGAGCTGCGCCAGATGGCTGCTATCTGCGGCACACAGCAGCAGCAAGGCGTTTACCGGTAATTCACCCGCTGTCAGCGCACTGCTCGGGGTCGCCAGCACCCAGCCGGTCTGGGCCGCTTGCGCACGGGCCAGCCAGACCCCATCCCCCAGATAGGCGGGCTCGCTTGCCAGCAGGGAGGTCACCATGGCGGCCTCCCCCCAGCCGGCAGATTTGGCGCGGGCGGCAGCCCCCAGCAGCAGCTGGTCGCGATCGTCGGCCGGGAAGTCGGCCAGGGTCAGGAATTGCACCTCTTTCGCCGCACTCGCACCGGTGAGGATATTGATGATGGTCTCTTCATCCGTGGCCTCTCTCAATTGCGCGGCAGCCTGCTCGTCACCCAGCACGTGGGTGAGCTGGCGCAAGATGCCCAGATGCTCATCGGACTTGGCGGCGATGCCGATGGCGACGTAGGCAGTCTGCCCCTCATCCCACTCGATACCCTGGGGGAACTGGGCCACCATGACGCCGGTGCTTTTCACCAGATGACGGGTGTCCGTGGTGCCGTGGGGAATGGCGATGCCGCTGCCAAGGTAGGTAGCGTGCTGGGCTTCCCGCGCCAGCATGCCGTCCACATAACCGGCCTCCACCAGACCCGCTTCGGTCAGTTTGCCTGCCAGCAGGGCGATGGCGTCCGCCTTGGTCGCCACCGATTGTCCCAGCAGGATTTGCTGTCGCGCCAACTTCAACATAGAGATTCTCCATCAGGTCCGGCTTCGCCTCGCGGCACACCGGCTCAACTCAACTTGGATTTCGGGTAATTTGCCTGCTGACAATAGACGGGAATCTCCCCCAGGTAGGCCGTCTCGGCATTTCCTGGTCGAACATTCATCGTTTACTGACAAGCTGAATGGTTTCACTTACACTCAGACTGAATCGTTTCAGCCAATTGTTCAAGATCCCACTGAGAGTGCTTTTCAATGATATGATCCCGCGCACACTTTTCGGTGCCCCCACCTGAAATCGTCGCGGGCCTTGCAACTCAAACAGAGCCAATATGATGAAACTGGATGAAATCGCCGCCCTGGCTGGTGTCTCGCGTACCACCGCCAGCTATGTGATCAACGGCAAGGCGGATCAATATCGCATCAGCCAGGCCACCCGTGACAAGGTGATGGCCGTGGTCCATGCCCACAACTATCAGCCGGACAGCCGCGCCGCCTCCCTGCGCGGCGGCCAGACCAGGACCCTGGGCTTCATCCTGCCGGACCTTGAGAACGCCAGCTACGCCAAGCTCGCCAAGCGCCTCGAGCAAGGCGCGCGCGCCCAGGGCTATCAGCTGCTGATCGTCTGCTCGGAAGACGAGCCGGATACCGAGAAGGAGCTGGCCCGGATGCTGGTCAGCCGCCATGTGGATGCGCTGCTGGTGGCGAGCTGCCTGCCGCCGGCGGATCCTTTCTATCGGGAGCAGCAGGCCCATGGCGTGCAGATCCTGGCCATAGACCGGGCCCTGGCCGCCGACCACTTCATCACGGTGGCCAGTGAAAACCAGAAGGCGAGCTGCGATCTCACCGCCTCCCTGCTCACCCCCGCCCTTCGCCATGTGGCCCTGATCACCGCCCTGCCAGGCCTCACGATAAGCCAGGAGCGCCGCGCCGGTTTCGAGCAGGCGCTGAGCAGCCACGCCAGCGCCGCCCTGCTGACACCCCATGTCTGCGAGGGGGCCCACTTCTCCCGCGCCGAGGGCTATCGCCTGATCAAGGAGCTGCACCAGCGGCTCGGCCAGTTGCCCGAGGCACTGGTCGCCACCTCCTACATATTGATGGAGGGGGTGCTCGACTATCTGCTGGAGCTGGAGGCAGACATGAGCCGGATTGCCATGGCCACCTTCGGGGACGATCGGCTGCTGGACTTCCTCCCCTTTGGCATCAACTCCCTGCCCCAGCAGCACGACGCCCTGGCCGCCCAGGCCCTTGCCCTCGCCTTCGAGGCCATCAACGGCCACTACCGCGCTGGCCTGCACTGTGTGAGCCGCACCCTCAAGCGTCGCCGCTGACGCCCCCTCACGTGCCGGCGCTCTCCTGCCACGCCGGCGCGCTTTTCCACCAGTCAACACCGCCTGCTGTCATCTTTTATTTCCACCTAATGCCACCTTGCAGTACAAAATCCGCCTTTACAGGCTTGTTTCCACTTTTTTGATCCGTTAACGTGGCAACCATCTTTTACAACCCACGGATTTTTCGTAACGATGCGTCCACTCCGATATTGCTAGCCTCCGGTCCCGCCCCCGGAGGCACCTGGCCGACACCGCCACTGGCTCGCTTTTTTTACTACGCAGTTTCTCTATCTGGATGGACACCATGAATACCAAAACCCTGGGTTGCACCCTGCTCATCGCTGGCACCACCATAGGCGCCGGCATGCTGGCCCTGCCGCTGGCCTCCTCGTCCCTGGGCGGCCCCGCCACCCTGGCGCTGATGGTCGGGCTCTGGGCCCTGATGGCCTTCACCGCCATGCTGCAGGTGGAGGCCAGCCTCAATACCGGCAAGTGGTACCTGCACCAGCTGGCGGATCACCTGCTCGGCCCCTGGGGCAAGCGCATCGCCTCCTTCTGCATCCTGATGCTGTTCTACTCCCTGGCCTCCGCCTACATCAGCGGCGGCAGCAGCCTGCTGGCCCAGGCGCTGGCGGATGCGGGCACCGCCGTCAGCCAGGAGCAGGCGGCCTGGGCCTTCACCCTGCTGTTCGGCGGCATGGTGTGCGTCGGCACCAAACAGGTGGATTACCTCAACCGCCTGATGTTCACCGTGAAACTGGTGATCATGGTAGGGGTGCTGGCGCTGCTGCTGCCCCGCGCCGAGGGGCAACATCTGCTCTCCATGCCGCTCGGTCAGGGCTTGCTGCTGGCGGGCCTGCCGGTCATCTTCACCTCGTTCGGTTTCCACGGCTCCATCCCGAGCGTCATGCTCTACCTCGGCGACTGCCCCAAGCAGCTGCGCCGGGTCTTCGTGTGGGGCTCTGCCCTACCGCTCATCCTCTACGTGCTGTGGCAGGTGGCGATCCTGGGCCTGCTCGGCCAGCAGAGCCTGATCCAGACCGGCGGGGCGCTCGACAACCTGCTGGCCAGCGTCGGCAACCTGGTGAACTGGCCCGCTTTCAATCAGGCGATGCACCTGTTCGCCGATCTGGCGCTCGCCACCTCCTTCCTCGGAGTAACGCTCGGGCTGTTTGACTTCATGGCCAAGGTGACCCGCCGCAAGGACAACTGGCAGGGCCGCAGCCAGACCGGCATGATCACCTTCGTGCCCCCCCTGCTGTTTGCCCTCTACTTCCCGCAAGGTTTCATCATGGCGCTCGGCTACGCCGCCATCGCCCTGGCGGTGCTGGCGGTGCTGCT
Organism: Aeromonas sp. 130281; assembly: GCF_056642115.1. Taxonomy (NCBI): domain Bacteria; kingdom Pseudomonadati; phylum Pseudomonadota; class Gammaproteobacteria; order Aeromonadales; family Aeromonadaceae; genus Aeromonas; species Aeromonas sp. 130281. The sequence continues at coordinate 41,707 of NZ_JBWVQS010000001.1, read as the reverse complement.
GCCGGTGGCCCTGGTGTGGCAGAGCCGCAAGCAGGCCGAGGCGCACCATTACCGTGTCCCGGGCGGCGTGGTTGCGCTCGGTCTCGCCGGTGCCATGGGGGTACTGATCGTCGGCGTCCAGGTGAGCGTCAGCCTCGGCATGCTGCCCGCGCTCTGATCCTTACCGGCATTGGATGCCCCAGATTGAAAAGCCCCGCCAGCATAAGTTGGCGGGGCTTTTTATTCTTCGGGCCCAGGCGCCGTCGGCAGCTGGTTGCGCCCTGGTTCGCCTATTCGCCACATCTTGCTGCTACCCTCAGAGGCAAGCCATTGAGGCGCCAAGCAATATCCAGGCAGACACATCCACTCGAGAGCCAGATACCATGACCATATTGTCCATCTACGCGGCCCTGCTCGCCCTGCTCTTTGTCTTGCTGAGCATACGCACCATTCGCACCCGCCACAGCCTGGGGGTGGCACTGGGGCACGGGGATGACCCCGCCATGCTGCGGGCCATGCGGGTGCACGCCAACTTTGCCGAGTATGTTCCTCTGGCCCTGCTGCTCATCTATTTTGTCGAAACCTCCAGCCAGACCCCCTGGCTTGTCCATCTGCTGGGGGCCAGCTTGCTGTGCGGCCGCCTCTGCCATGCCTTTGGCATGAGCCGCACGCCGGAAAACTTCCGCTACAGGGTAACGGGAATGGGGCTGACCTTCGGCGTGATCCTGATAAGCGCGGCCCATATCCTGATCTCGGCGCTGCTCCCCTGACGTTTTGCCGACCGGTTCACCGCTGATCCACCAAAACCCTATCTACCGGAAATAGAAAAGCCCCGCCAGATTGGCGGGGCTTTTGTCAACCGAACAGCCGGGGAGCCTGGCTCCCGAGCCGCTTACTGGTTGTGGCTGGCGCGGCGCGGACGACGGGCCTGGGCCGGTTTGGCGGCACCATCGGCGGGACGCTGGCCACCTTGCGGCTTGGGCTTGCCACCGTTGCCGGTGCGGGCACCGCCTGCGTTGCCACCATTGGCGGAGCGACCTGCACCCTGACGCTGGCCCTGACCCTGCGGGCGCGGCGCACGGCGCTGCTCGCTCGGATCGCGGGGCTCTTTGCGCAGCGGCGCGCCGATCCCACGGGCGATGTTGTCGAGGGTCTCGCGGGAGGCTTCAAAACCGGCCACCTGCTCGCAAGGAATGTTCTGCTTGGTCAGACGCTCGATGGCCTTGATGAGCTTGCCTTCATCGGCAGCCACCAGGGAGATCGCATGACCAGCGGCGCCGGCACGCCCAGTACGGCCGATGCGGTGCACATAGTCTTCCGCCACGTTGGGCAGCTCGAAGTTGACCACCTGCGGCAGCTTGTCGATGTCCAGACCACGGGCGGCGATGTCGGTCGCCACCAGCACCTTGACGCTGCCTTCCTTGAAACCGGCCAGGGCACGGGTACGGGCACCCTGGCTCTTGTTGCCGTGGATGGCGGCGGCGCTGACGCCGTTCTTGTCGAGGGTCTCGGCAACGCGGTTGGCCATGTGCTTGGTACGGGTGAACACCAGTACCTGCTGCCAGTCGTTGCTGGTGACCAGGTGGCTCAAGAGCGCGATCTTGTTGGCCTTGTCGCAGGGGTGCACCAGCTGCTCGATACGTTCGGCGGTGCTGTTGCGCGGGGCGACTTCGATCACCGCCGGGTTGTCCAGCAGACCGGTGGCCAGCTCGCGGATCTCTTCGGCGAAGGTGGCGGAGAAGAGCAGGTTCTGACGCTTCTTCGGCAACAGGGCCAGGATGCGACGGATGTCACGGATGAAGCCCATGTCGAGCATGCGATCCGCTTCGTCCAGTACCAGGATCTCCACTTCGTCGAACTTGACGGCGTTCTGATTGTAGAGATCCATCAGGCGACCCGGGCAGGCCACCAGCACGTCCAGACCACGGCGGGTTGCCATCATCTGCGGGTTGATGCTGACGCCGCCGAAGACGACGTGGCTGCGGATCGGCAGGTGCTTGCCGTAGTTGCGCACGCTCTCGCCCACCTGGGCGGCCAGCTCGCGGGTCGGGGTCAGCACCAGGGCACGAATGCGATTCGGGGAGACCTTGCGCTTGCTCTCGGTGAGGCGCTGCAGCATCGGCAGGGTAAAGCCTGCGGTCTTGCCGGTCCCGGTCTGGGCGGCGGCCATCAGGTCACGGCCAGCCAGGACGGCCGGGATCGCTTGTTGCTGGATGGGAGACGGGGTGTCGTAGCCTTGCTCGGCAACGGCACGCAACAAGGGTTCGGCCAGACCGAGGGAAGTAAAACTCATAGTTACCTGCTAGGGATAGGGGCGCCGGGGATCTGTGGTGGGGCTCCTCTGCTGAGCCGATGCCATCTCACAGGATCTGGGCCTATAGAGAAAACAACGATTTCCCCGGGGAGCAGAGCAAAGGGGAAAGAATAGAGGCGCAGTCTAACGGAGTTGGCGCACTTACACGAGGAAAATGTGATGCGCCTCCCAGCACGGCTGGAAATACCGACGTTGGCGGGGCAGAATGGCGATGATGATGCTCGCCAGGGTCCGTCCCTGCCCCTCCTGGGGCGCGAATTCATACCCTCACGACACGGAACAGGGAGGTTCTGCTTGATCAGGAGACATATTCAGGTCGCCATGCGCTCTGCCTTGAGCCTGGGCCTGCTGCTCACACTGAGCCTGCCTCTGGGCGCCAGGGAGACACTGTCGGTGGCCTGGAGCCACTGGCCCCCCTTCAGCCAGATCGATGCCGACGGCGAGCTCGGCGGGCTGGACGTGACCCTGACCCGCCAGATCCTCCGCGGCGCCGATCTTGAGCCCGCGTTTCGCAATCTCCCCTGGGCCCGGGCCCTGCACCTTATGGCGCGCCAGCAGCTGGATGTCGCCATGGGGGCCCTGAAGACCCCGGAGCGGGCACGTTTCGCCCGCTTCTCGGCCCCCTACAGACGCGCCAGCTTCGTGCTGCTCAGCCACAAGGCGGCCCCCGGGAACCCAGATCGCTGGCAGGGGATAACGCACCTTGCGGACTTGTGCCAGCAGAAGGGGCTGCGCCTTGGCAAGCTGAGGGGTACCCGCCCCCTGCCCCTGAGCGACGCCTGCCCCTCCCTTCGGCAGGCGAGCGAATACAACTCGGACGACAGGCTGATCGCCCTCCTGCTGGCGCGGCGCCTCGACGGGGTCATCATAGAGTGGCAATACGCCCGGCATCGGCTGGCCCAGCTGGGGGCAGAGGAGTTCACCCTGTGTCAGGTGCTGCTGCACCAGCAGCCGGTAAGCCTGATGTTTGCCAGCCAGGCGGTGAGCGACGCAGAGCTCGCCCGCATCGATGCCGCCATCGCCGCCCTCCCCCCGCCAGATGCAACCTTTGCCCCGCCGGTGTGCCGCCTCGATGGCAGCCAGCCCCGGGAGAAAGGCGCTCAGGGCTGAGACCCCCGCACAAACGAGAAAGGCGACCCTGGGGTCGCCTTTTTTGCAGAGCATGATGATCAGCCGACAGCGCGGCTTGCCGATCAGCGCAGCTGCGGGGTCTGGGTATGCACGCCCTGGTTCTGGGCACGGTGGCGCAGCAGGTGATCCATCAGCACCAGGGCCAGCATGGCCTCGGCGATGGGCACGGCACGGATGCCGACACAAGGATCGTGCCGACCCTTGGTGATCATCTCGGTGGCCTCGCCGCTGGTGTTGATGGTCTTGCCCGGCACAGTGATGCTGGAGGTGGGCTTGAGCGCCATGCTCACCACTATGTCCTGGCCGGAGGAGATGCCCCCCAGGATGCCGCCCGCATGGTTGCTGGCAAAGCCGGCCGGGGTCATCTCGTCGCGATGCTCCGAGCCTTTTTGCTCCACCACGGCGAAACCGTCACCTATCTCGACCCCCTTCACCGCATTGATACCCATCATGGCGTGGGCGATGTCGGCGTCGAGGCGGTCGAATACCGGCTCCCCCAGGCCCACCGGCACGTTGCGCGCAATGACAGCCACCTTGGCGCCTATGCTATTGCCCTCTTTCTTGAGGGCCCGCATGTACTCGTCGAGAGCCTCCAGCTTGCCCGAATCGGGGAAGAAGAAGGGGTTCTGCTCGATCTGGCTCTGGTCGAAGGCCTCGGCCTTGATCGGGCCGAGCTGGGAGAGGAAGCCCACTATCTCGATGCCGTGCATCTGCTTGAGATATTTCTTGGCGATGGCCCCCGCCGCCACCCGCATGGCGGTCTCGCGGGCGGAGGAGCGACCGCCGCCCCGGTAGTCACGCTGGCCGTACTTCTGGTGATAGGTGTAGTCGGCGTGGCCCGGGCGGAACAGGTCCTTGATCTCTGAGTAGTCCTTGGAGCGCTGATCGGTGTTCTCGATGAGCAGTCCGATGGAGGTGCCCGTGGTGCGCCCCTCGAACACCCCGGCCAGGATCTTCACTTCGTCCGCCTCGCGGCGCTGGGTGGTGTAGCGGGAGGTGCCTGGCTTGCGCCTGTCCAGATCGATTTGCAGATCCGCTTCGCTTATCTCCAGCCCCGGGGGGCAGCCGTCGACCACGGCGCCGAGCGCCAGGCCGTGGCTCTCGCCAAAGGTGGTGACCCGAAAGAGTTGGCCAAAACTGTTCCCTGCCATGGGTGCTCCTTGCTGCTTAGCTCTTGTAAATCGCGAAATGGGCCTGGTACTGCTCGAGCTCGGCCTTGGTCATCACGAAGACGCCGTGACCGCCGTTCTCGAACTCGACCCAGGTGAAGGGCACGTCGGGGAACTGGGCTTCCAGATGGATCATGCTGTTGCCCACCTCGACCACCAGCACGCCGTCATCCTTGAGGAAGTCCGCGGCATTGGCCAGGATGCGCTTGGTGAGCTTGAGGCCGTCGGAACCCGATGCCAGGGCCAGCTCCGGCTCGTGACGGAACTCTTCCGGCAGATCCGACATGTCCTCGGAGTCCACATAGGGCGGGTTGGAGACGATGAGATCGTACTTGTCGCCGGCGGGCAAGTCGCGCATCAGATCGGAGCGGATCGGGATGACCTGCTGCTCCAGACCGTGGTCGTTGATGTTGCGCTCGGCCACATTGAGGGCATCGACGCTGATATCGATGGCATCCACTTCCGCATGGGGGAACTCGTGGGCCATGATGATGGCGATGCAACCGGAGCCGGTGCACAAGTCCATGATCCGGGTCGGCTCCTCTTTCAGGAAAGGGGCGAAACGGTTGGCCACCATCTCGGCGATGGGGGAGCGCGGAATGAGCACCCGCTCGTCCACGTAGAACTCCCAACCCGCGTACCAGGCCTTGTTGGTCAGGTAGGCGGCAGGCACCCGCTCCTGCACCCGACGGATGATGAGCTCGGCGATGCGGTGGCGCTCGCTGGTGGTCAGGCGGGAGTGGCGCATGCCGGGATCCACGTCCGGCGGCAGATGTAACGCGGGCAGCACCAGTTGCACGGCCTCATCCCAGGCGTTGTCGGTACCATGTCCGTAGAAGATCCCGGCGTCGTTGAAACGACTCATGGCCCAGCGCAACATGTCCTGGATGGTGTGCATTTCGGCAACCACCTCGTCGATAAATATCTTGTCCAAATCCACCTCCAAGTCGAGTAATATCCGGCCCGAGAATTCTATACAGCGAGCAAGACGAGTACCTGATGAAAAAAACGCCCTCACCCACAGACGAGGAAAGCCTGCTGTTTCGTGATGCTGTCAAAGGTACCCGGAAAATTAAGCAAGATACCATAAGGGCCTCCTCAAGCCCGGTCAAGCAGAAACGCGAACTGCGTGAAAGCCGCGAAAAGCTTGGGGTTGACCACTTTTTCAGCGACGAGTACCAGCCTCATCTGGACGAAGAGGGCCCGACCCGTTTTGTGCGTGAAGACGTGTCAAAATTCGAGCTGAAAAAGCTCAAGCGCGGCCTCTATCCGCCGGAGATTTATCTGGATCTTCATGGCATGAGTCAGCTCCAGGCCAAGCAGGAGCTGGCCGCCCTGCTCACCCTGTGCCAAAAAGAGAACATTCACGTCGCCTCCGTGATGCACGGCATCGGCAAGCATGTGCTCAAGCAGCGCATTCCAAGCTGGCTGGCCCAGCACCCCAATGTGCGCGCCTTCCATCAGGCCCCGCGGGAATGGGGGGGCGAGAGCGCCATCCTGGTGCTGCTGGATATCGAGGAGTAACCCGGCGCCGGGCAATAGAGAAGGTTGAACGAAAAGCGCGCCTCAGGGCGCGCTTTCCATATAGCGTTTGAAGTTGTCGAGTATGCTCTGCCAGCCGGCACGCTGCTGCTCGCCGCTGTGTTCGGATTCGGCGTCGAACTCCTCGTGCACCCAGGTGCCTCCCTGATCCTCCACGAAGCTCACCCTGACGGCCCGGCCGTCGTCCATGACGTAACCCAGGGAGGTTGGCGGCACCACCTCGGTGAAGGTGCCCTCGAAATCGAACCCCATGCTGCCATCCCGGGCGGCCATACGGTGACAGAAAAGCCCGCCGACCCGCAGATCCACCCGGCTGCCGGGGCAGTGCCATTCGGGGGAGGCGGCATTCCATGCCATGATGCTGGCGGGGGTGTTCCACCCCTCCCATACCAGAGCGACTGGCCGCTCGACCCGGACGCTGACGCTTATCTTCATCTATCTTCTCCTCTTGCCTCGATTCCCGACGCCCATGTGAAGCAGGGGTGTCGCCCCTTGACGGTTGTGTCCCGTGAAGCCCGGCCACAGATGGTCGCCCCCCTCGTCTGCGCAGGGCAAGGCGCGGGTTAATCCTGCCCGGCCGGACGGTGAAATCGGATCGGTGACTGGGCCTGGGGAATATTGAGCACCAGTCTGCCACCGTTATGCAGTTGCCACTCGAAGAAGTCGGCAAACCCCTTGGTGGTGACGGCCCGGATCACCTTGGCCACCACCCCGTGTGCCACCAGCAAGACCCGCTCGCCCTGCGCCTGATCGGCGAGTGCGATCAACCCTGACGACACCCGTGCTATCACCGCATCCAGCGACTCAACGTCGGGCGGCCCTCGGCCCAGCGCCGGGTGATGTTGCGCATCCATAGCTCGGGGTAACGGCTCCTCGCCTCTGCCTGGGTCAGCCCCTCGCCCCCCCCCCACATGACGCTCACGAAAGGCGGGGACTATCCGGGCAGGCAACGCCAGTGCCCCGGAGATCAAGTCCGCACTCTGCCTCGCCCGCAACAGGGGAGAAGTCAACAAGCGCTGAAACGGCGCCCCCTTGGAAAGCACCTGCGCCAGCGCGTCGACCTGCGCCCACCCCGTTTCGTTGAGCCCCATATCCAGCGCCCCCAGATAGCGCCCCTCGGCATTGGCCCGGGTTTCACCATGGCGGATGACCACCAGTTCCATCTTCTATCCTTGCTTCTTCGGCAGTGGTCGAAAGCCCTGACACACGAAAGCGACCAGGGCCGATACGGGCGGATCAACCCTGCGCCAGATAGTGGGCCACCAGGGCATTGGCATGGCCGTGGCCCATGCCGTGCTCGGCCTTGAGCCAGGCCACCAGCGCCATGTGTTTGCGCTCCTCCCGCCCCGCCAGCAGGGCCAGCCAGTGGGCAATCGGCTGCCCATAGGTTTTCTCGATGGAGGGGAAATAGGAGGCAGGCCCCCTCACCTTCTGTTGTTCATCCATGATTGGCTCTCCAGAGTTGCGGCGACAGGTTCAGGGCTTGGGGGCGAACTGCTCGAACACCTGCTGCCCGGTCAGGGTCGGGGTATCGTTCTTGAGCGCATAAAAATCAGGCTTCTCGTCGATGAAGATCTGCCCGGTGAGCTCGAACCCCTGCTCCTGAAACAGGCCGGCAGAGAGGATGTACTCGTCCGTCGGCAACAGATGGTAGAAAAGGTGGGTGCCGCAGGTGGGGCAGAAGCCGCGCTCCGCCCACTCGGACGAGCGGTAGGCCACAGGGGTGAGCCCCTTGAAACTGACCCCCTTGCCACCATGCACCGCGAACATGGGCCCGCCGGACCAGCGCCGGCACATGGTGCAGTGACACAGGTTGACCTCCTTGTGATCGCCGCTCGAGACGGTGATACCGCCGCACAGACAGGTTCCTTGCATATCCAGCTCCTCTCTTCAAGGTGCGAGCCGGCAGTATGCCGGCCGCATTTAGCATCAAATGAGTAGCCGCTCCCCCCGGGTTTCGCCACTGCCGAGGGGGCATCTCCCCTCACCTGGCAGGCGGACCCATCGAGGGATGCCCTCATCGGCATCAGGTTCAGCTCTGCTCCTGCAGGGCGATGCGATTGCCTTCGGGATCCCTGAGCTCGGCCACCCGGATCCGCTCGCTCACCCGGGTAACGGGATAGAGACACGTCCCTCCCGCTGTCAGCGCCCGGGCCATGGCCAGCTCTATGTCCGCGACCTTCAGATAGACCCGGGTGCCGTCCAGGCTCGGCACATAGCTCTCTCCCTTTGCCAGGGCGCCGGAACAGCCGGGCGCCTGCTCATCGAGGGGAAACAGCGCCATCTCGTTGCCATCTATGTGCGCCCGCTCGAGAGCTATCTCGAAGAGCGCCTCATAGAAGCGGATGGCCCTCTCCAGATCCTGTACCGGGATTTCAAAGTGGATGGCGATATTCATGTGTCACTCCTCTGTGCCGGATAAGCACCCGAACACTCTCGACTTGTTCCATGTGCCAGCGGGCCCGTCATAGGCCCCTTGCGCCGGATCCCCATGAAAGAGGGGAAGAGGGGCCCCCCCTTCCCCATCATGACCGATGACGCGCCCTCGCCGGGCTCAGGTCACCGGCGCCCAGGGGTCTCCCTTACCCGGCTCGTTGCCCTGGGTCCACCACTTGGCCTGATACACCACGCCCTTGTGGCTCACCTTGTTGCCTGCTGTGTAGACCTTGCCAGCCTCCCAGGCGGGCACCCCGCCCACCGGCGGCGTGGTCGGATCGACGGGCGCAGGATCGAGCTTGGCCACCACCCGTACCTTGGGCCAGTTGGCGTGGGAGCCGTAGACGTTGGTCACGCACTTCTCGTAATCCCCCGGCACCAGGGCCGAATAGGCGGTCTGGAATCCCACCAGCTCGCACTCGAACGAGTAGCCACCTGGCCTGTCGGCATAATATTTCCAGTTGCCGTCCCAGTTGGTGTAGAGCACGTCGGTGGCGCCGTTCAGGTTGAGGCTGCCATAGGGAGTCTGCTGCCAGCAGGTGTTCTTCTCGTCCGGGAGCAGCGGGATCCCGTAACGGGCGGCCAGTCCTTCCCAGTAACGGATGCGGTTGACCGGCTGCCCCTTGTTCTTGTTCTGCTCGCCACACTCTATGCCACCGTTGATGACGTTGATGGTGGTGCCAAAGCCATAGCCGATGCCCGCCGCGACCTCACGCTGGGAGGGCACCCAGGTTCTGTCGATGACGTGCAACATGGCGGGTTTGGGGGCTTGCGGTGTCAGGAAGAACCAGATGGCGGAGGCGAGGTTGAGCCAGGAGTCGGCCACCAGACCGGGGTTGTTCAGCAGCACGGTGGCGTTGCCGTCAAACATCGCCTCGGAGAAGGCACCGTAGTTGAAGTGATAGGAGAGCTGTTTCGCGCCACGGCCAAAGTAGCCCTGCCCCGTGCTGCAGGGCCATTTCCTGTTCTGCCAGTCATTCTGGCCACAGCCGGTGGTATAGCCGAGTTGCCCCTCGGCCCAGCCCATCTCGCGCACATGCACCAGCGCCTGCTGCCACTCCTCGAGCCCCAGCGGGTTGTCGGAGACATTCTCCCTGGCGATGTGGCCGCCCGTCTCCTGGGCGAAGTGGGCGAAGGCGGTGACGATGGATTTTTTGCAGATGGCGTCCGCATTGCGCCCGTCCGTGTAGTCGCCGCAGAAGGCGGGGAACTTGCCGACCGCCCGCAGGAAGCGCTCATAGGTATATTCGGGGGCCGCCATCTGGGTCAGAAAGTCCCAGTCCGATTCGGTAAAGACCCGCTCGACCCGTTTGACGTTGTCCGGGTTATCGGCTCGCCTCGGCACAATCGCATCCACCAGAATGTTGGGTCGGGTGGCCAGTGCCTTTGACCAGATGCCGTACATGGGGTTGGCCGTCTTGGCCTTTTCAACGGCCGCGATATCGGAGGCGGCAATCACATAGCCACCGCTGTTTTGTGGGTCGGGCTGAATCGTCATGGCCGCAAAAGCTGGCGAGGCGCAGAGCCCCGCAACCAGCCAGGCGGTGCGCTTGAGCATGAACATGGGTAACCATCCTTGTCTTGAAAATGTCAGGGCGAGCATAGGCATCCCGACAACTAAATTCACGACAAGAATTAAGAATTTGGCGAAATTGTGAGCCATGCCACCATGCACTCAGATGAAACCGCGCAACAGCCTCATTTTGACCTCAAGGTACTCGCGTTTTATGCGCCGTGAACGCGCACCGCCCGGATCAGCAGATTGCGAGGGGTCATGGGTTTGTCACAGAACGCCCCCAGCTCGACCTGGTAGCCCTGCTCCTCGAGGAAGAGGGCCCGATCCAGGGCGAGCCAGATCTCCAGCGGACGGCGAAACAGATGGCGCACCAGCTCCATGCGGGCGACGTCCCCAAAGCGCCGCTCCCCCCTGGCGAGGAAGTCGCCATGATCTATCCCCCCAGGCAACACCATCCCCTTGCGCTCGGCGGCCCAGTCACAGAAGGCCTCGAAACTGCCCGCCAGCAGGCTCTTTTGCAGGTTGGGCACCGGCAGGTATTCATCCACCCCGCGCACCTCACGCTGCAGGCAATCGAAGGCGAGACGCCAGATCACCTCCTGCTCGCGCAGGCGGGAGATGCGGGCACCGCCGGTCACCGTCTCCTGCAGCGGCAGCTTCAGGTCGCTCTTGCCAAGGTGCAGGGCGCTGGCCTTGGCGGCCTGCGACAGGGGACGGTAATGGCTGGTGCGGATCAGGTGATAGCAACAGGGGGAGAGGGTCACACCCCGGGCACCGCGCTCGGCCACCAGCTCCAGCAGATGGGTATGCAGCTCACCGCAGGCATGGAGCGCCATGGCGTGATGGTACGGGGCGATGAGCGCCCCCGACTCGGCGGCGAAGGCGTCGGCCTCCACAAACTGCATGCGGGCACCATCGCGCGCCGCGAGCTGCCGTCCCTCCTCGCAGAGCGTGCGCTGCAATTCGAGGCTCAGGATCTCGGCCCCCCTGTGCAGGGAGACCAGGCGCCCCAGGTGGCCCTTGCCGGCGCACCACTCCAGATAGGGGCCCTGATGGGCGGGCAGACAGCCGGTGAAGGCTTCTATCTGCGCCTGCTTGCGCCCCGGCATGTACATCGCCATGGTCCTGGCACAGTGAATGGGTTCGGGGACAAAGGTGTCTAGCTCGCTCAGGGCATGGAGCTCGGCCCCTGCCGGGATCCAGGGGGCAAGCAGGGTGCAAAGCGCCCCCATGTCGGCGTCGAGCCGCGCTATCTCGTCAAGGCCGAGGCCATTGAGGCAGGCGGCAAGCTCGGGGGCCTCATCGGCGAAGGCCAGGCTCAGGTGATGATAGGGCTGGTATTGCCACCAGCGTCTCTCGTTGGTCAGCAAGCAGTCCAGTTGTCGAAAAAGGTGAGCCAGCACGGTGAGCTTGTCCTGCTATCAAAAGGGAGGCTCATTCTAGCGATCTGCCATCAAAAAGCACTCGCCAGCGCGCCTGCCCCCACCCCTTGCTGGTAGCCTGACAAAAAGCAGGGATTTGTGCTATATTCCGCCCCCTCATTAGCGCGACTCGCCCACGCGGGTCGTTTTACCCATATGAACGGAACCAAAACATGACCATCAATGCCATCCTGCAAGCGCGTGCGGACGCCAAGTGTGAGCTGTGTGGAGCAGAACATGCGCTGACTGCCTTCCCGGTGCCACACTCTCCCGCCAGTGACGATGACCACAGCGTGGCGCTGTGCGCCACCTGCCGTGGCCAGCTGGAGCAGCCGGACACCACTGAGGTCAACCACTGGCGCTGCCTGGGTGACAGCATGTGGAGCCAGGTACCGGCGGTGCAGGTGATGGCATGGCGCCAGCTTAAAAACCTGTCCGCCCGGGGCGAGATCTGGGCCCAGGACATGCTGGACATGATGTACATGGAAGAAGAGACCAAGGCCTGGGCCGAAGCGGGCAGCGCCAGCGACGATGACGACAGCGTGCCCACCGTCGACTCCAACGGCGCCGTGCTGCAGGAGGGGGATTCCGTCACCCTGATCAAGGATCTGGACGTCAAGGGCGGCGGCTTCACCGCCAAGCGTGGCACCCTGGTCAAGGGCATTCGCCTCACCAGCAACCCGCTGCACATCGAAGGCAAGGTCAACGGCGTGCAGATCGTGCTGGTCGCGGCCTACCTGAAGAAGGCCTGATCCCTTCGCCTGTGCTCGGATGATGCAAGAAGCGCCCCCAGGGGCGCTTTTCTGTTGCCGGGTCACCGCCTATGTTGGCGCGGCCGAAGTGGCGCCACCGGGAAACTGGACTATCCTGCAAACCAGCCCCGATGAGCGAGCCACCCCTTCGCCGGATCTGTGTCAGGGGAGCATCCGCTCCCGACACCCTGATGCACTGGCCCGAATGGAATTCATGTGGCACTCTGGGCTCTTCAGATGGAGAGATCCTGAACATCATGATCCCATGATGTTCTCTTGACACAAGGAGCACGACCTATGGCCAAAGCCAGCAAGAAAGATATCAAGAAGAAAATCGCCGCCCGCCAGGAGAAGATTGCCAAGCACGAAGGCAAGATCAAGAAGCTGAAGAAAGCCCTGAAATAAGGGTCGGCAGCCTGGATAAACCGTCCTTCGTGGACGGTTTCTTATTTTTCCGGGCAGCACAGCCCCCTGAGTCCCCTTTACCCCAAGCCACCACTTAAGTTAAGCACCTGAAAAACCGCCACATCCTGGTGGCAGCCGTCACTGGACGCGGCCCCGGGGGCGGAGCATGATGAGCTCTTTACCAAGGAGAGATCATGAACCTGGATACATGGATGTTGTTCCTGCTGGCCTATCTGCTGGCGACCCTGACCCCGGGGCCCAATGTGCTGCTGGTGGTAAAGAACGGCCTGCAGCTCGGCTGGCGCCCGGCCCTGCTCACCATAGGCGCGAATCTGTTCTGTCAGGCCATTTTCATCTGTCTGGTCGCCATGGGGGTGGGGGCCCTGCTGCAGACCTTGCCGCCCCTCTTCCTCGCCCTCAAGCTGGCGGGCGGCGGTTACTTGATCTATCTCGGCTACAAGGCGCTGCGGGCAACCGACGCGGGGAGTCAGGAGGCGCAACGGGTTGGCGCCCGCCCCCCGTCCCGGAGCAAGGGCTCCCTGCTGCGGGAAGCCTTCCTGGTGTCGGCCAGCAACCCCAAGACCATCATCTTCCTCTGCGCGCTGCTGCCCCAGTTTCTCGATCACCAGAGCCCGCTGCCCATCCAGTTCTTCACCATGTACCTGACCATCTGCGTCATCGTCACCCTGGTGCACCTCTGCTATGTGGCCCTGGCCAGACGCGCCGGCAGCTACTTCAAGCCGGCGCGCGGCCAGCGTCTGTTTAGCCGCATCACTGGGGGGATCTTTATCTCTCTGGGCGGCGCCATCTTGCTCAGCGGTCGACCCTGAGCGCCCCATAGGCCCCTGATCAGCGGATGATCAGGGGCCTATCTTGCCCTCCAAGGGGCTCTTTCTCTTCACTCCCCAGCCAAGGCGGCGGCCGGTCAGGCCGTCACTCTCGCATCACGCCATCACATCAGCCGTGCCCCGCCGGACACCCGCACAGAGCTGCCGAGTTCGGCCGGGATCTCGGCGTGCAGCCGCGACGGCATGCCCATGTCTTCCCCCTGCACTATGTCGATGGCACCGCCGTGGGGCCAGTGCAGGTCGCGCAAGTAGCCGGCGAAGGCGGCGGTCGCGGCGCCTGTGGCCGGATCCTCATAGACGCCGCCGTAGGCAAAGGCATTGCGGGTGTGGAACAGCCGATCCCCTTGCACATGGACCAGCAGAATGGTCACCAGCCCCTCCCGGCGCATCAGCAGGCGACCCTGCGCCAGCGAATAGTGCATGGCCGAGAGCGCAGCGCGATCCTTGAGCGCCAGCACCAGATGATCGGCGCCGCCGTGGATGAGCGCTGGGGGAATGCGGGGATCCAGGCTGGCAGCGTCATAGCCAAACAGCACCAGGGCTTCGCGCATCAGATCCGCCTGCGCCGGTTTGCTGCGGGTCGACGGGGATTGCAGCGCCGCCTGCCATTGCCCCTGCTCATCCTGCCAGCCCGAGACCCGGATCTTGGTCTGACTGAGGCACAAGGCATGGTCCCCTGCCCCGAAGCGGCGCGCCAGCGCCACCCCGAGGGCGATGGTGGCATGGCCGCAAAACGGCACCTCCGCCTCGGGAGAGAAGTAGCGCACCCGCCATTGGGGCGCCTCTGCGCCTTGCTCCTCGCTGTACAGCGGGGCGGCGAAGGCCGTCTCCGAAAATCCGACCTCTGCGGCGATCCGCTGCATCTCCTCCGCCGTCGGCAGTTGGGCCCCGATCCAGACACCGGCGGGATTGCCCCCCCGGGGTCCATCGGAAAAGGCGGCGATCCGCACCAGCTCAGTGACCAGCTCCGTCATGACAACTCCTTGGCTTCTTGCTTCATGAAAAGTGGGGTTCATAGGCTCATCCTGGCGGCCCCTTCCGGGGGCGCGCATCAGGGGTTCAGCTTACCCATAAAATTAACGGCCGCACAGGTGCCGCTTGAGAGCCGCGGATCCGGGCACTGGCGACTAGAGTTGGGAAACGTGTCTGTATATGCGCCTGCAGTGGAGTGCCATATGTATTCATACACCCTCATTTTCAGGGAAGAGGTCGACAAGCTGACGGCCCCCGAGCACGAAATCCTGTTGCAAAGCCCGGCCCAGGCCGGGGATTTCGTCATCCTCTCCGACGGCAGCCGCCACCAGGTGATGTTCGTCACCCATCGCGCCCACTACAGCAGCCTCTACCTCGACAAGGGAATAAGAGTGCCCCAAAGCTGAGCTGGCGGGCTCAGGAGTAAGGTGGATGGCACCGATTTGGCTGGCTCCCCTGTGCGAGTCCAGCGCCAGGTGCTAACGTGAAACAGGCCTGCCACCTCGCACCCAGGATGTGCGCAAACCCAGGCCGTTGCCCATGGCCGCCGAGGCTGAACTGAATCGGCAAGACTCACATTTTGAGGGATGAATTATGTCCAGGAATGCTGCTCTGATCGTGACCCTGACCCTGCTTGGCATGGCCCCGGCGCACGCCATCAACGCAAAATATGCCCAGCAGTTGGAACGCTCCGGCTGTACCCAGGTGACCGAGGCCCAGGGCTGCGATATTCACAAGACCAAGGCCGAGAACGCGGCCGCCGGGTTCGGTGATGCTCCGGCGGCCACCAGCGCCAGCCCCTACGCCGGCAACTGGGTCGCCACCTTCCCCGAGACAGGCGCCACCGTCGCCACCATCCGCATCGATGACAAGGATCAGGTGTGGGTCAACGACAAGAAGGTCAGCGCCAGGAAATCCGACGGGGCCCTGGTGTTCAAGGAGGGCATGGTCATCTACACCATCCAGGGGGATCGTCGCATCAAGGGGGAGGATGGCTGGGTCGACAACGACGCGGGCACCAAGGGACCGATCGCGGCCAAATAACCCCGTTACCATCACAACAAGGGGAGCCTAGGCTCCCCTTGTTGTTTCTGTCTGCTTGCAAACGGGACCCTCTCTACCCCTACCCCTTTTTCGGATAGTCGAGCACAGCCGTCACCGGCGTTTGCGACGCGGCGGCCGACCAGGAGGGGGCGTCGAAGGTGAAGCGGGCGACGGCGCAGGTCGGCATCCGGGTGATCCTGCCGGAAAAGCGGTGGGCAAGGTCGGTGAACCCGGGATCGTGACCAAAGAGCATGACGCACCTGAACGCGTCACCAAGCTCAGCCATCACCTCAAGCAGGGTCCCGACATCGCCGCCATAGAGCCGCTCTTCCGTGACTATCTCCTCTGGCCGGTAGCCGAGCACCTCGGCGATGATGTTCGCCGTCGACAGGGCCCGGCAGGCGGGGCTCGACAGGATAAGGTCGGGCCTCACCCCCTCCCTCGCCAGGCGCCCGCCCATCAGGGGAGCGTCGCGCAGGCCCCGCTTGGCGAGCGGCCGCGCCCTGTCAGGCAGCCCCTGCTCTTCCCAGCTCGACTTGCCGTGGCGCACCAGGATCAGGGTTCTTCTCATGACGCTCTCCTTCTTGATAACGGCCACAGGCCCCCCCCTCAGACCGTTCCCCGTTTGCCGGCATGAACGGGCAGCAGCACCATGACCACCATGGTCAGCAGCACGCCCCCGACACCCCAACCCACCTGCTCCCAGTGTACTGTCTCCCCGGTCAGCATGCCGGTGAGCAACACCATCACAGGGATGAGGTAGGTGTAGGCCGACACCTGCTCCGGTTGCAGCGCCACGCTCCCCTGCTGGAACAACAAGAAGCTGAGCGCCGTGGCAAAGAGGGCCAGATAGCCAAGCCCCAAGCCCACCGGCAGGGAGACCCGGATCCAGTCGGTCGCAAGCAGTCCGGGCAGCGCCACCGGGGTGAGCAGCAGGGTGGCGCAGATAAGGGTCCAGCCGGTCAGGTGGAGGAAGGACTCCCCCCGGTAGTAGCGCTTGATCAGGATGGGGTTGAGGGCCATGGCCACGCAGCCGAGCAGGTAGATGCGATTGCCGGGAGTGAGGCTGAGGTTCGCCACCAATCCCAGATCGCCGCGAAAGATGATGAGGGCCGCGGCCACCATGCCCCCCATCAGGGCCAGCCCCATTCCCCAGCCGATGGCGCGGCGGAAGATCAGCATGCCGGCCAGGGCGCTGATCAGCGGCACCGTGGTGTAGAGTGCGCTGGCATCGAGGGCGCTGGTCTCCTGCAGCGCCACGAACATGGCGACGAAGTAGCAGAGGGCCGGCAGGGAGATCAGGGTATAGCGCCCCAGATCCCGCAGGGAAGGCGGCGTGAAACGCCCCTGATACCCCAGCACCCCGACGAAGATAAGGGAGGCCAGCAGGTAACGCACCCAGGTGACCACCAAAGGATCCAGCACCGCCGTCAGGGCGCTGCCGATGGGAAACGAGAGGCTGATGAGCAGGGTGAACAGCAGCACCTTGCCGTGGGCCTTTGCAACATGGGGAAGTGAAGACATGCAATGCACCTGTACCAAGGGGCGCCCGCAGGCGCCGCCGGAAGAGATCAATAACCGTGGTCGGTAGCAGGGGACATCTTGCCCTCGCCAAGCGTCACCAGCAACTGGTCGAGCAGGCTGGAGGCGCCGAAGCGAAAACGCCCGGCAACCAGCCACTCATCGCCAAAGTGCCCGGCCGCCATGGCGAGATACTCCCCCGCCTCCCGGGCGCTTTTCACCCCGCCCGCCGCCTTGAAACCCACCCGGTCCTGAGCGCCGCACTCGGCGATGGCCGCCAGCATGACCCGGCACGCCTCCGGGGTGGCATTGACCGCCACCTTGCCGGTAGAAGTCTTGATGAAATCGGCCCCCTCCTCGATGGCGAGCAGGGAGGCGGCGCGAATAAGCGCAGGGGTCTTCAGCTCGCCGGATTCGATGATCACCTTGAGCAGCCGGGTCCCGCACAACCCCTTGCAGCCACGCACCAGCGCCCGGGCGGGCGCCTCGTCCCCGGCCTTGAGCGCACGCCAGGGGATCACCAGATCGATCTCGTCTGCGCCATCCATGAGGGCTGAGCGGGTCTCGGCCAGCACGACATCTAGCCCATCGTCCCCATGGGGAAAGTTGACCACGGTGGCGACCTTGACGTCAGGGGTGCCCTGAGCCGCCAGGGTGAGCCTGGCCAGCCCCACGAAGCGCGGGTAGATGCACACAGCCGCGGTGTTGCCGACGGGGGTCCGGGCCTGATGGCAGAGGGCGATGATGCGCGCGTCGTGATCATCGTCGTTGAGGCTGGTGAGGTCCATCAGCGAGATGGCACGGATGGCGGCCTCGGTGGTGGCACAGGCAGGTTGAAAGGCAGTCACTGGGGTCATGGAAGGCTCCTGTCGGGATAAGAGAGGGGCGCCGCAGCGCCCCGGAACAAGGGTGAGAGACTCAGGTCAGGGAGAAGAAGACACCGGCGATGGCGGCGCTCATCAGGTTGGAGCAGGTGGCCGCCAGCACGGTACGCAGGCCGTAGCGGGCGATAAAGTCGGTGCGCGACGGGCACAGGGTGCCGAGGCCGCCGATCAGGATCCCCATGGAGGCCAGGTTGGCAAAGCCGCACAGGGCGAAGCTGATGATCACCTTGGACTTCTCCTCCAGCACCTGCAGGCCGGCGGCGGTGACCGTGCTCGCGTCTTTCAGGTAGGGAGCCAGATCGCTGTAGGCCACGAACTCGTTCACCACCAGCTTCTTGCCGATCATGGCGCCGGCAATACCGATATCCGCCAGCGGCACGCCGAGCAGGAAGGCGAGCGGCGAGAAGATCCAGCCCAGAATGAGTTCGAGGGAGAGCGGCATGCCCACCATCTCCCCCACCCCGCCCAGCAGGGTGTTGACCAGGGTCACCAGCCCGATCATGGCGATCAGCATGGCGCCGATGGCCGCCGCCAGCTTGAGGCCGCTGCTGGCCCCCTCGCCTGCCGCCGCCAGCACGTTCTCCGGCTTCTTGCCATCAAACTGGATGCTGTGGTCGAACACATAGTCCGGCTGGCTGGTCTCGGGGATGATCAGCTTGGCAAACAGGATCCCGCCGGGCGCCGCCATGAAGGAGGCGGCCAGCAGGTACTGCATGTCCACTCCCATCATGGCGTAGCCCGCCAGCACGGTGCCGGAGACCGAGGCCATGCCGCCGCACATGACGGCGAAGAACTCGGAGTCGCTCATCCTGGGCATGTAGGGCTTGACCACCAGGGGCGCCTCGCTCTGACCGACGAAGACGTTGGCCACTGCCGACATGGATTCGGTCTGGGAGGTGACAAGCAGCCGCGCCATGGCGCCGCCGATGAAGCGGATCACCAGTTGCATTACGCCGAGGTAGTAGAGCACGGCGATGAGCGCCGAGAAGAAGACCACCAGCGGCAGCACGTTGAGGGCAAACACGAAGCCGATGCCCTCCACCGAGAAGTTGACCAGGTTGCCAAACAGGAAGTGGATGCCCGCCTTGCCGCTCGCCAGCACCGCGTCGACCCCGTGAGCCATCCCCTCCAGCGCCCGGCGCCCCAGCGGCACATAGAGTACCAGGGCACCGATGGCGACCTGCAAGGCCAGCGCCAGCCCCACGGTGCGCAGGCGAATGGCCCTGCGGTTGGTCGAGGCGAGCACGGCGATGAGGATCAGCGCCGCCATACCGAGAAATCCTGCTGCAAACATAACTGACCTCCTGGTCGTTCCCTGCTTACTGGAAGTGGTGCTGGATAAAGGCGTTGATGAGGCGGATGAAGTCCGCTTCCGCCAGCTTGGCGCACTTGAGGGTCTGCTCGTGGGAGAGCTGCACTTCCCCAAGCCCCTCCGCCATGTTGGTGATGGCGCAGATTGCCAGCACCGGCAGCGCGCAGTGGGCGGCGCTGACTACCTCGGGCACCACCGACATTCCCACCACGTCGCCACCGATGATCTGCATCATGCGGATCTCGGCGGCGGTCTCGAAACAGGGGCCGCTGTAGGAGACGAACACCCCCTGATTGACGGCAATCCCCTCCCGCTCGGCCAGCGCCAGCGCCTCGCTGCGCAACCCCTTGTCATAGGCATTGGCCAGGCTGAAGAAGCGCGGGCCATAGGCCTCGTCATTGGCCCCCGTCATGGGGGTGCCCGGCATGGTGTTGATGTGATCGTTGAAGATGACCAGGGAGCCGACCCCGATCCGCTCCGGACGCAGCGATCCTGCCGCATTGGTCACCAGCAGCAGCTCGCAGCCCAGTCGCTTGAAGGTACGTACCGGGGTGGTCATCACCTTCATGGTCTCGTGTTCGTAGTAGTGGCCGCGCCCCTTCATGCAGACAACGTCCACCCCGTGCAGCTTGCCGAGCACCAACTCGCCGCTGTGGCCCGCCACAGTGCTGACCGGGAAGCCGTCCAGCTCCTCGTAGGGAATGGTGACCTTCTCCTCCAGCGCATCGGCCAGCACACCGAGGCCGGAGCCCAGGATCATGGCGGCGCGGGGGGCAAACCCCGGCTTGCGGGCGAGAATGGTGGCGACGGCGTTGAGTACGGGATCTTGTTGCATGAGTTGCACCTCTTGAGGCTGTGAATGAGACATGACGCTCACTCTAGGAGAGGTATTGGACGACAAAAATCGCTAAAATCGGCCTGATTATCCTGATATAAAGCACAATGGCCGGTGTGATGGGGCGCTGGCGCGCCTGAAATGGCCCAAAAACCGCCACCTCATGCCATTTCTCCGTCAAACGGAGCGCCGGAGGGAGAAAAGCGGTGGGACCCTGTGTGATGTGGATCGCGCTTTCAGGAGGGACCCGCCTCGCTGCCCCGCCATACCCGTGCCCGATCTTTGACGGCGATCTCACCCCTCAAGCCTGGAGAGACCATGTTCCCGGACAGCCAATGGCGCGATCGCGTCACCCTCAAGATGCTGCGCTACTTCCATGAAGTGGCGAGCTTGGGCCACTTCAGCCGGGCCGCCCTGCGGCTCAATGTCTCCAAATCGCCGCTGAGCGCTCACATCAAGGAGCTGGAATCCCTGCTGGGAGTGACCCTGTTTGATCGCCACACCCGTCAGGTGAACCTGACCCCCACAGGGCGTCTGCTGCAGGCCGAATGCGAGCGGCTGTTCGATGTGCTGGAGAGCGGCCTCAACCGGGTGGTGCAGGCGGGGCGCATGGAGCGCAACCAGATCCGCATCGGGCTGGTCAGCTCCATCTTCTGGGCCGGCTTTGGCGAGGTGATCCGCCAGTGCCACCAACGCCACCCCGAGTGCGAGATCACCTTCACCGAGCTCTCTCCCGAGCGCCAGAAGCAGGCGCTGGCCAGCAAGGAGATAGACATCGGCCTCGCCCGCTTCGCCGACACCCTCAACATCCACCCGCTGCAGGCCGAGACCGTCTATCGGGAGTCCATGGTGCTGGTGGTGTCGGACGAACACCCCCTGCGGGATCGCAAGCGGGTCTCCCTGCCCGAACTCGCCGCAGAGCCCTTCGTGCTGATGAACCGCGCCAACTCCGCCTCCACGGATCTCATCATCAACGCCTGCCTGGTGGAGGGCTTTTACCCCCGACTGCGCCAGGAGGTGGTGGAGCCCAATACCCTGATGGCGGTGGTGGCCACCAGCCAGCAGGTGGCCCTGGTGCCCGCGAGCTACGGCCGCCAGAAGTGGCCCCATGTGCGCTTCATCCGCCTCGAGCAGGGGATCCCCGCCGATCTCTGCGTGCTCTATGCCCCGCCCCTGGCCGGGCAGCCCGCGACCACTGCCATCCGCCACTTCATCGACACCATGAGCGAGCAGATGAACCTGCCGGAGCGAGGCTGAAGGCAAACAGCCCGATGAGGGGATCATCGGGCTGCGCGGCAAGGGTCAGGGGCTCACTTCCTCCATGAAAACGAGCCTAAGGGGCTCGGCCAGCAGCTCGTCCGCCTGGCGGGCGAAGGCCTGAAAATAGTCGCTCGCGCAGTGGGCATCCAGGGCGGCCTGGCTCACGAAGGCTTCGCGCATGTAGAAGGTGCCGGGTTCGTCCTTCAGCTCGAACAGCACGTAATCGAGGTTGCCAGGCTCCTGGCGGGTGGGCGCTATCAGCGCGAGCAACCCCTGGCGCAGGCGCTCCCTCATGCCGGCGCGGGCCTTGAGCACGGCGATCGACACTATCTTGTCCGACTCTCTCTTCATCATCCCAGTTTCTCCACTGTCACATCATCAAGAGACCGGGAGGTGCCTGCCCCTCTCATGGCAATGATCCCATGGCAGCCGCCTCCCCCAACATGGTGCCCAGTGTAGGCATGGCGGTCAGGCCGATATAGATGGTCAGGATGGACAGAGTGTTCAACCGGGTGAACAAAGAGGCGGCGGCAGGGACAGATGCGCGGCCAGAGGCAAGCGCCTGGCTCGCCGTCAGGGCCTGAACCAGCTCTCAACGCTGAAGTAATAGCTGGTGAAGGTGTGCCCAGAGAGTGTCGTCTTCTTCACCCTGGTGGCGCGCCTGGCGAGGGATCTGTATGGGGGGCGGGTGCCCAGCAGATGAAAGACCACCTCCTGATGGCCCATGGTGCGCGCCCAGCCCATCATCTCGTGGAAGATGGCGAGCCCCCTGCCCCAACCCGCCCTGGCGATCACGATGGCAATCTCGACCCCCTCCTCATCGGGCTGGAGGCCGCACCACCCCACCAGGGCGCCATCGATGAGGACGGCACGCACGCGGCAGCCGGGCAGCGCGTCTATCGCCAGCTTCTCATCCATCCAGGCACGCACCCCGGCGGCATCGAAGGTGGGGTGGTCAATCAGGTGTTTTCGCAGCGTCTCGTCGTTGACCAGGGGCAGAAAATCCTCTGCGCGCACATCAACAAAGTGGAGGAATTTCATAGGCTTATCATGCTTTCCCAAAGAGTGAGGGGTCCCTAATAGGGGGACCCGTCCTTGTGTCTGGCAACCCAGGTTCCATCGGCGCCCTGCACCAGGGCCAGATCGTCGTCAGGATATTGGACTGTGTCCCCCGCCAGCCTGTCCCCCACCTCGAGATAGACGGCGTCCACCTCACCGTGGTTGAGCAACTGATGGGCCAGGCCGTTGCCGCCCTTGAAGCCGATGCACTCCCCCGGCGACATCAGATACTCCTCCTCCCCATAGCGCAGCCTGGGGGTGCCCGAGAGCACATAGACGAACTCATCCTGCAGACCGTGATGGTGTTTGAGCGCCGAGATGGCCCCCGGCGCCAGGGTCGTCAGGTTGACCCCAAGATTGGCGAGGCCGAAGTGGTCCCCCAGTCTGCGCCGGGTGCGGTGCTTGACCAGGGAGGCAAAGGGCTCCGGATAGAGGGACTTGGCCTTGTTCTCCGGGATCTGTGTGGCCTGAATGGGCGTGCGGTTCGTCATCTCAACAACCTCCATATTGGCGCCCTGGCAAGGGCAGCAAGAGATAATCACACAGATACGGCTGAAGGCGGGAGGCTGTCAACGCCGAGATGCAAAGAGCGGGCTCCCGCAATGTCCCGCTGCGCAATGGTCCGCCTGCAACCCCCTACAGCACCTCGACCTTGACCTTGATAAGGCCGGATCGGGTGTTGCCTATGGTGCTGAATGCAGCCCTTGAGAGATCGATCACTCGCCCCCTCGGGAAGTTGCCCCTGTCATTGACCCGCACCACCACGCTCTTGCCGTTGGCAAGGTTGGTCACCCTCACCATGGCGCCGAAGGGCAGCGTCATGTGGGCGGCGGTGTTGGCGCTCTTCTGGTAGGGCTCGCCGCTGGCGGTTTTCTTGTTGTGATAGCGATCGGCATAGTAGGAGGCCAGCCCCGTCTGGGTATAACCCCGCCAGTTGCCCGCACTACCTGCATCAGGCTGGCTGCTGCAGGCCGCAAGCAGCAGGCACAGGGAGGCCAGCAGCCCTTTTTGTACCTTGCCTCTCATATCTTCCATCGCCACTCTCATCATCACTTTCAGCACCAATCTGGATCCCGCAAACAGGGGGCCTACTCTCTCATATTTCCCATGGAAAACGGGAGGCCCAAGCCTCCCGTTTGTGTGTTCACCCGTCAGTCTGTGTCAGGGATCAGGCGATGAGCTTGTCATCGGCGAAACCAAAGCCCCGCAGCCCCACCACATGCACGTGCTCGTGCTTGCCCTGCACCTTGCGGATGAGCTTGTAGGTGGTGCCCTTCTCGGGGCTGATGTTCTCGGGCGCCGCGATGAGCAGCTGCATGTCCTGCCGCTCGCACAGCTCGAACAGGGTGGCGATGGACTTGCCATCCAGGCGCGCCGCTTCGTCCAGGAACAACAGGCGGCAGGGGGCGATGTCCTTGCCGCGCAGGCGGCGGGACTCCTCCTCCCAGCTGATGAGCACCATCAAGAGGATGGCCTGACCGGTGCCGATCGCCTCGCCGGTGGAAAGGGCCCCGCTCTCGGCACGCAGCCAGCCGTCGGCACCGCGCTGCACCTCGATTTCGAGCTCCAGGTAGTTGCGATAGTCCAGCAGCACGTCCCCCATCACCTGATAGTTGCGCTCCCCCTGCTCTATCTGCGGGTTCAGGCGCTGGAACAGCTTGGCCATGGCCTCGGAGAAGCTGAGCTCCTTGTCGGCGAACAGATCGTTGTGCATGGCACTCTGATCGGCCAGCGCGGTCAGCAGACGAGTGTGTGCCTCGCGGATATTGACGTTGAGGCGCACCCCGCGCACCAGGCCGAAGGCGATGTTCTGCAAGCCCTGGTTCAGTACCCGGATGCGGTTCTGCTCCCGGCGGATGATGTTGGTGATCTTGGCCGCCACCTCGTGGGAGGAGAGCGACAGGTGATTTTCCCGCTGCTTGAGCTCGTCCGCCAGACGGGCCAGCTCGATCTCCATCTCCTCGATGGCCTCCACCGGATCGTCCGAGCGGATGATGTCGTTGCGGATGCGATCTTTCAGGTAACGGTAAACCTGCACGTAGAAGGCAACCTTCTGCTCTGTGCTGCGGTTGCCCTCCGACAGTCGCAGCGCATCGCGCAGGGCCTCATCGTGAGCCACCGCCACCCGCAGGGCGCCGAGGGCCTTGTCCGACATGGAGCGCAGCTCGTCGCTGTCGAGGTACGCCAGCTCGCGCTTATTTAAACGCTTCTCGACGTCGGTCTCCCGCGCCAGCCGCACCACCCGCGACCAGCTGGCCTTGTGGCCCACCAGGGATTTGCGGGCGCTGTAGTAATCCTTGCCTTCGAGCTTGAGACGACCGCCCAAGGATTCAATCTCGCGCTTGGTCACCTGCAACTGGGCCTCGGCGCTGGTGCGACGGGAGCGGGTGCGGATGAGCAGCTCTTCGATCTCCTTCTTGTGGGCGCGGGATTTCTCCTCCATGTCGTCCGACAGGGTGAGCCCCATGGCCCCCAGCTCCTGCTCGAACTCCGCCAGGGTCTGGCCCTTGGCCGAGGCGCTGGAATCGAGCGCCGTGCGCAGTTGCAGCGCCTCGGTGTGACGCAGGGCTATCTGCTTGTGCTGCTCGCCGGCGGTGCGGGCGGCAAGCTCCGCCGCCTTGAGCTTCTCTTTGAGGCGCTCGCTCATCTCGGAGGCCTTACCGAGCAGGTCTTGCGCGTCCTGATAGGCAAAGTGCGGCAGCCGAGCCACCAGTTGATCCAGCGCGTAGGCGCGGCGCTTCTGCTCCGCCAGCAGCTCGCTCGCCTCGTCGAAGGCTGCCTGCAGGGCAGAGAGATCCTGGGGATCCTGGCGCAGCACCTGCACCAGGGTCTCGAGCTTCTCCAGCCCCTTGCCGTGTTGGGCCACAAAGGCTTCGGCGGTTTTAAGTGCCTCCACATCGGCGCGGGCCGCCTCGAGGCGGGCCGCCAGCTCAGTCTCGGCAAAGAGGTGGGCAAAGGGCAGCATCCCCTGCACCAGCTGGATATGGCGAGTCAGCTGGGCGGCGGCCGCCTTGGCCTCGGCCAGCTGTTTGTCGCACTCGGCCATGGTTTCTTGCAGCTTGCGCTGATCGTGCTGCTTGGCCTGCACTTCGGCTTCCGGGTCCGGGCGGAAGGCGATATCCAGATGCTGGCCGATAAAGTCGCGAAAATGCCCGTAGAGGCGGTGGTACTTCTGCTGCTCGAAGGCGGCCTTGGCGTAGCCCTCGATCAGATTTTCCCGCTCAAGGTCGAGCTGCTCGATGCGTTTTTCCCGGGCGGCGCGGCCAAACAGCGGCAGCTCGGGGTAGCGGGAGAAGCGCACCTGACGTTTGCTGGTGCGCACCAGCACGGCGTCACCCAGCTCGTCCGCCTCCACCAGATCCTCGTCAAAGGAGTCGGGGTTGCCCTGGATGAGGTAGATATCCTCGGGGCAATCTTCCAGCTTTTTCAACCGCTCGATGGCCCCTTCCAGATCCAGCACCACCAGGGCGCTGCGGGCCGGGCCGTAGAGGGCGGAGTAGTAAGGGGCATCGTCGATGGAGATGTCGTCATAGACATCGGAGAGCAGCACGCCCCCCACCTGCTCGGCGACGCGGGCCAGGCGCGGATCCGCCTCCCCGGCTCCCAGCTGGAGGTTGCGAATTTGCCGCTCCAGGGCCTGCTTCTGCCCCTGGATGCGGTTGCTCTCCTGCTCGAACTCCCGCTCCTTGTCGAGCACGCTCTGCATGCCGGCCGAAAGCGCTTCGGCAGTGTCCAAGGCCAAGCCACTCTGCTCGCGCAGCTGTTCGAGCTTCTCGAACGACTTGAGCCAGCGCGGGGCCAGCTTGGTGAGATCGCTGATATCGCGGCCCAGCTGGGCGCCCTGATGCTCGAGGCTGGCGCGGCGCTGGTTCGCCTCCGCCTGCTGATCGGCGAGCTCCTCCTGACGGGTGCGTTGGGCTTCGAGGAAGATCTCCAGCTCGTCCTGGCTGGCAATAAGCTGGCCAGAGGCCTGCTGCAGCTCGTCGCGCAACTTGAACAGCGCCTGCTGGCTGTCGCTCTCTTTCTCGAGGCGGGCCAGCGCGGCGCGCAGCCCCTGCCCCTGGGCAATGCGGGCTTTGTCTTCGATATGACGCTTGAGCAGCGCCTGCGCCGTGGGCCAGGCCGCCTCGCGAGCGGTCTCGGGGGCAATGCTCAGCAGCAGCGTCAGCGCGGCCTGATGCTCGGCCACCGCCGCCTTGGCCAGCGCCAGTTGCTGCTCGGCCCCCAGCACCCGGCTGGTGAGGCTCTGCTCGGCGGCGCGGAACTGGTGCAGGGTGTCGCTCGCCTGCTCGGCGCTCAATCCCGGCAGCTCGCACTGCGCGCGGGCCGTCTCCAGCGCCTGCACCGCCTGGCGGTACTGGATGGCGCGGGTCTGCTGAATGTCCAGCGCCTGCTGATAGTCGGCGAGCTGGGTCTTGAGGCTGTCCACCTCTGCCTGGGCCAGCTCCTTGCGCTCCTCCACTTCCAGCAACTGGACGTGGATCTCCTCCACCACCGCCTGCTGCTGCTCGAGCTTGTCGTTGAGCTCCCGCAGATCGGCGCGATACAGCTCTATCTTCTTTTGCAGCGCCACTGCGGCCATCACCTTGGCCAGGTGCTCGGCGGCGGACTCCAGCTCGTCGGTCAGGAGCTTCTCGCGGTTGGTGAGCTGATCCACCTCGTCCGCCAGATAGATGGCGCGCTGCTTCTCTTCCGCCAGCAGACGGCGTTTGCCGGCGAGCTCGGCACGGGCTTTGAGGGCCAGCTCGGAGAGACGGCTCTTCTCGGCGGCGCCCCGCACATACTCGGCCGCCACGTAGTGGGTGGTCTCGGTGATCAGGTTCTTGAACAGATCCCGCTGGCCCTGGGTCTCCTTGATGGCTTCCAGGGTGCGGCGGTTCTCGTAAATGGCCGCCTCCATGTCCTGGAACGCCTTGCGCACCCCGGAGTTCTCCGGCAGCAGGTATTCCCGCAAGGAGCGGCTGATGGACGAGGAGATACCGCCATACAGCGAGGCTTCGATCAGGCGATAGAACTTGCCGCGATCCTTTTGATCACGCAATTTTTTGGGCGTGATGCCGAACTCGAACATGAAGTTGTGATAATCGGTCACCGTATTGAACTTGGCGACCTTGATGGCCCCCAGCTCGGCGGCGGCCCCCTTCAGATCGGCGAAGGCACGCACCCGCCCCTTGCCGTCATGGAGTTTTTCCAGCAGCAGATCCGTGGGTTGCAGGTTTTCTGGCACGTCCACCAGGGCGAAGGGGGTGATGTTGACCTTGTTGTCCCGGTTCGCCACCTGCTCCAGGTGCACGCCGACCCAGATCCGCTGCTCGCGGCTGTTCATCACTTCCAGCAGCGAATAGCAGTGACCGCGCTGCAGCTTGCCGTAGAGCCCCTTGTCACGGGACGCGCTGGATGAGCCCGCCTCAGTGGTGTTGCGGAAGTGGAGCAGGGACTGATCCGGGATCAGCGCCGCGATAAAGGCCGCCATGGTGGTGGACTTGCCCGCGCCGTTGCCGCCGGACAGGGTGGTGACCAGCTGGTCGAGATCGAAGGTGCGGGCGAAGAAGCCGTTCCAGTTGACCATGGTCAGGGATTTGAATTTGCCTCTCACGCCGCACTCTCCATCAAACCAGCCGACGCCATCGGTGCCAGAACATTAACGTTGCAGATCATCTTCCACCTCCAGCTCCAGCTGCTCTTCGTCCAGATCCTCTTCAATATCCTCGAACAGCGAGTCGCTGCTCGGCATCTCGTCGTCGTGGAAGATGGCCTCCCCCTCCTGGATCATCCGCAGCTGCACGGCGCGGGGATCCTCGTCGGAACGCACGTCGGCGGCGAAGCGGAACACGGATTCGTTGACCCGGAATTTGTCGCTGTTGCCAAGGGCGGTGATCATCCCGAGGCGCTTGAGACGGCGCATGGAGGTGCGGATCTTCTCGAGCAGCTTCTTCTTGTCCAGATCCGTGCCGCCGGAGCGGCTGTTGACCATGCGCAGCAACTGCTTCTCGTCCGCCAGACTCAGCACCTCCTCCTGCAACTCGCCCATGGTGAAGACCCCTTCAGAGGCGAGGCGGTCCGGGCTCAAATAGAGGTAGCAGAGCACCTTGCCCACCAGCATATCGAGCTCAGATAAAACGGTTGTTCCGATGTCGGCGCTCGGGCGCGGGCGCAGGTAGAAGAAGCCCTCAGGCGCCTTGATGAGCTCGACCTGATAGCGGCCGTAGAAGATCTCGAGCTCGCCATGGAACTCCACCAGGGCCGAATGCTGTTCGAAATCGTCGGCACTGATGTGGCGCCCCGAGCGCAGGGCGGTGTCGATGCGCGGAAACAAGGGGTTGGCGATGGCCTCTGCGAGCCGCAGGGGCAAGGGAAACTCAGAATTGATCAATGACATAGGCCTGAACCTTGGATCCAGCTTGGTTAATGGGTTTCCATGCGGGTTGGCGGTGCAGCTCGCGCTCACCGCTGGCATGGCCGAGGCGCACGGCCTGGTCTATCAGCAGACGCGCCACGTCGAAGTGGGCGTGGGCCGGGAAATCGAGCAGGTATTCTCGCAGCACGTCGGCGAGATCCAGCTGCTGCCCCTGCTCGGGATAGCGGGCCAGATAACGCTCGATGCGCTCCGCCAGCGCCTGGTTGATGTCCACCATCTCCATGAACTCCATCTCGAGGGGCACCTCGCCGGTCACCTCCTCGTCGTGGATGGCGATGGTTTCGTCCCGCAGCTCCAGGAGGCGCGCCTCCTCGGCGACTCTGAGCAAGAAGTTGTGCTGCTCGAAGTTGCGGATGGATTCCCGCAGCCGCTGGCTGAAGGCGCGGTTCTTGTCCATGTCGATGGCGTTGCGGATGAACTTGTGGACGTGCCTGTCATAGCGGGACCAGAGCTCGATGCACTGCTGGCCCCAGGAGGTGATGACATCCAGACGCCCCTGCAGGGCATGGGTCAGCTCCTCGACGTGGAGGAGATCGTCGCGCCCCTGGGCCGCTTCCTGAATGTTGAGCAGCCCCGCCTGCAGGCGGTGGCCAGCGGCGTCCAGGGTATCCTGCAGCTCGCGCAGGGTCTGGCCCGTCTCGCGCAGCAGCTTCTCGCAGCTGTGGATGGCGTCGATCCAGTTCTGGGTCAGCAGGGCCGCTATCTCGTTCTTGACCTGATTCTGCTGCTCGTCCATGGCGCGCTGGGTGAGATCGATGCGCCCCAGCGTCTCCTCCAGGGAGAAGGTGAGCCGCGGCAGCACTTCTGCGTCCCACTGCTCCCGGGTATTGGTCTCGAGCGCCGCCTCGCGGGCGGTGTCGAGCTCGGCCGCCAGGTGTTCGAGCAGGATGGAGAGCTTGATGGAGTCGACCTGGCGCTGATCCATAAAGAAGTCGACGATGCTCATGCCTAGGCGCGACAGGCGATAGAGGCTCTCCCCCGCCACCATGTCGGTGGTGAAGCGCGACAGCAACTGCTGGCGAATGAGATCGTTGATGGCGTTGTTGGCACGACCCGAGAGGGTCTCGTCCATCTGGCCGAAGGCGCTGCTCACATAGCCGAAGGCGTCGTGCAGCGCGGCCTCCGAGAGATCAGACTCGTCCTCGGACAGCGTCTTGATCGCAATCAGAAAGGCCAGCCTGTCGGTGGGCAGATTCAAGGAGAGGCCCTCCTGTCTGACCCATCCCACCGTCTCTGGCAGGGTACGGGATGTACTCATCATGACGTTATCATCTCGTTGTTATAAACGGGGGTACCAGACCCTCGTGGTGATTCGGACCCGGGGATGGGCAACCCCGGCGGCGGTATCCCGACCGCATAAACCCTGGCATCCCGGCCATTCAGGCCCCCATGACAGCCCTCAGCCGACCGGCTTCTGGGCCATCACATGGATGTAGCGCCCAAGGGAGACAAAGGGTTCCTGACGACAGTAGTGCTGCTCCATGGCCAGCAGATCGTCGAATTTCTCGACCTGCTCCTGCTTGTGGCGCATGTAGTCGTGAATGACCCGCACCCCTGTCTTGCCGATGATCTTGAGGCCCCCCCGGCCTATCCAGTCATAGACCTGTTCCGGCAACTGGGGGTTGGTGGGCGTGAGCGCAGTCTGACGCTTCTTGTTCAGCCCCTGGCGCACGTAGTCGAAATTGCCCACCACCAGGCTCTGGAACAAGAGGCCATGACGATTGTAAAAAAGCAGCGACAGTATGCCCCCTGCATTGACGAAAGGGAACAGACCGAGCAGGGTCTGGCGGGGCTCGGCGAGCCACTCCAGCACCGCATGACAGAGCACCAGGTCAAAGGTGCCGGTCACATGGGCCTTGAGATCCTGAATGGGGCAATGGATGAGACGAATTCTGTCTTCCAGCCCCTTCTGGGCAATCTGCTCCCGGGCGAGATCCAGCATCTCTGCCGAGAGATCGCACAGCTCCACCTGGTGGCCCATGGCCGCCAGCTTCTGGGCGAAATAGCCAAAACCGCCGCCGGCATCCAGGATGCGCAGGGGCCGGTTGCCAAGGCGCGCCAGGCAGGCTTCGATGTCGCTCCACACCACGGCGGTGCGAATGCGCCCCTTGGTGGAGTCATAAATGTTGCGAGCGAACTTGTCGGCGCGCCCGTCAAAACTCTGATCTTGCTTCAAGACACACTCATCTTCGGCCGCAGGATTGGGCCAGACCAAAAAGAGAGGTATTCTGTCACATCCGGAATTTGCTGAAAACTCAAGGACGGGGAGTTTGGTTCTCTATATGGGGTTGGAGTAGGTCGATGGCTCGCAAACTGTCACGCTGGCGGCGCGGTTTGATGATATTCGACCAGATGAACCACCCGTCTGAACCGCTATCCACATCAAGGTGGCCGCCAGCACCCAGTCATTGAGCGAGTACCCGGCCAGCGTCATGCCGGACACCACCACCGGCGGCGCGCTCTTTGCCACCCCCGCGGCAGCCGCAGCCGTTTTCCCCATGCATCGCCCCTCCAGAAACGACAAAGCCCGCACGAAGCGGGCCAGAAACGAAAAAGGCCAAGGTCGGTGAGACTCTGACCATGATGGGTAGATGCTAACGCTGGGGAGAATAATATTCAACTAGCAGTTGTGTATTAGGCAATGCTAATCACCTGCAAACACTTGTGATCTATCGCTCCAGATAATACTTCATTATTTAATTGCTTTGTGAATATAAGCATCATAGCAATACATACTACCCTCTATCAGGTCATCGGGTTTAGGTTGTGGCAATATATTAATAGTCACAATAGATTTTGGTGCCCAGATTTTGAATGCTTTCTGTTGCTCACAAGAATAAAGTAACTTCCTGTCAACATCCCAAAATTGAACACTAAGCAAGTCAAGCCCGCCATCACTTAGCAAGTGTTCGTCGATATCTAATGTAATTACCTGCCCACTTTTATAATCACCTTTGTATATAACCATCCCAGTCTTGGATGATGTCAGAACAAGTGTTCCACTATTTCTAATCTCCGAAGGAAGAATGACCTCAAAACCTGCCTTGGTGAGCTGTTTCCCTGAGGCGGAATACATCACATCATCTTGACCATTTAAACCTTCAGATATCATTTTTACATCTATAGGGAAAACGCTCATTGCCCCAGCCATGCTATCTCCTTTATCGCTTGCAACGGCACTAAAAATCGAAAAAACTAATACAGCGATTGTATATTTAAAAACCATATTATTAACTTACCTTAGGCTTAAACTCAATAAGGCCATGTGGAAGCCCTTTAGGTGTATGAAATGAGTATGGCAATCCTATCCCGCCTTTCTTTCGCCACAATGAATATCCATTTGTCCCCTCATCTTTTGCGGATCTATTATAAAAAGCATCTGCCAATCCAGGATGGGGCAACGCCTCATGCTCTGCCGAAAGTTTATGAACAACGTTACTACCAAGGCTCGTGCGCAACTCTTTAAGACGACTAGAAATTGCATTGGAATCTGGTTTGTTTCTGATGATGTGCCCATAAAACGTGCGGGTCATAAATGCATAAACTGAGATATTAAAGTGATCAGCCATTTTCTGTGCAAGACTATTTTCCGGCCCAGCATCCCCAGCATTATCAAAAGACTCAAACATGCTTGACACACCTGTTCTACATGCATATGAGCATATACTTCCATCCACAGAGAACACCTTGTTCGGGATGCTTTTAATATTGGCCTTATTTAAGGCCACCTTTACGCCACCTTTATAATTAACACTCAACTCACCAGGTATTCCATGGCAAAAGAAGAATAAATCTTTAATCTTATATTCATCACGCTCAGCTTTTAATAGTTCAAGTAGAGCAGAGGTTGAAGTTATTGCCTTAGGTATAAAATCGTAGTTATTACACCAAAGTTCAATTACTCCCAATTCCAGTTTGGTATAACCATCTGGTACATAAGCGACTATAGTTCGATCTACTTTCGACAATCCACATCTAATTTCGGTGACAGTTGCAGCTATAAACATCATCTTCAACCAAAATGAGTTATAACTATGCTCAGAACCGATGACAATTATATTCTCTTTTTTTTGTACTTTAAGCTTGACCTCTGCTCGTTCTTTCTTCTCCGTTGGGCTCAGATTGGATTCCCCAATTTTCTTCCACTTGGCACTCTCACCCACGTTACGACTCCTTCACTTCGATCGAAACAGTTTCCTCTTCAAAGGCCGATACTATGTGAGTACGTCCCTGAGGATCTGTCTTCCCGTACTCGGCTTTGCCATCTGCCCGAACAATCCGATATTCCACCTCTGCAAGAGGCTCCCCCGTCACTTCGTCTCTGAGCACAAATGCTTCATCAAACAAGCCAGCGAGCTCCAGCGGTGGAGCTGCAGGAGGTGCAATATCTCCAACAATGACCGTACTCGAACCGATGATTACCCCGCCACAATCAACTGCGCCGCCGGTGATGGCCAAAGGCTTGCCATTCACAAGCACCGTTGATGAACCAGAAGCGATTTTGCGAGGGTGCGGGGGATGGTTTGGCTTGTCATGTGGAGCCAACGGGTCTCCGACCCTGGCGGCGGGAATGCCATCAATGAAAACGTCGGGAGAACCGGCAATGATGGGCGTGGGATGAAATCCATCGTGGTCGGTTCCTATATTTCCGACCTTGGCTGCGTGCTTAGACATAATACGACTCAACTGATGCGACTACATGGTGGCATGCTGAGCTGTTCAAAGCATACCGAGGTTACCCATAAACAAAAAAAACCAGGATCATCATGATTTCTGGCCATTCTGGGCATAAGCCGCAGGGATTCAACTGTCAATTTATCTAGTTGTTTTTTGATAGTGGTTGTGCAGATGGCAGACATTTCCGGAGAGCTGGCGGTGCTCGAGTCCAAGGGAAGGAGCTTGTGATCAACCTGGCGCAGGATCTGATAAAATGCCCTCAACGCCTGATGCCAGCTGTCGCATGTTAATTAAGGTAATGATGGGAGAACACATGTTTGAGTTGAACTTCTTTGTCATCAAGAAATGGCTGGGCCAGTTGCTGATGCCGCTGCCCTTCTCCCTCTCCTTATTGCTGCTGGCGTTGCTGCTGCTCTGGTTCACCCGCTTTCAGAAGAGCGGCAAGCTGCTGGCGACCCTCTCCCTGGTGATCATCGCCCTGATGGGGATGAGGCCCGTCAGCTATGAGCTGGCCCGCAGCCTGGAGCAGACCTATCCGCCCTTCGAGGTAAACCAGCACCCGGATATAGAGGCCATCGTGGTGCTCGGCAACGGTCACGTGAGCGATCCGGCGGTGCCCGAGCGCGCCTGGCAGAACAACATAGCCCTCGCCAGAACCCTGGAGGGGGTGCGCCTCGCCCAGGCCTATCCAGAGGCAGAGCTGGTCTTCTCCGGTTATGTGTCGGGCGACCCCCTCTCCAACGCCGAGGTCAACGCCCGCATGGCGACCAGCCTCGGCATCCTCCGCTCCCGAATGACGTTGTTTGAAAACAACAAAGACACCCATGACGAGGCGGTCAGCATCAGTGCCCACCTCAAGGGCAAGCGGGTGGCGCTGGTGAGCTCGGCCACCCACCTGCCCAGAGCCATGGCCCTCTATCGCGGTCAGGGACTCGATGCGGTGCCGGCCCCCACCGACTACACCGCCAAGCAGAGCCAGGAGCCGCAGCCCCTCTACAGCTACCTGCCCAAGGGGCGTTATCTGATGTATTCCGAGGCTGCCATTCACGAGTGGATTGGGGTATGGTGGGCCCGTTTGCGGGGGCAGGTTAACGAATGAGCGATCGGTTCTTGCATTCCTGATTTGGATCAGGAAAGCGAAAAAAAATTACGTCATTTGCCGCCGGGTCAGCTATCTTGGGCTCGGTTCAATTCATATAATGTTGCGCAATCAAATGCCTAGGAGATTGAGAAGATGAGACAGCACCTGGTAATGGGTAACTGGAAACTGAACGGCACCAAAGCTTCTGTCGAAGCTCTGATCAAAGGACTGACCCCGGCTGCTGCCGCTCATCCTTCCGTGCAAGTCGCCGTCTGCCCACCGGTTATCTTTTTGGGTCTGGTTGAACAGCTGACCGCTGGCAGCAAGATCGCTTACGGTGCCCAGAACGCCGACGTTCACGAGTCCGGCGCCTTCACCGGCGAGAACGCCCCCTCCATGCTCAAAGCCTTCGGTTGCACCTACTCCCTGGTCGGCCACAGCGAGCGTCGCACCCTGCACGCAGAGACCGACGACGTGGTGGCTGCCAAGTACGAAGCCATCCAGAAGGGCGGCCTGATCCCGGTACTGTGCATCGGTGAGACCCTGGAGCAGTTCGAAGCCGGCGTGACCAAAAACGTGGTCGAGACCCAGCTCAAAGCCGTCATCGACCGTTGCGGCATCGCCTCCTTCGCCAACGCCGTCGTGGCTTACGAGCCGGTATGGGCCATCGGCACCGGCAAGACTGCCACCCCGGAAATCGCGCAATCCGTTCACGCTCACATCCGTCAGTACCTGGCCGGTTTTGACGCCGCCGTGGCTGCCAAGGTACAGATCCTGTACGGTGGTTCCGTCACTGGCGCGACCGCTGCCGACCTGTTCGGCCAGCCGGACATCGACGGTGGCCTGGTGGGTGGTGCGTCCCTGAAAGTGGACGACTTCTCCCAGATCATCGCTGGCGCCGCCCAGTAAGTGACGCAAGAGAGGGGCCTGGCCCCTCTCTTGATATCGCTTTCCTATGGGTCCCCTTCTTCCATAGGAAAGCCGATATAGTAAAAACGGCTGGCCCCATTTTCAGATATTGATATTCGACAACTCAGATCCAGAGGCACTCATGACCAAACAAATCAAACGTATTGGTGTTTTGACCAGTGGTGGTGACGCACCGGGTATGAACGCAGCCATTCGCGCCGTGGTGCGCGCCGGTCTGCATCATGGCCTGGAAGTCTACGGCATCTATGATGGCTACCTCGGTCTGCATCAGGACAGGATCGTCAAGCTCGAGCGCCACAGCGTCTCCGACGTGGTCAACCGCGGTGGCACCTTCCTGGGCTCTGCCCGTTTCCCCGCGTTCAAGGACCCGAAAGTGCGCGCCGAAGCGATCGAGAACCTTAAAAAACACGGCATCGACGCCCTGGTGGTGATCGGCGGTGACGGCTCCTACATGGGTGCCAAGAAGCTGACCGAAGAGGGTTTCCCCTGCATCGGCCTGCCGGGCACCATAGACAACGACATCGCCGGTACCGACTTCACCATCGGCTTTGACACCGCCCTGAACGTGGTCGTCGACGCCATCGACCGCCTGCGCGACACCTGCAGCTCCCACCACCGCATCTCTGTGGTCGAGATCATGGGCCGCCACTGTGGCGATCTGGCCATGTCCGCCGCCGTTGCCGGTGGCGCCGAGTACGTGATCGTGCCGGAAGTGGCGTTTGACAAGGAGAAGCTGCTGCAACAGATCAAGGAAGGCGAAGCCAAAGGCAAGAAGCACGCCATCATCACCATCTGCGAGCACGTCACCGACGTCAACGCCCTGGCCAAAGACATCGAAGCCATGACAGGCCGCGAAACCCGCGCCACCATACTGGGTCACATCCAGCGTGGCGGCTCGCCGACCGCCCGCGATCGCATCATGTCCAGCCGCATGGGTGCCTTTGCCGTCGAGCAGCTGCTCGCCGGTCAGGGTGGCCGCTGCGTCGGTATCCAGGGCAACGAGATGGTGCACCACGACATCATCGACTGCATCGAGAACCTCAAGCGCCCGTTCGATCAGGAGCTGTACGATCTCTCCACCACCCTGTTCTAAGCCACTCAGCTTTTTACCGGTTGTTGATGACAAAAACCCTCCGATGGAGGGTTTTTTTATGCCTGCCGGTTGTCATCAGCCCCTGCTGACAGGCACAGGCCACCGCCTTCCAGCCCCATCCGTGTGCCAGCCTGCCGAACCGCCCCCTGTTGCGCTGCTGCCGGATAAGTTGGCGATACAGGCGCTCCCTTTCGTTTCGCCGCGCTCTACTGAGGTTTCCCCCTCTCCCGTAGACTCTTGCCCCTCCCCTTGCCCGCGCTCTCGCTTATCCCCCGTCATAAAGCTAACTCGGCCTGAACTTGCACCCCACACCCTCACCACAGGGCCTCTCAAGGCGCCTCGCGCCCTGCGTCCTCTGACAATGGGCGCCCCATGCCTGGGTTCCCTGTCTCTGCGTGCCTGCCTCTGCGCTGTGATGCAAGCTCACCCCTACTGCCATGACGCCCCCCAAAATACGCGGCTCGGCGGTCGGGGCTGGGGGTCTTCTCCCAGCCGAATGCCTGCAGTTTTACCCTGTTTTCCCCTGTGAATTGAAATTCTGCCTGAAGGTGATGACGATAAAGCACCGTCCCGACAGGGTTTACCCCATGGCGGGCAGATAAAAATGATGGGATGAAGGAAATGGCACTACCAGCCAGCCAACCCATCATTGGCGACACTTTCAGGCGCACCACACGGCCATTTTTCGCCACAAAAGTTGATAATCACCAAAACAGCCTCGTACAAACCCCATCAAAAAACGCAAAAGAAGAACCATAAGTGACTGTATATAAACAATATAGTGATAAATATCATGAGCTAGAAATCCACCACCCCCTGAATGGGTGATAAAACGGCCACAAAATTACAAAAACACAGCACTACGACACCACCGACATGATTTTGCCACATAATTACATTTTTCATTGTTATCCCCTGTCATTGTGGTATCTTGGTCTCATCATCAGTCAGCCAAGGGAGACAAAATAATGAAAGAGTTCGTTGTTACCGCCGTTTTTACCGTGTTTTTCACTCTGGTTGCCGTCTCTCTGCCCTCGCTGGCACAGCTCTAAGGCGGTTAATCGGTCAGGCAGCTGCTTGACCTGCATCTTGATAGCGCCACCAGGCCGCAAAAACACCCGCAAAGGTGGGTTTTTGATGGCTTGCTCAGGAACAGGGCGCCAGTCAGAAGTTATTGACCATCTGTGAGCATTTAACGACCTGAACGTCATGATCGCCGTTCTTGCAAGGGGAGCCTCAGTGCTCCCCTTGCCGCATCTGTCTCTGCGGGATTTACTCTTGCCCCCCTGCCCGTCACAATGTCCGCTGGATTTGCCATGCAGGAATCACCATGACTCAGGATGCTCTGCGCCACTGGCGCCGTGACCTTCACCGTCTCCCCGAAGCCGCCTGGTGTGAATTTCGCACCAGCGCCCTCATCGCCCACCACCTATCCGAACTCGGTTTTTCCGTCATGCTGGGGGACAAGCTGCTGGCCAGCAACCTCATCATGGGACGGGAGATAGACGTCGCAGCCCAGAAGGAGCGAGCCCTGCGTCAGGGGGCCCACCCCGACTGGCTGGCCCGCATCGACGAGATCACCGGTGTGATGGGGGTCTGGGACAGCGGCCGCCCCGGCCCCACCCTGGGCTTTCGCTTCGACATAGACGCGGTAGAGGTGGAGGAGAGCCGGGAGCCGGCGCACCAGCCCTGCCAGGAGGGGTGGCACTCCGCCAACCCGGGCTGGATGCACGCCTGTGCCCACGACGGCCACACCGCCATCGGGCTGGTGCTGGCCGAGCGGATCAGCGCCCTGGCCGAGCGGCTCAACGGCCGCATCAAGCTCTTCTTCCAGCCTGCCGAAGAGGGGTGTCGCGGCGGCAAGGCGCTGGCAGCGGGCGGTCAGCTCGATGACGTAGATGCCCTGCTGGCGCTGCACATCGGCATTCATGCCAACAGCGGCGAGCTTGTGATCAACCCCACCGAGTTTCTATGCTCCACCAAGTTCGATGTGGAATTTATGGGGCGCGCCGCCCACGCGGGGCTCGAGCCCAACGCCGGCAGCAACGCCCTGGCGGCGGCCTGCATGGCCACCACCGCCATGCTCGGCATCGCCCGCCACCGGGACGGCATGACCCGCATCAACATAGGCCAGCTCAATGGGGGCAGCGGTCGCAACGTGATCCCGGGTCACGCCCGCCTGATGGGAGAGACCCGGGGCGCGACCCCGGCCCTCAACGACTACATGTTCGGCCAGGTGCAGCAGATAGTGGAAGGGGCCGCCATGATGCAGGGGGCCAGCTACCTCATTCGCAAGCAGGGGGAAGCCATCGGCATAGAGAACAGCCCGGCCCTGCTCGAGGAGATAGTGCCCCTGGCCGAGGCGCTCAAGCTGGAGACCATCCACACCCGCCGTTTCGGCGCCAGCGAGGACGCCGGTTTCCTCATCGAGCGGGTGCAGCAGCACGGCGGTGAGGCCGCCTACCTCATTCTGGGGGCCAATCTGGCGGCGCCTCACCACCATCCGGAGTTCGACTTCGACGAGGCCGTGCTGGCCCCCGGCGTCGCCCTGCTCGAGGCCTGGCTGCTCAGCCGCCTCGGCACCTGAGAACGCCAGCGATGAAAAAAGGCAGCCCGAGGGCTGCCTTTCTTGTCTTTGCGAAGTCGCCTGGCGCCGGGCTCAGCGTCCCAGCACTATGTCAGAGAGGTGGGCGAAGTGATGGATCTCGTGGGTCGCCTCGCAGGGCCCCTGCTGGCGGGCGGGGTTGTACCAGCAGGTCGCCAGCCCCTGGGCGGCGGCACCGGCGATGTCGGTCTTGGGGTTGTCCCCCACCATCAGCACCCGCGCCGGGCTCGGCTGCCCCATCAGATCCAGGGCGTGCTGGAAGATGGCGGCAGCCGGCTTGGTCACCTGCACCTCGTCGGAGATAACGAGGGGCTCAAACCACTCGTTCCAGCCCAGCTTGTCGAGACGACCGCGCTGGGGCAGGCTGAAACCATTGGTGATGATCCCCATCCTGACCCGGCTCTTCAGGGTCAGCAGGGTCTGCTCCACCCCCTCCAGCGGCACGCTCAGGGCGATGATCTGCTGCAGGAAGGTGTCATTCATCGCCATGGGTGCCACGTTCACCTGCTCGGCAAACATCGAAAAACGGGTCTGCTGCAGTTGGGTGGCGTCTATCTCACCTGAGTTGTATTGCTGCCACAGCCTGTGGTTCAGCTCGTGATAGGCCGCCATCCTGGGGGGCGTTGGCGTCACGCCATAGATCTGCAGGGTGCGTTCCAGTGCCTGGGCGACCGGGAAATCGAGCAGGGTCTCGTCCAGATCGAACAGCACCCAGTCATAGCTTGCTTGTTTCACGCTTGTCCTTATTGGTTGTACTTGGCCATTCATGTGGCGGGCTCGGCCATGCCGAGCTGGCTGGCGAGCAGCGTCAGCGACAGCCTGACGCCAAACCCGGTCACTTCGCTGCCGACCACGCCGTTGCCCCCCTTGTTGCGAAAACCGCTCAGGTCGAGGTGCAACCAGGGGGTCTGCCCGGGCACGAAGCGGCTGAGGAAGCGGGCGGCGTCGATGTGATCCGGCGAGCTACCCGGGGCGCACTGTAACAGATCGGCCCACTCGCTATCGAGGTTGTCGTCGAAATCCTCGTCCAGCGGGAAGGGCCAGATCCGTTCACCGCTCTGCTGTCCCAGGCGTATCAGCTCGGGAAGCCAGTCGGGGCGATTGGTGAAGGCGCCGCTGTAGCGGCTGCCGAGCGCCCGCTTGCAGGCACCGGTCAGGGTTGCGTAGTCGATCAGCAGATCGGGCTCCCCTTGGGCCGCGAGCGCCAGGGCATCCGCCAGCACCATGCGCCCCTCGGCGTCGGTGTCCACCACCTCTATGGTGGTGCCATTGAGGGCGGTCACCACCTCCCCCGGTCGGTAGGCTTTGGGGCCTATGTGGTTCTCGGCGATGGCGAGCCAGCAGTGCACCTCAACGGGCAACCTGGCCCGGCTGATGGCATGCAGGGTTCCGAGCGCCACCGCGCTGCCCCCCATGTCCAGGTGCATGCCATACATGCTGCCACCCACTTTCAGGTTATAGCCCCCGGAGTCGTGGCAGATCCCCTTGCCCACCAGCGCGATGCGGCGCACCGGATTGGCCGGGCAATAGCTGAGCCTGACGATGGCAGCCTGGTTGTCCTCCGAGCCCCTGGCCACCGCCAGGAAGGCGCCGGCACCAAGCTTGGCGAGGGCTGCCTCGTCGAACTCCTGACATTGCCAGCCCTCCTGTTGCGCCAGCTGCCGCGCGAAGGCACGGTAACTGCCGGCATTGAGCTCTGAGGCGGGCAGCACGGCCAGGTGACGGGCCAGCCCGTTGCCCTGCGCCTCGGCCTCGATGCGGGCCAGATCCAGGACGCAGGGGGGAGACAGGGTCAGGCTCTGATAGCCGATGGGCGCCTCGTCGGCGCACTTCTGGGTGGGCAGCGGCACATCGGCCGCCAGCAGGGCGGCGAGCACCAGCTCGGCCAGCAGCGCCCGGGGCGCCTCATCGAAGCCCTCCAGGTGCAGCACCAGTTGCGCCACCTTGAGACCCGCAAGGGGGGCTGTCCAGGTGCGGGCCTGCTTGTAGAGCCGGTGATCCAGAACGGGCGCCGAGTCCATGAAGATCACCAGCTGCAGGCCCTGACCATCCGCCAGCCGGTAAGGGGCCGGCAGACCCAGGGCTATCTGGGACGCCACCCCGGCGAAGGCCGGTTGCGCCAGCAGGGCGTCGCGCCCGGTCTCTGCGACCAGCAGCAGTTTGACGGGAATGTCGCTCGCCATCACCTCGTTCAGGGTGGTGGTCTGCATGGTTATCTTGGGAGGAAGGTAGTTGAAAGGGTGCATCACAGGGAGAGGCCTCATCCATGAACAGAAGCCAGAATGATACCGAACAAATGGGACTATGGATCGCCACCACATAAATTAATGTGCTGGATCAGGGTGATACACGGGAGGATCGGGAGTGATACAGGGAGGAGAAAAGAGAATAAGTTGGTTGCGGGGGCCGGATTTGAACCGACGACCTTCGGGTTATGAGCCCGACGAGCTACCGAGCTGCTCCACCCCGCGTCCGAATTGTGTGTCCGTTGCCGGACCTTGCC